>CAMVON010000001.1 GCA_947169155.1 uncultured Clostridiaceae bacterium
TAAAGACTAAGAATTAATAAATTTAGAGTACACATTTAATTGTGTACTCTTTTTTGCTATTTTTGTTTAAATATGGTATAATTAAATAGTCAGGAGAGATGTAAATGAAGATAGCAATTCTTGGATATACAGGTGCAGGAAAATCTACACTTGCACGTAGAATAGGAGAAAAATATGATATTCCTGTTTTACACTTAGACAAAGTAAATTATACAAAAAATTGGAAAATTAGAGATATACATGAATCTAAAGAAATAGTAGAAGATTTTTTAGAAAATGAGTCGTGGGTAATTGATGGTAACTATTCTAAGCTTGAACAAGATAGACGTGTTGAGGAAGCAGATAAAATAATATTTTTAGATTTTCCAAGATTTGAGTGCTTAAAAAGAGCGTATAAAAGATATAAAGAAAATCTAGGTAAAACGCGTGATGATGTTGCACCAGGAAATACAGAAAAATTTGATTTTATCTTTATTAAGTGGATACTTATTGATGGAAGAAATAAAGAACATCGTGAAAGATATCATAAAATTTGTGAAAAATACAAAGATAAAGTAATTATTTGTAGAAATGAAAAAGAAGTTGAAAAAGTATATAATGAAATATAAAAAATTTAGCTAAAGAATTAATCTTTAGCTTTTTTTATTGAAAATTTTTTATGTTTTGTGATATTCTATTTATGTATTAGTTTAATTATTTTAGGAGGAATCGTAAAATGGGTGAACAATATATAACAATGACTAATGATTGTAGTGATTATGTATATGTTGATGCAAAGGATATTACTAATGTAACAGGTGGTCTTAAACCACACGCAGATGCAATAAAGTGGTATAATCCACCATCAAAATATGCAGAGTATTATAATGAATATCATGAATATGATAGAATGGACTTATCTGATGGTAAAGCAAATAATGATGAAGTTTTAGATGATGGCAGATATAATCCTGGATATAGATATATTATATATTCAAGATTAAAACAAACAACAGTAAAAGTTAGACCATCTCAAGTAAAAGATGTAATTGCTAGAGTATATAATGCAACTAAAAATTCTTTAATGCCTGCAAGTGTTTTAAGACAAATGATGGCAAGAGAAATTGCTATGCATTTGAATAATTTAAGTATTACTAATGTTATTTGTTCAATAGAAGATATAAATGATGTAATAACTCTTGAAGATATATTTGCTGTTAGTGAATCAATAGATCCTATAGAGCATGATATATTAAAAAATGAAATAAAACTATATGTTTTTGATCCTAATTTAATTCATTATGCTTCAGATGAGAAGAAGTTTAAAGCTTTTCAGGATATTAAAAATAGACTTGAAGCAGGCTTTTATAGAAAAAAAATCAATTTCTTAGATATGCTTAGATGGGATAAAAATATGGAACCAAAGGAGAGAGCTATGTATCTAAGATGTGGTGTTATTCCAGAAGATGGAGAAGAACCAGAAAGAACATATGATAGAGTAAAAAGAAAAGTTGAAGAAATTTATAGTCTATTTGAAAGATATAAAAATGATTATGAAGCTTTTAGAATGAATATATTTAGAAAAATTCAAAAGCCTGTATACCCTGAAAGAAATGAATGGGATGAAAGATATAATGATGAAGTTATACCTGTTCTTGTTATGCAAGGAATAATAAAGTACTTTAGTGGTATGTATATTTCTAAAGATAGCGAAAAAAATATTATTCTTTCTACAGATGATAGACGTAGATTTAGATATGGAAGAGTATATAATGTTGATACTTTAGGTGTTTTTGATTCTACTATGTTTGAACTTGAAAAAGTTTTAGATATAGAAGAGCTAAGACTTAAAAATATAAATGCAAAGCAAAAAGAACAACAAACACAGGTAAAAGAAGAACCTGAAGAATATCCAATAATTAGATAAAAAAGTGGAGAGTAGTTATACTCTCCACTTATATATTTTCTATGCTATTTTTTTCATAGCATAGTCTGCTAAATAATCAATAGATATAGATTTACTTTTATCTATTTGTTTATCATTTAGTATGTCGTCTAATATTTTATTAATACGGTAAATGTTATACCAGTATTCACTTTGTGTCCTTTCACTTGCATTGTGTCTATTCTTTTCGTTATAGAATTCATTTAAAACTCTACAAATGAAATGACGTGTTTGACGATTATCGTCATGTATATGTTTAAAGAAATTGTCCAAAGATGGATGTGATAAATCTTTATCACTTAAAACTCCGAACAAATATAGCGAAGTATAGTGAAATTTTAGATTAGCATCATAAATGTCATTATACTCATTGTAGAACTTGTTTAAGCTCTTTAGAATTTTAATATTTCTTAGATATTTGTCATAAATATCTTCTGAATTATAAGCAATGTTTTGAACACTTAAATCATTTAGTAATCTAAAGAAGTTAACTGGTTCTAATACCTCAAATTGTTCGATAGTTGATTCAACATCCACGATTTTGCAGTTTGGATCATCCTCTAATTCATGTAGAGGTGTTGCAGCTATAAACATAGCATGTAAAACCACATAATCGATTTTTACATCAAAGTATAGAGGTTCATCTAGCATATCCTCGAAGTAATCGAAAATTTCTAGTAAATTTTTGTATCTCGGTGTTCCTTCGATACCCTCACGTGTTACGCCAATATAATTGACTTTCCTCATTTTTTGCCCTTCCTCAACGTTGTTAACTTTGTTTTTTTGTACATTTTCACTAAACATACAATTCCTCCTTTAATAAAAATTTCTTCTTTCGTTATCTCAATTATGGATAACGTATAATGTATATACCCCCTGAGCCATAATTATAACACACTTTACATAAAAAAACAACATTTTCTTTACAATTTATAATGAAAATGGTATAATTTATGCGTATTTGAAAGGATTTATTATGAAAAACGATAGAATTTATACAAAAATAATTATAGATAAAAAGGGTGAAAAGCAACAACAAGTTGGTCATCCTTGGGTATACGACAATGAAGTGGTATCAGTTGAAGGAGAATACTCTAATGGGGATATAGTAGATGTTGTATCTCTCAAAGGAAAATATCTAGGTTCTGGCTTTATTAATGACAATTCTAAAATCAGAGTAAGGATAATCTCTAGAAATGCAAATGATACTTTTGATGAGGCTTTTTTTGAAAGAAGACTTAGATATGCTTGGAATTATAGAAAAACTGTAATGGGTGAGGATATTTCTTGTTGTAGAATAATATTTGGTGAGGCAGATGAGTTTCCAGGACTTACTATAGATAGATTTAATGATATTTTAGTTGCACAAGTTTTATCTTTAGGAATAGAGAAACGAAAAGATATAATATTTAATCTATTATATAAAATTTTAAAAGAAGATGGACAAGAAATAGTTGGATTATATGAAAGAAATGATGTAGCTATTCGAGTACTTGAAGGAATGGAAGAGTATAAAGGATATTACAAACTTGATGGAGTAGATATTCCAAATTATACTAAAACTCAAATTGTAGAAAATGGAATTATATATAATGTTGATGTAGAAAATGGACAAAAAACAGGATTTTTCTTAGATCAAAAGTATAATAGGTTAGCAATTTCTAAAATAGCACAAGGAAAGAAAGTCTTAGACTGTTTTACACATACTGGTTCATTTGCACTTAATGCTGCAAAAGGACAAGCTCAAAGAGTTACTGCAGTTGATGTTTCAGAGCTTGCAATAAACCAAGCAAAGGAAAATGCAAAGTTAAATAATTTAGAAGATAAGATGGACTTTTTAATTGCAGATGTTTTTGACTTACTTCCAACAATAAAACCGGGGGATTATGATTTTATTATACTAGATCCTCCTGCATTTACTAAATCTCGTAAAACAATTGAAAATGCAAAACGTGGATATAAGCAAATAAATTATAGGGCAATGAAAGCTTTGCCTCGTGGAGGATACTTAGCTACAGCATCTTGTTCACATTTTATGAATGAAGAAAAATTTATTGAAATGTTAAAAGATGCAGCAATGGAGGCAGGAGTTAGACTTAGACAAATAGAAAAAAGACAACAAGCACCAGATCATCCAATATTATTAAATGTAGATGAGACAGATTATTTAAAATTCTTTATATTTCAAATAGTATAAAAACAAGGTAGTACTTTTTAGTACTACCTTTATTTTTGTGTATCTATATTTATATATCCTTTTCGTTTGTATCAATTAATTTGTAATTAATTTTTTGTTCTTTTTTATTAACTTTTAGTTTATAAATTCTTTCAGTAATATGTTTAGTACCATCTTCATTTTGATATGATACTTCAATTCCAAGTTTTTGATCTTTTAGATAAAAATGATTGTTAATAGTGTATAGCTTTGCTGGCTTTTCTATAGCATAATTATCTAAGAATTCATTAAGTGTATTCTCTTGGCTAATTACATAATGATTATATGTGACAAAGTTTACATGTACTGTGTTATCTGGTTTGATACCATCATTTTGAGTCAATGTTTCATTAAATATTTCTGTATATATATCTTTAAGAAGGCTTACTTGTCTTGCATCATCTGAAATATAGCCTAGCTTTTTATTTCTATTTGTTAATTTTATCATAAAAAATAGTGAGATAATAATTGCTAAAGATATTAAAATTAACGCCCAATATCTTTTTCTCATATACAACACCTCACAAAAATTATATCATAGTAAAAATAATTAAACAATATTTTGACAAAATATTATATGTGTTATTTTTTTCTTTTAATTTTACTTTCTATGTAGTATAATCAAGATGTAAGGTGGAATTATGATTTTAAAAGAAAAAGTAGATTATTGCTTAGGATGTGTAAATAAGAATTGTAAAAGTGGATGTCCGTTATCTAATGATATTACTCAAAGTATAAAATATGTAAAAGAAGGAAATATGGAACTTGCATATAAAGAGTTCTCTAAGACATCATTTTTGTCTAGTATTTGTGGTAGAGTATGTCCTCATACAAAACAATGTCAGTCAAAATGTGTTAGAGCAATAAAAGGAGAACCTGTAGATATTGGATATATAGAATCTGTAGTAGGAGACTATGGACTAGATAATAATATACCATTTGAAAACACAGAAAATACAGAAATAATTCATAAAAAAGTTGCAATTGTTGGTAGTGGACCATGTGGTATTACATGTGCAGCTAAACTAAAACAATTGGGTATTGAAACTGTTGATATTTATGATAAAAAATCATATCTTGGAGGTCTTCTTATTCATGGTATTCCAGAATTTAGATTACCTAAGGAAATAGTAGAAAAAGCATATAAGAAAATTATAGATTTAGGTGTAAATGTACATTTAAATTGTAATCTTGGAAAAGATGTAACTTTAGATGAATTAAAGGGAAAATATGATGCAGTATTAATTGCAATAGGTTCAAATATTTCAACGCATATGGGAATTGAGGGAGAGACACTTGATGGAGTATATGGTGCAAATGAACTATTAGAATATAGAGATTTCCCAGATTTTACAGGTAAAACAGTAATGGTAAATGGTGGCGGAAATGTTGCAATGGATGCTTGTCGTACAATAAAACGTCTTGGAGCAAAAGATGTATTTGTTATATATAGAAGAGCTGAAGAACAGATGTCAGCTGAGAAAAAAGAAATTAAAGAGGCAAAAGAAGAAGGAATTAAGTTCTTATTTCAAAATAATATAGTAAGAATTATTGGAGATAAGAAAGTTGAAAAAATCGAGTGTATAAAAACAGAACTTGTAGACAAAGGAGAAGGACGTTTATCTCCTGTTAATATTGAAGGTTCAAACTATTTTGTTGATGTAGACTATCTTGTTATGGCAATTGGTTCAAAAATGGAAAATGGAGTTGTAGATTCTCTTGAAAAAAATGATTGGGGAAAGATAAAAGTGGATGAACATTATAGAACTAGTATGGATAAAGTATATGCAGCAGGAGATGTAGCGGGAGTTAAATCTACAATAGCATGGGCAAGTTTTTCTGGAAGAGAGGCAGCAATAAATATATATGAAGATTTTAAAAAATAGGAGGTTAAGATGAAAAACAGAGATATATCTTTAATGATTGGTAAAGTTAAGTTTAATTTTAGAGTTGGCATAATTATTGAATATAATGGAAAAGTTTTAATTGAAAGAAATCCTAAAATAGATTATGGGGTAATACCTGGTGGAAGGGTTAAAACTTTAGAAGATGTTAAATCTGCACTAATTCGTGAGCTTGAGGAAGAAATGCACATTAAACTTAATAAGCGTGAATTAGTACTTCAAAATTTTATAGAGAATTTTTATATATTTAATGATGTACCAACGCATGAAATATATGTTGTATATAGGACAAGACTTAACAAAAATAGTGAACTATTAAAAAGAGATAAACTAATTAATTATGATTCCAAAGCCAATTACTATGAATTTGTAGATATTAAAGATATAGATAAAGAGAAAATAAAACCTTTTGTTTTGAAAAAATTTATAAAAAGAGCAAGATTTAAAACCGCTGTTGTAAGGTTTAAAAATATAGATAGAGATTAATTTTTAAGGTAGCATGAAAATGCTATCTTTTTGTAATTTATTTGTAATAAATGTATATGGTTTTATGCAATAATAAGCTATATAGTTAAAACGTGTATTTATATATGATATTATTATAATTGTAAAGAAAGGAAAAAGAGGGGATATTATATGAAAAAAGTACTTAAAATATTTATTGCTGTTGTATTATGTTTAGTTATGACTTTAAATTCTAAAGCATTTGCATCATACAACTTAGTAAGAGTAGAAAACCTTGGTGGTGTTTGGGCTTTCCATTGGAATTCATATATAAGAAGACCATCAAATACAGAGCTATTTCATTTGAATAATGGTTCAGAAGAAAGACTTGCTTTTTGTGTTCAAAAATTAGTTCATACTTCCCAAGGTGTTGTTTATGATGATCCACTTGTAATAGATAGTGGAACTGTATTAAGCAACTACTCTTATATGCCAATGGTTTCAATACTTGCAGGTGTACCTGGAAATACAGTAGATAACTATTGGAATAACCTACTAAATGCTGAGGTAAAAAGATCTTTAAATATAGCATATGTATGGTGGAGAACATACTGTCCAGATGAT
This sequence comes from uncultured Clostridiaceae bacterium, assembly GCA_947169155.1. Taxonomy (GTDB): domain Bacteria; phylum Bacillota; class Clostridia; order TANB77; family CAG-465; genus CAG-465. The sequence goes on from CAMVON010000001.1 coordinate 7,112, forward strand.
TTGGCGGGAGCTTCTGCTGTAGCATGTTTTTACTGGTCACAATCTATGGGTGCTGCTGGTAAATATATGGAAGATCATCTTGATAGAACTATATTTTCTGGACCTACTGGACCTGCTCCAACAGGACTTACAGATGGATATAGATATTATTCATTTAAAACATATGCGCAAGCTGAGGCTGAACGTACAGCATTTTACGCAGGAATGTTCAACCCAGATATGGTTGAAAGAAGTAATGCTCGTTTAAGAGAATTAATCGCTTATTATGAAGCATTTGACTACACAATGCCTGAACTTGTATGTACTTCAGATGTTAAAACATTACATCCTGGCCAAAGCGTAACATGGACTGATACAAAAGGAAAAATAGCTAACACTACAGAATGGACACTAGATACTAGTGCATTACCTGCAGGCGTTAGTGTTTCAAGAAATGGAAATAATGTAATATTTACAGCATCAAATGATTATGTTGGAACAAATGATTTTTCATTTACTTTAACAAGATTTAAAAATAGTAATAATGGTGGCTATTCTAGAATGTATGGTAATGCTGCTGGTAACCAAATTCTTTATGAAGGAGCTTTACCAGCAAGAAGTGTATCATATACTCAAAAAGCTACATCTATTAAATTACAAATTGCAAAACATGGAAATGATCCAAGACCACAAGGAGATGCAGATTTAAATAATGCACAATACAGAATATGGAATGCAGAAGGAACTGTAAATGAGAATGCAACATTAACAAGAGGAGATAATGGAGCAGTTACTTACACAACTGATTGGATTGAACCAGGAACATATTATGCAAAAGAAACTGTAGCTCCAACAGGATATAACTTAAGTGATGAAACTTATGAATTTGTATTAACTGCAGCTGATAGTAATAATGTAGTAAACACTAGAGATGTTTATGAAACAGTTAAAGAAAATAATGTAGTTATTCACAAACAAGTTGGCGCAACTTCAAACACTGAACAACAACCACTTGATCAATGTGAATTTACAGCAACACTTATTTCAGATAGATCAGTTCAATTTGTAAGTGAAGCAACTGATATGGGTGTTTATACAATTAAAGATTTACCATATGGTACTTATGAAGTTGAAGAAACTGTAACTTCACCTATTGCATTAACTGCAGATAAATTTACAATATTTGTTGAAAAAGATAGAACAGAAAGAGATCCTTATACAGTTGCAGATGCTACTTTTGAAACAGAAAATCTTGCTCAAGATCCAACTAGAACAAAATGGACTGATGTTGAAAATAACTTGGTAGATATACCAAAAGTTATGATAATAAATATGCATAAGGTAGATTTTGATAAAGCAGAATCTGATTCAAAAACATATACTCAAGGCGATGCTACTTTAGAAGGAGCTATCTATGAAATTTATAGATATGATCCTATGACTGATGATTATACTGAATATGTATATGATATTACAGTAGATCATATAGATGACCAAGGATATTGGACAGCCACTTCAGATGAACTTGCTGTAGGAAAATATATGGTTAAGGAGAAAATTAAATCTTCTGAAACAGTAGATGGTGTAACATATGATTATTCATATGCTGAAGGTTACTTATCTGATCCAGAAACATATTATTTTGATCAAAACCCTGCAGATCAAACTGTAAGACTTACAACTCATGAATTAACTTCAAGAGAAAATGTAATTAGAGGGGCAGTTTATGTAGAAAAATTTGATGAAGATAGAAATAATCAAGATATAGATAATGATTCAGAAAAAGCACCATCAGCAGGTGCAATATTAAGATTAACTCTAGATTCAAATCCAGAAATATATTATACTGTAAAACTAGATGATCATGGATATGGAGAGTTTATTGAAACAAACGATGAAACTCATACATCAACTGCAGTTCATGATAGTAAAGCAGCATATTATCCATATACTATCCCTTATGGTAAATATACTATAACTGAGGATAAAGAAGCTGATGGCGGTGAAAACACAAGCTTCTATATTCAACCAGAAGATGTTACAATTACAAAACAAGCTCAAAAAGAGTACAGAATAATGTCAGATGAAGCTGTACCAACTTGGGTAAAAATAACTAAAAGAGATAACACAACAGGAGAAATAATTCCTCTTGCTGGAAGCAAATATAAAATTTGGGATGTAAATGCTCAATGTTTTGTTAGTATGAAAGTTGGAGTTGGAAATTATGTTGAAGAATTTGCAACAAATGAAGAAGGATATTTCTATACTCCACAAAAATTGAATCCAGGAGATTATGTATTATATGAAATACAAGCTCCACAAGGATATTATTTACAAGATGAATGGAGATTACCAGAGAATGATTCAGATTTAGGAGATGCAACAAAAGGTGGTAAAGCATTCAAACTAGATAAACTTGCAACTGGACTAACTATTGATGCTACAAATCCAGGTCAAGTTGAAACTGGTGAACTAGAATATGGTGTAGATATTAGAGATAATCCATTATATGTAAATATCAAATTAATAAAAACTTCTGAAAGAATAACTGCTTCTCAATCAGATACAGTATCTTATACTCAAATGGCAGATAAAGAAGTAGAACTAGAAAAAACAGTACCAGTATATACAGATGGTATTGGACTTGAAGGCGTATCATACAAAATATATGCAAATGAAGATATCTATACTCCAGATGGAGTTCTAAGAACTGCAAATGGAACACTTGTAGATGATGTTACAACAAATAGCGAAGGTATAGCTCAATCTAGAATGGATTTATTCCCAGGTAAATATAAAGTAGTAGAATATGAGGTACCAGATGGATATTTACTAGATACAGAACCTAAATATATAACTGTTGAAAATACAGATCAATATGTAGAGTCTGCTACAGGAACACTTGAATTAAGTGATGTAAGACAAAAACTTGGATATAAATTCAAAAAGATTTTTGAACAATATAAATATGTAACAGGTGGAGAACAAAAACATGCAGTATTTGGAATTTATACAAAAACTCCAATATATAGTTATAGAGATGAAATGGTAATTGCACCGGATACACTAGTAGACTTATTAGTTGTTGATGGAGATAATTACGTAGAAACAACTACAGATCTTCCAGATGGATCTTACTATGTAAAAGAATTATATGTTTCATTCCCATATGTACTATCTACTGATGTTGTAGAGTTTACACTTTCATACAATGGTGATGGTGTAACACCAAAACTTGTAGTAGAAGGAGAAGAAGTAGTAAATGCTCCAGATACTGGATATGCTAGATTTATTAAATTATCTAAATCTATTGATGATGGTTTAGTTACTAATGGATCTGAATATAACACAGAAGGATTAGATGCTAAAGCAAAACAAATAGTAGATGAAATTAAGAGTATGTCAAGAGAAGATATGCTTGCATATTTTGAACAAGCTAAAGTAAAATTTGTTGAAGGTGCTGAATATGAAATCTGGCTAGATGAAGAAGGAACTAATAAACTTCAAGAAGTAGATCTTCAAACTGGTGACCTAAAAGTTGCTACATTTAGAACAGATGATTTAGGTATAATTGAATTATTTGAACTTCCAAAAGGTGCATTCTACTTAAAAGAAACTAAAGCACCAGCTGGATATGAGATTCAAAATGATGTAGTTCCATTTGAAATTACATCTTCAAGCCCTGAAGCAACAATTTATCAAGCAATCTTTGATGAATCAGTACTTGTTACTGGACTTCACAAAACAGACATATATACAGGAAAAAATGTTCCAAACTGTAAATTTGAAATTAGAGATGAAGATGGAAATCTATTAATGTACTCTATTACAGATGAAGAAGGATTTGGATATATTCCACAAGATATGTTTGAAGAAGGAAAAACATATACTTACACAGAAATTGAAGCTCCAGATGTTTATAACGAAGAAGGACAATTATTTGTATTAAATACAGAACCACATGAGTTTGTAGCTCATTTTGATGAAAATGGAAATTGGGCAACTGAAAAACTAGAAGTTGAAAACTATAGACCAGTTACAGATGTAAAATTTGTAAAAACTGATGATAAAGGAAACTTAGTTCCAAATTGTAAATTTGAACTTAAGAGTGAAGAAGAAGGTCTATATTATGAGACTGGTATAACAGATGAAAATGGTATATATGTATTTAAAGAAGTACCACAAGGTTGGTATACTTATACAGAAATTGAAGCTCCAGAAATATTTGACCTAGATACAAATCCACATAGAGTATATGTAACAGGAGATGAAATGGTTATAGATTTCGTAAACACAGGAGATATTCCAGTAGTTGCACTAGCAATTTTAGGAGTAATCTGTGTTGCAGGCATAGCTTATGTAGTAGTAAGAAAAGTTAAAGCTTCTAAAAAAGCTTAGCCTATACATAAAATAAATATTAAATACACTATAAATTAAGTTTTATAGTGTATTTTTTTTATACTTTTTAATATATATTAATGAGGTAATATTTATGAAATTATTGAAAAGTTATTTGTTAAGTATTGGATTATATGAGTTATTATTTGTTATTCTTTTATTAATAGTATCTCTAGTATTTGCTTATACTAATATAAGTGATAACTATTTGAATTTATCTTCATATATAATAATTATTATTCCATCTATTGTTTCTTCTTTTGTTTTATCTAAGAAGATAAAAAATAAAGGGTTATTATTAGGAATTGGTAATAATGTGATTTGTATGATCATTTTATTATTTATATATTGTATGTTGAACAATTCTTTTGCTATAACAAATACATTTTATATTTATTTAGCTGTAAGTGTATTTTGTGGAGTACTTGGAGGAGTGGCTGGAGTTAATGTCTAAAAAACATAGAATTCTTTTAATTATATCTATATGTATTATTTTTCTTGCTATTGTATTATCGCTTTGTATTTTTAAAAGTAATGATGAAAATGCAACACAATGTATTGCACAAGAAAGTGAATATATATTAGGTGGAGAAGCTGTTGGAATAAAGCTTCTTTCTTCGGGTGTACTTGTAATGGGAGTAGATAGGCTAGATACAGATATTGAAGTGGGAGATATAATACTTGAAGTCAATAATTCAAAAATTGAAACTGATAGTGAACTTGAAAAATATGCTCAAAAGGGAGAAGAGTTACTTCTTACTATTAAACATGGAGATAATATAACTCAAAAAAGAATAATACCACAATATAGTAATAATTCTAGAACATATAAATTAGGACTATGGGTAAAAGATAGTAGTGCAGGTGTAGGTACTATTACTTTTTATGATAAAAATACTTTAAATTATGCAGCACTTGGCCACGCAATCTATGAAGGAAAAGAAGGAAATGCATTAGATATTTCTACAGGATGTATAACCAAAACTGAAATATTTAATATAAAGAAGGGCTTATCTAAGTATCCTGGTGAACTTAAAGGAACAATTACAAATGAAGTTTTGGGACAAATATACAAAAATACTAAAAATGGCATTTTTGGAAGAATTGAAAACGATAGCTTAATAGATTACTCAAAAGTTATAAAAGTGGCTAAAAAAGAAGATATAGAAGAAGGAGAGGCATATATATGTGTAACTTTGGATGATAATACAAAAAGAAATTATAAAATAAATATAGATAAGGTATTTCTTAATTCAACAGATAATAAAAATATGGCAATTAGCGTTATAGATGAAGAGCTAATTGAAAAAACTGGTGGAATAGTGCAAGGAATGAGTGGAGCTCCAATAGTACAAAATGATAGACTTATTGGAAGTATTACACATGTCCTTTTAGATAATCCTAAAATGGGATATGCGTCTTTTATTGAAAATCTAATTAGTGATATGAATGATTTATAATATTTTTTTATCAAATCTTGTTTTAAAAAATATCTTGTGATATAATAGTGTCGCAATTTATTCAAGAGGAGATGATAAAAGTGAGCAAAAAGGCAAGTAATTTAAAAGTGAATAAGAATTTAATAATTGCAGGTGTAGCATTAATAGCAGTTATAGTATTAATTGTAGTTATTGCGACAAATGCAGGAAAATCTAATAAAAATGTTACAGCTCAATTAAATGAGGAGTTTACACTACAAAAAAATGGAAGTGCTACAATAGCAGATGGTGATACAACAATTGTATTCCATATTAATTCAGATTTAAACTATAAAGAAGGACAAGAGTTTAAAGTTCCTTATGTTATTACAGTAGATGGTGTTGAATATAATGGATTATATACTTTTGCTACAGGATATTCAATTCATTCTGAACCAAATGGAATGATGTATAAAGCTAATTTTTTAGGAATTGAAAATGGTTCTATTAAAATAATGCTATATAAAGATACATCATCTCAAGCACAACAATAAAAAAATTTTTAATAGGTGGGCTTCCACCTATTTTTTTTGTCATTTTTTTGGTATAATAAAAGGCGTGGGTGTATATTATGAAAAAGAAATTTTTAACAAATACGTATCTTAGAGGCGTAGATAATTATGTTATTATGCAATTTGAAGATGATAGACTAAACTGTTATAGCGTATTGAAAAAAGTTAACAGTATAGATAAACCATATATTTCAACACATACAGGAAAAGATGTATGTTTATCTAAAGAAGGATATTTTACAGTTGAATATCTTCCAAAAGATAAAAATTATGGTGTAAGAGTATTTTTAGATGATAAAAAACAAGTTATATCATATTATATAGATATTATTAATGGAATAGGTGTAGATTATGAAAAAGGTCTGTTTTATGATGATTTATATCTAGATATTACCATAGATAAAACTAATAATGATGAAGTAAAAGTATGGGATGAAGATGAACTTCAAGCAGCACTTGAAGAAGAGGATATTACAAAAGAACAATTTGATCTTGCATATAACACTTTAAAAGAGATGTTATCTGAAATTGCTATGGGAACAAATATTTATATTAATAATGACCATAAAACATATATAGAGGAGCATTTTAAAATATGATAAGATGGAGCTTTGATGATGATCATTTATTAGACCTAGTAATAGCTGGTAAAAAAAGAGCAACTTGTAGTGTATATAGTGGAAAGATAACTCCTTTAGGAGAAGAATCTATTATTACAAAAAATGGAAAAGATGCCGTAAAAATTAGAATTATAGCAGCTAAAGTATTCAAATTTAAAGAGGCAAAAGAAGAAGATGTAATTAAAGAAGGAGAAGGAAATTTAGAGGCTTGGAGAAAAATACATATTGAATTTTTCAAAAAGTATTATCCAGATTTTAATGATGATTACGATATTCTTTTTGAAGAATTTGAAGTTGTTGAAATATATGAATAAAATAAATTAAAAAAGTTTTTAAAAGCTATTGCTTATTTATATAGCATATAATATAATGGCCTTGACTAGAGGTGGTTATATGATAAGATTAGCAGATGAGGCAGATGCTGATGCTATATCTAAGTTAAATGAGGAGCTATTCATTGTTTTAAATGAATTAAAAGGGGATATATATAACCCTGTAGCTTTTCCAAAATATTTTATAGATTCTATGATTAAATCTCATGAATCAGATTATATTTTAATAGAAGATAATAACAAAGTTGTAGGCTATGCTTTAATCGAGCAAAGAGAGTCTCCATATACAGAATATTCTGCGTTTGTAGAAGACCATTTTGCATATATTTATGAACTTGTAGTTTTACCAGAGTATCGAGATAAAGGATACGGAAAACAGATTGTTAAAGAGGCAGAAAAATGGGCTAAAGATAGAGGCTTAAGTAGTATTGAATTAAACTGTTTGAGTAACAATTATGATGCAAAAGCTTTTTATGAAAAAACTGGATTTGGAGAATATCAAGTAAAATTAAGAAAGAATATAGAATAAGCATAGTTTTAGCTTTTAAGGCATTTGTTGAAAGATAAACTAATAAGTGGTATAATATAATTGTATATAGGTTGTTGTAGGCCTATATACAAATTGGTTTTTTCTGGAGAGCTTCGGCTCTCCATTTTTTATATGTTGAAAGATAGGTAAGCTAATATCACAATATGATTATTTTGAAACTAATGTAAAATAATACATTTGACAAACCAATTTACAAGTGGTATAATTCTATTCGTACAAAGATATAATAAAACCAATGATGTAGCAAAGTAGGTTTTAGAGAACATATTTTAGAGAATGTATGTCACCGGCTGTAAGCATACTAATATGCTAAAACTGAAATTTCACTATGGAGGTCTTGTTTTGAACAGTAAAATAAGTAGGAACAAGCGGGTATGCCCGTGATAGCTTTTGAGAGCATTTAAGATTTATCTTAAATGAATTTAGGTGGTAACGCGGAATTTGAAGTCATTTCGTCCTATGTTAAGGATGAGATGGCTTTTTTATTATGTTTAAGGAGGAATAAGAAAATGGAAGAAAACATTGAAAAACTTGGTCAAAAGTTTAAAGAAAAAATTAATTCTATCAAATCTATGGCAGATGCTGAGTCAGTTCGTGTTGAAGCATTAGGTAAAAAAGGCGAAGTAATTGAAATACTTAAAAACCTAAAAAACGTAGAAGAATCTAAAAGAAAAGAAGTAGGAGATAAAGCTAATAAATTAAGAGTAGAAATTGAAGAGCTTATCGAAAAGAAAAAAGAGGAACTTAAAGAATTAGAATATGAAGCAAAAATTAAAAATGCAGAAAAAATAGATTTAACAGTTCCAGTAGATGATAAAGTTGGATCTCTTCATCCAATAACTATAGTATCTAGAGAATTAGAAGACATATTTACTGGTATGGGATTTACTGTTGAAGATGGTAATGAAGTTGAAACTGAATATAACAACTTTGAAGCAGTAAATGTACCAAAATATCACCCAGCAAGAGATATGCAAGATACATTCTGGCTAGAAAATGGTGAAGTTTTAAAAACTCAAACTTCTGCTGCACAAAACAAAATTATGAAAAAATATGGTGCACCTTTAAAAGCAATATTTCCAGGAAGATGTTTTAGAAATGAAGCTTTAGATGCATCACATGAAAACACATTCTTCCAAATGGAAGGTATGATGATAGACAAAAATGTTTCTATTTCAAATTTAATTTACTTTATGAAAACATTACTATCAGAAGTGTTTAAAAAAGAAGTAGAAGTAAGACTTAGACCTGGTTTCTTCCCATTTGTTGAACCTGGCTTTGAGCTAGATATAAAATGTCCATATTGTGGCGGAGTAGGATGTAAAGTATGTAAATATGGTAGCTGGATTGAGCTATGTCCATGCGGTATGATACATCCAAAAGTACTAGAAATGGGTGGAATTGACCCAGAAGAGTATTCTGGATTTGCATTTGGACTAGGACTTTCTAGACTTGCTATGATGAAATACAACATTAATGACTTACGTGCTTTAAACTCTTGTGATTTAAGAGTATTAAAGCAAATGAAGATTAAGTAAGGAGGAACAGAGTAATGTATATATCAATAAATTGGATTAAAGATTTTGTAGATTTAGATGGAATCGATGTAGAAAATCTTATATATAAATTCACAATGTCAACAGCTGAAGTTGAAGGCATTACAAAACATGGACAAGATGTAAGCGGTGTTATTACTGCAAGAATTGAGTCTGTTGAAGAAGTTGAAAATTCTAAAAAACTTCATAAACTTATGGTAAATAATGGTAAAGAACTACTACAAGTTGTATGTGGTGCACCAAATGTAAGAGAAGGAGCAGTTGTTGCATTTGCTCAAGTTGGTTCAAAAGTACAAGGACAAAACATTGGGGTAGCAACTCTTGCGGGAATTGAATCTAATGGTATGTGTTTATCTGAAAAAGAACTAGGTGTAAGTGATGACCATTCTGGAATTATAATTTTAGATGATGATACTCCACTTGGTGTAGATATTAAAACTATAATACCAGTAGATGATATTATCTATGAGGTAGATAATAAATCATTAACTAACAGACCTGACCTTTGGGGACATTATGGTATTGCAAGAGAAATTGCAACTATTGTTAATAGACCATTAAAACCACTTGAAGTTGAAGAATTAAATCAATATAGAGAACTTGAAAAACTTGCAATAGATGTTGCAGTTGAAAATGAAGAAAATCCACTATGTTTAAGATATAGTGCAATGAGAGTAGAAAATGTTACAAAAAAACAAGCATCATGGAAGGTAAAAACTAGATTATACTATTGTGGTATGAGAAGTATTAATTTACTTGCAGATATGACAAACTATATTATGATGGAACTTGGACAACCAATGCATGCTTTTGATGAGAGAGTTGTAGATAGTGTAGGTGTTAGAACACTTCCTGAGGCTACTAAGTTTACTACTCTTGATGGACAAGACAGAGACTTAGATAAAGGTACTCTTATGATTTGGCATAAGGATACTCCTGTTGCAATTGCTGGTGTTATGGGTGGACTTCAAAGTGAAATTGAAGATGACACAACTAAATTATTCTTAGAGAGTGCAAACTTTGATGCAGTACAAATTAGAAAAACTGCAGCAAAACTAGATTTAAGAACAGATGCAGCAGCTCATTATGAAAAAACTCTAGACCCTGAACTTTGCGAACTTGCTATTGCAAGATTTATTAAATTACTAAGAGATGAAGATAAAGATATTACTATTACATCAGCTTTCTCAGATGTATATGTTAAAAAATATCCACATATTACAATTCATATAGACAAACCATTTATTGATAGAGCAATTGGTAAAGTTTTATCTATGGAAGAAGTAACAAGAACTTTAACAAATTTAAAATATGATATTAAAGTTGATGGGGATAATATAACAATTGAAGTTCCAACATTTAGAGCAACAAAAGATGTATCTCAAAAAGCAGATATAATTGAAGAAATTGCAAGAATTCATGGTTATGACAACATTGTTCCAGAATCTAATTTATGGAAAATTTCTCCAGTACAAAAAGATCCTGTAAGAGAACTTGAATATAGTGCTAAAGAATTACTTGCTTCAAAATATGGTGCAAGCGAAATACATAGCTATGTATGGTATAATACTGAACTTAACCAAGAGCTTGGAATTAAAACAAGAGATAATTTAAAAATTACAAATGGTATAGTACGTTTAGATAATACTTTAAGACATGAAATGGCACCAACTATGCTTTATGCAATTCATAAAAACTTAAAATATATGAGTGAGGCAAAAGTATTTGAAGTTGGTAGAACTTTTGATTATCATTTTGATGGTGGTCTTGCAGAAGAATATAAAGTTTTAGGTATTGGTCTTTCAAGTTTAAAACAAACTGAAAAAGAATTAATGTACGAAGCAAAATCTATGGTAGATAGTATAGTATCAATTGATAGAAATATGACTGTTGAATACAAACATATGGAAGATGTAGAAAACAATTGGATGCATCCGGTAAATAGCTATGAAGTATTAGTAAATGGTATATCACTTGGATATATAAGTGTAGTACATCCAAAAATTGTAGATAGCATTAATCCAAAAGCAGCTATTGTTGTAGCAGAAATTAGAATTGATACTTTAGGAGAAATAGCAAAACATGAAATAGAATATAAAGAAATTTCTAAATATCAAACAGTAACTTTTGATCTTTCATTAATTGTAGATAAAGATGTAATGTATGGAGATATAGAAAAAGCAATTAAAGAAGCAAAAATGCAATATTTAATGGGATATGAACTAGTAGATATTTATGAAAGTGCAGAAAAATTACTAGGCAAAAAAGCTGTTACAATTAGATTTACTATTGGTTCTTATACAGATACATTAACTAAAGAACAAATAGATAAAGAAAGAGAAGAAGTGTTAAATTCACTTAAATCTCATCAAATGAATATAGCTGAATAATATAAATAAAGGCACCAGAAATGGTGTCTTTTTATTTATTTTAATCTAATTATATTTTATCTATTTTATCTAAAATATGAGTGAGAATAAAAACTATATAATCATTTAATTTTTTCTTTTGAATATCATATTCAAGAATTATATCTTTTTCATAAATAATATAGTCACCTGTAGAAATAGTTACTTTTCCTATTTTTTCTCCTTGAGAAAGAGGTGCCTTTATCTCTTTAATTAAATTAACATTTACATATATATTGTTATATTCTTCTTGAGTTAATGCTTCAAACAAAGCGTCACTGTATGTTTTTATATATTCAGTTTCTATTCCTTTAATAATTGGTATGTTTATATAAATATTTGTAAATTTAGATAAATCGTAGTATTTATAATTATTATATGTTTCTTCAAGTATTTCTTTTGAATCATTGAATCTTTCTTGAGAAGAATTACTACCCAAAACTATTGATATTAAATTGAAATTATCCTTTGTGCTACTGACACTAAGACATCTTCCAGCATTATCTGTAAAACCAGTTTTCATACCAGTTGCATATTGATAGTCCCAAAGTAGTGCATTTGTGTTTTTAAGTTGCTTTTGGCCATCATTTATATATATTGTGGCATATTTTGTATTTACTGCTTCTTTTATTTGTTTATATTGTCTTGCGTATTTACAAATAAGAGCCATTTCATAAGGAGTAGTGTAGTGATTTGGATCATCTAGACCGTGAGGAGTGACAAAATGTGTATTTTTTAGACCCATTTCCTTTGCTCGTATATTCATTAATTTTGCAAAGTTTTCAACACTACCTGAAAGATGTATTGCAATTTGAGTTGCTGCGTCATTTCCTGATGGAAGTAGCATACCATAAAGTAGGTCTTTTGCAGTTATTTTTGTATTTGGTCTTAAACCAACTTCAGAGCCACCAATAAAACATGCTTTTTTGTCTACATCTATTATTTCATCCATTTTGCAGTTTTCTACAAATATTATAGCAGTCATAAGTTTTGTTAAAGAGGCCATTGGACGAGGTTCGTTTGCATTTTTATCATAAAGAATTCTTCCTGTATCTTCACATATTACAACTGCTGCAGGGGATGAAATTGCATAGTAATTTTTGCTAATAAGTGTAGATAATGTTAGTATAATTATAATTTTTATTATATTTGTTTTCATTATTTTTTATCATTCTACTTTCGTAACATTATATTCATATTAATAATAATTAATACTAAAAATGAATTACATAATTGATATATTTTTTTGTTTAATATATAATTTATTGTGAGAGGTGATAGCCTTTGAAAAAGAAACTTTCAATGTTAACTGTTTATGCAGAAGGTATAGCATATATTGTTGCATTAATTTTTGCAATGTATCTATGTCTTGTGGATAATTTATATATAACTATGATTCCAATAGCTTTAATTATTGGTTTTTTAGGACAATTAACTTTTGGCAAAAGAGTAATGACTACTTTCTTTTGTTCAATTATAACTATAATATTAAAACAAGTTAGAACACCATCAATGCTTGGACAAAACTTATTAGATACTTTGAAAATTGCTATTTTGGTATTAATAGGTGAAGGAGCTGCTTGGGGATTTAAAAGATTTTATAGACTTGCTAAAAAGAAAAAGAATATATCAAAAAAGATAAAAATTGAAAAAGCAAAATGTGTCGGGATATTTGTAGTATTTTTATGCTTAGGACTTGTTTTAAGTGGAATTTTTAATGGAAATTATATTTCTCATTCAAGAGCTAAAAATAGCTTGAAAAATTATTTTATTCAAAATTATAATTCTGGAAGTAGATTTAGAATAGTTACTTCAAAATATGAAAATTTTGTTTATACATTTTATACACAAGATACAATGAATAAAAATGCTGTAGGTAAATTTAATGTGTATGAAAGTATGAAATATGAAGTACATGATAGTTATGAAGAACAGATAAAAGAAAAGTTAGCTAAAGATATAACTAATAGTATTGAAAATCTAGAATTAGATGATAGTTTAACTATCTATGCACAAAATAATAACGCAAATGAAATTACATTATCTATTATTAAAACTGTAGATAATATAAATAAAGCTGAAATAGAAGAATATGCAAACCAAATAAAAAATTCTATGGAAAAAATAAAAGATATTAATAATTATACTAATGTTAAACAATTAAAAATAATACTAAATTCTAAAGCAAACGACAAAGATAGCTTGGCTTCATACATTTATATGACAAGCTATGAAGATGTAGTAAATAGTAGTGGAAATGTTGTTGAATATATAACAAATGCACTAAATATTGAGTATTTTGATTAATGGAGGAAAAATGCAAAGAAGAGCCGTAAGACGCGGAAAACTTTCTGTATTTACATATTTTTTAATTTTTGTTGTTATGGTAGGAGTTACTGTTTTAACAATAAAAGAGCTAGATATTCATTCTGGAATAGAAGAAGTTTTATACCAAAAAGATACTAGTTCTAGTATTGTTGCAGAAAATAAATACTATATTAATAAGATTAAGAATGAATATGGCATTACAATTGGTTATGGGGAAAGTGAAAAAAACTTTATGACTTCAATTAATGCAAATGTACAAGAAGATGAGTACGTAGCAAATAATAATATTAAATCTATATATGAAGCATTAAAAAAGTATCCAAGTGATGTTTTCGATATTTTCAAACAAGAAAAATATTCGTTATATATTGTACTTGTATCTAATTTTACAGATAATAACTTAGCCCTTGCTTCAAAGAATACACTAAATCAATATAGAGTATTTTTAAGTAATAATGAAAATTTTGAAAGAGCATTTCATCATGAGTTTTTCCATGTTTTAGAGTATTATATGTCAGATAAAGTTAAGTATTTATACTACTCATGGAATTCATATAATCCAGCTGGTTTTGAATACCAAACAGATGTATCTGTACTTTCAAATGAGTATGTATATAATAAATATGCAACAGAAGAAGAAAATGCTAATGCATATTTTGTTACAAAGTATTCTAAAGTGTCTCAAAAAGAGGATAGAGCAGAGATATTTGCTAATTTAATGATGTTAAATAAAAAAGAAGGATATTTAAAAGGCGGCTCAAATATCAAAAATAAAATAGATTATTTAATTAATGAAATATATGAAAATATATCTGTTTCTAATTTCCATTTTTCGTCATATATAAATTAGCTCAACTTTACATATTTAGCGGATTATGGTATAATATGGACACTAAAAAGAAGGAGTTTGCAAATGAAGAAAATTAAGTTTTTATTCATAGCTATATGTATATCTTTATGTTTTGGATTTTTACCAACTTGTTTTTATGCAGATGAAGTTAAAACTGAAAAAGAACAAACTGAAGAAATACTAAAATTAATAGATGATTATTTAGTTCAAATAAATGAAGAACTAAATGAGATAGATGCTAAAACAAAGAAGACTCAAGAACAAAAAGAGTTTGAATATTATCCTGCAATTAGATTAAACATTGATACTCCATTTTTTGGAATGAGTTCTGTGGTAGATCAAAAACTTCGTGTAAAAAAAGAGATATCTACTGCAGATGTTGCAACAGGATATTCAATTAGAGATATAGTTGCAAAGAAAACAATTAGATTACCAGATACTTATCTTGGAGCTATTGTTACATCTACAAAAGAATATAATATTGACGATACAATGAGTCTATCACAAGCTAAGATTACACTTGTTAAATGTATTCAGTTTTTATCTCAAGTAAATAGTGTTAATGACTATGTAGATAACCAAACAAACTATATATTCAAAGAGTATATAAGTGAAGAGAAAAAAACTAATATAAATGATATAAAAGATAGAGTAAAAAAAGTTACTAATCAATTAGTAGATATCTCAGATAAAATTAAAAAAATGGATTTAATGGGAATAGATATTACTGAGTATAGAAATACATATATAAGCTTATCTACTAAAGTTAATGAAATCAAAAGTCAAGTAAGTAATACTTTAATATTAGATTCAGAACTTGCAGAACTTAAAAAGACATCTCTTACTAATGAATCAGATATTATTACATTTGAGACAACTATAAATAATGCTTATGAAAACGGATTAGAAAATCTAAATTATAATACTGTTCTTACAAAAGTTTCAGCTGAATATCAAACTAGAGTAAATGCTATGTCAGATTATATTACTAAAGCTTCAACTACTACTAAAAATACAGATGGAAGTGAGACAATTAAAGAAAATTATAAACTAATTTCTTCAACTACTTTAGATACACTTAAGTCTTCGCTTAGTGAGGTAAATAAAGAATTAAGTGCAACTCAACAAAGTAGTTCATCTGAGCAAACTAGTATAGAAAAAGCTAAAACTCAAGAACAAATAGAGCAAGAAAGACAAGAAAAAATAGCTAGAAATGAAGAAAAACTTGATACTATATACACTAAATATAAAGAAAATATAAATAAAGAATATAAGTTTTATATAGATAATACTAACTTATTATTAAAAGATAGTAATGATAAGTTAAATCAAGTATATTCATATTTAGATGAAGATGTTCAAATAGATAATTCAATATTTACACATACTAAATATATTTATATTGACTTACCAACAAATCTTGCTACATATATTCAAGAAAATAATATGAATTCAATAATAGAACTTAATATATTAGTATATAAGCTAAAAAATGAAATATCTACATTATCTACAAATAATGTTAAAATAACAACTATATATAATAAAGTATTAAAGGAAATGTCTAAAAGTTAATAGGAGAAAAAATGAGCAAACAATACGTAAATAAAAATGATGTACAAATTAAAAATAGGGAAATTAACTTTAAATATGAAATTATAGAAAAGTTAGAATGTGGAATAGAGTTAAAGGGCACAGAAGTTAAGTCTGTAAGAGACGGGATGTGCAATTTAAAAGACAGCTTTGCATTAATTAGAAATAATGAAATTCTTTTAAAAAATATGCATATAAGTCCATATGAACATGGAAATATATACAATGTAAATCCTACAAGAGATAGAAAACTTCTTGTACATAAAAAAGAAATATTAAAATTATTAAATTATATTAAGCAAGGTGGATATACACTTGTTCCATCTAGAATTTATACCTCAGGGAGATGGTTTAAAGTTGAGCTTTGTGTATGTAAAGGTAAGAAACTTTATGATAAACGTGAGAGTATAAAAGAAAGAGAAGCAAAAAAACAAATAAACGCATTTAAGAGCTAGGTAACTAGCTCTTTTTTATTCATTATTTGTTATTGTTAATGTAATAATATGAGTACATCTTGAAGGAATGAGAATAGAGGTTTCAACATTATTTTGAATGTTTCTAATAATGACTTTTCTGCCATTTTGTATAATAATAGTTGTAATTCCATTACTGCTAGATAAAACATTTAAAATATAGCCATTTTGAAGCTCTAGAGATGTACTCCTAGATGTTATTATTTCATTTCTTTCTATAGAATTTTTTGAACAAGATGTGCAATATGTATCAATTAAATTTATAGTTATATTCATAAATTACCTCGCAACATTTGGACATTGACATAGAGTAGTAGAAAAGCCAATGCATACTATATAGTTTCCATTAAAAATTGGTAAATCAAATGATTTACATGTATTAAAAGGTATGTTAAAATTTGTTGGCTCAAGAAGGCCATCATTTAATATGCTAATTGTAACACTATTAGAATTTATAGATATTATTTCTAAAATATATCCAAAAGATAGTACTATTCTTGTATTAGATTCAATATTTGTATAAACATTATCTAATGTTAAGCTGATTGAGTTTTGACATTTTAATTGTCTTATTGCTAAAGTAATACATAATTCATTATTCATATTATATAGTATGTTTTATTTATTAAAATGTGAAAAAAGGCAAAAAAATAAAGTACTGTTATTAACAGCACTTTTTACTTTCTGGTAGTAGATTTGTTCTAAATCTAAGTTGTTTGTTTCCTTTTACATCTACGACCCTTAAGCTGATAGTATCTCCGACTCTGTAATTGATTTTACAATTATGTTTGTTGATATCAAAAATTCCTGAAAAATTAGGATTTGAAGTAACTTCAACAAAGTAACCAGAGTTTTCTCTAAGCTTTTGTGTTATTTTACATTTCAATATGTCACCATTTTGGATGTTTAAATTATTATTGTTTTTGTAGTAAGATAACCTTGAAAGTAAAAAACGGCCATCAGGTTGCTTTTTTACAATAACGCATTTGACTTTGTCTCCAATGTCATATAGATCCATAGGTCTTTCAACTTTTGCGGAGGTTATTTGGTTTGTGTACATTTTACCAATTAATCCTTCATCAAATTCTAGATACATTGCGTTATCTGCAAAACTATTAATTGTAGCTTCAACTATATCTCCAGGCTTATATGTATCAAATTTTCTTTGCATTAAGTCTTTTCTAGATAGTAATAAGTTCTCTTTATCCTTTCCAATAACACTTGCGTGAATTGTACTTCCTAATAATCTCCTAAGTTGGTTGTTTTCATCTTTTTGATACATTGAAATATCCTCTGGAGCTATTACAGCTCTTTCGTTTCTAACTTGTGCAATTAAGTATCCATTATTATCTACATTTAGTACTATAGCTTGCACTTCCTTTTCTTTTGTTAAAAGCATACTAATTGTGCTTCTTAACAAAGTTTTCATATTTTCTACCCCCTAAAATTTATGCCTTAGATACTTTCAATACAACAACAATGAGTAATAATTAAACAAAAATGTTTACTATATAACTTACTGAAGTTATACCTTAATATATCATCGGTCAGTTATTATTATAACACAAAATTGGTTAAAAGTCAACGAAATGTTAACATAAAAACGATAATCATTTGCGTTATTTTTATTTGTACTTTATGCTTTGTTTCATTGAAAGTTGTTGACTTTTTTGATATAATATACCCGTGGAGGAAATGTTATGTTTAAATCTGGATATATAACAGTTGTAGGTAAGCCAAATGTTGGTAAATCTACACTAGTAAATAAGATGGTAGGCTTTAAAGTTGCAATTACAACACCAAAGCCACAAACAACAAGATTTAATATTAAAGGAATAATTACAGATGAAAAATCTCAAATGGTATTTATAGATACACCTGGTGTACATGTTCCAAAAGATAAAATGGGCGAGTATATGATGAAAAATGTTGAAAGTGCCATTGAGTCTGTTGATGTTGTAATTTATATGGTTGATGCTACAAAGCCAACTATAGATAAAGCAAATGAGACTATAATGCAAAATATTGCAACAACAAAGTCTAGTGTTATTCTATGTATAAATAAAATAGATAAAATTGAAAAAGGTAAAATACTTAAAATTATATCTATTTATGATGAATACTTTAAGTCTGTTGGTGGATCTTTTAAAGAAATCGTTCCAATATCTGTATATAAACAAGATGGGTTAGATATACTTAAAGAGTGTATAGAGAAATGGTTACCTGAGGGCGAACCAATTTATGGTGAAGATGAAATTACAGATATAACTGAAAGAGAAATAATTGAGGAAACAATTAGAGAAAAAGCTCTAAATAATCTTCAAGAAGAAGTGCCACATGGAATTAAAGTTGAAGTTGAAAAATTTAAGAAAAGAAAAAACAGACAAAAACAAGCTGTATATGATATAGATGTAAATATAATTTGTGAGAAAGCATCACATAAGGGAATAATAATTGGAAAAGATGGTGCTATGCTTAAAAAAATAGGATCACAAGCAAGAGTTGACATTGAAGAAATGTTAGATGATAAAGTAAATCTTCAAATTTGGGTTAAAGTTAGACCAGATTGGCAAGATAACGATACTTATTTACAAAATATAAAATCTAAAATATAAATGTATATATAATTATTTTTTACATAAATTATTATTAAGGTGATTTAATGTATAAAGATAGTTTATGGAATGATTTTATAAAGACTGGTAAGGTAGAAAAATATATTGAATTTAAAAGAGCAGAAGAATTAGAAAAAGAAGGGGCTAAGATAGATGAAACTGATAAAAGTGAAAGGGATAGTAATACGAGAAAGTACGTATAAAGATAATGACAAAATAATAACTATACTTACTGATTCTATTGGTAAAGTATCTGTTATTGCAAAAGGTGCAAAAAAAACAAATAGTCCATATCTTGCAAGTTCTCAATATCTTGTATATAGTGAATTTGTACTTTATCAAAATACTGGTTATTTTTATTTAAATTCAGCCTCTGTTATCAACACTTTCTACAATTTAAGAATAGATTTAGATAAGCTTCAAATTGTTTTTGAGCTTACAAAACTCATTAATTCAGTAACGGATGAAAACCAGGATTGTGAAAAAATATTAAAATTATTTTTAAATACAATTTATGCTTTAGATAAGTTAGATAAAGATAAAAAATTAATAGTAAACGCATTCAAAATTAAGCTATTTACTTTGCTTGGATTTGCTCCAAGACAAGATAAATGTGCAAATTGTTCTAAATTACTACTTGACGCAGAGGAAGAATTTGTATATTATAATTATGTGGATAATGTATTCTTGTGTGAAAATTGCAAAGGAGTAGGAGATAGTAGAAGTGTTATTAGATTAACTAAGGCTACATTTAATGCTATTTTTTATGTTATACGTTCAGATTTAAAAAAAATGTTTTCATTTGAACTTAAGAACTATACAGACTTTGAACTTTTTGGACAAGTATTTACAGATACAATATTTAGTGGAATTTAATTAAAGGGGGAAGATGATGCAAAACAAAACTGTTAATATAGTATGCGGTATTTTAATTATTGCAGCATTAATATGCTTTGGATATATAGCTTGTAGCTCTATATTTTCAAAGAAAGAAGAAAAGCCAAAAGAAGAAATAGAAGTTATTGAGACTGTAGAAACAGATGATAATGGTAGAACAGAAAGAGGTCAAAATGTTAATCTAGGAAGTAGAATTGCACTTCCAGTTAAGGCATTAATTAATTATTCTGAAATTTATTCTAATTCAATTATGAATAATTTAGATGATAGAGCTCTATCTGATGAAACTAAAACTTTAATTGCATTAGATAAAATATATAAAACAGCTGAGTTTAACGGATATTTAAGATATTCAGAAGAATATAACTCTACATATATTTTGCCAGAAGAGATGGATGTAGTATTAAAAAGTATTTTCAAAGATTCAACAGTAAATAGAGTAGGAGTAGATGAGATATTAATATATGATCAAAATACTAATACATATGTTATTGTTCCTCATGGATATCCAACAGGGTCTATTGAGTATACATATGAAGTACCATATAAAATAACTACATATCCAGATAGATTAGAGTTATTAGCTTATAGATTATATGCAACTAAAACAATTGAGATGCAAGAGATTAATACTACTCAAAAAGTTGATTTGTTTTATAATAAAGAGAAGACATCTGTAGCATTTGTAATAAATAATGATCCTGAGTTTACAGATAATACTCAACTAGATTATATATTAAAGAAAATAAATGGTGGAGTAATTGATGCAAATCAATTAAGTCAAGTAAAATATACATTTGAAAAAGTAGATGATGAGTATAGAATTTCTAAGTTTGAAAAAGTAAGTAAAACTGCTAATACTCAACCAGATACTGAAAATGAAAAATAGGCAAAAAAAGAGAAGTAAACAATTAAGTTTACTTCTTTTTTTATCTTTGATAGTAGTAATCCATTGATTGTTTCCATACAGCATTAACATTCCATAAAGGTATATGTTTTGGATTGTCAAAACCACCCCATAAGCAGAATGTAATATCATCTGTAAATCCACAAGTCCAAATGTCTTTAACATCATTTGTAGTACCAGTTTTAAGGTAAGTAGTATGTCCATCGACTACTGCTGTTCTACCTGTACCATAACGTGATACTGCATTTAATGATTCTTTTAGCTTTCCTGCAGCCTCGGGTGATATAACTTGATGCTCATTTTTATTAACTTCAATCTTTTTATCTTCAACCATTACATATTGAATTGTTGATGCTTTTTTGAAATTACCATCATTACTTATTGCATTATATGCTTGTGTCATTTCAAATGGTGATATGCCATTGTATAGACCACCTAGTGCTAAGCATGGATAATACATATCATTAACATTGTCTATTGATGTGATACCCCAGCTTTTTAAATATTCATAGGATTTAGCAATTCCAACTTTTTCAAGTGTTGTTACAGCTACTGTGTTTAAAGAGTAGGCTATAGCATCATTTGTAGAAATTGCACCTCTGAAAGTATTACTTGCATTATGTACATTCCATGTACCTGTTGCAGTTTTAATACTTACTGGAACATCATAAACTGTTGTTGATGGTTGTAGTATTCCCATATCGTATGCTGGTCCATAAACGCTTAATGGTTTGATTGCAGAACCAGTTTGTCTTTTAATACGATAAGCATGATTTAGATGTGAATCTTGTCTAGATGGAATCATTGCAATAACTCCGCCTTCTTTATTAGTTATAACACCACCAAGTTCAAAGCCCTCTACATCAGTATAGTTTGATTTAGCAATTTCATATACTTTCTTTTGATAATCTACATCTAGGTTAGTATATATTCTTACTTTACCTCTAAATAAAATATCTTTTGCATCATCATATGAACAGTTATATGAGTCTTTGATTGTGTTAATAGCATCATCTACAGCTACATCTAAATAAGGTTTTAGAGCAGGATCATTTTTTGCTAATTTTGAAGAACCATTACTAAATTTGATTTCGAATGCTACTGCTTCGTTGTACTGATCTTCATTGATTAGATTTAACTCTTTCATTTTAGCTAAAACTAATTTCTGTCTTCTAAATAATCTCTCTTGCGTGTTGTCTCCATATGGATTTAGAAAATCTGGTGAGTTAGGAATAGAAGCAAGTACTGCAGCTTGTGCAATATTTAAATCTTTTGGTTCACAATCAAAATAGGTCATTGATGCTTCATAAATACCATATGCCCCGTTACCATAGTAAACCAAGTTCATATAACTTGCTAATATTTTATGCTTAGACCAGTTATCTGTTAAGTATAGAGCGCTTCCAATTTCTCTAGCTTTTCTGCTAGCTGAGTGAGATGAGTCACCTGTTGCAACTTTTACAAGTTGTTGAGTTATTGTGCTACCACCAAATGATGAGTCACCTTTTAGAATATAGTTGAATATTGCATATAGCAATCTGTTAAATGAGATTCCCATATTTTCATAGAATGTTTCATCTTCAATTGCAGTGAATGCATCTCCAACATGTTTAGGTAGACTATTTATATCTGTATAAACAGATGAGTAGGTAGGTACGAAACCTTCCTCTTGGTTGTCATAGTATCCATACATTACGGAAATTAGATTTCCATCTTTGTCATAGATATATGGAACTTTTTCTATGTCAATTCTAGAAGTATCAAAACCACTATTATATGAATTAATTGCAGTGGTTAAATATGGAACAAAGAATATTGTTCCTCCAATAATTGCAAGTAGTATAACTAAGCAAGTAATTTTAAGAAAGATGTGTTTTTTCTTTTTCTTTCTTTTTTGTGGTCTTACTTTACTAAGTTTAGCTCTTTGTTTTGCAGCTTTAAACTCTTGCTTTAAATTAGATTTTGGTGTTGAATTAATATTCTTGTCATTTTTAAAGTCATCTGGTGTAGTTTCCACAGTTGTAGTCTCTTTGCTACTATCTTTTTGATAGTTTTTATACATAAATTTCATGTATTTTTCTTGAAAAGACTCTTTGTGTTTACCCATAGACTCACTCCTTTTTCCACGTTTTCTTTTCACTATACTTATCCCTCCATTTCTTAAAAATATTAATCTTAAGATGTAAAATTCAAAATCCGGTAATATTTTATCATTAAATGGAGCAAAAGTCAACATAAAAGTAGAATAAAGTTACCATAAAAAAAGACATATAAGTTTCCTTATATGTCTTAAAATTATATTTTTGAGATTATTCAACTGTAACAGATTTTGCTAAGTTTCTTGGCTTATCTATGTCACATCCTCTAAGTTTTGCAGTTTCGTAAGCAATTAATTGTAATGCTGCAACTGTAAGGATTGGTTCAGTAAAATCTGTAGTTTTTGGAAGTACAACTAGTTTGTCTGAAAATTCGCTACATTGATCTTTATGCATATCTGTAGTAACGAAGATAGAGTATGAACCTCTAGCTTTAGTTTCTTTTATATTACTTACAGTTTTTTCATAAAGTTTTTCATCTGTAGCAATAGATATAACTGGTGTTCCTTCTTCAACAAGAGAAATAGTACCATGTTTTAGTTCACCTGCACTATAAGATTCAGAGTGAGTATATGAGATTTCTTTTAGTTTTAGTGAACCTTCCATACATACTGCAGAATCTATACCACGTCCAATGAAGAATACATCATTGTGAGTGTAAATGTCTTTTGCAATATCTAGGTATAAATCTCTGTTATCTATTACATTTTGTAGTTTAGATTCAATAGATAATAAATCTTCTTTAATTTCTTGAGCTTTTTCGTCTGTCAAAACTCCGTTTTGTTTCATTGCCATTAATGCAAGAGTAGAGAATACTGCAACTTGTGTTGTGTATCCTTTAGTTGTAGCAACAGCAATTTCAGGTCCTGCATAAGTGTAGATACATTTATCTACTTCTCTAGAGATTGTAGAACCTACAGCATTAACTATACCTACAACATAAGCACCTTTTTCTTTTGCTAAGCGAAGTGCTGCAATTGTATCTGCAGTTTCTCCAGATTGAGAAACAACAATTAGTAGAGTAGAAGGAGTAATTAACTCTTCGTTGTATCTATATTCAGATGCAACTTCTACCATTACAGGAATTTTACCATAAGTTTGAAGTAGGTATTTACCAACAAGTGCTGCATGCATTGCGCTTCCGCAAGCTACAATATGAATTTTATCAAAAGATTTAAAATCTATATCTGAATATGTGCAATTAGTGTAGTATCTATCAAAAATACCAGCAATTGCTTTTGGTTGTTCATATATTTCTTTTAACATGAAGTGATCGTATCCGTTCTTTTGATATTGAGCTGCATCCCAAGTTGCTGTTTGAGATTTTTTCTCAATTTCATTTAAATCACTATCATAGAAAGTAACAATATCTCTAGTAATTTTAACAAATTCACCTTCGTTAATTAGAGAATATTTGTTAGTGTAGTTAAGTATTGCAGATATGTCTGATGCTGCAAAGTTTCCATCATGTGCATATCCAATTACTAGTGGACTATCTTTACGAGTTGCATAGATTGTTGCTGGCTCATCGTTATAGATAACATCAAAAGCATAAGAACCTCTTAAACCTTTTGTAGCCTCAACTAAAGCTTTTAATTTGTCTCCAGTTTGTTTGTAGCAATAATCTAAGTAAGCAGCTGCAACTTCTGTATCAGTTTCACTTTGGAAGTTATATCCTTTAGAGATTAATTCTTCTTTAAGTTCAGCATAGTTTTCTATGATTCCGTTATGAACTAAAGTAACATCTCCAACATGATGTGGGTGAGCATTAGTTTCATTTGGTTCTCCGTGAGTTGCCCATCTTGTATGAGCGATTGCACAACATGAATCAGTATTCATTGTTGATAGTTTTTCATCTAGATTAGAAATTTTTCCTTTAGATTTTACAATATCTACATTTTGTCCATCAAAGAAAGCAATTCCAGATGAATCGTAACCTCTATATTCTAGATTTTTTAGGCCATTAATAGCCACTTCGACTGAATTATTTTTTCTTGTAGTGTATCCAATTATTCCACACATTTTTTAATTACCTCCTAATATACAATTATCAATGTTCAGTTTTGTTCCGTTCTTAGAATAAATATAGCTTTGTTACAAGAAAATTTTGCTTTTTTACTATATTTTTACGATATCTAATTTACCGTGATAGCATCCGCTGACTATTCGACAACTATCATCCTCGTCAACACTTTATAGTGCCCATGCGCTAAGTAATAAAGATTGCTTTTTGTTCACCTCCAACAATTTTTACACTTTGGGCATATTATATATGATTTATATTTAAAAGTCAAATGAATGGGAGGCGACTAGTAATAGTTATGTAGTTGAAACTTAATAAATACCTTAATGTTAAACAATTATGAAATTCTTGTGAAATTGTTACATTATATGTTATTTTTTGTTGCATATTCTTTGACAAAGTATTGCTTTATGATATAATTTTTGTAGTAAAATGAATATTTTTGTCATTAAGGAGGGGTGATAATGGAAAAGAAATTAGGGTTTAAAGTACTAGCATGTTTTATGGTACTTACTATTGTTGCGTCTTTATTCAACTTTTCTAGCGTTAAAGCTCAAATTGGCTATCCATTACCAGTATCATATATAGATTATAATTTCCCTGATTCATATAAATCATACATAGATAAAATGAAAGCAGCTCATCCAAATTGGACTTTCAAAGCTGTGCATTTAAATTTAGATTGGAATACAGCTTTATCTCACGAAACTTATGAGGTAGATGATGGAATAAGTTTGGTAGAAGATATCTTTGGTAGTGAGTGGAAGAGGGACGGAAAAAACTACTATCAAGATGGAAACTATGTAACAGCTTCTAAAGCTGGCGTTGCTTATGTTATGGATCCTAGAAACTTTTTAAATGATCAAGGAATATTTATGTTTGAAGCATTAGTGTATTCTGAATCATCTCAAACTGCAGGAGCAGTGCAAGCGGTACTTGCACCAACTCTTATGGGAAGTACTAGAAAAAATCAATACCAAAGCTATGGAGAGTGGAAGTATCTTAATGCTACTTATGCAGAGCTTATTGCAAGATACGGTAAAGAGGTTGGAATAAATCCAGTGCATATTGCATCTCGTATTAGACAAGAAAATAGTGGTAATTTAGCTACTAATAAATTAATAGATGGTCATAATGGACTATATAATTTCTTTAATATTGGTGCTTTTGATAACCAATATGGAAGTGCGGTTACAAATGGTCTAACATATGCTAAAAATCACGGATGGACAAATGTAGGAGCGGCTTTAAAAGGTGGAATGCAATATATTTATGATAAGTATATAAAATATGGACAAAACACAATTTATTTTGAACGTTTTGATGTTAATAATCCTGGTTCTGGACAATGGTTACTTGGTACAGGTTATATGACAAATATTTTTGCTCCTAGAAGTGAAGCTTTAATTACTTATAATGCATATAATTCATATGGATTATTAGATTTACCTTTTGAGTTTCATATTCCTGTTTATGATAATATGCCATCATATGCAAGTCCAATGCCAACTCCAAATGGAGTATACTTTGTAGATGACAATACTAGGGTATATTTAGATGACCCAAGTGATAGTGGTGTAACAGATGAATTTTGGATTAGAAGTGGTCCAGATACATCTTCATCTATTGTAGAAAAAATATATGAAAACCAAGAAGGTCAAAATAATAGAACTCAATTTACAAGAACTGGCATAGGTTATAATACACTATATGATAGAATTCGTTTTGATGATGGACGTGTAGGATATATTCTAAAAAAATGGGTACATGAAGTGACTTATACAAAAGTTACAGGGGTAGCTTTAAATACAACATATACAAATATGAGTGTAGGTAATAGTATGAAGCTTACTGCCTCAGTTAGTCCACAAGATGCTAATAACAAAAATGTTAAGTGGTCAACTTCAGACTCAAGTATAGCTACTGTAGATCAAAATGGTAATGTAGTAGCACAAAAGCCAGGAGTTGCAACAATTACTGTAGTAACTGTAGATCAAAATAAGAGCGCTACTTGTACAATTAATGTAATACAAGATAAAGTTACTTCAATAAGAATTCCTGAGAGTGAATATGAATTAACTCTTGGATCTTCAACAGTAATAACACCAATATTTAATCCTACTACTGCAAAAAACACAAATTATACAGTGACATCTTCAAATACTGCAGTAGCAACAACAAATGGGCATGTAATAATTGCTGCAGGTGAAGGAACTACTACTCTTACATTTAAATCTGAAGATGGTGGACATACAGCAACAACTAATTTAAAAGTTGTAGCTCAAGATAAAGAACAAATTGTTATGGATGAGCCATTAAAACTAGATAATAAATATATTACAGGTGTAGATTTAACAAATAACTCAGTAGATGCTGTAAATGAAAAAATCCATACTGGATACAATGTTAAATATGTAGATATTAATGGTAAAGAAATATATGGTACAGAATTAATTGGAACAGGCACAAAGATACAATTTAGAAAAAATGATATAGTAGAGGAAGAATATACATTTTTAATATATGGAGATGTTGATGGAAGTGGAGTTATTAATGCAAGAGATTTACTTGTACTTCAAAGATATCTTTTAAATAAAGCAGAATTATCTCAACTTCAAATAAAAGCATCAACACTAGATAAAAATGCTCAAGCACCAAACGCTTTAGATTTATTAAAAATTCAAAGACATATATTAGGTAAGTATATTATAGAACAATAAAGGTGGAGGATGTATATGAAATTTAGTATGCAAAAAAGGATAGCTACTTTAGCGTTTGCAATTATTTTAATATTTAGTGCTAAATTATATGCTGCAAGCCTTACAGGAGCTTCTAATGTGAATGTTGGAGATACTTTTACATTAACATATAACTTTGGACAAAGTGTTGGAGCATATGACAATATTTCGGTGTCATATGACTCTAATGTATTTGAATATGTTTCAGGTGATCCATTAAATGAATCAGTATGGTATGATTCGACTGCAGAACAATATGGTATATCTACAAAGTCTTATACTTTTAGAGCTAAAAATTCTGGTTCTGCAAGGGTTGCAGTCGTAGCTAATGGAGTAGTTAGTGCAGATAGTTCAATGACAAGAACTGAAACTGTTACAGCTGAAAAACTAGTAAATGTTCAAGCTGTGGTAGCACCTCAAGAAAAGCCAACAACTACACAAAATACACAAGGAAATGTTAATCCTACTTCTTCAACAGCAAGTGGAAATAATTACTTAAGCTATTTACAAATTAGTGAAGAAGGATTAAGCCCATTTTTTGCTAGAAATGTTGTAGACTATGCAATAACAGTTGGAGAAAATGTTTCAAGTATTGAAGTATTAGCTTTGCCAGATGATCCTAATGCTCGTGTAGAAATTAGTGGAAATACAAATATAGTTGAAGGAGATAACTATATTAATATTAAAGTAACTGCAGAAAATGGATATTATAGAAACTATACAATTACAGTTACTAAAGTTAAAGATACAACAAAAGCAAATGCTTTTTTAGAGAATTTAATAATAGAAGGATATGAATTTACTAAACCATTTCAAGCTGAATCATTGTCTTATGATTTAGGAGAAATTCCTTTTGGCTTAGAATCATTTAACATAGCTGCAATTGCAAAAGATCCAAATGCTAAAGTTGAAATTGTTGGTGCAGATAAACTAGTTGAGTCTGGTGAAGGACTAATAACTGTAAAAGTTACTGCACAAGATGGAACTACAACTAGAGAATATAAAGTAAAATATACAGTTAAAGCTGCAGGAGCTGAAGAACTGCAAGAAAAACAAATGCAAGATTATCTTAAAGATATTCAAGGAGCTCAAGGTAAAAAAGCTGTATTTGTATCATATTTAAAATATATATGGGCAGCAATTAAGAAAAACTATCTTTTAGTTTTAATGTATGCTCTATTATTAATAAGCTTTATTGTTATTATAGTACTTAGTAGAAAATTAAAAAAAGCTAAAGACTATACATATGAATCACAAAATGAGGATAAAACAATACTTAAAGTTGAAGCTCAAGACAAAGAAGAAACTTCTCAAATTGAAGAGGCAGTTCATCAACATGTAAAAATTGAACCACCAAAAGTTGAATTATTAAA
The DNA here is from genome assembly GCA_947169155.1 of uncultured Clostridiaceae bacterium. Lineage (GTDB taxonomy): Bacteria > Bacillota > Clostridia > TANB77 > CAG-465 > CAG-465. The sequence continues at coordinate 36,838 of CAMVON010000001.1, forward strand.
AGAGGATGATCAAGTATCTCAAGAAACTACTACAGTTGATCTTCCAAAACTTGGAAGGGCTGGAAGTAGGGCAGAAGATATAGTGGAAGAGCCTGAGGTTAAATCTGAGATTAAAGCTGCTAATCCTGGTAAAATACAACTTGTAGATTTGGATAAAAATGAAGGTCCAAAAGATGAGCTTACATTTAATATTTTTGATAATCTAAATGAGGAAGATATTAAGAGACTTTTAGATGATCAAATAGATAAAGAGTAAAAAAAAGTTCCCAAATGAATTAACATTTGGGAATTTTTATATTTTAGCCATTTTCAACTAGAAACTTAAATAGTGTAGACTTACATGTAAGCCTTGTTTTATTCTTTGTGTCAAAAATAGCAACATACTCATCTGCAGATTTTAAACATGATCTTATTTTAGGAATATATGTGTTAAGTATATGTTTAGTCTTAATTATACTTTTTGTTTTGAAGAAAGTGTATAAATTGCATAGAGCAAGTATTAAGAATTGTTCATCCTCACTACATTTACTATATAAATCTGGTTTTAAGTGACTTACTAGCTCAGTAGTGTCTTCTGCTGGTTTTGCAAGTAGCCCAACATACAACGTATGATATTTTTTGATTGCCATTTCTTTACCTGTGTATTCTTTGTTTAGTTCAAAAAAGTTATTATATGCTTTCATTGCTATACAAGAATAATAGATAATGTATTGTTGCAATCTCTCCGGGTCTGTACAACCCTTTTCAACTAAAATAGACGCTTGAGCTGTCGTCATTTTAATTGCTTCAAAAAGAACAGATTCTCTAAAATGTAGATCTCTTTTCATAATTTTACCTCCCTTTCAAAGTATTTAATCTCAGGGTGTCTCCTTTTTAAAGTAGCTCTATTATACAACAAGGGATAATAAAAAACAAGTACTATCTAGTACTTGCTATTATTTTGTTTACATTTTTTATAATATTATCTCTAAGTGATATATCTAAATTATCATATTCGGTAATGGTTTTAAAAAATGTAAGAATCTCTTTAGTATTTTCTGAATAATCAACAGCTATTTCTTTTCTGTCGAATTGTCTTAGCATAAGATTTTCTTTGAATAAGTCGATTATTCTAAGAGTAGATAATAGCGTAGAACTAGATAACTTCTTTGTGTATGTATATTCGTCAACTGTATTTAATGCACAGTTATATATGTATTTTTTCAAGTCTTCTGATTCGTATTCTGTTATAAATTCTTTTGAGTAATCTTTATAGTTACTTATTACATATGAAAGAAAATTACGTATAACTAAGTTTAATTTACTATCATTTTTCTGCTTTATTAAAAACATAATCAAAACCTCCTTAATTTAATTAAATTATGAAAGATAGTGTACATAATTCGTGAGAAATTATATAATAGTTATGGTTTCTTGTCAAGAGGTCTTTAATTTTTAATATTCATATGGTATAATTAAAATGTAAGGGGCCGTAAGGTTTCGACGGCTATTTTGAAATATTATAAGCGAGTAGTGGATTCTCGTTGGCCACTATAAAAACGAGAAATTAAAATTAAACGCAGATAAAGAATTTGCATTAGCTGCCTAATTATAGGCGCGGCGTAAGTTTTCCTTGCTAGGTGGAATACTTTCGTTTCATATTTTTCTAGCTAACAAATCTATTAAATGTTTGTATAATAGAGGGTATTTTACAATCATATTATTTCATCTTTTTGTATATGTTTTAGTGAAATAGTATTAAATTAACATATACTGCACTCGGAGAAAATAATATAGAGGAATTTTCGGACGTGAGTTCAATTCTCACCGGCTCCACCAATTATTTATCATTCAAACAATTGAATGATTTTTTTATTGCCAATTACATTTTCGTATGCTATAATCTAGAAAAAAATATTATAATTTAGGAGGTAAAATTATGTCTAAGGAAGAAAATGTAATTAAATACTATGTTTTATGTAATAAATTAAAGAATGTTATTAGAACTGGTTGGATGGACTGGAAAGTTCAAAGAGATAGAATAGAAAGTGTTGCAGAACATATTTTTGGTACTCAAATGTTAGCTATTGCAATGAAATCTGAATTTGAATATGATATTGACATAATGAAAGTAATATATATGCTGGCAATTCACGAATTAGGTGAGACTGTTATTGGAGATTTAACTCAATTCCAAATAGATAAAGATGAAAAGGAAAAAATTGAACATGAGGCAGTACATAAGATTTTATCTTCGCTAATTGATGGAGAAGAAATTGAAAAACTATTCTTAGAATTTGATGCTCATGAAACTCCAGAAGCAATGTTTGCTTATCAATGTGATAAACTAGAATGTGATATTCAATGTAAATTATATGATCAAGAAAAATGCGTAGATTTAGCTCATCAAGAAGGAAATAATACAACAAATGATGAAACCGTAAAAAAACTACTTGATAGTGGTAAATCTTGGTCAGATATGTGGCTTGAGTTTGGACAGTCTAGATATCCATATGACGAAAACTTTCTTTCAGTTTCAAATTTTGTAAAAGATAATAATATAAGTGAATAAGCGAGTATTTAACTCGCTTATTTTTTTGTTAAAATGCAAATCATTTGACAATTCTAAAAAACAAGAATATAATAGTCCTCGTATAAATTTTTTAGGAGGGCTTATGTTAGAAAAGGTAAATAGTCCAAAAGATTTAAAAGATTTAAAAATAAAAGATAAAAAAGAATTAGCTCAAGATATTAGAGATTATATATTAGAAGTAGTATCACAAAATGGAGGACATCTTGCTTCAAATTTAGGTGTTGTAGAGTTAACTATTGCACTTCATAGTGTCTTTAATACCCCTGAGGATAAAATAATATGGGATGTAGGACATCAAAGCTATGTACATAAGATTCTTACTGGCAGAAAGAATAAAATGGGTAATATTCGTAAATTTGGAGGAATTGCGGGATTTCCTAAAACTAAAGAGTCGCAATATGATACTTTTAATACTGGACACAGTTCTACATCTATTTCTGCAGCACTTGGTATGGCACGTGCTCGTGACTTAAAAGGAAAAGATAACCAAGTTGTAGCAGTAATTGGAGATGGATCACTTACTGGTGGTATGGCTATGGAAGCATTAAATGATGCAGGATTTAGTAAAACGAATATAACTGTTATTTTAAATGATAACGAAATGAGTATATCTAAAAATAATGGTGGATTGAATAATTTACTAGGTCACTTACGTAGTAAAAGACTATATACTAGAACTAATAATTTAGTTAAAAGAGGTTTAAGTAAAATACCAGGAATTGGACCTAAAATGGTTACAAATATACAAAGATTTAAAATGTCTTTAAAACAATTATTACTTAAAGGTAATGGAATGTATTTTGAAGATATTGGATTTACATACTTAGGACCTGTAGATGGTCATAATATCTCAAAACTTGAAAGTATTATGAGATTAAGTAAAAAAATAGAAGGACCAGTACTAATTCATGTTTTAACTAAAAAAGGAAAAGGATACAAAATAGCAGAAGAAAATCCAGATAGATTTCATGCAACAGGACCTTTTAATATTGAAACAGGAGAGCCAAAACAAGAGAAGAAGTTAGATTATTCTAAAGTATTTGGAGATAAACTTGTAAAGCTTGCTAAAAAGAATGATAAAATAGTTGCAATTACTGCCTCTATGAAAGATGGTACAGGGCTTAAAGAATTTGCAAAACAATTTCCTGATCGTTTTTATGATATTGGTATAGCTGAACAACATGCATTAACTATGGCAGCAGGAATGGCAACAGAAGGAATGATTCCATTTGTACCAATTTATTCATCTTTTTACCAAAGGGCATATGACCAAGTAATTCATGATATTGCTCTACAAAATCTACCGGTTATAATGTGTGTAGATAGAGCAGGAATAGTTGGTGCAGATGGTGAAACTCACCAAGGAATGTTAGATATGGCTTTCTTTAGATTAGTACCAAATCTAGTTATAATGGCACCTAAAAATTTTAAGGAACTAGAAAACATGTTAGAGTTTGCAATAAAACTTAAAAGACCAGTTGTAATTAGATATCCACGTGGTGGAGAATCTAAAAATAGCGAACTTAATGATAAAAATATAAAACTAGAAATTGGAAAAGCTGAAACTTTAAAAAATGGAACAGATGTAACTATTATTGCAATTGGAAATATGGTATCTCGTGCATTGGAAGTTGCAAAAGAGTTAGAGGCTAAAAAAAGAAGTGTAGAAGTAATTAATGCAAGATTTTTAAAACCATTAGATAAAATAACTATTTCTAAGAGTATTAAGAAGACTAAATTTGCAGTTACAATTGAAGATGGAACAAAAATTAATGGCTTAGGAACTGCAGTAAAAGAATTAATAGTAGATGATAAAATACGTGGAATTAAATTTAAATCATTTGCATATCCAGATGAGTTTATTCCTCATGGAAGTGTTAATGAACTTGAAGACTTATACAATATGTCTACTAAGAAAATAGCATCTGAGATTAACAAGGAATGTGAAGTATACAAGAAAAATAAATAAAAAAGAGAAGCGAGGATTAAATCCTTGCTTCTTTGATTATAATCTGGTATGTAGGTCTTATAGTGGCATACTTACATAATATTTATATTATAATGTTATTTGATATAAAATTCAAAGGTGATAAAAGAAGAAACGAGGAAAAGAATCCTCGTTTCTTTGTGTAATACTTAATATATAGGTCTATAATTTGCCATTCCCTATATATCAATTTTATTATACCATAAATTAGTGTAAATGTAAAAATATTTATGTTATTTATTTACTCTTTTCCTTGAGAAAATGGCTAAATAATGATATAATGAGTGCGTGCTTAGCACAGGAGGTAGATTATGGCATCAAATGTTGTATTCTTTTGTAAAGAATGTGGATATGAATCAGCAAAATGGATGGGAAAGTGTCCAGGTTGTAATAGCTGGAATAGCTTTGTAGAAGAAAAGGTAAATAAAAAGTCTACAAAAAGTGGAAGTAGTCGTGATACTTTTTCTCAAAGAAGTGAAGTTAAAAAGCTTAAAGATATAGTTGTAACTCAAGAGGTTAGGCTTGACACAGGATATGAAGAATTAAACAAAGTATTTGGTGGTGGGATAGTTGAAGGCTCTTTAAACTTAATTGGTGGCGAGCCTGGTATTGGTAAATCTACTTTAATTATGCAAGTGTGTTCTAAACTTGCAGATATAGGAAATGTTTTATATATATCTGGAGAAGAGTCTGAAACACAAGTTAAACTTCGTGCAGATAGACTTGGTGTAAAAAGTGATAATATTCTCTTTTTAAATGAGACAAATATTGCTCAAATTGAGGATAAAATTGAGTCAATATCTCCAAAATTTTGTATAGTTGACTCTATACAAACTATGTATGATGAAGATATTAGTTCAACTCCTGGAAGTATATCTCAAGTAAAAGAAGTAACAGGAAGACTAATGTATCAAGCAAAAAGAAAAGGTATAACTACTATAGTAATTGGACATGTAACAAAAGATGGGGTTATTGCAGGGCCAAGAATTCTTGAACATATGGTAGATACTGTAATATATATAGAAGGAGAAAGATTTTTATCTCATAGAATTGTTAGAGGTGTAAAAAATAGATTTGGCTCAACTAATGAAATTGGTGTTTTTGATATGAAAGATGAAGGAATGGTTGAGGTAAAAAATCTATCAGATATATTCTTAACAAAATCAGATAAAAATTTACCTGGAACTGCAATTGTTGCAACAGTTGAAGGGACATCTACTATACTTATGGAAGTTCAAGCACTAACTACTCATTCATATTATAACAACCCTAGACGTGTTCCAAATGGAATAGATTTAAATAGGTTAAATATGTTAATAGCAGTACTAGAAAAAAGATGTAATTTATCTTTAAGTACTCAAGATATATATGTAAATATCATAGGTGGTATGAGAGTAGATGAGCCTGCAGTAGATTTAAGTGTTGCAATGGCTATAGTCTCAAGTTATAAGAACATAACAATTGACCCTAAAACTGTATTTTTAGGTGAAATTGGTTTAACTGGAGAAATTCGTAATATTACAAATTTTGAAAAACGTATAAAAGAAATAACAAAACTTGGATATAATACAATTTATACAAATAAAAAACAAATAGATAGTCTAAAAGAAAAAGTAGATGCTAATCTTATTGGTGTGTCTACAATAGATGAAGTAATAGATAAAATAGTTAGAAGTTAAAGGGGGAAAAAGTGAAACAAGAAGAAATACTAGAAGTACTAAAAATGGTAGCGCCAGGAACTAGTTTACGTGATGGACTAGATAACATTATTAAAGCAAAAACTGGAGCATTAATAGTAGTATCAGATAGTGAAGAAGTAATGAATTTAGCAGATGGTGGATTTAAACTAGATATAGATTATACACCAGCAAACATATATGAGTTAAGTAAAATGGATGGGGCAATAGTTATTAGTTCGGATATTAAGAAAATACTTCGTGCAAATGCTCAACTTGTTCCAGACTACAAAATTAAAACTTGTGAAACAGGTACAAGACATAGAACAGCAGAACGTGTTGCAAAACAAACAAATGAAATAGTTATATGTATATCTCAAAGAAGGGGAATTATTACTATTTTTAAAGGAGACTTTAGATATGTAATTAAAGAAAGAGATGCTTTAAATATAGAAGCAAATCAAATGCTTGAAACTTTAGAAAAATATAAGAAAGTATTTGATCATACATTAAGTATTTTAACAGAACATGAGTTTGATGATATCGTCTATCTTGAACTTGTTGCAAATGCTATATATAGAAGTGAAATAGTACTTCGTATGAAGACAGAAGTAGAAAAGACAATAATAGAACTTGGAGATGAAGGAAGACTTGTAAATATTCAACTTCAAGAGTTAATAGATAATGTTGAATCTGAAGAAAAACAAATAATACAAGATTATATGGTTTTAAAAAGAAAAAATAGTAAAGTTACTGCAGATTCAATACTTGAAGATATTAAAAAAATAGATAGAAAATCTTTAGTAGATTCAGAAAAAATTATTAAGCTACTTGGTTATGAATCAGATAGTACAACTGAGCTATTAGATAGAAATGTATCTCCTAGAGGATACAGAGTATTAAATAAAATACCTAAAATGCCAGCAAGTATTATTGAAAAAATAATTGGGGCTTTTGGCTCACTTCAAACAGTATGTGATGCAACTGTTGCAGAACTTGACGATGTTGAAGGAATTGGTGAAAGAAGAGCTAAAATTATTAATCAATCATTAAAGAGATTACAAGAACAAAATATAATTAAACTATATAATATGTAAATGTATAAAATTATTTAAATACTCGTATTTTTACGGGTATTTTTTTGACATTTTCTATATACTGCATTATAATATTATTGTAAATTTGGAGGAAAAAATGGAGATAATTGTTGGAAAAGAATCTGGATTTTGTTTTGGAGTTAAAAGAGCAGTAGATGGAGTAAAGGCAGATGTTAAAAATCTAGATAAACTATATTGCCTAGGGGAAATAGTTCATAATGAAGGAGTAGTTAATGAACTTGAAAATTTAGGTGTTAAATTTGTAGAAGATCTAGATGAAATAGAAGATGAATCTAATGTCGCAATTCGTGCCCATGGAGTAGACGAGAAGACATATAAAATAGCAGAGTCTAAACGTTTAAAAGTTAGAGACTATACATGTCCTAAAGTAGCTCAAATACATTTAAAAATAAAAGAAAAATCAAATGATGGATATACAATTATACTAATTGGTAAAAAGTCTCATCCTGAAACTATTGGTTCTATGGGATATGCAGATAATATTTATGTGATAGAAACAATTGATGAGATAGAATCTCTTCCAAAATTATCTAAAGTTTTTTCTATTGTACAAACCACTTTTTCAATGAGTAAGTATTTAGAAATAGAGAAAGCACTAAAAGAAAAATATCCAAATATTGAATGTTTAAATACAATTTGTGCAAGTACAAAAAATAGACAAGAAGAATGTGCAAAAATTGCTAAAGAGGCAGATTTTATGATTATAGTTGGTGGTAAAAATAGTTCAAATACTAAAAAGCTATATGAGGTTGCGTGTGCAAATTGTGAAAATTGTATAATTATACAAGATGAAACAGATAAACAAATTGAAGATTGTAAAAAATATGATATAATAGGGATAATGTCAGGAGCATCAACTCCTATAGAGACAGTACAAAAGATAGTAGAGAAAATTAATAGTTTATGTGAGGTGTAAAATGAACTTTAAAGAAGAATTAAAAAACTATCAAAATTATATAGATGAAGAATTAGACAAATATTTTAAAGATGAGGATCCATATGTTCAAAGATTAAGAGACTCAATGAGATATTCTTTGCTTGCTGGTGGAAAAAGAATAAGACCAATACTTATGTTTGCAACATATAGATTATTTAAAGAAGATTATGAAAAATGTCTTCCATTTGCAATTGGTATGGAAATGGTACATAATGCATCACTAATTCATGATGATATGCCATGTATAGATAATGATGATTTTAGACATGGAAAACCAACAAATCATAAAATGTATGATGAGTGTACTGCATTACTTGCAGGAGATGCATTATTTAATTATGCAAATGTTGTTATTACAGATGATCTTCGTGAGGAATTAGATATAAAACAAATTAGTATGAAAATAATGGCATTAAATGAATTTGTTAAAGCAAAAGACAGAATGGTTTGTGGTGAGTATTTTGATACTGTAAGTGAAGGGCAACTTTTAACTTTAGAACAACTTGAATATATGCATATGAATAAAACTGGTGCATTAATTAAAGAATCTGTAAGAATTGGTGCACTACTTGCAGGAGTTTCAAATCAAGAGTTACAAATTTTAACAAACTATGCCGAAAATATTGGACTAGCTTTCCAAATTAAAGATGATATTTTATCTGAAATTGGAGATAGTAAAAAAATGGGTAAACCTGTTGGAAATGACAGGGAAATGAACAAAGTAACTTATGTTACTAAATATGGGCTTGAAAGAGCACAAGAAATGCTAGATGATGTAATAAATGAGGCAATGACAAGTATTAGAATATTTGGAGACAAATCTGCCTTTTTACTAGATTTAGCATTATATATTAAGGATAGAGAAAAATAGAGGTGTAATATGGTAGAAGAATTTAAGGCATTACTTGAGAGCATTTCGAGGGATGGAATGCAAGATTTAATTAGTTTTATTGAGGAGAGAACAGACTTTTATACTGCTCCTGCAAGCACTCGTTTTCATGGAGATTATGAGGGTGGACTTGTAGAGCATAGTCTTAAAGTATATGAATTACTAAAGCAAAAAGTAGAAACATCTTCAATTCCAATTGAGGTTTCAGAAGATAGTTTAAAATTAATTGCACTTTTACATGATATTTGTAAAGTAAATTATTATAAAGTAGATTATAGAAATGCAAAAAATGAACAAGGTGTATGGGAAAAAGTTCCATATTATACAGTAGATGATACAATTCCTTATGGACATGGTGAAAAATCTGTTATGATGATTACAGAATATATCAAACTTACTCCAGAAGAAAAATACTGTATAAGATGGCATATGGGCTTTACAGAGCCAAAAGAATTATATGGAACAATAAGTGCTGCATACAAAAAGTATCCATTAGCATTACTTATGCATGAAGCAGACTTAGAGGCTACGTATTTCTTTAATACTTAGTTTTAGTTAGGAGATAATTATGGTTATAGATGAAAGAGGACCAAAACATATTGGTATAATATTAGATGGAAATAGACGTTGGGCAAAAGCTCAAGGACTTCCTGCAACAGAAGGACATAAAGTTGGAGCACAAAGAGTAAAAGAAATAGTTAAATATTCATATGACATAGGTCTTAAATATTTAACAGTTTATGCTTTTTCTACTGAAAACTGGAAAAGAGATCCTGCAGAGGTTGCATTGCTTATGAAACTTCTTGAAAAGTTTTCAGATGAAATACTTGAAAGTGATGAAAAAAGAAAAGTTAGATTTAGATTTTATGGAGATATTTCTAAACTTGAGCCAAAACTTCAAAAGAAAATACATGAAGTTGAAGAAAAGACAAAAGACAATGATGTTATGACATTTGGAATTTGTTTAAACTATGGTGGAAGAGATGAGCTAATTCATGCAATTAAGAGTATAGCTCAAGATGTTAAAGAAGGAAAAACTTCAATTGAAAATATCGATGTTGCAATGGTAGATAGCAAGTTATATACAGTAGGTATTCCAGACCCAGATTTTATCATTAGAACAAGTGGAGAAAAACGTTTATCTAATTTCTTAACTTGGCAATCTACATATGCAGAATTATATTTTCCAGAAATCTTCTGGCCAGAGTTTGACGAAAGTCAAATGGATAAGGCAATTGAAGAATACATAAAAAGAAACCGTAGATTTGGTGGAAATTAGTCTCTTTACATAAAAAAGAATTCAAATTCCTTTACTTTTTAACAAAATTATGCTATAATATAAGTGTATTACTTGAGTTTAAGAAGGGGGAATGTTTAGTGTTTAGTGTAGGAGATAAAGTTGTTTATCCGATGCATGGTGCAGGTACAATTGAGTCTATTGAAGAGAAAGAAATGCTTGGAAATGTTGACGATTACTACATTATCAAAATGCCTATAGGTGGAATGAAACTTATGGTTCCAACTAACAAGGTAGATGATATTGGAGTTAGAGAAGTTTCTCAAAGATCAGAAGCAGACAAAGTATTCTCTGTTCTTGAAAAACCTAAAGATCCTTACATTCACGATGTGAATTGGAGTAAGAGATATAATCTTAACGTAGAAAAGATTAAATCAGGTAACATATTAGAAGTTGCAGAAGTTGTAAGAGAATTATCTCACAGACATATGGAAAGAGGACTTTCTATTGGTGAGAAAAAAATGCTTGCAACATCTAAAAACATCCTTTTATCTGAAATGGTATTAGCAGAAAACCAAGATAAAGATTTACTTGAAAGTAAGATTGATAGTATTATCAAAGAATCTTATGCAGCAGGTATAATGGATGAAGCTTCTAATGCAAGTGGAGATGTAAATTTATAATAGTCTCAAAAAAATATTTTAAACAAACAAACGAGTTCGAAATGAAAATTTCGAACTTTTTTGTTGCTTATTTTTCCCATTAATAGTAATATTTAATTGAGGGAGAAGATATGAAAAAAGATTTATTTATAGTGGGAACTTATAGTGTATTGCATTTTATAATAGATATGATGTGTGCAATTGTTATGATGGCTTTAGTATCACCTCTAGTTAGTGGTACATCTAGTTATATTATAGCTTTTATACTATATAATATGTTTGCATTTGCTTTTCAACTTCCGTTTGGAATAATAGCAGATAAATTAAATAAAAATGCATTAGTATCAGCTGTTGGATGCATATTTGTTGCAATGGCTTTTGTAGTTTCAAAAGTGCCTCTTTTAATGTGCATACTTGCAGGTATTGGTAATGCTCTATTTCATGTAGGTGGAGGAGTAGATGTTTTAAATATTGCAAATAAAAAAGCTAGTAAACCTGGAATTTATGTTTCAACTGGAGCAATAGGATTATTCTTGGGATTAAAATATGCTAATTTTTTTATTACATATAAGTGGATATTGGTATTATTATTACTTGTATCATCTGTATTTTTAGTATATGCATATAATAAAATAAGTAAAGAATTTAATATTAATAATGAAAAAGTAAAGATAGAAAAAGTTCGTGGACAAGCATTTGTTATTTTACTTTGTATATTTGTAACAATAGTTATGAGAAGTTATTTAGGCTTTATTTTAAATTATGAATGGAAATCTAATTTTGTCTTGTCTGTACTATTCGTATGTGGCGTAGTAGCTGGAAAAATGCTTGGTGGAATATTTGGAGATAAATTTGGACTAAAAAAGGTTGAAACAATATCTTTAATTTTAAGTGCAATTTGTTTAGGATTTGCATTTAAATCTCCTATACTTGGAATACTTGGAATTTTATTATTTAATATGACAATGCCAATTACTCTAATTATTGCTTCTAATACATTATATTCAAGTAAAGGTTTTGCTTTTGGTCTTACAACTTTAGCTTTGTTTGTTGGAGCAATACCAACGTTACTAAAAATAACTATACTTCCATTTAATACAGTTAGTGTTATTGTTGGAGTAGTTATTAGTGCTATAGTATTATATATTGGTGCTTATCTTTATGATAAAAAACAGGAGGATGAAAAATGTTAGCTTCTATAATTGTTTCACTAGTTTTAACTCTAATTATTGAGGTGGGATTTGCACTTATATTTAAAGTTAGAGGTAAAATAGATATTGCAGTTGTATTTCTTGCAAATATTATTACTAATCCAGTTATTGTTACTATAGAGAATTTATTATGGACTATAGACAATTATTCACTTATGATATCTTTGTCTTTTATATTTTGGGTAATATTGGAAATAGTAGTAATTCTTGTTGAAGGGTATATATATAATAAGCTTAGGGTAAAGAGTAAATTTAGCCCATATAAGCTATCTTTAGTATTAAATAGTATCTCAATACTACTTGGTATTGTATATAACGTTATATTTGTCATTTTGACGTAAGGAGGAATATATATGAAAAAAATATTTAAATTATTTTTAATATTACTTGTTGTAGTTGTTACTTTAGAAAATTGTGTATATGCAGATGTAGTATCAATATTTGATCCTATATATGATGCTATTTCTTATGGATTTAAACCAGTTATGTTAATAGTTATTGGTTTGGCTGCTATTATAGGTATATCTAGTTTAATTATTAAAAAGATACGAAGTGAAACAGACCAAAATCCAAATAAAAAGGAAGGTGAGTAATATGAAAAAAATTAGTAAACTATTATTTGTTTTGTTTATGCTAGTTCTTAGTATGAACTTTGTTATGGCAGATTTGATTGGGCCTAGGGATAATAGACCAACACCTACTAGACCAGATGTTCCTACAAGTGAAAATGCTATTTCTCCTACAACAATAATTATTATAGGAGTAGTTCTTGCTGTAGTTGCATCTATAGTTGTTGTAATGGGACTAAACAAAATTAAAAATAATGAAGCAAATAATACACAAGTAGCATTTGGTGCTGCTCCAAAGCCAGGAGCACAAGCTCCTCAAGCTAGTTCTCAAGAAGCTGAAGTTGTAGAAGAAAAGGAGAATGAGGAAGATGAAGAAATTAAGTAAGATTAGTTTATTACTACTATCTTTTATATTATTGTTTAATATGGTGTGTGCAGACATAATAGATTTTAATAATCCAACACCAAAGCATCATTACGAAGAAGATTTTAATGTTTCACCAATAATACTTATAATTGTTGGTGTAGTTGTTGCTATTGCAATATGTGCATTAGTATATTTAGGAGTTGTTAAAAGAAATCATAGTAATGAACAAAAAGTTGAAAGTAGTAAAGAGGAATAAAACTTAGGAAACATAAAGAAAAATTACGATTAAATTACAATTTTAAATGACACTATCTTTAGTGTCATTTTTTCTTGACTTAGATTTTTTTATATGATAGTATGAGCTTGTAACACGGAGTTTTTTAGTTCACTTTTTAAATAAGGAGTGTGATAGATATGATAAGTGGAAAATATATTGATTTACACGTTCATACTAACTATTCTGATGGATTCGACTCTATTAAAGAGGTACTAAGAAAAGCTAAAGAAAATAATGTTGGATATATATCACTTGTTGAACATTATAATGTATCTTCATATAGTGAAGCATGCCAACTAGCAGGAGATGATATTGTAGTAATACCAGGAATTGAACTTGGTGCAGATATGTCTAAATATTTCGTCCCAGGACAAAATAATAAACATGTTTGTCACTTACTTGGTTACTATATATCTAAAGACATATGTAAGCTATTAGATAAGTACGAACTCGACAGATATGAATGTGTTACAAAGACAATTAGTTTATTAAATAGTCAAGGAATAAAAATTGACTTAGCAGATGTTATAGCAAATGCAAGAGATAAAAAATCTATTGGACGTTTTGATATTGCTCTTACTCTTAAAGCATTGGGCTATAGTAAAACAGCAACTCAGGCTTATGGTGAATACCTAGATCATAATGGTAAAAGTTATGTACAAAGGAAGAAACTTGAACCTGAAGAATTAGTTCGAGCTATTCGAAAATATGGTGGGGTACCAGTACTTGCACATCCTAAGAGTCTAAGACTTCCTAAAGAAGAATTAGATGTTTTTATTGAAAAGCTGGTAAAAGCAGGTTTATGTGGAATTGAGGTGTATAATCCTAATAACTCAGAAGCCAAACGAAAAGAGCTTTTAGAGTATTGTGAAAAATATGACCTTATACCTACTTGTGGAAGCGATTACCATGGTGGTAATAGAAAACCTATAATTGAAATAGGTAAAGGTATTAATAATAACCTTTTAGTAGATGATAAGTCAATTATTAAAAGACTAGAACGCAAAAGAAAAGAACTTTAGAGAGAACTCATGTATGTGGGTTCTTTCTTTTTATTTTTTTGTGAATTTGTGTGTTTTATACTTTAAATTTTGTGGATTTTTGTGGACTTTTTTTCTCTTGATTTTACAATATCATTAGTATATAATTTTAATTGTAAAAAGGAGAGATATTATGAATAAATTCAGTTTAAAAGAGTATATTGAGTTACTTGAAAATGAAGGTTTGCTTGTTAAAACAGAAGGTTGTGAAGATGTTTTAGAACGTGAAGTAAATCTTTTATCTTATAATTCCAAAGAAGTAGAAGAAGATACATTATTTGTTGTTAAAGGTGTTTCTTTTAAAGAAGAGTATCTTAAAGAGGCATTAGACAATGGTGTATTTGCATATATTAGTGAAAATAAATTTGATGTTAATTGCCCATGCATATTAGTTACAGATATTCGTAGAGCTCTATCTTGTACTGCAGCAATGTACTTTAATTATCCAGGTGAGGTATTAAATGTAATTGGTGTTGGTGGTACAAAAGGTAAATCTACTACAACATATTATATTAAATCTATTTTAGATGAATATTCTAAAGCAAATGATAAAAAAGAAACTGCTGTTATTTCATCTATTGATACATATGATGGAGTAGAGTGTTTTGAATCACATATTACAACTCCAGAATCATATGATATTCATAGACATTTTTATAATGCATTAAACAGTGGAATGGAAAATCTAGTTATGGAAGTATCATCTCAAGCTTTAAAAATTGAAAGAGTACCAGATGTCTTTTTTGATATTGGTATATTTATGAACATTAGTGAAGACCATATTAGTCCAATTGAACATCCAAATTTTCAAGACTATTATGAATCAAAACTAAAAATGTTTAAAAATACAAAAAATGCTATAGTAAATATGGATGCAGATTTAGCGTCTAATACTTTAGCTGTTGCTAGACGTGATAGTGCAAGAGTATTTACATTCTCAATGAAGAGTAAAGACACAGACTTTTATGCATACGATATTAGAAAAGATGGTTTCAATACTATATTTAAAGTACATACTCCATCTTATGATGAGGAATTTATGCTAACAATGCCTGGACTATTTAACGTGGAAAATGCACTTGCAGCTATTGCTACAGCTTGGATTATGAATGTGCCAGTAGAATATGTAAAACATGGCTTAGAAATTGCAAGAAGTAGTGGTCGTATGGAAGTTTTCCATACTAAAGATATGAAAATAATTATCTTAGTAGATTATGCACACAATAAACTAAGTTTTGAAAAATTATTCTCTTCTACTAAAGAGGAATATCCAGATAGACGTATAGTTGCAATCTTTGGATGTCCTGGTAAAAAAGCGTTACTTAGACGTAAAGATTTAGGAACAATTGCAGGACAAAATTCAGACTTTGTATATATTGTTGCAGAAGATCCAGGTGCAGAGCCTGTAATAGATATATCTAATGACATTGCACAATATGTTAAACAATATACTTCAAATTATGCCTTAATTGAAGAAAGAGGAGAAGCAATAGAGGATGCTGTTCTTAAAGCAGAAAAAGAGGATAAACCTACTATTATTCTTCTTACAGGTAAAGGTAGAGAAACAAGACAAAAATATGGTACAGAATATTTACCATGTATTTCAGATGTAGAATATACTGAAAAATTCCTTGCAGAATATGACGCAAGACATGAATAAAATTAGAAAGAGGAAGATAAAAAAATGAGAAATATAGATATAATTAATGCAAACACTGATTTAGGTGTGCATGTAGATGGAGCAAGACTTGGCCCAGATAAATTAACAGAGGATTTAATAATTAAAAATAATATTCGTGGAATATATAAAATATATGCAAACGAAGAAAATAAAGAAAATAAACCTGAAGATAAAGATAATAAGAAAAAGAATTTAGAACAAATTAATGTTTTTAATAAGCAAGTATATGATACTGTTAAAAATACAATTGAAAGAGGTAATTTTCCTGTAACTCTTGGAGGAGATCATAGTCTAGTAATAGGATCAGCACTAGCCTCAATTGCTAAAAATAAAAATATGGGGATTATATGGATAGATGCCCATGGAGATTATAATACTTTTGATACTACAATTACAGGAAATATACATGGATTACCTCTTGCAGCAATTGATGGATACGAAAAAAATTATTTAACAGATTTTCATGATGGTACTTTTTATAAACCAGAAAATACTGTAATTGTTGGTGGAAGAGATATAGATCCACTTGAAATTGAAAATATAAAAGATGCAGGTGTTACGGTATTTTCTACTGAGGAAATACACAAAAGAGGAATGAGTGCTGTAATGGAAGATGCAATAGCAATTGCAACAAATGGAACAGAAGGAATGCATATAAGCTACGATTTAGATGTAATTGACCCTAAGATTTGCCCGGGTGTTTCAGTTCCAGCAGTAGATGGAATTAATCTAGATGAAGCATATGAAGCAGTAGATTCAATTATTAAGCATAAAGCAAAACTTAAATCTTTAGATATAGTTGAATATAATCCAGAACGTGATATAGATAACAAAACTAAAAATATAGCTAAGACTATACTTGAGAGTATTATTAACAATATATAATAAGTAATAGTAAAGAATAAAACAAAAGACTCGGTTTAATCCGAGTCTTTTAATATATTTAAGTAACTTTGTTAAAGTAGAATACTATCTAAAGTATTTGGCAGAATTTACTGCATAAGAATATAGTTTATCTTGAACTAATTGGTTAATAGAACCTTGAGGATATTTTCCATCTTTATCCATTTCACCAGCTTCAACTCCAGTTAAAATCTCAATACCTTCATCAATAGATGAAACAGGGTATATATGGAATTTACCTTCGTTTACTGCTTGTAAAACTTCATTACTTAAAGTTAAGTTTTTAACGTTTTGATAAGGTATTAAAACACCATTTTGTCCGTTTAATCCTTTTTCTTTACATACTTTGAAAAATCCTTCAATCTTATCTGTAACTCCACCTATTGGTTGGATTTCACCTTTTTGGTTAACTGAACCAGTAACGGCTAAACTTTGATTTATTGGAATGCCAGATAGAGAAGATAGTATTGCATATAGTTCTGTAGAAGATGCAGAGTCACCATCTACTGGATTATATAATTGTTCAAAACATAAACTTGCAGTAAGAGATAGCGGAACTTCTTGTGCATATTTTTCACCAATGTATGCAGATAGAATAAATACACCTTTTGAGTGTGTATTTCCACTCATTGCAACTTCACGTTCAATGTTTAATACGCCGCTTTTTCCAATGTATGTATTTGCTGTAATTCTTACAGGTTGACCAAAAGAACAGTCTCCAGTAACAGCAATAGTAAGTCCATTTATTTGACCAACTTTATATCCATCTGTAGAAATAATGATATCTCCTTGACGAATCATTTTATTATATTGGTCATTATATTTTGCAAATCTTTTAGATTTAGCTTCTAATGCTTTTTTAACTTCGACGTCTGATACAACTTTTTTTCTATTTGTGTTAGCTACAAAACTAGATTCAATAATTAAATCTGAAATATCTTGCATAACAGCAGTAAGTTTGTTTTGGTTTCCAGCACATTTTGAAGAATATTCAATTATCTCTTTAACACCTTCACGATTGAAAGGTAGAAGAGAGTGTTTCTTACATACATAAGCAATAAATTGTACTAGTTTTTTTACATTTTCTTTGCTACGTTCATAAGAATCATCAAAATCTGCTTTTATTTTAAATAGTTTTTTAAAGTCAGCATCCATTGCACATAATTGTTGATAGTGTAGTTCAGAACCAATTAAAATCACTTGCATGTTAATTGGAATAGGTTCTGGTTTTAAAGATGCAATTGTTATTGGTTGGTTAATATCTCTTGAACTATCTATAGATAATTCTTGGTTTCTTAAAACTCTTTTGAAAGCTTCCCAAGTTGGAGCACTAACAAGTAGGTCTCTAACATTGATTATTAAATAACCACCATTAGCTTTATGTACAAGACCAGGTTTTAGCATGTTATAATTTGTTTTTGTTCCTTGTGGAGTAGTCTCAAATTCAAGTTTTCCAAAAAGATCAAAATAATTTGGATTTTTACAAAGTATAACAGGTGCATGTTGTAGTCTGTCATTGTTAATTACAAGGTTAACTCTATAGTTTTCCCATGGTTTCATATTTCTTCTTGCCATAATCTGTTGCATAAGCATTGGATTTTGCATCATTTTTAAATCTTGCTCTGGAGGAGTCTTTTTAAATAATGATACATTTTTTACAACATCGCTTTGAACAGAGTATAGGAAATTTTGTATTTTTAAATTTTTCTTATATTTAATTTTTAAATCACTCATACATTGAGTAACGGCAAATGTAGCAAGGTTATTTTCCCATTCTTTTAGAACTTGCTCACATTTTTTATCTAAAGCATCTATTTCTTTAAGTACTTGTAGAGTTTGTTCTTGGATTTCTGGACTCTTTTCTTCAAAATATTTTTTTGTTTTTTCATCTAATACTTTGAAAGATTTTTCATCTAAAACAACACCATTATGAACAGGAGAGAAGTAGATACCATTTTCTGTATTTCTAACTTTAAATCCTTTTTCGTAAGTAGATTTATCAAACTCACGCATAATGTTTTCTTTAGCTCTTTTGTATCTGTCCATTATAGTTTTCTTTTCTTTTTCATACATATCACCAGTAAGCTCTTTATTTATTCTAGTAGTTACAGAATTAATAAATCTATTCATATCTTGCTTAAATTCCATACCTTCACCAGGTTGTAGAGCAACTGCTACTGGTTCTAATGGATTTTCAAAATTATTTATATAACAATAGTCCATTGGAACTGGCATTTTTTCACTTAGTGAGTTTACAACAGATAGGGCATAAGTAGTTTTACCAATACCAAGTGTACCAGATATGTATAAGTTAAAACCTTTTTGTGGAATTTGCATTGCAGATTTAATTGCTTCTAATGCTCTTTCTTGACCAATTATTCCGTTAAATGGTTCAACTTCTTCAGTTGTTTCAAATTTTAAAGAATCAATATTAAATGAGTTCTTTAGATTTGAAGATTTTAACTCTTTTGCCTTTTTCATATATTAATTTACCTCCAATTACTTAAATATTATTTGTCATTTGTCTATATTACATTTAAATTGTATCTAATATAATAAAAATATTCAATAATATTTAAATAAACATAATAATTTTTTATAATAATATAACATTTAGGTGTCAAAGTCTAAAAAAGTAAAATTTTGTAAAAGTGTTTACATTAAAAATATTTCGTTGTATAATTTAACTTGTAAATAAAAACAGGGGGAAAAAGAAATATGAATAAAAAAATAATTGTAGCTATTTTACTTTTAGTAGTAATTATTATAGGAGTTGTAATAGCTGTTGTAATTAACAAAGAAAAAGGACAAAATGATTTATTAACTTCTGAGATAAATGCATTATCTCCAGAAAATACAAATACAGATGTTAAAACAACTGGACAATATGCAATAGTTGAAAAACTAATAAAAGAAGACTACAAGTTATATATAGAATCTACTAATACATTAAGAGCAAATTATGAAAAACTTGCTCAAGTTAAAGTTATAAACTTAGATAATTTTGAAAAAGATGGACCAGAATTTGCTGAATCATTACAATTATTAAATGGTATTAAAGAAGAAAATGCAGCTTTAATTGCTAAACTTGAAGAAATAGTAGATGACACTAAAATCCAAGAAAAAATTAGTGCAAATGGTTTAGAAGATAGATTTGCAACAATGTATAAAGATATTCTTGGACAAATAAATCTTAAACAAGGAATAGAACATATTAAAGAATCTGATGCAAAATATGGACAATATAATGATTCATTAATTGCAGTTTTAAACTATATGAAAGAAAACAAAAATGAATGGTTTATTGAGAATAATACTTTAAAATCTCATAGCCAAAACTTTATAGATGAATATAATAAACTAGTTGAAGCAACAAATATTGAACTATAATTTATGTAATTAAATCTCCTTCAAACTATTTATTTTTCACGCAATGTATGCTATAATACTAATCGTGACAAATAAATATAGAAGGAGGTTTTTTTCTATGAATAAGAAAGATATTATCTGGAAAGATAGAAAAAGAACAATACTTGGCCTACCATTATCGTTTACTGTTTACACGTTAACAGGCGAAAAGATTTTAATTGACACAGGTTTTTTAAATCAAAAACAAGATGAAATTATGCTATTTAGAATAACAGATATAACTTTAACTCGTACACTTGGACAAAGGATATTTGGACTTGGTACAATTCATTGTTGTTCTGCAGATAAAACATCTCCAGAATTTGATTTAAAGAATATAAAAAATTCATCAGAAGTTAAGGAGTTATTATCATCTGAAGTGTTTAGAGAAAGAAAAGAGAATAGAGTAAGCTCTAGAGAAATACTTTATGATGATGATGGTCATGATGATAACTATTAAATAAAGACAAGGAAGTAGATGTTACTTCCTTGTTTTTTGACAAAAAAAGAACTAATTTATAGTTCCTTTTCATATATTAGTGCATCCTCTGAATTATCATAGTAGTTTTTTCTAATTGTTATTTGTTTAAATCCATGCTTTTCATATAGCTTTTGAGCTGGAATATTACTATTTCTTACTTCAAGCATTAATTTTTGTATATTATTATCTTTTGCAAATTTAAATATTTCTTGAAGCAGAAGAGTAGCAATACCATTTTTTGTGTAGTCTTTATGTACTACAATTGAGATTATATCTGCTTCATCTAGTACATAAGATATTCCTATGTATCCTACTATTTTTTTCTGGTTATTTTTAGCAACTAAATAGTAATAATTTTTGTTTTTTATATCTTCTTTTAATATGTTTTTACTTAAAATATGGATGTTGTGGCTTTGTTCTGTAAGTAAAGCTTCATCTATATCTTCATCTTGCATTTTAGAGATTAATATATTATCCATTGTTATTTACTCTTTCTGCTTGAGATGGACGTGCATATAGTGCATCTAATGTATAAGCATTGTACATATAGTCTTTGGTATCTTTTAAATGAATGTAGCAATCTATTAAGTCTTGAGTAGTAGGATAGAAGTTAAATTTTTGTACATCTTTTAGCATTTCAAATTTTTCATTATATTCTTCTACACAATCTCCACAAATAATTAAAGAAGATGAAGATAGTATTGTATCTTTTTTTAATACTTCATCTATTAAATCATTTTCAACATCCATTGAACTTGTAATTTCGTATTTTCCATTTTCATCTAATGATACATTGTTTAATCTATAATATACTCTGTTGTTTCTTGCATCAATTAAAGATAAAACAGATACATTTTTCTTGTCGCTACTATTTAATTCTTTTTTTGCAGCAACATAAGACATAAGATCAATAGAAGAAATAGAAAATATGTCTATTTCTTTTACTTGAGCAAATGCTTTAATTGTAGCTAAACCAATTCTTATTCCTGTAAATGAACCTGGTCCGTTAATTGCTGCAAACATATCTATATCGTCGAGTGTAAGATTTTCTTCTTTTAATGTTTCATGTATTATTGGAAGAAGTTTTTCTGAGTGTGTTATCTCATTTGTAACTTCTTTTGTGTAATAGCTATTTTCTTTTAATATTGTACAACTAGCAGATTTAGTAGTTGTGTCAATTCCTAATATATTCATTTGTTACCTCCAAATTTTAAATGTTCTTGTGTTTTCGCCATTTTTTGTTATATCTATATGTATAGTTTCTTGTGGTAGAATGTCTTCAATTATTTCGTCTCCCCATTCAATTAGGCAAGCTCCAGAGTAAAAATAATCTGTTCCAACACCTTCCATAAACTCAGAACTATCGTGTAGACGATAAACATCAAAATGGAAAATAGGGAAGCCTGCATTTGTATTATATTCATTTACTAGTGTAAATGTAGGTGAGCATACATCATTTTCAATTCCAAAATGTGATGCTATTCCCATTAAAAATACAGTTTTTCCAGAACCAAGTTCACCATTTAGTGTAATTATAGTATCTTTGTTAATGTATTTTGCAAATTCTTTTCCAAGAAGCTTTGTATCATCTACGTTTTTAGATATATATTCAAATTCAAACTTATCGTTTGTAGTCATTATTTTTTTTACGTTTTCTTCCATAAAATTCACCTATTCAATTATACCAAAATATAGAGGTTATGTCAAAGAGAGAATTGTTTTTTAGTGCAAATAGTGGATAATTTTGTATCATTTTTGTATATTATATATTTTTCTTGCAAAAATTCATGTTTGAATATAAAATATAGTAAAAAGAGGAGAAGTAAAATGGCAAAAACAAATTGGACTGTAGACCAGAAAAAAGCAATAGACAAACGTAACTCAAATATACTTGTTAGTGCATCTGCTGGCTCTGGAAAAACAGCAGTACTAGTTGAAAGAATAATTGAAAAAGTTTTAAATGAATTTTTAGATGTAGATAAACTACTAGTTGTTACATTTACTAATGCAGCAGCTCAAGAACTAAAAGAAAAGATTCTAAATGCTATATATAAAGCTTTAGAAACAGAATCTGACCCTAAGAAAAATAATCATTTAAAAAACCAGTTAATATATATAAATAGAGCATGTATTACTACAATTGATGCATTTTGTTTTAAACTTGTTCGTGAAAATTTTAATGTTTTAGAGCTAGATCCAAATGTAAAGATTTGTGAAGAAAGCCAAAGTATATTAATTAAAGCAAAAGTACTTGAAGATTTAATAGAAAAAGAATATGAAAAATATGAAGATAGAAGTGCTTTTGGACTATATAATATTTTAGAACTTTTTGGTGGAAAAGAAGAAGAATTTTTAGGAGAAATCCTTAAGATATATAATTATATTCAAGCTTTTCCTTATCCTTTTTTATGGCTTAATGAACAAATAGAAAAATATAATATAGATGAAAATGTAGATTTGTATGACACAGACTTTGGTAGAGATATTTATGATGATACAATGGCAGAACTTGAGCTTTGCACAATAAAATATGATGAATATCTAAAAAAACTTGAAGGGCTTGAAGAATTTACTAAAATTGTTGAAATTCTTTATGAAGATAAAAAAATGATAGATAATGTTTTAAATATAGCAAAGCCTTCTTGGGATGAGCTATATACAAAACTAAATATGATGAATTTTTCTACATTAAGATTTGGCAAAGGAGTAGATGAAGAACTAAAAGAAGAAATAAAAGAATTTAGACAAAAGGAAGTAAAAGATGTTGTAGCAAAACTTAAAAAGAAAATATATGCAAATAGTAATGAAATACTAAAAGATAATAAGATAGCATATGAATATATGACTTATTTATATGACTTTTTAATTTCTTTTGATACTGCTTTTAAACTTGAAAAGAAACAACAATCTATTGCCGAATTTAATGATATTACTCACTATGCTTTAGAGTTATTAGTAAATAAAGATGGAACTCTTACAGATATTGCTCATGATTTAAAATCTAAATTTAGTGAAGTATATACAGATGAGTATCAAGATACAAGTTTTGTACAAGAAACAATTCTTGCAGCAGTTTCTGGTACAAATAATAGATTTATGGTTGGAGATATTAAGCAAAGTATTTATGGGTTTAGACAAGCGCGTCCAGATATATTTAATGAAAAATATATTGCATATGCTCCAGATGATCAGACAAATAATAGTGAGTCTTGTAAAATAATACTTTCACAAAATTTTAGAAGTAGAGAAGAAGTAATAGACTCAATTAACTATATTTTTGAAAAGATAATGTCTATGAAAAACGGACAATGTGATTATGGACAAGATGAGGCTTTAAAGTGTGGAAATAAAAGCTTCATTCATGATGATAACTCTAAGTTTACTACTCAAATTAACATTATAGATTTAAAAGAGAGAGAATTTAATACTTTTGATGATCAAGATGATGAGGAAAATTTTGAAGTTAGTGAAGATTTATCTAAGTTTGAAATTGAATCTAAATGTATAGCATATAAAATTAAAGAAATTATATCTAAAGATAAGGTTATGCAAAAAGATGGTAGTCTAAGAAGTGCTACATATAAAGATATAGTTATATTACTTCGTGGCATTAAAGATAAAGCTGGTATTCTAGAAGAAGAGCTTAAACGCAATAATATTCCAGTATTTAGTGATGTTGCTACTAGTATTTTTGAAGGAGATGAAACAAAACTCATTCTTTCATTCTTAAAAGTAGTAGATAATCCTTATCAAGATGTTTACATGACAAGTATAATGTATAGTATTATTGGTAATTTTACACTAGATGAAATAACAAAGATTAGATTATATGAAAATAATACATATATATATAATACTTTAGAAAGAATTATAGAAGATGAAGATTTTAGAAAAGATGACTTTGAATTAGTAGGAAAAATAAATAAATTTTTAGAATTAATTAATAAATATATGAATTATTCTAAGATATATACTATCTCAGAATTACTTGTTAAACTATATAAAGATACAAAAATATATTATCAATTTGCTCTAGAAGAAAATGCAGAGGCAATTAAAGCAAACTTAGATTATTTAATTGAAATTGCATCTAGCTTTTATTCAACAGCTGGAAATACACTTAATGCATATATTAAGTATGTAGATAGTCTTAAAGATAAATCGGATTCATCTACTACTAGCGCTAAAATAATTGGAGAAAATGAAAATGTTGTTCGTATAATGACAATTCATAAATCTAAAGGACTAGAATTCCCAATAGTAATACTAGGTGATATGGGAAAAAATTACAATTTTAGAGAATTAAGAAACCAAAAAGTATTATTCCATCATAAGTATGGAATAGGAATAGATATAGTAAATCAAGGGCTTGGAGTAACATATCCATCTCTTGTTAAACATGCAATTCGTAATGTTATAGAGAAAGAAACAAAATCTGAAGAAATTAGACTGTTATATGTTGCACTTACTCGTGCAAAAGAAAAACTATACTTATTTGGAACAATTAAAGACTATGATAAGGCATATGATATGCAATCATTAAATATTAAAAATGAAAAATTTAATGATTCGTTAATTGGAAGTTGTAACAGTTATTTAAAATTAATTCTTCCTGTAGTTAAGTATTATAATGAATTTGAAGGAAAAAAAGATAAACTAGACTTAAATGTTATAAAAATAAATGAAAATACAACAGAGCAAGAATTAAAAGAAATGTTTTCTTCTGATACTGAAGAAATTAATCACTTATCTGCTACAGAAATAATAAAAGATCATTTAGATGAAAATGCTATAGATACAAGTATTCAAAATAGCTTGAAAAACAATTTTGAAAGTCAATATGCCTTTATTGAAGACGTTAAAACTCCTTCTCGTGTGAGTGTATCAAATCTTAAGAAAGCTCATATTGAAGAAGAGGAAATAGATGTAAGTCTAAAAAGTAAAGTGATAGATGAAAATGTAGACATAGATGAAGAAGGAGAAGAAAAAACAGTAGTTAATTCTAAATATTTTTGCCCTTCGTGTCTTACAGAAGAAGAAAAATATACTGCTGTAAGAAAAGGTTTACTAATTCATTTTATATTACAAAACCTAGATTTTAAAGCTGTTAAAACTAGAGATGAGCTAAAAAACTATTTAGAAAAAATGGTATATGAGAATGTAATCTCATCACAAGATAGAAAATATATTAGTGTGAATAAAATATATAATTTTTTAGAATCACAATTAGGCCAAGAACTAAAAAATGCAAATGAGGTGTATAAAGAATATGAGTTTGTATTAAATGATGAAAAAATATCACCAAGTTTAATACAAGGAGTAATAGATCTTTTCTATGTAACTCAAGATGGTAGAGTAATTCTTGTAGATTTTAAAACAGATAGACTTACAAAAGATGAAGAATTTATAGATAGATACAAAATACAGTTAGATATATATAAAGAGGCAATTAATACTTTAACAGATAAAAAAGTAGATAAATCATATATTTATTCATTTAATATGAATAAGATGATAGAAGTAAGATAGGAGGAATTATGAAATACGATAGCCAAGAAATAGTGCATAGAAAAGATGGAAATTTAGAATATATTCAATTTAAAGTTTTAAATGAGTTAAATGTTAAGCATTGTATTACACTTCGCCATGGAGGGCTTAGTAGTGGTGAGTATTCAAGTTTAAACTTTCGAACTTTAGGACAAGACAGACTTGAAAATGTAGTTGGTAATTTAGAGCATGTTAGAAATGCTGTTGGTTTTAGTGATGTACATAAAGCTTGCCAAGCACATACAGATAAAGTCTTAATTATTAATGAAGAAAATGAAAAGGAATATGAGTTTTCTAAGTTAAATAAAGAAGAGTATGATGGATATATTGTAGATAAGCCTGGTATTGCAACTTTAATTACTACTGCAGATTGTAATCCAATTATTATTTATGATAAGTCAAAAAATGTTGTAGCAAATGTTCATGCGGGATGGAAAGGTGTTATAAATAAAATATACATAAATGCTATAAAACTAATGCAGGAAAAATATGAAAGCAAAGTAGAAGACCTTGTTATATGTGTTGGTCCATCTATTAGAAAATGTTGTTTTACTAGTCAAGAAGAAGCATTTAAAGAAAAATTTACAAGTGTATTTAATTATTCAGAAGAATATTTAGAATATGAGGAAAATAACGTTACTTTTCACATAGATTTAATTAAAATTTTAAAGCATGAGTTTGCAAATGTAGGAGTTAAAGAGGAACAAATACTTGTTGCACCAATTTGTACAAGATGTTCAACAGATGACTTTTTCTCATATAGATATGCTGTACAAAATAAGTTTAAAGATTATGGTACAATGGCAACAATAGTTGAACTAAGTGAAAATAATGTGTAAAAAATAAAAAATAATTGACTATAAAAAATGTCAATGCTATAATTGAGTTGAATAAGGGGGAATATTAAAAATGTTTAGCAAAATGAATTTACCTAACAAATTAACAATGTTAAGAATAATACTTGTTCCAATATTTATTATTCTTTTAAGTATTCCAGCAAGTTGGTATGAAAAAACTGAAACAACAACTGGTATGTATGGTCAAGCAACCTCAACTGTTACTGTATCACCAGTAAAAACAGTTATAGGTTGGATTGCACTAGTTGTATTTGTAGTTGCAGCAATTACAGATACATTAGACGGAAGAATTTCTAGAAAACAAGGAATTGTTACAAAATTTGGAAAAATAATGGATCCACTAGCAGATAAATTATTAGTTTCTGCAGGATTTATTATGCTTACAGGCCTTGGAATTGTTCCAGCATTTATTACAGCAATAATTGTATTTAGAGATTTCTTTGTAACTGCACTTAGAACATTTGGTGCAGATAATGCAAAAGATGTTGCTGCAGGTCTTAGTGGAAAAATTAAAACTCTTTTCCAAATGCTTGCAATTACATCTGGATTATTACAATATATAATTGATGCAAAACTTGGAATGTTTGCATTTATTACAGAATCTACAATGATGTCTACATTTGGACTAATTGTTAATGTTGTAATGTCTCTAACACTTGCAGGTGCTGTAATTGCAACAATATGGTCTTTTGTAGATTATTTCTTAAGATTTAAAAATGATATTGATGTAGAAAATTAATAAAAAAGGAACGTATTAAGAACACTCAAATAGAGTGTTCTTTTTTCTTTATGTAAATATAAAAACTAAAAAAGTGGAATAAATGCAATGTTTTAGTTGAAAAAATGAGCAAAGTGTAGTAAAATAGCACTGAAAGGTGAACTGTTTTATGATAGGAATAACAAAAAGTGAATTTGAAAATTCTCTATTTAGACAAGATGTAGTTGAGTATTATTTAAATATGTCTATAGAGGATATTAGATATAAATTTGGAGATATTATCTTAAATATAGTAGATTATGAGACAAATGATGCACATCATTGTTATGATGTATTTGAACATACACTACTTACTGTAAGAGATATACCTTATGGTGAATTATCTCGTGATGAATTATTGCTACTTAAAATAGCAGCATTTTTACATGATGTTTCAAAGCCAATATTACAAGAAGGTCAAAGAAACAATATAGAGTCTGCTAAAATGGCAGAAAGCTTTTTAATAGAGCTTGGATATTCATTAGATGAAATAAAAAGAGTTTGTTTTTATATAGAACATATAAACGATTTTGTTCATTATAAAGATGAAGTACCATACTATTATGAGCATAGTGCAGTAATTAGAAAAATATCTGCATTATCTATTTCAGAAAAGATGATAGAAAATGCTTATGATTTTAAATCTTGTGGTATAGATGAACTTCAAACAAAAGCTTTATGTTATTATTTAGTTAGAGATGAAGAATGGCCACTTTTTGAAGATGTTAAAGGAAATGAAGTATATATAGAACCTTTAAATATACCAAAAGCAATAAATAAAGTGTTAGATTCAAAAAGAGATTTTATTCCAACACTTAAAGATTATAAAATGCTTGTTAAACTTTCAATTTCAAATTATAAAGCACAAGCAAAAAGAACTTTCAGACGTGGTAAACTTGTAGCTACACGTGCAGAAAAAGTTAGAGTTGCAGCAATAATTGAAGCAATTTTACCTGAAGCATACAAAATATATAAAGCTGCTGTTGAAAGATATCAAGTAGATAGTGAACTTACACATGCTCTAGTAGATATTACAAATGAATATAATGAACTTGTAGCTATGAATCAAGTAGAGCAAATGAGAGAAGATAACGCTAAAAACTTAATGAATAAATTTAATGATATGAAGATTCGTTTAACAATGAAATCTTAGGAGGATTATATGCAAGAAGAATATAATTTACCTGCCATAAGAGAAAATTCATTTTTTAGTAGTATAAAAAAGATTTTCCAAGGCATGTTTAATATAAGACGTAGAAAAAGAGACCAAAAAAGAAAAAGCATTATGGCTCAACGTGCTATGCAAAAGAAAAATGTTGCAACAGATCACGTTGAAATGCAAGAAACTCATAAAAAAGTAGATATATATGAATTTCAAGCAATGTATAAAAGAGGAGAAATCCCTATTGAAAATATGAATGAAGACCAAAAATATGCTTTAATTAAGCTTTTTGAAATGCAAAATGAAAGACTTAGAGAAAGCATAGAGGTTCATAAGAAAAATACTATTGCATATAATGCTGAAGTAGATAGATTAAAAAGAGAATTAGATATTATACAATAATTAGTTTTTCGTTAAAATTAGTGCAAGTTTTTATGCTTGCACTTTTTTATTTTTCTTGAAAAAATATATAATATATAGTAAAATATTTGTGTGAGGAAAATTAGCTAGGAATATAGATTTCTAGCTTATATATGCATGTTGAGGTGAATATAATGGAAGACGAACAATTTAGCTTCTTTGAACCAATAAAAAAGGAAGAAAAAGAAGATTTAAAAGCATTAAAGAAAGAACTAGAAGAACTAAGAAAAACAATAGAATATCACAATAGATTATATTATGAACTAGATGAACCTGAAATATCTGACTATGAGTATGATCAATTAACCCAAAGATTAAGAAAGATAGAAACAGAACATCCAGAATTAATAACAAGTAGTTCTCCATCACAAAAAGTTGGTGGTAAAAATAAAAATATATTTACACAAGTTAACCATGAAGTACAAATGCAAAGTTTACAAGATGTATTTACTTTAGAAGATGTTGAAAGCTTTGTAGATAAAGTAAAAGAAGAATATGGAGATATAGATTTTAGTGTAGAAACTAAGATTGATGGTCTTTCTATTTCTTTAGAATATGAAAATGGTAAGCTTGTTAGAGGCTCTACTCGTGGAGATGGTTTTGTTGGAGAAGATGTAACTCAAAATGTTAAAATGATTGAATCCATACCACAACAACTAACATCTAATGATACAATAGAGGTAAGAGGAGAGGTATATCTTCCTCGTAAAGAATTTGAAGCAATTAATGATAAATTATTAGCAGCTGGTAAGCAACAACTATCTAATCCTAGAAATGCAGCAGCTGGAACTCTAAGACAACTAGATAGTGAACTTGTTAAAAATAGACATCTATCTGTGTTTATATTTAATGTTCAAAAAGGTGGAAACTT
Organism: uncultured Clostridiaceae bacterium; assembly: GCA_947169155.1. Taxonomy (GTDB): domain Bacteria; phylum Bacillota; class Clostridia; order TANB77; family CAG-465; genus CAG-465. Next base: position 67,467 of record CAMVON010000001.1, read on the forward strand.
TACTACTCATTCAGAAAGCTTAGATTATTTACAAAGTGTAGGAATGCATACAATTGAGCTTAGATTTGTATGTAAAACTAAAGAAGAAGTAATTGCAGCTATTAAAAAGATTGGTGAGATGAGAGATGACCTTGAATATGATATAGATGGAGCAGTTGTAAAAGTTAATGATTTACATATTCGTCAAGAAATGGGCCAAACTGTAAAAGTTCCAAAATGGGCTGTAGCATATAAATATCCACCAGAGCAAAGAGAGACAAAAGTATTAGATATTATTCTGCAAGTAGGACGTACTGGTCAAGTAACTCCAGTTGTTGTTCTTGAACCTGTAAGAGTTGCAGGTAGTATAATTTCTAAAACAACTTTACACAATTTTGATTTTCTTCGCGAGAAAGATATTCGTGTAGGAGATAAAGTAATAATTCAAAAAGCTGGAGATGTTATTCCAGAAGTTTATAGAGTTCTTACAGAAAAAAGAACTGGACAAGAAAAAGAATTTATTATTCCTAAAGTGTGTCCTGTATGTGGAGAAGAACTTGAACAAGCAGAAGATGAAGTAGCTCTAAGATGTACTAATAGTGAATGTCCTGCTCAAGTATATAGAAGTATAACTCACTTTGTATCAAGAGACTGCATGGATATAAATGGACTTGGAGATGCAATAGTTGAGACACTTATTGAAAAGGGACTTTTAAGTGATATTACAGATATATATAATCTTACATTTGAAGATTTTATGAGCCTTGAAGGTTTTAAAGAAAAATCTTCTCAAAATTTAATTGATGCAATAGAACTAAGTAAACAAAATAGTTTAGATCAATTACTATTTGGACTTGGCATTCGCCATATTGGAAAAAAGGCATCTAAAACACTTGCTGAAAGTTTTGAAGATATATATGCTTTAGCAGATGCATCTGTTGAGCAATTAAATGGCTTAGAAGATTTTGGAACAATAATGGCAATATCTGTATATAATTTCTTTAGAAAAGCAAAGACTAAAGAAATAATACAAAAATTGGATGAAAAAGGATTAAACTTGAAAGGGATTAAAAAAGAAATAGATTCAGAAAAATTAAAAGGAATGACTATTTGTGTAACTGGTTCTTTTGATAACTATTCAAGAAATGAAATTGTAGATATGATAGAGAAAAATGCTGGTAAAGCATCAAGTTCTGTATCTAAAAAAACAAGTTTCTTAATTGCTGGAGAAGCAGCAGGATCAAAACTTACTAAAGCACAAGAATTAGGAATTGAAGTTATTTCAATAGATGAATTTATAAATAGATTAAAATAAAGGAGATGTGTAAATGAATCCACTAGTTAAAGCTCTTGGATGTAGCACAAATTATGCAAGTCTTTTAAAAAAGATTAAAGCAAAAGAAAATAGTAAATTAAGTATCACCGGCCTTACTGATAGCAGTAAGGCTTGGATGGTTTACGGTATAACAGAAAATTCAGATAAAAGCTCACTTGTTATTTGTAACAATATGTTTCAAGTAAATAAGATAATACAAGATTTAAAATTTTTATCAGATGATATAGAAATTATTTATCTTCCTGCACGTCAACTTCAATATTATGATATTGATGCAGAAAGTAAAGATATATCTAACCAAAGAATGTATGCAATTGAAAGAATTTTAAGTGGTAAGAGAAATATCGTAGTAACAACAATAGATGCTTTACTTGTTAAAATGTTTCCAAATGCAAGATATAAAGGTGAAGAATTTTGTATAAAAAATAATGATACAATTTCAATTAATGAGGTCGTAGATAAGCTTTCAAAATTTGGATTTGAACGTACAGAAAATGTTGAAGGTAAAGGTCAGTTTGCTGTACGTGGTGGTATTATTGATGTTTTTTGTATAAATAATGACTTACCTTTTAGAATTGAGTTTTTCGGAGATGAAGTAGATAGTATTAGAACTTTTGATCCAATTACTCAAAGAAGTATTGATACTGTAAAACAAATAGACATGTCTCAAGTATCAGAAAACTATGTAACAAAAGAAAAAATTGATGCGGTAGTATCTGAACTTGAAAGCTTTATCCATAAAGAAGAAATATCTCAAGAGCTAAAAGCAAATATAGAATCAGACATAGAAAAGATTAAAAATGGTTCTTTAGATAATTTAATAGATAAATATTTTAACATTTTAGTTAAAAGGCCAGAAAACATATTAGATTATGTAAGTGACTATAATGTTTTTGTAGATGAGCCTTCAAAATGTAGAGAAAAAGCTCAAAATGTTGGATATGAAAATAATGAAACAATAAAAATACTTGCAGATAGAGAATATATTTATATGCCTTTTGTAAATACATATTTAGGTTATGAGGAAGTAGAAACACGTCTAGAGCATGAGCTAAATTCTATTTATATGGAACGTATAAGTATAGATAAGGTTGCCTCACGTGGAAGAGATGTATATAACTTTAGCATTAAAGAGGCTAATTTTTATAAATCTTCTCTTGAAGTTTTAAATTTAGATATAGAACGTTCAAAAGATAAAGCTATTCTTCTTGTATTTCCAACTGAAGTTAGATATAACCAAGTAAAAGGTTATCTTCATGACTCAAAAATTAAAGTAGAAGAGCTTCAATCTGTTTTTGCTATAGATGAACTCGATACTGGTAAAGTATATATTACTCGTGGAATAATGTCTGGAGGATTTTATTCAGATGAATTTCAACTTTTAGTAATTGCAGAGCCTGTGAGTGGGCTTTCAACTACTCAAAAGAAAATTAAGAAAACTGAAACTGGACAAAGAATTAATACTTATGCAGATTTAAACGAGGGAGATTTTGTTGTTCATGAAAACCATGGTATAGGAATTTATCGTGGTGTTGAAACAATAAAAATGGGAGATACTCAAAAAGACTATATTAAAATCGAGTATTCAGATAGAGGTGTTTTATATGTACCAATTCAACAATTAGATTGTGTTGGAAAATATGTTTGTGATGATGGTGCAAAACCAAAGATAAATAAGCTTGGTGGAAAAGAATGGGAACATACAAAAGCAAAAGTTCAATCTCACGTAAAAGAAATGGCAAAAGAGTTAATGCTTTTGTATGCTAAACGTGAAAAAATGACAGGTTTTGCATATGATCCGGATACCCCATGGCAAAAAGAGTTTGAAGATTCTTTTGAATATGAACTAACACCAGACCAAAAGACTTCTCTTGAAGAAATAAAAGAAGATATGGAATCAGATAAACCAATGGACAGACTTTTATGTGGTGATGTTGGATATGGGAAAACAGAACTTGCTCTTCGTGCAGCATTTAAAGCTGTAATGAGTAGTAAACAAGTTGCATATCTTGTACCTACTACGGTACTTGCTTTACAACAATTTAGAACTTTTGAGTCTCGTATGAAAGATTTTGGCGTTAGAGTAGAATTCTTAAGCAGATTTAAAACAAAAAAAGAACAAACTAAGATTTTAAAAGATCTTGTAGATGGTAAAATAGATATTTTAATTGGAACTCATAGAATACTTTCAAAAGATGTATTCTTTAAAGATTTAGGACTTCTTATTATAGATGAGGAACATAGATTTGGCGTAAAAGATAAAGAGGCAATTAAAGTATTAAAACAAAATGTTGATGTACTTTCAATGACGGCAACACCAATTCCTAGAACCTTACATATGTCTATGATTGGTATTCGTGGTATGAGTACTCTTAGCGAACCACCAATGGAAAGATTACCAGTTCATACTTATGTACTAGAGTATGATGAAAATGTCATTCGTGAAGGTATTGAAAAAGAACTTTCTCGTGATGGACAAGTAATCTATTTAAATAATAGAGTAAATAAATTAGATGAAATAGTTGAAAAGCTACATAAAATGGTGCCAGATGCAAGAATAGGAGTAGCACATGGACAAATGCCTCCAGAAATGGTGGAAGATGTAATGCTACAATTTATTACTCATGAAATAGATATTATTGTTTGTACAACAATTCTTGAATCTGGTATAGATGTACCAAATGCAAATACATTAATTGTTGAAGATGCAGATACTTTAGGACTTGCTCAGCTATACCAAATTCGTGGAAGAGTTGGAAGATCAAATAGGCTAGCATATGCATATATAACATATGAGGCAGATAAATCTTTATCTGAAGTGTCAGAAAAACGTCTTAAAGCTATTAAAGACTTTACTGAGTTTGGTAGTGGATTTAAAATTGCTCTTCGTGACCTTGAAATAAGAGGAGCTGGTAACCTTCTTGGACGTGAACAACATGGACATATGGCAAAAGTTGGATATGAATTATACCTTGCTCTTCTTGAAAAGGCAATTAGAGAAGAAAAAGAAGGAAAGGATGCTACTGCTAAGGAAGATATTAATAAGGAAGTTAAGATAGATATTGATGTTTCTGCATATATTAGTGATTTATATATTAAAGATCCAATACAAAAAATAGATATGTATCAAAAAATATCAGATATTAAGACAGAGGAAGACTCTATGGATGTAGTAGATGAGCTTCTTGATAGGTTTGGAGATATACCTAAAGAAACTGAAAATCTTATTAAAATTGTTGAAATTAGAAATAAAGCTAGAAGCCTTGGTATTACTAGAATTTTAGCTACAAAATCTATGATTAAGATCGAACCTATGAATCTAAAAATTGCGTTGACAAATGATTTTAATAATGATATACTTATCCGTGTACAGTTAGAGATAGATAAATTATTAAATACTATTAAAGAAAAGGGGTAAAGATATGGACATTAAAAACAAAAAATTAAAAGCCGGAAACGAAAACGGAATAATTATCGCAATACTAGCTATATTACTTGTTTTAGTGCTAGTTATTGTTGGAACTGTAGTAGTAAAGGATAATGCTGCTGTTGCAAAATTTGACGGTGGTAAGGTTACAAAGAAAGAATATCAAGTATACTATGAGATGTTCTCTAGTTACTTAAAATCATATGGATATGATTCAAATTCAATTCCAGAAGAAATATTATTAAAAGCTGCTCAAGACAAAATGATTGTTACAGATGCTAAAAAAGCAGGTGTTAAATTATCTAAAGAAGATAAAGCTGAAGTAGATGAAATATTTAACAACAAAGAATATATAACATATTTTAAAGACAACTATAATTTCAGTATTGATACATTAAAACAAATTTATTATAACGATTATATAATACAAGCATATATTGAAAAATTAGCAGCAGAAACAGAAGATGCTAAAATAGAAGAATATATTAAAAGTCAATATGCTGAAGGTGAAACAATTGATATGAATGAATACGATACTTCACATATCTTATTCTCATTCACAAAAGATGATGGAACAACAATGACTGATGAAGAAAAAGCAAATCTTAAAGTTACAGCTGAAGGTGTTTTAGCACGTGCAGTAGCTGGTGAAGATTTTGCAACACTTGCAAAAGAGTATTCAGATGATACTGGTACAGCAGAAAGTGATAATCCTGGACAATATAAAATGTACATGGATGGAAATACAGTTCAAGAGTATTCTGATGCTGTAAAAAATATGAAGCCAGGTGAAGTTAATGCTACTCTTGTTCAAACAGCTTATGGATATCACATTATTAAATTAAATGCTATTAATGAAAATGGAAGAGTAAAAAGTGAAACTGTAAGAGAACAATATGCAAATACTTTATTTGATAATATTGTACAAGATAAACACTTAGATTATGATTTAGAAAAATTTAAAGAATATGTTAAATCTATAGATGCAAATGCATATTCTACAACTACAGATACTACAAATACTACAAATAATACAGATACAACTAATTCAACAGATGGACAAGTAATAACTGTAGATGAAAACGGAAACGTTGTAACAGGAGAATAATATGGAAAAAATCATTAGCAAAACAAACAACAATGTTAAGTTTGTAAATGGTCTAAATGAAAAGAAATTCAGACAAAAGAATAATGCTTTTTATTTAGAAGGAATTAAAGTTGTTAATGAGTTATTAGATAAAGCGATAGACATTATGTTTATCGCTTATTCTAAATCTATTCTACTTACTTCTAATGGAGGAGAAGAGCTCATTAAAAGACTAGAAAAAGAAAAAAATGTTAAAGTTTTAGAATTTGATGAAAAAATATTTAAATATGTAACAGATACTGTAAATCCTCAAGGTGTTCTTGCAGTTTTGAGTATTCCAAAGTATAATCTTGAAAAAGAAATTGAAAAAATTGGAAATTCTAATATTTTAATATTAGATAAAGTACAAGATCAAGGAAATTTAGGAACGATAATTAGAAGTGCAAATGCTTTTGATTGTGATTTAATTATTTGTATACATGGCACAGCAGATATTTATTCACCAAAAACATTACGATCTACAATGGGTGGAATCCTTAATACAAAAATTATATATATAGATGATGTTAATGAACTTCTAATTCTTAAATCTAAAGGATACAAGATAGTTACAACATCATTAAATACTAATAATTCAAGTGATACACTAAATTATATTGATAATAAATATGCTTTTGTAGTAGGAAATGAAGCAAATGGAGTATCTAAAGAATTAGAAAGCTTATCTGATACTCTAGTTAAAATTCCAATGTCTAATAAGATAGAATCTTTAAATGTTGGAGTTGCAACTTCAATAATATTATATGAACAGTATAAAGCTAAAAATAATAAATAATAAAAAAATAAACATCTAGATGCAGTCTAGATGTTTTTTTAGAGCTTTATTATGAATGACTAAGTTCTTCATCTTCATTAATTGGTCTATATAGAGCAATTGCACCTATACCACAAAGACCAACTAAGACAAATATTATTCTGCTTATTACACTTGTCATTCCACCAAAAATAGATCCTATTAAATCCATTTCAAATAGCCCTAAGATTCCCCAGTTTATAGCACCTATAATAACTAGGGTAAGCATTATATTGTATAAAGCCTTCATAAGTACCTCCTGACAAAATAAATATTTGTCATTAGTATTATGTACTAAATATTTTTATTTATTCATATATTTTTTTATTAATTCAAAAGTTTTAAAACTATATTTAGTATTAAGAGTATCTTTATTATTTAAATTATATATTTTATTAATTCCAGGAATAATAGTATTTAGATTAGATATATTTGAATAATCTTTTTTAGATGGATACATTGATACAAAAATGACTAAGCAATAGATTATACATATTGCTTTTTCTTTAATTCTTCTTTTATTAAAATTATTTTTAATCATTATAATTATCACCAATAATAGTATTTGAAATATGTTAGCAAATACACCAAATAAATAATTCTAATTATGTCTAAAGTTGTTTTATACATTTTTCACTAGTTTGAAAGTAGTAGAATGATATTGAGGTGATATTATGAAAGTATGTGCGTTAGTAGCTAATTTTACGCATTCGGTGATTATTACAAATAATTTTGCAAAAAATGATTTTAAATATAGTAAGGTAGTGTTTATTACCCAAAAATCTCAAAAAGAAAAACTAAGTGTTATAACTAATAATTATTTTAAAAAATGCAGTATTGATTTTGTTGAGTGGGGAGATGAAAATGCTAGTTATGGTTATGATTCTAATATAATATTTGCAATATATGGAAGTGATTCGTTTATTTTTAAGGTAAATGAATATTTAAAAATGTTAAATCTTTCTAATATTATTATAGATTTGTATGAGATTACACTACTTAAATGTAGCATAGAAGAAATAGTTAAATCTCATGATTATTATCTAGATTCAACAGGCCTTAAAACTAAAAGATAATGTAGTATATTGAGAATGAATATTGTTTGTAGTATAATTATTTCATAAAGGAAGTGATTATATCTTGAGAACATTTTTCAAAGGTATAAAAAAGTTAATAATTTTCATTCTGGTAATTATTATCTTTGTTGTTGGATATTTTGTAAAAGATGGTTATGATTTATATAGGGCAGCAATAGAAGAAAAATCGCTAGATATGAGAGTAAAAGAACTTAAAGAAATGGATAATTATACCAAGTTAGAAGATATATCTAAGTACTATTTAGATGGGTTAATTGCAGTTGAAGATAAAAGATTTTATGAGCATAATGGCATAGATCCTTATGCCGTTGGTGGAGCTGTTGTTTATACGTTTCAAGCTCAAAAAATTGGCTTTGGTGCAAGTACTTTGTCTCAACAGTTAGCTAAAAATTTAGTACTAGATCAAAGAAGAAAATTGGTAAGAAAAATTGCTGAAATATTTGCAACTATAGACATAGAAAAAGAATATACAAAAGATGAAATACTTGAAATGTATGCAAACATTTCATATTTTGGAGATGGATATTATGGAATAGGAAATGCTTCAAAAGGATATTTTAATAAAGAGCCAAAAGAATTAGATTTAAATGAAGCAACTCTTCTTGCAGGACTTCCTAATGCACCAAGTGTATTTCAATTAAGCAATAACAATGATAGTACATATAAAAGACAAATTGTAGTTATAAAGGCAATGATTAAAAATGGTACTTTAGATGAAGAAAAAGGCAATGAACTTATTCAAAAAATAAAAAGTGAAAGGGGAATATAATATTTCCCTTTATTTTTTTATATTTAAATGCTAAAATTATTATTGATAGAAGGAGAATAAAATGAATATATACATAATTAGACACGGAGATGATGATGAAAGATATAGAGGTGGTTGGAGTAATTTACCTCTAATTGAAGAAGGAATAGAAAAATGTAAAAAACTTGCAAATTATATGTATGAAAATAATATAAAAATAGATAGAATAGTTTGCAGTGATTTAAAAAGAGCAAAAATGACTGCAAAAATTATTGCAGATAAATATGGTATAGATATAGTTCCAGATAAAAGACTTAGAGAAAATAACAATGGTATATTTGCAGGAATGCTAAATAGTGAAGCTGAAGAAAAGTATCCTCACTGCCATTTTGGAGAGCTTGCATATGATGAAGCTTTCCCTGGTGGTGAAAGTCCAAAAGAGTTTTTTGAGAGAATAAGAAAAGATTTTTTTGAACTTATTGATGAAAATAGTGATGTAGAAGACTTAGTAATTGTAACTCATGGTGGAGTTATTTCTATTGTTCGTCATATTTTAAATAATATGGAATGGTCAAATAAAAATAAAGGAATGGGTATTAAAAAGACATCTATTACAAAACTTATTAAAGATGACAATGGTAATTTTTCTTTTGAATATGAAAATATGATTCCACATTTAGAAAAATAATATTTATATGAGGTGATTTATGGCTAAGAAAAATAATACTAATGAAAGACAGTTTAGCGTTGAAAATGAGCTTAAAGCTAGTGCAGCTCTTTCTCAAGAAGAATTGTTTCAAAAGTATAATACATCTTTAGAGGGGTTAAGCGTAGTAGATATAGAAGATATTGATGAAAAGTATGGTAAAAATACAATTGAATTTGGAAATAATTATTCAATATGGAATAGACTAAGGGATGCATTTATTAATCCATTTAATATTGTTTTGCTAATTGTTGCTGCTGTAACTTTTGTTACTGATGTTATTATTTCTACACAAAAAGATTATATAACTTTTATACTTTTAATTAGTACTGTTCTTATATCTGCAGTTGTATCTTTTGTACAAGAAACGAAATCAGATAATGCAGCAAAAAAATTAAAGAGTATGATTACAAATAAAATGGATGTAATCAGAGATGGTAATCTAAATATAGTTGACGTAGAAGATGTATATCCAGGAGACATTGTAAAACTATCTTCAGGAGATATGATACCAGGAGATGTTAGATTTCTTGAAGCTAAGGATTTATTCATAGATCAAGCTTCTCTTACAGGAGAATCAAATCCTGTTGAAAAGTTTTCTACTTTAAAAGAATATGACACTGTTACAGATATCTCAAATATTGGCTTTATGGGTACAAATATTATAAGTGGTTCTGCTATTGCTATAATTCTTACTACTGGTAATAATACTTATTTTGGCTCTATGGCTAAATCTTTGCATACAGTTAAAAAGACAAATAGTTTTGATGAAGGAATTAATGGTATTTCAAATCTTTTAATTAGATTTATGATAATTATGATTCCTATAATTATGGTTATTAATATGTTTACAAAAAGTGATGTTTTATCTTCATTAGTTTTTGCTATTACTATTGCAGTTGGTCTTACACCAGAAATGTTTCCAGTTATTATGACATCTACCATGGTTAAAGGTGCTGTTGAAATGTCTAAGAAGAAGACAATAGTAAAAAGAGTAAATGCTATTCAAACTTTTGGACAGATGGATATATTATGTACAGATAAAACTGGTACTTTGACAGAAGATGAAGTTATACTTGAAAAGTATATGGATGTTAATGGAAATGAAAGTTTAAGAATACTAAAGCATGCTTTTTTAAATAGTTATTTCCAAACTGGCTTAAAAAATTTAATTGATGTTGCAGTTATTGCTAGAGCAGAAAAAGAAAAAATGAATATACTTAAAGAAAAATATGTAAGGGAAGATGAGATACCTTTTGATTTTTCTAGACGTAGAATGAGTGTTGTTTTAAGAGATGATAATGGAAAAAGACAATTAATTACAAAAGGTGCAGTTGATGAAGTACTTTCAATTTGCTCATTAATAGATATAGATGGTGTGGCAATGGAAATGACACCAGAACTTAGAAAAAAAGCATATGAAGTATATGAAAAAAATAATGATGAAGGCTTAAGAGTTGTTGCTGTAGCACAAAAAAATGAAATACATGGAGTTGAAACTTTTGGCATTCAAGATGAATCTAATATGGTTTTAATTGGATTTGTTGGATTTTTAGATCCACCTAAAGCTAGTGCAAAAGAGGCTATTGAAAAGCTTAAAGACTATGGTGTCAATACAGTTGTACTTACTGGAGATAGTGAGGGTGTTGCACTTAATGTTTGTAAAAAAGTTGGAATAACAGTAAAAAATAGATTAACTGGTAGTCAAATAGATGAGTTAAGTGACGAAGAACTTAAAAATAGAATTGAAGAATGTCACTTATATTCAAAATTATCTCCACTTCAAAAACAAAGAATTGTAAGACTTTATCAAGAAAATGGACATACTGTAGGATATATGGGAGATGGAATTAATGATTCTCCACCATTAAAGCAATCAGATGTTGGAATATCTGTAGATACTGCAGTAGATATTGCAAAAGAAACAGCAGATATCATTCTTCTTGAAAAAGACTTAAATGTTTTAGAAGAAGGAGTAGTAACAGGTAGAAAGATATTTACTAATGTATTAAAATACATAAAAATGGCTACAAGTGGAAATTTTGGGAATATGTTATCTATAGTATTTGCAAGTATTTTCTTACCATTTTTACCACTTATGCCAATTCATATTTTAATTCAAAATTTATTAAATGATTTGGCTCAAGCAGGTATGCCTTTTGATAATGTAGATGAAGATTATATAAAGAAACCAAAATCATGGGATACAAAAGATATTAAAAGATTTATGTTTAGATTTGGATTAATCAGTACTGTGTTAGATATATTATGTTTTGGAGTATTGTGGTATATCTTTGGATATAATACTTTAGAAAAACAAACACTTTTCCAAACTGGATGGTTTGCATTTGGAATAATTTCACAAACTCTAATTATTCATATGATTAGAACAGATAAGACACCATTTATTAAATCTAAATCTTCTAAACAATTATTAGCTTCAACATTTGCAGTTGTATTAATTACACTTGCTATGGCATTTACATCGATTGCAATAGCTTTTGACCTTGCAATTTTACCAGTTAAATTTATTGCTTGGATTATATTATTGCAACTAATTTATGCTATATTAATTCAAATATATAAAAAAATATATGTTAGAACTAATAGTAAATGGTTATAATTAAGTAAACTAAGAAGTATGCGGTGCTAGACAACGCATACTTTTTGTGATATAATATTTGCAGTTTTGTGGAGGGGAAAATGGATACAGAACAATTATATACATATATTCTTACAGCTTTTGAAGGAAAAAGCTTTGAAAATTTAATATTAAATAAAAGAAATACTGAACATAAAGCATCTTTTGAAAATGAGTATAGAGAGAAAATTATAGAAAAGATGAATACAGACGAATATAGTAAAGTAATGGATAAATTATCTAAAAGTTTTTTAACTAATCTTGTTAAAGGAACTGAAGGAAGAAAAGTTACTAAAGAAGATTGTAACAAGATATTAGAAATTTATCATAAATTAATTGAAAATATTTCAGATTATAGTAAAGATTATGAAAGAATAGCATTAGAGCATTTTACTGAAGTTAGAAATTTTATAAATGAGTATACTACTAAACAAGAGCAAGAAGTTAAAAATGTTGATTCTAAAACTAGTTATTCACCAGAATTTCTACTAGATATATTAGCTGTTGAAGAACACGAATTAAAAGGTAAATCTTTAGATATAGGGTGTGGTAAAGAGGCAACTCTAGTAAACTATTTAAACCAAAAAGGACTTGATGCAAATGGTTTAGACATGGAATGTGAAGATAGCGATAAACTTGAACAAGAAGATTGGTTAATTAAAGATTATCCAGAATCTACTTATGATTTAATTACATCTTCGCTAACATTTACTAAATATTTTAATGAAGCAAATCAAGAAGAAGCAAATGACCAAGAATGCATTGAATATGCATTAAGCTATATGAAGATACTAAATTCATTAAAAGTTGGCGGAAAATGGCATTATGTTCCATCTGTTACATTTATTGAAGAGCTTTTACCAGAAGATAAATTTGAAGTGAAGAATTCATTCATAAATGATAATATAATGAGAACAGTTGTTAAAAGAATTAAATAAAATTAGAGGTACTTTTTGTACCTCTTTTTATTTTGAAACATTTGTTCTTTAAATGTTGAAATTAAAAATTTACTATGATATAATACATGTGTTTAAAGGGGAGCGTTATGAATAATAAATTAGTAATAAAAGGGGCTAAAGAAAATAACTTAAAAAATGTGGATTTAGAGGTGCCAAGAGATAGTCTTGTAGTATTTACAGGTCTTTCTGGTTCTGGTAAATCCTCACTTGCATTTGACACTATATATGCAGAAGGTCAAAGAAGATATGTAGAAAGTTTATCTTCATATGCAAGACAATTCTTAGGAATAATGGAGAAACCAAATGTTGAATATATTGAAGGTTTATCTCCAGCTATTTCTATAGATCAAAAGACAACTTCAAAGAATCCTCGTTCAACAGTTGGAACTGTAACAGAGATTTATGATTATTTAAGACTTCTTTATGCTCGTGTTGGTGTTCCACATTGTCCAAATTGTGGAAAAAGAATAAAAAAACAAACAGTAGATGAAATAGTAGATCAAATTCTTGGATATAAAGAAGGTTCTAAAATCTTAATACTTACTCCTGTAATTCGTGGTAGAAAAGGAGAACATAGAAATGTACTTGAAAGAGTATTAAAAGATGGATTTATTCGTGCAAGAATAGATGGTGAGACTTATGATTTATCTGAAGATATTCCAACACTAGATAAACAAAAGAAACATTATATTGATGTTGTTGTAGATAGGTTAGTAGTAAGAAAAGATATTAGAAAAAGACTTGCAGATTCAGTTGAACTTGCTTTAAAATATGCAGAAAACCTAGTTATGGTTGCAAATTTAGAAGATAACACTGAACAAATTTTCTCACAAAATTATGCATGTCCAGATTGTGGAATATCATTAGAAGAAATGACACCAAGAAGTTTTTCTTTCAATAGTCCATTTGGTGCATGTCCATATTGTACTGGCCTTGGTGAAATAATGTCTATTGATCCAGAAAAAATAATGCCAGATAAAGATAAAAAGCTTACAGATTATGGATGTATTAAAGGCTGGTCTGGTTCTGGTACATATATAGATAGTATGGCTAGAATGTATATTGAAGGAATATGCAAGCATTATAAAATTAGTCCAATGATAAAACTTAAAGATTTGCCTGAAAGTTTTATGAATATACTTTTATATGGTAGTGGAAATGAAAAAATTAAATTTGTTTATCGTTCAAAAATGATGGATAAAGAATTTGAAGAACCATTTGAAGGTGTAATAAATACATTGCAAAGAAGAGCTAATGAAACAAAATCTCAAGGAATGAAAACATATTATGAAGGATTTATGAGTTCTGTTCATTGCGATTATTGTAATGGAGCTAGACTTAAAAAAGAAATTCTTGCAGTAACATTTGGAAAATATAATATACATGAGTTATGTTGTGAAAATATAGTAAGTATTAAAAATATTATAGATAAAGAGTATGAAAAACTTGGTCAAAAAGATCATGCTATAGCTGAACAAATTGTAAAAGAGCTAGACTCTAGATTACAATTTCTAATTGATGTAGGATTAAGTTATTTAACTCTTTCTAGAAGTGCAGGAACATTGTCTGGTGGTGAGTCTCAAAGAATTAGACTTGCAACTCAAATTGGTTCAGGCCTTACAGGTGTACTATACATTTTAGACGAACCAAGTATTGGTTTGCATCAAAAAGATAATGAAAAATTATTAAATTCTCTAAAGAAAATGAGAGACTTGGGAAACACATTAATAGTAGTAGAACATGATGAAGATACAATGCGTACAGCAGACTATATAGTAGATATAGGCCCAGGAGCTGGAATCCATGGAGGAAAAGTAGTTTTTGCTGGTCTTCCAAAAGATATAGAAAAATGTAAAGAATCTATTACAGGAAAATATTTAAGTGGAGAACTTAAAATTCCAGTACCTAAAGAGAGAAGAAAGTCTAAGAAATATTTAGAAGTAATTGGAGCGCAAGAGCATAATTTAAAAAATATAGATGTTAAAATTCCAGTTGGAGTATTTAACTGTGTTACTGGTGTGTCTGGTTCAGGAAAATCTACCCTTGTAAATGAAATAATTTGTAAGACATTAGAAAGAGATTTAAATAGAGCATACACTAGACCTGGAAAATATGATAAAATGAAAGGTATAGATAATTTTGATAAAGTTATAAATATTGATCAATCTCCAATTGGAAGAACACCAAGATCTAATCCTGCAACATATACTGGTATGTTTGATCATATTAGAGATATTTTTGCTACTACAAATGAAGCAAAGATGAGAGGATATACTAAAGGAAGATTTAGTTTTAATGTACCTGGAGGAAGATGTGAAGCATGTTCTGGAGATGGTATTGTTAAAATAGATATGAACTTTTTAAGTGATGTTTATGTCCCTTGTGAAGTATGTAAAGGAAAAAGATATTCAAGAGAGACTCTAGAAGTTAAATTCAAAGGAAAGAGTATTAGTGATGTATTAGATATGACTGTAGAAGAAGGATTAGAATTCTTTAAGAATCATCCAAAAATACATAGTAAACTTCAAACATTATATGATGTTGGTCTAGGATATATTAAGATAGGTCAACCATCAACTACACTTTCTGGAGGAGAGGCACAAAGAATTAAACTTGCAACAGAACTATCTAAACGTTCTACAGGTAAGACTATGTATATCTTAGATGAACCTACAACTGGTCTTCATATGGCAGATGTACATAAGCTAATAAATATACTTCAAAGATTAACTGAAGGCGGAAATACATTACTTGTTATTGAACATAATTTAGATGTAATTAAAAGTGCAGACTATCTAATAGATTTAGGACCTGAAGGAGGAGATGGTGGCGGTACAATAGTTGCTACTGGTACTCCTGAACAAGTTGCTAAGTCTAAAGAAAGTTATACTGGAGAGTTTTTAAGAAAGATATTAAAATAAAAATATAAGTGGAAGAATTAATCTTCCACTTTTTTATGTATTAGTTACAGCAGCAACATAGAACTACTATAATTAGAATTATCCAAATGCAACAACAGTTGTTTCCACCACCAAATAGGCCGTTTCCACCACATCCGTTTGAACAGCAGTTATTTCCACATCCGCATCTTTCATCCATCATTAAAATTCACCTCACTTCTTTAAACCTTTAAGTAGTATCAAAGAAAGTATCAAAGTTTACTACCTCAGATGAATTCCTTCTATTATTACAGACAAAGTATAGAATAATTAGTATTAGAATTAGTACAATTATCCATACAAAATCATCATTGTCTCTTCTCATACACTTAACTCCTTTTTAAGTAGTAAGCTTACTTAATATACTATATTCTAGATTAATAATTTTGTTACTTAAGATAAAAAATATGAAAACATAAAATTATTATTGAATTAATTTATTATGTTATGATATAATCCAAAATGAGAGATAAAAAGGAGAAGTTAATCTTGAAGAAAAATGATGAGATAGAATTAGAAATCATAGACAATGGCATTAACTTAGAAGGAATTGCAAGAGAAGAAAATAAAGTGGTATTTATACCTGGAGCTATCAAAGGTGAAAAAGTTAGAGCAAGAATTATTAAGGTTAATAATTCTTTTTGCATTGGTAAAGTAGAAGAAATACTTACACCAAGTCCAGATAGAGTAGAACCATTTTGTTCAGTATACAAAAGATGCGGCGGATGTTGTGGACAACATATTAGTTATAACAAACAATTAGAGATAAAAAAAGAACTAGTTAAAAACACTTTAGACAAACAAAAGGTAAACTATGCTGGAATAGATGATGTCATAGGAATGGGAGTCCCATTAAACTTTAGAAATAAAGCACAATATCCAGTAAGAAAAACAGTAGAAGGTGTTAGCAAGATAGGATTTTATGCTAAACGTAGTCATGATATTATAGAAAATGAAGAATGTTTTATACAAGATCAAGAAATAGATAGACTATCTAAAGAAGTATTTAAATTATTACTACTAAAAGGATTTGAAGGATATGATGAAAAAACAAATAAAGGAGATATTCGTCATATTTTAATTCGTAGAGGATACCACACAGGAGAAATTATGGTGGTAATTGTGGTAAATAACAAAAGTATTTTTGAAGATGTTAGAATGGAAGAAATAATTCATATTCTAAAAGAAGATGATAATATTAAAACAATAGTTTTAAACTATAATGGTTCAAAAACTAATGAGATACTTGGAAAAGAAGAAAAAGTAATATATGGAGATGGATATATCACAGATTATATTGGAGATAAAAGATATTATATAAGCTCTAAATCTTTCTTCCAAGTAAATACAATACAAGCAGAAGTATTGTATGATACTTTAAAAGAAAAACTAGATTTAAAAGGCAATGAGACATTATTCGACCTATATAGTGGAGTAGGTTCAATAGGAATATATTTAAGTGATAATGTAAAACAAGTTTATGGTATTGAAATTGAACCACAAGCTGTAGATATGGCAAATATGAATATGAGATTAAATAATGTTAAAAATGCAGAATATATTGCAGGAAGCGTTGAAGAAAAAATAGAAGAATATGAAAAAAGAGATATTCATCCAGATGTAATTGTAGTAGATCCGCCAAGAAAAGGGTTAGACCTTGATAGTATAGAATATATTATTAAGTTTGCACCAGAAAAGATTGGATATGTTAGCTGTTCACCTGCAACATTTGCAAGAGATTTAAAAATGCTTGAGCCATACTATAATATAGGTGTTGTAACTCCTGTAGATCTATTTCCAAATAGTGAACATATAGAAGATGTAGTAGTACTTACAAAAAAACAATAAAGGAGAAAAATATGGAATATGATATAGCTTTTTCTGTTGGACCTAGATGTAGACCAGCATACTATTTAGAAAAACATGGATTAAGAGTTTGTGCTTATCCGCTAGACTGGCTTGTATGCTCTTTAGATACAACTTTGCATTTGCATCAAACAGAATTTAAAGATTTTTTAGAAAGCTATAAAAACTATCCAAAAAAGGCAAGACCTGAAAAGAATACAAGATATGTTTTAGATGATAAAAACCATATAAGATTTTTACATCATATAATGCTTGATCAAAATTTGGAAGATGAAATAATTCGAGTTAGACAATTAATGCAAAAAAGATATTTAAGACAAAAAGAGCATATAGAAAAATCTGAAAATATTTTGATGATAGGAAATCATAATATTAAAAGAGAAAAGCTAGAACATTTCTTAATTGAAATGGGAAAAGTTTATCCAAATAAACATTTTACGTTTTTAAATATCCATAACAGAAAAAATGGTAATAATATTCATACATATAATTTAACAGATAAGTTGACTTTAATTGAGTGCTTTATGGATGATTTTGAAGATGTAAATGCTGAAAAACCATGGCATGGTAATGAAGAACTGTGGGATAAAATAATTTCTGAAATTAAAGTTAAAAACAAATTTGAATAATACAAAAGAACTCTGAAAATGGGTTCTTTTTTTGACGACAAAACTAGGCAAATTATGACAATCTTTGCAGTATCAAAATTGTTGATAATCACAAAAACGTACACTATAATATTACCAGCTTTTGTAAAGGAGGTAATATTATGGATGAGAATAAAAGCGAAATTATTTTATTTGAAAATGGTGAAATGAGATTGGAGGTGAATTTAAAAAATGAGGATGTTTGGTTAACCCAAAAACAAATGTCTGTTTTATTTGGTAAGGATCAAAATACAATAAATGAGCATATTAATAATATTTTTGAAGAAGAAGAATTAGATGAATATACTTCTACCGGAATTTCCGGTAAAAGTACTGGTGGTAGAAAACCTAAGATATATAATCTTGATGTCATTATTTCTGTTGGCTACCGTGTAAAATCTAGAAATGGTACTATTTTTAGAAAATGGGCGAATAAAGTGTTAAAAGAGCATATTTTAAAAGGTTATACAATTAACCAAAAAAGATTAGAATATCTAGAAAAAACAGTAAAGCTAATAGATATAGCTACAAGACTTGATGAAGATTTAAGGGATAGAGAAAGTTATAATATGTTAAAAATTATATCTGAATATTCTAAAGCTTTGAATCTATTATTAGATTATGATAATAAAAACATAGCTATTCCAAAAGGAAACGAAAATGAAGATAAATTTATTAATTATGATGATTGTATTAATGTAATTAATAGTATGCCATTTAAAAAGAATAGTGATATTTTTGGGCTTGAGAGAAATGGAAGTTTAGAAGGGATAATAAATAATGTTTATGCTGAGTTTGGCGGTGAAAAACTATATAAAACAATAGAAGAAAAAGCATGTAATTTATTATATTTTATTGTAAAAGATCATATATTTGTAGATGGTAATAAAAGAATAGGTGCAACACTATTCTTATATTTTTTAAATTTTTACGGATTATTATATAGAGAAGGACAAGCTATTATCACACCTGAAACATTAGTGGCAATTACGTTATTAATTGCTCAGTCTAGTCCTAGTGAAAAAGATATTATGATAGATTTATTATTAAATATTATTAATGGCATATAATTTGATGAATATTTATAAAAATAGTGCTATAATTTATAAAATGCAACCGAAATTATACAAAAAACAACTAAAAATTGGTAGAGTGCAACCGATAGAATAAGTATAATTTTTGTGTAAGGAGGAGATAGAAATGAAATTATCTGAAAATTTAAAAAAGATTAGAAAGGAAAATAATTTGTCTCAGGAACAACTTGCAGAACAACTTGGAGTTTCTAGACAGGCAGTATCAAAATGGGAGTCAGGTCAAAGTTATCCAGAGATGGATAAAGTTTTAAATATTTGCAAGTTATATAATTATAATATAGATGAATTATTAAATGAGAATGTTACTTCTGTAAAAGAAGAAAAAGAGGCTAAAAATAATTTTAACAAATTAATAGAAGAAATACTTTCATATATAACAAAAACTGTTAATTTATTTTCCTCAATGAAGTTTAGACAAAAAGTAAAATGTATTTTTGAGCAATTTATAATAGCATTCTGTATAATATTTATATTTGCTATTGTTGGTATTGTAGGAAGTGAGGTCGTAAGGTTTTTATTTAGTTTCCTACCAAATAAAATATATTATTTCATTAGAGATGTATTATCTAGTGCATATTTAATTTTTTGTTTGGTATCAGGAATAGCAGTATTATTACATGTGTTTAAAATTAGATATTTAGATTATTATACATTTGCAAAAGAAGAAAATAATGTAGACAATATTGTGGAAAAAAATGCAGAAGATAATGAAACAAAAAGTGAAGTTAAACTAGATAAAGATAGAGAGAAGATAATAATTAGAGATCCTGCTCATTCAGAATCTAAGTTTTTTAATGCAATAGCAAAAATAGCAGTATTTTGTTTTAAAGCATTTGTATGTTTAGTACTTGGATTTTTTGCATTTTGTTTAATTGGATTATTAGTAGGTGTTGTTTGCTCATTTTTAATAGCTAAATCTGGACTATTTTTTGTAGGATTATTATTATCTTTAATTGGTGGTATAGTTGGAAATACTGTAATACTTGAAATATTATTCAATTTCATAGTAAATAGAAAAGCATCTAAAACAAGAATTGGTATTTCTTTTCTTATTGCATTAATTGTATGTGGTATAGGACTTGGTCTTGGTGCAATTGGTATATCTAAATTTAAAATTGTAGATGAATTATCTAAAGAAAATATTAAAACATTTGAATATGAGTATGATATGACAGATGATACAAGAATATCTACTGTATATGAACTAAATTATATAGAATCTAATAACAAGAATATAAAAATTGAACTTGAAGCATTTAAATATAATAATATATATGTAGATAAAAATGTAGATGATTCAATATATATTTGGGGCAATATTGGAAACTATGATTTGATAGATACATTAACACTACTTAAAGATGATATAAATAATAAAACCATATATAAGAGTGAATATATGAAAGTAAATGTATATACTACTAAAGAAAATATACAAAAACTTAAAGAAAATAATTCAACTAAATCTAGAGTTGAATTAATGCAAGATACAATAGATGAACTTGAAACTACAATTAGAGAAAAAGATAATACTATAAATAATTTGCAAGAAAAAATCAACAGTTTCGAATTAGAAAACAATAATATTTAATAATAATCAAAAGGTCAAGAGAGTTCTCTTTCTCTTGACCATTTTTGCGTTTCTTTACATAAAACATACACCTTTTCTTGACAACATTAACCCCTAAAGTATATAATATTTCAAGAAAAATTAGGTGAAGAAAATGGAAAATCAAAATATTAGAACTGAGATTCTTCTAGGAGAATCTGGTATAGATAAATTAAAAAATTCTAAAGTAATTATATATGGTCTTGGAGGCGTAGGCTCTTTTGCATGTGAAGCTATTGCAAGAGCTGGAGTTGGACATTTAGTACTTGTAGATATAGATGTTTATGATATCTCAAATATTAATAGACAACTTGGAGCACTTCATTCAACAATTGGAAAACGCAAAGTGGATGTAATGAAAGAAAGAATACTAGACATTAACCCAAAATGTATTGTTGAAGGATATACACCTGATGAAATTGAGAATGGAGAAGAGTTTGCAATTGGTAGTGATACAGATTATGTAGTAGATTGTATAGATACAATGACTACTAAACTAAAACTAATTGAAAGATGTAATAGTTTAGGTGTAAAAATAATCAGTGCAACAAGTGCTGGAAATAAGCTTGATCCTACAAAATTTCAAGTTGCAGATATATATAAAACTACAGTATGTCCTGTATGTAAGATTCTTAGAAAAGAACTTAAAGCTCGTGGAATAAAAAAGCATAAAGTTGTATTTTCTACTGAAGAGCCAGTTGAGCAAAAAAAGGTTATTACAGAAGGCAAAAAAAGAGTGCTTGGAAGTATTTCTTTTGTTCCATCTGTTGCAGGATTAATTGTAGCTGGTGAAGTTATTAAAGATATAGTTAAATAATTGTTATTGGAGGTAGTCTATGGAAGGAAAACTTAGAAATATGACATCAATATACATTTTAGATGATAATGATAGAATGTTACTATTGTATAGAATGGGTTCTAAAGTAATTAATGACTCATATACAGGAACTGCAGGTGGCCATTTTGAAAATGATGAGTTAAATGATGCATATGCGTGTGTAATGCGTGAGCTTGAAGAAGAAACACATTTAACAAAAGAAGATATAACAGAACCTAAGCTTAGATATATTACATTAAAAAATAAAAATGGCGAAATACGTCAAAATTATTACTTCTTTGCTCATCTTTTAAGTAAAAATAAGAAAATAGCAAGTAACGAAGGAACTTTACAATGGTTTAATATGGACGAAACTAAAGATTTACCAATGCCATTTACTGCTAAATATGTTGTTAAACACTATATTAGTACAGGTAAAAATACAGATAAATTATATGGTGGAATTGCAGTAGAGTCTGGTGTTAATTTTACAGAATTATTAGATTTTTAAGGAGAAAATAGTGAAGGAAAAAAAAGAATTACCAAGATATAAAGAAATAGAAAATAGTATCACTTCAACATTTAGAAAAAGTATATGGCTTAAATTTGTAGAAGGTATCAATGAATTTAAAATGATTGAAGATGGAGATAAAATTGCAGTATGTATTAGTGGTGGAAAAGACTCAATGCTTCTTGCAAAATGCTTGCAAGAAATACAAAGACATAGAAAAATGAACTTTGAACTTAAATTTATTGCAATGGATCCAGGATATAGTGAGGCAAATAGACAAAAAATAATAGATAATGCAAAATTATTAAATATACCTTTACATATATTTAATAGTAATATATTCAACGTTGTAGAAAAAATAGATGATCATCCATGTTATATTTGTGCTAGAATGAGAAGAGGTCATTTATACAATGAAGCAAAAAGACTTGGATGTAATAAAATAGCTCTAGGTCATCATTTTGATGATGTTGTAGAAACTATTCTACTTGGAATGATGTATGGAGCTCAAATGCAAACAATGATGCCAAAATTACATAGTACATTTCATGAAGGAATGGAACTAATTCGTCCACTTTACTATGTTAAAGAGGCAGATGTAATTGAGTGGAGAGATTATAACAACTTAGAATTTATTAAATGTGCATGTAAAATAACTGAAAATAGACATTTAGACAGTGATGCTTATGATTCTAAACGTTCTGAGATGAAATCATTACTTAGACAACTAAGAAAAAATTATGATAAAATAGATATGAATATATATAATAGTACAAAGAATGTAAACTTGTCTACATTAATTTCATATGTCAAAGATGGAAAAACTTATCACTTTTTAGACGATTATGACAAAAAAGGATTGAAAGAATCTAAAAAAAGTGATAACTTTAAAGAGGAAGAATAATTTACTTGGAGGTAGATTATATGAAAATAATAGAATATGATTCAAAATATGAAGAAGATGCAAAAGACTTACTTGTAGAACTTGAAGAATATATTGTTTCAATTGATGAAGATGAACTAGACCAAGTGGGAGAAAGATATAGAGAAGAATATCTCGGAATACTTCTAGATAATATGGCAATGAAGCAAGGAAAAGTCTATCTTGCAATAGAAGATGGGAAAGCAATTGGTCTTGTTGCAGGTTCTATTAAAGAGTGGGAATATGCAGATCATTTAGATTATAAGTGCCCAAAAACTGGTATTGTTGAAGAGTTAATAGTTACAGCAAGAGTTAGAGCATTAGGAATTGGTAAAGAACTTCTTAAAAGAGTAGAACAATACTTTATAGAAAAGGGATGTGAATATTCAGATATTGATGTATTTGCATACAATAAAAATGCTATGAATTTTTATGGTAGAAATGAATATCATGCTAGAATGCATACATTAATTAAAAAATTGTAATAATATAAGAGAGGTTTTGATTATGAAAAAGAAGATGATATTAACAGCTATATTAGTTATGGTGATTGGAATTTGTACATTTAATACAGTTAATGCTGCATATGAAGTGCAATCAGAAAAACTTCCAATTAAAACTATTATTAATTTAGTAGATGATGATAGTGAAGAAAAAGAAAATGTTGTACTTGAAAATGAGACTTTTAACTATGTATTAACACCATTAACAGAAGGTGCACCATTACCAGCTGGTAGTCAAGATGGAAAATGGAATATAAGTGTTAAAGGAGACTATAGAGATTATTTTATTGATTCAATAATATTTATTAGACCTGGAATATATGAATATAAATTTGAACAAATACCTGGTACAAATGAAGATATCCAATATGATAATATGGTATATAAGTTAATATATGATGTTTCAAATAATGATACATATGATTCTTTAGTTTGTAAGATTATAATTACAGATGAAGATGAAAATTATAAATATGAAGATATAAAATATACAAATCTTTATAATGCGCCTGAAATTCCAGTAGAGCCAGAACCAAAAGATGATCCGATACCACAACCTGAACAAGAAAAAATAGATACATCAGATATTAATGTGTTATTATATGTAGCTATTTTTGCAGGAACAGCTTTTGTTATAGCAAGAAAAATAAAAAATATAGAAGATTAATGATTTAGAGTACCAGTAGTGGTACTCTAAAATTTTAAAGGAGGAGAATATGAAACATTTAGGTACAAAAACACTTGAAACTGATAGATTGCTTCTTAGACGTATATATAAAGAAGATGCTAAAGAAATTTTTGAAGGATTTATTAACCAAGAGGATTATTTATATTTTTTTAATAAAGAACCTAGAACATTAGAAGAAGAAATTAAATCTTTAGAAAATATAGATGAAAAATATGAGAATTTAGATTTATATAATTGGGTTATTGTTTTAAAAGAAAATAATAAAATAATTGGTAGAGCAACACTAAATGTAGAGTTATATAATGAATGTGTAGAAATAAATTATTGCATAGATAAACGTTATGAAAATAATGGATATATGACAGAAGCATTAAGAGAAATAATAGATTTTTGCTTAAATGAACTTGAAGTAAATAGATTTCAAGCAGGATGTGTTATAGAAAATGTAAAATCTAAGCATGTATTAGATAATTGTAATATGCATCAAGAAGGAATTTTAAAAAGCTATATTAAACTTCCAGATGGATATCACGATATGTATATGTTTTCAATAATAAATGAAAATAAGTAGTGAGACTAATAATCTCACTATTTTTATACCTTTATTTGTGAAAGTTTACGTAATAATGTGAACATTAAGTGAAAAAAGTCAAGTTTTTAAAAATGACATGTTATACTAAATATGTAAACTAAACGAAGAAAGGATGTAGTAAAAGATGAAGAAAATAGAAGAAGTAATAAACATAGCAACACAAAGTAAAAGAAATATAGCAATATCATCAGGAGCATTATTCCTATTTGGTTATTTAATAGGATTTATTATGATTAAATTCTAAAAGATATTTATTGCTATTTAAACCTCTCTATGATAGAATAAAAGTATCTTGAATATAAGGGAGGAATTAATAATGGAATTAAAAGGTTCTAAAACAGAAGAAAATTTAATGAAAGCTTTTGCAGGTGAGTCTCAAGCAAGAAATAAATATACTTACTATGCATCAAAAGCTAAAAAAGAAGGATATGAGCAAATTGCTGCTATTTTTACAGAAACTGCAGATAATGAAAAAGAACATGCTAAAATGTGGTTTAAATTATTAAGTGGTGGAGAAGTTCCTTCAACTATAGATAATTTAAAAGCTGCAGCTCAAGGTGAAAATGATGAGTGGACAGATATGTATCCTGAAATGGCAAGAGTAGCTAAAGAAGAAGGATTTGATAGAATAGCATATCTATTTGATGCAGTAGGAAAAATTGAAAAAGAACATGAAGAAAGATATTTAAAACTTCTTGAAAATGTTGAAAGCGGTAAAGTATTTGACTGTGGAGAAGTTAAAGTTTGGAAATGTAGAAACTGTGGACATATTCATGTTGGACCAAAAGCTCCAGAAGTTTGTCCTGTATGTTCTCATCCAAAAGCATATTTTGAAATTAAAGCAGAAAATTACTAATCTGTTAAATTATTGATACAAAAATGTTAAAAAGCTGGTAAATCTTGTTTGCCAGCTCTTTTTTTATATTAATATTATTGAACAATTATGTTATTTAAGATAACATATATCTTGAATAGTGTTATATAAGGGGGTAATATATGGCAATAGATGAAAAAACAAATGATGAAATAAAAACTGAAGAACAAATGGGCTGGTATACACTTGAAGATGCTTTTGAAGGCATGAAAGATATTGAAAGAAAGACAGGAGAAAAAGTAGAAATAACATTTAATGGGAAGCTTATAAATTCACAAATGAGTTTTGAAGAAGCAGAAAAAACTGTTGTTGGCCAAACTGCTAAAGAACACTATGAGAGTATAAAGAATAAACCTGAAGATGAAATAAACCCACTAGATAAGAAATTTATTGAAGATTATGAGGCAGGAGCTTTTGATTATGAATACGTGTCTGTGGATGAATATATGGTTTTAGACGATAAATTAGATTATATTAAGAGTAAGTCTCAACAGACTGGAATGAAATATTACTGTAAACATAATGGAAAGGCTATTAAATCAGATTACGATATAAAGAAAGCTTTAATGGAAGTTAATGGTTGGACTGAGCAAGAATATGACGAAATTGAAAAACAGGTTCAAGAACAATCTGAAAAAATGAAAAAAGAACTTGAAAGACAAGAGATAGAAGCAAGTGGCCTTACTCCAGAAGAATATGAAGCTGCTAAAAAAAGAGCTGAGGAAAGAACAAGAAAAATAAAAGAAGTAGAAAATAATAAAAAAGAAAGAGATAGTCTAAAAGATAGAGTTAATTCTTTAAGTTATGAACTTGAAGTTAAAAGAGATGATTTAGAAAGTCTTAATAGAGAAGAACAAGAAATAGAAAAAAATGCCATTGAATAAAGAGGTGAAGCAAGATGAATTTTTTCAAAAGAATAATTGAACGAGTAAAAAGCTTTTTTAGAAAGGAAGAATTGATTATGCTTCCCGAAGTTGAAGAAGTAAAAGACACAAAAGATGTTCAAGATGAAAAGGGTGAGGTTATAAAACCAAACATTTTTGATATTGAATTACTACAAAGAAAATATGAAAACAATATTGTGTCACTAGATGAGTTAACAGATGAAGAACTTGACATGTTAAATGATTTATATGTAAGTCAAATTGAAAAACTTAAAGTTATTAAGCAAGATAAAGAAAATCAATTGACTGAAATTGAAAATAAAATAAATAAGAAAAAAGATGTTGTTTAGAAAGAATTAGGGGAGATATATGAATATAAGTAGAAAATTAAGGAGAGTTGGTGCATATGTTACTTGTGCTGTGTTACTTGGATGCCATGTAAGTTTTGCAAGTACATTTAACTATAAAGACCATATAACATCACTACATACAAAACAAGAAATAGAGCAAAAGTATAATGCAACAGTTAATGGTAATTATCCAGAAAATGAATACTTGGTAATGCCAAATTATCCTTCTACTGTTGGTAGTTTAAAACCAGTTGTAATAAATGATACTTTAAGTAGAATTAATTATTATAGATGGTTATCTGGACTTAATGAATTGACACCAAATTATGCTAAAATGGAAAGAAATCAAAAAGGTGCAATTTTACTTAATGAATTAGGGCAACTTACTCATACTCCAGAAAAACCTGAAGGAATGAGTGATGAGTTTTACAAAGAAGGATATGCAGCATGTTTTTATGGAACACAACCAGGAGATGTATATTCTGGAAATGTTGCTTATGATAATTTTCATACATTACCAGATTTAATAGATTTATATATTGCAGATATATATAATGGGGATACTTCAAATGGAGCAGTTGGTCATAGATTAAGTATTTTAGATCCATTTGGCACTAAAGCAAGTCTTGGAAAATGTGGAAACTTCTCTACATTATCTATATACTATGAATCTTCTGCAGCCGCATATAATGAAGTTTCACCTAAAAAATTAGATGCGCAACCATATTATTCATATCCTACAGCAGGATATTTTCCAAAACAATTTTGCTATACAAATGAGTATTGGTCTGTATTGGTCCCAGGAGGATATTATTTAAATACTAGTAAAATAGCAGTTACAGTAGAATATGATGGTCAAGTATATAGAGTACCATATGTTCAAGAAAGATCTTTCTTTGCTATAGATTTTAAACTACCAGATTATTTGATTAATAAGCTTGGTGGAGAAAACAGAACAATGCCAGAGGGCGAATTTAAAGTAACTGTTACAGGATTTAAAATACCTGGTAATTCATATATGAATTTAGAATATACAGTTAACTTCTTTGATGCAAATATTCCAATTACTGAAATATATTTTGAAGAAGATAATTACAATATAGAAGTTGGTCAAGAAGCTAAAATTGAATTATTCTATAGTCCAGCGGCTGCTGAAGTTGAAAATAGTGAAATAGTTTGGTCTATTGCAGATGAAAAAATAGCTTCAATCAATAATGATGGTGTGATAACTGCAAAAAGACCTGGTACTACAACAGCTACTGTTACAATACAAGGCGTAACTAGAACATGTAATATAACTGTATATGGAGATGTTGTATATGAACTTGGCGATGTAGATAGAAATGAGATTGTAGATGCAAACGATGCTGCCTATGTTTTAGAGTTATTTAAAGCCACAAATTATACTCAAGATGACTTAAATCTTGGAGATCTAGATTATAATGGTATATTAGACTCTAATGATGCATCTTTAATACTAGAATTGTATAAAACACGTGAATAGTAAATGGCAGGAATTCCTGCTATTTATTTTCTGTTACTTTTAATTTTGGAGGGACATATATGAAAAAAAGTATTTTTTTTAGGGCGTTTGCTTTAGTATTATTTTGTTCATTGGTATTAAATGTTACTAATGTGTTTGCTCAAGAGTATTATTTTAATGAAAATGAAATTACTCAAGCACATACAAAAAAAGAAATAGTTCAAAAAATGAATGACATAATTAAGTATAACTATAACAATAGTGAATATGCTGTTAATCCAAGTATAAAAGCTCCCTATGCTGCAGGAAGCCTACAATCTGGAGTTATTCAAGATACTATAAGAAATATTAATTTTTATAGATGGCTTGTTGGACTAAATCCTATTACAGCAAAATATGATAAGATGGAAAGAAACCAAAAAGGTGCTGTAGTTTTAGCGGCAAATAGAGTTTTAACACATACACCTACAAAACCATCAGATATGGATCAAGCTTTTTTTGATGAAGCATATGCTGGATGTTATTTTGGAGCAACTCCTGGAGATTATTATTCTGGAAATGTTTCTCTAGATTATAGCATTATGCCAAAAATAATAGATGGATACATTAGCGATATATATAATGCTGATACTTCAAATGGGGCAGTAGGACATAGAAATAGTATTTTGGATCCTTTAGCTTATTCTGCAAGTTTTGGTAAAGCTGGAGCATATTCAACTCTTTCTGTGTATTATGCTTTAAGTATTGCACAATATAATTCGATTTCTCAAAATGAATTTGTCGTACAACCATTTTTTGCATATCCTAGTGCTGGATATTTTCCAAGAAATCTATTTACTGCAAATGAATGTTGGTCAACATTGTTTATATATTCAGCAGATTATCCGAGCACAATGAAAGCAACATTTACTTATAATGGAAAAGAATATGTTGCTGATCAATTTATGAAAGAAGGATATGAACCTATTGTTAGTTTTAAAATGCCAGCAGCTTTAATAAGAGATTTAGGAATTAATAAAAATTCAAAAATGCCTGCTTGTACAATTGGGGTTAAGATAGAAGGATATCAAGTAGAAGACGGAGAATCTACTGTAACTTTAGATTATACTGTTAACTTCTTTGATGAAAATAGTATAGTTAGTGACTTTACACCTAGTCAAACAAGTATTACACTTGGACAAGGTGAAAGCACAACAGTATCATTAAATCTTTTACCTTCAGGTGCAATTGCAGATGATATAGTTTGGTCTACAGAGGATACACACTATGTTAGAGTAAGTGAAGATGGAACTATTAAGGCAGTTAGACCAGGTACAGCTACTGTTAAAGTATCAGTAGATGGAATAGAAAAGACAATCACTGTAAATATTACTGGAAATTCAAATTTTCTTCTTGGAGATTTAGATAAGAATGATGTAGTAGATGCAAACGATGCATCAATAGCTCTAGAATTATATAAATCAACTGTAGGTGAATTTGATGTTGAAGATATATTACGTGGTGACTTAGATGATAATGATTTAATTGATGCTAATGATGCATCTTTAATACTTGAGTTATATAAGACAAATATTTAATTTTGGAGGTTATATATGAATAGTAAAAAACTAAAGATGATTTTAGGAGGCACTCTTTTAGCAAGTGCTATGGTACTAAATAGTGTTAGTGCTGTTGTAACTAGTAGTACATTTATAAAAGGTGATGTAAATAGAGATGGAAAAATAACCACTCAAGATTATGATAAAATACTTGCGTATGTTAAAAAAACAGATTTAAATATGGATGATGAGCAAAAATATTTAGCAGATGTAAATGAAGATGGAAATATTACTTTAATAGATGCAACTAAAATTCTTGCTGCTATTAAAGGAACTAAACTAAGATATATAGTTGGCGATATTAATAGAGATGGTAAGGTAACTCAAGATGATGCAGATACTTTATATGACCATATAAATGAGACTAATCTTTTGGATGAGGAACAGTTTTATCTTGCAGATTTGAATGGTGACGATAAAGCTAATGGAAAAGATTATAATATGCTATTAGAGATTTTAAACGGCACATATAAAAGATATGACATGGGAGATGTTACTAGAGATGGTAAACTAACTCAAGAAGATGCAGATGATATTATGAAATATTATACTGGCAAAATATCTTTTGATGATGAACAAAAAATATTAGGTGATGTTGATGGAGATGAAAAAATAAATGCTCGTGATGCAAAACTAGTATTACAACAAATTGTTGCTAATACGCCTAAAGGTGATTTGGATTACAATGGTGTAGTGGATGCAAATGATGCTTCTGTGGCTTTAGAGTTATATAAATCACAAACTGCAACATCTTCTGATATTGCAGTTGGAGATTTAGATAATAACGATTTAATTGATGCTAATGATGCATCTTTAATACTTGAGTTATATAAGACAAATAATTAGCAAATAGAGTGGCAGCTAATCTGCCACTTTTTTACACTTAATTATCACAAAAAATTAGTTGAAAAAATGGTAGTGTTGTGGTATTATATCATTGTTGTTAATACTTTTTGTATTAAAGGAGGAAATAATAAATGAGAAAATATTTTGGAACAGATGGAATTAGAAGAATAGCAAATTCTGAACTTACTCCAGAACTTGTATATAAGGTAGCAAAAGCAGGAGCATATGCACTTGCAAAACATACAGATCATGCACCAACAATACTTATTGGTAGAGACACAAGAATATCTGGTACATTAATTGAATCAGCAATGATTGCAGGTTTTTTAAGCTATGGTGCAAATGTTAAAACATTAGGGGTTATGCCAACACCAGCTGTTGCATATTTAACTCGTAAATTTAAAGCAGATGCATCAGTAGTTATTTCTGCATCTCATAACACTTTTGAATTTAATGGTGTTAAATACTTTTCAAATAAAGGAATGAAAATTCCAGATAGCTTAGAAGAAGAAATTGAAGAAGTAATGGACTCTGGAAAATTAGATGAGTTTACAGCAGTAAATGATAAAATTGGTGTATGTGAAAATAGAGAAGATCTATTAGAAGAATATGTATTCTTCTTTAGAAAAATCTTTGAAGATCATCTTCTAGATTATTTAGATGATAATTTTAAAGTATTAATAGATACAGCAAATGGTGCAACTAGTGTTGTAGCAGATAAAGTATTTACTAAACTTGGAATTAAACACGATGTAATTAATGATGCTCCAGATGGAGTAAATATAAATAGAGCATGTGGATCTACTCATATGGAAGGTCTTGCTCAAAAAGTTAAAGAAGGTGGATATTCACTAGGTATTGCATACGATGGTGATGGAGACAGATGTCTATGTGTAGATGAAAATGGTAACTTAATAGATGGTGATGCAATTCTTGCTATTACTTCTAATTACTTAAAAGAAAAAGGACAACTTAAAGGAGATACAGTTGTTGCAACTGTTATGTCTAACCTAGGACTTAGAAAATATGCACAAGATAATGGATTAAATTTCGTAGCAACAAATGTAGGTGACAGATATGTTCTAGAAAATATGCTAGAAAACGGATATAATCTCGGAGGAGAACAATCTGGTCACGTTATATTCTTAGATTATAACCCAACAGGAGATGGAATACTTACATCTTTAATGCTTGTACAAATATTACTAGAAAAGAAAATAAAAGCTTCAGAGGCTGCAAAAATTATTACTATATTCCCACAAGTATTAATTAATGCTAAAGTACCATCAGATAAAAAGCAAGCATACAAAGAAGATGCAGAAATTATGGCTATGATTGAGGATATAGAAAAAGAATTTGCAGGAAATGGTAGAGTTCTTATTCGTCCATCTGGTACTGAACCTTTAGTTAGAGTAATGATTGAAGGAGAAAACCAAGAAATATTAAATCAAAGAGCTAGAGCTCTTGCAGATTTAATTGAAAAGAAAATGAACTAAATAATATATATTTAAATATATATTTATGATATAATAAGGCAAAGATTTATTCTTTGTCTTATTTTTTTGAGGTGAATAAATGGCTAGAAGATTTATAGTTAGTAGTAATAATATTAAAGAATTAGAAAATGAGAAAATTTGTATTAATGGAGAAGAAGTAAAGCATATTCAAGTATTAAGATTTAATGTGGGAGATTATATTCATGTTAATGACTCAATATATAAAATAGATTCTATGTCAAGAGATACTATCGAGCTTGAATTTGTAGAAAAAGCTAAAGTAATAGGTGTTCCAAATACTAATATTACATTGTATATGGCATTTTTAAAATCAGATAAAATGGACTTTGTAGTACAAAAAGCAGTTGAACTTGGTGTATCTAAAATAGTACCTTTTTTCTCAAGCAATGTTATAGTAAAACTAGATGAAAAAGATAGAGTAAAAAGACAAGCTAAATTCCAAAAAATAGCAGATGAAGCTTGTAAACAATGTGGTAGAACAGATATAGTTGAAATTTCATCTTTTGTAAATTTTAAAGATTTAGAAAGAGAATTTGTAACAGAGGATAAAGTATTTTTTGCATATGAAGCTTCAAAGGAATCTTTAAGGGTTGAGATAAATGATGCGAAGGAAAAAGATTTAAAAAATATTGGAATAGTAATTGGTGCAGAAGGTGGATTTACACCTAAAGAGGCAGAAGAGTTAAAAGAAATTGAAAATGTATCAGTAGTAGGTCTTGGAGAAAGAATTTTAAGAGCTGAGACTGCAGCACTAAATCTTATTTCAATTATTATATATGAAATGGAGGAATAAAATGGGAGTAATAATTTATCCAGATAAGTTAAAAATAGGAGATACAGTTGCAACTACTGCTGTATCTATGCCCGCAAACGAAGAAAAAATTGATTTAGCATTAAATAATTTAAAAGAAGTTGGACTTAAAATACAAGAAACATCTAATGTTAGAAATTATGGTAATATTGTTAGTAGTGATGGAAAAACTCGTGCAGATGAGCTTTTAGAACTATATAGAGATGCAGATGTAAAATATATTATTGCTTCTCGTGGCGGCGAATTTTTAATGGAAATGATGCCATATTTACACGAGAGTCGAGATGTAATAAAAAATAATCCTAAGTGGTTTCAAGGATATTCAGATCCATCTTTAATTAATCTATATATTACAACAAATTTCAATATTGTTACAGTAAATTTTGAAAATATTTCAGAATATGCTATGAAACCTAGATTCAAAAATTTAAGTGATTCAATAGCATTTATGTTTGACTCAAATGATGAGTATGTACAAGACAGTTTTGATTTCTTCCAAATTGACGAATATGAGGAAGGAAATCTTAAAGGATATAATTTAACTGAGGAAAACAAATATGAGTCTAATTGTGGCAATGTGAGCTTTTCAGGTAGAATAATTGGTGGCTGTATAGATGTATTTTCTCAGATTGCAGGAACAGAAATGGATAATGTAGAAAACTTTGTTTCTCAATTTGAAGATGAAGGTGTAATTTGGTATATAGATAATTGTGAACTTCAACCATGTGAATTTTATAGAAGGCTTTGGCAAATGGATCAAAGAGGATATTTTAAAAACATTTCTGGTCTTCTTGTGGGTAGATCGTTTGTACAAAAACAAGATAATGAATTTTTTAGTTTTAAAGATGCAGTAGAACGTGCAATGAATAAATTTAACATTCCAATTATATATAATGTAGATATAGGTCATGTACCACCACAGTTTTTCATTGTTAATGGATCACTTGCAACATTTGAATATAATGATGGAAAAGGAAGATTAATTCAAAAGTTAGTGTAGAAATATGGATAAAAACGAGTTAAGAAGAAAATATATAGAAATTAGAAATAATATAGCAAAAAAGAAAGAAAAATCCTATATAATACAAAATGAAATTATTAAAACAGATGCATATAAAAAAGCACAAGTGGTGGCACTATATAAAAGTTTAGCTAGTGAGGTAAATACGAACCATTTAATTGAACATTCACTTAATTTAAAGAAAATAGTTTGTTTACCAAAAGTTGAGGGAGAAGATATTAATTTTTACCAAATAAATGATTCTAAAGAAAAACTTTTAGTTAGTAAATTTGGAATTCTTGAGCCTCAAGGTAATGCAAGAAGAATTATTCCTAAAGTAGCAATTGACATTGCAATAGTTCCAGGAGTTGCTTTTGATGAAAAATGTAATAGGCTGGGCTTTGGAAAAGGTTACTATGATAGATTTTTAAAATCATCTGGTATTAAGACAATTGGAATTTGTTTTGATGATCAAGTTTTAAAAGATGATATTCTGCCTACTCAAAAACATGATGTTTTAATGGATTGTATTATTACAGAAGAAAGGATTATTTCCAAAGATATGCAAAAATATAATATGTATTTAAAAGAAAAAGGAATGTGAGGTTATTCCCACATTCCTATTTTATGTCTTTTTGCATATATTTCAGCTTGTTCAAGATAATCTTGCAGAGTTATATTTGGCTTATAATAGTTGCTATTTGCAAGTCCATTTACCACAAGTTCATAATTAAATAGAGATTTTTTTACTGTTTCTTCATTAATTTCATCTACTTTTTCTAACCAAATATAGCGAAGTAGTCTATCATAATCATCTGTATCAGTTACATCTTTTTGAAGATATATTGTTTTATTATATAACTTTTCATTTGTGTATTCTGTTGCTTCTTTCCCATAAGGCTCAATTTCTTTTGTATATTCTGGACAGTTTATACCTATAAAACGTACTTTATAATATTTTCCATCTATTGTTACTCCAATGGTATCACCATCTATTATTTTAGTAACGTATGCTTCTTGAAATTCTATTTCTTTATTTTCATTATTTTGAGTATTATTTGTTATTACTTCCGGATTATTATTGTTTTGATTGTTTTGAGCTTTTTTATTTAAAGCATCTTTTAAATAATATGATGCAAATGCTGTTAAAGCAACTAAAACTAATATATATATTATTTTCTTTAAGTTATTTTTCATAGTATCACCATATTCATTATATCTTAATTTATTCTTTTTTTCCATAGACTATTGTAATAATTAGTAATATTAGAACAAAAGTTTGACTAAAAAATCTATGTTTGATATAATAATCATGCAAGAGGTGAAAGATATGATAGAAGATAGAGTAATATCACCAGAACTAACATATGAAGACGAATCATATGATGAAAGTGTAAATGAAAATACACTTCGTCCTAAGGTATTTTCAGAATATGTTGGTCAAGAAAAAGTCAAAGAAAATTTAAAAGTTTATATAGAGGCTGCAAAATCTCGTGGAGAGGCATTAGACCATGTGTTATTATATGGCCCTCCAGGTCTTGGAAAAACTACACTTGCAACTATTATTGCAAATGAGATGGAAAGTAATATTAAGATTACATCAGGACCTGCAATAGAAAAGGCAGGGGACTTGGCAGCAATTTTAACTAACCTTCAAGAGGATGATATATTATTTATAGATGAAATACATAGATTAAATAAATCTGTAGAAGAAATACTATATCCAGCTTTAGAAGATTATAGCTTAGATATTGTAATAGGAAAAGGACCTGCTGCAAAATCTATTAGATTAGATCTTCCAAAATTTACACTTGTTGGTGCGACAACAAAGGCTGGATCTCTATCATCTCCACTTAGGGATAGATTTGGAATAATTCATAGATTAGAGTTATATACTGAAAAAGAACTTGCAAAAATAATTACAAGAAGTGCAGGTATTCTTGGTACTCAAATAGATGAAGAAGCAGCACTGGAAATAGGCTCAAGATGTAGAGGTACACCAAGAATTGCAAATAGACTTTTAAAAAGAGTTAGAGATTTTGCACAAGTAGAAAACAAAGATTTCATAAATTTAGATGTTGCACAAAGAGCATTAGATAGACTAGAAATTGATGAAATTGGACTAGATAATACTGATAGAATTATGCTTGATGCGGTAATTGAAAAATTTAATGGAGGACCTGTAGGTCTAGATACTTTGGCTGCATGTATTGGTGAGGATAAAGACACTATAGAGGATGTATATGAGCCATACTTAATGCAAATAGGTTTTTTAACTAGAGGTCCAAGAGGAAGAATGGCAACTCCTCTTGCATATCAACATTTAGGAAAAGAATATCCTTTTAAGGATAAAAAATAGAAGGAGAAAAATATGAAAAAAGTATTAATGCATTGTTGCTGTGCACCATGCTTTATTACAATTCAAGAAGATATTTCACAAAATGGAATGCTAATTGATGGACAAAGAGAAAAGGTTGAAATGACTGCTTTTTGGTATAATCCAAATATTCATCCAAAAGTAGAGTATGATAGACGTCTAGATTCATTTATTAAATTTTGTGAAATGAAAAATCAATCAAAAGTTATATTAGATGAATATGATTTACAAGGTTTTACTCGAGATGTAGTAGAACAAGTAGGAGAAGGAAAAAAATGGGACATTAGATGTAAGTATTGCTATTATAGAAGACTAGAAGCTGCATTTAAGTATGCAAGTGAAAATGGTTATGATATAGTTTCTACAACACTTACAAGAAGTCCATTTCAAAATCATGATGCTATTAATTTTGTAGCAGAACTATTATCTAAAAAGTATGGAGTAGATTATGTTTATTCAGACTACAGACATACATATTATGAGGGACAAAAGAAAGCAAGAGAATATGGTCTTTATATGCAGAAATATTGTGGTTGTGTTTTCTCATTTGATGCAGGAAAGTGGGTGTATTAGATGAAAAAATATTCTAAAGGACAACTTAAATTTAAAAGATTTGGCTTATTATTAGCTATATTACTAGTTTTAGTTTTAGCTTTTGGACTTTTAATGTTATTTGGTTTTTGCTTAAAACATACAATTAATATTACTAATACTTCAAATGAAGCATCCAATGTATCTGAAGAAATTGCTCAAAACTCTCAACCAATTATTATAGATAACTTAGTTGTTGGTGGACTTTATGGAAATAAATGGGTAAGTAGTAGTAAATATTATCTAAAAAGTATAAATAAAGCTAATATAGATATAAATGTATATACTAAAGATAAGAGTGCAGGTGCATATAAACTTGAAAGTTTATATACATATGGTGATAGTGTTTTTTGCAATACATCATATCCAAACTATATAGATGAATTTTTTGCAATCTCAACTCAAAACTATGCACTTTCTTCTAATTTTAGTGAGACTAGTATTCAAGAAAGTGACTATGACTATGTAAAAAAAGCTTTAGGTATTTATAGAGCATATAATAATACAATAAATATTACAAATGTATATTCTGCATATATTAATGTAAATGAGCCATTAAAACTAATTACTGTTACAAGCAATCAAAAAGGTGCTTTTGGTGGAGTGTATAATGGAATTATAGCTGTAGTTAATGGAAATGCAAAAATTGTACAATATAGTTATACAAAAGATTTAGATAACTCATTAGATTTTCCATTATATTCAGTAGAATTTGTTGCAGATCTAAATGGAGATGGAAATTCAGAAATTGTCACTCGTGAGGTGACAGAGTTTAATGTAACATATAATATTTTTGAAAAGCGTGGTTCAAAATATGTTAGGGTGTTAACTGAAACAATTAAGGGAAAATAATATTAAAGGATAGATTTAATGAAAGTTAAATCTATCTTTTTTATTTTTTATTTTTTTTATTTGTTGATTATTTTTTTTATATATAAT
This sequence comes from uncultured Clostridiaceae bacterium, assembly GCA_947169155.1. GTDB lineage: Bacteria > Bacillota > Clostridia > TANB77 > CAG-465 > CAG-465. Next base: position 105,758 of record CAMVON010000001.1, read on the forward strand.
ATTATTTTAATGTAAATAAATGGAGGTTTTATTATGAAAAAGAATAAATCATTAATTACAATTGCTATTATTTTACTTATAGTAATTATTGCTTGCGTTGCAGGCTACATTATTACTACATCAATTGTAGAAAATAATTTAAAGAAAGAAAAGGCTGCTCAAGAAGAGTATGAAAGACAAATGACTGAGCCTTTATATACTTTAGAAAATTATCCAAAAGTAGATGCATCTTTAGCTACTCAACCATTAACAAATGCATTTATTAAAAATTTCACAGGAGATGAAAATATAGATGTAAGTACTTTAGATTATACAAATACTCATCCAGGTTATTTAAGACTTGTAGATGGCGAAGTAGATCTAATTGTTGTTACACAACCAAGTGAAGACGAACTTAAATATGCAGCAGATCATGGTGTTGAACTAGATGTAACACCAGTTGTAAAAGAAGGTTTTGTTTTCTATGTTAATAAAGAGAATCCAGTAGACTCTTTAACTACTGATCAAATTCAAGGAATATATTCTGGAGAAATAACTAACTGGAAAGAAGTTGGTGGAGATGATGCTGAAATAGTAGCTTATCAAAGACCAAGAAACTCTGGAAGTCAAACTGGTATGGAAAACTTAGTTATGAAAGATAAAACATTAATGGAGCCAAAAACAGAAAACTTACTTGAGACAATGGCTCAAATAGTAAATTATGTATCAAATTATAACAATGGTAAATATTCATTAGGTTATTCATATTTATACTATGCAACAACTATGTTTGAAACAATTGACCCAGAAGTTGCAAGTAACATTAAGTTATTAGCTATAAATGATGTAAAACCTACAGCAGAAAATATTCAAGCAGGAACTTATCCATATAATACAGCATACTATGCAGTTACAAGAAAAGGTGATGGAGAAGACTCACCAGCATATAAACTTAAAGAAATTATGCTTTCTGAAAGAGGACAAAGAGTAGCTCAAAAAGCTGGATATGTACCTGTTACACCTGTAAAATAATGAGGTGATACTATGAATGAAGAAATTGAAAAAACAAGTAGAAGTGGTGCTGATTCAATTTCAAATGATGTAGTAGCTGGACAAACACAAACAGTAGAAGTTGTAACAGAAAATGTAGAAAATAAAACTCAAGAAATTGAAAATGATAATATTATTTCTTCGGTTGAACCAAAAATGAATATTACAGTAGATAAGAAGGGTGGTAAAGTTAAAAAAGAAAAGAAGAATAGAAATACTAGAACTACCCTCCTAGTTCTTATTGTACTTCTAGTAGTTGTGGTTTCAATTGGAGTAACATATTTAAAAATACAAGATTTAAAAGCTAAATATAAAATAGAAAAAGAAGTAGAAAGTGTTTTTGATGAAAGTGTTGAAAGAAAAGAAGATCCCGATTTAAAATATGTAGCCAAAATAGATGATACATATAGTTTTAATGATTTGTCATATAAGAGTTATGAATATAAGAATAGACAAATAGAAGATAGCAATAATAAAATACCGTACGACCAAGTATATCATTCTTTTAGAATAGTACAAGTTTCGGGATTAAAAGATAAAAATATTGAAAAAATGATTAATGATACGTTATTAAATGCAGCATTATCGCTAGAAGGAACACCTGAAAGTCATGTTAATGGATATGAAAGTGTGATGGGAAATTTTGGAAATATTTTATCTATTCAAATTAATTATAGTGTTGGCAGAAGTGATACTATATATAAAGGTTATAATTTTAATTTAGAGACTGGTGAGCAAATTAATTTTAATGATATATTTGTATCTTCTGCACCTATTGCATCTATAATCTCTGATGCTATATTAAAAAGTGCTGCTTGGACTATTGATAAAGATAATAAGTCTTCAGGTGGTGGATACTATTCGGATATCGCAAATATAGACTTTTCTGAAGCAGAAGATTTATCAATAAAAGCTGTAAATTATTATAAAGAATTAAATGGAAATTTAAATTTTACAGTTTCAACTGATGGAGTTACAATTTATGATTTAGCAGAAAAAATAATACCTAAGTCAGAGAGAATGTATACTAGAAAAGCTTATATTGATTTGACAGAGTATAAAGATTATGTTGCAATTTATAAAAGATTTGCGTCAAATAAAGATTTATATGAGAAAAAACTTGGAAATGATGATGCCTATGTTTTTGTTAATATGCAAGGATTATATTCAATGAGTCCAGAATGTAGGTATGTTATAAATGAAAATAATTTTTTTGCAGATATGTATTTGTCTTATATTGCAGATGATTTGATGCCATTGGCAAAAAATTACATGGATAAGTATTACTTAAATAATTTAAGGAATACTTCTATGCAAAATCCAAATAATTATTATAATTTTTCGGGTACAATTAACTTTGGCAATTTTGCTAAACCTGATTATATTGATTATACAAATAAATATTCTATTCAAAATGGATATTTATATTATAATGGAGTAAGATATAGCATGCGTTTGGAGGTTGCCTTAGATGTATTAAAAAATTCTAATAAAGAAAAGTTTATAGCTGCTTTAATTAGTACATCAAGTTCACCATATGCATCGATAGGCTCTAGATCTATTGGAAGTTTTGATAAAACAAATTGTGAAACAAATTATTTTTATAAAACTTTGTATTTCAAAGAGGATGGCTCTGTATTTTTAGAAGATGACGCTGTATATAAAGCAGACTATGTTTCTCCTTATCCATCAGAGGAAGAAATGATAGATTTTATATATAAACATGATCCAGAGTATTCTTGGTTCTTCCAAAGAAGAGGTTATAATATAAAATATAAAGATGGAGTCTATGATAATGATCCAAATTATTATGATAATTATACTATAATTAATGAAAGAGCTAGAATGGAAAATGGAGAAGATAGCTAATAATTAATTGACTTTACTATTTAAAAGTGTTATAATATTCACATAACGTTGAAGGGACGAGTAAGTATTGACACTGCTTCAAGAGAGAGTTAGTCATGGGCTGTAAGCTAACTTAAGAAAGACTTTACCGAAGACTACCCCTGAGTTAGTAGGAAACTACCGTTTAGATTTTCGTATAAAAAATCATTAAATTAAGTAAAATATTAGGGTGGAACCGTGCAAATAATAATTTGTACCCCTATAGGCATTAAATGTGTCTGTAGGGGTACATTTTTTGTCATACTTTAATTCTTAAAAGGAGGAAATGGTTCTATGTTAAATATTTTTGTTAAAGTCACGAGAGAATAATATTATTTAAAATGAAAAAATAAACTAAAAATTAAAAGTAAATAATATTATAGGAGTGATTAAAATGAGTAAATATGTAAATAAGAATAATGAAGTTTATGAAGGAGAACTAGATTTAAATGTTTTAAGACATACTTGTTCTCATATAATGGCACAAGCCGTTAAAAGATTATGGCCACAAGCTAAGCTTGCAATTGGACCATTTATTGAAAAAGGTTTCTATTATGATATAGATGTTGAACCTAAATTACAAGAATCAGATTTAGAAAAAATAGAAGCTGAAATGAAAAAAATAATTAAAGAAAACTTAAAGGTTGAAGCTTTCATTTTACCAAAAGATGAAGCTATAAAGCTTATGAAAGACAGAAATGAGCCATATAAAGTTGAGCTTATTGAAGAGTTACCTGAAGGAGAAGATATATCATTCTTTAAACAAGGTGAATTTGTAGATTTATGTACTGGACCTCATATGTTATATACAAAAGCAGTTAAAGTATTCAAATTAATGAGTATTACTGGAGCATATTGGAAAGGTGACGAGAAAAACAAAATGCTTCAAAGAATCTATGCTACAGCTTTTGATTCTAAAGAAGGACTAGATGAGTATTTGCAAGAGTTAGAAGATGCAAAACAAAGAGATCATAGAAAAATAGGTAAAGACCTAAAACTATTTATGACTCATAGACTTGTTGGAGCAGGACTTCCTTTATATCTTCCAAATGGTGCAACTATCAGAAGAATACTTGAAAGATATATTCAAGATAAAGAGTTAGAACTTGGTTATGACCATGTTTATACTCCTTCTCTTGCAACTACAGATTTATATAAAACTTCTGGTCACTGGGATCACTATAAAGATGATATGTTCCCAGTAATGGAAATGGATAATGAAGCATTAGTACTTCGTCCAATGAACTGTCCACACCATATGTTAATATACAAGAATGAATTACGTTCATACAAAGATTTACCAATTAAAATTGCAGAACTTGCAAATGATTTTAGATATGAAGATAGTGGAGCTGTATGTGGACTAGAGAGAGTTAGACAAATGTGTCAAAATGATTCTCACTTATTTGTTAGACCAGACCAAATTAAAGAAGAAGTTGGTAAAGTTTTAACTTTAATTACTGAAGTATATCAAAAAGATTTTGGATTCCCAGCATCATCATTTAAATATAGATTATCTTTAAGAGATAAAGCAAATAAAGAAAAATATATAGATAATGATGAAATGTGGGAGACTGCAGAAGGACAATTAAGAGAAATTCTTAAAGAACTTGGAATTGAATTTTATGAAGCAGAAGGAGAAGCAGCTTTCTATGGACCAAAAATAGATATTCAAATTAAGACTGCTCTTAACCATGATGTAACAATTCCAACTTGCCAATTAGATTTTGCTCTTCCTGAAAGATTTGATTTAACTTATGTTGGAGAAGATGGTCAAGATCACAGACCTGTAGTTGTTCATAGAGCAATCCTTGGTTCTTCAGATAGATTCATTTCATTCTTACTTGAAGAAACTAAAGGAAATCTACCAATGTGGCTTGCACCTCATCAAATTAAAATACTACCTATAGCAGATAGACATATTGAATATGCTAAAGCTCTTCAAGCTGATTTAAGAAAAGCAAAAATAAGAGTAGATGTAGATGATAGAGCAGAAAAAGTAGGATACAAGATTAGAGAAGCAAAACTTGAAAAAATACCTTATATCATTGTTGTAGGTGACAGAGAAGTAGATGAAAACAGAGTAAATGTTAATGAAAGAGGAGTAGAAGAAAAACAAGATATGGCAAGAGATGAATTTATTAGCCGTATGATTGAAGAAGCAAAAACTCCATCTGAAAGAAGATAGTTAATAATTATAGGATGAATTCAAAAAGAATTCATCCTTTTTTGTCAATTATAATGCATATATGTTAAATTATTGTTACAACAACATTAGTTTCTTTATTATATTATAAATATTATATAAAATATAGTTGTAGAATATGATAAAGAAAGGGGAAAGTGTATATGAAAAGAATAATACTTAAAGTATTCTGCTTTGTAGTTTTAACTGTTCTTGCAATGTGTATAAATACTAGAACTGTTCGTGCTGATGTTTATACATCTTCAAGAAATGCAGATATGGGCACATATGCTTCAGATACTAACTATTTTACGCATTCATCATCTGGCTCATACACAACTCATACAAAGTGGAGATATGGTTTGTTTGATGCTAATCATAATTTGATGGGCGCATGGTGTGTTCAAGCACATGTTCAATATATTGTTGGTCAAACATACGAAACTACTGTTGGCTATCAAGTTTTAGATGAAAGAAAAGGCGCTATGTTGAGTTATATAATATTACATGGCGGATACAATGATCAAGAAAAACAAGCAGCAATTTGGGGTATTACAGATGGAACTGATGGCTTAACTGCTGAAAATGGCGGAGATTTAAATAGAGTATATAACTTAATAAATGAAGCTAGTAGCTTATATACTGGTGGAGGAGTAATTCAAACTGGAAGCTCTGCTAGCTCAGTATCATTTAATAGTTCTAGTTTAACTTATTCTTATGTTGAAGCAGATGATGCTTTTGAATCTAACACAGTGACAGCAAGTGTTGGAGGTAGTGCTAGAATTTCATTTAGTGGACCAAATGGTTCATATATGCTTGTAGATGGTGCAAGACAAAATGGTGAAGTAAATCTTGGTGGTGGAGACCATTCAATTAAAATAGTATGTCCAAGAACTCAATTTAAAGGTACTCATTCAACATCTATTAATGCGCATGCAGATGGTGGTAGTGGTACTGTATATTATGGAGCTACAGAATATCACGTAACAGCTACTAGAGCTGGTTATGAAAATTATACTCAAATTCTTGTTACACCAAATAGTGGTACTTACAATGTTCCAGATACTAATATAAGTGTTAGTGGTAACGTTTCTCGTCCAGTTGGTAACTTAGCAATACAAAAAATAGATGAACATAATGTTACTGTTGCTGGAGTAAGATTCCACATTACTGGACCATATCATTTTGATGAATATATAACAAGTACAAAAGAATTAACAAGATTTACAGATGTAGATATAGGTACTTATACAATTACAGAATTAGAAGTAGTTCCAAACTTAATTCTAGATTCTAGAGCATTAACAATAGGTGTAGATGAAAATAGAACAGCTACATATACTATGAAAAATAATTATGCTAAAGGTTCTTCAGATATGTCTAAAGGAGATGAAGTAACTGGAAAAATTCCTTTAGGAGATGCAAAACTTGAAGGAGCAGTTTATGAGTTAAGAGCTAATGAAGATATATATGAAGGTGAAACATTAATTTATTCTAATGGACAACTAGTTGATACTAGAACTACAGATAGTGAAGGAAATACAACAAAAGTTGAAAACTTACCTATGGGTAATTATTATTGGGTTGAGACTAAGGCTCCAGTAGGATATAACTTAAATGATAGACATATAGAGTTTACTGTAGAATATGAGGGACAAAATGTTCCTAAAGTTACAAATGATCATATGTCTCATACAGATAAAATCATTACTGGAAAAGTTGAAGTTATCAAAGAAGTTGGTGATCCAAATTCAAGTGAAAGTAGTCTTGCAGTAGGCGCTATATTAAAGCTTACATTAGATAGCAATCCTACTCAAACTTATGAAGGTATCATTAATGAAGAAGGAAAAGCTGAATTTAGATGTGAAACTCTAAGTCAATATGGTATATATACAATTCCTTTTGGTAAATATACAATTACAGAGGTTAAAGGTGCAGATGGAGAAGAAACAAATGATTTCTTTATTCAACCTGAACCTGTAGATATAGATAAAGAAGAAGATGACGAACTAAGAATAGTAAGTGATGAACCTGTACCAGTTTGGTTAAAAATAATTAAAAAAGATAAATCTACTGGAGACATTGTTCCACTTGCTGGAGCTAAGTTTAAAATTTGGGATGTTGACAATGAAAAATGGGTTGTTATGAGTGATATGTATAATGACATTTCTGAATTTGTAACTAATGAAGATGGATACTTATTTACTCCAAAGCAATTATATCCAGGAAATTATATTGTTTATGAAACACAACCACCTGAAGGATATTATTTACAAGATGAATGGAGAATTCCAGATGATACAAATGACTTAGGAGATAAGACAAAAGGTGGAAAATTCATTACAATAAATAAAGTTGTTGCTAGAGTTCCAGAAAATATAGTAGATCCTGGTCCAATCGAAGTTGGTCAATTTATGTATGAAGTAAGCATGCCAGATAATCCACTATATGTTAATATTAAATTATATAAAACTGGTGAAAGATTAACAGATGCTCATACAGAAACTGTATCTTATACAGAAACTGATGGGGATATAATAGAAAGAGAAAAATATGTTGCAGATTATACTGTTGGTGGTCTAGAAGGAGTATCATATAAAATTTATGCAGCTGAAGATATTTATACTCCAGATGGAGTTTTAAGAGTTAGAAAAGATACAGAAGTAGATGATATTACTACAGATGAATATGGCTATGCATATTCTAAAGATACTTTATTCCCAGGAAACTATAAAGTAGTTGAATATGAAGTTCCTGAAGGATATGTGTTAGATACAACACCTAAGTATGTTCCTGCAGAAAATAAAGATCAATATGTTGAGTCAGCAACAGCAACATTAGAAGTTAATGATGTAAGACAAAAATTAAAATATACTTTCAAAAAAATATTTGAACAATTTAAATATACTAATGGTTATGCACAAAAACATGCTGTATTTGGTATTTTTGCTAAAGAACCAATAAAAACAGTAAATGGTGAAATAGTAATTGATGCTAATGATATGGTAGATTTACTTGAAGCAGATGATGATACTTTAGTTAAAACAGTAGAACTTCCAAAAGGAAAATACTATGTACAAGAATTATATGTATCATATCCTTATAAATTAAGTAATGAAAAAGTAGATTTTGAGCTTAAATATAAACCTGAAGGTAATGAGGATGTTGTAGAAGTCCCAGGACCAGATATAGTAAATGAAGTTGAATATGGTTATGCAAGAGCTATTAAAGTTTCTACTTCAACTGATACAGGTCTTATAACATTAAATAAAAAGACTATTAATAGTGATGGCTATAAGAAAAGAAAGGCTGATATTGCAACTTCAATATCAACTATGACTAGAGAGGAAACTGAAAACTATATTGAATCTGAAAAGATTAAGGTTGTTCCTGATGCTGAATATGAACTTTGGTTAGATGAAGAAGGTAAAACAAAATTAATGGAAATAAATCCATTAACAGGAGAACAAACAGTTGCTAAATTTACTACAGATAATATTGGTATTCTTGAAATGTATGAAATACCAAAAGGTGATTATTTCTTAAAAGAAGTTAAAGCACCTGCTAAATATGAAATTGCAAAAAGAGGTATTCCACTTGCTGTAACAGCTTCAAATCCAGAAGCTACTGTATACGAAGTTGTAGATGAAACTCCAACATTTGGCGTAGGTATCCATAAAACTGATATATTTACTGGCGAAGATGTACCAAATTGTAAATTTGAAGTAAGGGATAGTGAAGGAGAACTATTGATGTATGCAGTAACAGATGAGGATGGTTATGCTCATATTCCTGAAGATTTATTTGAAGAGGGAAAAACATATACTTATACAGAAATTGAAGCTCCTGATGTATATAGGGAAGATGGAAGACTATATAAATTAAATACTGAACCACATGAGTTTGTAGCTCATTTTGATGAGGAAGGACATTTTGTTAATTCATTAGTTGAAGTTGAAAACTATAGACCAACAACAAATGTTAAATTTGTAAAGACAGATGAAGAGTCAAACTTAGTTCCAAATTGTAAATTTGAACTTAAGAGTGAAGAAGAAGGCTTATATTATGAAACTGGTGTAACAGATGAAAATGGTATTTATGTATTTGAAGATGTACCACAAGGTTGGTATACATATACAGAGCTTGAAGCTCCAGAAGAATATGATTTAGATACAACTCCACATAGAGTTTATGTAACAGGAGATGAAATGGTTATAGACTTTGTAAATACAGGAGATATTCCAGTAGTTGCAATTGCTACATTAGCTATAGTATGTGTTGCAGGAATTGCATTTGTTACAGTAAGAAAAGTTAAAGCTACAAAATAATATAAATAGTAGTTATAAGAAGTAAGACAATAGTCTTGCTTCTTTTTTGTTGACTATCTTTATTTTTAAGAGTATAATCTAGAAAAAATGAAACATTAATATTTATTAGATTTAAGAATATGAACAGGAGCAAGACTATGAGCCAGGCATCTAAGAAAGATCATATATCTTTTATTATTACTTTTGTTATAGGAATAATATTTTTATTGATATTTTTTTCAATTATTAATAATTCTCAACAAGATAAAAGTAATGATAATATTAAAAGTTCACAATGTTGTGAATGTGTAAAGGAGTAGACGTTTGTTTACTCCTTTTTATTTGACATAATTTAGATAAAATGCTATAATGAATATGTATTAATAATGGAGGTAATACATGGATTAATATCCTTATTATTTTTAATATTAACTAATAAAGTAAAGGAAAATATGACAAATTCAAAAAAGAGTAAATTTATATATATTATTGGACTTGCAGTATGTGCTGGACTTGTTATTAGCTCAGCAATAATTGGTTTTAATTATGAAAAATACAAACAAGAACAATATGTAAAATGCATCGAGACATCTGCAAATATCTTAGTTAATGATGGTAATACTCCTTCAAATAAGATTATGCAAGTTGCTAAAGAGGCATGTAGTGACTATAATAAAAGCGAGCAAAATCCTGCAGTTACACTTGCAGAAATAGCAATATTTTTATTATTTGTTACTTTTATTGTATATATAATATCTCTTAAATAACAATTATTTGAAAGGATAATATGGATAATAATATTTTAGATTTAATAATAATTATTGTATGCTTTTTAGTATTTCCACTTTTAGTTTTATTTATCTTTGCTATTTATGCATATTTTAAAGGTAAAAAGAAATTTGAAGAGGATGAAGAAAAGAAAGAGAGAGCTTGGAATGAATTTGAAGATATAGAGTTTGAATAAAAAATATTGGAGTGAAATTAATAATTTCACTCCTTTTTTGCATAAAATGATAAATTAAAATACTGAGAAGATATATAATTTTACATAAAAAATTGAGTGTTTTCCATTGTGAAAAAAATTTCACAAAAATTAATCAAAAAAGGTTAAATAATTGTTGACATTATCATTTAATAGGTGTATAACAATATATGAATTTAGCACTCGAGTGTTTTAAGTGCTAAAAAATAAATTGGTGATAATATGAGTTTAGATGAAAGAAAGAAAAAGATACTTTCTTCTGTAGTAGAAGATTATATTGAATCTGCAGAACCAGTTGGATCTAAAACTTTAGTAGAAAAATATCATCTAGATTATAGTTCAGCTACAATACGTAATGATATGAAAGAGCTTGAAGAAGAAGGGTACTTAGAGCAGCCGCATGTAAGCGCTGGTCGTATTCCTTCTACAAAAGGTTATCGTTACTATGTAGATAATTTGATGAAAGAAAGAAAATTATCTATGGTAGATATAGACTATATAAATAATACTTTAAGTGGCTATGGAGATGTAGATGATATATTTGAACAAGTCGCAGATGTAGTATCTAAAGTCTTATCTACACCTACCGTTATTACTAGAAATAATTCAGATACAATTGAAAATATTAAAGTAGTAAAGATATCAGATAATTTAGTATTGATTGTATTAATGTCTAAAAATGGAACTGTAAAAGATTGTATTGCAAAACTTACAGATACTGTTGAGGATAAAGTTTTAGACAAGATGACAGATATTTTAAATCAGGATTTGACAGGAACTCCACTTCAGGAATTACATTTAGCATTAAATAATATAATTAAAAGAGATCTTGAAAATTTTTCAGTTGTTATGGAAGAAATAGTAAATAGTATTAAGTATGAAATGTCTAAAAACATGAAAAAACTTAATAGTGGCGTAGAAAAGATTTTAGAAAATCCTGAGTTTTCAGATGTTGAGACAGTTAAAAATTTTATTAATATGATTTCAACAAAAGAAATAATAGATTCTGCACTCGATAGTAGTAAAGACAATAAATTAAGCATAGTTATTGGTTCAGAAAATAAAGAAGTTTTATTAAATGATTATAGTGTTATTTCATTAGATATCTCTTCTGGTGATAAGAAGTTAGGTAAGCTATCAGTTATTGGACCAAAAAGAATGAATTATGCAAAGACAATATCCACATTGAAATATATTAATGATAAATTCAATAATGCTTTGGGTTTAAATAAAGAAAAAGTAGAAAAGGGGGATAATAGTGAGTAAGAAAGAAAAGGGAGAAGAAATCCTAGAAGAAGAGATAGTAGAAGATACTATCCCAGAGGAAGAAGAAAAAGAAGAAAAAGAAGAAGTTAAAGAAAATTCAAAAATTGAATCTTTAAAAGCTCAATTAAAACAAGAAAAAGAAAAATCTGAAGAATATTATGAGCATCTAAAAAGAAATATGGCTGAATTTGATAACTTCAAAAAACGTATATCTAAAGAAAAAGATATGATGTACAATACAATTTCTGCAGATATTGTTGGTCAACTTCTACCAACACTTGATACATTTGAAAAAGCACTTTCTGCTGAAACAACTGATGAATCATTTAAAGAAGGAATGCAAATGATCTATAATCAAGTAATTGATACTTTAAAAAATATCGGTGTTGAAGAAATTGAGGCAATGAATACTACATTTGATCCAAATATTCACGAAGCAGTTATGCATGTAGAAGATGAAAATTATGGTGAAAAAGAAGTAGTAGATGTATTTAGAAAAGGCTACAAAATTGGTGATAAAATAATTCGTCACACAATGGTTAAAGTAGCAAACTAATTATTTTTAATTAAGTTATTTACTCAATGATTTGAGTAGTATATATTTTAAGTAACTTTGTATTTTTAGGAGGTAATTAATATGTCAAAAGTTATAGGTATAGACTTAGGAACAACAAACTCATGTGTTGCCGTTATTGAAAACGGTGAACCAATAGTAATTCCAAATGCTGAAGGAGCAAGAACAACTCCATCTATTGTAGCATTTGCTAAAAATGGTGAAAGACTTGTAGGTCAAGTAGCAAAAAGACAAGCGGTTACAAACCACGATAGAACAGTAATCTCAATTAAAAGAGATATGGGTTCTGATAAAAAAATAAAAATAGAAAATAAAGATTATACACCACAAGAAATTTCAGCTATGATTCTTCAAAAATTAAAAGAAGATGCTGAAAACTATCTTGGAGAAAAAGTAACTCAAGCTGTTATCACAGTTCCAGCTTACTTTACAGATTCTCAAAGACAAGCAACTAAAGATGCCGGTAGAATTGCAGGACTAGAAGTATTAAGAATTGTAAACGAACCAACAGCTGCATCTCTTGCTCATGGATTTGATAAAGATGCAGAACAAAAAATCATGGTATATGACCTAGGTGGTGGTACATTTGATGTATCTATACTAGATATTGCTGATGGTGTATTTGAAGTTATGGCTACAGCTGGTAACAACAGACTAGGTGGAGATGACTTCGACCAAAGAATTATGGACTACTTAGTAGCTGAATTCAAAAAAGACAATGGAATTGATTTATCTACAGATTCAATGGCTATGCAAAGATTAAAAGAAGCTGCAGAAAAAGCTAAAATTGAACTCTCTGGCGTAATGCAAGCACAAATTAATCTACCATTCATTACTGCAGATTCAACAGGACCAAAACACTTAGATATTACATTAACTAGATCTAAATTTGAAGAATTAATCGCAGACCTAGTAGAATCTACTGTAGGACCAGTTAACCAAGCTATGAAAGATTCAGGATTATCTTTTGATAAACTAGATAAAATCTTACTTGTTGGTGGTTCAACTCGTGTACCTCTAGTACAAGAAACAGTTAAGAAAATTACTGGTAAAGAACCATATAAAGGAATCAACCCAGATGAATGTGTTGCTATTGGCGCAGCAATTCAAGGTGGTGTACTTACTGGAGAAGTTAAAGACCTAGTATTACTAGATGTAACACCTCTATCACTTGGTATTGAAACATATGGTGGAGTATTTACTAAATTAATTGAAAGAAATACTACAATACCAACTAAAAAATCTCAAATATTCTCAACTGCAGCTGATGGTCAAACATCTGTTGAAGTTCACGTTCTACAAGGTGAAAGAGAAATGGCATCATACAATAAAACTCTTGGAAGATTTAGCTTAACTGGAATTCCAGCAGCACCAAGAGGAGTACCTCAAATTGAAGTTACATTTGATATTGATGCAAACGGTATTGTTCACGTATCTGCAAAAGATATGGCTACAAACAATGAACAAAAAATTGCTATTACTGCTTCTACAAACTTAACAGAACAAGAAATTCAAAATGCTGTTAAAGAAGCTGAAGCTCATGCAGCAGAAGATAAAAAGAGAAAAGAAGAAGTTGAAATTAGAAACAACGCTGATTCTCTTGTATATAACACAGAAAAAACATTAAAAGATCTTGAAGGTAAAATTTCAGATGAAGAAAAATCTAAAGTTGAATCTGAACTTGCAAACTTAAAGAAAACTCTTGAAGGAACAGATACAGATGCTATTAAGAGTGCAACAGACAAATTAACTCAAGTTTTCTATGATTTAACATCTAAATTATATTCTCAAGCATCTCAAGCACAAGGTGCTACAGCTGCTGATTCTACAGAAAATACTGCAACTGGTGAAGACAATGTTGTTCACGATGCAGATTACAAAGTAGAAGATGACAATAAATAATTAGAAGATAAGAATAATAATAATTAAATATAAGGGTGGTGGCCTACCACCCTGTATTTTTAGTATAGGGGGAAGGATTTGTGGCAGAATCTAAAGATTATTATCAAATTTTAGGTGTATCAAAAGATGCAACTGCAGATGATCTTAAGAAGGCATATAGAAAACTTGCAAAACAATACCATCCTGATGCTCAACATACTGAGGCAGACAAAAAGAATGCTGAAGCAAAGTTTAAAGAAATAAATGAAGCATATTCAGTATTGTCAGATGATACAAAAAGAGCTCAATATGATAGATTTGGTTCTAACTTTGAACAAGCTGGCTTTGGTGGTGGCTCATATGGAAGTTATGGCGGATTTGGTGGCTTTGATGGCTTTGGAATGGATATTGACCTAGAAGATATTTTAGGTAGTGTTTTTGGTGGTGGATTTTCATCATCTAGAAAGTCTTCTGGCCCTACAAAAGGAGCAGACATTAGAACTACTTTGAACTTAAAGTTTGAAGAAGCTGCTTTTGGTGTTAAAAAAGAAATAAATATTACTAGAAATGAAAAATGTGATACTTGTAATGGCTCTGGAGCAAAACCTGGAAGTAAGATAATTACTTGTGATAAATGCGGTGGTAGAGGAAAAATTCAAGTAACGCAAAATACTATTATGGGATCATTTTCTACAGTTCGTACTTGTGATAAATGTTCTGGTTCTGGTAAGGTTATTCAAACACCATGTGAAAAATGTAGTGGAAAAGGAACTGTTAGAAAGAATAGAAAAATAGAAATCAATGTTCCAGCAGGTATAGATAATGGTCAAGCAATTCCTCTAAGAGGAGAAGGAGATGCAGGACTTAAAGGTGGACCAAATGGAGATATTTATGTTGTTGTTAAAGTTGGTTCACACAAATACTTTAGAAGAGAAGGTTATGATATCTTTGCAAATGTTAGAGTTCCATTTGCTAAAATGGTTCTTGGTGGAGATATTAAAATACCGACTCTTGAAGGTGAAATGGAATTTAGCATTCCTGAAGGAACAAGCAGTGGTACTAAGTTTAGAGTTAAAGATCAAGGTATTCCAATACTTAATGGTAAAGGAAGAGGTGTTCTAGAATTTGTAGTAGACGTTGATGTACCTAAAAAATTAAATGATGAACAAAGAGAACTTCTTAAAAAATTTGCTCAGTCATTTGGAGATGAAGTAAATGTTAAGAAGAAATCTATTTTTGATGATATAAAAAGTAAATTTAATTAATAAGATGAGGCAGTATATGCCTCATTTTTTTACTTTTTCTTGACAAACACTCCTTTACATAATATAATCTTTCATGCAAAAATAAATATTCACCTGGAAAATGATTATTTAAAAGGAGGTAGAGAATTAATGAAAGATTTTCTAAAAAGAATCATCATCGTTGTGTTATTTTTGATTGGCGTTATGGTAGCATTTATACTTGCAAACTTATATGTTCAAAATAGGGATAACAAACCTACTGAAAGCAAAGTAGAAGAGCAACAAGTATTACCTGTTGAAGAAAAGGAAACAGACGAGATAGAAACATATAAAGAAACATATGGAGTAAACACTGCAAATTTGAATTTAAGAGATTTTCCTTCTTTAGATGGAAAAGTACTTGATGTAATACCAAATAACTCGAATTTGAACGTTCTTGCTAAAATTAGAAATGGTTGGTACAAAGTATCTCATGGAGATAAAACTGGATACGTTAGTGGAGATTATTTGAAAGTCTTAACAGACGAAGAAAAGAAAGAAATAATTGCAGAGAAAGTTTATTCTACAGATACATATGCAAAAACTCAAGATTCATTAAATATTCGTGCAAGAGCAAATGTAGGCTCAGATATTATAACAACTCTAAATTCTGGAAGTGTTGTAAAAGTTCTAGAAAAAATGCAAAATGGTTGGTACAAAGTTGAAGGAAACTTGAAAGTTGGATATGTAGATGGACAATATATTAAAGTTTTGTCTCAAGATGAGTATAATGCTTTGTCTTCTGATACAAATAATATGCTAAAGCCAGATCAAAATATAATTGCTACATACACTGCTACAAGTAGTTATGGAGAAAGTAGTAGATATAACATGCATGTTGCAGCAGATTATATTAATGGTACAATAGTTGAGCCTGGGCATACATATTCACATTTAGCAACTATTTTTCCTGATGGAAAAGAGAACAAATATGTAGATTCCTATGTCCAAGTAAATGGAAAAGTTGAAATGGGAAATGGCGGTGGAGTCTGTATGAGTTCTAGTGTTTTATATGCTTCAATTGTTTCAGCTCAAGAGCAAGGAGTAAATACTGGACTTATAGTAACTATGAGAAAACCACATACAAATCCTGTAAAATACGTACCAGTAAAATATGAGGCAACTGTTGCAGGACCTACTCTAGACTTTAGTTTTAGAAATGTTAATCCATATAGTATAAGACTTGAAGCAAGTTACAATTATAATACGCTAACAATTACAATATATAAGGTATAAATTTTGGCATTCTATGAATTTCATAGAATGCTTTTTTTATCTTATAAATATATTACATAAATCGACTAATGCTGCAATATAGCTATCTTTTAAGCTATATTGAAATTTGAGTATAAAAACAATTGTTCAGTATACATAATTTGCATAAAATATTTTTGCAAAATTAACGCAAAAAGGTTGCAAAAATATTACCTCTATGTTACAATAGTATTGCTTTGTTTTTGCGCTTATGTTAATAGCAGGGACAAAAATTGAAAAATAGGAGAGATGTTTTTATGAAGAATTGTTTAAAAAGTATTAAAAATCTAAAAATGAAAATTATTAGTTTAATACTTCTTGTAACATTATTAACACTTGAGTTTTCTCCATTTGCTGTTAAGGCAACTGCTAATCAGTTACAATTTTACGCAGCAGCAATCAGAGCAGTGGGCTATGATTCTTACAACGGAAAAAACGTATGGTTTAGTAATGCTACACTTGGTGGACAAACTGCATATTGTATTGACTATACATGTCCAGCTCCAAGTGGAACAATGAATTTTAGAGATTACCTATCTGACCAAGGTATGGCAGTCTTAGTTCATGGTTATCCAAATGCTTCAGCAGCATCATTAGGTGTAAATAATGATGAAGAAGCATATATGGCAACACAAATGGCATTATGGGAAGTATTAAACAGAACAGGAGAATCTCAAAAATCTGGATTAATATTTAGAGTAGATAATGTTACTCCAAAATCTGGTATGGAAGGATTCTACCAAAGAACTACAGCTGCAGCAGCAAGACTTGTTGCTATGGCAGAAGCAGATCCATTTACAGATTTCCCTACAATGACAATCGACAATAGCGATGTTCAAGATAGAGGAAGCAAAGATGGAGACGCTTTAATTGGACCATATACAGTTACAATTTCTGGTAACTATGGTTCTACATTAAGATCTATTAATGCATCACTTGTTAACGCTCCAGCATCAGCAAGAATTGTTGATGGAAACGGAAATGCTAAAAATAGTTTAGCAAACGGAGATACAGTTTATGTACAAATGAGCAGAAGTGAAGCTTCTACATCATTTAGTGTTAACTTTAAAGCAGAATTAGATAAAATAGTTGGTGTAATTTATACAAAACCTGGTCAATATGTACAAGACTATGTTACAACTTCAACAGAGCCTAATACTATTGAAAAAGATGTACAAATTAACTGGACTAAGAAAAATGATTTAGGTGAAATTCAACTTGTTAAAGTTGACCAAGATGATCAACCTGTTAAAGGTGCAGTATTCTCACTTACAAACTCTAAAGGAGAAAATTTAGGTGAAGTAACTACTGGATCAGATGGTAAAATTTCATTTTATAAAGTTCCTGAAGGACAATATACTTTAACAGAAGTATCAGCTCCAGAAGGATATGTAATTAAAACAAAAACACAAAATGTAACAGTTGTTGCAGATAAAGTAACAGATGTTAAATTTGTAAATGAAAGAATAACTGGTAAATTAGTTATAACAAAAATAGATGACGCTAACAAAAGACTTGAAGGCGTAGAATTTGAAATCTATGACAAAGATGGATATTACTTAACTACAGTTACAACTGACGCTAAAGGTATGGCTACAGTTAACCTAGATTATGGTACATATTTCTTTAAAGAAACAAAAGCACCTGCTGGATACGAAATGGATACAAACACATATAAATTTAGCGTTACAGATACAAACAGAACATACTATAAAACAGTAACAAATGAAAGATATAAAGGTTCACTTGTTATTGTTAAAACAGATGATTCTCAAAAAGCTTTAGCTGGTGTTAAATTTAATATCTTAAATTCAAATGAAGAAGTTGTAGCAACTATTACAACAAATGAAGATGGACTAGCAGGTGTTAAAAACTTACCACTAGGAACATATTACTATCAAGAAATATCTGCACCTGAAAATGTTGTAATGGATACAGCAAAACATGAATTTAAAATAGAAACTAAAAACCAAGTAGTTAGAAAAGATATTGTTAACGAAAAAGTTAAAGGACAATTAATCATTAACAAAGTAGATAACAATAACGAAGTAATTGAAGGAGCAAAATTTGAAATCTATGATGCAAATGGAGTAGTTATAGATACAATTACTACAAATGCACAAGGTGTTGCAACTTCAAAATACTTAGGAAAAGGATCATATTCATATAAAGAAATTTATGTTCCAGATGGTTATATTTTAGATTCAACAGTTAAAACATTTAATATTGAAACTAATAATCAAGTAGTGACAGAAAAAGTTGTAAACTTTGTTGCTTCTGGTTCATTAAAAATTAATAAAGTAGATGAATATTCTAAACCTCTAGCAAATGTTAAATTTGAAATCTATGATAAAAATAACAATGTTGTAGATACTTTAGTAACAGATGCTCAAGGTAAAGCTCAATCTAAACAATTACCACTTGGAGAATATACATTCAAAGAAGTAGAAGTTCCAGAAAATATTGTTCTAGATTCTACAGTTAGACCTTTTGCTTTAACTGTAAATAATCAAGTAATAACAAAAACAATTGTAAATGACTATATTAATGGTAAATTAAGAATCATTAAAGTAGATGAAAATAGTAAACCACTTGCTGGTGTTAAATTCAATCTATATGATTCAAACAAACAATTAATAGATACAATGGTTACAGATGAAAATGGTATTGCTGTATCTGGAGATCTTGTTAAAGGATCATACTATTTCCAAGAAATCGAAGCTCCAGAAGGAATCGTAGTAGATAATACTATGTATGACTTTACAATTGAATATGATGGACAAAATGTTGTTAAAAACTTAGTTAACAGATATGCTAAAGGTACTCTTGTAATTACTAAATATGATAGTACTGGAGCATTACTTGCAAATGTTAAATTCAACATTTTAAATGAAGCTAAAGAAGTAGTAGATACTATTACTACAGATGAAAATGGTAGAGCAGAATCTAAAAAACTTGTAGTAGGAAAATATTTCTACCAAGAAATAGATGCGCCTGCTCATGTAGTAATGGATAACAAATTACATGAATTCTCTTTAACTAAAGACAACGAAGTTGTAACAAAAGAAGTTATAAACAAAGTTAAAGAAGGAAAATTAAAAATCATTAAAGTAGATGAAAATAATAAACCACTAGCTGGTGTTAAATTTAATATCTACGATGAAAATAAAGTTCTAGTAGATTCTATGACTACAAATGCACAAGGTGTTGCTGAATCTGGTGACCTTGTAAAAGGAAAATACTTCTATCAAGAAGTTGAAGCTCCAGAAGGAATCATTGTAGACAACACTATGTATGATTTTGAAATCGTAGAAGATGGACAAAATGTTGTTAAAAACATGATTAACTACTATGCTAAAGGACAACTTCAAATAACTAAATATGATAGTAACAACAAAGTTCTATCTGGAGTTAAATTTGAAATTGCTAATAGCCAAGGTACAGTAGTTGAAACTATTACAACAGATACTCAAGGAAAAGCTACAACTTCAAGATTACCACTTGGAACTTATACATATAAAGAAGTAGAAGCTCCATCAGATGTTGTAATGGATACTGAAGCTCATGAATTTAAACTAGAATATAATAATCAAGTTGTATACAAAGAAGTAGTAAATAAAGTTAAAGAAGGTACTTTAAAAATTATTAAAGTAGATGAAAATAACAAACCTTTAGAAGGAGTTAAATTCAATATCTACAATGAACAAAAAGTACTTGTAGATACTATGACTACAAACAAATTTGGTATTGCAGAGTCTGGTGACCTTGTAAAAGGAAAATACTTCTATCAAGAAGTTGAAGCTCCAGAAGGAATTATAGTAGACAATACTATGTATCCATTTGAAATCGTAGAAGATGGACAAAATGTTGTAGAAAACATGGTTAACTACTATGCTAAAGGACAACTTGAAATTACTAAAATAGATAACAAAAATAAAACTTTATCTGGTGTTGTATTTGAAATTAAAGATGCTAAAGGAAATGTAGTAGACACTTTAACTACTGATGCTCAAGGTAAAGCTACATCTAAAAAACTTCCACTTGGAACTTATACATATAAAGAAATATCAGCTCCATCAAATGTTGTAATGGATACTGATACTCATGAATTCAAACTAGAAACTAACAACCAAGTAGTAAGTCGTCAAGTAGTAAATAAAGTTATCGAAGGAAAATTAAAAATAATCAAAGTAGATGAAAATGATGAACCACTTCAAGGTATCAAATTTAACATTTACGATGAAAATAAAAATGTTATAGATACAATTGTTACAGATGAAAATGGTGTAGCAGTATCTAAAGACATTGAAAAAGGAAAATATTTCTATCAAGAAATTGAAGCTCCAGAAGGAATTATAGTAGACAATACTATGTATCCATTTGAAGTACAATATGATGGTCAAAACGTAATAGCTAATATGATTAACTATTATGCAAAAGGACAATTAAAAATTGTTAAATATGATAGTAACAATAAAGTACTTTCAGGAGTTAAATTTGAAATTGCAGACAAAGATGGTAATGTAGTAGATACAATAGTTACAGATGAAAATGGTAAAGCAATTTCTAAAAAATTAATGCTTGGAACATATACATATAAAGAAGTAGAAGCTCCTTCAAATGTTGTAATGGACACTACAGCTCATGAATTTATATTAAATGAAAATAACCAAGTAATAACTAAAGAAGTAGTAAATAAAGTTAAAGAAGGAAAACTAAAAATCATTAAAGTAGATGAAAATGATGAACCACTTCAAGGTGTTAAATTCAATATCTATGATGAAAATATGAAACTTGTAGATACAATTGTTACAGATGAAAATGGTGTAGCAGAATCTAAAGAACTTGAAAAAGGAAAATATTTCTATCAAGAAATTGAAGCTCCAGAAGGAATTGTAGTAGATAATACTAAATATCCATTTGAAATAGTAGAAGATGGACAAAACGTTATCGAAAACATGGTTAACTACTATGCTAAAGGACAACTTGAAATTACTAAATATACAAATAAAGGATATGCTCTTGGCGGAGTAATGTTTAAAATATATGATGAAAATGGTAACGCAATTGAAGTAATTACAACAGACAATAAAGGTGTTGCAACTTCTTCAAAATTACCACTAGGAAAATATTACTACCAAGAAATCTCTACTGCAGAAAACTGTGTAATTGATACAAATAAATATGAATTTGTTTTAACTGAAAACAACCAAGTTGTTAAGAAAACAGTTGTAAATAAAGTTAAAGAGGCAACTTTAAAAATTATTAAAGTAGATGAAAATGAAGTACCACTTCAAGGTGTTACATTTAATATCTATGATGAAAATATGAAACTTGTAGATACAATTGTTACAGATGAAAATGGTGTAGCAGAATCTAAAGAACTTGAAAAAGGAAAATATTTCTATCAAGAAACAAAAGCACCTCAAGGAATAAAAGTAGATAATACAATTTATCCATTTGAAATTGTTGAAGATGGACAAAACGTTATCGAGAACATGGTTAACTACTATGTAAGAGGAAGCTTGAAAATATATAAAGTTGCTGAAGATACAAATAAACCTCTAGCAAATGCAGAATTTGCAATTTATGATGAGGATAGAAATGTTGTAGCAACTGTTATAACTAACCAAGATGGTGTAGCTTCAGTAGATAATTTAGTTTATGGAACATATTACTTTAAAGAGACTAAAGCTCCAAATGGATATAAACTAAATAATACAGAATATCAAATTGATATTAAAGATGAATCAGAAATTGCTTGTGTAGTTTATAATGAAAAAGATGAATTACCAAAAACTGGTTCTGGTATGAGCACAGATATTCAAATCATTTTACTTGTTGCATTTATATCTGTTATTGGATATGCTGCAATGAGCACTTTAAGAAAAAAGGAACAATTCTAATAAAAACTTAAATAGATAAAAAAAGAGAATACACTTTTGTATAAGTGTATTCTTTTTTTAATTAGATCCATAGTTAGTAATATCAGATTTATTTATTGTTTTTGTATCTGTAAATATTCCAGTAAATGGATCTGTAACATGAACTGTAATTGTTGAACTGCTATCATTCATCATTGATTTAAGTGTGTCATATGATTCTTCTAAATAAAGTCTTCCTTTATACTTAACATCAATATATGAATTACCAAAGATAAAATCAAAAAACATATCAATCACTCTCCCTTTTAATTATAAAAGTCTATATCTCACTACATGTACTTATAGTATACTACATAATATATATTAATGCAACTATGGGTTATATTTCTTATGTTACAAAATGTTATAAATCTACATTATTTTTAGGTTAAATAAGATTTTAATTATTGCAAATTGTTTTAGTATTATATATAATCAAATTAAGGAAAGAGCAATTTTTCCTTAAGCAAAAGATAAAATCATAGGAGGTAGAAAATGGATATATTAAAAATTTCAGCAAAATCTAGCCCTAATTCTGTAGCAGGAGCAATAGCTGGTCTTGTTAAAGAAAATGGAAGAGCAGAAATGCAAGCAATTGGAGCAGGGGCTATAAATCAAGCAGTAAAGGCAGTAGCAATCGCAAGAGGATTTGTTGCACCAACAGGTGTAGAACTTGTTTGTTCTCCAGCTTTCACAGAGGTGACAATTGATAACGAGGATAAAACAGGAATTAAATTCGTAGTTGAACCTAAAAATTAATTAAAAATATATTAAATTAAAAAAATAGACTCAAGAAGATAAAACTATATCTTTTTGAGTCTTTTTATGATATAATTGGGCAAGATATAAGTAGAGTATTAAGAAAGTTAGGTGTCGTGTTTTGAGTGCTAAGATAATAGATTCTCGTAGATACAAGACAATTACGAAGAGTCAACTAGAAAAGAAGAGAAAAAATAACGAAAGTAGAATAAAAAAAGAAAAGAAAATTAGCTTAAAAAAGCAAGCTAAATCGTTTTCATCTATAAATACTCCAAAAGATAACTCTTCAATTATATCTAACATTAAACTTAAAATGCACACAAAAAAGAAAAAAGAACAAGAAATACTATTATATGCACGCCCTAAAAAAGAAAAAATTTTAAATGAAGAAAAGAAAAAGTTGTATATTCCAAGACAGGCAATAATTGCAATTTGTATAATAGCCGGAATAATTTTATCTATAGTTTCTGTTAAAATTACAAAAATAGATAAAAAAATATCTCAAACAGTATTTAATAATACAAATGAAATAGCGGTAGATAATGTTCCACTTGAAACAAATTATACTTTAAAAGTTGCATTATCTAATTTAGATACAACAAATGCATATTTAACACATAACTTAATACTTAGTGACGCGTTTAGAAATATTAATCCAAGTTTGGTAAAAATTAGAAATAATTATGATATAAATTATATGTTGGCTAAAAATATAGAAAAGATTACAGATACGGAATATAAGGTAGTCTTAAGTGATACATATAAATTTACAGCAGATGATATTAGATTTTCTATTGATAGAATAAAAAATGAAGGAGAAAACTCCCTATATTATTCTAGAATTAGTAATATTCAATCTATTGAAGATATGGAAGAGAAAAATACATTTAAATTTATATTAGCAACTGCAGATCCATATTTTGTGTATAAACTAGATTTTCCTGTATTTGATGATGAAGAAAAAATTAATAATGGCTATACATATGAGCCATATGAGACATCTGTTGCATTTAATAGAACAAAAAGTAATGGATATTTAAATCTTGAAAGCTTAACTATTATGTCATATAATTCTTTAGATGATATTATTAGAGATTTTGGCGAAGATAGAGTAGATTGTTTCTTTGCTACAAGTAATAATGACATGCAGTTAATTGGTAAAAAAGAGTATAATGTAAAAAAATATAAAGATGGTGAAACATTATTTATTTTTGGCAATAAAGATTCAAAGATTTTCTCACAAAAAGAAATAAGAACAGCTCTAATGTATTCTTTAAATAGAGAAGATTTATTAAAAAGGGCAGATAATAATTTTATTGAAATAATAGATTTACCTTTTTTATATTCTAGTATAAAATACAAGTATGATATTGCAGGAGCAAAAAATGTTATGAATGCTTCTGGTTGGTGGCAAAATTCAAATGGTATCTATGAAACACAAAAAGATAGCTATATGAGTGCTTCTATGAGACTACTTGTAAATGCAGAAGATAATGAAAAAATGAGCTTTGCACAAAATGTTAAAGATATGGCAAGAGAAGTAGGAATATATATAGAAATAGAAGCTTTAAGTAAAGATGAAGTGATTCAAAAAGTTCAAAATAGAGATTTTGATCTTGTGCTTGCAAGCATATATATTAATGATATTCCAGATGTAGAGTTTTTAAGAGATTATATAGATATAAATAATAATACTACACAAGCGTTTGAACAAGTTAAAAATAGTTCTGTAGAAGATATTACTAAAAATATACAAAATCTTGAGTATGTTTTAAGTGATGAGGTTGCATGTATTGGACTATATGCAAGAAATATTAATATGGTATATCAAAAGTATTTATACTTTACAGATATAAATTATATGAATATATTTAGCAATTTATCTCAAATAGGAAAAATTGCAAATTAGATAAAAGGGGGATTATTATAAGATGGAACTAAAAGGAATAGTTGCAAAAATGGCAGAACAAGTTAAATTAGACAAGAAAAAAATCGTTCTACCAGAAACTGAAGACAAAAGAGTACTATCTGCTGCAGCAATTGTAGCAGAAGGTGGATATGCAGATATTGTTTTAATTGGAAATAAAGAAGAAATTGAAAATCTATGTAAGGAAGAGAATATTTCAATGCCATGGGATAAAGTTGAAATTGTAGATAATAACACTTCTGCTAAAAAAGATGAGTATGCAAATCTTTTTTATGAATTAAGAAAAGCTAAAGGCGTAACTTTAGAACAGGCTCACGAAACTATTAAAGATAAAGTGTATTTTGGTACATTAATGGTAAAAGCAGGAGATGCTGATGGTCTTGTTAGTGGTGCAATTCATTCAACTGCTAATACTTTAAGACCTGCACTTCAAATTATTAAAGCTCGTGAAGGTGTTGGAAGTGTTTCCTCATTTTTCTTGATGGAATCTCCAAAAACAGAACTTGGTGAAAATGGTGTATTAATTTTTTCAGACTGTGGACTTATTGAGTTTCCTACAAAAGAACAACTTGTAGATATAACTTGTGAGAGTGCAAATAGCTTTAGACAACTTGTAGGAGCAGAACCTAAAGTTGCAATGCTTTCATACTCTACTAAAGGAAGTGCTAAAAATGAAGCTATAGATAAGCTTAATGAAGTTATAGCAATGTTACATGAAAAACAAGTAGATTTTGCAGTTGATGGAGAATTTCAACTTGATGCGGCTTTAGTTCCAGAAGTAGCAAAACTTAAAGCACCAGGAAGCAGTGTTGCAGGTCATGCAAACGTATTAATATTCCCTAACTTAGAGGCAGGTAATATAGGTTATAAAATGGCACAAAGATTTGGCGGATGCTTAGCTATAGGACCTGTAACTCAAGGATTAAAAAGACCAGTAAATGATCTTTCTCGTGGAAGTAGCGTAGAAGATATAGTAGGAACAATAATTGTTACATGTATGCAAGCTAAATAATTTAGTTAATATATATTAAGGGAGGAGTTTTTAAATGAAGATATTAGTAATTAACTGTGGAAGTTCAACAATCAAATATCAACTAATTGATTTTGATAACAACAAAGAGGTAATCGCAAAAGGAAGATGCGATATGATAGGATATCCTGAATCTAATATGATTTATAACAATGTTAGAGATGGATACAAATCTAATTTTGATATTGCAATGCCAACTCACAAAGAAGGTATGCAAGTTTTATTTGATACTCTAATGGATAAAGAACACGGAGTAATTGAATCTCTAGATGAAATATATGCTGTAGGTCACAGAATTGTACAAGGTGGAGATAAATTTACTCATTCTGTACTAGTAGATGATAAAGTTATAGCAGACTTAGAAGAGTTATCTGAACTTGCACCATTACACAATCCTGGAGCTGTAATGGGAATTAAGGCAATGGTTGAGGTTGCACCATCAAAGAAGAATGTTGTTGTTTTTGATACTGCATTCCATCAAACAATGCCAAACTACAATTATCTATATGCAATAGACTATAAATATTATACAGAAAATAAAATTAGAAGATATGGATTTCATGGTACTTCTTACCAATTTATTTTAGGAAGACTAGAAGAAATACTTGGAAAGAAAAAAGAAGATATAAATGCAATTGTATGTCACCTAGGTGGTGGGGCATCAGTATGTGCAATTAAAAATGGTAAATCATATGATACTTCAATGGGATTTACTCCACTTGAAGGATTAGTAATGGAGACAAGATGTGGAGACATAGATGCTTCAATTGTACTTAAAATAATGAAAGATAATAATTATACTCCAGAACAAATGGATGAAATACTAAATAAAAAATCTGGAAGACTTGGACTTTGTGGAATCGGAGATCAAAGACAAATGATTCAAGCAGAACGTGAAGGAAATGAACAAGCAAAACTTGCAAGAAAAATTCAAACTCATAGAAACAAAAAATACATTGGTGCATATATGGCAGAATTAAACAGAGTAGATGCTATAGTATTTACTGGTGGTAATGGCGAAAATAATGCTTGTGAGAGAGAAGATATGGTATCAGATATGGAATGTCTAGGAATTGAACTAGATAAAGATTTAAACAATGCTTCATCAGGAAAAGAAGCAAAAATATCTAAAGATTCATCTAAAATTGCATTATATGTAATCCCAACTAATGAAGAAGTAGAAATAGCAAAACAAACAGTTGAGATTGTATCTGGATGTTAAAAGATTTTATAGATACTATTAAAGATAAAAACACAATATGGGTTATGGAAAATAGAGATAATGGAGATAGAATTTTTTCTAAATTTATTACTCCTAATCTATTTTCTTCAACCTATGTAATAGTATCGTGTGAGGTTGCATATATATTTGTTCATAAATTAGATGAAGGAAACATAGGGGATTTAGATAGAAAGTATTCTAAAGTATTTGTATATACTTCTGGTAGTGAACTAAAAGAAAAAATTGCTACAGTACTTAAAGAATTAAATTATCCTAAAAAAATGCTTGTATCATATTCTACAATGTCAGATGAAAATACAGATATTATAACTCATAGTAGTTATTTAAGAATGACAAGAATTTTTAGAGGAATATATAGAGAAGCAGGAAAAAAAGTTAAAGTTAGAAGTGCTGAGATGAATATATATAATATTTTATCTAAAAATAATAACGAGACACTTGAACGTTTAAGAAAACTTGCTACTCTTACAGATGAAATTTTAAAGTTATCTTTTGACAGTATTAAAGAAGGGCAAATGGAACTAGATATTGCTTATTCTACTAAAAAGATAATGAAGAAAGTAATGGAAGAAAATAAAGATAGACTTGGAATAGTTTCATATGATTTTGCTTGGGATATTTGTCCTATTGTTCTAGTTGGCAAAAATCTAGAAAAAGGTGGTCATGCAAGCCCAAGCAATACAAAAATTAAACGAGGAGATACTGTATATTATGACTTTGGCGTAAAAGCTCAATTTGAAGATGGGGAAATTCTTTATACAGATATGCAAAGAATGGGATATATGCTAAAGAAAGGTGAAGAAAGTGCTCCTAAAAAAGTTCAACATGTTTTTGATACTTTAGTAGAGTCAATACAACTTGGAATGGAAGCAATGAGACCTGGAGTTAAAGGATATAAAGTAGATAATATTGTTCGTGGAATAATTAAAAAAGAATATGATAGAGATTATCCACATGCAACTGGTCATCCTGTAGGACACGAAGTACACGCAGCGGGTGTTTTAATTTCTATGAAAGGTTCAAAGCGAGCTAATATGAAACTAGTTGAGACTGGTGTTTATACATTAGAACCAAGAGTAGATATACCTAATGGTGGATCTATAGAAGAAATGATAGAGGTAACAAAAAATGGTGGCGTTCCTCTATGCAAAATGCAAAAACATATTTATTTAATTAAATAGGAGGTAGAAAATGAGTATAAAATATGAAAAAAAAGATGTTTATTCTACATTAGAAGAAAAAGATTTAGAAAATACTAATCTATATGCTAAAAGCTATATGGAATTCTTAGATAAAGCAAGAACAGAATATCTTGCAGTAGAAGAAGCAATAGAAATTTTAGAAAATAATGGCTTTATATCTATTGAAGAAAAAGAATATTTAGAGCCAGGAGATAGAATTTATTTTGTAAATAAAAGTAAATCACTATATGTTGCTGTAATAGGTAATGATGAAATTGTAAAAGGTGTAAATATAGTTGGTGCACACATAGATAGTCCAAGACTAGATATTAAACCTATGCCATTAATAGAAAAGAGTGGTACAGCTCTTATGAAAACACAATACTATGGTGGAATAAAAAAATATCAATGGTTATCAATTCCACTTGCAATGTATGGCGTAATGTACAATAAAGATGGAGAGAAGATAAAAATTGCAATAGGAGAAGATGAAAATGATCCAGTATTTACTATTGCAGATCTACTTCCACACTTAGCTAAAGATCAAATGAATCATAAAGCAGATTCTTTTGTTGATCCAGAAAAAATGAGTGTAATTGTTGGTTCTCTAAAGGATAAAGACACAACTGAATCTGAAAAGGTAAAACAAAATATTTTAAAATTATTAAATGAAAAATATGGAGTAGAAGAAATAGATTTTGCAAGAAGTGAAATATCTTTTGTACCAGCACTTAAAACTAAGTTTATAGGGTTAGACAGAGGACTTATTGGTGGATATGGTCAAGATGATAGAGTTTGTGCGTATGCTACAATTAGAGCAATTATAGATAGTGCAGATGAACTTGGTGAAAGTATTTCAAAAACTAATATTGCAATGATTGTAGATAAAGAAGAAATAGGAAGTATAGGAACAACTTCTATGAATTCTCGTGCCTTTGATATGTTTGTAAATAAAATAATAGAAAAAACAAATAGCTTAGGAGTAGATAAATTAGAAGTATATTATAATTCAAGAGTTTTATCTGCAGATGTTACAGCTGGAATTAATCCAGAATATGAAGAAGTTCACGATATTCAAAATGGAAGTATGATAGGCTGTGGTATTTCTGTAGAAAAATATACTGGTTCTGGTGGTAAATATAGTGCAAGTGATGCAAATGCAAGCTATATGTCAGAAATAATGTCTCTATTTGATAGAAATAATGTTATTTATCAAGTAGGTACTTTAGGAAAAATAGAAAAAGGAGGTGGAGGCACTATTGCTTATATCCTTGCAGATAAAGGATGTGAAGTAGTAGATTGTGGTACTCCAGTACTTGCAATGCACTCACCTTTTGAAGTTACATCTAAATATGATGTTTATATGACATATCTTGCATATAAAGCATTCTATAAGGATTAATATTGTTTAAAAATTTATTAAGAAATACAGATTATATATTGCTAGTAGCAACTATTATTTTAGTTATAATTGGAGTAATTGGAATATATAGTGCAGGATATGGAGAAGTGGATGGCTCAAACACAGAGTATCAAAAGCAACTAATTTGGTTTGGTATAGTACTTGTTATAGAAATCTTTTTATGGGCAATTGATACTCGTGCACTTGAGTTTATAGGTTATGCAATATATGCAGTAAGTTTTGTACTGCTTATTGTAGTACTGGCAATGCCAAGTGTATTTGGTGCACATAGCTGGATATTGATACAAGGCTTTTCATATCAACCATCTGAACTTATGAAAATAGGTTATATTCTATGTTCTGCTAAAATAATGGCAATGTATTTAGAAAATAAAGAATCACCAAAACCAGATAAAAAGAAAAGCATAATATTATTAGGAATAATTGTAGCATTATTTGTATTACCTGTATTTTTAATTATACTTCAACCAGACTTTGGAACAGCATTAGTTTATCTAATGATTACTGCTTTTATGATATATAAATTAGGATTAAAATATAGATATATTATTGGAGCTGTAGTAGTTGTATTAATACTTATACCAACGGTTTATAACTTTTTACCTGCTCATGCAAAAACAAGAATAGATGTTTTCTTAAATCCAGAACTAGATCCACTAGGAGATGGATATAATGCAATACAATCTAAAATTGCGGTGGGCTCTGGACAACTGCTTGGAACTGGATTATTAAAGGGTTCTCAAACTCAGTATGATTATCTCCCAGTTCAGTCATCAGACTTTATATTCTCAGTAATTTCAGAAGAACTAGGATTTTTTGCTTCGTGTGGAGTAGTGATAGTATATTTGGTTATGTTACTAAGAGTTCTTAAAGCATCAAGAGATGCAAATAATTCTTATACAGCATTAGTAGCTATTGGTATAGCTGGAATGTTTGCATTCCATTTTATAGAAAATATTGGTATGACAATAGGGCTACTTCCAATTACTGGAGTTCCTTTACCATTTGTTAGTTATGGTGGAAGTAATTTACTTACATCTGGATTTGCAATTGGAATTATACTTAATATTACATCTAGAAAAAATGATGCTAGAATGTTTAGATAATGATAGTAATATCATTATCTTTTTTTATTGCAAAATGGCTAAAATAGTGATATAATCTAACCCTACATTAATAATGTTGTACCTCAAATTTAATTAAAAAGGAGGGATCTGTATGATTCTAAAAATAATTATTGGGATTGTCGTATACATCCTAATACTTGCATTAATTTGCATCTTTTTAAAAGGAGCAACTAAGAATGAAAGGGAGTTTGAAGAGCGTCAAGAGTATGAAAGAGTAATGAAGGAGTTGGAAAAAGAAGAGGAAGACAGAGAAATTGTAGATGCTGATATTGTTGAAGAAGAATACATCAGAGATGAAATCAGGGATGAAAGGAAAATTAAAAGACCTTAATCCATTACATATTTGAAAATATAGCCATTAATTTGGCTATATTTTTTGCGTTTTACATAAAAATAGTGTATAATATACATGTTAAAATTGGAGGATAGGAAATGAAGCATTATATGCATTTAAATGAGGAACCATTTGAAAAGATAAAAAATGGTACTAAAACAATAGAAATGAGAATCTATGATGAAAAAAGAAGAAAAATGCATAAAGGCGATATCATAGAGATAGAAAATCGTTCTACAGGTGAGATAATGACTGTTGAAATACTTAATATGTATGTATTATCTTCTTTTAGAGAAATATATGCAAAATGGAATAAAGTAGCTTTAGGATATAATGAAGAAGATATAGCTAAACCTGAAGATATGGAACAATATTATCCTAAAGAAGAAATAGAGGAAAATGGAGTTGTAGCAATAGAACTGAAAGTAGTTAAATAATGCTTTATATGCTCAAATTTGCATTTTAATGAACTTTTATCTAGTTATTGAAATGTTAACTTATAATAGAATATATTTGTTTATAAGGCAAATTTGGAAAGGAAAAATAATGTTAGAAAAATATATTAAACCAATTAAAATTGGAAATATTGAAGTAAAAAATAACATATTCTTAGCACCTATGGCTGGAGTTACAGATATACCTTTTAGAAAAGTATGTAGAAAGTTTGGCCCAGGTCTTACATTTACTGAAATGGCAAGTACAAAGGCACTTGAATTTAAAAGCGTTAAAACAGATAGAATTTTAAATATAATGGAAGATGAAAGACCATCTGTTGTACAAATATTTGGTAATGATAAAGATGTAATTAGACATACAATTGAAATGCTAAATGAAGATGACTCAATAGATATTATAGATATTAATATGGGATGTCCTGCACCAAAACTTGTTAAAAATGGAGATGGAGCAGGCTTATTGCTACATTTAGATAAAGTAGAAGAGATTATAAAAGAGGCTACAAGTGTATCTAAAAAACCAATTACAGTTAAAACAAGAAAAGGTTTTAATGATGATATTATTACTGCAGTAGAAGTTGCTAAACTATGTGAAAAATATGGTGTTGCAATGATTACTGTTCATGGTAGAACACGTGAACAATATTATAGTGGAGTTGCAGATTTAGATATTATTAAAGCTGTTAAAGAGGCAGTTAGTATTCCAGTAATTGGAAATGGAGATATAGTAGATGTTGAATCTGCTGAGCATATGTTTGAATATACAGGATGTGATGGTATAATGATTGCTCGTGGAGCACAAGGAAATCCTTGGATATTTAAGAGTATTTTAGAATGTAAAGACTATGTTCCAACAAAATCTGAAAGATTATCAATGATACTTGAACATATAGATAACGCACTTGAATATGAAACATATGAAAAAAATGCTGTGCTTAAGATGAGAAAACATATTGCCTGGTATTTAAAAGGAATTAAAAACAGTACTATTATAAAAGATAGAATTAACAGAATGAATGATATTAATGAAGTTAAAAGGGCTTTAATTGAGTTTTTGGGAGAATAGAAATATTCTCCTTTTTTGTTGAATTATGGCACTTTTTTTGATATAATGTTTACATTATGATAGATAAAGTTTCAAAGAGAAAATATTTAGAAAGAATACAAAACAAAGAAGAAAAGTTCTTTGTGGCAAACGTCTTAGATAAAGCATCAAAATATGAAAGAGAAAACTCTTTTGAGATGACTGGTTTTATGGATTTAAATGAGTTAAGACTTGCAAAAGAGGCATTAGGATATTTTGGCATAAATTATATTGTAAAAGGTATAAATGATGAGCTAGATAAGAAAAATATTTTATTTATTCCAGATTATATGGAAGGACTAGAAGATAGTGTATATTCAGATAATGTTGTATGCATTAAGATTATACCTGAGTCTAAAGATAAACTATTACATAAAGATTTTATGGGGGCTATATATAATTTATCTGTAGAACGTGAATACTTAGGAGATATTATTGTTAAAGATAGTATAGCTTACTTTTTTACCATGAAATCTTTTGAAAAGTATTTTATAGATAATCTTATTTATGTTGGAAAGTCTCCAGTTGAAACTAAAGTTATAGATATTTATTCTAAAGAAATTGAATCTTTATCTCAAAATTTTAAAGAAAAAGACTATATTGTTCCATCAATGAGAGTAGATGCAATACTAAGTGAAGTATATACTCTTTCTCGTTCTCAAACAAAAGATAAGATAGAAAAGGGACATTTGTTTATAAATGATAAAGAACAATTCTTTCCAAGTACACCTCTAGAGAGTGGAGATATCGTCTCTTTTAGGCAATGTGGAAAGTTTAAGGTAGGAGAACAAGTTAGAACTACAAAAAGTGGAAATATAGTGTTACATATAAAGCAATATGCATAGGGAGTGAAAAATGAAAGTTGCATTTTATACATTGGGTTGTAAAGTAAACCAATATGAAACAGATTTAATGATGAAAAGTTTTGCAGATCATGGATATGATGTTGTAGATTTTGAAGAAAAAGCAGATATATATGTTATTAATTCATGTTCTGTTACAAATTTGTCTACAAGAAAAACTAGACAATATTTGAGTAGAGCAAAAAAACAAGGTGGTATTGTTGTGCTTGCTGGATGTTATGCTCAAGAAATAGATAAAGATGAAGAGCTTTCAAATGTAGATGTAATAATTGGTAACCAAGAAAAGAACAACGTTGTAGAAACAGTAGAAAAATTTATTGAAAATAAAAAAGATAAAGAGAATAATAACAATACTAAAGCTTTGTACAAAGTATCTAATATTGGAGAATTAAAAAGATATATTCAAGAGGATAAATTAGTAATTGGTAGAGAAGTTAGAGAAAGTATTAAAATACAAGATGGATGTAATAATTTTTGTACATATTGTATTATTCCATATGTTAGAGGACGTATAAGGAGCAGAAGTATAGATAGTATTATTTCAGAAGTAAAATCTTTAGTAGCTTCTGGTGTTGGAGAAGTAGTACTTGTTGGTATTGAGATTGCCTCATATGGAAAAGAGCTTGAAGATAGTAATATTAGCTTAATAGATGTTATTGAAGAAGTTTCAAAAGTTGAAGGATTAAAAAGAATTAGACTTGGATCAATAGAGCCAAGGGTTTTAACAGATGAAAATATTGAAAGACTTGCTAGTATTCCTAAACTTTGTCCACATTTTCATATTTCTGTTCAAAGTCTAGATAATAGTGTTTTAAAAAGAATGAATAGACATTACACTAGAGAAGATATTTTTCATATTGTAGATAAAATTCGTGAAAATTTTGTAAACCCTGCGTTTACTTGTGATATTATAGTAGGATTTCCGGGTGAGACAGAAGAAGAATTTAAAAATACTTTAGATGGTGTAAATAGAGTAGATTTTTATGAGGT
Organism: uncultured Clostridiaceae bacterium; assembly: GCA_947169155.1. Lineage (GTDB taxonomy): Bacteria > Bacillota > Clostridia > TANB77 > CAG-465 > CAG-465. The sequence goes on from CAMVON010000001.1 coordinate 140,746, forward strand.
ACATGCTTTTAAATATTCAAAGAGAAAATGGACTGTTGCTGCAAAAATGCCAAACCAAGTAGATGGTAATGTTGCACATGATAGAAGCGAAAGATTAATAAGTCTTGCAAATGAACATAAACTAAAGTTCATAGCTAATATGCTTGGAAAAGAAGAGGATGTACTTGTAGAGTCACAAAAAGGAAATATAGCTCAAGGATATACATCTAATTATGTTATGGTTAAATTTGAAAGTGAAGAAAATGTATTTGGGAAACTTGTAAAAGTTAAATTAGAAAAGATAGAAAATGATGTCATAATTGGACATGTAAATAACTTGAAATAAATAGTAAAAAGTTATATAATCATAAATGTTAAACGTGGAGGTTTGATTATATGAGAAAAACATTAATATTAATACTTTGTCTACTAGGACTAATAGTAGGTGTATTTGTAGGAGAAGCCTTTGTTGGAACTACAATGAACTGGCTATCATTAGGTGGTTCAGTAGGGTTTGAAAATCCTTTAGTGTTAAACTTAGGAGTAATAACTCTTACACTTGGATTTTGGTGTAAAATTAATATTGGTGGAGTAATTGGTCTTGTAATTTTTGCACTTCTTGCAAAATGGATTACAGGATGGTTAAAAATATAGCAAAATAATAAAAGAGGAGAAGTAGTATGAAATCAATGTCAAAAGAAATAGGTATAGACTTAGGTACTTCTTATACTAGGATTAGTGTCAGAGGAAGAGGTACTGTATTGTCTGAACCTACAGTCGTAGCAATAAACAAAGTAACAGGAGAAATTTTAGCTGTTGGAAATCAAGCAAAAGAAATGCTTGGTAGAACTCCAGACAATATTGTAGCTGTAAGGCCATTAAAAGATGGCATTATAGCAGATTTTGAAGCAACAAGAATGCTTGTACAAAATTTAGTATACAGAGTTGTTCCAAAGTCTTTATTTTATAAACCAAGAGTAATAATAACAATACCTTCAAATATTACAGATGTAGAAGAAAGAGCAGTTGAAGGTGTTGGATATAGAGTAGGTGCAAAAGCTGTATATTTAATTGAAGAAGTAATGGCTGCAGCTATTGGTGCTGGACTTCAAATAGAACGCCCAGAAGGGTGCATGATAGTAGATATAGGTGGAGGTACTTCTGAGATGGCTGTGTTATCTCTTGGAGGTATAGTTGCAGAAAATTCTGTAAGAGTTGCAGGAGATAAATTAGATAGCGATATTGTAGAGTATATTAGAAATAGATTTAATGTTTTAATTGGCATTACTGAAGCAGAAGAAATAAAAAAACAGATTGGTTCTGCAAGTTCAGCAATGACTGAAGAAAAAATGAGCGTTAAAGGAAGAAATTTATCTACTGGATTGCCAGAAACAGTTGCAATTACAACAAAAGATGTAAATGAAGCAATATCTGGTTCATTAGAAATTATACTTAAAGCAATTAAAACTACTTTAGAAAATACACCACCAGAACTTTCTTCAGATGTTATGAGTAAAGGTATAGTTTTATGTGGTAGTGGTTCTCTTCTTAAAAATTTAGATAGATATATTAGTGAGCAAACAGGAATTCCTGTATTTATAGCTGAAAATCCAAGTGAATGTGTTTCTAGAGGGGTTTCAATGAGTCTAGATAATATTGACTTGCTAAAAAAATCAGTAAAAAGTAAAAGATTATAATTAATTGGAGGTTTTATGGATAAGATTTCAATAGTTGTGCCATGCTATAACGAAGAAAAAGTATTACCTATTTTTTTTGAAGAAGTACAAAAAATAGTAAATAATGATTTTAAAGATATAGCAGAAATAGAATATGTCTTTGTTGATGATGGCTCTAAAGATAAAACAATAGAAATTATAAAAGGTTTTTCAAAAGAAAATAGTAGAGTAAAATTTATTTCATTTTCTAAAAATTTTGGAAAAGAAGCTGCTATGTATGCTGGACTTCAACATTCTAGTGGCGATTATGTAACTATAATGGATGCAGATCTACAAGATCCTCCAGCTTTATTAAAGAAAATGTACGATATAATTAAAACAGAAGATTATGATATTGTTGGAACTAGAAGAAAGAATAGAAAAGGCGAAGGTATTATAAAATCTTTATTTTCTATAATCTTTTATAAACTTATGAATTTAATGTCAGATGTAGAAGTTGTAGATGGTGCAAGAGATTATAAACTTATGAAAAGAAAAGTTGTTGATAGTATCTTGTCTTTTGGTGAATATAATAGATATTCTAAAGGACTTATGGGCGCTGTAGGGTATAAGACAAAGTGGTTAGAGTATAATAATATTAAAAGAGCAGCGGGTAAGTCTAAATGGTCTTTTTGGAAATTATTTAAATATGCTATTGAAGCAATAACTTCATTTTCTACTGTACCACTTATGTTTGCATCATTTACAGGAATACTATTTTGTATTGTAGCTTTTATTGCAATTATAGTTATAATAGTTAAAACTTTAATATTTGGTGATCAAACTAGTGGATGGCCTTCTCTTGCTTGTATTATCACATTTATAGGTGGAGTTCAACTTTTTGCTATAGGAATTATTGGACAATACTTAGCTAAAGTATATACTGAAACAAAAAGAAGACCTCTATATATAGTTAGAGAAACTGAAGAAGATTTTGAATATAAAGGATAGATGCCAGTGGATTACGGAATAGATTTTTCAGACAATGTACAAAAAAGAAAAAAGAAATTAATCTTTATTGCAGTTTTTGTTGTATTAGTTATTATGTTTGTTGCTTTTTTCTTTAGAAATAGTAATAGTAAAGTAGTATCAAAAGTAGCAACTGTAATATCTAAACCTATTATCGTTGTATATGATTTATTCAATAAAGATGAAATTGATTCTATGGATTTAGAAACATTAAGAGCTGAATATGATGAATTAAAAAGACAAAAAGAGGAATTAGAAATTCAAGCATTAGAATCTCAAAAGATACTTGATGATAATAAAATGCTAAAAGAGATGCTTGATATAAAGAAGGAGTATCAACATTATAAAACTGTTATGGGGAAAATTGTATATCGTGAACATGACAATTGGACACAGACATTTACTATTAATGTTGGCTCAAATGATGGAGTACAAGTAGATCAAACTGTTGTACACAAAGATGGACTAGTTGGATATATATCTAGTGTAACTGATACAACAGCTACTGTTACAACAATATTAGACGTTTCAACATCAGTTAGTGTTAATATAAGTACTATTAATGAACCTGCTGTTGTAAATGGAGATTTAAATCTTAAATCACAAAATAAATTAAAATTAACATACATACCATTAGACACAGAAATAGCAGTATCAGACATGTTATATACTTCAGGAATTGGTGTAAAATATCCTAGTTCAATTCCAGTTGGAAGAATAATTGAAGTTGTAAATAACAAAAATGATGTTAATAGATATGCTCTTGTTGAACCTTGTGTAGATATTTCAAAAATATCTGAGGTTGCTGTAATTATTAACTAGGAGTGTGCTTATGAGAAAAGTAGTTAAAACAATAATTACAATTCTTCTATTTATAATATCAATACTGTTGCAACTATTTGTTTTTAATAATATTACATTATTTGGTTTTAAACCAAATATGTTAATTATTTCTGTTATATTGGTTGGTATGTATACAAATATTTATTCTACAGCATTTTATGCATTATTATTAGGCTTTACTACAGATTTACTATTTGGTACCTCTGGTTTTTATACTGTAATTTATAGTATACTTGGCATAGTAATAGGATATGTTAGTGATAATTATATGAAAGAAAATATTTTTTCGGCAATTATTTTAACAGCTGGCGGAATAACTATATTAGAAATTATTGAATATATTAGAGCAATGGCAGTATCTGCAAATTATATTGGCTTTATGCATTTTGTTGGAGATTTACTTGTTAGTATATTACTAAATGTAGCTATTGCTAGTGTGTTTGCATTTGTTTTAGGGAAAATAAATGCTCTCTTAGAAAAAAAACAAGATAATATATACTGGTAGAGGAGGTGCAAGTTTGGAATTTTTAAAATCGAAATTAGAAAAAATAATGGAGATATTGGAAAATAGAGAACTTGTGCTTTCTTTTATTTTGTGTATTGTAGCTTTAGTTTTTCTAATTCAATTATTTAATTTACAAATAATAAATGGTGTTTCATATAGAGAGCAAGCAGAAAATAAAATTGTAAGAACTGAAAGTATTGCTGCTTCTCGTGGTGAAATATATGATAGAAATGGTGTTTTACTTGCTACCAATAGACTAACTTATGATGTTGAAATTTATAGAACAAAAGTTGGAATAGAAAAAACAAATGAGGCAATAAAAAAGCTTGTTGAAATTATCGAAAGAAATGGTGATACTATATATTCTACATTTCCATGTAATGATACAGGAGATAATTTTAGTGAAGAGTTTTTAAATAATACTCAACTTAGAAATACTTTTTTAACTAGTATTAAGCTAGATGAAAACGCAACTTATCAAGATGTCTTAAGTTATTATGCAAAAAAATATGCTGTTGAAGAATATGATTTTAAAGATAAGCTTGATGTAATTAAAGTAAAATATGAGGCAAATTTAAATGGTTATTCTTTGTTTAATGGAGTTGTTATTTCTAAAGATATTTCAAAAAATTCTGTTGCTCAAATTGAAGAATTAAAAAGTGAACTATATGGTGTAAATATTATATCTGTTCCTCAAAGATATTATGTATCAGATGAATTTGCTTGTCATATTTTAGGATATGTGAGTAAGATTAATACAGAAGAATATAACAATTCTAAAGATGATGGTTATACAATTAATAGTATGATTGGAAAATCTGGCGTTGAAGAATCTATGGAAAAATACTTAAGAGGTGTGGATGGAACTAAGAAAGTTGTTACTGACTCTTTAGGTAATGTTTCTAGTGAACAGATTATAACTGAAGCATCTTCTGGAAAAGATGTAACATTGACAATAGATTATAGAATACAAAATGTGGTAGAAAATGCACTAAAAAATACATTATGGAATTTACAAACTGGTGGCTATGGTAAAGAGCCTATATATGAAGCTCAATCTGGAAGCTGTGTTGTTTTAGATGTTGAAACTGGTGAGGTTTTAGCAATTGCTTCATATCCTGTATATAACATTAATAGCTTTGTAGACGGAATTTCTTCTTCTGAATGGAATTCTTTAATAAATGATGGACAAAAGCCAATGTTTAATAGGGCAATATCTGGTACATATTCACCTGGTTCTACATATAAAATGCTTATGGGTATTGCAGGACTTGAATCTGGTGGAATATATGTAGATGAGTATTATACTGATCCAGGAGAATATCCATATGCTTATAAACCTAAGTGTTGGATTTATACTGCACATCAAATAACCCATGGCTCAATTAATCTTGCAGGAGCTTTAAAAGGTTCATGTAACTGTTATTTTTACGAAGTGGGAAGAAGAATTGGCATAGCTAACATTGTCCAATGGGCAAAAAACTTTGGTCTTGGGTCTAAAACAGGAATTGAACTATCTGGTGAGGCAAAAGGAAATATAGCAGGAGATGGTGCAACAGAGTGGTCACTTGGAGATACTCTTTCTGCATCAATTGGACAAAATACAAATCTATTTACTCCAATACAGCTTGCAAATTATATTTCAACAATTGCTAATGGTGGTACATTAAATAAAGTATCTTTAATTAAAAATGTTGGAGATGATATTAATTCAGTATCTCTTAGCGAACTTGCAAGTTATACAAAAGAATTTACTGGCGTAGATTTTCAAACTAGAAATTTAGAAATAGACCCTTCATACATTAATGCTGTAAAAGAAGGAATGTATGCTGTTACTACAGAAAATGGTGGTACAGCTGCAGATATATTTGCAGATAGTAGAGTTGAAGTTGCAGGAAAAACAGGTACTGCTCAAGTTGCAAGTGGAGCAAATAATGCGATATTTGTAGGCTTTGCACCATATAATAATCCTAAAATTGCAGTAGTTGCAATTGTTGAACATGGTGGAGAAGGATATTATCTTGCAAACATGGTAAAAGATATAACAAATGAGTATTTTGATATATATAATTTTGATGGACAAAAGCAAAAAATGCAAGAAATTGTAAGTAATGAAATAGATTTTTAAAGTGGTATTTTTATACCACTTTTTTTATCACAAAAGATTCACAATAGGTATCTTTACTTAATGGTTTATTATATGATATAATTCAGTCGAGGTGAAATTTTATGAGCAAATATAATATTTACAAAAATATCAGTCCTAATATTTTTAGAGGATATGATATTAGAGCAGTTTATGGACAAGACTTAAATGAAGATATAGCTTACACAATAGGCCTTGGTTTTGGTTCATATATTCAAGAGAAAGGATATAAAAAATGTTTAGTTGGACATGACAATAGAACATCTAGTGAGCCACTATCTGATGCACTTATTGAAGGTATTACTTCAACAGGTGTAGATGTAGTATTCTTAGGTCTTTGTACAACACCTATGTATTACTATGGACAAAAATTCTTAGGAATAGATCCTGGTGTTATGATTACTGCATCTCATAATCCAAAAGAATATAATGGCTTTAAAATTGCTTTTGATGATTTTGGAAATGCATGTGGACAAATGATTCAAGATTTTAGAGTATTTATTGAGGAAGGAAACTTTAAAACTGGTGAGGGTTCAGTTTCAACTTATGATATTAAGGATGAATATCTTAAAGCAATTAAAGAGTCAATAAGTTTAGGAGACAGAAAAATAAAAGTTGTAGTAGATACTGCAAATGGTACAGCTTCAATTATTGCTAAAGAAGTTTATGAAATGTTTGATAATGTTGAACTTGTACCATTATATATAGATTCAAACCCAGAATTCCCAAATCATCATCCGGATCCATCTGTTGAAGCAAACAATGCTGATCTTAAAGCAAAAGTTGTAGAAACTGGTGCCGATTTAGGAATTGGTATTGATGGAGATGGTGATAGAGTAGGAGTAATTGATGAAAATGGTAATATGATTTTCATAGATTTTTATGCTATCATTATTTGGAGAGATATAATGTCTAAAGTATCAAATAAACATGCTTTATTTGATGTTAAATGCTCTAAATCTTTAGCAGATGAAGTAGAAAAACTTGGTGGTATTCCAGTTTGTTATAGAACAGGTAACTCATATATGAAAGCAAAAATGAGAGAAGGAGATTTTGCTTTTGGTAGTGAGCTTTCAGGACACGTATTCTTTAGAGATAAATGGGATAATATAGATGATGGCCTATATGCAGGTTTAAGACTTGTTGAAATTTTATCTAAAACAGATAAATCATTATCTCATTTACTTGATGGTGTTAAACGTTATTATGCATCTCCAGAATTAATTATAAAATCTACAGATGATGAAAAATTTAAAGTAATTGAAAAAGTTAAAGAGTATTGTAGACAAAAAGGATATCAAGTAAATGATATTGATGGAGTTAGAGCAGAATTTGATAACGGATGGGCTTTAGTTAGAGCATCTAATACAGGACCAAATATTACAGCAAGATTTGAGGGCGTAACTGAAGAAGATAGAGATAAAATTCAAGAAGAATTTATGGCGTTAATATAAATAGTGTAAAAGGATGTGTATATGCACATCCTTTTTTATGTAAATAAAATACTTTTATGTAATGTATAATAAACATATTGCTTAATAACTTCGAATTGATTTGTGAACGATTTGTGATAGCTTTTTGATAGCTTTCAAAAACTTTCAATTTTGCCCTTGTTTTAAAGGTATTTTTTGTCTAAAATGCTTTTAAATTTATATTTGATATGATATAATTTGGTTGTAATGTCTAAGCAAGAAATAATAATTTTATAATTCTGACAAAAGAAGATTTAAGAAAGGGAGTATAATATGAAAATTATTGAAAAATTTAAAGAGATTTTTAAATATAGACACATGTTAACAACTCTAGTTAAGCAAGACATAAATGGTAGATATAAAGGCTCAATTTTTGGATTTTTATGGACATTACTAAATCCATTATTTATGCTAGTTATCTACTCAGTTGTTTTCAAATTTGTATTTAAAAATAATATTGAGCATTATCCTATTTATCTATTTATCATGTTAATGCCTTGGAATGCATTTAATAGTATGCTGATGGTAGGAACAACTTGCGTATCTAATAATGCAAGTATCATTAAAAAGGTTTATTTCCCTAGGGAAGTATTACCATTGTCTGTAATAATAAGTTATACAATTCAATATTGTTTTTCACTTATTGTTACTATAGTAGCTATTCTTGTTTCAGGAGTAGGACTATCTTGGTTTGCACTAATGTTACCATTAGTAATGCTTGTACAGGTAGCTTTTGCATTTGCACTAATACTTGTTTTAAGTGCGATAAATGTATATGTAAGAGATGTTCAATATATGATGACACCAATACTTATGATATGGATGTATGCTTCTCCAATATTATATGATATTTCAATGGTGCCAGAAAAGTGGCAAAGCTTATATAAAATGAATCCAATGGTTACAATTCTTACAGGATATAAAGATTTGTTATACAATAAACAATTACCAGATTTTCATAGTTTAGGTATTGTATTTGGAATTTCATTAGTTCTTTGTGTAATAGGTTGGTTAATTTTCAACAAATTACAAAGACGTTTTGCAGAGGAGGTATAGTATGGCAAAGAAAAGCAACGACATAGCAATATCTGTAAAAAACGTTACAAAAGAATTTACAGTATATGAAGATAAATCATATTTCCTAAAAGAAAAAATAGGACATTTAGGAAGAAATAAGAAAAGAAAACACGTGGTTTTACGTGATATAAATTTGGATATTAAAAGAGGACAATCTGTTGCTCTTATTGGTGTTAATGGTTGTGGTAAATCTACATTATTAAAACTATTAAACCAAATAATATATCCTGAAAAAGGTAAGATAGAAATAAATGGTAAAGTATCTTCTATGATTGAACTTGGAGCTGGATTTAATACAGACTTTACAGGAAGAGAAAACATTTATTTTAATGCGTCAATGTATGGACTAGGAAAAAAAGATGTTGATCCTATCATTGATCAAATAATAGAATTTAGTGAACTTGGAGATTTTATAGAAACTCCTGTTAGAACATATTCATCTGGTATGTATATGAGACTTGCATTTTCAATTGCTGTAAATGTTCAAGCAGATATACTTCTTATTGATGAAATCCTTGCTGTTGGTGATGCACATTTCCAACAAAAATGTTTGGAAAAAATGAAAGAATTAAAAGCACAAGGAAAAACTATGGTATTTGTATCACATAATATTTCACAAGTTAAAAGCTTTTGTGATAGAGCTGTTTGGATTAAAGAAGGTAACATGGTAATGGATGGTACTGTTGATGATGTTACAGACAAATACCTTAAAGAACAAGGGGTAATATAAATTTTAAGTTAGGTGTTATATATGAAAAATGAAAAAGTTTTAATATGTTTAGAAAAGATGGGAATAGGTGGTGTTGAAACTGCTGTTTTAAACCAAGTCGCAGCTTTATCTAAACGTGGTGTAGATTGCGTAGTACTAGCTGAAAACGGAATATACTCATCTAAGGTCGTTGAAGTGGGAGCTAAATTTATAGATTTTAAATTTCCGCTTAGAAACTGTATTGATGGGGATGTTGTTAAAGCATTAGTAAAAATTATTAAAGATGAAAATATTACGCAAGTGCATATAAATCAATTTCCATGTATGCAATATATGCTATATGCTTGTGCATTTACAAATGTTCCTTATGTTGCATATTTACATACTGGATATGATTTAATTGCTAGAGAAGATGATTTAAATATTTTTAACTGGTATTGTAAACAATATCCAATATTTAATGAACTATTTCCAATGTATTTTAGACATGCATCTAAAATTATATCAATTACACAATTTGCTAAAGATTATTGTGCAAAAAGATATGATATAGATTTAGATAATATTTTGGTATGTCCTAATAGTATAGATTTCTCTTTATTTGCTGAGGATAAGCATGTAAATACAAATGAAAAGATATTTTTATCTATTGGTAGATTATCTAAAGATAAAGAAGAATCATTATTTAATACATTGCAATTATATAAAAGGCTTAAAGAAAGAGATAGTAGTTTTAAACTTCAAATAGCAGGTGATGGTGAAAGCAGAGAAGTTATAGAAAAGTATGTAGAGGATAATAATATTGAAGACTGTACTTTTTTAGGACAAATTAGTAATGTGCCTGAGGTTATGCATAAAGCTTTTATAGTAGCTGGAGTAGGTAGATGCATTATTGATGCTATTGCTTCAAAGACTCTTCCTTTGATAGTATCAAAAGAATCAGTTAGAGATTTTGTTACTAAAAATAATCTTAATAAGTGCATTGAAGGAAATTTTTCAACAAGTGCTATAGATGCTAGAAATGTTGATGATATTATAGAAGATTTGTTACAAATTACTTGTGAAAGAGAACTAGAAATAGTTAACGAAAACTATAATCTTGCTAAAGAAAAGTTAGATATAAACAAGAACTTATTTATACTTGATTCTAAAGAAGTTAAATATGATATAGAGGAGCTCTTAAATAGCTTTTTAAATATAAACCATTATATTGTAAAAAAAATGGATGAACAAACAGAAAGACTAGAGCACCTAGAAAAAGATAATAGTAAAATACCAGAGTATTTAAAACAAATTGATGATTTAAATGAAAAACTTCAAGCAATTTATGGAAGTAGAACATATAAAGTTTCTAAAAAGATTTCAAATCTTATAAATAGAAAAAAGTAAGTAAAGGAGTATGATAATATGAGCGAAATTGATTTTTTTGATTTTACAAAAGAACCAGGAAAAGAACTAAAGGGACCTTTAAATGTAAAAATAGATAAACCAAGAGTAAGTATTATAACAGGTTTTTATAATGTAGAAGAAAAATTAATTATGCAAACTGCTAATTCTATTTTTAATCAAACATTTCCTTATTGGGAATGGATTATAGTAGATGATTGCTCAAAAGATGAATATAAGAAAATATTAGAAAAACTTGAAGCAATGGATGGTAGAATAAAAGTAGTTCATAATGAAAAAAATATGAAACTTCCAAAAACTAGAGACATAGGAATAAGCCATGCCTCATCAGATTTCATATATATACTTGATGGTGATGATTTAATAGAAAATACAGCAATAGAAACTGCATATTTTGCTGCAATGACTCATCCTGAGGTTACTTGGGTTTATTCAGATTCTGTTGGCTTTGAAGGTGAGGAATACTTATGGAAACACCCATTTGATACTAACCAAGAGAAAAAAGAAAATATGCTTTGCTGTAATTCTTTAATAAGAAAACAAGCTATATTAGATGTTGGTGGATATTCTAATGTGCCAAAGGATGTATATGAAGATTGGCATTTATGGTTAAGACTTATTGCAAATGGTGCTAAACCATTAAGAATGTCACACTATGCTTTCTGGTATAGAAGACATAAAAATGGTGTGCTAAGTGGAATTAATTCGGATAAAGCTAAAAAGAAAAAAGCTTTAAAAGAAATAGAAAGAATAGGAAAAAGCATTACTAAAAAAGCTAATGCAATTCAATATCCTAATTCAGACTATTATCCAGATTATTCTTCACATCCAAAAGATTTCGAGTTTGATGCACCATATATTCAAAAAGAGAAAAATAACAAGAGAATACTTTGTATTTTCCCTTGGCTAACTTTAGGTGGAGCAGATAAATACAATTTAAACTTGTTAGAAAAATTATATGAAGAAGGATATGAGACAACTATTGTTACTACAGTTCCATCAGAATATGTATGGAGACCTAGATTTGAAAAATATGCTACAGAAATATTTGATCTTACTACATTTCTAGACAAACCAGATTGGGCAGGATTTATTAGTTATTTAATTAAATCTAGAAATATAGATTTAACATTTGTTAGTAATTCAACTTATGGATACTATTTAGTACCTTGGTTAAAATTACAATATCCTCAAATTCCAATTATAGATTATATTCATATGGAAGAATGGCATTGGAGAGATGGTGGTTTCCCTAGAGATTCAATTGCTGTAGATAAATATATAGATTATACTTATACATGTTCTAGATATCTAATAGATATTATGAAAGAGAAGATGAATAAGAAAAATGATAAGATGGATGTTGTATACATTGGAACTGATGAAGAACAATTTAATCCTGATGTAGTAGGTAGTCCTGATGATGAAGAATTAAAGAAACTTGAAGGAAAGAAAAAAGTATTATTTGCATGTAGAATAGCTGAACAAAAAAGACCTATTCTTATGATTAAGATACTTAAAAAGATATGCGATAAAAGAAAAGATATTGGCTTTGTAGTTGTTGGTGATGGAAATATGTTACCTACAGTAAAAGAGCTTGCATATCAATATAATATTGAAGAAAATGTTGCTTTCCTTGGAGTTAAGAAAGATGTTAGACCATATTATAAAATATGTGATGCAACATTAATTTGTTCAATGATAGAGGGGCTTGCATTAACTACTTATGAGTCTTTAGCTATGAATACACCTGTTATTACTGCAGATGTTGGGGGACAAAAAGAGTTAGTAAATGAAGAAGTAGGTAGAATAGTAAAACTATATCAAGATCCAAATACAGATATTAACAATTATGATTATTCAGATGAAGAAATAGATGCTTATGTTGAAGCAATCGAAGATGTGATTGATAATAATGATAAGTATAAAAAGAATTGTAGAGAAAGAATTCTTCGTGGATTTACTATTAAAAATATGCAAGAGAATATGTTATCAATTATAAAAAATAAAATTGAAGAAGGTACTAATATATCATATGATGATATCAAAGCAGATTATAATATGGCTGAAAGAATGCTTGTATTATATAACGAGGCTACTAGAGAAGAATATGATAATCCAGATGATGATGATATACCTTTAAAACAAAAAATTGGTAATGTTATGTGGAAATATAAATTTTACAGAGATATGATATATTTTGTAAAAAGAACTAAAGGTGACGTATGATTAAAATAACTTTTTTTAACAATGAAGATAAATATGTAAATCAATTTAAAAAAATGGAAAACGTAGATGTCTTATATGCAGATATACGTGAAATGGAATCAAAAGCAAAAATAGAAAAAGATAATTCTCTTTATGAGGATTATCTTAGACTATTATATGCCAAAGATAATGAAGGTTTATTAGTATTTAATAAATGTGAACTAGTTGGAGATTTAAGACAAGTATTAAAAAATGATTTCTTTATGGGATTTGATACGGAAAACTCAGTATCTACTGAATTAATATATGTAAAAGAAAAAAATAATGAAATTATTTCTAAAGCAATTGATATTATTGAAAAAAATAACAATATAGATAATATTACAGAAGTATTTTCTAAAGCTGTAGGAGTTAACTTGTCTAAAATATTCAATAGTTTAGTAAAAGTAGATAATAATTCATTTATTTATCCATATGATTATTTCTTCCCATTAGACTATGAAAAACATGGTAAGAGATTTTCAGAGAATACAAAACTTGTTGTATATAAAAATATACCTATGGATAAAAAAGTTAAAAGAAAGCTAGATTCTTTCAAGAAATTTGGCGGAGCTGCTACTGTATATTTTAACTCTATGATTGATACATTAAGAGTAAATGTTGGTAGAAAAAAATATAATTTTATGCTAAAAGTTGGAATTGCTGCAGATAAAAAAGCTGCTAAAGAGCAACTTGAAGAAACTATAAATATATTGAGCAAATATGAAAAAAATATAGATTATATTATTATCCATAATCCAAATTGGATGGGGGTAACATCTGCAACTAAAGAATTATTTACAAACCTAGTTCCTCTTCAAGAATTAAATTCAAACAAAGAGGTAGAAATAGTTGCAAAAAAAATACTTGAACTAAATCCAAAGCAAATTGTATTTAGTGCTTTTGTAGATGGTTGGGACAAGCTTGCAAGATATATAAGAAAAAGCAATCCAAATATTAAACTAAAAAGTTTCTGGCATGGTTCTCATTCACAAGTTGTTGATGAAATAAATTGGAGAACAAATACATATGTTATTAATCTTCATAAAGAAGGCATAATTGATGTTATGGGAACATGTAAAGAAAGCTTATTAAATTTTTATTTATCTCAAGGATATAAAGCTGCATTTTTAAAGAATACAGTTAGATTAGATGAAGATTTGTTAGAAGAAGTTAAAAAATCAAATGATGAAAATAAAGATAATAAAGAGAATAAAATAAAAATTGGTCTTTATGCGGCAGGACTTGATTGGAGAAAAAATATGTATACTCAAATGGCTGCTGCGTCTTTATATAAAGATGCAATTATAGATTCACTACCTTTAAGTTATGAATCAGAAATATTTATGTCTAAATTTAAAATTGGACTTGAAGGTCAAAGAAAAGGTGTACCAAGAGCAGAACTTTTAAAGAGAATGGCTAAAAATGATATTAATTTATATGTAACATTTTCTGAATGTGCTCCAATGCTTCCAATTGAATCAATGGAAGTAGGTACTTTATGTGTTAGTGGTAATAATCATCACTATTTTAAAAATACACCGCTTGAGGAATATTTAATTGTAAATAGAGAAGATGATGTTATAGCTATTAAAGAAAAAGTAGACTATGCACTTGAAAATAAAGAAAAAATCTTTGAATTATATAAAGCTTGGAAAGAAGAATATGATAAATCTTCTCTTCAAAGTGTAAAAGATTTTTTAGATATGTAAAGCGAGGAAGATTCTATGTCTAGACATGTGGAAAAAATTAAAAAAATAGTATTTAAAGGTGGAGAAGACAAAAATGACAAAATACGTATTTTAGATACTATTTTTTCATATAAAGATAAAGATATATTGGCTATATATAATCCTGAAAGTATAGGAATTATGAATTCAACAAAAGATATGTTTGAAAATACTTTAGGGATTAAAGAGATATATAATGTTCAATTAGCTCAACAGATAGCTCAAGCTATAGTAGATTCAAACATTAAACAAGTAGTATTTAGCTCAATAGCTTTTGGTTGGAAAGCAATAGCAGAAGAATTAAATATTTTAAATCCAGATATAAAAATAAAGTTCTTTTGGCATGGATCACATTCTATGTTAGTTCAAAGAGATGAACCTTATTTCTTTTATTCAATTATTGAATTATTAGATAGAGGAATTGCTCATTCTATTGGATTTGCTAAAGAGAGTATGGCTCAGTTTTATAAGATTAAAGGATATAATTCATTTTTTGTACCAAATACATTAAAGGGTTTAAAATCTGATACAAAATATGAAAAAATTGATGGAGTTAATAAAATAGGATTATATTCTGCTGGAAGTAGATGGGAAAAGAATACATATAATCAACTTAGTGCTACTTCTTTGATTGAAAATGCTTTAGTAGATTTGAGCCCATCTAGTGAACTTTCAAATAGCTTTTGTGATATGATGAACATAAATTTAGTTGATAGAAATCTAAAATATATGAAACGTCAAGATTTGCTTGATAGAATGGCAAATAATGATGTTAATTTATATGTTACATTTACAGAATGCTCACCTGTTTTACCTTTAGAGAGCTTAGAATTAGGTGTACCATGTATTACTGGAGATAACCATCATTATTTTAGAGGCTCAAAACTTTATGATTATCTTGTAGTTCATAGTGAAGATGATATCAATGAAATTGCAGATAAAGCAAAAAAAGCAATTGAAAATAGAGAAGAAATTATTTCACTATATAAAAAATGGAAAGTCGAATACGATGAGTTTGTAAAACAAAAACTTGAAGAATTTATCGTAAGTTAGGAGTAAATATGGATAATATATATTTATCTGTCATAATTCCTGTATATAATACAGAAAAGTATTTAAAAAAATGTATAGATTCTGTGATTGCTGCTGCAAATATTGCAGATAAAGAAGTTGAAATTATAGTAATAAATGATGGCTCAAAAGGAAATTGTGATGAAATTATACAAAACTATTTAAACAAAGATAATATCATTTATATAAAACAAGAAAACAAGGGTAGAGGAGCTACAAGAAATGTTGGAATAGAAAAAGTTAGAGGAGAATATATTACCTTTGTTGATTCAGATGACTATATTGATCCTAATATGTATAAAGATATGCTATTAAGACAGGCAGATATAGTTGTTTGTGATCTTGAATCTGTAAATGAGAATGGTGAAAAATTACTTTTAATACCAGGTAAAAATGAAAAAGTTGAAGATAGTTTTTGGAGTGTATATGATGTCATGATGATGCCTTCATGTGTAAATAAGATATTTAAAAAATCTCTATTTGTAGATGTTTCATTTCCAGAAAATATCAATTATGAAGATTTAGCTACTATTCCAGAAATAATGCTTAAAGCAAATAAAGTAGATTATATAGATACTGTATATTACTATTATGTTCAAAATAATGATTCAATAATGAATCAAGAATATAATATAGAAAAATTAAATATTTTAGAAGCGTTAAAAATTGTCTTTTCTAGAATAGATAAATTAGATGTGTCTAATAAGATAAAGGATAAGGCTAAATATACTTTATTTACTAGAAGATACTATGAGGAAGTACTAGAAAAAATAGCTTTATCTTCAAACAAAGAAGAACTAATTAAAGAATTTATTAATAAAGCTAAAACACTTATTGAACAAATGGAGGATAATGAATTCTTTAAGAAAGATATTTCTTCTAATGGAATTATAAAGAAATATTTTAATTATAAATTATTTAATTATATTAAAACAAACAATGTAGATAAGATTTTGAGTCTTTTAAAGATTAAAAATTATTATAGATTAATTTCAATAATTTATAGTTCTAAAGGGTTAAGATAAATATAGAAATATATAAGGAATAAAAGTTACTAAAATTCAAATTAATAATATTTGCAACATTTGTAGCATTAATCGAATGTTTAAATATATCAAAAAACAAAGAAATATTAGGAGGAAAAAATGGAAAAAATAGCAGTACTAATACCATGTTATAATGAAGAATTAACTATAGAAAAAGTTATAAAAGATTTTAAAAAAGAATTACCACAAGCAGATATATATGTTTATGATAATAATTCAAAAGATAAAACATATGAAATAGCAAAAGCTGCTGGCGCAATTGTAAGAAGAGAAAATAGACAAGGTAAAGGAAATGTAGTAAGATCAATGTTTAGAGACATTGAAGCAGATTTATACGTAATGGTTGATGGAGATGATACATATCCTGCAGAATTTGTTCATGAGCTTATTAAGCCTGTAAGAGAAGGAAAAGCAGATATGGCTATTGGAGATAGATTATCTAATGGAACATATCATCAAGAAATTAAAAAGAATTTCCATGAGTTTGGAAATAATCTTGTAAGAAAAGCAATCAATGTTTTATTCAAAAATAATCTTAAAGATATCATGACAGGATATAGAGTATTTAACAGAATGTTTGTTAAAAATATGCCAGTTATGAGTCCTAAGTTTGAACTTGAGACTGAGATGACTCTATTTGCTCTAGATAAGAAATTTAGAATTTTAGAAATTCCAATTGTATTTAGAGAAAGACCAGAAGGAAGTGAATCAAAAATTGATACAGTTTCTGATGGAATTAAAGTTATTAAAACTATTATTAAAATGTTTAAAGATCATAAACCTTTCGCATTTTTTGGTATTATATTTGCAGTTTTATTTATTATTGGATTACTAGTTGGAATACCTGTTATAGTTGAATTTTGTAAGACTAAAACTATAACTAAAATTCCATCTGCAATACTTGCAACAGGTATTATGACTTTAGCAGTAATATTTGGACAATGTGGTGTTATATTACAAACTATTGTTAAACAACATAGAGAGAACTATGAACTTAATCTATTAAGATATTCACAAATAGAAAAGTATCTTAATAGTAAAGTTGAAGATAAAGAAGAAGTAAAAGTTGTTAAAGAAGAAAACAATAAATCAAAAGAAAAAGGAAAACAAAAAAATGAAAAAAAATCAAAAAATAATGGAAAAGGTAAAAAAAGTTCTAAATAGGGAAGTAATATTCTATTTAATATTTGGAGTATTATCTACTATTATAAATTTAGGCTCATTTTACATTTTAAATACACTTTTATCTGTAAATGAAAATTTAGCCAATTTTATTGCAATAATACTAGCTGTATTATTTGCATATTTTACTAATAAAGATTTAGTATTTCATTCAGAAGTTAAGACATTTAAAGATAAGATTATACAATTTTTAAAATTTATGTCAGGACGAGCATTCACTCTTGCAGTAGAGTTTTTTGGAGGGCTATTATTGTTTAAAATTCCTATTCCAAATATGATTACTAAGACATTTTTGACAGTTATTGTAGTTATTTTAAATTATTTTATTAGTAAATATTTTGCTTTTAATTCAAAATCTAAAGATAAATAGTTATATTAGGGGGTAATAATATGAATGATGAACCAGTAAAAATTATTCATTACTGTTGGTTTGGACCAAGAAAACTATCTAAAGTTGCAAAGAAATGTATTAAAACATGGTCAAAGTTTTTACCTGACTATGAAGTAAAGTTATGGACAGAATCAAATTTTGATTTTAACCAAAATGCATTTGTTAAACAAGCTTATGAAAATAAGAAATGGGCTTTTGTAGCAGATTATGCAAGGCTTAAGGCTTTATCTGAGTATGGTGGAATATATTTTGATACAGATATAGAAGTAATTAAAGATATATCACATATTACTAAAAATGAAGTATTCTTAGGCGTTGAAGATTCTGGAAAAGTAAATGCGGCAGTTCTTGGTGCAAAAAGACCTCACGAAAAATTTATAGATGATATGATTGCTGTTTATGATTCTTTAGAAAAATTTGATAAAGATAATATTTATGACATAACTATTCCAGCACTTATTACTAAGGAATTAGAAAAACATGGCTTTGACGAAAATTGTAAAGATATACAATACTTTTTTGATGGAGATGTAGTAGTTTATCCAAGAGACTATTTTTATCCATTAAGTTATGATTATCAAGATAATTTATTCTCAGAAAATACTTGTATGAAACACTTATATGATGCTACTTGGGCTTCAAAACCAGAAAAAATTACACTGTTTTTTAGAAGACACAATATGAAATTTATGGTTGGAATTGTATTTTCATGTGTAAATATTAAGAATAGAATAAAGAGATTTTTCAAAGGTGAAAAAGAAGATAAATAGGAGAGATATATATGAAGAAAAAAATTATTATTTGTCTTCTTGCAATAATAATTGCTATTTTTGCTACAATTGAGTTAAGCATATCTAACTTTGCAAAAGATACACTTGTATATAATATTTCTTTAGACAATGATACTTCAATTAAAGAAATAAATATAAATGAAGATGTTGTTCCTTTTGATTCTAGTAAAGATATTGTTTCACTAGAATTATCTAGAATTGATGATTTAAAAATAGATTATGAAGGAGAACTTGTAGTTTTAGATAATAATTCGAATTTATTAGATGATGAAACTGGTGAAGGTGATGGCCTATTTCTTCATACTATTAGCAAAAAAGATGTAATTATTGGAAGTATAAATATAAATAGTATAATATATTTTGTTATTTGTTTTGTTTTAAGTGTTATTTCAATTAGCTATATAAGTTATTTTATAAACAGATATAAAAATAAAAATGAAAGTTTTAAAATAGGTGATATTGTACTACTAAGTATAGCTATATTTATAATATTTATGATGTTATTTTATATATTACTATATATATTGGATGTTGCAGTTGTTGTTTTGCCTCTTGCAATAATTTCATATATTGTATTTAATTTAAAGAATAATATTAAAGATAAAAAAGAAAATTTATATGCTGTACTTGCAATAGTTTTTGGAATTACTATGATTTTTGTTTTACCACCATTTAACGCTCCAGATGAGTATGCTCATTTTGTAAAAAGCTATACAACAAGTACAATAAATTCTGATGAAGGAAAGACATATCTTCCAATAAGTCTAGAAAGTTTTTATGCAAAATATGGACATGATTTATTAGATGAAAAAATGGATTTTGATTCTAAGTCATACTTTGATGATATTATGCAGGAGGGAAATTATAATTCTTTAAGTGAAAAAGAATTTGTATATACTAATACAAAATACTTAAAAGTAGTACCATATATTCCTTCAATTGTAGTTATATTTGTATTAAAACTAATTGGGGCATCTCCACTTGTTATGAGTGTTTTGGGAAGATTTATTTCTCTTATTGTTATGATAATTATGTATTATTTAGCAATAAAAAATGTCCCTATATTAAAAAGAGTATTCTTTGTTATTTGTATGTTGCCTATTGTTTTGCATCAAGCAGTCATTAACCAAGATTATTTAACAAATGCAACAGTTATATTACTAATTGCAATGATACTTAAGTATAGATATGAAAATATTGAAATACGAACAAAAGAGATAGCTTATTTATCTATTTTAGGATTAATTTTATCATGTTGTAAGTTTGGCTATTTTGTGTTTTTATTTACAATATTTCTTATACCATGTAGATTATTTAAAAATAAAAAAACAGCTGTTATTTTTAAATTATTATTTGTTATTATACCAATAATTATTTCATTTACTGGAAATGTTACAATTACACAGTCAGAAGATAATATTCATTATACTATAGGATATTCTTTATCTCATCCAATTGAGGCTATTAAAGTATTTGCTAAAACTTTCTGGCAACGTGCTGAACTAGATTTGTTTAGAGGTCAATTTGATGGGTTTGGAGTGTCTACTAAGTGGAATAATGGATTTATATCTTCAGTGTTATATTTTATATATATATTATTCTTCTTAAGTAGTGAAAGAGAAGATGTTAAAAAACTTGAAAATAAAACAAGAATTATGCTTTTTGTGGTAGCTATATTACTAATTGGAGTAGTATATATGGCTATGTATTTAAACTGGACAAATATGGGAGCAGATGTAATAGATGGCCTACAACCTAGATATTTTACACCGGCAATATTATGTTTGAGCTTAGCTTTTGCAAATAGTTTAATTAAAATTGATATAAAAAATAGAGAAAAATTAGATACCATACTTATGTGCGTTATATATGTATGTGTATTTTCAACTATTATTTTAGGATTTTATGCTTAAGGGGATAGTGTATGAAGGTAAATTTTAAAAAAATATTATTATTTTTAGCTTTGTTAATATTTATAAGCTCATTTAGTACAATGGGCTATATGATATATGATTATAGTGCAAATAATTATAATGAATATATTATTAATCTTAAAGCAGGAAATATAATAGAAGAGATTAGAATAGATGATATTAACTATAGACTTGCAATGTATGAGAGTGAAAATTTAAAAGCAATTGAACAAGATCCGCAAAACTATAATTTTCAGTTGGAAGTCTTAAATGATACTTCACTTTATTACAAATTATCATGCAGCGAAACTTTAAAAGTTACATTTGTAAATAGTGAAGAGGCATCTTTTATTATTAATGGACAAGATCATAGTGATTTAATAACAGATAATGTAATAGATTATAATCCAATACCTTATGAATATATTTTAAAAGCAGATAGATCTAAAATGAATTCAGCATGTTTTGTATTTTTTATTGTTGATGCTATCTTTTTATATATTATATTTAAGTTTTATAATTATATGAGAACAGATAATAAGGAAACATTTCTAGTTATCATTCATAGTGTTGCATATGCTATCTGTCTATTTGGTATTATGCTATTTTCATATTATGTGTTATATGATGCTTTTAAATTGTTTGTAATATTACCAATAGCTGCATTAATTATATATAATATTAAATTCTTTAAAGGAAAGGATTATGAAAAACTATATATTATTTGCGCAATTACTTTTGGTGTTTTAATGATATTCTTAATGCCACCATGTAATGTACCAGATGAGGCATCTCATTATACTAAAGGTTATGAGCTTGCTCGTGTTTATGGAGAAGAAGGACAAGGGTTTATACAAACTCCTGTAGCTACAAATGAATTTTTAAATGTTGCCGCAAATGTTCAGTCTCATGATAATGATATTAATGCAAGATTTTATTTTAAAGAAGTATTAAGAAACTCAGATTATACTCAATTTATAGATGGAAAAGTAAATTATGCAAATGTTAAAAAAGCTTTCTTTATACCATATATTATTTGTGGTTTAGTAGTAAAGATAGGTACAATGCTTAGTTTATCTCCACTAGTTATATTCTTAATTACTAGACTTGCAAATTTAATATTTGCAACAATTATTACATATTTTGCAATAAAAATTACACCTAGATTTAAAAGAGTGTTATTTATAATAGGTTTACTTCCTATAGTAATACAACAAAGTGCTGCAATTAATGTAGATACTTATACAGATGCAGTTGCTTTTTTACTAATAGCATATATACTTAAATTAATATATGAAATAAAAGAGATTGGTTTAAAGCAAGTTTTATTGCTATTTGGTGCAGGGCTATTATTATGTTTTGGAAAGTTTGGATATTTTCCAGTTGCATTAATGCTAATACTTGTCCCAAATGCTAAATTTAAATCTAAGTCTAAAGGAATAGTTCTAAAAGTAGCATTTTTTGCTTTTATGCTAATTATTTCGTATTTCTTTAATACTATAAATAACTACATAATTACTGATGTGGTAAATGATGAAACAAATGTATATGGACTAAAATATATTTTAACAAATCCATTTTCTGCAATAGCAGTATACTTCAGATCATTTTTAATTAGACTTGATCAAGATATATTTAGAGGATATTTTAACTGTTTTGGTTATTCTACAGTAGTACTAAAAACAATACCATATCTTGTAACATTTGCTATGTATATTATTATTTTATGTACTAAAGAGGCAGATGATGAAGAACAAAAACTTACTTTATTTGAGAAAATTGTTTATGTATTAATATTTGTAATGTTAATTGGAATTATTTATACAGTTGCATTTTCTGCATGGACAAAGATGGGAGCAAGAAGTATTTTAGGCGTTCAATCTAGATACTTTATTCCACTTTTGCCACTTATATATTTTGTAATACAAGATATAGGGTTAAAGATTAATGTTCCTGAAAAAATAAAAAATAAACTAGGTAATAGGGATTTAAGTTTTGTTTTAATTTCTATTACATATATCATTGCTTTTGCTACAATTATTTCATTTTTTGCTTAAAAAATATAATATAATTGCAAAATGTAGTATAATTAAATAGAAAATTGGAGGTAATTATGAAAACATTAATAATAGTACCAGCATATAATGAAGCTTTAAATATTGAAAAAACAATAAATGACATAACAACAAATACAGATTATGATTATGTTGTAATAAATGATTGCTCAAAGGATAATACTAAAGAAGTCTGTGAAAAAAATGGCTATAATTTAGTATCTTTACCAGTTAATTATGGACTTACTAGTGCAATTCAAGTTGGAATGAAATATGCTAAGCAAAATGGCTATGATATTGCAATTCAATTTGATGGAGATGGACAACATGACGCAAGATATTTGCAAAAACTCGTAGAAAAAATTGAAAACGAAAATGTAGATGTAGCAATTGGTTCAAGATTTGTAGAAAAGAAGAAACCATTTACAGCAAGAATGCTTGGAAGTAGACTAATCTCATGTGCAATTAAACTTACAACATTTAAAAAA
Organism: uncultured Clostridiaceae bacterium; assembly: GCA_947169155.1. Lineage (GTDB taxonomy): Bacteria > Bacillota > Clostridia > TANB77 > CAG-465 > CAG-465. The sequence goes on from CAMVON010000001.1 coordinate 164,481, forward strand.
ATTACAGATCCTACATCTGGTATGAGAGCGTACGGTAAGAAAGCAATAGATTTATTTAATTGTAATGCAAGTCTTACACCAGAACCAGATACAGTAGTATTTATGATTAAAAAAGGACTTAAAGTTAAAGAAGTTCAAGTAGAAATGAGAGATAGAGAATTTGGAGAAAGCTATCTTAATGCTTTTAAATCTATCAAATATATGATGAATATGATGTTATCTATTATATTTATTAGAAGCTTTACTAGAAAGGACAAGTAGGTGAGTAATATGTCATTAACACTTAGAATAATTTTAATTATTTCATCAATTATTTCTTTTTTACTATGTATTAAAAGAATAAAGCAAGCAAAACTTAAAGTTGAAAATTCAATTCTATGGATGATTGGAAGCTTTGTTTTAATTTTAATGGCTATTTTTGATAAAGCTATTGCTTGGGTTGCAACTAAACTTGGATTTATGGCTACAGTTAATTTTGTATATTTAATAGTTATAGCTTTTTTATTAGCACAAGTGTTTATAGATAATTTGAGAATTGCTGAACTTAATGAAAAAGTAAAAAATCTAGATCATTATGTAGCACTAGAGAATAATAGAAAAGAGAGAGAAAAAAACAAATAAATTTGAGGTGAAAAAATGGAAAATAAGTACAAGCTATCTATAGTGGCTCTTGTATATAATTTAGAAAAATATTTACCTAGATGTTTAGATTCGCTTGTTAATCAAACACTAGATGGTATTGAAATACTTTGTGTAGATGATGGCTCAAAAGATAGTGCTCCGCAAATTATAGATGACTATGCAAATAGATATCCAGATTTAGTTAAGGCATTTCATAAAGAAAATGGTGGAGAGTTTACTACTAGAAATTATGGCTTAGAAAGAGCTCAGGGCGAATATGTAACTTTTGTAGATACAGACGATTATGTTGAACCAAATTGGGCAGAAAAATTATATAATGCAGCAAAAGAAAACGATGCAGATATGGCTGTATGTGGCTTTGAAAGAATTGACCTAGCTACTGGAAAAGTAGTAAGTCGTGACATGACAGGCTTTGGAAATGCTATAAAAGAAGTAAATGCTTTAGATGATTTTTGTGTATTTATTAATCCTGCACCTTGGAATAAAATATATAAAAGAGAAAAAGTTAAAGACTTAAGATTTAAAAACTTTAGAGGTTTTAATGATATGATTTTTCTTGCAAGTTCATACTCTAAAGTTGAAAAAATTGCATTTGTTCCAGATGTTTTATATCATTACTTTTTAAGATATGATTCACAAATACATAGTGTAAATGAGCAAGATGTTAATAATTTTAAAAAGTATTTACTTGAACTTAAAGATTTATATGTTCAAGAAGGAAAATATGAAAATATGCAAGATATAATATCTTTTCTAGTATTTTTACATCTTGGTATGAGTGTAATGTATAGAGCATCATATGATAAATCTATTAAAATGGGCTCTATGTTAAAAGATACAGTAAGGTATATGGATGAAAACTTTAAATCTTGGCGTAAAAACAAATTTTTACGCTTTGGATATAGTTTTAGACATGGAGTAAAAAGAATTGCTTTATGGGGCATATGGTGGCTATACAAGCATAACATGGGTATGGTATATATTAATATTTATAGATTTGTTATAGATAAATTAAAAATAGACATAAAATGGTAGGAGATATTATGGGAGATAAAAAAGTTGCTATTATAATGTCTACTTATAATGGTGAAAAATATATCAAAGAACAATTAGACTCTTTATTTAACCAAACATACAAAAACATAGAAATATATGTAAGAGATGATGGTTCAAAAGATAAAACTGTTGAAATATTAAGAGAATATGAGAAAAATGGAAAAATTCATCTTTTTGTAAAAGAGAATAAAGGCTTTATTAAGAGCTTTTTTGAATGTTTATCCTTTTGTGATGATGCAGACTATTATTCTTTTTGTGATCAAGATGATGTATGGTATGAAGATAAGGTTGAACGTGCGGTTAATGCTTTAAATTCTATGAATCAAGAAAAGCCACTATTATATTTTTCAAATTATGATTATGTTAGTGAAAACTTAGAATTTATGTCTCATAGTCCAACACATAAAAAAGGTCCTTCATTTACAAATGCAATTGTAGATTGTATTAATATGGGGACAAATACAGTTATAAATAAAATAGCAAGAGATATGATGGTTAACTCACATATTGAAAAAAGCTGTGGGCATGACTGGACTGCATATATGATAGTTAGTGCATTTGGAGACATTTTTTATGATAAAACGCCAACACTTAAGTATAGAAGAACTGGAAATAATGTTAGTGCTGGTGGAAAAGGTTTTATTGCTTTTCAAATATGGAGAATAAAAAAATTCTTAATAAATGATTATTTTAAAAATGTTAAAGAAGAAATAATAGAATTTAATAATATATTTGGAGACAAGCTATCACCAGACAAGAAGAAAGTTATAGATATGTTTTCAAGTCCTAGATATAGCTTCTCAAAAGCTATGAAAAGAATATTTTATCCTCATATGTTTAGACAAAAATTAATAGATGAAGTATTCTTAAGATTTATTATTTTTATTGGTAAATTATAGTAAAGGAGAATTTATGCAAAAACCAAAAATTAGTTTTGTAGTTCCTGTGTATAAATCTGAAAAATATATAAGAAGATGCTTAGATTCACTTGTTAGACAATCTTTAGAAGATATACAAATAGTATGTGTAAATGATGGTTCACCAGATAATTCGCTAAGTATTTTAAAAGAATATGAAGCTAAATACTCAAATATTAAAGTAATTAGCAAAGAAAATGGTGGAGTATGGTATGCAAGACTTGATGGTGTAAGAGCAGCTGATGGAGAATATATAGGCTTTCTTGATGCAGATGATTATGTAGAAAAAGATTTTGCAAAACTTATGTATGAAAGTGTATCTAAAAATCAATCGGATATTGCAGTATGTGGATTTAAAAGAATAGATGAAAATACAAGGAAAGTTTTATCTCAGGAGATGAAGTATGCTTCTTCAAGAATTATATATATGGATAAAAATCCAGAAGAGATAATATCTATTAATACTGCACTTTGGAATAAAATATATAAAGCTGATGTACTTAAAGCAACTTTTAATGTAAAAAGTCCACCAAGAATTTTAGAGGACGCAATGTTTATATCACTTGTTTATATAAATACGCATAAAATATCATTTGTAGATGAGTACTTGCACAATTATATGGTAATTGATGGATCTGCAATGCATTCATTAAAAAGCAATGATATAGATAAAATTAAAGCTTCGATGTTAGAGGTAAAAGAAGAATATTTAAAAGCTAATCTTGGTAAAGAAATGATGGAGATACTATCTAGTTTTGTATTTTTACATTTAGGTATTTCTATGATGCTTAATGTTTATACTTTTGATAAAGCAAACTTTAAAGCGGAATATAAACAAATACTAAGTTATTTAAATGCTAATTTTATTCAATGGAGAAGTACTAAATATACAACTATTTGGTATAACTTAACTCACAAGAAATATAATTTGAAAGTTGCAATAGTAAGAAAAGTATATAAAATGCATATGTTTAGATTATTTTTAGATATTTATAGTTTTGTAACAAAAACTTTAAAAATAGATATTAAATGGTAGGAGTATTATGATTAAAAAGAGAGAATTTATATGGAATACAATTGGTAGTTTCATTTCTGCATTGCTTAATGCAATTATTCTTGCTTTTTGTACAAGAATAAACGGAATAGAAATTGCAGGTATATTTGCCATTAGTTATGCATCTATGTGTATATTAAATTCTATAGGAGACTTTGGTCTTAGAATTTATCAATCAACAGATGTAGAAAGAAAAAGTAATTTTTCAGAATATTTGGTTGCAAGAATTGTAGCTCAAGTAATAATGTATATAATAGGAATAATATTTGTATGTATAAAAGGATATACACATGAAAAATTATTTATTTTGTTAATTTTGCTTGCTTTTCGTGTGATAGAGAATTTAAGTGATAGTTATCAAGCAGAATTTCAATTAAATGGAAGACTTGAGCTTGGTGGAAAATCTATTGTATATAGAAATATAGCTGGTCTTTTAGTGTTTTTAGTGTTAGATATATTAACAAAAAATATTTTAATATCACTAATTGGGCTAGTTATTGCACAATTAATTATTTTTGTATTATATGATTTAAGATTAATTAAACAATTTACTAAAACTACATTAAAAGTGGATAAAAAACATGTCTTAAAAATACTTAAAGATTGTCTTCCACTTGCTATTTCTACAGTTATTAGTATGTATGTCATTAACGCTGTTAAATATGCTATAGATGATTTTGGGGACTATGAAATGCAGACATATTTTAACATTATTTATATGCCTACATTTGTTATTAATCTTGTTAGTGTATTTTTAATTAAGCCATTCTTAAAACCATTTGGAGATACTTGGACAAATAAAGAATATATGAAATTTGTTAAAATGATTGGAATAATAATTCTAGTACTTGCACTTGCAACTTTATGTGTTGAAGCAGGATGCTATATACTTGGAATCCCATTTTTAAATCTATTATATGGTGTAGAACTTAGTGCATATAAAGCAGACTTGTTATTACTTGTATTATCTGGATTTTTATATGCATGTGCAAATGTATTATTTAATGCACTTGGAACTATGAGACATCAAAAGCTTACAACTGTTACATATATTTTTACAGCTATATTTGCATTTTTTGTACCTGCACTTTGGGTTAAAAACTATGGAATGAGAGGTGCAACATATTCTTGTATGGCTGTTATGGGACTATTATTTGTATTTATGCTAATATTCTTTGCATATGTTTTAGTAGTAACTAAAAAGAAAAGAAAAAATGCATAATTATAAAAAGTTTGTGATAGAGTCAAATGTTGACAAACATTTGGCTTTTATTATATAATTTTAGAGAATTTATGGAGGCATAATTTGAAAAAAATAACGTTTTTAATGCTACATTTAAATTATGGCGGACTTGAAAAACAAACAATTACACTTGTAAATGAACTAGCAAAAACAGGAAATTATGACATCACAATTATTTCTGTTTATGATATGCTTCATGGTAAATCTTTTTATGATATAGATAGTAGTGTAAAAGTTGAATTTTTAAGTAATTTTGGACCACATCATAAAGAGTTTTATTCTTCAATAAAACATTTTAATATACCAAAGTTTATTAAAGAAGCTATAGTTATGATTAAATGTGGTATATATAAATCTAAAGTATTAAAGAAGAAAATTAAAGAATTAGATACAGATGTTATTATTTCATCTCGTATTGAATTTTCTAAATTAATTGATAGAAGAGATACTTTAAATATATCTCAAGAACACTCATATATAACTACTTCAAAATATATTAGTAAAGTAAAAAAATGCTTTAAAAATATTGATTCTATAGTAGTTATGACTAAAAAAGCAAAAGAAGATTATGAAAAATGGTTAAAAGACTCTAATTCTCAAGCTAAAGTATATAACATTTCTAATATGATTGAAAAAGTAATTGATGGTGTTAATGCAAATTATGATAATAATACTATTATTAGTGTAGGAAGACTAGAAAAAGTTAAAGACTTTCCAACACTTCTTGAGGTTTTTAAAAGAGTTCATGATGCCCATGAAGAATTAGAACTAAAAATTGTTGGAGAAGGTTCTCAAAGAGAGGTATTAGAAAATAAAATTAAGGAGCTAGATCTTGAGGGATCTGTTACTATTACTGGAAGAATACCTACAGATATGGTAAAAAGAGAACTTGAAAAAGCTAAAATATTTGTTTTGACTTCAATTTGTGAGAGCTTTTCGTTAGTTTTATGCGAAGCTATGGAACAAGGACTTCCATCACTTTCTTTTGATATAGATGTTGGACCAAAAGAAATAATCAAAGATGGATATAATGGATTTTTGATAGAAAATAGAAATAAAGATAAAATGGCTCAAAAGATTATTGAACTTGTTGAAAATAGAGAGCTATGGAATGAAATTTCAGCTAATGCGCTTGAGGATGTTTCTAAGTATTATAGTGAAAATGTTGCTCATGGCTGGATAGATATTATAGAAAAATAAAGTTGGAGGATTTTATGAAAAAGAATAAAGGAAATATATTAACTATTGTTATAGGTTTAATTGTAGTAATTGCATTATGTGTTGGTGGCTTTTTTGTAATAAAGCACTTTACTGGAATTCATGTAACACTTAATTCAGATATGAAGTTTGAAATAACTTTTGATACAAAATCTAATGTTAAAGCAGATGAAACACCAGTTCCTGAAAACTGGAGTGCATCTGTCCCTATATTTATGTATCACTTTATACTAGATGATTATGGTCCATATCCAGATACAGAGAACTTTTTAAAACCAGAAACATTAGATGAACAATTAAAGTATATTAGTGAAAATGGATATCAAACAGTATTTATGAATGAGTTTGATAAATTATATAAATATGAAAAACCAGTTTGTCTTACTTTTGATGATTGTTTTGTTTATTTTTATAACAACGCATTCCCATTACTAAAAAAATATAATCAAAAGGCAACTATATATGTAATAACAGATTATATTAATGGAGAAAATTATCTAACTGAAGAGCAAATAAAAGAAATGGATGAAAGTGGACTTGTAGAAATTGCTTCTCATACTTGTTCACATCAATATTTAAATGAAATGACTAGAGAAGAACAACTTCATGAATTAAAAGATTCTAAAGAAAGACTAGAACAAATAGTAGGTCATGAAATAACTAATGTTGCATATCCTACAGGTTATAATAACGATACAACTGTTGAAATTTGTAATGAGTATTATGAATTTGGTGTTGAGATGCTTGGTGGAACATATAATTCACTTATTCATACAGATAAGTATAGAATTCCAAGAATATATGCAAATAGAACAATGCCACTTGGAACATATATTTCTTATCTAGAGCAAGCAAGAGTTAGAATAAATTAGTTTATTTCTTGAATTTATCACAAAATTATTATATAATGTTCACGCTATAGAAATATTATTTATGTGTAAAACAAATACAAAAGGGAGGAATATTTATGTCTAAAATATTAGTAACAGGAGGAGCAGGCTATATTGGAACACATACATGTGTTGAATTATTAAATAAAGGAGAAGAAATTGTTGTATTAGATAACTTTTCTAACAGCAATCCATCAGCAATTGAAGCTGTTGAAAAAATTACAGGTAAAACTGTAAAAGTTTATGAAGGTAATATGATTGATAGAGAAATTCTTGAAAAAATATTTACAGAAAACGATATTGATGCTGTAATAGATTTTGCTGCATATAAAGCTGTAGGAGAATCTGTTCAAAAACCAGTTGAATATTATACTAATAATGTTTCAACAGTTTTAGTGCTACTTGATGAAATGAAAAAACATAATGTTAAAACATTAGTATTTTCTTCATCTGCAACAGTTTATGGAGATCCAGAAAGAATTCCAATTACTGAAGATTGTAGAGTAGGTGGAACTACAAATCCATATGGTACTTCAAAACTAATGGTTGAGCAAATATTACAAGATTTATATAAATCAGATAATGAATGGAATATTGCAATTTTAAGATACTTTAATCCTGTAGGAGCACATGAAAGTGGTTTAATTGGAGAAGATCCAAAAGGAATTCCTGCAAATTTAATGCCATTTATATCTAAAGTTGCTGCTGGCAAATTACCACAACTTTCTGTATTTGGTAACGATTATGATACAAAAGATGGAACAGGTGTAAGAGACTATATTCATGTAGTAGATCTTGCATGTGGACATATTAATGCATTAGATAAACTAAAAAAAGATGGAAAAGGTATGCATATTTATAACCTTGGAACAGGTGTAGGATATAGTGTACTTGATATGATAAAAGCGTTTGAAAAAGCAAATAATATCAAAGTTCCATATAAAATAGTAGAAAGACGTCCAGGAGATATAGCAACTTGCTATTCAGACCCTACAAAAGCAAGAGAGGAAATAGGATTTGTTGCAAAAAAATCTCTTGAAGACATGTGTAGAGATGCTTGGAACTATGAACACAATAAAATAGGATAATTATAAATATTATAATAGACATAAAAATGCTTGAAGTGTTAATTATTTAGTTAACATTTCGAGCATATTTTTTTGAGAAAATTACAAAAATATTAAAAATATTATGTAAATTAAAAGAAATGAATATATATTTATTGACTTTGTTTTTTTTATATATTATAATTTAAGTATAAGAGGTTTTAGAGGGGGTTTTTCATATGACAATGGAAGAAATTAGAGAAAAATTTGATTCTCTTGAAACAAGTGTTAATGAAATTAAAGAAGAAATAGAAAAAGATGCTCATTTAGATTTTATAAATTCACTAAAACAATATGTGAATAAGTATTAATAAGGAGGTATAGGAAATGGAAGAAAACGAAGTTCAAACAAACGAAACAGTTGAAACAACTTCAACAACTAGTGAAAGATCACAAGTAGGTCAACAATTTGACCAAATACAAGATGATATTAATACAATAAAAGATGAAAAAGAAAAATCTATGGATAATGTACTAGATACTGCAAAAGACAAAGTTAAAGAGGCAGAAGATAAAGTACTTGAAGATTTTTTAGCTACACTAGATCCTAAAGTGGATAGTTATGACGATTTAACTGAAGAGCAAAAAGAAGAATACGAAAAATATAAAGAAGCTCATCTTCCAGCAATGATTGATGAAGTATATGCTAATGCAAAAAATAAAGTGTTTGAAGTAAGTAAGGAAAGATTGGAAGCTTTAAATGGAAAAGAGAAAGAAGCAAAAGAATTTGAAGGAACGCTTGCTGGAGAACTTGAATCAAGAAGAAATGAACTAGCTGGTCTAGATCCAGAAAAAGATAAAGAAAGAATTGCTGAGCTTGAATCTGAAATTGCAGAAATCGAAGAAATTCAAGGAAGTTTTGATGAAAAAATTTATGGAACAATCAATAAAGCTAAAGATTACCAAAAAGTAATAAATAATAATGCTATTGAAAGTCTTTCTGAAACATTTAAGCCATATCCACAAATAAATGTAAAAGAAGATCCGGATTTACAAAAAATAAATAAAGAGATTGGTCAAAAAGACGGACAAGAGAAAACTGGTGATGAAGAAGAGCCATCTAAAGATGGAAAAGATGAAGAAAATAAAGATGAGCAAGAAAAAACTGAAGAAGAAAAGGCTAAAGATGAAAAACAAGGACAAGCAAAAGGTGGACAAATAGATCCTGCAGTTCTTGCAAATGCTGTTAAAGCTGCTCAAGCTGCTGGAACTCAAGCTGCTGCACCTGCTGCTGAAGAAGTTGAAGAAGTAGAACAAGAAGCTCCTTCTCTTTCAAGTATGCTTGGAATAGATTCTAATAATGCATTAAATTTTGATTCTTCTTGGGCATTACTTGCAAACTTTACATCTAAAGATATAAATGATTTTCAAAGACTTCAAATGTTAAATGATCCAGAATGTAAAAAATATATTATGAATGCAATGAAAATTGCCGGTGCGGAAAAGAATCCTTTTAAAACAAGCAAATATAGAGGAATAAGAGATCAAGTTCTTGAACTTGCTAAAGGTCCTATGATGGAAATGGCTTTAAGACAATATGGAATAGATAATCCAGATGATATTTCAAAAAGTTTTGATAAACTAAAAGCTAAATATGTTAAAGAAAGAAGAGCAATTGCTGATGATGATGAGAAAGCTATTGCAGAATTAGACGAAAAATATTATACAATGTATAATGTTATAGATTTCCAATTAGATTCTAATCAATTAAAAACTATTAGAACAAGATTTAAAGATTTTGTTGGAAAGTTCTCAAATACAGAAAAACGTAAAATGTTATCTGAAAAAATAGATGCTAAGATGTTTAAACCAGCTGAGCCTGAAGCTCCATCTCAAGAAACTGAAGAACCAGAAGTTGAGCAAAGAGAAACTCGTTCATGGGAAGGAAAAAATAGAACAGAAGAAGAAATAACTCAAATGGATGTTACTGAAGCAGAAAAAGAAAATGCTCAAAAGGATAATAAAGAAGTAGAAATTACAAAAGCTCAATTAAATGAACTTGGAGATGAAGATTTAAAAGGAGATAAAAAGAAAGACGAAGATGATTTAATTCTTTAATAAAAATATGGTACATACCTCTAAAAAGGTATGTACTTTTTTTATTCTTTTGTGATACAATATAATTGTTAAGAAAATGAGGGATGAAAAATGAGTAAAACAGTTGTTATTACAGGAGCTGCAAAAGGAATAGGAAAAGCAATAGCTAAAACTTTTGCATATTCAGGATATAATGTATGTATAAATTATAATACTTCTGAAGAAGAAGCTAAGTCTTTATGCGAGGAGTTAGCTAAAGATGGATGTAATGTTATTATTTGTAAAGCAGATGTTACAGACAGAAAACAAGTAGATAAAATGATAGATACAGTTATTGCTTCATTTGGTAATATTGATGTACTTGTAAATAATGCTGGAATAAGTGAATATAAGTTGTTTATAGATATAGACGAAAAAGATTTAAAAAGAATGCTAGATGTAAATATTTTGGGTACTTTTAATATGACACAATCTGTTCTAAAAAAATCTATGCTTCCTAGAAAAGATGGAACTATAATTAATATATCTTCTATATGGGGAATGGTAGGTGCATCTCTAGAAGTTGCATATTCTACATCTAAAGCAGCAATTATTGGTATGAGTAAGGCTTTAGCAAAAGAACTTGCTCCATCAAATATTACAGTAAATGTTGTTGCTCCTGGGGCTATTTCTACAGATATGCTAAAGGAACTCTCTGATGAAGATATGAAAGTACTTCAAGATGAAATACCTCTTGGAAAAATTGGTAGAGTAGAAGATGTGGCAGCAACTGTTAAATTCTTAGCTTCATATGAAGCAAGATATATTACAGGACAAGTAATAAGCCCAAATGGTGGACTTGTGATATAAAATGAAAAGTAATGATAGGGAAACCTATCATTATTTTTTTGTATTCATAATTTGTTCATATTCTTTCATTTTTATTCTATATTCTAATACTTGTGTCAAATATCTATAATATATATATTGTTGCTCATAATACATCATAGGATTATTCATTTGATCAATTGGCTGTATTTGTGTTGGATCTTGAAAATTAGTATTAGTATTAAAATTATATGGATCAAAGAAAGGTTGAGTTTTATCCATTTTTTTCACCTCCTTTATGAATAATTAAAAAAATCTTGTATATAATAATAGTGTAGACTTAAAGTTTACCCCCTTCTTTAATTTATATATTGTAACTAGAATTATTTTATTCTAGTTACTTTTTTTATTGTTGCACTAAATAGAAAGACTAATGATACAATGATTAAAAAGATTGTTGTATCATTAATACTATTTATTATTCTAATATTTTTAATTTTTTCAGTTATATTAATGCTTGAAATATTTAAAAATGTATAAGTAAGTATGAAGGATAATGTCCCTTGTATTAGTTTGTATTTTATTATATGTGTAATTGGTATTTTTACGGTATATATGAATGAGTATATTTGAAATATTATAGATGTACCACTAAAACCTAGTATAAAGGATATTATTGATAAAGTAATATTTTTACTTGCATTAAAATTTAGTGCGATTTTTGCTATGCCACTTGTTGCTTCAAACATTGACTCGATAATATATATTGCATTACTTGGTATATTTATTTTATTTAGTATAACTCTAATATCTTGGCTTAATACATTAAAAATAATGAGATATGCAAGTATTTGAGATAATGTAAAATATGTAGCTTTTATTGATTGAGTTAAAATATCAAAAATATTTTTATGTAATTTTTTATCACTAATATTATCTTTACTCTTTAAATTTGTTTTTGTTTCGTGTATAATGTCTTTGTGAAAATAATAATAAGTACAAATAAGTAGCGAAGATAAGTAATGACTTAGTGCTAAAACAAAACCTAAATAGATATTTTCAAGTGTTGCGATACCTATTGTGCTAATAATATAAATAGGGTTAGCATTATTTGCAAAAGACATTAAAAACGTAGCATCTGAATGCGTTATTTCTTTTTTATCATAATATTTAGAAACTGCTTTTGCTCCCATTGGATATCCGCAAAACATTCCAATTGCTGCAATATATACGATAGTATAATTCTTTTTGAAAATTCGTTTTAAGCCATTTTTTATATCTAACTCTAAAATTATATTAGTAAATAGTATAAAAAGGAATAAAGATGGCATAATGCTTTTTAGAAACATTATTACCGTGCTTTGTATTGTTAAAAAGTTTTGCTTTTGAAATGTAAATAATATAAATAGAAAAATTATTGCAAATATGTATTTAGTTTTTGTTTTGGTCATAATAAAACATATGTTAAAGGAGAGAATTTATGCGTTATTCAAAAGAATGGATAGACTATGAATTATTAGATATGGCAGATGGAGAAAAATTAGAAAAATGGGGAAATTACATTCTAATTCGTCCAGATCCACAAATTGTATGGAAAGATAAAACTAATCCAAAGTTATGGAGACAAGCTCATGCAAGATATGTAAGAAGCAATACAGGTGGAGGACACTGGGAAAAACTTCGAGCTATGGATGATTCGTGGGCAATTAAATATAAAGATTTAACTTTTAATCTTAAACCTATGGGATTTAAACATACTGGACTATTTCCTGAACAAAGTGTTAACTGGGACTATATGATAGGAAAAATATCTAAAGAGGCAAAAAGAAGAGAAATTAAAGTTTTAAATCTATTTGCATATACAGGTGGTGCTACAGTTGCGTGCGCTTATGCAGGTGCTACAGTTGTTCATGTAGATTCTTCTCAAGGAATGGTAAATTGGGCTAAAGAAAATATTAATTCTTCTAATTTACAAGATAGGACTGTTAGATTCTTAGTAGATGATGTAATTAAATTTGTAAAAAGAGAGATTAGACGTGGTAATAAATATGATGCAATAATAATGGATCCACCATCTTATGGTAGAGGAAAAAATGGAGAAGTATGGACTTTAGAAAAAAATATATATGAGTTGATTGAACTTTGTTCTGAGCTTTTATCTGATAATCCATTATTTATGATTATAAATACATATACAGGCGGATTTAGTGGTACTGTTATTAAAAATGCCTTAAATCACGCAATAGATAAAGAAAAGATTATTACTTTTGATGAAATCGGTCTAAGACAAAAAAATAGCGATGAGTTTTTACCTTGTGGTATGACAACTATTTGTGAATTTAACTAGAAAAAACAAGAAATTATGTAGATTTATATATTTACAAAACTTAAAAAATATTATATAATATATGTTATAGTTTGAAGGGGGAAATAAAATGTTATCTAAACCAAACGTTAAAGAAATTATGCCAAGAGTAGGAAACAGATATCAATCTGTTCTTGCAATTTCTAAAAGAGCTAGAGCACTTGAAGCTCAAAGATTAAAAAAATATTCAGAAAATAAAGATAAAATAAAAGAAGGAAAAGAAGATTATTCAGAATATGTATTTGATGCAGTAGATAGAGCTGCAAAAGAAATTGTTGATGGAAAAGTATATATTAAAATCAATGGTCAATATTCTGTAACACCAGAATCTGAACTAGAAAAAGAAATAAGAGAAGTACAAGAAGCAAACAAGGAGTAAGCCTATGAATATACACATTATATCAATAACAGGAGATATTGCTAGTGGAAAAGGAACTATTACTAATCTACTACAAAAAGAACTTGGATACAATGTATATAAAAATGGTGAGTATGTAAGAAAACTTGCTACTCAAATGGGTATGTCTATTGTAGAATTCCAAGAATATCTAAATCAACATGAAGAAATTGACAGACAAGTTGAAAAGTCTGCCTCAGAATATGCTGCTGAGCATGATAACTTAATTATAGATGCTCGTCTTGGATTTTATGCTGTTCCATATTCTTTTAAAGTATACTTAAAAGTAGATTTAATGGAATCTGCTAGACGTGCATACAATGATGCTTTAAGAGAAGCTACAGAAAAGTATACTTCTGTAGAACAAGCAGCACAAGCTATTAAATATAGATTTGAACAAGAAAACTATAGATATATTAAGACATATAATGTAGATAGAACAGATATGTCAAATTATGATTTAGTAGTAGATACTACAGATAAGACTCCAGAAGAAGTTTTCAAAATTATACTTGATGCATATAAACAATGGTTAAAAGATAAAGAGTAATATATTAAGTAACATCTGTTTTAGATGTTACTTTTTTTGTTTTATATTTATTAAACATTTGTTTTATTCTTGACTACTTTTTTGCTCTAATATATAATAGTGTAGAGGTGTGAAATGCTAGCTAAAATATTAATAAATACATCAGTAAATTCACTAAATAAAGTATATGATTACTTGATACCGGAAGAACTTGAACAAGATGCTCAAATTGGAAAGAGAGTTGAAGTAAGTTTTGGTAGAGGTAAAGAATTAACTGAGGGAATAATAGTAAAACTTGAAGAAGAATATGAAGAACCTAAGTATAAATTAAAACCAATAGAATCATTTTTAGATGATATTTCATATATAGATGAAAAACGTTTAAAGCTTGCAAAATATATTGCATATGTATATTTTTGCAATGTATATGATGCATTAAAACTAATGCTTCCTCCTGGAACAAAATCTAAAAATAGTTCTAAAAGTTTAGATACAAGAAAAGATAAACGTGTTATACTTATTAAGTCTCATGATGATATTATGCAAGATATTGAGGCAAATGTTGTTAAAAGTGCTAAGCAAATACAATTATTATCATTTTTAATGTATAACGACAATGTTTTAATAAGTGATATTATTGAGGGGCTTGGTATTTCTCGTAGTGTTATTTCAACTGCTCAAAAGAATGGTTATATAAATATAGTTGAATGTGAAAAACAAGTAGATTTTCTAAAAGATTTAAATGTTGAAAGAACTCATGCTCTTACTCCTACAGATGAGCAAAAGAAAGTAATAGGGGGAATATGCGAATATATTTACGATGAGCAGTATAAACAATGCTTAATTCATGGGGTTACAGGTTCTGGTAAAACTGAGGTATATTTGCAATTAATAGAAAATGTATTAAATCAAGGAAGAAGGGCAATTGTTCTTGTTCCAGAAATATCTTTAACTTACCAAACAGTTGAAAGATTTGTATCTAGATTTGGTAATAATATTGCTATACTTCATTCTAAAATGACAGTTTCTCAAAGAAAAGATGAATATAAAAGAATAAAAAGAGGAGAAGTAGATATAGTAATTGGAGCTCGTTCTGCTATATTTGCTCCTGTTGAAGATTTAGGACTTGTAATAATAGATGAAGAACATGATACAAGCTATTATTCACAAACAAAGCCAAAATATTCAACAAAAGATATTGCTGCATATATTTGTAAAGAGGCAGGAGCAGTTCTAGTGCTTGGAAGTGCAACTCCTGAAATTAATACATATAACAAAGCTATAAATGGTCAAATAGAATTATTTGAAATGAAAAATAGAGCAGCAGATGCTAAACTTCCATCTATTGAGCTTGTTAATTTAAGAGATGATAGAATAATGGGAAATACTTCTAGTATTTCATTAAAATTAAAAGCAGCAATTGAAGAAAATTTGAAAAATCATGAACAAACAATGCTATTTTTAAATAAACGTGGATATAATTCATATCTTACTTGTAAGCAATGCGGTTATGTATTTAATTGTCCAAATTGTGATGTTGCTATGACTTATCATAAAACTAACAATTTATTACTTTGCCATTATTGTTCACATGTTGAAAAAAATGTATCAATTTGCCCTAAGTGTGGCTCAGAGGAAATATCTAGTTATAATCTTGGAACAGAAAAATTAGAAGAAGAATTAAAAGAAATGTTTCCAAATATTAGCGTATTAAGAATGGATGCAGATACAACTGTTGCTCGTGACTCACAAGCAAAAATTCTTGATGAATTTAAAAATGAAAATGTAGATGTTTTAATAGGTACGCAGATGATAAGTAAAGGACATGATATGCCTAATGTTACACTTGTAGGAATAATTGGAACAGACTCACTTCTTGCAATGAATGATTTTTGTGCAAGTGAGAGAGCGTTTTCAAATATTTATCAAGTATCAGGAAGAGCAGGACGTAGTTCAAAAGAAGGACGTGTCTTAATACAAACAAGTGATACAGATAACTATATATTACAAGCAGTAGAACATAATGATTATAATGAGTTTTTTGATAAAGAAATTGAATATAGAAAAACTTTTGGATATCCACCATTTATAGATATTTTATTATTTGAAATAAGTGGTCAAAACTTATATGATGTAAAACAAAATGCACAAATACTATATAATTTATTAAATTCAGATAATTATAATGAATATAGGGTATATAGTCCAAAATCTCCATTTATCCAAAGAATCAATAATAGATATAGGGTAAATGTAATGCTTAAGGCAAAATTGAATACAAAAATATATTCAAATATTTATGAAAAAATTAAAATATATAGTTCAAAAGCAAAAAATAATACTAATTTAATAGTGACTAAAAACCCTACTTTTATTTAACATTTGTTGAAAAAAGTTTTGTTTTAGTATAATATAGAATTGTAAATAATAATTTTGAGAGGATGATTATATGAATATAACATTTTATGGTGCTGCTCAAAATGTAACTGGATCATGTCATATGGTTGAAGTTGCTGGGCATAAGTTTTTAATAGATTGTGGTCTGTTTCAAGGAAGTCTTACAAATCAAATGATGAACTATGAGGATTTTCCTTTTAATATTCAAGATGTTGAATTTGTAATTTTAACACATGCACATATTGATCATAGTGGTAGAATACCTAAACTATATAAAGCTGGATATAAGAATCCAATTTATTGTACAACTGCTACTTATGAACTTTGTAAAATAATGCTTCCAGATAGTGGACACATTCAAGAAACAGAAATTGAATGGGTAAATAGAAAAAGAATGCGTGCTGGTAAAGCTCCAAATGAGCCAATATATACTGAGCAAGATGCAATTGATTGTTTAGAAATATTTGCAGGAATAGAATATGGAACAAGAGTTACAATTAATGAAAATATTTCATTTGAGTTAACTGATGCGGGTCACATGCTTGGATCTTCTGTTGTTCATTTATATTTAACAGAAGATGGAGTAGAGAAAAAGGTGGTATTTACAGGAGATCTTGGAAATACTAATCTTCCAATAATAAATGATCCTGAACCAATAGATAGTGCAGATGTACTTGTAATGGAATCTACTTATGGTGATAGACTACATAGTTCTATTTCAGATCAATCAGATAAATTTATTCATATTATTCTTGATACTATAAGACGTGGAGGAAATGTTATAATACCTTCGTTTGCTGTGGGTAGAACACAAGAATTATTATATGAGATAAATAAATATTTAACAGATGATACTCTAAGAGAAGAATTAGAAAAAATTCCAGTTTATGTTGATAGTCCTCTAGCTGTTAATGCGACTAAAATTTTTGAGGCACAACATAGCTATTATGATGAAGAAGCATTAAGATATCTTTTAAAGGGAGATAATCCATTAATTTTTGATAATCTTCATTTTGTAGAGACTAGTGAAGGTTCTATGGCACTAAACGAAGATCCTGTACCTAAGATTATAATTAGTGCAAGTGGTATGTGTGAGGTTGGTAGAATTAAACACCATTTAAAACATAACCTATATAGACCAGAATCAACAATACTTTTTGTTGGTTATCAAGCAGAAGGAACTTTAGGTAGAAAGATAATTGATGGAGAAAAACTTGTAAAAATATTTGGTGAGGAAATTGCTGTTAATGCAGAAATAAAATATCTTGATGCATTTTCAGGACATGCAGATAGAGATGGCTTAATTAACTGGATTGGTGCTATGAATAAAAAACCTGAACATATTTTCATTGTTCATGGTGAAATTGAAGCACAAACAGTTTTAAAAGAATATATTGAACAAGGATTTAAAATAGATAGTACAATACCTGCATATCAAGAACAATATGATATGGATGGAAAACTTCTACATGATGGCAAAAATTCATATAAAGCTACAAGATATAATATTTTAGAATTAATGGCTTCATTAAAAGAAGAAGTAGATAGTATGACAAATAATGTTAAGAGAAATCTTAAGAGCGATGTTGATCAAGAATACTTACAACTTATTGTAGATAAATTAAAAGATGTTCAAGATTCAATAAATGTTGTTAATGATAATACTTAATAATTAGCATATTAAAGAGGCAAGTAGAAATACTTGTCTTTTTTCATTTTTTTTTGTTCTTTTCATATAATATATTGGTGTATTATATTTGAAAAATAATTTTTTTGTTATAAATATTAAGTTTGAAGACTTGGTAAAATATGTAATAATTTTTGCAGTTATAATTGCAATTATTGTTATAGTATATTCATTTATCTATATTTTCTCAACTAGCAAAATTTGTTGATTATTATTATATTTCATTAAAATTATACTTTGAAAAAATAAAGTATAAAGTATTTACTAAAGAAAAGTAATAGTGTATAATAAAGGAGGTAGAATATATTTGGTTGTAAGACTAGGGGATATTTTTTATGCTATGCTACCTATTGGGGTAGGTAGTGAACAGTACGGATTAAGGCCTGTTTTAGTTGTACAAAATGATGTTGGAAACAGATTTAGCCCTACTACAATAGTTATCCCTATAACCTCAAAGCTAGTAAAAAAAGATTTGCCAACTCACGTTGTACTTCAATATACAAGTGAATTAAAAAAGAAATCTGTGGTTCTAGTAGAACAAATTAGAACGATAGATAAATCTAGATTGCTAAAAAAAATTACAACTATTGATCCTAGAGATTTAGATAAGGTTAAAATAGCTGTTAAGAAAAATTTAAATATAAGAGGTTCAAATATATTTTAGAATAGAATAACTATTCAGGAGGAAGAAATGAGTAATAACAAACCTTTAAATGTAAGACTTAGAGGGAATAACAACAAAAACACTGATAGAAAATCTACTAGTGTAGTAAAAAAAGTTAAAAAGAAAGATGATAAAGTAGTTAATTCTAATAATGGCGGACAAAAGAAACAAAAGAAAAGCAAGAAAATTGGCTGGAAAGTATTTAGAATTTTCTTACTTTTAGGACTTGCTATGTGTATAGTAGGAGTAGGTATTGTTTTAGGCGTTATTTCTGGAATAATAGATGGTACTGATAGTATTAGTCTTGATGAACTAGAATTATTACCACAAACATCTTTTGTATATGATATGAATGGAAATCAAATAGCGGCATTATATGATAGTGAAAACAGAATTGTCGTATCATATGACGATATTCCAAAACATACAGTAGATGCTGTAGTGGCAATTGAGGATGAGAGATTCTATAAACACCATGGTATAGATTTAAAAAGAACTCTTGGTGCTATAGGAAATTACGTTCTTAAGGGTGGAGATTCAGACTATGGTGCAAGTACAATAACTCAACAATTAGTTAAGAATATAACTTCAGATAATGAAAGAGCTTGGCAAAGAAAGATAAGAGAATGGTATAGAGCAATTTCTCTAGAAACTAAACTTTCAAAAGAAAAGATATTTGAATCATATGTAAATACAATTTACTATGGTGATAGTAGCTGGGGAATTGAAGTCGCTGCAAACCATTTCTTTGGAAAATCTGTAAGTGAATTAAATATAGCTGAATCTGCTGCTATTGCTGCAATGATTCAATCACCTGAAATTACAAATGCTTATAGAAGTGATGAAGCTAGAGCTGCATTGCTTGCAAGAAAAGACTTAGTACTTGGAAAAATGTTATCTTTAGGATTTATTAATCAACAAGAATATGATGAAGCGAAAGCATATAATTTAGAGTTTAAGTCTAAACAAGTTAATTATGGTGGAACACAAACATATTTTGTTGATGCTGTAGTTGAAGCAGTTATTGCAGATTTAATGGAGCAAAGAAATGTATCTAGAGGTATAGCATTAAAAATGATTTATACTGATGGATATAAAATAAATTCAACTCAAGATCCAGATGTTCAAGCTAAAGTAGATTATGCATTTACAAATGGTGAAATTTTCTATGATGACATTCAAGGTGCAATGGTTGTACTTGATCACTCAACTGGTCAAGTTAGAGGACTTATTGGTGGAGCTGGACAAAAAGTTGGTGCTTTAACATTAAATAGAGCAACTCAATCATACAGACAACCAGGTTCTTGTATGAAACCATTTGGTGCATATGGACCTGCTATGGAAAAAGGACTATTAAATTGCGGTTCAGGTATAGATGATAACCAATTTACAATGGGTAACTGGACACCACATAACTGGTATGGATCTTTCTATGGATTTGTTACTGTAAGAGATGCAATTAGTGACTCAATGAACATTCCTGCTGCAAAAGCTAATCTTCTTGTAGGTGATGAAGATTACTGCTGGAATTTTGCATATAATTGCGGATTAACTTCACTTAGTGAAAATGATAAATCTGCTGCATCATTGGGACTTGGTGGTGTAACTAATGGTTTTACACCAATGATGATGGCAAATGCTTATGGAACTATAGCAAATGGTGGTTACTGGATTAAACCAAAACTTTATACAACTGTTGTAGATAGAAATGGAAATATTGTTCTAGATAATAGTGCTGTAGATGGAAAACAAGTAATGAAAGATTCAACATCTTACATGCTTGCAAGTTGTCTACAAAGTGTTGTAACTACTCCTGTTTGGGGTACTGCATATGGAGCTGTATCTATTCAAGGTGGAGCAATGCCTTGTGCTGGTAAAACTGGTAACACAAATGATGATAAAGATAGATGGTTCTGTGGATTTACTAAATACTATACAATAGCATGTTGGACTGGATATGACCAACCGGTTCCAATTAATAGAGGATATCCATATGACTCAACTAAATTATTCAATAATGTAATGAATATGATATGTGAAGGAAAAGAACCTGCAGAAATAATGGCACAACCTTCTTCTGTAAGAAGTGTAGCTTTATGTAGAGATTCTGGTAAAGTACCTACAGATGCATGTAATGCAGATCCAAGAGGATCAAGAGTACTAACAGATTTATGTGCAATTGATGCAATACCTACAGAAACATGTACAGTACATGAATTTGTTAATATTTGTAACGTTACTAATAAACTTGCATCATCATCATGTAGTAGTACTTCTAGAAAATCTTGCTTAGTAAGAAGTGCACCTTCACAAGGACAATATCCAAGCGATTGGGCATATACAAAACCTACAGAAACATGTAGTGGAAACCATTCTGGATCTAGTGCAACTCCTGGAAATCCAAGAGTAACTATTTATAGAAATGGTGTAGCTCAATAATGAATAATAAAGTGGCAGTATTTGACAAAAGTACTGCTACTTTTTTATGTGAATATTATGTGAAATAAACAGATATTTGTTGAAATTAGTTATATTATTTTGTATAATAAAATAGTAACATACTAAAGATGTTATTATTTTTTGTGAAAAGAGAGGGAAAAAATGAAAAAATTCTTTAAAGGACTTTTAAAAGTAATAGGAGTTTTATTATTTGAAATTATTTATATTGTAGGGCTTGGAATATATTTGATATATTATACAAATCTATTTTCTACAACAAAAGAGATGATAGTTACTACATCTATGACAACAATGACACATCAATATTTTGCAACATGGTTCTTATCTGATGAAGAAATTAATGATATTTTATCTAGAGCAAGAGGATCTGTTGAAGCTGTAGAACAAAATCTAGAAGATATTGAAATTAAACAAACAGAAAAACAAACTAATACTGAAGGTATTAAGATAGAAGACGTAAGTACAGATACTTTCAAAGGATATCTTATGATTATTGATGATCCATCTCGTGTAGATTTGGTTGTTGGACCTAAAGTTCCTACAGTTGGTTCTACTACATCTCAAATAGTTGAGGCTTATGGTGCAGTAGCAGGAATTAATGCTGGCGGACTTGCAGATGATGCTGCAGGTACTGGAGCTGTTCCTACTGGACTTTTAATTGTAGATAGTAAATATTATGATAGTATATTTAACTATTGGGAAGATTGTAGTATGTGTGGATTTACTCAAGATAATATTTTATATGTATCAGATAGTATTTATCCAAGTTCAGTTGAAAGTTTAAATTTAAGATGTGCTATTTCATTTGGACCTGCTTTAATTATAAATGGTCAACCAAGAATATATGGTGCATATGGATGGGGTGTTCAACCTAGAACTTGTATTGCACAAAGACAAGATGGCGCTGTTTTATTCTTAGTTATTGATGGAAGACAAGCGGATAGTTATGGAGCAACTTTAAAACAAGCTCAAGATATACTACTTAACTATGGTGCATATAACGCATTTAATCTAGATGGTGGTGCTTCATCTACTATGGTATTTGATGGTAATGTAGTAAATAAACCAAGTGATATTGCTGGTGAACGTTATGTTCCTACAGCATTTATCGTTAAATAGTTATATGAGAGGAAGAGGTAGAATTAATGAAAAAATTTAGAAAAATTCTAATTAAATTTTTTATAATGATTGCTGTTGGTACAGGAATTACTTTTGGAATTTTAAAAGCGGTAGATCACTGGTTATATAAAATATCTCAATCTAGTTATCTAGAAGTTGAAACTTATAGAACTGGTGGAGAAGTTACTTTAAAAGATGAAGACATAATTGAAATACCAGATGGTGCTGAACAATTACAATTTTCATATAATAATAAATATTATGCATATATTGAAAATGGAAGCATTCACATTCATACAATAGCAGATAAAAAAGAGTATTGTGTGGTAACAGATACTAATCCAATTTGTTATTTCTATATGTTATATGATAAAAACTTGTTAATGTACTTTACACAAGAAGGAGATGGATCTTATTCAACAATTACTTTAAAAACTTTTGAGATTGCTACTCAAAGATCTACTTTATATAATGACTTTGATGTTAGAAACTTCTCAAGAATTAAAGATATTACAATGTCTCCACTTGTTAATATTATTTATATCAATGTTGAAACTAAGAGTGGTGTATCTACTAATAATACAATCTATAAAATCGACTTATTTAACTCAATGTCTCAAGTAAGATCTGGAAGTATAATTTCTAGAATTAGAATGTTACAACACGTTGATAGATTATATTATGGTGATACTAATGGTGGTGTTTATACTGCTGGAGCTACAGTTAACTACTTGTTTGGTTATGCAGATGTTGAACTTATTGGTATTAACTCAAATTTAGCTAATGCTGACGATAGTGAAAAACAATACTATTTAGACACTCAAACTCATGATAAAGTATATATTGTTAGTGCTGGAAGCTTAATTGATACATTATATTTAAGTGATTCAGACATTGTTACAACATACAATGAGTATGGTGATGTTTATTTAGTATATCCAACATATATCTTAAAAATAACAGGTAAAAATCCATATAAACGTATTGCTAAACTTTCAAAATATGTAACTTTTGAGGCAATAAAAGGTGATACAGTTTATTTAAGAACATCTAATAATAAGATAATAACTACTAAATTACTAGACAACTAGTCTAGTAATTTAGGGTTTATATGAAAGGAAAATTTTATATGAAAAAAACAAATTACTTATTATCATTTATCCTTTTAGTTGTTGCTGTTGTATTTACAGTTTTAGTAGCTAAAGTGGATGTTAAGACAGTTACAGTTAAACCTATTGATGGAGTAACTCAAGCTGAAACATTAACAACTGAAGTTGGTCTTTCAACACTAAATCAATCAGTATCAGATAAAATTGGTTTTAATAATACATTTTATAAAATTTCAAAATATGCAGGATATCTTGCATTAGTGTTTATAGCTTTTTATGGTTTTACAGGACTTATTGAACTACTACAAAAGAAAAGTTTAAAAGGTGTTAATAAAGCATTATATATACTTGCAGCTTTTTATGTATGTGTTGCAATAGTTTATGTTTTATTTGAAGTTGTAGTTATAAATAACAGACCTGTAGATATGGGAGAAGGTTTAGAAGCTTCATTCCCTTCATCTCATACAATGCTTGCACTTTGTGTTTGTGGAAGCTCACTAATAGTTAGTAAATATATAATTAAAAAAGATAATTTTAGAAAATGTTTAAATTTAATATCATGGGTAGTTATGCTTCTTGTAGTATGTACAAGAACTTTATCTGGTGTTCATTGGATTACAGACATTTTTGGTGGAATACTTATTTCTGTTTTCATGCTAAATGTATTTTCAAATGCTGTTAAATGTTTAGACAAAGCAGAAAAAGAAGAAAAAGTTGAACAATAAAATTTTGAGCATTAGATTCTTTTTCTAATGCTCTTTTTTAAAAGGTGATATAATGAGAAAAATTAAAATAATACTACTATTTATTTTTATAGTTTCTTTGTTTTTTGGCTTTTCAAATACATATGCTACAACTAATTTTAATGTTCCTAGAAAAGCTATGAAAATTTATGATAAGCTAGACTTAAATAGCATTGTTCAATCAGATAATAATTCATATACATTTACAACTTCAAATCCAGATGTTGTTTCAATTACTGAAAATGTTGCAGTAGCAAATAAATTTGGACAAGCAACAATTACTGTTAGTGATGAAAATAGCACTGACACAATTAGTATTTCATCTGGATATTATGTTGGTATAGATGTTTCTGTTTGGAATGGAGATGTAGATTGGCCTAGAGTTAAAGCTCAGGGAATAGACTTTGCTATGATTAGATCATCATATGGTTGGTATGATGAATATGATGCAGCTGCTGGAAAAGAATATAATTTTCAATATGATAAAAAATTGCAAAGAAATGTAAAAGGCGCAATAGATAATGATATACAATTTGGAATTTATCATTACTCATATGCAGATACTATTGCTGAGGCAGAAATGGAAGCAGAGTATGTAATTAGTGCTATTAATAGTCTAGGAGATGAGTATATAAATAAAATGAGTCTTCCAGTTACATATGATGTTGAGCATGTAACGACTCTTAGCAAAAAAGAATTAACAGATATTGTTGTAACTTTTTGCACAAAGATTACCGAAGCTGGATACAAGCCAATGATATATGCAAATACAGATTTCTTTTTAAATAAACTAGAACTTTCAAGGCTTACAACAATGCTTTATGATTTATGGTATGCTTGGCCTACATATTCTCCAAATTTTAATAATAAAATGGCAATTCGTGGTACAGATGTAGTACCAATTATGTGGCAGTATTCTTGGGAAGGGGACATTGCTGGAGCACAAACATCTGGTGGAGAGCTGGATATGGATGTTTTATATATGAAAGATAGAGTTAAAGTTGAAGTGTATAATTTAGATACTTTAATAGATTTTTATGGTGTGAACAAAGGTGAGGCACTAGATATTGAACTTCCTCAACTTGAAAAAGAGGGATATGTTTTTGAAGGTTATTTAGATCAAGAAGATAATTTAGTAGATAGTAGCACTATATATAATGAAGACACAAGACTTGATGCTAAGTTTTCTAAAATTAAAATCACCTCAATTATTCCTGTGAATACTCAATTAGAGATAGATAGTGTTTATACAAAATATATATCTTTTGACATTTTGCCAAAGGAGGCTTCTTTAGTAGATGAAACAATAAGTTATGAGGTTGCAGATAAAACAATTTTAGATGTTGAAGCTAATACTGGTAAGATACTACCAAGAAAAGATGGTAAGACAACAGTAACATGTGTATTAGATTCGGATAATAGTATAAAGGCAACTGTTTTGGTTAATGTTCATCTTGGATATGTTAAAGGCGATTTAGATAGAAATAATCTTGTTGATGCAAATGATGCATCTATTGCTTTAGAAATATTTAAAAGTGAATCTCAAACTCAAGAAGATCTAAAATATGGTGATATGGACGATAATGGAATAATTGATGCAAATGATGCGTCTTTAATACTAGAAGTATATAAGATAAATAAATAAACTTAATAATAAAGTGTAAATTTTTTAGTTTATGCTTTATTATTTTTTCGTTTTTGTATATAATTTTAGTAGGTGAATTTATGATAATATCTAATGAAGTTAAGAAAAATGTTAAAGTATCAATTTTTTCTTCTTCAAATAGTATATTAGATATAATAAAAAATGAATTAGTAAATATTGGATATAAAGTAGCAGAGTATACACAAATAGATGCATTAAATAATGATATACAAAAGGGGAAGATTAAGCTTCTTTTGCTTCCTGAAAGCTTAAATTTGTCTTTTAACGAATTAAATTTAGAAAATACCAAAGTTATATTATATGATGACAAAAATCTAAATTTAGACGTTTTAAAAGTTGAATTGTATTATAATTGCAAGCTTATAGAAAATGAAGAAAAAATAGATTTTGAAAAATATAAATTAGAGTTGGTTGGTAACTTAGTTGAAAGCATATCACATAAGATTCAAGCAAATTTATTAATACTTGGTGCAAGTCAGAATATTATTAAAATGCTTAGTCAAGAAAAGGACGAAAATGCTGAGAAAAAAGATATTTTAAATAATCTTTATACTAAAAATGATAATGCTTTAGACAAAGCAAATGTGTTATTACAACTTGTATCGAATGCAACAAATATTTCTCATGAATCAATCATGTCTGGAGATGAGATTGAAGATACAATAAATCTTATACTGGATGAATATTTAAAAGATAACCTTAAAGTTTTAAAAATTGATAGAAAGCTAAAAGAAGGATCATACATATGTGGACCTTTAAATGACGTTATATTTGTTACATGCAGAATTGTAAAATATCTTGTTGAAATTAATGAGTCAAGTATTGAAATTTGCATAACTGAAGATGCAGAAAACTGGTATTTTAAAATTAGTAATGCAAATAAGTGTGATACAGACTTTTTAGATAAGATAAAAAGGTTTGTTACTTATGTAAAAAATGTTAGATATAAGTATGCAAATGATTCTATTATTTTGGTTATTAAGAAAATAAAATAGAGCTAAATGGCAGTTCATTGCTATTTAGCTTTCTTTTTTTTGCGTGGGTTACATAAACTTTTACATAATTATTAAAAAAAAGTTGCATTTAAATTACACCTGTGCTATAATATACAACGTAATGAAATAGGGAAGAGCTAAGACAAATTTGTCAAGGCATTTAGATTCAGCAATACTTTGTTGAAAAATTAATTGGCATATTAGTTTTAATGCTCGAAGTTCTGTTTCGTTCCATTATTATTAAGGAGGAGTAAAAAATGAAAGAGAAAAGAGAAAAGTTAGAGAATTTTTCTTCGCTTGGCATATTTTTAGCCAATGCACTTACAGCAGCTTTAGTCCTTGTAATGTGGGTTATCACTCATAATATTTGGATAACTGTTGGATGTTTAATTCTTCTTCCATTCTTTATGATGAAACTTTTCAACCGAGAAGTTAAATTGGTTGCAAAGATCGTCGTAGCCTTAATAGCTGCCGTGTTATTCGGAATGTTCGCTTTCTTCTTCAGGTACAAGCCTGTTGAAACAAAGCCTATTTCCAGTGACCCGGGAACTGTTATTGTAGAGGAAGATAAAAAGGACGAAGATGAAGATGATACTCCACAAGTATCTGATCAAGAAGTAATCGTTAGTCCATACGGAAACAAGAACGGCAGGAGGAGAACTCCAACTGCTCAAGAGCGTTTGACACCTACGTATTCTAATACTGGTGGAAGTTCAAAAAAAGGTGATACCGTAAATCAAGGTGAAGCTAAAGTAACCAAGGAGGGACCTGCAAACATCGTCGATACTAGCGAAAGCGAAAAGAAACAAGACGAAAAAATACAAAAAGATGTCGAAAACGGTAAGACAAAAGTCGAACTTGGAGACGGCATAATTGCAACTACTGATGCAAAGCCTGGGGACGAGGCAACAACAAGTACATCTAGTAAGGATGATCACAAAGATGAAAAACCTGCAGTAGATGTAAATAGTCCAAATATTGTGGATCTTAAACCGCAAAAAGAACCGGACAAAATTCCGGAACCATTACCAGAATCTGAACAACTTAAAAAAGACGTCAAAGAAATGAGCGACGACGAGTTAAAAGATATTCTTGGTGATGTTAAACCTGCTAAAGACAACGAGTCTGATACAACACAGACCGAAATTTCTTCTGATCAGAAATCAGAGGAGTCTACTAAACCTGATGAAGGTGCTTCAAAGTCTGAAACTGAAACAAAAGTAGAAGAACCTAAGGAGAATACTCCTGAGTCTAATAAAGACAATAATAAGGATCAAACTACTCCAGCTTCAGATCAAAATGCTCAAACCGAGGTAAAGGGGGAAGATGAGAAGAAACCTGAGTCTACTACTAACACTAAACAGGAAGAAACAACACCTAGTGTAACAAAAACTGAAGATACTACTACAGTTGTAACTGAGAAAGAGCCAGTTGTAACTCCAACTCAACCCGAATATACACCTGTAAGTATATCATCTCTTGATGGTAGTTCAGCATACGCTGGAGATTCTGTTCAATTTAAAGTGTCTGGAGATGTAAAAAGCGTTGATGGCCTAGGAGGACTTAAATACACTTTTGCTGGTGGATACATTACTGTTGATACCAATCCAGGTGAAGCTACAGTGATAACTCCTGTTGTTACTGGCAAAGACGGAAGTACTGCTACTACTTCAGTAACAGTAAATGTTCTAAATGTTCAACAATAGACTAAACCTTAGAGATAGGTTTTAAGTAAGTTGACATTCCGAATAACACGATAATTTGAACGAACATTCAATATTAAAGAATTTCAAACGGTGAAAAAATCTCAAAAGCTTTGGAGTAGAGAGAGCATTTTACTAAATATGTTGTCATACATATAAATTAAAAAGGAGTCTTGCTATACAAATTTGTATAGATACTAATATGTATGATTATAATATCATTTATCACAACTTGCTTTTTTTAATAAAAGTATAGGTGAAAATATCCTAAAACCGTAAATAAATCTTGTAGTTTTACATAAGATTGAAAGACGCGTTGGTGGACATACAGATAGCATTTATGCTAAGCTCGTATGTAAAAAAGATAGATAAATGCATATTTAATATATCGGTGGAGTGGGATTAGTATTCCATGGTTAAAGAGAATTTCATTTATGAAATTCTTTTTTTTATGCCAAAAAAAGAAGTAGTAAAATTACTACTTCAAAAATGCTATTGTAACACCATAGCTTCCTTCATAATATCCACCTAATCTATGTTCTTTAACATATGGGGAATTTTCTAAGTATTCATGAACTGCGTGACGCAAAACACCACCTTGTTTTCCATGAATTATTTTTACTATTTTAACATTGTTGCAAATTGCATTATCTATAAATTTATCTAGATTTGCTAAAGCTTCTTCAACTGTTTGGTGTCTTATCATAATCTCATACTCTGGTGGAGTAGAGATTTTTACATTGACGCTAAAGTCATTATTTTCTTTTTTTGGTTCTTTTGCTTTTTCAATATTATTTATATTTATTTTAACTATTTTTTCATTTGCTTTTATTGAAACTATATCTTTAACAATATTTACTATTTTCCCTTCAATATTGTGTGATTTTACTTTTACATATTCTCCTATGGAATACACTGTAATTTCCCCCTTACACATGAAAGATATTATACCACTAAAGTTATTAAATGTATATAATCTTTTTTAATAATACTATATATTTTGTTATATATATGATATAATATGCAGGGTAAAGGAGACATTATGGCAGATATATTTTATACGAATTCATTTCCGTATCTTGGATATATTTTTGCCTTACTTAGTGTTTTGCCTCATATATTGATTTGTTCAATATTTAAACCAAATTACAAGAAAGTTAAGTTTTCAACATTAGATAAAAAAGAAAAGATTTTTGAAGCAATAAAAAATATTTTATATGCAATAAATCTAGTTATATTAGTAATAATAAATAACAAATTAAATATTGTTAATGTTAACATATTATTTGGTATTTCACTATTTTTTATTGTTATATATTATGAAATGTTTTTGAGATATGTTTTTGATGGAAAACAACAAAAGATATTATATAAAAGGTTTATGTATATTCGTATTCCTTTCTATATATCAATGTCATTATCTAATGCATTTTTTGCAATTTGGTCTAAAAATATAATATATATTATTTTTGCTGTATTATTTACAGTAGTAAATATATTTGTAGAAAACAAAAAATATATGAAGTATTTTACAGAGTATAGAGAGCTTTATAGCAAAGGTAAGAAAAAGACAGGAAAGAAAATGCTAAAAGATGCTATACAACCTAAAGGATTAAAATATATTACTTGTGCGGTAATAATATATAATCCTAAAACACAAAAGTATTTGATGCAAAAAAGAACCAAAGATAAAGGTGGAAAATGGGCTACAACTTCTGGTCATCCAATTTTTGGACAAACAAGTATTGAAGGTATGCAAACAGAAATTAAAGAAGAAATTGGATTAAATGTAGATATTAATGAACTAGAATTTGTAGATACAATTGAAAGAAAAGAAAAATATGTGGATTTATATTATCTTGAAGGAGATTATCCACTTGATAGCATTACTATGCAAAAAGAAGAAGTAGATGATGTAAAATGGATGACTAGAAAAGAAGTAGAGAATCTACATAGTACAAATAAATTTAAAGAAACACATTATAAATATTTTACAGAAGTTATTAAATTAAAAAAGATTAGATAGAGGAGGAATAATATGGAAATAAATAATAAAGAATTAATAGATTTAATTGATAAAATGAAAGAAGAGAAAACTCAAGAATCTCAAAATAAAGTAATAGGGCAAGTGTTAAAATCTAAATTTTTATGTCCTGTTGTACTTGCTGATGCACCTAAAGGAGGAGGCAAAGTACAAATTACAAAAGATACAAAGATACAATTTTCTATTGTAAAAACTACAGATGAGAGAAACTTTTTAATTGCTTTTACTTCAGACGAAGAAGTAAATAAATGGCAAAAAGAAAAAATGCAACAATCTATTGTTTATACATTTGAAGATTATGCAAAAATAGTTACAGAAAATGACAATTTACATGGATTTATTATAGATCCAAAAGGTGTAAATCTTGTATTTACAGAGGATATGATAAAACAAATAAAGGAAAGTATTACTAAAATTGAAACAATTGAACCAGATACAGAAGTTCAAATTGCAGCACCTAAAGAATATCCTGAAGAACTACTTTCAAAACTTCAAGATACATTAAGAAATTATACCGAAGTTAAAAAAGCCTATTTATTACTTATGAAAAAAGGTGAAGAAGTAAGTTATATTTTAATTCTAGATGCAAGTGGTAAAGAGCAAGAACTATTTAATACAATAGCATCAAGTGTAATACCTTTCTTAAATGGTATGTCACTTAATATGGCACCTCTTGCAACAGACTTTGGAAAACAAATTAGTGAAAAATTTGAGCCTATTTATATAGCAATTGAAGAATAAAAAAGAAAGATGGAGTAAAATCCATCTTTTTTTGTTTATTTTATTTTAGTATTTTAAAGTTACTTTATTTCCATCTCTAGATATAAATCCTTCTTCTTGCAAAGATTTTAATTCTCTCATCATTGCACTTCTATCTACACTTAAATAGTCTGCAAGGTCTGTATATGAAAGTGGAATAAAAAATGTTCTAGACATTCCTGCTTTTGTAAGTGTTGTAAAGTATGTTTGAAGTTTTTCTCTTATACTTCTTTTTGTTAAAAGCTCAATTCGTATATTTTGAGCCATTGTTTTGTTTAATACTAGTTTTAGGAGAGAACTATTTAATACTTCGTGGAATTTACAACCTCTTGTACATTTATCTGTTATTTCATCATATATAAAATATACAACTTCACATTTAGATTTTGCTATTACAAATAATTCATTGTTTGTTGTAACAGGGAAGAATATTTCACCAAAAACTTCACCTTCTTTGAGGGTTTCAACTATAGTTTTGTTTCCGTTTACATCATAACGAACAAGGTCAGCGCTTCCAGTTTTTAATATACAAACTTGGTTTCTGTTTTTAATGTATGAAGTTATTGTATCACCTTTTTGAAATATTTTTGTTTGAGCTTTTGCACAACTATTTTGTAATTGTTGTGTAAACTCTTGTATGTTAAAATCGCTGTACAATCTCAACCCCTCCTTTTTGGACATCATTATACTATAATTTTTTGAAAAAATAAATACTATTTTTTGTAATAAAAATGATATAAATTTTGAAACCCTTGTGTAGTCTATGTTTCCGTTCGGCAAAAAAATAAAAAAATATATTTTGTTGCATTTGCAACAGAATTAATTTTTTTTGAATGTATAATTAGAAGTGTAAAAGATCAAGAGGAGGAATTGTAAAATGAAAGTAATAAAAAGAGATGGAAGAGTTGTAGATTATGATAGAGAAAAAATATCTGTTGCAATTCAAAAAGCAAATAAAGAAGTAAAACCAAAAGAAAGAGCGTCTAAAGAAGACATTAAAGCTGTTATTGAGTATATCGAGGACTTAGACAAAAAGAGAATGTTAGTTGAGGATATACAAGATATTATTGAAGAACAATTAATGGAGTTAGGAAAATATGAACTAGCCAAAAAATATATAGTATATAGATATACAAGAGCATTAGTTAGAAAATCTAATACTACTGACCAAACAATTAAAGAATTAATTGAGGGAACAAATGAGTATTGGAATAGTGAAAACTCTAACAAAAATGCTACAGTTATAACTACACAAAGAGATTATCTTGCAGGTATAACTAGTACAGATATAACTAGAAGATTTTTACTACCTGAAGATATAGTTAAAGCACATGATGAAGGAATAATTCACTTCCATGATGCAGACTATTTTGCACAAAATGCGCTTCACAATTGTGAGTTAATAAACTTAGATGATATGTTACAAAATGGAACTATCATAAACGGAGTGATGATTGAAAAACCACATAGATTTATTACTGCTGCAACAATTGCAACTCAAATTATACTTGCAGTTTCTTCTTCAAGTTATGGTGGTGCTACAGTTTCACTTTCACACTTAGCTCCATTTGTACGTGCAAGTTATGAAAAATATTACAAAAAATATAAAGATAGAAAATTCTCAGATGAAGATGCTAAGAAATATGCAGAACAAGATACTAAGAAAGAAGTTGAAGATGGTGTTCAAACATTCAACTATCAAGTAAACTCAATGACAAATACTAATGGTCAAGCACCATTCTTATCTGTTGCTATGTATCTTGGTGAAACTGATGAATACAAAAAAGAACTTGCTATGATTATTGAAGAATTTTTAAATCAAAGAATTCAAGGATTTAAAAATGAAAAAGGAGTATATATTACTCCTGCATTCCCAAAACTACTATATGTTTTAGAGGAAGATAATATTCATGAAAATAGTAAATATTGGTATTTAACTAAACTTGCTGCTAAATGTACAGCAAAAAGAATGGTTCCAGACTACATTTCAGAAAAAATGATGAAAAAATTAAAGAAAAATGAAATGGGAGATGGAGAATGTTATCCATGTATGGGATGTAGATCATTCCTTACACCAGATAGAACTATGAGCCTTGGAAACATAGCAAAGGCTAAAAACTATGTTGAAGGAAAAGGTAAATACTATGGTAGATTTAACCAAGGTGTTGTAACTATTAATCTTCCTGATGTTGCTTTATCTTCAGATGGTGATATGGATAAATTCTGGAAAATCTTTGATGAAAGACTAGAACTATGTCACAGAGCATTACAATTAAGACACAATAGACTTGCTGGTGTAACATCAGATGTTGCTCCAATACTATGGCAACATGGAGCTTTAGCAAGATTAGATAAGGGAGAACCAATTAAAGAATTATTATTACATGGTTACTCTACAATATCTTTAGGATATGCAGGTCTTTATGAATGTGTTAAATTTATGACTGGACATTCACATACAGACAATGGTGAAGGAAAAGACTTTGGTCTTGCAGTAATGCAACATTTAAATGATAAATGTAAAGAATGGAAAGCTGCAGAAGATATAGACTACTCAGTATATGGTACACCAATTGAATCAACTACTTATAAATTTGCTAAATGTCTACAAAAGAGATTTGGTAAAGTTGAAGGAATCACTGATAGAGGATATATTACAAACTCTTATCACGTTCCTGTATTTGAAGAAATTGATGCATTTACTAAACTAGCTTTAGAATCTGAATTCCAACAATTAAGCCCAGGTGGAGCAATTTCTTATATTGAAACTCCAAATCTACAAAATAACCTTGAAGCTGTAATTGATGTTATTAAGTTCATTTATGATAACATTATGTATGCAGAATTAAATACAAAATCAGATTATTGTCAACAATGTGGTTATGATGGAGAAATACTAATAGATGATAATCTTGAATGGTACTGCCCAAACTGTGGTAATAGAAACCACGATACTTTAAACGTTGCAAGAAGAACTTGTGGTTACATTGGAAGTAACTTCTGGAATAAAGGAAGAACTCAAGAAATTAAAGAAAGAGTTCTACATATAGATAATAAAGAGGCAAAATAATGAGATACCATTTAGTTAGAAAAATGGATATTTCCAATGGCCCTGGAGTAAGAGTTTCAGTATTTATGCAAGGATGTGAATTCCATTGCAAGAATTGTTTTAATCCAGAAACTTGGTGTTTTGATGGTGGTCAAGAGTTTACAGACGAAAAAATAGACGAAGTAATGAAACTTTGTGCACCATCACACATCAAAGGACTATCTATTCTTGGTGGTGAACCAATGCATCCAAGAAATATTGAGGCTACTACAAAACTTGCAAAGAAATTTAAAGAACTATATCCAGATAAAAATATTTGGAGTTGGACAGGTTTTAAAATGGATGAAGATTTAAAAGGAAAAGAAGTGTTAAACTATTTAGATGTGCTTGTAGATGGTCAATATGTAGATGAATTACATGATCCAACACTTAAATGGAGAGGCTCTTCTAACCAAAGAGTAATAGATGTACAAAAATCTTTAAAAGAAAATAAAGTAGTATTACTTGATGGACAAAATTCACATTTTAGTATATAAAAACAAATAACAACTGGATATAAATCTGGTTGTTATTTTTTATATTATTAATAATAAAAAATATAAAATTATATTATTGTTAGTAATACAACATATTTTGTACACTAAATTTACATAGTAATTTTTTGTGTTGCATATGCAACAGATTTTTAACAGAATTGAAATATAATATAATTGTATGATTGTAATTTCATACGTAGGAGGAAGATATATATGAAGGTAATCAAGAGAGACGGAAGAATAGTTGAATATGATAGTGAAAAAATATCTATTGCAATTCAAAAGGCAAATAAAGAAGTAAAGGGTGAGCAAAAAGCTTCTCTTGATGATATTAAAAATATAATAGATTATATTGAAGATTTAGATAAAAAGCGTATCTTAGTTGAAGATATCCAAGATATAATAGAACAAAAGCTAATGGAAATTGGTAAGTTTGAGCTTGCAAAAAAGTATATAGTATATAGATATACTAGAGCATTAGTTAGAAAGGCTAATACAACAGATGAATCAATACTAGGTTTAATTAGAAATGAAAATAAAGAAGTATATGAAGAAAATTTAAATGATAATTTAATGCTTGCTTCAACTCAAAGAAATTATATTGCAGGTGAAGTATCAAGGGATTTAACTCGTAGAATACTTCTACCAGAAAAAATATCTAAAGCACATGAAGATGGATTATTATATTTCCATAATGCAGATTATTTTGTTCAACCAATATTTAATTGTAGCTTAATTAATATTGGAGATATGCTAGATAATGGGACTGTAATGAATGGTAAGATGATTGAAACACCAAAAAGTTTTTTAAGTGCATGTTTAGTTACTACTCAAATAATTGAGGCTATTGCATCTAATCAATATGGTGGTCAATCTGTAGATCTTATTCATCTTGGAAAATATTTAAGATATTCTCATGATAAATTTGAAAAAGAATTAAAAAAAGAATATGGAGATAAATTATCTAAAGAGATGATTGAAGGAATTGTATCTTTACGTATTAAATATGAACTTGCATCTGGTATTCAAACTATACAATATCAAATTAATACACTTATGACAACAAATGGCCAGTCTCCTTTTGTAACCTTGTTTTTACACTTAGATAAAGATGATCCATATATTAAAGAAAATGCTATGATTATTGAAGAAGTATTAAAACAAAGAGTAAAAGGAATAAAAGATGAAAAAGGAGACTATGTTACTCCAGTTTATCCAAAACTTGTATATGTTTTAGATGAATTTAATAATCTTACTGGTGGAGATTATGATTATTTAACTGAACTTGCTATAAAATGTTCAGCAAGTAGAATCTATCCAGATTATATATCAGCAAAGAAGATGAGAGAAAACTACAAAGGCTGTGTATTTTCTCCAATGGGTTCTAGAAATTTTCTTTCACCTTTTAAAGATAGTAGTGGCAATTATAAATGGGAAGGAAGATTTAACCAAGGTGTTGTAAGTATTAATTTACCACAGGTTGCTCTTGCTGTAAATAATGATGAAAAAAGCTTTTTTGAGGAATTAGATAGAAGACTTGAA
This sequence comes from uncultured Clostridiaceae bacterium, assembly GCA_947169155.1. Lineage (GTDB taxonomy): Bacteria > Bacillota > Clostridia > TANB77 > CAG-465 > CAG-465. The sequence continues at coordinate 201,215 of CAMVON010000001.1, forward strand.
ATATGTTTTGAAGCTTTGATGTGTAGACATTATGCACTACTTGGAACTACTTCAGATATTTCTCCGGTGCACTGGCAATATGGCGCTATTTCTAGACTTGCTAAAGGAGAAAAAATAGATTCTCTTCTTAAAAATGGATATTCAACGCTATCTTTAGGATATATAGGAATATATGAGACAACAAAATTAATTAAGGGTGTTTCTCAATTAGAAAAAGAAGGTCATGATTTTGCTATTAAATTAATGAAAAAGTTAAAAGATACAGTAGAAAAATGGAAAGAACAAACAGGTATTGGCTTTACACTTTACGGAACGCCTGCAAAGAGTTTATGCTATAGATTTGCAAGGATAGATAAAGAACAATTTGGTAGTATTGAAGGTATTACAGATAAAGGATATTATACTAATTCTTATCATTTAGATTCAAATGAGCAAATGAGTATAGAAGATAAGTTATTATTTGAGGCAGAATTTCAAAACTTATCTTTAGGTGGTGCAATTGCAAATATCGATATTAAAGAACAAGATACAGAAAAATATAAAGAATTAATTAAATTTATTTATGATAATATACAATATGCTGAATTTAATAATGACGAAAAACAAACTAATATAAATGAAAAATTTTAATAGTAGGTGAGGAATTTTTTCCTCACTTATTATTGAATAATTTTTTCCTTTAATATAAAATTTTAAACTGGAGGGTGAAAAAATAATTATGAATATTTATCCAAAAACATGTAGAAATTTTATAGGCATTGATACTTTAATGCCTTTTATTAAAAAATATGGTGGAGTAGAACTTCAATTTTTCGATGAGACTAAAGGGCAAATTCTTGCTCCATTTGAGTTTAAAAGTAGAATAGATGCTTTAGTAGAAAAAGTTCCTCAAATTAAAGAAGTAACAATTCATCCACCACTTAGCCATTATGATATAGAACAGGTTATGGCAAAGGATATTGATATATTAAAGAGGCAATTTGAAGATCTTGTTGAAATTTCAAATAAGCATAATATAAAGGTAAATATGGTTTATCATACAATGATAGATTTTGAGTATCATAAAGCAGTAACATTAGATAAGCTTAGAGAATTACTAAAGATTTTAGAAGGATCAAAAGTAAAAATTGTACTAGAAAATATATTTATGTTTATGGAAAAAAAGTGTACAGTATATCAAATTGCTGAGGCACTAGATCATCCAAATCTGTTTTGTTGTTTTGATATCTGTCATCTACATTGCAGAGCAAATATTGAAAAGACAGATGTTTTAGAATATGCAAAAAAATATCTAGATAAAGACTTATGTAAAAAGTATACTTATCAAGTACATTTTTCATATACAGGCAACAATGATGGATATGTAGATCATAAGACACATGGTATTGGACACAAAAATGTTGAAGATTTAAGAGAAGATTTTAATATATTAAAAGAGTTTAATATGACAGATTGTAATATTATTACAGAAGTTGCTGAAGAAGATTATTCTTCTCGTAAAGATCAGTATAAAGAACTTGAAATGCTTGAGATGGTAGCAAATGAAAAATAGAACAGTATTTATTGCTGTTCTACTTTTTATTGTTTTATGATGTGTTTTGTGATATTATTATATTATCTTTTAAGGAGAAATATTATGAGTATTGAATATGAGGTACGTGTACTTGAAGTAGATGAAAAAGCATTAATTGAAAAATTAGAAAAATTAGGTGCAAAGCATATTGGTAATTTCGATCAAAAAAGATATGTTTTTGATACTATTCCTACCGTTGAATCAAAATGGATTAGATTAAGAACTAATGGAAAAAATTCTACATTAACATATAAATCAGTAGAAAAAGCTACTATTGATGGTACACAAGAAATAGAAGTTGAAGTTTCAGATTTTGAAAAAACAAGAGAACTTCTTGAAGCATGTGGCATTAAGCATAGAGGGTATCAAGAAAATAGAAGAAATCAATATATTTTAGATGATGTTGAAATAGATATAGATTCATGGCCACTAATTCCTACATATGTTGAAATAGAAGGAAAAGATGAAAAAAGTGTTATGAAAATGGTAGATAAACTTGATCTAGATAAGACAAAACTCACAGCTTTAGATGTTATGAGCGTATATGACCAAATATATAATATAGATATGAACAAAATAAAAGAATTAAAATTTTAGGAGGTAGAGTAGTGAAAATAGGATATTTAGGACCTATTGGGTCATATTCATATGAAGCAGCACAAAAATATAAAAAAGAAGAAGACGAACTAAAAGAAAGTAAAACTATAGAAAAGGTTATTTCTAGTCTTGAAAATGATGCAATAGATATTTGTATTGTTCCACTAGAAAATGCAATTCATGGTGCGGTTGTAGATACAATGGATACAATTTTAGAAAATAAAGATATAAATATAATAGATGAGATAGTTTTAGATGTTCATCATATGTTAATGAGTAAAACTAAGGACTCAACTATAGCAAAGATTTATTCACATTCACAAGCATTAGAACAATGCAGAACATATCTTAATGAGAAATTTGCAGATGTTGAAAAAATACCAGTTTCAAGTACTTCTTATGCTGCTTCTCTTGCACAAAAAGAAAGTGACACCGCATGTATTTGCAATGAAATATGTAAAGATTTATATGATTTGGAAATTGTTTCAGATAACATACAAGATATAAAGGATAATAAAACAAGATTTATAGTACTATCAAAATCTAAAAATTCAAGAGAAACTAAAAAAACATCTATTGTTTTTTCTACAAAAGATGAACCAGGGGCTTTATATAAAATACTTGGAATGTTTTCTATTGCAGAAATTAATCTTACAAAAATAGAATCTAGACCTGCTAAAACTAAACTTGGAGACTATATTTTCTTCGTAGATTTAGAAGGCGATGAAAAGAACGAAAAAATAAAATTAACACTTGCAAATATAGCTAATTATTGTGACGAATTTAGAATACTTGGATCATATTAAATTATTGTTAAATTGTTGTAATAAAATATGTAATATATTGCTAAAATCGTAATATAGATATATAATTTCAGTGTATAAGGATTGTGGTTATATGAAAAAAGGAAAGAAAAAATCAAATTTTCTTAAAAAATCTTTAATTTATTTAGCATTTTTTGCTATTTTGTTGTTTGCCACTATAAAGGGAACAAAGTATTATTTTTACGATAGTGATTTTACTGTTAAGCAAACAGACTTATCTGAATTAACTATTGATGGAATAAAACTAAATGATATTGCTACAAGTGTTGATACTTCAAGTTATAATTATACAGATTATACTGAGCCTGGCTGTAACTATAATTTTAAGGAATTAAGTTATAGGTCAAATGCAGAAGATCAAATTGAGTATATAGTTGCAGACTATAAGAAAGTAAATGTTAAATTTAATGAAGAACAAGCCGAAAAATTATCTAGAATTTCAGATGTTTGGAAAGCATTAGGTTCAAACTATACAAAAGATACATATAAACCAGAGGAAAACAATTATTGGAGAATTTGTAGATATACAGATTCTAAACATGGAATATATATAGGAATTGTATATTCTAGATATAATAATGATATATCTAAGATAATAATATCTACTCGTAAGATAAAATAGATTTATTAAAATACTTAAAGGTAAAACTTTAAGTATTTTTTTCTTGCTTTTTAATATAAACTATGGTATATTTGTCTTTGGAGTAATAGAGAGGGGAAGATTACTATGAAAAATTACGATATAGTTGTTGTAGGAGGAGGCCCTAGTGCAGCATTTTTAGCATATGAAATGGTTGAACTTCACAGCGATAAAAAAATACTTCTTGTTGAACAAGGAAAAAGTGTAGACAAACGTGTATGCCCAATAGAAAAAGGTGGTACTTGCAAACATTGTAAGCCAATGTGCAATATTACATGTGGATTTAGTGGTGCAGGTGCATTTTCTGATGGTAAACTATCATTATACAATCCAGAAGATGATGAAATTCATGTAGGTGGAATTTTACATGAATATATTGGTGTAGAAGAAACTAAAAAATTAATAGATTATACAGATAATATATATTTGAAATTTGGTGCTGACCCTCATCTTGAAGGAATTGAATATAAAGATGAAGTTAGAAAAATATGTAATAAAGCTAAGAAAGAAAATATTACTTTAATTGATATTCCAATTAGACATTTAGGTACAGAAAAATCTCATGAATTATATCTAAAAATACAAAAATATATAATGGAGCATGGTGTAGATATTATGTTTGACACTACTGTTAGAGATTTAATTGTAGAAAATAACACTATTAAAGGTGTTCAAGTTCAAAATTCAATGGACTATGTAAATGGAAAAGATAATACTGAAAATATTATGGCAGATAAAGTTGTACTTGCTGTTGGAAGAAAAGGTGCTAATTGGCTTGTAGATATGTGTGATAGACACAATATTGAGACAACAACTGGTACAGTAGATATTGGTATTAGATATGAACTTCCAGATGATGTTATGAAGGATATTAATAAATACATGTATGAAGGAAAGTTTATAGGTAGAGTAGGAAGATATAAAGATAAAGTTAGAACATTCTGCCAAAATCCAAGTGGATTTGTATCTGCTGAAGTTTATGATAATAATATTACATTAGTTAATGGTCACTCATATAAAGAGAAAAAGAGTACAAATACTAATTTAGCAATTTTAGTATCTCATAACTTTAATTATCCTTTCAATAAACCAATTGAATATGGTAGAAATATAGCTACAAACTTAAATGCAATTGGTGCTGGAAAAATAGTTGTACAAAGACTTGGTGACATTTATAGAGGAAAGAGAACTTGGCCTGAAGAACTTGAAAAAAATACTGTAGTTCCAACATTAAAAGATGCACAACCTGGAGATTTAACTTTTGCTCTTGGATATAGAACTATGACTAATATATTAGATTTTATTCAATCTGTAGATAAAGTTGTAGAAGGATTTGCTAGCCCAAACAATCTATTATATGGGCCAGAAATTAAATTTTATAGCAATAAAGTTAAAATTACTAATGATTTTGAAACAAGTATAAAAGGTCTGTATTCTATCGGTGATGGTGGCGGAATGACAAGAGGACTTATGATGGCTTCTTGTTCAGGTGTACAAATGGCTAGAATTTTAAATAATAAATAGTATAAAAAAAGAGGTAAGAGAAATCTTACCTTTTTTGAATTGGAGGAGTTTATGAAAAAAATTATAATGGCAACTAATAATAAAGGAAAAATAGAAGAATTAAGAAAGATGCTTGAAGGATTTGAAGTTATTTCTCAAAGTGAGGCAGGAATTGATATAGATCCAGAAGAAAATGGAAAATCTTTTATTGAAAATGCAAAAATAAAAGCAAATGCTATAAGAAGTATTGTAAATGATGCATATATTCTTGCGGAAGATTCTGGAATAATGATTGATGCTCTTGATGGATATCCTGGCGTTATGACAAAACGAGCAGCTCTTGAAGAAATAGGAAAAGATATATCAAATGAACAAAGAAATGAGTATTATATAGAAAAACTTGGAGATAATACTAATAGAAAAGTTGTATGGGAGACAGCTGTTTGCTTAATTGAACCTAATGGACAAATGAAAGAATTTATTGGTCAAGTGATTGGAGAAATATCTAAAAGCCCAATGGGAAATGGAGGATTTGGCTTTGATCCAATATTTTATATTCCTGAAGAAAATAAAACTTTAGCTCAAATGTCTTTTGAAGAAAAAGAAAACTACAGCGCAAGAAAAAGAGCTGTAGTTCAACTAGTTGACTATCTAAATAGTTAAATAAAATGTGATGGCACCTCTAAATATATAGAGGTGCCTATTCAGAAATTGATACGTGTTACAATTATCTCTACTATTTAATCCATTGCCTAATTTTCGATTAATAGTTTGTAACTTATTAAAAAAATGTACCAACTTCGCTAAAGTTTGTTAAAAATAATTGCGGACAAATTCTGTAGTTTTACCGACTGATTGTTTTCTCCCTTTTACCGTGCTTTAGTCCTCAATTGATATTAATGATTGATTTAATATATCATCATCAATTACATTTTATCATAGTTTACATAATTTGTCAATAAATTTCATTTTTGTAATGATTGTTAAAATAATATTAAATTAATATTAAAATTATTTTATTTTTGCTTTTATATGTTATACTTATATGTGTAAATAATTATATTGGAGGAAAATATATGGGATCAAAAAAAGGAATATCAAAAATTGCTATTGTATTTATTATTCTAATTGTTGTGCTAATTATAGTTGGAGGAACAATACTTACAATTTGGCTTATAGATAAAAATTCAAATAATACTCCTGTGGAGGTAGAATTATATGAAGATTATGTAGAAGGTGAAGGATTTGTTACAGATGAAGATATGGCTGGTGCACAAATGACACCTCTTGCATCTGGTCTTAAAGAATATAGAAATGATGAACTTGGAATAAGATTTGGATATTTAGAGGAATTAGAAATTCCTGAAGATACTGAAGAAGAAGATGGTACTTATGTTTCAGTAATGAAAAGTAATTCTTCAGAGAAGTCTGTTATGTTTAGAGTTGGTAAGATAGATGTATCTCAAACAGATATAGATCATATACAAAAACAAAAAGAAGCTTTAACTAAAGAATTAATCAAAGCAGAAACATATACAGTTGAAGAAGAAGTTGATGGTGAAAAAGTTACTAAAACTATTGTACCAGAAAAAGTTTCAGACATTAGCACTTCTTATTCAATATTTGCAGGACAATTAGCTGTAAGATTTTCTTATACAGAAAAAGGGCTAAAATGTACAAGAATACTTACAATTAAAGATAACTATGTATTCTCATTAACTTATAAAGCAAATAACGATAACTATAAAGCTACAGAAGAAACTAAAATGTTTGATAGTTTTGAATTTATAGGTAAAATTGATGAAGTTGAAAAGAGTGAGCTAAATACTATTACTATTGATGAAAAAGAATATGTACTTCCAATAAAACAGTCTAAAATGGAAGGTCTATTAATAGATAGCAAATATTCTACTCAAAAGATTCAACCAAACTACTTTACTATTGTTTCTTTATATAATAATCAAGCACCAAAATATAGTGCATATATATATAATGCAAAAGCAAGTATAGCAAATATTGGCGATGGTTATGTTACAGCTATATCTACTGATGTAAGTAGAGAAGGTAATATTAAGATATATAAAGGAATTGAGCTTGGTACAACTTATGCTAAAGTTCAAGAATTATTAGGAAGTCCTTCTAGACAATATACTTCTGAAGATGATACAATGCTTACAAATATTTATCAAATAGAAGGCGTAACAATTCAATTAAAATTTAGAAATGATGATGCAACTGGAAAACCTGGAAATAATTCAAAAGTTGTTTCAATTTTAATTAAAGTCGCAAGATAGTGAATTTAAAGAGACATTCATTTTGAATGTCTCTTTTTTCATTTTTTTAGATATAATGTGTTATATTATTTGATTTTTATGATATAATAATTGGACATGGAGGCAAACTATGGGAAAAATTGCAATAATTTCAGATATACATGGTAATTTAACAGCTTTAAATACGGTATTAAGAGATATAAAATCACGAGGTGTAGATAAAATTTTGTGTCTTGGAGATATGATAATAAAATGCGCATCTCCAAAAGAATGTGTAGATAAAATATATAAAAATTGTGAAGTCGTTGTTAAAGGAAATTGCGAGGAAAGAGGAGTTGAAGATCCACGTATTGATGAACATCTATGGAATAGGGCAAAATTAACAGAAAAACAAAAAGAATGGATTAGAAAGCTGCCTCTATCTTATGATTTTTATATAAGTGGTTATAATGTTAGAATTATGCATGCAAGTCCAAGAAGTATACATCAAAAATCATTCTTTTGGAATTTTGACTCTGAATTTGATGAACATTTTGACTTTATGTTTGAAAATACAGAGTATTTAGGAAATATTGGACAAGACAAACCAGATATTGTTATATTTGGTCATATACATAAACCATTTGTATTTAGGAAGAAAGATAAATTATTAATTAATCCTGGAGCTGTTTCAAATGCAAGTGATTTATTAAAAATTGGTAACAAAGATGTGTTTTATGGCTCATATTTAATTCTAGATGGGGATATTGATAGTAAGAAAAAGTCTAGATTATCATATAAAATAATTAAATTTACATATAACAATGTGACCGAGGCAAAAAAGATTATTAATAGTGATATGCCAAATAAAGAGCAAGCATATGAAGAAATGATGACAGGAAAATATTTTAGTAGATTAAAATTACATTTAGAAGCGGAGAAAAAGAGAAATGGATAAAATAGCTATTATTTCAGATGTGCATGGAAATTTAATTGCACTAAAAGAAGTTTTAAAGGATATAAAAAAACAAGGTATAGAACATATATACTGTTTGGGCGATTTAGTTGCAAAAGGAGCAGAACCAAAAGAATGTGTTGAACTAATTAAAAAGAATTGTGAAGTTGTAATTAAAGGTAACTGTGATGATGTTGTTGCTCAAAATAATGAAACTTTAGAACATAAATGGAATAGAAAACAAATAGGTGAGGAAAATGTTCAATATCTTAATAATTTGCCATTAAGCTACGATTTCTTGCTTAGTGGTCTTAAAGTTAGACTAATTCATGCAAGTCCTAATAGTATCTATGAATCAATTAATTATTATGATATAGAAGAATCTTTAAATGATAGTATAAAATCTATGTTTAAATTTAAAGATGGATATAAGCCAGATATTGTAATCTTTGGACATATTCATTCACCTTTTGTTTATAGATTAGACAAAAAAATGTTATTAAATCCAGGTTCAGTATCTAATGGTTGTGATATTGTAAAAGATGAAAAGCATACATATAATCTTTCGTCTTATATGATACTCGAAGGAAATTTAAATTCTAAGCAAAAAGGGGTAATTTCATATGAGATTGTAAAGATTCCGTATGATTATATAAAAGAAGTAGAAAATTTAAAAAATAGTGATATGCCAAACAAAAAGTTTGCTATAAATGAGCTTGAGACAGGTGTATACAAAAAGAGATGATGGAAAGGCTAGAAAACTAGCTTTTCTTTTTTTATTTCTTGTTTGTTACATTATCAATACATTTTTGCTTTTGTATGTTTTAAAAACAAATAATTTGTTGATTATTATTAATATTAATAATAAAATTATAATTGTAAAATGTAAAAGAAAGGGGATAAATATATGAAAAAATTAAAAGTTGCTTTAATTATTTCTTTGGCAATAATTACTTTTTGTACATTTCCTATGTACAAATATGTAATTGCAGATGAATATAATCAAGGCTATACTACAACTATTGTTCAAAATGATGGCTTAGATTATCAATTAGTTGAAGTATTGCCTAGTGATGTTTTAGATTCACAAGAATATATTAAAGCAAATTTAGATGCTAATTATGCTAATCTTGAAAAATTTGAAGCTGTAGATACTCTACAAGTTAAAAATTTATTAGCAGATAAGAATTATCTTGGTGAAGAGAAGACTATTGATGCTATGCATGAAAACACACCTGAAGCATTTTTAATGTTAAATGATATTACTCAACTAGTATATGATGTTGATGATAATAGTGAGTACTATGTAGCTTTAGCTAATACAATGCATAATAGTCAAAATTATGTAACAGATTATAGTGTTGCATATACAAATATGAATGGTGAGGTAATATATGATTGCATTTATGATTATGACACTGGGCTATTATATATTCCTAAAAAGTATAAAGCAGAAGATAAAAATGGACTTGGAGCAAACAATGTTCAAATAGAATTGCTTCAAAATATTGATGGCTTTTATGGACAAACTGCTTTTAATGTTATTGTTTCAACTGAAGATGTTGAAGGACAATACGCTAATTCAGGAATTGTTACAATTCAAGCTCCTCAAGTTAAATTTGGTGTTAGAGTAGCATTAGATGAAGTCGCTAGAGAATATATTAATGTATCACATATTAGAGTATATATAAACGATGTTGAGTATAATGCATTCTCATATATGCCAGATGAAGGTATGGTTGTTATTAATCAATATCCTGGTTGTATCGAAACATTAAAAATTGATATTAGTGCAGCTAACTCATTAGAAAGATTAGACACTATGACAGTTGTTAATGGAGCAGATAATCTTGAATATTTAAAAGAAACACAAAGTAATCCTAGAGACGATAAAGTAATGGAGACTTGGGCTACTGATTCAAATATTATTTGGAGAATAGATGGAGCCGAGCTTCATGTTGGTCAATTAATTAAAATATCTGGTTCAGATAAAATACTTGATGTATATGATGCAAATGGTGGTGTATACAAAAATATAACTGGATATAGTATATATAGTGAAAATGGAAATTGGCAAAATTTAACTGCTACAATACATAATGGAGGATCAATAAATACTGATAATCTATCAAATGATCCTACATATCTACATCACTATATCAAAACTTTATCTGATATCAATGCAGATGGATTAATAATTCCTGCAAATCAAACTTGGTGGTTAAAATGTGTACACAATGCGACAACATTTACTAGTCCTTGGAGCCGTTATGATGTTTTTGATGATGGCTATGCTAGACCAGTTTCAAATGAAATATGGATTAGAATATTTGAAATTGGTGATGACTACATTGTTTGTGGAATGCTAACAAGGGTATTAAACAATCAAGCTGGTGCAGGTGTATTTAAGGTTCAAATAGGTGAAGAAAAAGGCTCTTTAAAACTTGGTAAAAAAGATGATTATGGCCGTTTTGTAGCAGGAGCTAAGTTCTCTATTTCAGGACCTGATGGATATTATAATGAAATAACTACTACAGATAGCGAAACTCAAATTGATGGCTTGAAAAAAGGACACTATACTGTAAAAGAAATTGAAGCACCATATAAATTTATTAGAAATAATAATGAATTTGATGTAGAAGTTAAAAGTAAAGAAGTTACAGAATGTTATATTGCAAACTCTTATCAAAGAGGATCTGTAACACTTTATAAAACAGATGGAGATAATAAAATAGAAGGTAGTCCAAGACTTGATGGTGCAGTATTTAAATTCTGTGCTGCTGAAGATATTTGGGAAGGTGGAGAAAAAAGATACTCTGCAAATCAAGTTATTGATGAAAATGTTGTAACTAATGCAGATGGTACTACTAAAGTGTTTACTAATATGCCTATTGGTAAATATTACTATGAGGAAGTAAAAAATCCTTATGGATATTATAAAAAAGATGGTCATTTTGATGTTGAAGTTAAATATACAAATCAAGATCGTCCTAATGCTACTGATGAAGCTGCAATTTGTGCAGAAGATCAACAATATAATGATATTAGAATTGTAAAGAAAAGAGAAGAAACTTCAAATTATCCTGAAGATATTCTTGAAGGTGCACAATTTACTGCAACATTACAACATAGACCTGATGACTATAATCAAGATCCAGTAGTTGGAGTATCAGAATATCAAGGCGATGGTGTTTATTTAATTAAGCATTTACCTGTTGGTGACTATGTAGTTGAAGAAACTGTAGTACCAGATAAAACATTTAAATCTAAAAACTTTAATGTAACTATTGATGAGGGAGAGAATACTCATGGACCATATGCCTTGACTGAAGAAAATGGTCAAGAAGGTTATGGATTTATTAATATTAAAGGCGAACTTGTTGATACTTCTATTAAAATGGTTATTAAAATTCGTAAAGTAGATTACGATAGAACAGATGATCAAGATATAGATTGGACACAAGGCGATGCAAATTTAGAAGGCGCTATATATAGAATATATGAATTAAATGAACAAACTGGTGCTTATGATAAAGAAGTTTATGATATTACAGTAAATAAACACGATACTGATGGTTGCTGGTATGCAGAATCAGGCAAATTATTAGTTGGAAATTATATGGTTAAAGAAGTACCTAAATCAACTGAGGTTAAAGATGGAGTTACATATGAATATTCTTATGCAGAAGGATATTTAGTTGATCCAAATCCATATTATTTTTCACAAGATGTAAAAGCTCATGAGGATACTCCAGAAGTATCACACTATCATGAAACTTCTAAAGAAAAAGTTCAAAGAGGTGCTGTTAAAGTTGTAAAATATGATAATGACAGTAGTAATGTAGATCATGAAAATGATTCAGATAAAGCTCCATCAGCAGGAGCAGTATTAAGAATGACTCTTGATTCTAATCCTTCTATTTATTATACAGTTAAACTAAATGATAAAGGAGAAGGTGAATTTTTAGAAACAAACGATGAAACTCATACTTCTACTGCTGCTCATGATAGTATGCATTATTATCCATATACTATCCCTTATGGAAATTATACAATAACTGAAGATAAAGAAGCAGATGGTGGCGAAAATACAAGTTTCTATATTCAACATGTAACTGTTGAAATTAATAAACAAGCAAAAACTGAGTATAGAATTGAAGCAGATGAACCTGTTCCTGTATGGCTAAGAGTAGTAAAAATAGATAAGACTACAAATGAGCCAATAGGACTTGCCGGTGCTAAGTTTAAAATCTATGATATTAATGAACATAGATGGGTTAGCATGAAAGTTGGTGTAGGAACATATATCGAAGAATTTGAGACAAATAATGAAGGATATTTCTATTCTCCACAAAAACTATATGCAGGTGAGTATATCGTTTATGAAACTGGTGCACCTGAAGGCTTCTATTTAGAACCCGAATGGCGAGTTCCTACTAACAAAGACGATTTAGGAAATCCAGAAAAAGGTGGTAAATATGTCAAAGTAGATAAAATTTCTACTGGCTTAACTGCTGAGGAAGTATATCCAGGCGGAATAGAAATAGGCGAACTAGTTCTTGAAACAAAAATTAAAGAAAGTCCTTTAATGGTTAATATTAAGGTTGTTAAAACTGGTGAAAAGCTTGTAGGAGCTTCACAAGAAACATTCACATATACAAAATCAGATGATAGTACTGAAGAGTTAGAAGTAGTATTACCAACATATAAAGATAAAGTTGGAATACAAGGTGTTGAATATAAGATTTATGCAAATGAAGATATTAAAACACCAGACGGTACTTTAAGAGCAAGAAATGGTCAATTAATGAAAGACGCTGATGGTACTGATGTTATTGTAACAAATGAAGAGGGTATTGCTAGATCTTGGGATTTATATCCAGGAAAATATAAAATAGTTGAGACTAAAGTTCCAAAGGGATATTTATTAGATACTGTTCCTAAATATATAGAAGCAGAAAATAAAGATCAATATGTAAAATCAGCAACAGCTACTTTAGAACTACAAGACGTAAGACAACAATTAGGATATAAATTCAAAAAGATATTTAAAGAGTATAAATATGCTACTGGAACTGAACAAAAACATGCTATATTTGGTGTATATAACTCTGAACCTATTATGAATTATAAAGATCAACAAGTTATTGATCCAGATACATTAATGGATGTAATAGAAGTAGTAGGAAATAATTATGTTGAAACTGATACAGATTTCCCAGAAGGAAAATACTATGTAAAAGAAATATATGTTTCATATCCTTATGCTATAAGTAATAAAGTGGTTAATTTTGAACTTGAGTATAATGACGATGGGGTAACTAAAAAGGTTACAGTTGAAGGTGAAGAAATAGATAATACTCCAGAATTTGGATATGCAAAATTCATTAAACTATCTAAGTCAATTGATGATGGATTAATAACAAATGGTTCTAATTTAATTAATGTTAATTTGGATAAAAAGGCATCTGATATATTAGATAAAATTTCTAATATGACTAGAGATGAAATGATGGAATACTTCAACACAGAAAAAGTTAAGTTTGTACCAGGTGCTGTATATGAAATTTGGCTAGATGAAAAAGGTACTAATAAATTACTAGAAGTAGATCTTCAAACAGGTGATAAGAGAGTTGCTACATTTACAACAGACAATATTGGTATTCTTGAGTTATTTGAATTACCTAAGGGTGCATATTATTTAAAAGAAGTTGTAGCTCCTAAAGGATATAAAATTCAAAATGACGCTATACCTTTTGAAATAACTTCTTCAAATCCTGAAACAACATTATTCCAAGCAATTTATGATGAATCTTCATTTATCATAGGTGTTCATAAAACAGATATGTTTACAGGTAAAGATGTTCCAAATTGTAAATTTGAAGTTAGAGATTCTGAAGGAAAGAGATTAATGTATGCTATAACAGATAATGAAGGATTTGCACACATCCCTATGGATTTATTTAAAGAAGGAGAAAAATATTACTATGTAGAAATAGAAGCTCCGGATGTTTATGATCAAGATGGAACATTATATAAATTAAATACTGAACCACATGAATTTATTGCTCACTATGATGAAAATGGTATGTTAAAGAATTCATTAGTTGAAGTAGAAAACTATAGACCAACAACAAATGTTAAATTTGTAAAAACAGATGAAGAATCTAACCTAGTTCCAAATTGTAAATTTGAACTAAAGAGTGAAGAAGAAAATCTTTACTATAAAACTGGTGTAACAGATGAAAATGGTATCTATGTATTTGAAAATGTACCTCAAGGTTGGTATACTTATACTGAACTTGAAGCACCAGAAGAATATGACCTAGATACAACTCCACATAGAGTATATGTAACAGGAGATGAAATGGTTATAGACTTTGTAAATACAGGAGATATTCCAGTAGTTGCAATTGCTACATTAGCTATAGTATGTGTTGCAGGAATTGCGTTTGTTACAGTTAGAAAATTTAAACTAGCTAAAAATAACTAGTTAAAATATTATGAGATAGAGGAGAAATCCTCTATCTTTTTTTTATAAATAATGTTACAAAAATGTTACGTTTTCGTTTAATTGATACTGACATAGCTAATGGATGGTTGCATATTATTAATATTAATAATAAAATAAATGGTGTAAAGGTAAAGAAAGGGGATAAATATATGAAAACTAAAAAAAGTGCTATTTTATTAGCTATAACTTCTTTACTTCTTGTTGTTACAGCTGTATTTTCAACTGTAACAGCTAATGCAGATCAAGGGTATACTACAACTATCACATTAGATGATGGTCATACTATTGATGTTGCAAATATCACTGAGTGTGATGTTTTAAGTGAGGAAGATTATATTAAACAACATTTAAATACAGATTTAGTTCAAGATACAGGCAAATTTGAACTAGCTGATATGTTGCTTGCTAAAAACTTAATAGCAGATGAAACTATGTTCAATGGTGAAGAAGAAACTATTGACAACTTAAACTACAATCATATGGATGCATTAATCATAATGAACGATATTCCTGTTCTTGTTTATGATTTAGATGATGAAAGCCCATACTATGTAGCAAAAGCAAATACTCTAATAAATGATCCAAATTATAGAGTTCCATTTGCAGACTTTGCTTATACAAATGTTAATGGTGAATTAATCAATGATGCAATTTATGATTATGAAACTGGACTTGCTTATATTCCTAAATATTATAAAGAGGAAGATAAGAATGGATTTGGTTTTTACAATGTACAAATAGAGTTATTACAAATGACTAGTACTCAAAATCCAACAACAACTATAGATGTTATGGTTAACGTTGACGGAATGCCTGGTGAGTATGCAAAGTCTGGTAGAGCTACACTTAAAGGACTAGCTACAGACTTTGGTATTAAAGTAGCTTTAGATGATGAAGCAATTAAAAATACTTATGCTGAAAACATAAGGGTTAAAGTTAATGGTGTATACGATGAAGAATGGTATTATTTCGATAGCGAAGGTATTGTTCAAATTCAATTATCACCTAACACAATTAACTCATTAGAAATTGAAATTAATCCAGAAAATGCAGAAACATATCTATCTCGTTTAGAAGATACTGCAAACTTTACTGGCCAAGAAACTCATATTAATTATAATCCTAATAATATGACAGTTAAAACTGAAGCTGGTACTTGGACTTTTGAGGATGATCCTGTAGTTGGACAATCTTATATTTTAAATGCTGGAAATAGTTCTACAGGAAGTAGAAATTCTCCATTCTATGATGTATATTATGCTTCTGAACAAAGTGGTAGATATGGTATTTATATAGATAGACCAAATGGTGGAGAAACTTGGAATGCTCTATCTAGAAGAATTATTCAAGGTACTAATGATTTTAACTTAAGTAATTTAAATGAGTCTGGTGGTATGATTCAACACGTTGTTGTATTTAACCAAACAGTAGAACAAAATGGTGTTTCAATACCTGCTGGTACAACTATTCACTTGAGATGTTCTCATGGCGGTGTTCCTGTAGATAATACTGGATGGAACATGCAATATATTGATGGTGCAAATAGACCTACAGCTTATTCATTACTTATTAGAGTATTAGATGTTCAAGAAGAATACCTTGTAGTTGGTCTTGCAACTAATGAATTATATACTCAAAACGGTGCAGCTATTTGTAAAATCAGATATAAATCTGATGGTGGAGGATATATTCACCTACACAAAACTGACGTAGATACAGGAGATACTAAAAATGGTGATGCTGTTCGTGTAAGTGCTACTTATGGCGTATGGCAAGGATCAGAGATGATAACAACTGTTACTACAGATAATAATGGTAATGCTGTTACTGAAAAAATTAAAAAAGGTACATATTCAATTAGAGAAATATCTGCTCCTGTTGGATATAACCTATCTAATGATACATTTACTGTAGAAATTACATCAGATAACAAAGAGCCACTTGTAACAGTTACTGAAAAAGTAAAAGAAAATGACTTAATAATTAAAAAAGATATTGAAGCTACATCTAATACTGAACAAAAAGCTTTAGATGAATGTCAATTTACTGCAACTTTAATATCTGATAGATCTAAAGTATATACAAGTGAACGTACTGCAGAAGGTGAATATACAATTAGAAACCTTCCATATGGTACTTATGAGGTTGTTGAATCTCAAACAAATAAATACTCTTTAACTTGTGATAAATTCAATGTATTTATCGAAAAAGATAGAAGTGAAAGAGGTGCTTATGGCGCTGCAGATGGACAATATGAAACAGTTAAATTAGCTCAAAATCCAAATAGAACTAGTTGGACAGACGCTCAAGGTCACTTAGTAGATATTGCTAAGGTTATGGTTATCAATATTCATAAAGTAGATTATGATAAAGATGATAATGATCCTAAAACATATATGCAAGGTGATGCAACACTAGAAGGTGCTGTATATGAAATATATAAATTCAATGAGGAAACTCAAGATTACACAGACTATGTATATGATATAACAGTAGATCATATGGATGACGGCTATTGGACAGCTACATCTGGTGAACTACTTGTTGGAAAATATATGGTAAAAGAAAAAGTAAAATCTGAAGAAGAAATTGATGGAGTTACTTATCAATATTCTTATGCTAAAGGATATTTAGTAGATCCAGAACCTCATTACTTTGAACAAGTTCCAGAGGAACAAACTGAAAGAGTATCACAACATTATGATATTTCTAGAGAAAAAGTTCAAAGAGGTAGAGTGACAATTACTAAATACGATGATGATAGAGATACAGATCCAAACCAAAATGATTCAGATAAAGTACCTTCAGCTGGAGCTAGATTAAGACTTACTCTTGTATCTAACCCTGAAATATACTATGAAGTTGTTTTAGATGATAATGGTGAAGGAGAATTCTTAGAAACAAATGATGGTGATGCACATGTATCAACTGCAATTCATGATAGTTTAGCTGCTTATGCTCCTAATACTATACCTTATGGTGAATATGAAATCACTGAAATAAAAGAAGCAGATGATACTGAAAGAGAAAGCTTCTTTGCACAACCAGAACCTGTTTCAATTAATAAACAATGTGTTCATGAAAATAGAATTATTTCAGATAATCCTGTTCCAGTTTGGCTAAAACTTGTTAAGAAAGATGCTACAACAAATGTTACTGTTAAAGAAACAGGAGCAACATTTAGTGTATGGAATGTAAAAGAGCATAGATTTGAAATGCAAAGAGTTTATCCTTCAGCTGTTGAAATTAGTGAATTTGAAACTAATGAAGAAGGATGGTTATATTTACCACAAAAACTTTATGCTGGAGACTATGTAATCTATGAAGTAGATGCTCCTGAAGGATATTATTTAGATGATGAATATAGACTTCCAGATGATCCAGCAGATTATGGTGTTGTTGGCGGAAAGAAAGTTCACATAGACAAAGTTCTTACTGGACTAGCTGAAGATGCTGTAAATCCAGGTCATGTTGAAGTTGGTGAATTCCAATATGAATCTGTAATTCCAAATACACCATTATATATTAATATTAAAATTATTAAAACATCAGACAGATTAACTGGTGCTCAAGAGGGAACTGTTACATATCCAACAACTCCAGATGAGGAAGTAGAAATTGAAATGACTACTCCAGTATATACAGATGGAATTGGTCTTGAAGGAGTTAAATATGAAATCTATGCAGATGAAGATATTATTTCTCCAGATGGACAATTAAGATTTACTAATAACCAATTAGTAGATACAGTTGTTACAGATCAAGATGGTATTGGTCAATCTAGATATGATTTATTCCCTGGTAAATATAGAGTTGTTGAAGTTGAAGTTCCAGAAGGATATATTTTAGATAGAACTCCAAAATATATTGTTGCTGAAAATAATGATCAATATGTTCAATCTGCAACATCAACACTTGAAATTACAGATGTAAGACAACATCTAGGATATAAATTTAAAAAGATATTTGAACAATATAAATATGCTACTGGTGGCGAAAGAAAACATGCTGTATTTGGTATTTATACTAAAGATCCAATAGATAACTATTTAGGAGACAGAGTAATTGGACCAGATACACTAGTAGACTTATTAGTAGTTGATGGAGATAATTATGTTGAAACAACTACAGACTTACCAAATGGAAGATACTATGTTAAAGAATTATATGTATCATATCCATATGCAATGAGTCAAGAAACCGTAGACTTTACATTAGCATTTAATGGAGATGCAGTTACTCCTAAAGTTGTAGTAGAAGGATCTGAGATTGTAAATACTCCAGATTATGGCTATGCTAAATTTATTAAATTATCTAAAACAGTAAATGATAACATTATAATGAATGGATCAGAGCTTGATGAAGAAGGATTAAATGATAAATCACTTGAAATATTAGAAGCAATTGCTAATATGACAAATGATGAAGTAGCTCAATACATGATTGCTGAAGGATATCAATTTGTACCTGGTGCAGAATATGAAATCTGGTTAGATGAAGAAGGTACTAATAAACTTCAAGAAGTAAATCTTCAAACTGGTGACCTTAAAGTTGTAACATTTACAACAAATGGTGCTGGTATCTTAGAGCTATTTGAAATACCAAAAGGTGCATATTTCTTAAAAGAAGTTAAGGCTCCTGAAGGATATGAGTTGTTAGATGAAGTTGTTCCATTTACAATTACAAGTTCAAATCCAGAAACAACATTATATCAAGCAATCTTTGATGAGAGTGTTAAAACAACATTCTTACATAAAACAGATATCTTCACTGGTGAAAATGTACCAAATTGTACATTTGAAATAACAGATGAAACAGGAAAAGTTATATTAAAAGCTACTACAGATAAAGATGGTTTAGCATGGATTCCAAATGATGCATTTAAACCATATAAAGATGTAGAAAATCCTAAATTCTATTACACTGAGCTTGAAGCTCCAGATGTATATAAAGAAGATGGAAGACTATATAAACTAAATACTGAATCTCATGAATTTACAGGTACATTTGATGAAGAAACTGGAGTATTTACTACTGATCTTCATGAAGTAGAAAACTACAGACCAACAACAAATGTTAAATTTGTAAAAACAGATGAAGAATCTAACCTAGTTCCAAATTGTAAATTTGAACTAAAGAGTGAAGAAGAAAATCTTTACTATAAAACTGGTGTAACAGATGAAAATGGTATCTATGTATTTGAAAATGTACCTCAAGGTTGGTATACTTATACTGAACTTGAAGCACCAGAAGAATATGACCTAGATACAACTCCACATAGAGTATATGTAACAGGAGATGAAATGGTTATAGACTTTGTAAATACAGGAGATATTCCAGTAGTTGCAATTGCTACATTAGCTATAGTATGTGTTGCAGGAATTGCATTTGTTACAGTTAGAAAATTTAAACTAGCTAAAAATAACTAGTTATAATTAAATGAGATAGAGGAGAAATCCTCTATCTTTTTTTGCTTATTGACAAGACAACATAATTATTGTATAATTTAATTGTTAGTGAAAGGAGTAGAATAAAATGAGAAAAATAGAAAGCATTAACACATTAGCACATCATCATATTTATTCTATGTCTGCGTTTTAACTTATGAAGTTAGCTCAGGCATAGTTTGTTGTGCCTGATGTGTAATAGATTACTACACGTAAGGCCATGAACTTACGTGTTTTTTTATATTAAAAATAAATATGAAAACACAAAAACTTAATAGAACGGAAATTGAAGGAGAGATTTAAAATGAGTGAAATAAAAAGAGTAGAACCAAGAACACTTAGCGGATTTATGGAATTATTACCACAAGAACAAATAAAATTTAATGAAATGAAAAGAATAATTGAGGAGACTTATGAATTATATGGATTTTTACCTCAAGAAACACCAATAATTGAAGCAAGTGAAGTATTACTTGCAAAAGCAGGTGGAGAAACTGAAAAACAAATATATTCATTTACTAAAGGGGATACAGATTTATCTTTAAGATTTGATCTTACTGTACCTCTTGCAAAATATGTTGCTAAAAACTATGGACAACTTACTTTTCCATATAGAAGATATCAAATAGGCAAGGTTTTTAGAGGTGAAAGACCACAAAAAGGTAGATATAGAGAGCTTTATCAATGTGATATAGATATTATTGGAAATGGAAAATTATCAATTGCAAATGATGCTCAAATGCCAAGTATTATTTATTCTATATTTAAAAAATTTAATTTTGGTAAGTTCATTATTCGTATGAATAATAGAAAAATACTTAATGGACTATTTGAAGAAATAGGACTAAAAGACCAAGCTAAAGAAGCTTTAGTAATAATAGACAAGTTAGATAAAATTGGAATGGATAATGTAAAAGAAGAATTAAGAAGCATTGGAGTAACAGAAGAAAATGTTATAAAACTTGAAGAATTCTTTAATATCAATAAATCAGGAAACAATGATGAAATACTTGCTGCACTAAAAGGATTAGGATTTAAATCTGAAACATTTGCAGAAGGATTAAAAGAAATAGAAGAACTTATCACTTATGTTAGACTATTTGGAGTAGAAGAAGAATACTTTAGAATAGATTTAACTATCGCAAGAGGTCTAGATTATTACACAGGAACTGTTTATGAAACAAATATTATAGGATATGAAAATATTGGTTCAATTTGTTCTGGTGGTAGATATGATAATCTTGCAGAATACTATACAAAACAAAACTTGCCAGGCGTTGGTATTTCAATTGGATTAACACGTCTATTCTATGTACTAAATGAATTAGATTTAATTAAAATAGAAAATAGTTCAATATCTAAGGCAGTTATTGTAACTATGGGAGTAGATTTTGGTGAAGGAGTTAAAATATCTAATGCTTTAAGAGATAAAGGTATAAAAAATGAAATATATGCAGAAGATGCTAAAACTAAAAATAAATTCTCATATGTTGATAGCTTAAATATTCCATATTGTATAGTTATTGGTCAAGATGAAATAGATAAAAATATGTATACATTAAAAAATATGACAACAGGAGAACAAGAATTACTATCTGTTGAAGATATTATAGCTAAATTAAAATAGAGTAATTAGACTAGTAGCAATACTAGTCTTTTTTATGTTTAACTATTTAGTACACATGCATATATGTTGACTTTTTTTGTACATTTGTGCTAGAATTAGTACAAGTGTATTAAAATGGTGAAAATTATGAGATTATCTTTTAGAAAAAAGAAGAATACATCAGATAAAATTAAAGAGGCAACACTAAATATATTAGCAAGAGATGGATATGAAGATTTATCTATGAGAAAGATTGCAAAAGAGGCAGATGTTGCTCTTGGACAATTAACATATTATTATAAGACAAAAAACAATTTAATAGTATCTGTAATAGATGAAGTATTAGATATGTTTTATGATGGTCTTCAAGAAAGAGTTAAAGGAAAAAATAAAAAGGTAGATGGAATTATTGACGGCTTAGAAGATGCATTAAGTGAGGATAGCCTTGTAAACAAATTACTTATAACTGTTTTTTCTATGGCTCAAGTTAATAAAAAATTAAATAAGAGTTTAAAAAAGTTTTATGATAATACAATTGAATTTGTTTCAAATTGTTTTAAACAAGATAATCCAAATATTAGTGGAGAAGAATCTCAGTTGAAAGCAAGACTTCTTGCAGGAACTGCTATTGAGACTATGATTGAAAAGTCTATAGGATTTGACAGCTATAATTCAACTTTAATTAGAGATGCTGCTCAAAGATTAGGAGCTTAATATGGAAAAAAAGATTTATTATTATACAGATGAGTTAAATGATGACTTTGCTGAAAAATCTATTAATCCAATTAAAATAGATGAAAATTATAAATATGTGCATAAAAATGTCTTTTGGAAGATAGGTTCATTTATTGTATATAGATTGATAGCTCTTCCAATTGCTTTTGTATATTCAAAATGTGTACATAAATTAAAAGTTATTGGGAAAGAAAAACTTAAAGAGGCAAAAGGAAAAGGATACTTTACATATCAAAATCATACACAAGTTATACTTGATACTTTAATGCCAACTCTTATTAATTTTCCAAGAAAAGCACATATTGTTGCACATCCAGACAATGTGTCTATACCAGTTCTTGGTGGATTTAATAAAATGATGGGTGGATTTCCAATACCATCAGATATTAAAACAACAAAAAATTTTTTAAGTGCAATGGAGTATTTCTTAAGTAAAAAGAATGTTATAGCTGTATATCCTGAAGCACATGTATGGCCATATTATACAAAGATTAGAAATTTTGTTTCAACTTCTTTTAAGTATCCAGTAAAATACAAGGTGCCTTGTTTTGCATATACAACTACATATAACAAAAGAGATAATAAGAAACCTCAAATTATAGTATATATTGATGGACCTTTTTATGCAGATGAAAATCTTTCAGCAAAAAAGGCAGAACAAGATCTTAGAGATAGAGTATATAAGAAAATGGTTGAGAGGTGTAAAAATTCAAATGTTGAGTTTTATACATATATAAAACAAGAGGCAAAGGAGAATGTGAATGATTAACTTAATGTTTTGTGGTAACGATAAAGTAATAGATGGTATGATTATTTCATTACTTTCCATTGTTAAACATTGTAAGAAACCACTAAATGTTTTTATATTAACAATGGACTTACATGAGTTAAATGAAAAATATATGCCAATAAATCAAAAACATATAGCAGTTTTAGATAAGATTATAAAACAAGGAAATGAAAAGAGTCAGATTCATCTTATAGATATTACTAAATATTTCAAAGAAGAGATGATGAATAGTGCAAATATTGATACTCACTATACTCCATATATTCTTGTTAGATTATATTCGGATAAAGTTGATGAACTACCAGATAAAGTATTATATCTAGATAGTGACCTTGTTATATATAAAAATATTGAGCCACTATATGACACTAAAGTAGATGGATATCATTTTGCAGCTGCAGGAGATTATCTTGGACAGTTTTTTATAAATAAAAAATATATTAACTCAGGCGTTCTTCTTATGAATATGAAAAAAATGAGAGAAGAAGATATATTTCCAAAGTGCAGAAAAATGGTTGTGGAAAAGAAAATGCTTCTTCCGGATCAAACAGCATTAAATGAGTATTGTACTCAAATTAAATATTTACCAAGTAAATATAACGAACAAAATAAAAGACAAGAAGATACAGTAATAAGACATTTTAGTATGTGTATGAAATTTATGGTGCCACTAAGCTTTAAAAAGCGTAAATTGATGAATAAATATAGACCAGTATTAAGATTTTTGCCAATAGTCAAATTTTTAAATATAAAACCTTGGCATATTGAAGGAATTCATGAAATATACAAAATTCATGATTTTGATGATATTTTAGAAGAATATAAAAAACTTAAAGGAGAGTTAGAATAAATGAAAAAACAAACTATACCAATATTTTTTGCATCGGATAATAATTATGTACCATTTTTAGCTACAGCAATGAAATCTTTAATGGTTAATGCTAGTCCTAAGTACAATTATGAAATAAATGTATTACAAACTGGAATTAGTGAGAAAAATCAGCAAAAAATGAGAAATATGGCAGAAGATAATTTTAAAATTAGATTTATAGATATTGAGCCATTGCTTACAGATATTAAAGAAAGATTAAAATTAAGACTTAGAGATTATTATTCTATATCTATATATTATAGACTATTTATAGAATCATTATTTAAACAATATCAAAAAGTTTTATATTTAGATGCAGATATAATTGTTGAAGGAGATGTATCTGAGCTATATAATGCAGATATAGGAGATAATCTTTTAGGAGTTATTCAAGATGGTGTTGTTCAAGCAGATGAAAGACTAATAGATTCATTTACTCGTGCACTAGGTTTTGATGGTAATGACTATTTTAATTCAGGCGTACTTGTTATGAACTTAAAAGAGTTTAGAAAAGAGATGATTCTAGATAAGTTTTTGTATCTTCTAGAGCATTATAATTTTGATACTATTGCTCCAGATCAAGACTACTTAAATGTTTTATGTCATGGTAAAGTTAAATATCTAGATAAAGGTTGGGATGTAATGCCTAATGTAGATAAAGAAATAGACATGCAACATTTGTATATTATCCATTATAATATGTTTAAAAAACCATGGAATTATGATTGTACACCTCTAGTAGATAATTTTAGAAAATATGCTAAAATGACTCCATATGCTAGAGCAATAGATGATATGAAGATGGATTATACAGATGAAAAAAGAGAAGCAGAAGAACTTGCTTATGCTAAAATGGTGATGCGTAATGATGACATAGCTAATTCTACAGTAAACTTTGGTAAAGTTATAACTGAAGATTTCTGGAATACAGATAGAGTAGGTGAAATGATGGAGAAGAATAAAGGAAGACTTAAAGTTATTGAAAATATTGAAAGAGCAATTAAAGAGGGAAACTTTAACAAAAAAGTTGAAGAAGGAGATCCTGTTATTACTCAAAAACAAAGAGAAAAATATATTCAAAACTATGATTCTACAAAAAGAAAAATTAGACACAAAGTTGAATTTGAAATTGCAAATGCAATCACTAATACTATTACTAGAAGAGTAAACAAAAATACTGAAATTGTTGGACTTGAAAATTTAGAAGGAATAGAAGGTGGAGCAATAGTTACATCTAATCATTTTAATTTTGTTGATACAACTATTATTAAAAATATGATGAATAATATTAAAAAGTCTAGAAAATATGCAATTATCGTGCAAGAAACAAACTTTTTAATGAAGGGATATCTTGGATGGTTAATTAGAAATAATAAAACTATTCCTTTAAGTTTAGACCATAAATACTTAAGCGAAAACTTTTTACCTACACTTGAAACATTATTAAATAAAGGATATTACATCTTAGTATATCCTGAACAAGAAATGTGGTATAACTATAGAAAACCTAGAAATCCAATGCCTGGAGCATATCACTATGCAACTAAGTTTAATGTTCCAATAATTCCTTGCTTTACAGAAATTCAAGATATGGAAGAAGAAGATAGAGAAGGATTTAAAAAATCTAAATATATTTTACATATTATGCCACCAATTTATCCAGATCCAAATAAATCATTAAAAGAAAATAAAGAAGAAATGAGAAAGAAAGATTTTGAATATAAAGTAGCAGCATATGAAAAAGCATATAATAGAAAATATGATGAAGATTATGACAGAACTAAAGATATAGCTGGATGGTAATAAAAGGGGAATATTCCCCTTTTTGTATTAGGAGGTAAAGTTACTAATGAAAGTAGAAAAATGCTCTATAATGTCAAATAAAGAAAATGAAGAGGTATTTTTAATTAAATATCTACCAGATAATGTTAATGTAGAAGAAGTTATCATTGCAATACATGGATTTGGTAGTACTAAACTTAGCGATACAATTACAATGCTTGCAGAAAGCGTAAATAAAAAAGGGTTTGCAGTTATTGCATTAGACTTACCAGCTCATGGCGAATCTAAAACTGAAGTTTTAACTATAGATAAGGCAATTAATTATTTACTTGATGTAGAATATTATATAAAACAAGAGTATAAAGAGGCGCATATTTCATATTTTGCATCTAGTTTTGGAGCATATTTAACATTACTTAGATTGAATAAACTTGAAAATGAAAAAGATATAGATAAAGTAGTACTAAGATGCTCTGCAATAGATATGAAAAACATCTTTAAAAATAATCTTTTAGATGAGGGGTATGAAAAATTTGAAAGGCTTGGTTTTGCAGATTTAGGATTTGCAAGAAAAGTTCATTGTACTAAAGAGTTTTATAATGAATTGGTAAAAAATGATATTTTTAAAATATATAAATCTAGTCATAAGATATTACTTATTCATGGAACAGAAGATGAATGTGCACCATATGAAGATGCAGTTAGATTTGAAGATGAAAATGAAGATTATGTTGAACTTAAAACTATAGTTGGAGCAGGACATAGATTTCTAAATCCTGGCGAAATAGAAAAAGTAATAGATATAGCTTCAAAATATTATATAGAAAAATAATAGATGACATTTATTGTCATCTTTTTTTATTGTGTAAAAATTATTTTAATTTATATATTGTCATAAAATCCCTTTTAAAAATGACGATTTTGTAGTAAAATGTTATTGTCAAATGTTTATTCTATAAAGAGGGAGGTAAATAATGCTTAAAACTTGGAATTTAAAAAAGTATGATAATAAAGAAATAGAAAAAATAATGAAGACATATGAAGTATCTGAACTTAAAGCAAAGATGCTAATGTTTAGAAATATAGATTTTGAAGATATTGGAGAATTCTTAAATGGTACATTAGAAGATTTAAAAGATCCATATGGAATAAAAGATATGGATAGGCTAGTAGAAAGAATAGATAAAGCAATTAAAAATGATGAGCTTATCTGCATATATGGAGATTATGATGTAGATGGTGTTACAAGTATTACAGTTATGTATAAATTTTTAACTGCACATGGTGCAAGGGTTATGTATTATTTACCAGATAGACTTACAGAAGGATATGGAGTAAATAAAGGCGCATTAGATGAGATAAAAGCTAAAGGTGTATCTTTAGTAATTACAGTTGACTGTGGAATTACAGCAGTAGAAGAAGTTCAATATGCTAAAGAAATTGGACTAGATGTTTGTATTACTGATCATCATGAATGTGGTGATACTTTGCCAGATGCAATTGCTGTGGTAGACCCTAAAAGGCGTGATAGTGAATATAAATTTAGACTATTTGCAGGAGTTGGAGTTGCTTTTAAAACAATAACTGCTCTTTCAATGAAATATAATTATCCTAAAGAAGATTATTTGAAATATATAGATATTGTTGCAGTTGGAACAATTTCAGATATTGTACCTTTAATTGGAGAAAATAGAATAATATCTAGATATGGTTTAAATGCTATGAAGACTACTCAAAATATTGGACTTAAAGCTTTAATGGATTTAACAGGATATAAAGAAGTAGACTCTATGATGGTATCATTTGGACTTGCTCCTAGAATTAATGCATGTGGAAGAATGAGTAGTGCATATGCTGCTGCAAAACTACTACTTGCAGAAAATGAACAAGAAGCAATTCGTATTGCAACAGAACTTGATCAATTAAATGATGAAAGAAAAAATGTTGAAAAGGTAATTTATGATGATTCACTTGAAATGATTGAGTCTAAACATCTTGAAAATGCAAATAGTATTGTTTTATACAATCCATCATGGCATAATGGTGTAATTGGTATTGTAGCATCGCGTCTTGTTGCTATGTTTTATAAGCCAGTAATATTACTTACTAAAGAAAATGGGATAGTAAGAGGTTCTGGAAGGTGTCCTCAAGGCTTTTCAATTTATGAAGCATTAACTGAATGTAAAGATAAAGTTATTCAGTTTGGTGGTCATGAACTTGCTGCAGGAATGTCACTTGAAGAATCTAAAATAGATGAATTTATTGAAGCTTTTGAAAGAGTAGCTACTGCAAAAAAAGATGGCTTTGCAGAACAAATAATAGATATAGATGCAGAAATAACATTAAAAAATCTAAATGGACAATTAATTAAGGATATTCGTTCAATGAAACCTTATGGACAATCTAATCCGCAACCATTATTTGAATATAAAGGAGTAAAAGTACAAGCTGTACGTACTTTAAAAGAAGATAAACATTTAAAATTAGTATTAAAAGATAATAGAAGCTTAATTGAAGCTGTTGGTTTTTCAATGGGAGATAGAAGAGATGAATTAAGAATAGGAGACAAGGTGGATATACTTGGCACAATTGAACTTAATACATTTAATAATCCTCCAACAATTCAATTTGTACTTCAAGATTTTAAAAAATCTGTATAAAAAGGAGGCTTAACATGAATTACGAGGAATATTTGAAAAAAATTAAGGAATTACTAGATAATGAAAATATCAAGTATAATGAAGAAGAATTACAACGTGTTGTAAAATACGCATTAGATAAATATGACAATAAGACTATTCTAGACGAACCTACTATGGACTTTGTCCTAGAAATTGCAGGAGAAGTTGCAACACTTCGTCTAGATGATAAATCTATATATGCTGCAATACTTAGTCCTATTGCAGATTATGAAGACTATGATGAAAAAGAATTAAAAGAAGTTGCAGGAGATGAAACTTTAGAATTAGTTACAACTCTAAAACAATTAGAAGAAGAATATAGACCAGAGGGTAAACTTGAAATTGCTACTAATCCTGAAACATTAAGAAATATGTTTATGGCACTGGCTAAAGATATCCGTGTAGTTATTATTAAAATAACTGAAAGACTATCATATATGAGAAGAATGAAAAAGCTTGAAAAAAGTGTTAAAGAGCAAATTGCTAAAGAATGTTTAGAAATCTATGCTCCAATTTCTCATAGATTAGGTATGTCTAAAGTTAAATCTGAACTTGAAGATATTTCATTTAGAATATTACTTCCAGATGAATATCACAAAATAAAAGAGCAAATTGATGAGAAAAAAGAAGAAAGAGAAGAATATATTGCAGCTCGTATTGCAGAAGTTAAAGCAAAGTTAGATGAAGATGGAATAGAAGCTACAATTTATGGTAGACCAAAACATTTCTATAGTATCTACAAAAAAATGAAAGCAAAAGATTGTTCAGCAGATGATCTTTTTGATCTTATAGCAATTCGTGTAATTGTAAATAGCATTAAAGATTGTTATAACGTACTAGGTATTGTTCATGATATGTACAAACCAATGCCGGGTAGATTTAAAGATTATATTGCTGTTCCAAAGACAAACATGTATCAATCACTACACACTACTGTATTTGGAGAAGGTGGACGTCCTTTTGAAATTCAAATTCGTACTTGGGATATGCACAATGTTGCAGAACGTGGTATTGCTGCCCACTTTTCATATAAAGAGAAAACTAAAAAAATAAGTGATGCAGATAAAAAGATTATTTGGCTTAGAAAAACTCTTGAAATCCAAAAAGATTTAGAAGATAATACAGAGAATTTAGATAAGATTAAAACTGAAATATTTGGTGAGGAAGTATTTGTATTTACTCCTAAAGGAGAAATTAAATCTATGCCAAAAGGTTCAACACCAATAGATTTTGCTTATGCAATACACCAAAAAGTTGCAGAAACTATGGTTGGTGCAAAAATTAATGGACGTATGGTTCCACTTAATACTCAACTTAAAAATAAAGATGTTGTTGAAATTGTAACAAGTAAGACTGCAAAAGGACCAAACAGAGACTGGTTAAAATATGTTAAAACTACTAGTGCTAAAAATAAAATAACAAGCTTTCTAAAAAAAGAAGGTAGAGAAATAAATATAGCTAGTGGTAAAGAATCTTTTGAAAAAATACTTAAAAAACAAAAGTATTCAAGAGATGAGTTAATGAAAGATGAGTATTTAACTCCAGCTCTTAGAAAATATAATTGTAAAACAATAGAAGACTGCTATGAAAATATAGGGTTTGGAAGTATTTCTCCTGTAAAAGTTGTAAACAAAATTGTTGAAGTATATGAAGAAGCTCAAGCACCTAACGAAGAAAAGGTTGTATATCTTCCTAAGAAAAGAAAAACAAATAGCAATGATCTTGTTGAAGTTGATGGAATAGACAATTGCTTAGTAAAATTTGCAAGATGTTGTTCACCAATTCCAGGGGACGATATAGTAGGATATATTACATTTGCAAATGGTATTTCTATTCATAGAGCAGATTGTAAAAATCTAAAAGCATTAGACACAGGGGCTAGAACAATTGGAGTTAAATGGAAAACTCTAACTAATGCAGCATTTACTGCAAGAATAGTTGTTAAAGCAAATGATAGAGATGGTGTTTTAAGTGATATCTTAAAAACTATGAAAGACCAAAAAGTAGAAATTACCGAGATTAGTACAAAAGTTACTGAAGACAGAGAAAACATTACTAATATGAGTGCGAATATAAAAGATGTTGAAACATTACAAAGTGTAATCAAGGCATTAAAGAAAATTGACTCTGTTTTTGATGTAAGGAGATTAAAATAGTGATAGATAAGTTAAGAATAAATATACAAGATACAGATCATGTAACTAATGTATATATTATATGGGACGAAATAAGCCAAGAAGCTGTTTTAATTGATCCAGCAGATAAAGCTAGTATAATTTCAGATAGAATAGAAAAACTTGGCTTAAAACTCAAATATGTGCTTTTAACACATGGTCACAAAGATCATACCGTAGCTTTACCAGACATTATGGAAAAATATCCAGATGTAAAGGTAATTGTAGATGAAAACGAAAGAGAAATGCTTGAAGGAAAATATAGCGATTCATCAATGGTATTTGGACTAAAACAATATTTAGATTATGATTTTTCTAGATTTGTTTTTCTAAAAGATAAAGATACATTCAAATTTGGCTCAAAAGAAGTTATAATGTATCATACACCTGGACACACAAAGGGTTGTGCATGTTATTATATTAAAACAGATAATGCATTATTTAGTGGGGATACACTATTTTCAGACTGCTTTGGAAGATGCGATTTAGTTACATCTAACATCTATGATATGGCCAAATCTTTAGATAGACTATATAAGATGTTTTATGGTACTGGTGTGTTTGTATATCCTGGTCATGGATGGGACGGAGAAACTATTGAGTCTGGATATGATGAAGTTAAAGAATTAATGTATCGTAGTTATGGAATAAACTTAGGAGGAAAAAATGACTAATCATTTTAAAGATATAATAGAGGAAGAAAGTAAAAAAGAGTATTATCAAAAATTACATGAATTTGTATATAAAGAATATGATGAAAAGACTATTTTTCCAGAAAAGAAAAATATATTTGCAGCTTTAAAATATACACCTTATCAAGATGTTAAAGTTGTAATACTTGGACAAGATCCATATCATGGACTAGGAGAAGCACATGGACTATCATTTTCTGTATGTCCTGGAATAAAGATACCACCTTCACTAAAAAATATATATAAAGAATTAAATGCTGAACTTGGTTGCTATATACCAAATAATGGTTATTTACTTAAATGGGCAAGACAAGGAGTACTTCTTTTAAACTCAGTTTTAACTGTACAAAAAGATACACCTGCTTCTCACAGAGGTAAGGGCTGGGAAACTTTTACAGATAGAATAATTGAAGAAGTAAATAAAAAAGAAGAACCAGTAGTATTTATATTATGGGGTAACTTCGCAAGAAGTAAAAAAGATTTAATTACTAATCCTAAACATTTAGTACTTGAGTCACCTCATCCATCTCCATTTAGTGCAAACTCAGGATTTTTTGGATGTAATCATTTTATTAAAACTAATGAATTCCTAAAACAAAATGGAATGGAGCCAATAGATTGGCAAATTGAAAATATTTAGTTTTTTTAAATTTTTAAGTAGCTATAAAAAGTAGCTACTTTTTTTAATTGCTAATTTTACATAAATTGTTCGCTATAATATATCTTTTTTTTACATTTTATGATATAATAGACGCGTTTAAAGGAGAAGAAAATGAAGACATCAGATTTTTATTACGATTTACCTCATGAGCTTATTGCTCAAACACCACTAGAGAATAGACAAAAGTCTAGAATGATGGTGTTAGATAGAAGTAAAGACACAGTAGAACATAAAATTTTTGAAAACATTATAGATTATATAAATCCGGGAGACACATTAGTTTTAAATGATACAAGAGTTATTCCTGCAAGACTATTTGGACATAGAGTAGGAAAAGAAGAAAAAATTGAAGTCCTTCTTTTAAAGCAAAAAGAAGGAGACAGATGGCAAACTTTAGTTAAACCCGGTAAAAAATGTAAAATTGGAGAAATAATTGAATTCTCAGATAAATTAAGACTTGAAGTAGTAGATATTCTAGAAGATGGTCAAAGAGTTGTAGAATTTAAATATGATGGGATATTTAATGAAATATTAGATGAACTTGGTACAATGCCACTTCCACCATATATTACAGAAAAATTAGATGACCAAGACAGATATCAAACAGTATATAGTAAAAATAAAGGAAGTGCTGCTGCACCTACTGCAGGACTGCATTTTACTAAAGAAGTTCTAAAAGAGTTAGAAGAAAAAGGTGTAAATCTTGTATATGTTACACTTCATGTAGGACTTGGAACATTTAGACCAGTTAAAGTAGATGATGTAACAAAACATGATATGCATAGTGAATATTATATTATCTCTCAAGAAGCATGTGACACAATTAATGCTACTAAAAAAGCTGGTAAAAGAGTAATTGCAGTAGGTACTACTTCTTGTAGAGTACTTGAATCTGCAACAGGGGAAGATGGAATTATTACTCCACATGCAGAAGAAACAAAGATATTTATATATCCAGGATACAAGTTTAAAATGATAGATGGACTACTTACTAATTTCCATTTACCAGAATCAACATTAATTATGCTTGTATCTGCACTAGCTACAAAAGAGAAAATAATGGATGCATACAAAATTGCAGTAGATAATAAATATAGATTTTTTAGTTTTGGAGATTGTATGCTAATATTATAAAAATAGGAAGGGAAATATATGTTAGAGGTTAAAAATTTAAGCAAATATTTTGGAATTAAAAAAGCTGTAGATAATGTATCATTTTCAGTAGAAGATGGTAAAATTTTAGGAGTACTTGGAAAAAATGGTGCAGGTAAATCTACACTTTTTAGAATGATTCTCAATATTCTAGACCCAGATGAGGGTGAAGTACTATATAATGGCGAAAAAATAGATACTAAAGTATCAGATAAAATTGGATATTTACCAGAAGTTGGATCACTAATAGACTCATATACTGTTTATGAGTTATGTGTATATTATGGTAAAATGAAATCTATGAAAACTGAAGATATAAAGAAAAATATGTTTAATCTTTTAGAGAAGTTTGAAATAGTAGAATTTGCTAATATGAAAATTAAAGAATTATCTAAAGGAAATAAACAAAAAATACAATTTATTATTTCAATTTTACATGATCCAGATTTAATCATACTAGATGAACCATTTAGCGGATTAGATCCAGTAAGTGTTGAATATTTTAAAAACATAATACTAGATCTTAAAGCTCGTGGCAAAACTATTATTTTTTCATCACATATAATGAGTCATGTTGAAATGCTTTGTGAACAAATAGTTATTATTAATTCTGGAAAAGTTGTATTACAAGGAAATTTAGATGAAATTAAACAAGAATATTCTTCTAAAACTCTAGATATTACAGGTGTTATTCCAGAAACTGTTTTAAGACAAATAGCAATATTTGGAAAAATAGAGAATAAGGGAGACAATAGATATATTGTTGATCTTGCAAATAAAGAAAGAATAAGTGATGTTTTTAGACTACTTTATACAAGCAACATCACTAAGTTTAGTGTAATGAATATTTCATTAAATGATATCTTTCTAGATAAGGTAGGTAAATCATATGATGAAGAATAATAAAGTTTTACCAATAATAAAAAATGAAGTTGAAAGAAGTATAAAAAATAAAGCATTTGTTATACTTAATGTATTATTACTTTTAGTTACAGTAGTCGGACTAAATTTTAATAATATAAGAGCAATATTCAAAAATAAAAATATTAATTTGTCTAATAATATTATAGTATATGTAAAAGATGAAGATAATTTAGCTTATGAACAAATAAAAGCTGCATTTTCTAAATTTGATAATGTAGAAATTAGAAATAATAAAGATTTTGAAAAATATAATACTGAAGATGTAAATGCAGAAGAACTAGTAAAAGGGCAAAATGATGTAAATACATATGAACTTGAAGTTAAAAAAGACAATATTCACTATATTGTTGCAACACTTACTACTCAAGAAACAGTAAGACAAGATTATATTGATACTATTACATCAACTTTAACATCTATTAAAGATAAAATGATTCTTGAAAAATCTAACATGACAAAAGAAGAATTAGCAATAGTTAAAGAAGATGTAAAATTAGATAGAGTAATACTAAATGAGTCAATAGATACAAGCGAGTCAACTGAAATTTTTCAACTTGCTTCTAACTACGTTATTTTCTTTATTTTACTATTATGTTTGAATAAAATTGCAAACACAATATCACAAGAAAAGATGTCAAAATCTATAGAATATATATTAACTTCAATTAGTACAAAAGAATATATGATTTCTAAAGTTTTAAGTATTGCACTAATTGTTGTTGTTCAATTTATTTTTGAAATTGCATATTTCTTAATTGGAATTATGGTTTCATATTTAATTACTAAAGTTGGAGCAAATATAGATGGAGTACAAACGGTTAATGCTTCTATGTTTATTTCTGGAAGAGTAATAGGATACTTTGCAATTACATTTGTATATATGTGTTTAACAACTTTTATACAAGGAGTAATACAATCTGTAATGAGTGCTAAAACTACAAATATACAAGAAGCTGGAAATGCAACTTTAGTTCTTCTTACACTTAATTTAGTACTATATTCAGTTGTTACTTTTATGGTTACACCTATTAAGACAGTAAGTGTTTTTGCATATATTTTATCTGTACTACCAATAGCTTCAATGTATTTTATACCATCTATGATACTGATTGGACAAGCTAATGTAATACAGGTGATATTATCACTAGTTATACTTGTAGCATCAATACCTCTAGTACTTATTGTTACACAAAAACCTTTTAAAAATGCAATACTAGATTATTCAAATAAAAAGAATAAAAAGATAGATGGAATAGAAAAAATTATTGCAACTAGAGAATATCAAGAAAGAATGATTGATAGAAAAGAATCATCTAAAAAAGGACTTGTTGTTGGTATGGCAGTAATAATTCTTATATTATTACAAGTAGTTACTGCACTTGGTGTTGAATTAATTGCACCAGTTGTAGCTAAACATATTACAAAAATTAGTGTAGAAAATATTACATTAATCTTAATGTGTGTGTCATTTGCTATATCGATATATATTCCATATTTATTGTTAAGAATGTATCTTCCTAAAGAAGATAAAATTAATAAAGAAGAAAAAAGTTCACAAGAGTATAAAGATGCTAAAAAGAAAAGTATACTAAAATGTATTAAATATATAGTTCTTTCAATTCCAGTTATGTCTATGATTCAAATGATTTGTTCATTTGCTATAGAAAAGTTTGGAATTAGTTCAGATGTAATGAATTCTTCAGGATTATTTAATTATTCTGGAAAACTTGCAACTATATTACTATTTATACAAATTGCAATTCTTCCTGCAATATTTGAAGAACTATTTATACGTAAAGGAGTATATGGAATACTAAAAGCAAGAGGAGTTGTATTTGCAACTGTTGTATCTGCATTAGTATTTGCCACAATACATTTAAACTTTACACAATTTATCTTTGCATTTTTAGTTGGAATACTATTTGCAATGGTAAGAGAAAAAACAGGAAAACTATATCCTACTATGATACTTCATTTTATAAATAACGCAGTTGCAACAATTGAAGTATTATTTTATGACCATGCAACATTTATGCAAATATTTACATATATTCAAATTGGCATAAATGCAATAGGATTTGCAATACTAATTTATATGCTATATAACAAAGTTATGGAACTTAAAGATAAAGAAAAAATTAAGGAATTAAAAGAAAAACTAGATTATAGAAAAATTAAATTAAATATTTCAGAAGATTTATTTGTGTTTAAAGATTTTACATTTTGTATAGCAGCAATACTTGCTATAGTTGCATTTGCTGTTATAGAAAAGATAATATAGAAAGGATTTGAAATGGAAGAAAAAAAAGAAGCTTTACAATTTGAAGTTAAAAAAGTAGATCCTCGTACAGGTGCAAGACTTGGTGTCTTGCATTTGCCTCACGGGGATGTTGAAACACCAGTGTTTATGCCAGTTGGAACACAAGCAACAGTTAAGGCAATGACACCAGACGAATTAAAAGATATGGTACATGCACATATTATACTAGGAAATACATATCATTTATTTTTAAGACCTGGTCATGAATTAATTAGAGAAGCAGGTGGTCTTCATAAATTTATGAACTGGGATAGAAATATTTTAACAGATAGCGGCGGTTTTCAAGTATTTAGTTTAGGAGATATGAGAAAAATAACTGAAGAAGGAGTTGAGTTTAGATCTCATATTGATGGTTCTAAAAAATTTATTTCTCCTGAAAAATCTATGGAAATACAAGAAGCATTAGGTTCAGACATAATGATGGCTTTTGATGAGTGTGCTCCATATGGTTCAAGTTATGATTATGTACAAAAATCTATGGAAAGAACTACTAGATGGGCTAAACGTTGTAAAGATTACCATACAACAACAGATAAACAAGCGTTATTTGGTATTATTCAAGGTGGCTTTTATAAAGATCTTAGAGATAAGTCTTTAAAAGATTTAGTAGAATTAGATTTTCCAGGATATGCAATAGGAGGAATTAGTGTTGGAGAACCAAAAGAAGACTTCTTAGATATTTTAAGATATACAACTCCTAAAATGCCAGAAAACAAGCCAAGATATTTAATGGGAGTTGGTTCACCAGACTATT
This sequence comes from uncultured Clostridiaceae bacterium, assembly GCA_947169155.1. Lineage (GTDB taxonomy): Bacteria > Bacillota > Clostridia > TANB77 > CAG-465 > CAG-465. The sequence continues at coordinate 238,662 of CAMVON010000001.1, forward strand.
TAATTGAAGCAGCTCTTGCAGGAATTGATATGTGCGACTGTGTACTTCCTACTAGAATGGCAAGAAATGGAACAGCTCTAACACATCATGGCCAAGTAAATTTACTTAATGCTTGTCACAAAAAAGCATTTGAAACTTTAGATGATGAATGTGATTGTTATTGTTGCAAAAATTATACAAGAGCATATCTAAATCACTTATTTAAAACTAAAGAAATCTTGGGTGCTAGACTGTTATCTATTCACAATTTAAGATTTTTAGTAAATTTAATGGAAAATGTTAGAGAAGCAATAAAAGAAGAGAGATTACTTGAATTTAGAGAAGAATTTTATAAAAAATATGGTTATGAAATTCAATAATTTAGTATAGGAGTTTAGTGTTATGAATAAGGAAGATAAGATTCTAACTAAACAAGTTAGAAAATCTGAAAGTAACTTACTTAGAACATTTTGGAAAACATTAGTAGCTATTTTGCTTATAGCTCTACAAGCTGTAATTTTTTATTTTACTTATACTACAGCGGGGGATGTATATGTAAATAGTTTTTATATATATAATGCTATTAGAATATTAGCTGTAGTTTATATTTTAACAAGACATGATAGTTCTCAATATAAACTTGCTTGGGTTTTAGTTATTATGTTTTTACCTATTATGGGTATAACAGTCTATATATTATGGGGTAATAGTAGACTTAGAGCTAAGAAAAAGATACAAATTAAAGAAATAGAAAATGATACGAACTATTTACTAGATAATTCATTTGAAATAGATGAAGATATTAAGGCTAAAGATAAACATGTATTTAATACTTTAAATTATATGAAAAACATTACTTCTTATCCTGTATGTGAAAATTTAGATTCTAAGTATTATGATTTAGGAGATAAAGTCTTTGTAGATTTAAAGAAAGATTTACTTGAAGCTAAGCATTATATTTTCTTAGAATTTTACATAGTAGATAAAGGTGAAATAGAAGATGATATTTTTAAAATATTAAAGAAAAAAGCTCGTGAGGGTGTAGATGTTAAATTAATCTATGATGAATATGGATGTATAAATAAATTTAAATCTAAAACTAAAAAAGAACTTAGAGAAGCTGGTGTAGAAGTATATGCTTTTAATCCTTTCTCAATACTTATTAATTCATATTTTAACAATAGAATGCATAGAAAGATTGTTGTTATTGATGGAAAAATTTCATATACTGGTGGATTTAATCTAGCAGATGAATATGCAAATATTAAGGAAAAATATGGACATTGGAAAGATGCAGGTATTAGATTTAAAGGCGAAATATCTTGGAGCTTTGCTTTATTATTCTTAAGAGATTTAAAATTAATTAATAAAAAGCTAAAAATAGATTTTGATCATTATAAAGAAATATCTCTAGAACAAAGAGAAGAATATAAATGTAGAGGAGTTTGTGTTGCAATAGCTGATGGTCCAAATAATAGAAAGAATCCTATTGAGTCTGTTTATATGCAAATACTAAATACTGCAACAGACTATGTATATATTACAACTCCATATTTTGCAATTTCTGAACAAATGCTTGCCTCTCTTTTAAATGCTGCAAGAAGTGGAGTAGATGTAAGAATAATACTTCCACATATTCCAGACAAACGTATAGTTCAAATGTCTACTAGATCATACTATGAAGTACTACTTAGTGCTGGTATTAAGGTGTATGAGTATAAACCTGGATTTATTCATTCTAAAACTTTTGTTTCAGATGATAAAATTGGTGTAGTTGGTACTGCAAATATGGATTATAGAAGTATGAATTTAAATTATGAAGATATCAGTTATTTATATGATACAGGAGTTGAGTTAGACATCAAAAAAGATTTTGAAAATATGATTGAAAATTCTTGTATAGAAATAACATTACAACAATGGTTGAAAAGACCATGGATACAAAAAATTGTTGAAGCATTATTTACATCTTTTTCAACAATGTTTTAAAGCTAGTTTTAAACTAGCTTTTTTTATGTTTATTTTGCTTGAAAATATATTATAAATATAGTAATATATTGTTATGGAAGAAATAATAGGAAAAGTAATAAGAATAGATTTAGATATCTATGTGATTCAAACAAAAAAAGAAATAATACAAGCAAAAGCAAGAGGAAATACTAAGAAAAAAGGTAGTATTTTAGTAGGGGATGTTGTGTCTGTAGAGAGTGCCGGACAAGACTATATGATTACATCTGTTAGAAACAGACAAAACTCTCTGATTCGTCCTCCTGTAAGTAATATTGATCAGATGATTATTGTTACATCTCTTGCAACACCTATTCCAGATTATATTCTTTTAGATAAACAAATAGTATTATGTATGTCTAAGGGAATTAATCCTGTAATTTGTATTAATAAGATAGATTTAGAAAGAGATAATGAGCAAGCAAAAATAGATTTAGAGTATATTAAAAAAACATATTCTAATCTTGGTATTGAAATATTATTTGTTAGTGCTAAAGAAAAAGTTGGTTTAGATGATTTAAAAAAAGTACTTAAAGGCAAAACATCTGCTTTTTCTGGAAATAGCGGAGTAGGAAAATCTTCAATTACATCTGAACTTATTGGTCAAGATATTCTTGTTGGAGATATTGGACAAAAATCTAATAGAGGAAAACATACTACAAAGTCTGTCAACATTTATGCTATAGATGAAGATACATTCATTCTAGATACCCCTGGATTTTCTAGTTATGAATTATATGATATTGAGTATAGAGATTTAAAAGATTTCTATCCTGAGTTTAAATCTTGTCATTGTGATTATAGCGATTGTGCACATGTTATTGAAGATGAATCTGTATGTGATGTGAAAAGACATCTAAATGATGGCAAAATAGATAGTGGCAGATATGAAAGATATGTATATATCTATGAAAAGCTTAAAGAACAATATGATAGAAGATATAAATAGGAGGCAAAATGTATATTTACGTTATTAGACATGGACAAACAGATTGGAATGTAGAACATAAATTATTATCTTATACAGATATTCCTTTAAATGAGGTGGGAATAAATCAATGTAAAGAGGCTGAAAAAGTTGTAAAAAACTTAGATTATAATTTAGTTATTTCATCTCCAAAACTTAGAACTAGACAAACTTTAGAAATTGTAAATAGTAAAAATGTTGAAACTATTTTTGATGATAGATTAATCGAAAGAAATGCAGGAAGTATAGAAGGAGTAGATGTATCAACTTTTGATTATCAAGCTTGGTGGACATTAGGTAAAGATAAATATCAAGATAGTGAAACAATAGAGGAGTGCAAAACAAGAGTATATGAGTTTTTGAATGAAATTAAAGAAAAATATAAAGATAAAAATATACTTATTGTTACACATAATGGAATATGTAGAATGATACATTCATACTTTAATGGATTCCCAAAAAATGGAAGAATATTTAACACAGGTTTTGAAAATGCAGAAATAAGAATATATGAGATAAAATAAAAAAGACACACATATCTAAAAAATATGTGTGTTTTTATAATAATATATTTGTTTGTTTTTCTGTTTGTTTTCCAATATTGCATAATGAAAAATTATTACTATTGAAAGTATAACCTGTATATACATTTTTATCTGCATATTCTAGTGTCATAGAACCAATTTCATCAAAGTCTCCATACCATTTACTCTTACCAATATTTCCGTTGTAATTATTAATATTTAATGATAAATTTGCTCCGATATTTTCTACATATTCTATGAAGTAGTCAACATTTTTTATTTTTTGCTTTTTAGTAAAAGAAGTATCACGTTTTTCATATTCAAACTTATCTGTATGTATTATTACACTTTTTTTAGCAATTAATTGTATTTTTCCATCTATTGCAAAGACAAACCATTTATTTTTTGAATTATCTATAACTAATATAGAATTATTGTCCTTAATTTTTATAGGCCCAGTTTTTACATTAGTTATATATAATTGCTCTGTCTGCATAAATTCTAGCATTTTAGGGTAAGTATTAAAATCTATGCTACGTTTTAAATCTTTAATATAGTTTAGTCTGTCTTGCTCACAAATTTGTTCGTAAAACTTTACCATATTTAACCTCCCGGGTTGTGATTATATCAAAATAGAAGCTAAAAGTCAAATAAAGTATACATAAGAACAATTGTCGATTTTTATGCTTGAATATAATTAAGAACATTTGTGCTTTCTTGTTGACTATTCATATGTTTTTTTAGTATAATTTACTTGTTAGAAAGGTAGACTATATATGAAAATAGTAGGAAAAGTTGCAACAATTATATTTAAAAATGAAACAAATAACTGGACTGTACTTTTAGTAAAACAAGGAACAGAATATATAACATGCGTAGGTGAGACAGAAGAAATAGAAGTAGATGACGAGCTCGAATTTGAAGGAGAAGTTGTATCACACAAAGTATATGGAGAGCAACTCAAGTTTTCTTCATATAAAAAAGTTCTTCCTAAAACTACTGCAGCTTTAATTTCATATATAGCAGATAATATAACTGGTGTAGGTAAAAAGACGGCCAAAAACATAGTGGATATGTTTGGAGATGAAACGGTAAATGTTATACGTTTTCAAATGGATAAGCTATATGAGGTTAAAGGGCTAAATGCAGATAAAATTGAACGTCTTAATGATTTTTTTAATACAGAATGGGAAAAATGGAATACAATTGAATTTTTAAGTAATTTTGGCCTTTCTACTGTTGTATCTAATAGGATTTATCAAGCGGTGGGAAAGGATACTATAAGTATAATTAAAGAAAATCCATATTCACTTCTTGGTTTTATTCGTTCACTAGATTTTAAAACTGTAGATAGAATTGGCAGAAATATTGGAATAAGCTTAACTAATCCAGATAGACTTGATCATGGCATTATTTATGCAATGGATAAGATTACTGAATTTGGTCATACTTGTGTAGAAAAAGAAAATTTATTAAGTTATAGCCAAGAGATTCTTGAAGTGGATGAGGCAGAAATTGCTAATGCTATTACTAGGCTTAATATTAATAATAAGCTATTTATTGAAAAAATAGATTCAAAAGAATTTGTATTTAGACAAAGTATGTATTTAGCAGAAGAAAATATTGCAAGATGTGTAATAGATCATACTCGTCAAAAATTTAAAGTCAAGAAACTAGATAAAGTTATAGATAAGGTAAGTGAAGCAAATGGCATAGAGTTATCTTTAGAACAAAGAAATGCTATTAATACTTGCTTAAATAATCAGATAAGTATTGTAACTGGAGGACCAGGTACAGGTAAGACTACAATAATTAAATGCATAATAGATATTTTAGAGGATGAAAAGAAAAATTATGTTTTATGCGCTCCAACTGGACGTGCTGCAAAACGTATTACACAAACTACTGGTAAAGAGGCAAAAACATTACATAGACTTCTTGAAATATCTAAAATTGATGATCATGATATAGATATGTTTTTTGAATATCAAGTAAAGCCAGTAGAAGATGAGGTAGTAATAGTAGATGAAGCATCTATGATAGACCTTATGATGATGAATAATCTAGTAAAAGGAATTAAACCTTCTACACAATTAATAATAGTAGGAGATGTAAACCAACTTCCTTCAGTAGGTCCTGGAAGTGTATTAAAAGACATTATTGCCTCAGATGTTGTGCCTACTGTTGAGCTTAAGCAGATTTATAGACAAAGTGCTAAAAGTGATATTATAGTAAATGCCCATAGAGTAAATGATGGAGAGTATCCTGAGTTTAAAACTAAAGATACAGATTTATTCTTTATTCCAACTAAAACAATTGAAGATACCGTATCTGAAATATCTAGCCTTATTTCTTATAGGCTTGAAAATTATGCAAATATAGATGTCTTAAAAGATTTACAAATTTTAACACCTGTAAAGAAAACTGAACTTGGAACAATCCAATTAAATGATAAAATGCAAGAATTGCTTAATCCGGAAAATATGACAAAAAAGCAAGTTAGTCATAATGGAAAAATATTTAGAGAAAATGATAAAGTAATGCAAATAGTAAACAATTATGATAAGAAATATTCTATAGAAGGAAAATTTTTTGAAGGAATATATAATGGAGATATAGGCTATATTAATTTAATAGATAAAGATGAAGAAAAATTATATGTACTTTTTGATGATGATAGATTAGTAGAATATGATTTTGACGAACTTGATCAGCTAGAACACTCTTATGCTATTACGATTCATAAATCTCAAGGTTCTGAGTTTGATTATGTTATTTTACCAATATTTACTGGATATAAAAAATTATTGTCTAGAAATCTTTTATATACAGCAATGACTAGAGCAAAGAAAATGTTAATTATAGTTGGAAATAGAAATACAGTTAATTATATGGTAGATAATTTAGACTCTAAAAATAGGAAAACTGGTTTAAGAGAAAAGATAGAAAGAATGCTATATGAAGATAGTACTAAATTTAAATCATAAAGTATAATAAATACTTAACCTCAAACAATAATAATGTTTGAGGTGTTTTTTATGAGTATTATAAAAAGAATAGATAGTCTAGGAAGAATAGTCCTTCCTAAAAGTGTTAGGAAATCTTTAAATATTAAAAATAGTGATGAAGTTGAAATTGAATGTAGTAAAGATAAAATTATTATTTCGAAATATAATGTAGTAGAAAAAAACGAAATGTTTTTAGAAAATATTGTTCAAGTTTTGCATAATTATTTACCAAATGAATTATATGTGGTTATTACTGATACAAACATAGCCTTAAATGCTTCAAATTTGGATTTTAAAGGCTTAAAATTATCTTCTAGATATCTGATGCTATTAAATAATAGAAAAACATTTAAAGAGAGCATTGCTCCAAGTTTTAATCCTTTTGAAAATTATAAAAATATGTATTTAAAATTATCTTTTCCAATTATAATAGACTCCACGCTATGTGGTTCTATAGCAATAGTAGGAAAGAGAGAAAGTGCTACTATGATTAAAAAAATTGAAACTTTAGTTGAGTATTGTAGAGATTTAATTATAAAAATAATGTATTAATTTTTACATTTTTGTTACATTTTCATTTGTTGTTATATTAATTATTTTTAAATGGTTTAATATTTTTTTATGTTATGATAGTATTTATAGTGTAAATGAATATATTGTGAGAGAGTGTTGGTGTAAATATTATGGAAGAAAAAATTAATATTATAAAAACTAATTTAACAGGAGATTATGAGCAAGACTTGCAAAATTTGTATACTTTAGCTCAAAATAAACAAAGAGAATTAGAAGATGGTATTGAGACTTTAAACGCAATAAATTCAGTAATAGAAGAACTAGAAAATACAAAAACAAATGAAGTAGTAGAAGATGATGTAGATGAAAATAATGAAGAAAATATAGAAGAATCACTAGAAGAAACTAGTGATAGTTTAGATGTCCAAAAACAAGAGCAAATTAATTCTATGATTTCTGAGCTTACTCAAGATCTTCAAAATGGAGATATAGATGAAGCATTAACAGGTGCTGAGGGAATTATAGCTGAAGTTGAAGAATTATCTAAAAATGATGATGATACAAAACTATATTGTAGTTGTTCATCAGATTTTGAAAAATCATTAATGGAATATGTGTTTGCAGATGGAAAAGAAGTAGTTGATACTCCTTATTCAAATGATGTATTATATACAGTTTATTCAGATATTTTACTTGCTAAAAAAAGAAATAAAGCTGCTATGGACGCATTAGATAGAGCTATTTATTGGAATTTTTTAAATAGAGAAGCTAGAAGCAAGAAAATTGATTTATATTATCAAAGAAAAGAGATTGTTAAATGTTTAGATGCAATTAAGAAGTTGCAATCTATTTCTTATACTGCACATGATTTATCTGAGTGTTATAATAAATATGCTTATGTTTTTGAGTCTTTAAAAGATCCTAAGTCTGCATATGCATTATATATTGTAAGCTATTATTACTTAAATGATGAAAATGTGTTAGCTGAGCTTAATAGATTAGCAGAACAAACACCAGAACTTGCAGATATGACATTTGATGAGGCTGTGCAACTTGCTAAGGATAATGAAGTAAATGTAAATCCAAATAATAGAATAATTGGTGCATATAGAAATATCATTAGAGACTGCATTGAAAATGGAAATATTGATGCAGCTATAACTCTTGTAGAAAATGATTATGCTATTACTAGAGATGAAGGTCTTAATGATGTTTATGCACAGCTTGTTAATTTGAAAGAGCAACAAGATGCAGTAAAAGAAGAGCTTGAAGAAAATACTGAAACTATAGAAGAAAAACCTAAAAAAGCTACTAAAAAAGCAACTTCTAAAACTACTAAAAAAACAACAACTAAGAAGACTACAACAAAAAAAGCGACAACTACAAAAAAGACTGCAACAAAGAAAACTACTAAAAAAGATAAAGAATAATAATGTTAATATTATTAAATTATATATTGATTTAAACCTAGATTTTTATCTAGGTTTTTTTCATATTTTAAGCACCATTTTTTCACATTTGGTGTTGTTATTTTTCCCAATTGCATCATAAATTTTTCACAAATGCAGCCTATAATAAAAGCAAGAAAGGAAGAGATAAAGATGAAAGGATATACAAGTAATTTTAAAAGAGTAGAAAAGAAATATATTTTTACTATACAAAAATATAATGAACTCATGAATAGACTTGAAAATAAACTTGATCCAAATGAATTTCCAAATAGTAAAATTTTAAATATCTATTTTGATACAGATTCTTATGATTTAGCTATTAAATCTATTCAAAAACCTATATATAAAGAAAAAATCAGACTAAGAAGCTATAATGTACCAAATGAGGATTCAAAACTGTTTTTTGAGCTTAAGAAAAAATATAAAGGAGTCGTTGGAAAAAGAAGAATAGCAATAAATAAGAGCCAATATGATGAGTATTTAAAATATGGAACTATTAGTAATGTAGAAAATAAACAAATTTTTGAAGAAATAGATTATGCATATAAAAGATATAATTTAAAACCTAAAATGATGGTTGCATATGATAGAGAAGCATATTATCTTAAAGAAAATCATGATATACGTATTACTTTAGATTTCAATCTTAGATCTAGAACAACAGATGTTGATTTGTTTATGGGAGATGCAGGAAAGAAATTTTTTAATGATGATATGGTTATTCTAGAAATTAAATCTTGTCAAGCTATTCCAATTTGGTTTGCCAAACTATTAAATGAGTTGCAAATTTATCCTACATCTTTTTCTAAATATGGTGAAATATATAAGAAATATGTATTAAATTCAAATGAAAGTAATACTTACGCAATTTGTGGATTAAATATTATAGATAAAAATAAAGTAAATATAAATAAAGCGTTAATCGCTTAAGGAGGTAATTATTATGTTTGAAAGTATTTTATCTAGCGCGGCTGGTACACTTAGCGTATCAACATCCCTAATATGTATGGGAGCATCATTAATTTTAGGTCTTGTTATAGCCTTTGTTCATATGTGGACATCAAAATATAGCAAAAGTTTTGTAATTAGTCTTGCAATACTACCAGCACTTGTTCAAGTTGTAATGATGATGGTAAATGGAAATTTAGGAACATCAGTTGCAATACTTGGTGCATTTGGATTAATTAGATTTAGATCAATGCCAGGTACTGCTAAAGAAATTGTTAGTGTTTTCTTTGCAATGGCAGTAGGACTAGCTACTGGTATGGGACATGTGCTATTTGCAGCATATGTAACAGTGCTAATTAGTGCATTAATTTTAATTTTATCTAAAACAAAATTTGGTGAGAAAAATTGTAATGAAAAAAAATTAAAAGTTGTAATACCTGAAGAATTAGATTATAACGATGTATTCAAAGACATTTTTGAAGAATTTACTAAATCTTGTAAAACAATAAAAGTTAAAACAATTAATATGGGAAGTATGTATGAACTTACATATAACGTAATTCTAAAAGATTTAAATAAAGAAAAAGAGTTTATAGATAAATTAAGAGTAAGAAATGGAAATCTTGCAATTTCTATGGAAAGAGCAGAGGAAGGAATAGGTGAGTTATAATGGATAAAAAGAGAATAATAGGAATTATATTAGGTGCTGTGCTAATTGTTGCTATTGTTGTAATTGCAATAGTATCGGATATTGCCAAAGATAAGAATAGTAATCAAACTATTGTAGAAGAAAGTGAAACATCAAATTCTACATTTTTAGCAGACTATAATGGTGAAGATGCATCATGGGATGATAGCATTGCAGAACACATTACATTAAATGGAAGCACTGCTTCATCAGATAAAAATAATGTTACAATAGATAATAATTTAGTAAAAATCACTAAAGAAGGAATATATGTTTTTGAAGGAAACTTTAATGGTCAAATTCAAGTTGAAACTGATGTTAAGGTAAGAATTATATTAAATGGAGTAGAAATCAATTCACAAGATGGTCCTGCAATTTATGTTGTAAATGCAGAAAAAGTATATATAACTGCAGTTGATGGAACTGAAAACAAATTAACAGATACTACAAATTATACAGATCAAGAGCCAACAGCTACTATTTATTCTAAAGATGATTTAATATTTAATGGGACTGGTAAATTAAATGTAATTGGAAATTATCAAGATGGTATTGTTTCAAAAGATGATCTAAAAATATGGAATGGCAATATTGTCGTAGAAGCTATGAATAATGGTATTAAAGGAAAAGATAGTGTAAAAATAGTAGATGGAAATATTAATATTAAAGCCCAAAATGATGGTATAAAGACTACTAATGATACAGATGAAACAAAAGGATATATTTTAATTAGTGGTGGAAATATAAAAATAGAAGCAGGTCATGATGGAATACAAGCTCAAACTATACTTAATATTGAAGGAGGAACTATAGACATAGTTTCAGGAGAAGGATCTAATAGTTCAAACGTTTCTACAACTACAAATGATATGTTTTTCATTAGAGGTCAATGGGGTCAACAGTCTAATACATTTGCTACAGAAGAAGATAGTGGAAGTTATAAAGGAATTAAAGCTAGTGGAAATATAGTAATTAGTGGTGGAGAAATTACAATAGATAGTGCAGATGATGGTATTCACTCTAATTCAGATATAAATATATCACAAGGAACTATTACAGTTGACTCAGGTGATGATGCTATACATGCTGATGGGCTTCTTCAAATAGATGGTGGCAATCTAACACTTAATGCTCATGAGGGATTAGAGGCAACATTTGTAAAAATTAATAATGGAACAATTAGTATAACAGCATCAGACGATGGTATAAATGCTGGTAATAAATCTAATGCATATACAACTACAATTGAAATTAATGGTGGAAATTTATCTATTAATATGGGGCAAGGAGATACAGATGCAATAGATTCAAATGGTAATATATATATAAATGGTGGAACTATTAATATAACTGCTCAAAGTGCTTTTGATTATGATGGAGAAGCTAAATATAGTGGTGGAGAATTAATAGTTAATGGAACAAAAACTACAAGCATAACAAATCAATTTGGTGGTCAAATGGGAGGTCAACAAATGCCACAAGGTGGACAAATGTATGGAGGCCCACGTGGAATATAATCCATTTGTATAGAGAGTGCTAGAAATAGCACTCTATTTTTTTGCTAATTTATACTTTCATCTTACTTTTTATGTTATTGTATGTTATTATATTATTGTAAAACTTAAAGGATGTGACATTATGATAAGTTTAATAGATGTAAAGTATGATCATGGATATAAAGAAAAACTTTTAGATGGATTGTCTTTTGAAATAAAAAAAGGTGAAATAGTTGCAATTGTTGGTGGAAATGGATGTGGTAAGTCTACATTATTGAAACTAATTAATGGTGAAGATACACCAGATAGTGGAACTATTGCAATAAGTCAAGATATGAAAGTTATGGCAAAACTTGAACAAATACCTGAAAGACTTGAAGATAATATTACTGTTCAAGATGTAATTATGCCAGAAGTATATAGTGCTCAACAAGAGCTTGAAGCAGCTTCTCTTGAGTTTGCAAATCCTGATGCTAATATGAAAAAAGTAGAAGAAAGATATAATAGAGCACTTAATCACTTAGAGGAAGTGTCAACTAATATTGCTCATAAGATTTCTACTGCAAAGCAAAAATTAAATATTACAGATGATATGCTAGACAGAAAGTATAATGTTTTAAGTGGAGGAGAGAAGACAAGAGTAAATTTGTGTACTATTATGTCTAAAGATCCAGAAGTATTACTTTTAGATGAACCTACTAATCATTTAGATTTTGAAGCTTTATCTGAGTTGGAAACATTTGTAAAAAACTGCTCAAAAACTGTTATAGTGGTATCTCACGATAGATATTTCATAGATAAAGTAGCAGATAAAACAGTACTTATAGAAAATGGTAAGGCATATGTGACAAATGGAGGTTATACTAAATTTCTAGAAGAAAACAAGTTTAGAAAAGAAAAAGAAGAGCAAGATTATATTAACCAGCAAAACGAAATTAATCGTTTAGAAGAAGCGGCTAAAAAACTAAGAGCATTTGGTAGAATAGGAGATAATGAAAATTTTTTTAAAAGAGCAAAGGCTATTGAGGGTAGAATTGAAAAAATGGATACATTAGATAGACCTAAAGAGGCTCAAAAAATCAATTTAGATTTTAGTGTACGTGGAAAAGCTGGAAATGATATTATTAAGTTTAAAGGTTTAACTATTGGTTTTGGCAATAAAATAATTTTAGAGGATTTAGATTTTAATTTATATCATTCAGATAGAATTTGTATTATTGGAAAAAATGGCGCAGGAAAGTCTACTTTAATTCATACTTTAATGGACGCTGTAAACGATAAAGAAATTCCTGGATATATATCTGGTGATATAAAAGTTGGTGGCAACATTAGTATAGGTTATATCCCTCAAGAAATTCATTTTGATAATGAAGAAGAAAGTGTAATAGATAATTTTAGAGAGGCTTTTAGCGGTGAAGAAACAAGACTTAGAGCAACACTTGTACATTTTGGTTTTATGGGTGATACAATTTTTAAACCTATTGGAAAATTATCTGGTGGAGAAAAAGTTAGATTATTACTTGCTAAAATTATTCAGACTAAATGCAATATTTTAATTTTTGATGAACCTACAAACCATATTGATGCTGAAACTAGAAATACACTAGAAAATGCATTATTAGAATATAAAGGAACTATAATTTTTGTATCTCATGATAGATATTTTATTAATAAGATTGCAACTAGTGTAGCTTTACTAGAAAATGGTAAAATTCATCGTTATGTTGGAAATTATGATGATTATATTCATCAAATAAATAAGGCTAATGAAGAAAGTTCAAAAATTGAAAATGAAAAGAAGAAAGCAAAACTTAATAGTAGAAAGATTGACAATAGTTTTAATAATTGGAAATAGAGAAGGTGAATAAATGAAAATAGGAATACTATTTGAAGGTGGTGCAATGCGTGGAATGTATACAGCAGGCGTAATTGATGTGCTACTTGAAATGGGAATAAAAGCAGATGTAATTATTGGTGTATCTGCAGGAGCTTTATTTGGCATTAACTATAAATCTAGACAAAAAGGTAGAGCCTTAAGATCAAATCTTAAATATGTTAATGATAAGCGTTATATGTCTTTTTATAATTTACTTACTACTGGTAATATAGTTAATGAGGATTTTTGTTTTAATGAAATACCTAATATACTAGATGACTTTAATTACGCAAGTTTTAAAAGATCTAAAGGAGATTTTTATGCTACAGTTACAAATGTAAAAACAGGTGAGGCTGAATATATTAAAATTAATGATTGTAAAAAAGATATTCAGGCACTTCGTGCGTCTGGTTCAATGCCATTTGTATCTAAGCCTGTTGAATATAATGGTGAATATTATTTAGATGGAGGGATTGCAGATTCTATTCCTATAGACAAAATAATGTCTATGGGATTAGATAAAATTATAGTGGTTCTTACAAGACCAAATGGATATAAAAAGAAAAGAGTATCTGTTGCACCAGCAAGAGTAATGTATAAAAAATATCCAAAACTTATTGAAACTATGAAAAATAGATATAAAATATATAATAAATCTTTAGATGAAATTAAGTTTTTAGAGTCAGAAAAAGATATATTTGTTGTTAGACCATCAGAGCTTATTAAAATTAAAAAGATGGAAAAGGATGAAGATAAACTCAAAAGAATGTACAACTTAGGATATAATGACTTAAAAAATAGAGAAAACGAATTAAAAAAATATTTAAATGGATAAATGTTACAAATCCGTAGTAAACATAAAAAATAATGTAAAGCCGGTTGACTTTACATAAAAAAAGTGTTATAATAATGTTAGTTGGAGCAGTTGCTTTTAAAAGATAATTTTTTTAAAAATTAATGACTAATTATTTAAAAATAGCCGGTTTGCGGCGTATCTTTTAATCAAGATTTTTTGCCTGTCTTGAACAGTTTTGAGTATAATACTCGATATGGAACTAACCTAGCCATTGAAGGGTATATGTGAACTATATTCAAAGCGGGCAACTGCATTACCGACTGTTTTTCTCCTACCGGGCCCAGTCTAATCACTGGACCCATAATTTTTTTATTGTGTATATTAAATGAAAATTATTGAATAATTAACTTTTAAATGATAATATATATTATGTGTTTAGGAGGTAATATGGATACTAAAGAGATTGAAATATCTCATGATATAGATAACAAAAAAAGTAAAAGTAAGATTAAGTACATTGCTATTGCTTCACTTGTTGGTATTGTTGCAATATCTTCTATTATAGTTATTAATTTATCTTCAAGAAAAGGAAAAGATGTAGTTGATAATGAAGACGATTCTTATCTTGTTTCTGATGAGAGTGATACATATGAAGGTTTTAATTATACTCAAGAAAAAGTTATAATTGAGCAACAAGGATTTTTTTATAACTACTCAAAAAATCAAGAAGGAAGCAAGATTGATGTTTCATATAATAAGGTTGATGGTTTGATAGATAATACCTTAGAAGATAAAATTAATACATATTTAAAAATTACTGCAGAAAATATGTATGATAAAAATAATCTTTTAGATTCAAATGTTTTATATGATCATATAAGAAACTATACAGACGTATATATTTTTAACAATGTGTTGTCTACTATGTACGTAGAAGAATTTTGTGATGTTGAAGGAAATATACAAACTAAGTATTCAAGTGTTAATATTAATTTAAAAGACCTTAAAGAATTTGATCTTAAAGATGTTTTTAGACAAAATACAGATATTAAATCTATTATTCCAGATTATACTGACAATATTATATTTAGTGTTTCTCCAAAATTTGTATACTATGTAAATAATAAAGGTAATATTCAAAAAGCAAATCTTTATTATTATAAAGATCAAGTAGCTATATATAAACGCTTTTTTGATAATACTAGACTATTTGAGAAAACATTTAATGCTTATCCATATGTATTTACAACAAAAAAATTTGTTGAATCTGATGTATACGGATTACAAGATGGTAATGTATTTATAGATACTTGTGATACTTTAGTAGATAGTAATTATAATAAAGAAGTTATTTCTGCTGCATATAAACTATACAAGGATGGTGTAAATAAAGCAAAAAATCTTGCTTATTCAAATCCTAAAAATAGATATTTAGTTCAGCTTATTTTAACAATAGATGAGAATACTTTAGATAAGACATATATTATTAAGGTAAAGTATAATGCATATAAAGTTCAAAAGAATTTCTTTACTGATCATATAGATGAATTTATAGTTGCATCTGAAAATAAGACTATGAAGGAAGTAGATACTATAAGTATTCTAGAAAATCCACCTTTAGATGGACAAAATTATATAGATAGTGTAGCAAATGAAACTTTAAAAATTGAAGTAAATGAAAATGGTGAGGAAGTTACTCAAAATATTAATAATATTTCTGGAATTAGTTAAATTGTTACATTTTAATTATTTTAAGATACACTCTAGTAAAATAGAGTGTATTTTTTCTTTACAATTTTTTTTAAATGGGATATACTTTTTGTATAGAGATATAATAACTCTCAAGAAAGGAAATTATATATGGGAAATATATGGGAAGCTTTGGCTGATAGTACTAGACGTGAAATATTAAATATACTAAAAGACGGTGAACTAAATGCAGGTCAGATTCATGAGTTTTTCGATATTACAAAGCCATCTTTAAGTCATCATTTAACTATTCTTAAAGATGCAGGTCTTGTAAATTTTAGAAAAGAACGTCAAAGTATATATTATTCACTAAATATAAATGCTTTTAATGAGGTTATTTCATACATTAAACGACTTAAGAAATAATAGGAGGTTATTTATATGTTACAAGGGAAAAAGAAAAATATTACCATTTTAGTTATTGGTATATTAAATCTTATTCTTACATTAGGTGCAATGTTTAGTATGGATAAAAGACTACCACTTAATGTATTTAAAGATTTTGTTTTAGATAAAATGGTATCTAGAGGAAACTTATTAATAATACCAGTAATTGCACTTATTTTATGTATTGCACAAGTATTTTATAGAATAAAAACTATGGATAAACCTGTAACTGTAGGAAAGAGAGTTGAAGATGCACTATTTACAATAATTGTAGGTGTTGTAATACTTCTTGGATGGTTACTTGTAGATGTTGGATATCAATATATGCCAAATCATAAGATAGGTTTTGAAGTTCCTGTACTTAGTGTTATACTTTCATGTCTTGCTATATTAATAGCTTCAATAGCTAGTATATTCCCAATTAATAAATATAAAGATGTAATTGGCTTTAGATCTAAAGAGACTATGGCAGACGAATCAATTTGGAGAGTTGCAAACAGATTTGCAGCTGCAACATTTTTTGTTAGTGCTTTAGTTTTAGTTTTTCTTGCTTTATATTTTGAAATGGTTGGATTTAACTGGACTTATTTAGCATGTGGCATAGTTTTTGATATTATAATAATGATATATGCTCCATATCTATATGCAAAGAACATATTTAATAGAAAATATAGAGTTTCATTAGATAAATAATATTTGTAAAGTTGGCAAAGATTAAGTTCTTTGCCTTTTTATTTTTGCTTTTTTGTTGACATAAAAAACAAAATATGGTATAATTTGTCGGAATTTTACTTTTTTAATTCAATAAATAATTTTTTTGAAAGGATAGGTGAGTATATGAACGAAGAAGATGTAAGACCATGGGCTATTGTTTACATTCGAGGTTTTAATTACCTTGATACGAATTCATTATGTTATAATATGAATGGAAGGCCTTTTTTGATTTACAAAGTGAGAGGAGACAATGTTTATTTATTTTCGGTTAGACCTAATAATCTGTTTTCTGCTAAGGAATTTTATTATCCAATTACTCTTAAATCCTATAAAGGAAATTTGAATAAATGCTACGTTAATTTAAGATATGTTTATTCAATTAAAAAAGATGTACTTATTAAAAAAGTATGTGAATTGAAATCTGAATTAAACTTGAATACAAAAACTAAATTTCTTCCATCTAAATATAGAGACGGTATACTAAAGGGGATAGAGAAGATATGTTTTGTTGATGATTATAATAATATTATTAATGACGTTAAAAATGGCAAATTGAATACTAATATGTTTATTTAAGTTATTTAGTTTAATGATTGTTCCGGAAATTTCCGGAATTTTTTTAATTTATTTGAGTATATTAATATTCGTAGAGTTGGCAAAGATTAAGTTCTTTGCCTTTTTATATGCTTGCTCAAGTTGACATAAATAATATAATATGGTATAATAATTATGCGTTTGATGTTTTTATTCAACAAATAATTTTATTGAAAGGATAGGTGAGTATATGGAAGAAGAAGATGTTAAAGCATGGGCTATAGTTCATATTAGAGGATTTAATTATCTAGATACAAATTCATTATCTTGTAATATGAAGGGAAGACCTTTTATTATTTACAAAGTTAAAGGAGATTTTGTTTATTTATTTTCTATTAGAACTAGTAATGAATTTTCTGCTAAGGAATTTTATTATCCTATTACACTTAAATCTAAAAAGGTTAAAAGAAGAAAATGCTATGTTAATTTGAGACATGTATATGCTATTAAAAAAGATGTACTTATACAAAAAGTAAGTGCACTAAAATCTGAATTAGATGATAAGAAAAATAGTAGGACAAAATATTTAGCAACTGAATATAGAAATGGCATACTAAAAGAGATAGATAAACTATGTCTTGTTGAAGAATACAAAGATATTATTCTACAAGTTGAAAATGGTAATTTACACCCAAATATGTTTGTAGAAGCTGCATAATTTATAGAATATTCCGGAGATTTCCGGAATTTTTTTTCATTTTTGAGCTTATTTTATGTCTATTTACATATTTTGTTATAATTTCCACTTGCTATTCTTATTTTTTTAATGTATAATTTTAGTGGATAACTCTAAGTTAAATACTTAGTTTTATCTGAGGTGAAATATAGTACATATAATTAAAGAAGTTATTTAATAATATTAAATTATATATACAATAATCAAACACTGACAATTAACAAATTGTACATTGACAATATTATAAGAAGGAGGATAGTCAAATGCTATATGGATTAGTTGGAGCTGGTTGCTTTATACTAGGTTCAGTTATATTCTTCTTTATGGGTATCCGTTATAGAAAGAATATAGCAGAGGCTACTATAGGATCAGCTGAAGAACAAGCAGAAAAAATACTAAATGATAGTAAATTAGACGCTGAAAGAATAAAAAAAGATGCTGTTATCCAAGCTAAAGACGAAATGATGAGAAGAAAAGACGAACTTGAAACTGAGTCTAAGCTTAGAAAAAAAGAAATACAAGATCTTGAAAATAGAATTAATCAAAGACAAGATTTAGTAGACAAACGTGCAGCATTAATTGAAGAAAAAGAAAACAATATTACTAAAAGAAATGAAGAATTAAACAAAAAAGAAAAAGACTTAGAGAATGCTAAACAAAGAGAAATTGATGCATTAGGAAAAATTGCTAAGATGACTGTAGAAGAAGCCAAAGAACAAATGATGAAAAACTTAAAAGGTGATATGACTAAAGAAATGGCTGAATACATTCGTCAAGAAGAAGAGAAGGCTAAAGAAGAAGTAGACAAGAAAGCTAAAGAATTATTAATTGGAACAATTCAAAGATATTCTACTGATCACACTTCAGAAGCTACTGTTACAACTGTGTCTCTACCTAACGATGACCTTAAAGGTAGAATTATTGGTAGAGAAGGTAGAAATATTAAAACTATTGAAACTTTAACTGGAATAGATTTAATAATCGACGATACACCAGATGTAATCGTACTATCTAGCTTTGATCCAATAAGAAGAGAAGTAGCAAGAATTGCTATAGAAAGACTTATTGCAGATGGAAGAATTCATCCAGGAAAAATCGAAGAGATGATAGAAAAAGCTAAAGAGGAAATAGAGAATACTATTAAAGAAGAAGGTGAAAGAGCATTATACGAAACTGGTGTAATGAACTTACATCCAGATTTAGTAAAAATGCTTGGTAAACTAAAATATAGAACAAGTTATGGACAAAATGTACTTAACCATTCTATTGAAGTTTCTAACCTATGTGGTCTATTAGCAGAAGAGTTAGGACTTGATGTTAACCTTGCTAAACGTGCAGGACTTTTACATGATATTGGTAAAGCATATAACCAAGATGTTGAAGGAACACACGTAACTCTAGGTGTAGAACTATTAAGAAAGTATAAAGAGAAAGAAGAAGTTATTTCTTGTGTTGCTGCTCACCATGGTGATACAGAGCATACATCTTTAGAATCTGTACTAGTTCAAATTGCTGATACTATTTCAGCTTCTCGTCCAGGAGCAAGACGTGAGACAGTAAGTACATATATTAAGAGATTACAAAAACTTGAAGAAATTTGTAATTCTTATGATGGTGTAGATAAATCTTACGCAATTCAAGCTGGTAGAGAAGTTAGAATCATTGTTAAACCAGAACAAGTTACAGATGATTCAATTGTAGTATTAGCTAGAGATATAGCAAATCAAATAGAAAAAGAAATGATATATCCAGGACAAATTAAAGTTAATGTAGTTCGTGAAACAAGAGCTATAGAACTTGCAAAATAATTAGAGCCCACAAATGTGGGTTCTTTTTTTGTGCATAAAATATAATAATTTATATATTATATTATTTGTGAACTACATATTAAATACTAAAAAGATAGGAAAATCTTGTTTTTAAGAGGGATATCACGGGACTTTCACAAACTCAACACGTTATCTTTATACTAGGTTGTTAAAATAAGGGTGTAAAAGAAGTTGCAGTCCAAATTAATAATTTAATAGGAGGTTTTATTATGTTTGAATTAAATTATTACTTTGTGGACGTGGGAGATAACTTTTGCCAAGTCAGAGAGAGGACAGCCAATATAGCTCTAAGAGATGCCTTTAGCGACAAAGGTAAAGCTTATAATACTTTTGCACGCAAATACATCAGATTAAAACTTAAGGAAATGTTAATTTCTGATTGCGATGTATATAAATTTGCTGCTGTAAATAAAGCTAATAAGCTTAGTATTAAGTCTCGGGTAGAAAATACTATAACAGATGAGGTGGTGGAGCCATATTTTAGTACTGATTCTTTAGACTTATATATGGTTCATCCAGAAGAACAATTATATATTATTTGTTCTGTGATACCAAGAAACTATGAGCATGTTGTTGTTGGTTTTGAAGAGCTGTATGATCCTTTTTCTCAAAGAAAATCTAAAAGCAAACGGAAAACTCTCTAGAAGCAAAGTACCTTTAATCAAACCAAGCGTGGTGTATTCACCGCGCTTTATCTTAATAGTTAGTATAATACATTATTTGTGAACTACATATAAGCAAAATTAATAAAACAGCTTCGCTGAAATTATTAAAATGATAAGTCTTACATTGACTTTTTGTAGCTATAATGTTATAATAGCAACGTAAAATTTGTTACATAAGTTTTAAAAATAATTATTTTAATATAAGGAGGTCTTGACTATGGATCTTGATAGGTTTGACGATAATAATCGTCCAAGAGTCGAAAGAAAAACTATTGTACTTCATGATGGTAGAGAATTTTCACATAGACATATTTTTGATACTCTAAGAACTTCAGGTCTTAAAGAACCATATATGAAAGAAGCTTTTTATGAGCTTTTAAAACGAGTTCCTATATCAATTGATACTAGACCTGTTATAGGAGATACTATTGAAATTGAAAAATTCTTCAGAAGACCTAAAAGAGATTTGACACGTAGCAAAGAGATTAAAGTAACTCTTAATGGTGTAGATAGCAACGATCCTTGCTTTTATGACGCACTTTGTGCTAATGGACAATGTTTTTCATTTAAATAGTCGTATAATACGGCTATTTTTTCTTGCTAATTTTTCGACTTAGGTATATAATACCATTTGTGGAGGAAAAGAAATTGAAATTTTTGATTGTAGGAGATATAGTTGGTAGATCTGGTTTAGACAGATTAAAAGAAGAATTAGAAAAAAGAAGAAGTGATGTAGATTTTATTATTGTAAATGGTGAAAATTCTGCAAGTGGTAAAGGACTAAGAACTAAAGAATATGAAGAGATAATGTCGTATGGTGCAGATGTTATTACAATGGGAAATCATATGTATTATAGAAAAGAAATGGCAAGTGAATATAAGAATCTTCCAAGACTTCTTATCCCAGCAAATTTAACTAATTTAGAAGGAAATAAATCTATAGTTGTAGAAAAGAATGGAGTCAAAGTTGGAGTTGTAAATTTACTTGGAGCATTTGGAATGGGAGACATGATAGAAAAGAATTTAGATAATCCTTTTGTAATTATTGATCCTATTATTGAGTCGCTTAAAGGACAAGGAGCAGATTATATATTTGTAGATTTTCATGCAGAAGCTACTGCAGAAAAAATTGCAATGGGTTATAATCTTGAAAATAAAGTTAGTTGTGTATTTGGTACACATACACATGTACAAACAGCAGATGAAAAGATATTAGACAGTGGTATGGCATATATAACAGATGTTGGTATGACTGGACCTAGTGAAAGTGTTTTAGGATTAAAGAAAGAAATAGCTGTTCATAGATTTAAAACAGGAGAGTGGACACATTATGAATGTTCTTCTAATAAAGCTATATTTAATGCTATAGAAATTGAATATGATGATAATACTAAAAAAGCTGTTAGTATAAAAAGAATTAATGAATAAAATTAAGACCTTAGATTAGATTCTAAGGCCTTTTTGTTTATTTATGATAAACTTCATTGTTTATAATTTTAAATGCTCTAAAAGTTTGTTCTAGAAGAAATAGACGCATTAATTGATGAGGAAATGTCATTTTTGAAAAGCATATTTTATCTGTAGAGTAGTTTAATAGTTCTTGACTCATTCCAAGACTTCCTCCAATAACAAAAATTATAGTAGAAGAGGAATAAGTAGAAATATCTTCTATTTTTTTTGCATATTCTTCAGATGTATATTCTTTTCCGTGCAAATCAAGTAAACATACATGGGCATTTTGAAACTTGTTTAACTTTTCTATAATTTTATTTGATTCTGCAATTTTAACTTGTTCTTCTATAGCAGGTGAAGCGTTTGCAGGAATCTTTTCATCATCAAGTTCTATAGTTTCAAGTTTAGCATATTTACTAATTCTTTTTTCATATTCTGCTAACAAATCTTTTGTAGCTTTTTCTCTAATTTTTCCAACACAAATTATTTTAATATTTAACATATTGTATATTCCTCGCTAGATAATGTTTTAGTTGCAAAGTTCAATTCTATATCATTTAAGTCAATACCATTTTGTGTAAGTGTAGATTCTATAGTTTGCTTTGCAATTTCTAAATTATTATTGTTTTCACTCATATGTGCAATTAGAAATTGAGTGTGACCTTCATTTGCAAGGGAAGCAAGTGTTTGAGCACAAGCATCGTTAGATAAATGTCCCTTGATACCTTTTATACGTTGTTTTAAAGGAAAAGGATATTTTCCAAATTGCAACATTGTATCGTCATAGTTAGACTCAAGTATTGCAAAATCTGATACTTTAAAATTATCCATTACAGTTGGAGATACAAATCCTAAATCTGTAGCAAATGTAATTGTTTTATCATCATCTGAAATTCTATATCCACATGGCATAACTGCATCGTGGGATGTTTCAAAAGCACATATTTCTAGTTCATTTATTCTAAATGGTTTATCGTATTCTATAGCATGTATATTGGCTTCTATATTTTTATATGTAAGCTCTTCATTAATATATGCAGCAGTATCTATACATGCATATATTGGAATATTATTTTTCCTGCAGAGTAGTGGAAGACCTTTTATATGATCTATATGTTCGTGTGTAATGAGTACTGCATCAATATTACTTATATCTAAGTTAATACTTTTTAGTCCATCACATATTGCTTTGTAACTTACACCGACATCTATTAGTATATTTGTACTAGAAGAGGCAATATGAAACATATTGCCTGAACTAGAACTATAAAGTGGATGAATCTTAAACATTATTCATCATCCTCTGTTTTTATATATTCAATTTTTGCTCCTAGATTTTCGAATTTACCAATTATATTTTCATAACCTCTTAGAATATGGTGTATTTCTGTGATTTCAGTTTGACCCTCAGCACATAAACCTGCAATTATCATTGCAGCTCCAGCTCTTAGGTCATGAGCAATGACTGGAGCTCCATATAATTTATCTACACCAGTAAATACTGCAGTTGATCCGTGAGCAGTAATGTTTGCTCCCATTTTATTTAATTCATCTGTATATTGGAATCTAGATTCCCAAATTGTTTCTAGTATTGTTCCTGTTCCTTCACCTAATGTAAGTAATAAAGACATTTGTGGTTGCATATCTGTTGGAAAACCAGGATAAGGTAAAGTTTTAATATTAAATGAAGTAGGGCGTTTGTCCATCTTTACACGAATGCTAGATTCGAATTCTTCAACTTCACATCCTGCTTCAATTAATTTTGCTGTAATTGGTTCCATATGTTTTGGAATACAATTCTTAACAAGAACATCACCTTGAGTTGCTGCAGCTGCTGCCATAAATGTACCAGCTTCGATTTGATCTGGTATTATAGAGTAGCTAGATTTTTGGTGTAATTCTTTAACACCAGTAATTTTGATTAAATCTGTACCAGCACCTTTAATATTTGCTCCCATAGAGTTAAGGAAGTTTGCAAGGTCAACAATATGTGGTTCTTTTGCAACATTTTCTAGTGTTGTAACTCCTTCTGCAAGTGTAGCAGCAAGAATTGCATTCATTGTTGAACCAACTGAAACAACATCAAAAAAGATATTAGTTCCTTTTAATTGTTCTGTTTTAGATGCATAAACGTTTCCGTTTCTTACTATAATTTTTGCTCCTAATTTTTTGAAAGCTTTAATGTGTTGATCTATTGGTCTTGCACCAAGTTTACAACCACCAGGTAATCCTATTTGAACTTTATCAAAACGTCCAAGTAGAGAACCTAATAAGTAATAAGATGCTCTAAATTTACTTGTTAAATCATATGATGCAATAGCAGAAGAAACTTCACTATTGTCTATTATCATTTCGTTATCTGAAATATATTCTATTTTAGAACCTAAAGATTCAAGTATTTTACAATATGCTCTAATGTCACTAATGTTTGGAACATTTTCTAAATGACATTTTCCTTTAACTAAAAGTGTTGCAGGTAGTATTGCTACTGCTGCGTTTTTGGCTCCACTTATTGTTACTTCTCCTTTTAAGTGGCATGGCCCATGGACTACAAATTTTTCCATATATATTCCTCCAATCATTATTATTATATATTATATTAAAGTCAACATTGAGTATATCATAATAAATCTAAAAATACAATAATTTATCGTTTATATTTTGTCGATAATCCGTGAAACATGTTACTTATATTGCATGTTAAATTAGTTAGAGTGTTTTCTATGCAAACTAAATTTGAAGTCATAACGATTTGTTTTCCAGATATTTTGTGATTATTACCAATTGGAATTTTAACATTTGAGCAACAGAGTATATTATTTAACATCTTTTGTGGTGATAATTTGCATTTTAAACTATTAATATAATCACCTCCTAAAATATTATATGTACTTGAAAAAATATAGATAATATTTACATAAATAATAAAAATAAGTACAAATTTATCAAAAAAACTTGAATTATCTATTCAAGTGTGCTAAAATATCAAAGTAATGACGAAAAACTAATGATAGGGAAGGTGAAAAGAAGATGAAAAAAGATATTCAACCAAAATACGGAAAAGCTACTATTAGATGTGTTTGTGGTAATGTTATTGAAACAGGTTCAGTAAAAGAAGAAATGAGAGTTGATACATGTAGTGCATGTCATCCTTTCTATACAGGTCAAAAACAAGCAATATCTAGCCAAGGTAGAGCTGCTAAATTCATGGAAAAATACGGAATTCAAGCAAAATAATAATATTGAAATAATGGAGCACCTTTATAGGTGTTCTTTTTTTCGTTTTATGGTATAATTGTTTTGTGAGGTAACTAAATGACTATTAGAGAAGTAATAAACGAATATAAAGATAAATTTGAAAACATACAAGATATTTATAGTATTATTAAATATGTAACTGAGATGGATAATCTAGAAATAAGTTTAAACAAAGAACTAAATTTGCCAGAAGAATATAAAACAAAAATAATTAATTGTTTAGAAAAGATTATAAATGAGAATTATCCATTACAATATTTAACACATACTCAAGCTTTTTTTAATGAAAATTACTATGTAGATGAGAATGTTTTAATACCAAGACAAGATACTGAAATACTTGTAGAAAAGGCGATAGATTACATACGTAATGAAAACATTAAAAATGCTATAGATTTATGCACAGGAAGTGGAGCTATTGGAATATCTGTTGCAAGAAATAGTGATGTAGAAAAAGTGTTACTTATAGATATATCTGAAGGTGCTTTAGATATTGCAAAAAGAAATATTGAAGACAATTTTATGGAAGATAAGGTTAGTGTTTTAAAATCTAATCTTTTAGATGAGGCAATTAAATCTAATATTAAAACAGATATGATTTTATCTAATCCACCATATATAAAAAGTAAAGATATGGCCTCTTTAGACGCAAATGTTAAATATGAGCCTGCTTTAGCACTAGATGGTGGTGCAACTGGTATGGATTTTTACGAAAAAATTGTAGAACAAGCTAAACAAGTATTAAACAATAATGGGTTATTAATATTTGAAATAGGTTATGATGAATTAGAACAAATGAAAGAGTTATTATCTAAAAATAAAGAATATACAATGCTAGAGTCAGTAAAAGACTATGGCGGAAATGATAGGGTGGTAGTATGTCGTTTTCAACAGATGTAAGAGAAGAGATACTTGAGTATTACAATAAAAAGCGTGATGGATATATTATTAAAGCAGAACGTTTTGGAGAGTATTTAACTCAAGCTCAATATAAAAATGAGTTAATTGAAGATTTTGAAGATTACTTTGAAATTTCTAATTTAACTGAAGATGAGATTAAGACAGTAATAAAAGGTGTGTTTTTATCTACGGGATGTATAATTGATCCAAATAAAGAATATAGATATGAAGCTACATTTAAAAATAAAGCATGTGCTGAATACTATTTAGATATGTTGTCTTTACTAGATTTTACTCCAAAGTTAGTAAAAAGAGATAAAGCTAATATTTATGTAGTATATTTTAAAGAAGCAGAACAGATATCATATATGTTAAGTCTTCTTGAAGCAAATAGATGTATGTTAAACTATGAGATGATAAGAGTAGAAAAAGATGTAAATAACTCTAAAAATAGAGCAACTAATTGTGAAGTTGCAAATGCAGCTAAGTCTATTAATACAGCTCTTTTACAAATTGAAGCAATAAAAACAATAAGAAATGCAGGAAAATTTGCCTCTTTAACAGATAAGCTTAAATATACAGCTATGCTTAGAGAAGAACATCCTACAGATGCACTAGATAAACTTGCTTCATATACTGATGGTAAGGATAGAGTATCTAAATCTGGACTTAAGCATAGACTAGATAAAATAATGCAAATAGCAGAAGAAATAAAAAATAATAAATAAAAAAGTAGACAGCAAAATTAATGCTGTCTACATTTTTCTTGTACTGATTTTGGATAACTTTCAAATATAGCTTTGTTATAATTGAAGTTTTCAATATTTTGTGCCCTAACTTTAGTGTTATGAATTACATCAGTAATTTCTTGTAGTTTTTTAGCATTTCTATCTTTTTCTTCTTTTTTGATTTCTTCATCATATTCCTTTTGCATTTTAGTAATATGATAATTGAAGTCATCGTTGTAAGTATCGTTTGGTATTTGATACTTGTTATATAGATCATTAATTGTTTTTGAAGTCTCAACTTTGTAGTTGTGAATTCCAATCTTGTCTATTCTTTCAATTTGAGAGTAGACTTCTTTACATTCTTTTACGTCATTTCTTGTTTTATACGTATAAGCTGCAAAGAAAACAAGTAAGATTGCTAAAATGATGCATATAACTTTAGGTACAACACTTCTAATTGATTCAAAGAAAATAGCTAGAGCTACAAGTATAAGAGCAATAACAGTACATACAATTTCAATCAACATAATTTTTTCCTCCCATTCTAACATTAGTTTAATGGTAAATTATCCATTGAACGCCTATATTATAATATGGTTTTTGCTAAATGTCAACGATTAATATATTATATAGTTTACAATAATCATTTTTTCTCGATATTTATATATAATATATATTAATTTTAATAGTTGCATTTCCTTGAAATGATATTTTCTTTATGATAGAATTAAACGAGAAATTTAGGTGAATAATAATGAAAGAAATAGGAATATATATTCATATACCTTTTTGTCTTTCTAAGTGCTTTTATTGTGATTTTGTATCATATTCTAATAGGGAGGATATGATAGAAAAGTATGTTTATGCATTATGTAATGAGATTATACAAAATGCAGAGGTACTTGGAGAGTATAAAGTAACAACAGTATATATTGGTGGTGGAACACCATCATTTATTGATGCAAAATATATAGCTCAGATACTAAATACTATTTATATGGTTACAGATAAATCTTGTATTGAAGAAATTACAATTGAGTGTAATCCAAATAGTATTACTAAAGAAAAGATGGATGTGTATAAAGAAGCAGGAATAAACAGAGTAAGTATTGGTCTTCAATCTATGTATGATGATATTTTAAAAGTTATAGGAAGAGCACATAAATTTAAAGATTTTGAAAATGCTTTAAGAATTGTTAATGATTCTGGTATAGAAAATATTACAGTAGACTTGATGTATCCACTTCCAAATTTAACATTAGAGCATTTAAAAAATACAGTAGACTATATTGTCACTCTTAAAGATAAAAATGTTAAACATGTGTCAATATATAACTTAGAAGTACATGAAAATACTAAACTTGCTTTCTTACTTCAAGAAGGTTATATAAGTTTAGTAGATGAAGATGAAGAATATGAAATGTACAAATATATAAAAGATACTTTTGAAAAGAATGGTTATCACAGATATGAAATTTCAAATTATTCACTTGAAGGTTTTGAAGCAAAACACAATACTAGATACTGGAATCAAGAAGAATATTTAGGCTTTGGAGTTAATGCTTCTAGCTTCTTTAGAGGAGCAAGATATACTAATATTAAAGACTTAGATGCTTATATAGATAATCTTACTAATTTAGATAAGATAAAAGATGGAATTGTAGATGAATATGAAGAACTAGATTTGTTAAGTTTAATGAAAGAGTATGTGATACTTTCACTTAGAAAAATCTCAGGACTAAATAAATCTAAATTTAAATCTAAGTTTAAAAAAGAAGTTAAAGACATTTTTTTAGAAGAAATTAACGATTTGAAAAAAGATAAATTAATAGATGAAGATGATACAAATATTTTCTTGACAGATAGAGGCTTAGAAGTAGCAAATATTGTTTGGGAAAGATTTGTCTAATTAATATAAACAAAGGGGACAGAATATGGAAAAATACTTAGTAATTGATGGAAATAGTATACTAAATAGAGCATTTTATGGTTTAGCTGGTGCTAGAATGACTACTGCAGATGGACTTCACACTAATGCTGTGTTTGGCTTTTTAAATATATATTATATGATTAAGGATAAACTTAATCCAGATTATGTTACAGTTGCATTTGACCTTAAAGCTCCAACATTTAGACATAAAATGTTTGAAGATTATAAAGGTACTCGTAAGGGTATGCCAGATGAACTTAAAGAACAAATGCCTGTAATTAAAGAAGTACTAGCTGCAATGAATATAAATATTGTAACTATGGAAGGCTATGAAGCAGATGATATATTAGGTACAATTGCTCATTTAAATGAATTAAAAAGTAAGGAGACTGGAGAAGAAATTCATACATATATTCTTACTGGAGATAGAGACTCTTACCAACTTATTAGTGATAATACTACTATTTTATATCCATCTACTAAAATGGGAAAAACAGACTATACAGAATATACACCAGAGCTTTTAATGCAAGAAAAAGGAATTGAACCATACCAAGTAGTAGATATTAAATCTTTAATGGGGGATGCATCAGATAATATTCCCGGAGTAAAAGGAATTGGTGAAAAGACTGCTTATACTTTAATTGCTAAATATACTACTATGGAAAATATATATGCAAATATAGATAATTTAGATGCTAGTGCTAAAGTTATAGAAAAACTAAAAGCAGATGAGAATATGGCTCGTATGAGTTATACACTTGCAACTATTAATAAAGAAGTACCACTTGAGATAGATTATGATAAAAATAGAGTACAAGATGTAAATAAAGAGGCACTTTTCCCATTATTTAAAAAACTTGCTTTTAATAAGTTTTTACAAAAGTATGATTTTGATGGAATAAAAGAAGAAATAGCTCACCAAAGTACTAAAGAATCTAGTGTTGAACTTAAAGAAGAAAATGTTATTTTAATTGATCAAAGTAATTTTGCTTCTTTAAGAACGGATGTTCTAAATGCTTTTAAAGAAGAAAAAATTTCATATATTTTAAATATTGCAGGAGATGATGCATCATTTACTTCTATACTTAATCTTAAAGATAAAAATTTTATTTCAGTTTATTCTAAAAAATCAGATAAATGTTATATAATAAATATAGATAGTATAGATAAAAGAAATGATGTGATTGAAATACTTAAAGAATTTGCTTCTAGTAGTTCAATTAAACTAGGTTATAATATTAAGCAAGATATACGTTATATAATGACTTACACTGACGCTCAAATTGTCAATTTTAACTATGATTTATTAATTGCATGTTACTTGTTAGATTCTACAAGAAACTTTAAATTTGATACTGTTTTGGACGAATTATTTGGCATTATGATTGATATATCTAATGATTCAAAACAAGAAGTTCAATTATCTTTATTTGATACACAAGATATAAAACCAAGTATAGATAATAAACTTGCTTATCAAATAGGTCTTGCTACTAAATGTATATATGAATCAAAAGATTTAATGGATCAGAGACTTGAAAAAGATAATATGAAATCTTTGATGTATGATATTGAAATACCACTTAGTGAAACTCTTGCTTCTATGGAAACAGTCGGTATGTATGTAGATAAGGATAAACTTGAAGCTTTTGGCAAAGATATTACTCAAAGAATTGAAGAGTTAGAAAAACAAATATATGAGCTTGCTGGGGAAGAGTTTAATATTAATTCTACTCAACAACTTGGAAATATACTTTTTGAAAAGCTTGGTCTTCCAGCTAAAAAGAAAACAAAAACTAAATCTGGTTATTCTACTAGTAAGGAAGTGCTTGAAGAATTAGAGGATGCACATGAAATTATTCCATTACTAATTGAATATAGACAAACAATGAAACTTAAATCTACTTATGTAGATGGTCTTAAAGAAACTATTAAAGAAGATGGTAGAATTCATACTACATTTACTCAAACTGTTACTTCTACAGGAAGATTATCTAGTGTAGAACCTAATTTACAAAATATACCAATTAGACTTGAACTTGGTAGTAAAATTAGAACTTTCTTTACTGCTCCTGTTGGAAGAGTAATAGCAGATGCAGATTATAGTCAAATTGAGCTTAGAGTGTTATCTCATATTTCTAAAGATGAAACTATGCAACGTGCATTTATTGAGGGAATAGATGTACATAAAGTTACTGCTTCTCAAGTATTTGGTGTACCACTAGAAGAGGTTACAAAACAAATGAGATCTAAAGCAAAAGCTGTAAACTTTGGCATTGTTTATGGTATTAGTGAGTTTGGTCTTGCAAAAAATATTGGTACATCTTGGGGAGAGGCAAAAGACTATATGAATACTTATCTTGAAAAATATCATGGAATACGTGAATTTATGGCAAATATAGTAGAGATTGCTAAAGAACAAGGATATGTTACTACTATGTTTGGTAGACGTAGATATGTACCAGAACTTAAAAACAAAAACAAAAATATTGTATTATTTGGTCAAAGAATTGCAATGAATACACCAATTCAAGGCACTGCTGCAGATATTATTAAGATTGCAATGAATAAATTATACAAGGCTTTAAAAGATAATAACTTAAAATCTAAACTTGTTATGCAAGTTCATGATGAACTTATTGTTGAAACATATAATGATGAAATAGATAGAGTAAAAGAAATTATGAAAGACGCTATGGAAAATGTAGTAAAACTCGATGTACCATTAGATGTAGATTTAAATATTGGTCAAAGCTGGTATGATGCTAAATAATGTAGTATAATATTATATAGATATCATATAGGGGGATATTAATGAGAAAAGATATTATAAAATTACTTATTGCAGTAGGAGTTATAGGAATAATTCTTGGAGCAATAGTTGTTGTTAAAACTTTTTATCCTTTAAGATACACAGAACAAGTTGTATCTTATGCAAAAAAACATCACATAGATCCTTATCTTGCTCTTGCAGTTATAAATACTGAAAGTAGGTTTAATAAAAATGCTACTTCTTCTCAAGAAGCTAAAGGTTTAATGCAAATTACAGATTCAACTGCAAAAGAAGTTAATGATAAAACTAATTCTACAGAAGAAATTAATGAAGATTCATTATATAATGTAGATGTTAATGTTGAGATAGGTTGTAATTATCTTCAATCATTAATTTTAAAATATAATGGAAATTACTATTTAGCTATTATTGCATATAATGCGGGAATGGGAAATTTAGATAACTGGATCGATCAAGGAATAGTAAATGATAACTTAGATACAACAGATATATCTCTACCTTTTTCTGAAACTACTAACTATTTAAAAAAGGTAGTTCATAATTACAAAACATATAAAGTATTGTATCCAAATTTAAAATAACTAAATAATTAAATGATTAAATAATTAAATGATTAATTAAAGAGGCAAATAAACGCCTCTTTATTTTTTATATATCATCTTTATAAATTTATATTGAATATAATTATTATATGTTTAACTTTATATAAACTAAAACTAGACAAAATATGAACTTAGTGATATAATCTTAAAGAATTGTAGTAACATGTCCTGTTACTATTTATTATTTAATTTGAAAATGGAGGGATAAATTATGAGTGGACACAGTAAATGGGCTAATATTAAAAGAAAAAAAGAAGCTACTGATACTAAAAGAGCCGGAATCTTTTCTAAACTTGGAAAAGAATTAACAGTAGCAGTTAAGATGGGAGGAAGCCCTGACCCGAATGTCAACCGTAAACTAAGAGATGTTATTGCTAAATGTAAAGCAAATAATATGCCTAACGATAATATAAATAGATGTATTCAAAAAGCAGCAGGAGATGGAAATGGTGACAACTATGAAGAAATTACTTATGAAGGATTTGGACCTTGTGGAGTAGCAGTAATAGTTGAAGCTACTACAGATAATAAAAACAGAACAGCTGCAGATGTAAGACATATATTCTCAAAATCTGGCGGATCTTTAGGTGTTAATGGATCTGTTGGATATATGTTTGAGAAAAAAGGCTATATCTTAGTTGAAAAAGATGAAAATACTGATGAAGATGAATTAATGATGATAGTTCTTGATGCTGGTGCAGACGATTTTGTTCCAGATGAAGAATATATTGAAATATTTACTTCACCTGATGCTTTCTCAGATGTACTTGATGCAGTTGAAAAAGCAGGATGTAAAATTGTTGAATCTGACGTAAGACAAATTGCAACAATGAAAAAAGAATTAACAGAAGAGGAAGAAGAAAAGATGCAAAACTTCCTTGATAGAATGGATGAAAATGACGACGTTCAAAACGTTTGGCACAATGCAGATATGTAATATCACATAAATTTGAAATATTTTTGTAATAAAGTGTTGACTTTACATAAACATAGTGCTATAATATAGTTGTAGAGTGTTTCAAGTTATGAAAGGGAGGTTGTTGTAATAATGTATTATGATAATAAATTAGGCTTTTATATGAAACAATATGGTACTCAAATAGTTGCTGTTGTTGTTTGCTTAATTATAATTGCATCTGGTTTATTCGTATACTTAAAGATCAACAACAGAAATAAAACTACAGTTGATGTTCAAGCTCAAGTTGAACAAACTCAAACTGTAGAAGAACCAACAGAAAACGTAACAATTGAAAATAATGATACAATGCTTTCAGATGAATTAAATAAATTAAAACCTGGTGAGAAAGCTACTGTTAAAGTTGCTACTATCGATGATAAAGGTGTTATGGTTTTAATATCTGGAGATAAGAGAATTAATGCTAAGATGATAGGTATCGAGTTTAGTAATGAACTTCCTGATACACTATATCTAGTTGATCAAGATTTATCTGGTAAAAATGTTGAAATAGCTTTTGATGAAACTAAAACTTCAAATGGTTATGCAATGGTTTATATTTACACAGATAAAGATACTCTTTATAATGCTAAACTTCTTAAAGAAGGAAAACTTACATTTGATTCTACTACTAGTAAAAAAGCATTAGAATATAATAAACTAGCTGAATCTCAAGCATTTGCTAAACAAACACTTGCTGGTTTATGGGAGAGTAGAAACAATTAAGCATGCCGAGCTAGGGAAAAACCTTAGTTTTCATATATCAACCTCTTATGATCGCCTCTATAGCAATGTAGAGGCATCTATTTTTGTTTACAGCAAGTCTATTTTTAAATAGGCTTGTTTTTTTATTTCCTTTTAGTCACTTGACAATAATGGAAATTGATTGAATATTTATTTTTTGTATGATTTAATATTAGTATTAGATTTTGGATTATATTAATTTTGGGAGGTATATATGAAAAGAAATATTAAAGTATTTATTAGTATCATAATGGTGTTTGCAATGTTTATGCTTAATTTTATGACATTTAATGTTAATGCTGGAATTACAGATGGCTATGATCCTGAAACTTCAAGCCGTACAACTGTTGTTCCACATTATGAAGAACATAATATGTGGCAAAATTTAGATTTAACAAGTGGGGAAGATATTTATATAGATGGAGAATATGCTTTGCCTTTTGTTAAAGTATTTGGTCTAGATAATGAAGATTATGTTTTTCCTACATTTTATTCTTTTGATTCAAATGAAAACAAAATGGTGGTATCTAATGAAAATGATGCTATTTTTAAAATAGTAAAAGTAGATGATTCTCATTTTCAAGTATTACCAGTTAATGCAGATAAATTTATTACTACAGAAGTTACATTTTTACAAGGATGTGTAGATGAATTATATGATACTCATACTTATTTTGCTGGTGTTACAATTGTAGATGATGAAGGAAATGAAATTGATGTTAATGATCCTAGTCAATTTAGTACTGGTATACCTATATATGAATATAGACGAGAAGAATACTATAATAGATATCAACTAATGCTTCAAGTAAATTATGGTACTCTTGAATATATAAAAGGAGATTTAGATGGTAATAATGTAGTAGATGCAAATGATGCTTCTGTTGCTTTAGAATTATATAAAGCACAAAATGCTACAGCTCAAGATATACAAATAGGAGATATGGATAATAATAGTTTAATTGATGCAAACGACGCAAGTTTAATACTTGAATATTTTAAAACTCATCAATAAAGTAGATTAAAGAGGCAAATAATATGCCTCTTTTCTTTATATTGTCATTTTAGTTAATTATTTTTTTACTGTTGAATAATTTTTCTCTTTGATATATTATTGAATTGTAAGTTAATTAGGAGGCTTATATGAAAATGTTTAAATTAAAACAAAAATTATTATTATTTGTTATTTTTAGCATGATATTTAGTATAATTCCTTTTACTAGTATTGTATGCTATGCAGAACAAGGAGATATCTATGAAGTGTTTGCTACATCTAATATAGATGATTTTGTTCCTGTTATTAATAAAACTACTACTATTCCAAAAATTACTGTTACAACTGATAATGTGCAGTTAAATACAAATGCATGTTATTGGCAAAAACAAAAAGGTGGTAAATGGTCTTATTATAGCAAAAACGTATTTGAAGAAGGTACATATAGATATCATTATTCATTTTTTATTCCTGAGAAGGTAGGAAAGTTTGCTAAATATGTGTTAGCATCTTTAGATGGATATACCATTTCAATGGAGTCAACATATGAAGCTGGTAAAGGTTATTATCTTTCAGGATTTTCAAAAGAATATGTAGCGCAAACATCTGTTCTTATATCACATAAAGTAGTATTTGACTCAAAAGGTGGTACTCCTATTAGTACTAAATATATAGAACATGGTCAAAGAATATTATCTCATGGTACTCCATATAAAGAAGGGGCTACTTTTTTAGGATGGTATTGGAAGCCAAAGAATAAAGATACTGGTTTAGAAGAAGCTGAAAGACTATTTGATTTTTCTTTAGCTGTTGAAGATGACATTTATATGTATGCTAAATGGTTAGAAAATGGTTCATATATTAAAGGTGATTTAGATGGAAATAATGTAGTAGATGCAAATGATGCTTCTGTTATTCTAGAATTATATAAAGCACAAAATGCAACTGCAGAAAATATTCAAGTTGGTGATATGGATAATAATGGATTGATTGATGCTAATGATGCAAGTTTAATACTTGAGCTATATAAAACAAATAACTAAGATAGATACAAAAATAAGATAGTAAGGAATAATCTTTACTATCTTTATTTTTTATATTTTTACATATTGTTTAGAGGATTTTTCTCTAGTGCCTCTTTAACTTGTTCATTATCTACATGTGTGTAGATTTCAGTAGTTGATACACTTTCATGTCCAAGTATTTGTTGTAGTGAACGAATATCTACGCCTCCGTATTTATGCATTAGCGTTGCTGCTGTATGTCTTAATTTATGTGGAGAATATTTTTTAGGATCAAGACCAGCAAGTACTATATACTTTTTAACCATCATTTCTACAGTCCTTTTACCAATTCTTGTTCCACGCTCAGATATAAATAGAGCATCTCTATCTTTTGCGTTTTTATCTCTTACAGCTATGTATTCTTTAATGGCTTTTTGACAAGATTCATTTAAGTATACAGATCTTTCTTTATCTCCTTTACCAATAACTTTTAAAGTATTATCATTATCTTTGATATCTTTAAAATTTATTGCTACTAGTTCAGATAAACGTAGACCACAGTTTAAAAATAGTGTAATGATACAAGTATCTCTTTTCTCGTTTTTTCCTTCTATAGATTTTAGAAGGTTAACGCTTTCATCTAGAGTTAGATATTTTGGTAGTCTTTTACCTAGTTTTGGTGTTTCGAGTTCTACAGCAGGGTTTTTATCTAACAGCTTTTGCTTATGTGTCATATAATTGAAAAATGATTTAATTGCTGCTATTTTTCTTGCGCGTGTTGTTGGTTTATCTTGTCTTGTATTAGATAAATAGTTTAAATATTCATATAAATCTGTTAATTCAATTGTTTTTACAAATTCTATACCTAAAGTAGATATATCTGTTTCATTTATTAATTCATCATTAATATGGCTAAGTTTTATCTTATCTATTTTATATAGTTTTAAATATCTAAATGTGTCTCTTAGGTCATAATGATATTCGCGTATTGTGCTTTGTGACCTGTTTTTTATGTTTTGCATATATAATAGAAATTCTCTTAAAAAATTAGGAATATCATCAAACATATATTAACCTCCTGTTATGTATTTTCTCATGTCAAATATTATCATATATTTTTATAATAATCAATAAAGGCTAATCTAGTCTTAAAATATTTTTTATGAGTTGTTGAAATAAATATGTTATTTAGTATATAATAATTCTGAAATAGAGTTAAATAATAAAACTATAGAGGAGATATTTATGGAAAGCAAAGAAATTTGCGAATATTTGAAAAATCTAAAATTTAAAAAATGTATTATTGGTGGACTTTCTGAAGAAGATGTGTGGAAGAAAATTAAAAAGTTAGATGAGATGTATCAATTAGAATTAGAAAAAATAAAGCAAGAATATAATAGAGGAGATAAATAAACTATGGATAAAGAAAATTTAACAAAGAATATTATTAAGAATAGATTAGAAAATACATATACTAAACAAGATTTTTTCTTATTAATACGAAAAATAATTATAATTGCTTTATTTTGTTTTTTAGTTTTTACTTTTGTGTTCAGTTTTCATCCATTAATTGGTGACTCAATGGTACCTAATATAAAAAATACTGATTTAACTGTTATATATAAATTAGATCATGATTATAGACAAGGTGATGTTGTATTAATTTCAAAAAATGGCACATCATATATATTAAGAATAATTGGTGTTCCTGGAAACACTATATCATTTAGTGAAATAGGTGATGTTTTACTTGATGGCGAAATATATTATGAAGACTATATTTATGATGAAACATATCCAGTTGAAAATAAAACAAGTTTTCCTTTAAAACTTAATGAGAATGAGTATTTTGTTTTAGGAGATAATAGAGAAGTAGCTCAAGATAGTAGGGACTTTGGTGTTATTACTCCTAAAGATATTAAAGGGAAGGTTATATATGTATTTAGGAATAGAGAGATATAGTTTTTATCTCTCTATTTTTATGTTTTAATTATGTTGTAATTTAATTACAAATAAATAACAATTTTTAATTCATAAAACTATGATTAATTATATTTATTGATTATTTTATATATATTATGATATTATTTGTTTGTAAGATATTGATTAAGTAAGTAAAGAGGCTGAAATTATGGAAAAGAACAAGATTAGAAATTTGAGATTTTTAGCTCTTTTTATAGCTTTTGTAATTATTACAATGGTAAATAATTGTAGTAAGCAAATATACGCTGAAGGTAC
This sequence comes from uncultured Clostridiaceae bacterium, assembly GCA_947169155.1. GTDB lineage: Bacteria > Bacillota > Clostridia > TANB77 > CAG-465 > CAG-465. Next base: position 277,131 of record CAMVON010000001.1, read on the forward strand.
GCGAGATTTATCCGCAACTCCTGATCAGAATGGCGTGTGGAGTTATAATAAGGGATATAGACCTTTTTTTGATAGTTGTAGTAAGACTACTGCTGGAATAAAAAGAGAACAAGAACTTTTTGTTTACGCAAGAAAAGGTGAAACAATTCTTTTTGGTAGCTCTGTATATAATACAGTTTCAACTTTAAATGATGGTCATGAAGTTGTTGTAATACTTCCAAATGGTAGACGAGAAAATTTTGATATTACAAATAATGGCGTTGGTAATATTAATACTCAAGTTAAAGAGTTAAATGGACCTAATTATGGAGAAAAAACCGAAGGATATGATCCATTATCTATCTATATTGATGGAACTGAACATCAAGAGGGTATATATACTTTTAAATTTAGTTCAAGAAATTATAAAGAAATACAGTATTATACTTTTCTAAGAAATGCTGATGATAGTGTATTTAATCCTGCGAATGCTACTGGTCAAGTTGCTTCATTAGATATTACTGTTATTACTGAAGAAAATGGTGTTTATACAGAACATCCAGGTAGAACTTGGGCAGATTATCTTGCTTTAAATACTGGAATTAACCAAAGTCCAAACCTATATTCAGAAGTTTATGTATTAACAACTGATGGATATATTTATGAAGTTGATTTAAATGGTACAGATCCATATGGATTTATTTTCTTTGCTACAAATAGAGGTCTTATTGATACTTCTAATAATACTTCGCTATATATGTCTGTATTTGCAAAGAATAATGAATGTACTGATCCAACTTATTCAAAGTATGGCGAAGTTATACCAGTTCAATTCCATAAGCCAAATGCATCAAATACTAAATACGATAAAACGTATAAAATATTCTTTAATAATCCTTCAGCGGATTTACCACAATATATAAAACCTAAAGCATATGAACCTGGTTCTATTACTAATATCTATTTTAGAGGTATAAATTCAACTGAAGGACTTGGAAGAGTCGGAGAAGGTGGATATTTCCATTTCCATGTTGAAAATGCTACTTCATATGAATTAAAGCTTGATTTTGATGATATGACTGCTGCTAAAAAAGATGATGAAGGAAATTATATTTTAGATGATGATGGAAATAAAATACAAGAAAGAATTCAGGCTGTAGATAGATTAAATAGAAAAATATTTACTGATCCTGCTGGAAATGAAGTTGCATTTAATAAGTATGAATTAAAAAATTTGCCAAATCCTGAAGATTATACTCCTGTATACATTGGTGGCGTAGTATACTTAAGAAACTCATGTACAGATGGAGAAAATAATGTTTACTGGGATGGACGTGATGGAAATGGTCATTACTTACCAGAAGGCAAGTATGGTGGTGAAGATTCAAAATTTAAATTAACTGTTACACCGAAAGCTGGTGAGTATCACTTTGTAATGCTAGACGTTGAAAATAACGTTAATGGTACAAAGATTAAAATGGTTGGAGATATATATGATTCAAATGAAAATTTAGTTGAAATTAGTGATGAAGTTAGAAGTACAGTTTATTACAATAATAATAACCCTGAATTATTACTAAAAGGTCAACAAGAGAAAAAGCCTACTGCTAGACAATATTGTTCACCAGATCATGATAAAACAACAGATGGTGTTGTAACTTTAGGTAGAGTTGGTGCTTCTCCTTATGTTGGAAATCTTGGAGATTCAAACCTAATGGATCTTTGGACATATATTAAAAGACAATCAGATGATTTGGACATTGCAACTCTTGCGGAATTCACTTTAGTTGCACAACCTGAACCTGATCCTGATGATCCGGATTATCCTAATTATCCTCCTTCTGTAAAAGGTACTATAACTGGTAAGGTATTTTTTGATTCACAAGATGATGGCGGATCAATGAATTTATCTGAAGGAGATTATGCATTAGATGAAGTAGAAGTTAAACTATATATGTTTACTTTAGATCCAGATACCGGAGATTTTGTTGAAGAAGAATTATATACTACAACAACTGATGCTCTGGGAGATTACTATTTTGCAAATTTAGATTTAAATGATGAAAATTCATATTATGAGGTTAGAGTATCAAGACCAAATAGTTACGCTCACTGTACTACAGATAACCAAACAATTTCTAATATAAAAATTTTATATGATAAAGATAATCCTGATGATATTAGTCAACTTGATATAAAAAATGAAGATGTTGGATTTTGCTGGTCAGTAAAAACTATAACATTAAATAAACAATGGCTTCTTACTGATGTGCTTCCTAAGAAAATAAGAATTAATGTTTTGGCTTTTGATAATCAAGGACGTCATATACTTCAAGATGATGGCCAAGGTAATCTTCAACCAGTATATGATGTATTAGGAGTTGAGGTTACAGCAGCAAATGGTTGGGTAACAACTTTAAATCTTAACGAAAAAGATACTGATGGAAATTACATCACATATTATCCAGAATATGAAGAAATACTTACAGTTGATGATCAAGGTAACGATGTATGGTTAACAGCAGATGCTGCTGGATATGACTATGACATTGTTCCACCTTTAAATGATGTTGAACCTATAGCATCTAAAGTAACATATAATATAGTTAATAGAAAAAGATGTATTGAGGTTGAAAAAGTATTAGATAGACGTGTAGAAAAAGATGAAGGTGAAACATTTACTTTTAGGTTTGTAGATAATACTGATTCTACTGAAGAATTGATAACTATTACAATACCTAAAGGCGAATATAAAAATTCTAAGATAATTTATGATGTAATTAGTGATCATAATTATACTATAACTGAAGTTGATATACCTGGTGATTATATTTTTGATCCAGATAATAGCTATATACATATAAATGATATTGATCAATCAACACCTACAAGAAATAATGAAGATTATCAATTTACTTTTGATTATGAATCTACAAATAAATACAAAGTTTGTTTCCATAACGATTTTAAAAAATCTAATCTTGCAGTATCTAAAACTGTATTAGGAAATAAAGGTGATACAACAAAAGATTTTGAATATACATTTAATATTAATGCTACAGATACATTTACATGTGTAAAAACACTAAAGAATGGAACAACTGAGGACTTGACACTTAAAAATAATTCTACATTTACTTTAAAAGATGGTGAAAGAATTGTAATTCAAGGTCTTCCTATTAGATGTTCATATAGTGTTGAAGAAAATGATTACACTTCTGTTGAAGGATATACAACAACTGTAAATGATGTTGAATCTAATAGATATGAGGGTGTAGTCGAAGAGACAGATTATTCTTTAGAGTTTAAAAACACTCTTGATGCTGATTCTATTTTAGGAGTTGATACACAACAAAATCACTCAGTTAGAATAGTATTTGTTATTGGAATGTTTTTAACTATATATTTATTGTTATTTGCTACAAAGCACAGAAAAAGAGAACTGGCTAAAGTATCAAATAATGTTTCGAAAAGGCAGGGGAATAGATAATTATGAAAAAGATATTAATAACAATTTCTGTAATGATTCTTGGACTTGTTATGATGATGACTCCAAATTCATATGCAGTAAGTAATCCTGAAAACTTAACAGCTGCAACTGGTACAGTTACTCTTCAAAAATTAGTTCATACTAATTTTTCAGATCCTAGTAATTTACCTAACTTTACTTTTAACTTTACTAAAAGTGAAGTTACAGGTACTCCTGTAGGAGGAGATGTTCAAAATACTGTGGCTAATATGCCAAGTATAGCATCAGTTACTACAACTAATTCATGGACACCAGCAACAGGAGATGATGTTAACGCTAATTTCACAAATAGTGTTATTCAAACTATTACAGCAAATGTTACATTTACTGAAGTAGGTACTTATACTTACACTATTCGTGAAGCTTCAAATTCTCAAAGAAATATAACAAATGATACAACAGAATATAAAGTTGTATTTGATGTTGCTAAAACTGATACTGATGGAAATGGCGAATATGATGCATTAGAAGTTGCTACTCAACTACTATACAATGTTACAGATAACAACACAAAAGTAGATGCTATTAAATTTACAAATGTTGTTGAACCTTTTGCAGATGTATATGTAGTTAAAGAAGTAACTGGTCCAAAAGGCGATATAACTAAATCTTTTGATTTCTCAATTACAATTACTGATGAAGGTGCTCATGATTACCATATAGAACAATTAACTAATGGTGATTGGACTACTGTTACAGGATCTGAAGGTACTATTACTGGTGGTACACCAAAAACAGTTAGTCTAAAACACAATCAAAGAGTTTGTATTGAAGGTGTTTTAGTTGATACTATGTATTCTGCATCTGAATCAAATAATAATAACTATACTACTACATATAAGATTGCTGGAATTGCAAATGTAAATCAAGGTAGTTCAGTATCTAATGTTGTTGTAAAAGAAACTGATAATGAAGTTAAATTCATTAACAATAGAGATGATATTATTGATATCGATACTGGAGTAATAATTAATACTTTACCTTATTTAGTATTAGTTTCAATTGCAATAATTGGTCTTGCTTTAATATTAAAAAAGAAAAATAGATCTGAGGACTAATTTATAATATGAAAAGAAAATTAATAAATATGATTAGTAAAACTATTGATTATATTGTATTAATTGCTTTGATAATAATTTTAGCGTATGGTATTTACTCTATAGTAAGTTCATACGCTATTATTAACAATGCAAAATTGGATAAAGATATTGTTCATTTAAAACCTGAAGGTAATATTGAAAGTAACAGAAAAACTATACAAGAATTAAAACTAATTGATTCAAATATATTTGCTTGGATTGAGCTAGATGGTACTAAAATTGATTATCCAATAGTTCAAGGAAAAGATAATCATGAATATTTAAGAAAAGATTATAAAGGTAATTTTTCGCTTTCTGGTGCAATTTATTTAGATTACAGAAGTAAAAATAACTTAACTGATCCTTACTCTGTTGTATATGGTCATCATATGGATAAAGGTGCTATGTTTGGTGATTTAAGCAAATATAAAAACAAAAATTTCTTTACTAAAAATAAAACTGGAAAGATTTATTTAGAAGATAAAACATATAATTTATATGTGTTTTCTGTCATAATAGTATCTTCTAAGGATAAAAATATATTTGAATTTAGTGATCTGAGTCCAATGACTAACTTAGCAAGACTTGAGTATATTAAAGAAAAATCTATTAATTACAGAGATATTGGTGTTAACGAAAATTCAAAAGTAATTGCATTATCTACATGTAATGGGAGTACTAATACAGATAGAATAGTTGTATTTGCTGTATTAGAAGAAGTATAATGTAATTTTTAAATTTTAAAAATAGTAAGTAGGAGAGAGGAGGCTATATAGTCTCCTTTTTTCTTATTTTTTAATAAAATATTATTAAATTAAAAGAACATCTGTTTTTTGAGAATTATTTCTATTTTTTATTTTTTTAAGAGATTTTTTAATTATTAATTATAATAAATTTTAAAAATTTGAATTTCATTAAAAATTTATAATTTTACAAATTTTAAAAATTTTTGATTTTTAATATAAAATTTTATGTATGATCTGATTTTAAATTAACTTTATTAAAATTGTAATTTGATTCATAAATATAGCTTTCAAATTTCGATTTTAAGACGTTTTTATTTTTTATCTGACAAGTTACATGTCATTAATTTATAGTTAAATTTAAAAGCTACTTTAAACTCAAATTTATATTAAGTTATATGTGATTTCTAATAAATTTTTTGAAAATATCTAATTTTAAGCTGGATTTAGAAAATGGCTAAAAACCTCAAAAAAAACGGCTTCCAAATTGCCAAAATAAGCCATTTTTATTTTTTTGCCATATAGTTTCATGGCAGTAAAATAGGCTCAAAATAAGGTTTTTAAGAAGTTTACTAAAATTGGAGCTTGGAATTAATTTTTAATATGATTTTTATAAGTATATAGTTAATTTAATAAAAAATAATAGAATATAGAAAGCGAAAATAACAAAATGAGAAATTCTAGAATGTAGTTAGTCTATAAAATAATAAAAGTCGTTTTAAAAGCAAATATGAAGCTTAAAAATAAGATATAATATAGTAATCTATATAGTTTTCCGGGTAAGGACTTATATAACTATATATAGTAAAAACATATTACCCAAATTTCACAAAATTATTATTTTGCGCAATCGTGTATATGAAAGATAGACCTCTATCAAACCTCTCTCTTCTATGCCTGATTTCTAAATTTTTACATTTTATATTATTTTGTTTTTTTTAAGAAAATTTAATTCTTATTCTTCTCTTTTATTTTACTTACATATTTTCTATTTTTTAATTTTTTTCATTTTTTCTATTTTTTTGTATTTTTTCTTCTTACCCAGAATTTTTTAAAATTTGTAAAAATTGTTATTTTTTATTTTTAATTAAAAACTAATGCAATTTTTATTATATAGTAGATTAACTTCACTACTTTTATGTAAAAATCCTTTATTTGACAAATATGAACGTTTTAATTATATTATTTGCCTCTTTATTATCATTTTTATTCTTTTAGTTATATTTTTACTTGTTATGTCTTTCTTTTTCATAATTTTTTCACTTTTTTAAGCAAATTACTTTACTTATGTAAACGAAAGTGCTATAATAATGTAGCGTTTGATTTGGTTTAGCCTTACATTAATATTAAAGGCGCACTTCTCTTCCCGATTGGATGCAAAGCCATTAGTATTCCTTAATAATAATTTAAAATTAAATTGACATTTTGCTTTAAATATTTAACTGAATACATAAAAAGAGAAGTATTTGATTGTTATGATCCATAAGATCATAATCCTTTCCTATAGTAAGAGATGAAAAGAGATTTTTGTCTCTTACTTTTTTGTATATATAATATATTTCATATATTATATATAGTCTTAAATGTTGTTTTATGTAAAATCTAATATCTAAATTTATTTGTTTAGTTATATTTTTATTGACAAAATATAATTACGGTGTTATAATACCTATGAAAATTTGATTTGCACAAAGCAATAAATGATTATTTAAGCCGGTAAAATATTATTTAAATAAATATATTAAAAGATGTACTCCTTAGGTTCACCCCAGAGGAATACAACAACTATAGCTTCAATGATATATATAAAACAATAATTCTTTGAATCTCGGACGCGAGATATTTTATAAAGGTTTATATGCCACCCTTTATAATCTGGAGAAAGATTATTGATATATCGCTGAGCTATTTAATATATAGGCTTGAAAACAAATCATGTTTTCATGTGAGGTATGATAAAATTCATACTTCTTCCTACAAAAAAACAAGAGTCAATGTACCCTTGTTTTTTCGTGCTATTTTTATATTATTTTACTTTATCTATATAGTCTTTATATGCATTTATATATATTTCTTTAGCATTATCATAAGTTAGGATATCTAATGCTTCTGAGTTTGAAAACCATCCAATATTTGCTATTTCTGCATCTTGTTTTACTAGTTTATCTGATTTACTTTTAGCTAAGAAGAATATTACTGTTTTTTCAACATTTTCTTTAGGAGAATAATGTGATTCATATCTATAATCTTCTAGTATATCAATATCTATATTAGTTTCTTCTTTTACTTCTCTTAATGCAGTTTGTTTTTCAGTTTCTCCTTCTTCCATATGACCTTTTGGGAAATCCCAATGCCCTGCATTATGTTTTACTATTAATACTTTACCCTCAGCATTAAAAATAACTGCTCCACATGATTTTTCTGTTGTCATTTTATACCTCCATATTTATATTTTTTATTGTTCTTTTATTATATAAACAAATGTTCTTTTGGTCGTATTTGTTTATTACCTTAATGAATTATATCAAAAGATAATAAAAAAATAAAGAGGATAACTGCCTCTTTATTTCTTTAACTATATTAATTATTTTATTATATTTATTTTTTTAAAAAAGAAACCACCTGGTTGAGCCAAATGATTTCCTTTTTATAACACAATATTTAGAACTTCATCAATATTGTTTTCGTTAATGTAGCAACCTCCAGCTCCAAAATGACCTTTTCCGCCAAGTTTTTCTGCTATTGGCCTAACATTAACATCTGTCTTGATGTTTCTAATAGATATTGAACTATTGTCTAATGCAATTAATATAACAACATCAATATCTTTTGCGTTATTTTCTCTTAGGCATTGAGCTACTTCATTTCTAAAAGCATATGAAATGTAGGCTATGCCAGCTTTATGTCCACATATTGTTTTATAATCCATATTACCAATATATGACATAATTGTTTGTTGTATTAACTCCTTTCTTAATGCAATTGATTTATTCTCAAAATTATTAAGTAAGAAGTGCTTACTATTCCTTTTTAGCTTTTTTGTCATTACATCAATATACTTGTCTGGACCATATATTTCATATAGTAGTGAAAGGTCTCTAGGCATTTGGTTTTGACCATCAAGTTTCCACTGTCCAATATCATATATGCGTGTTGTTTCACAGAAAGTATCTAAAGCATGATTGGGTTTAAGTATATTATTAGATGTTAAGTAGTTATATAACAATGTTGTTGAGCAACATAACTTACCATCTTTTTTTATGACAATGTTTGCAAATGGATAACTATTTAAATGTGTTACTGATTCATTATGATCAAATATAACCAATTTTTCTTTAATTGGTGTCTTATTTATAAAGTTAGAACATTTATCATTTAAGTGTAAATCTGTGATAAATATCTTATCATATTTATCTAAACACCCTTCTAAATATTCTTTCATAAAGATTTGATTAATATTATAATCTTCACACAATATATAGTCTACATCTTTGCAAGCTAGTTTTAAAAGTACTACGCCACCCATACCGTCAATATCATTTCTGTGCGATATAATTAGCATGTGTTTACCTTTCCATTTAGACTTACCGATATTGTAGTAAATTTACAATTGATGTAAATTGTCTCCTTGTAGCGATGCAAGATATAAGCATCAGAAGTGCCAATACCACGATGGGTATACTCATATCCATTGTTTTTCTCCTCCTTTATTAAAACTTAGATTGAAAATTTATGTCTGGACGCTTTGATTATACCACCCGTTCATATTTATGTCAAGAAAAAAGCTTTTATTTACTTATTTTGTGGTTTTGCAAAAATATAAAGAGGCAAAAGCCTCTTTAATGATTATTTTTTTATTTTCTAATTTTAAATTGTTCTAGAATTAGTGAGGCATCGTTTGCATCAATAATTCCATTTCTATCTAAATCGCATATAGTTGTTTGTTCTTTGGTTGCATTTTCAGATTTATATATTTCAAGTATTAAAGATGCATCGTTTGCATCTACTACTCCATTTTTATCTGCATCTCCTTTTAATATACCAGAGCCAAGTATTATATCTCTTGATACATTTACATCTCCTATATAATCCATTGTTTGATTTGCACTTGTTAGTCCTTTAACTGATATTTTTACAGTTGCTAATCCGTCATCTTTAGCTTTAAATGTATAAGTCTTTGATGTAATTCCTCTTGATTCAGGAGAATTATCCCACCATACGCTTTCTTCTATTTTATCTCCTGACACATATTCTAAAAGATTTGTATCATAGTCTACTTTTATAGAATCATATGCACCTATACTTGTTCCAAAGTTTAAAGTAATAGTAATATTCTTTCCTACTGCAACTTTAGAAGGAGAAGTTATACTTATTGCATATATATTACTTATATTTAATAATAATGAGATCATAAAAACGCATAATGCAATTTTTATACCTTTATTAGTCATATATTATTCCTCCATATTTATATCTCCATTATATATAATAATATAAAATAATTCAACTTTAAGTTTTCAAATTTTCATTTTAAGCAAAAAATAAAGAGGCATATTACCTCTTTTATATTTTTAACAATATTCTCTTAAATATTTTAAACAAATCTTTTTAGTTAGTATATAATACAAATTATTCTTGTGAGTACTCAATTATTTCTTCTATTTCTATTATTCCTGTATTAGATGGTATAATAACTACTTCACATTCTGTGCTATTGTCATCTTCCATATTTATTATATTATTATCTGCAACTTCTTGCTCTTGAGTTGTTGTTATTTCATTATTAGTGCTTTGAATAATTGTATTTTCTTCATTTTCTTTAGTGTTATTATCTACTATTATTTCTTCAGTTACTAATTCTGCTTTCATACATGTAAGGTCTACTATTTCTATATTATTATCGATTTCAATTATATCTGCATTAAGTGTTATTTTATCTTGTGCTTTAACTATAGAAGTAATTAGACTAGAAAAAATGCATAATATTACTAGTACTGTTGCTATTTTTACTTTGTTCATTTACTACCACCTTTATATTTTTTCTACTTTAATATTTTAACACGTGACTTCATTATATCACAAAGTTTCCATAAATCAAGAAATAATTTCAATTTTGTTAAATTTTTATGTAATTATTACTTTGTATAATAAAATGATAAAATAATAAAGAGGCAGTTATTTGCCTCTTTACTATAATGTTTTATTGTTATTATATTAGTGAGTTTTATAATACTCAAGTATTAAACTTGCATCATTTGCATCAATTAAGTTATTGTTGTCCATATCTCCTATTAATATATCTTCTTTTGTAGCATTTTGTGCTTTGTATAGTTCTAGTGCAACTGAAGCGTCATTTGCATCAACTACTTTGTTTCTATCTAAATCTCCCTTCATATACTCAGGTGGTTTAGTATATTTTACTTCAATAGTTTTAGTAGCTGTTGTATTTAATGCTGTTGTTTTACCATTTTTGCCCATATATGAAGCAATTACAGTTGCTTTTATTAATACTTTACCAGGTCCTACTGGTGTTAATACTCCAGTTTGTGGATCTATTGTTGCAACATTTGGATTTAAGCTTTCCCATGCTACATTTATCTCATCTGTATGATCTAATGGAGTTACATTAATACTATATTTTTGGTTTCCATCTCCTGTATTAATTGTACTTGGTCCAGATATTTCAACACTTTGTGCATGTTTCACTACTGTAATCTCTTTAGTAGATGTTACAACTTTACCATTATTAAACTTTGGATCTACAGTTGCTGTTATTGTTACTTTACCTGGTTTTTTACCAATTACTTTTCCGTTTTGATCAATTGAAGCTATAGTTTCATCACTTATGCTATATGTTAAACTATCTTTTAGTGCTTGAGTTTGTGGAGTAATTTGAGTTGTACACATTATTGAGCTTCCAATATTTACTACTATATTTGATACATTTAGTGTTACATTAATTTTTGATACATATACAGTTGAAGACTTTGTAAATGGACTTAAAGTATATTCTTGATCTTCAATCATATATTTTGGTGTGATTTTTGCACTTATTCTTGCATTTCCTATTCCTACTGGTGTTACAACTCCAGTTATTTTATCTACTGTTGCCACTTCTTCATTTGAACTTGACCATTCAACTTCATATGTATCTGTTGTTGGCCATCCAGAGTGTTTTGGTGATACAGATACTTTAAACTCTTCACCATCTCCAATATCATACATATTTGTTACACCATTTACTTTTGCTGTATATATATGATTTAATACATATACTTTATATGATGATGTAACAGTTTTTCCTCCTGTATATTCTGGGTCTATTGTAGCAGTTATTGTTGCAACACCTGGTTTTTCACCATATACTGAACCCGAACTTGATACTGTAGCTATACTTGTATCACTTGATGAGTATGTTATATGACTACTTGCACCAGTTACACTTGGAATTGGAGATGCTGTGTTTTGTGTATATTCTCCAACATTTACTTCTTTAAATTCTCTTTGGAATTTAAGTTCCTTTACAGGTATTTTTACTGTATATTCATATGTTGCTGTTTTAGTATTATTGTGTTCAACTGAATTACTAGAAGTTGCTGTTATTGTTACTTTACCAGCTACTCCTTTAAATGTAACTAGACCATTATTATCTACTGATGCTATATTTGTATTTGATGATTTATACTTTACTGGAGTGAAGTTGTCTTGAGGCACTCTAGTTAATACTATTTGTTCAGTTGGGTTTTCATCATCATAAATGATTGTATTACTTGATCCAGAAATTGATATGCTTTGTAGTGGTTCTTGTATATATAATGCCATGTCTGAGTATACACCAGAAGGCACATTAGTTGCTCTTAGTATAGCATATCCATATTTTTTAATTTTAACTTTACCATCATTATCTAGTAGCTCAATTACATCGTCTCCTTGAATTATTTTCCAGTCTGTTTCATTGCCTAATGTATTGTCTTTTGGCAAGGCTTCAGCTTTAAAATCTACAATATTTTTTGAATTAGTTTTGCTTTTTAAATCTATTAGTGATATTGTAGCTAGATATGATGTCCCATCTTCTGACATACTATTTGTGCTTGTACTTACATAATATTCTGCATTAAGTTTGGATAGTATTCTTACATCTGTTATAGGATTATGAATTGCTATTTCAACTTCTCCTTCATATACTCCTTGTGGAGTAGTAGCTATTGCTACTAACTTATATTTATATCCTGTAGAAGATACTCCTGTTATTTTTACATAAGCAGATTTATTTGAATTTGCAAGTCTTACTGAAATATAATCTTTTACTTTGTCATCTGTAAGATCTAAATATACATTAGGTGATTGTTCATCTATTATTTTCCATTCAATAGTTCCAGAATAATTATTGCCTATTTTTGTTACTTTAAATTCTTGCTCTGTATTTGGGTCTATTGGCATTTCAACTGGACCTGCTGGAGTTATTGTTACTTTTCCTTTTTTAGTATATGTATATAGTGTTATACTATCTTTTTTGCCAGATAAGTCATGTGTTACAGTTATTGTAATATTTTTTCCTGCACTATAGTTTGAAGGTATACTTATTGTTCCATTTTGTTTAATTGGTACATTATTATCTGATGATTTCCATGTAAGTTTAGTATCTAGTACCCCTTCGTCTATAATTGCATCTAAATCTATTTCTTCTCCTACTGGGGCATAATATGTTTTTGTTTTTCCACTTACAGCTATTAAGTCTTTTGTATCTATTGTAATATTATTTAATGTTGTTCCATAATTTGATGTATCTGCGTAATCAAAAGCTGCTCTATATGTGTAATTTACTGATTTATTTGTATTTGTGTTTGTTATATTTTTAATTGTTATTTCATATACAAATCCTGGTTGAGGTATTAGAGTTTCATCTCCAAATATTATCATATTCTCTAATTCGCTTTCAGCCTTTATTACTCTATTAAAATATCTATATCCATCTCCATTTTGAATTGTATCCCAACTCCATGTCTCTCCAGTTTGAATACATTTTACTTCAACATTTGTGCTAGTTGTTATTTGATAGTTTTTATAGAATTTTGCTGACCATCTAAAGTAGCTATTATCCAATGTTTCAAGTAAAGTTATACCATTTGCTGATGGCCAAGCTACCATTTCTATTCCTTGAGCATTTGACTGATCATGTCCTATTTCCATTACGCCAATACTTTTTGCAATACCATAACCAATATTGCTATTTGATGGTATTAGAAGTGATGTTCTATGTCCAAGTCTAAATGGTGTTTCTGAACTATCATCTAAAAATTGTCTTATATATTTCATCATTGCATATGTTGATGGCTCTAGATTATTTGACATTGCTATATTTTCTGCTAGTGATACTTGTCCATATCCTATTGCAGTGTTATAAAAAGACTGACTAACTCCTGCAGGTTTTGAAGGCATGTGAGTTATTGACTCACCTTCTTGATGCCATCTATAACTTTGTAATACTGCCATTGCTTGTGCTTGCGTAAATGCGGCTGTATTTGCAGTTACTGTTGATAGTCCTTGACCTGCTCTTATAGCGTTGTAATATGCTATGATAGCATTTTTCATATTTGCTTTTAATTCTCCTGCATAAAGGCTTTCTGCTACATTTGAAACAGGTTCATTTTTATATATGCTTCCTGAGTTTGAATTAAAGAGGCTCATAGCATTTGAATAATACTGTCTTGCAGAATCTAGTCTTGCTTGTTCTGTTGCAGTTAATGATACTTTATCCCATATAGTAAAAATATTATCTCCTACTACATATGCTGAGGCACGTCCTGTGTTTATATCATAATCAAAAACACCATATTTAAATCTTTGAGGCATATCTCTTTTATTTAATGCTTCTGTATAAAATAAATTTGCATATATTCCTGGGCTCATTAAGTAGTAATTATTTGATGCAGCTAAATCTGTAAATTGCCATCTTGTTCCAATTACTGTTCTATATGGTTGTTTACCAAGACTTGTTGAGTAACTTAGGATAGTTGTTCCGTTTTGCATCATTTGCTCATTTGTATAGTAAATGTCTTCATTAAACTCTATATTACATGTATAGCCATTTGCTGCACATAGTGCATTATACATTGCTACTGCATGTTCACTAATACATCTTTGGTAATATGATGGATTGCTATAATATGTTGATTTAAATAGTTCAACTGTAGCTGTTGCATTTCTATTTATATATTTATTCCAGTTATAATATACTCCACCTTTTACTTTAGATTCTGTACCATTATTGAAAACTAGACCACATAAAGGCCAGTTAGCTTGGTATGGATATGCTTCATCATATCCAGAGTTATATACTTCATATCCTGGAGTTACTGTACCAAATGATATGATTCCACTATCTTGTGCTAGTGTTTCAATATATAAGTAATTTGAATAATTATCATCTGTATAGAATGTATATGCGTGCCCTCCAAAACAGCTATCTGTTGTTATTTTAGGCTGACCAAACTGTTGAATTATTTGATCTATTGTTGTTGAATTTGTTATTGTATAATCCATTGTTGATGTATGGATTCTTATTAAATCATTTTGACTAGATAATGCTGCATATGTTGTATGAGTTAGACATAATGCTGCACATATTACTAGTGACATTAATAATATCTTTACTCTTTTCATATATTTCACCTTTCTTATACTAAAAATTTTATCATTACACAAAAAATTCTTCAAGAAGTATTTGTCTTATTTTCTGTGTTTTTAAATTTTACTTTATATTGACAAAATAGTTAAAAATTTTGTCTTACTGTGTAACTTTTCTTTTTAACATAAAACGTTCTTTAAATGGCAAATATGGAGTAATCCGTTATACTTATTTATATAAGTAAAAAAAATAAAGAGGCAGTTATTTGCCTCTTTACTATAATTTTATACTTATTGATGTGTTTTGAAATACTCAAGTATTAAGCTTGCATCATTTGCATCTATTAAATCATTATCATCTAAATCACCAATTAAAATATCTGTATCTGTCTCACTGTCTGATTTATATAACTCTAAAGCAAGGGACGCATCATTTGCATCTACTACTCCGTTTCTATCTAAGTCTCCAACTTTTATAGCAGATGGATCATCTGGTTTTGGAGGTGTTGGAGGGTTTTCCCCCGAACCAGTTACAGTTATTGCTATTGTTTTACATATTGCTGAATCCTGTTCGCTTGATATAGTTATAGTTGCGTTTCCACTACTTTTTGCTTCTATTAATCCATTTTGTCTTACTGTTACAATATTTTCATCTGATGAAATAAACTTAATTAATCTATTATCTAGTTCTTGGTAATTATTCAATACAGCATTAATTTTAAATGTTTCTCCTATATTTAGTGTTTTTGCATCTATATTAGTTGAAATACTTACATTACTTATATCTGTTATTTTATTTGGACAATTTAAAAATACTGATCTATATTTATAATCTTCGTATAGATTTGTTTTTAAGTTTTTTACATTATGCAAAGTAATTTCAAAAACATCACCTGACTCATATGTTACCTCGTCAGCATTCCATGATACTAGACGAGAGTCTGTTAGTTCGTTTTCAAACTCATATGTTTTTTGTGCAGATAAGTTATTTACTGTTATAGTGCCTACATTAGATGTATCATAATTATATCTAAAAAATTGTGCAGTCCAGTTTCCAATTCCTCCAGCTATAGCATTTATTAATGTAACACCATTTGCAGGCCATGCTACTAAATCGTTTTGAGTTGCTGTAGATCCTATAAATTTATGACATGTCTGTGTTTGATATACAAATCCTGGTCCTGCTTGTCCTACACCCCACTCAATATAGTCTGGTTCTAAAAGATTATATCTATGACCACAATAGATACTATCCCCACTTCTATCATTTAATGCATAACTTATACTTGAAATATAGCTTCCCATATATAGATTTTCTCCTACACCATTCATTGCTTTATCATAAAAGTCTTGATCTATAAAATCTGGTTTTGGAAAATAATGTGAATATGAACCACTAGTAGAGTTATTTAAGTATAACACTAGTACTGATTTATGTTGTGCACCTTCACATAGTCTTTGATTAGACGTCAATGGTTGTAAATCTTGCCCACTTCTAATTGCATTTAAAAATAGTGTTGCAGATTCTATTGCTTTTTGATTCATTTTTCCTGCAACAAGTGGTAATCTATCATATACAGGCTCTGTTACCCATAAATTTTCATTTTTTAGAGATTCTCCTTGCTCTAAATATGCGTTGTATGCTTGTTTTACTTGCTCGACTAAATTATTTTCTTTATCTGTTAATTCTACATATTGTTTCTTTTGTAAAAAAGTAGGATCTACGAATACTCCTTCTACAAGTCCTTGTGCTGTTTGATAGCTTGGCTCGTATTTATCTATTCTTGTATTATATAAAAAATATGGATATGTATCTTCATCTTTAGTATATCCTACAGTTAATTGTGCAAGATATAGTGGATTTGGATAACATTCTACATATTCTATTTTTTGACTTGCTGTAAAACTTAGAAAAGATGATTTTTCTGAATTTAGAGAATATTCTGTTACACTTTGTGATACCCCGTTTAATTGTTCTACTACATCTAATACATCTTGTGAGGATGCTGTTTGGTTAAATGGGTTGACTGTTGTATCATTTATTTTATTTGCCACTTTACTTATTACTATACTACTTTCTTGCATTGATTCTAAGTATTTATCTTGGTCTGCCATATAGTTTGTCCAGTAATTTTTTCTTTCTTGTTCTGTTAGATTTGTATAGCCATAAAATCCTAATACTTTATCTGTATCTTCAAAGAAGTCCATATAGTGTAGTCTTGTACCTTGTAAAAAGACTATTCTATCATCATTTTCTTGTCCATATATATAGTTATTTGATACAAAGTCCTTAGAGGCACCACCATAGCCTTTAATTACTCCAAACTCATTTGTTTCAATTTGTAATACCCAATTATATTCATTATCATAAAAAGTATATGCTTTTCCTCCAAATGGCGAATCTTTTATTATTTTAGGTTCTCCAAACATGTTTTTTAATTGATCTATATTAGTTGCTTGTGTAATTGTTTTTGAATTAATCTTAAATATTTGGTTTCCACTTAAGTTTTGTGCATATATAGCATTATTCTTTATACATATTACGATAAAAAGTGCTATTAATACTTGAATTAATATCTTTTGTTTAGTTTTCATTTCTATCTCCTACTTAACTTGAATCTCTCTATTTTGATAGTATCACTTAAGCTTAAAATATTCAATTATTTGTATATTTTATTGGTAATATTTCTTACTTATATGTTTTTTATTTTACAGAATTATAATATAAAAAAGAAGATAGAGTTTATCTATCTTCTAATTTGTTTTTATTATCATTAATTGTTTGTTTTATATACTTCTAATATTAAAGAGGCATCATTTGCATCTATTAGGTTATTTTCGTCCATATCACCATATTTTAAATCATCTTGTGACCATTCATTTATTTTATATTTTTCTAGAGCAAGAGATGCATCATTTGCGTCTACTACACCATTTCTGTCTATATCTCCTTTTAAGAAGTTATATTTTGTAAATTTAATTGTATATGTTCTACTTGGATTACTACTTAATGATTTATCTATCATAGAGCCATATGTTCCTACAACATCAAAAGTGTTTGTAACTCTTACAGTTGCCATTCCATTACTTAAACTTGTATTTGCTTCTGTTATTACAAGGCCTGAATCAATATCTTTTAGACTAGAATTTTGATCCATTAACTTTTGCATATATCCTTCAGATTTAGTTGTAATTGTTGCATTACTTGGTGTGTTATCTGGAAGTTTAATTGTATATGTGTATGTATCTTTATTAAATGATGGAACTGCTGTATAAGCTTGACCGTTTATACTATATGTTATTGAATCTAATCTTAAATCTCTACATACTAAAGCATAAGCATAATATCCAAGATTAATTTTCATTGTAATTCTTTGTTCATCAAAATTTAAAGTTTCAGTTGTTTTTGTAGCTAATCCTAGATATGGTAATGTAGCTAAAACTGGTTTTTTAGATGTATCTGCTTCGATTTGCTCAAATATTGCTATATCTTCTGCATATGTAGATATTCTAAAATTGTATTGGTCTAGTATGTCTCCTTGTGGATTTTCATTTTCTATTCTTGTTTCATATGTTTCTTTCTTTTTTATTCTATCTGGTAATAACTGAAATCTTTCAAATCCGTTTTTTACTATTTGATCTGTCAAATTATTATTTATTGCAGCATTATCTTTGAAGAAAACTATATATTCTCCGTCGATAATTGCATTATATAATCCACCATTATATGTTATTTCTTCGTTATTCCTATATGTTAGAGCATTTATACTCATTTGTGATACTCTTTCTTTAAATTTTGCTAAATCTAAAGTGTATCCGTCATCATATGTTACTGTTTGTGGTATTGTATATGATTGGCCATCTACTAATATCTTATATATGGCCTCTCCATATGTTAAAGACTCATAATTGAGTATTGTTGCCGCATTTACTGTTGTTCCTATAATACTTACTATTGTTAAAACAACAAGCGCTATAATTATCTTTGTTTTTTTCATATATTTCCATCCCCTTAGGTTATCTCATCTAGATTATCCCACATATAAAAACATTTTTCAACCTTAAAATAGTTAAAAAGCAAAAAAAAGAAGTTAGAATTATTCTAACTCCTCCTCTATCTCAATAGTAAGGATTGTTCTGTCTTTATTTACAGATGCTTTATGTTTAAGTCCTAGACACCATTTTTTTGCATTTATTATTTGATTTGTAAAATATTCTAAATCCATTGCTTGGTGTTTGTCTAATCTAAATTCGATTGGTATCTCTAGTGTTCCAGATAATTTGTCTGCTCTGAACTTGCTTAATAGTATTTCATATACTTCATTTAGTATTCTATATAATACTATTCTAGATTTTGCAGCATATTTACTTTTAACTAGTTCAATTAGCATTACATCTCCTGGATTTTTCATGTCTTCAGATAACTCTGGGTCTTCAACGTATGTTGCATCTATTAATCTGAAAAATTCCATGTTGTATGCTATAGTAAAATGTTTAATAGATTTTCTAAACGTTGTTAGCTCATCTATTACAGCTTCAATTACTGCATACCTTTCTTCTTGAGACAACTTTTTACCAATAGGCTCCCCTTTTTTGTTTGTGATTTCTACTATATCTTCATCTAAGATAAAGCTTAAATCATAAACCTTTCCATTACTTAAGGTTAAATCTGCAGGTTTTGGATAACTTGAGATTCTCCTTTTTAAAAAACTTTCTTTTAATGTTAATTTTCCGTACATAACATTCCTCCTTTTCCTATTAAGTTTTAAGGTTGTTTTATTCTTTTGCTGACGGATTTATTATACCATATTTATGTAAACATTTCAAGCTTTTTGTTTTTCATCTTTATTTTTTGACATTTTGTGATATAATTGGGTTATAAGGGGTTAATATTATGGATGATGAAAAACTTGTTATTAAAGCTCAAAATGGAGATAAAGAGGCATTTACTAGTTTGATACAAAAATATAAAAAGGAAATGTATTGTATAGCTAAGTCTAGACTTGATACTGAAGTAGATATTGATGATGCAATTCAAGAAACTTTATATAAAGCATATGTAAATATTAGAAAACTTAAAGATCCTAAATACTTTAAAACATGGATAATTAGAATTTTATATAACAATTGTTCAGATATTACTAGATCTGATAAAGCTAAGATAATTCCTTTTGAAGATAAAATTATGGACTCTATTCCAGATGACCATGATGCTTATCTAGATATTGCTAATAATTGTGATTTCTTTGAACTTATAAATAGTCTTACTGATGAAGAAAAAACACTTATTACCTTAAAATTTTCTAAAGAGTATGATAATAAAGATATTAGCAAGATTCTTAAAATTAAAGAAGGGTCTGTTAGAATGAGGCTTTTAAGAGTTAGAGAGAAGCTTAAGTCTAAATTTAAAGGAGAGATTGGTAATGGATAATGATAATGTTGAAGTTCCAGAATACATGTTTAAAATGGATTTTGATAAATATGAAAAACGCAAATTAATTACTACTGTATTCTTTCTTCTTTTGATTGCTGCGGTAATAATAACGCTTTGTATTGGAATCTCTGAATTTGTACTTAATAAACAGATTAATGAAGAATTAACACAATTGTTAACAAATAATTATAATATATTATTTATTAGATAAAATAAAAGAACTAGGTCTTTTCCTAGTTCCTTTTTTATGGGTTATTTATATATTGGGAGTTTTAATGTTTGTCCTACATATATTTGTGCATCTTCCATTTCATTAATTTCCTTAATCTCTATTATAGTATTTCTTATATTTGATTCTCCATCTGATATTTTAGCTGCTATTGTCCATAAAGTATCTTGTGTTTGTACTGTATAGTCGTATGTTTTATATTCTGTTTTTGCTAACTGGTATGATAATACCAATTTAAATAATAATATAAATGCTAGAATCATTAGTATGTTTTTTGATAGTTCTTTTACTTTTTTCATATTCAACACCTCTTATAATATAAATAAACGTTTGTTCTTTTTACATCATTATTATACAATACGAACATTTGTTTGTCAATACATTTTTTAAAATATTTAATTATTTTTTGTTATTTGTTGTAGCCTTAATATAGTCTTATATTTAGCTATTTTTGAGGAGTTAATGTTTAACTAAATCCAGTACTTCTTTTGTTATTAATTTGCGGAGCTTTTTGTTTTATTTTATTAATATGTAGTTCACAAATAATGTAATATATATGCTTTATTACATAATAAAAAGGAGGTTTTACCCTCCTCTACTATTCTTATTCTTCTGCTTTTATTCTTGGTTCTTCTTGCTTTTCTTTTTCTTCTTTTTCTCTTTTTTCTTTTATTATTGTTCTTGGTACTATATATATTCTTTTGTTTCCTCCAAATAGTCCCATTCTTTTGAATATATATACTTCACTCTTCTTCTCTTTTATTTTAGGATGATGATCAAATATGTATTGTATTACCATATAAACAGTTTTAAAATCTGATATTACTCCATTGAAAGCTATACACATTGGTCTTGTTCCTATTTCTTTAAAATTTCTAATTAGCATATTATATATATCTCTTATCCTTGCTATTTTTTCTGGTTCTCTTTCAGGACGAGGAATATCAAAGATAAGTTCTCCTAATATTCCTTGTGGATTCTCTTTTTGGTTATATTCATAAAAACTATATCCATTTTCTTTTACTGTATAATCTGCGAATCCCTTATACTCCCCTCTTGCTCCTTGAGGATAGAAACAGAATGTCTCAAGTAATATGTAATATATATATTCTTTTTCTTGATATGTTAGAAATCTAGGTACATCATATAATCTTATTAATTTTTCTTCAGGCTCAACTTTATATCTAATTTTTAATTCAGGATTAAATCTAGCGTCACCTTTACTATATAAAATAATACCTTCATCCAAATATACATGGTTATTTGCATCACTTACTATCATAATTTACTTCCTTTATAATATTCTTTATTTCATCTAAATACTCGTCTATAACATTTAATGTCACTTCAACATCCTCTTTAAATTCGCTATTTTGGATTTTAACGATATTTTCATCTATATACCTATTAAGTTTATTCTTAATTATATTGTAGCTGTTATATGAGCAATTGAATGAATAATTTATATAATTAAAAATCTCTTTTTTATCTAGTTTTTCTAATGCATCCTTACTGCTATTAAGATAAGCACGAGACAAAGGACCCGCACCAAGTAAAATGCCTCCAAAATATCTTACTATTACAACTAAAATATTTGTAATTTTTTCTTTATCTAAAAGTTCATATATTGCTTTTGTCCCAGTCCCTTGTGGCTCTCCATCATCTGAAAAGCGAATTGATGGCATATTATTTTCTAGATATGAGTATATATATACAACATGTCTTGCATCTCGGTTATCTCTTTTTATGTTATTAAGCTTATCAATAGCATCTAGTTCATTATCTATATGAAATACATATGAGTAAAACTTTGACTTCTTTTCTTCTAGTAATCCATTGCTTATTTCACCATATTTGCCATTTAGAGCGTTTTTATTGTCTAGGTAGTAATATTTCATTTATTCTTCCCTACTTTCATTATTTAATTATATAAAAGGCAATAAAAAAAAGCAAGGTTTTACCCTTACTTTTCTTGTGTCTCCATTATATATGTAGGTTTAGCACCTTTTGTAACTACATCTTCAGTTATTACACATTTTGTTATGTCTTTATTTGAAGGTACCTCATACATTGCTTCCATCATAACATTTTCCATTATTGCTCTTAATCCCCTTGCACCAGTTTTTCTTTCAACTGCACAATGAACTATTGCATTTAACGCATCTTCTTTAACATCTAATTCACAATTATCCATTTTGAATAATTTTATATATTGTTTTAGTATTGCGTTTTTAGGTTTAGTTATAATGTCTATTAATGCATCCTCATTTAATTGGCTAAGACTAGTTATAATAGGTAGTCTACCAACTAACTCTGGAATAAGTCCAAATTTAACAATATCTTGTGGTTGTACTTGAGCAAATATTTTACCTACATCTAAATCTTTTTTAGCTTCAATTTTAGCTCCAAAGCCCATAGTCTTAGTATCTATTCTTGATTCAATGATTTTTTCTAAACCATCAAAAGCACCACCACAGATAAATAGGATGTTTGATGTATCAATTTTAATAAATTCTTGTTGTGGATGTTTTCTTCCACCTTGAGGTGGTACGTTTGCAACAGTTCCTTCAATTATCTTTAGAAGTGCTTGTTGTACTCCTTCACCACTTACATCTCTTGTTATAGATACGTTTTCACTTTTTCTTGAAATCTTATCTAATTCATCTATATATATAATTCCACGTTCTGCTTTTTTAACATCATAGTCTGCAGCTTGAATAAGTCTTAAAAGAATGTTTTCAACATCTTCTCCAACATATCCTGCTTCAGTAAGTGTTGTAGCATCTGCTATTGCAAATGGAACTTTTAGAATTTTGGCAAGTGTTTGTGCAAGTAATGTTTTACCACATCCAGTTGGTCCAAGAAGTAATATATTACTTTTTTGTATTTCTACATCATCTAGTTTATCCATGTTTGCTATACGTTTATAATGATTGTATACAGCAACAGATAATACTTTTTTTGCATCATCTTGACCTATTACATATTCATCTAGAACATTTTTTATAACTTCTGGTGAAGGTAATTCGTCTGATGATACTAAATCTTTTGAACCCATAATATTTTCTTGTGAAAGTATTTCTTCGTCTTTCATAATCTTGTGACAGATTTCTACGCATTCATCACAAATATAGACACTGTTTGGTCCTTCGATAAGCTTATCTACTTCTTGTCTTAGTCTTCCACAAAATGAGCAAAATATGGGTTGCTTTGAATTATGATTTGAACCCTTATTTGCCATTATTTACTCTCCTTTATGTTATTGATATTATCCATAACTTCGTCTATTAGACCATATTCTTTAGCTTCCTCAGCTGTCATGTAATGATCTCTTTCTGTATCTTTTTCTATTGTTTCAATTGGTTGACCAGTTCTCTCACTTAATATTTTATTAAGTTTTTCTCTAGTTCTAACCATATGATCTGCATGAATTTTAATTTCTGTAGTTTGACCAGAAAGTCCGCCACCACCAATTAAAGGTTGGTGAATTAGAATTTCTGAGTTTGGAAGTGCATATCTTTTACCTTTAGTACCTGCAGCAAGTAGTACTGATCCCATTGATGCAGCCATACCAACACAAATAGTGCAAACATCTGATTTAATATATTGCATAGTGTCATATATAGCCATACCATCTGTTATACTTCCGCCTGGAGTATTAATGTATAAGTAGATATCTTTTCCAGGATCTTCTGCATCTAGGAATAATAGTTGAGCTATTACTACAGATGCTGAAGCACTATCTACAGGCTCAGATAAGAAAATAATTCTTTCTTTTAATAATCTTGAGAAAATATCGTATGATCTTTCTCCTTTACTTGTTTGTTCAATTACGTATGGAACTAAACTGTCTTGCATATTTTAACCTCCCTAAAAATTATATTAATTAAACTTCAAATTTATTAAGTTGTATAAACGAGTTATTTTAAATTATCTATTTAATTATTTTTCAACAACGTTATCTGTAATAACTTTAATAAGTTTTTCGTTTTGTAGTTGTTGTTTCATATAAGCTCTTGCATTTTCATTTTTAAGTAAAGATTCATCATTTCCTGAACCATATTGTGCAGCTAATTCTTTAATTTTAGCATCTATTTCTTCATCTGTTACTTCAACTTTTTCTTTTTTAGCTACTGCTTCAAGTCCTAGGTTAAGTTTTATTCTCTTAGTTGCAGATTCTCTCATTTGAGCTTTATATTGATCTAGAGTCATTCCCATGTATTGTAGATACATGTCTATGTTCATTCCTTGGTATTGAAGATTTGCATTCATTTCTTCTACCATTTTTTCTATTTCTTCGTCAACCATTCCATCTGGAACTACAACTTCTACTTTTTCTACGAATTTATCTAAAGCTTCTTGTTCCATTTCTGCTTTTGCAGTATTTTCTTTTCTTTCTTTTATTTTTTTGTTTAGATCTTTTTTATAATCTTCTAAAGAATCAAATTCAGATACGTCTTTTGCAAATTCATCATCTAGTTCTGGTAAGATTTTTTCTTTAATTTCATGTAGTTTTACTTTGAATGTTGCGTCTTTTCCAGCTAGATCTGGTGCGTGGTATTCATCTGGGAATTTAACGTTTACGTCTTTTTCTTCTCCAGCTTTCATTCCTACCATTTGATCTTCAAATCCTGGAATGAATTGACCTGAACCAATTGTTAGTTCAAAGTTTTCTCCTTTACCACCTTCAAATGCAACACCATCTACAAATCCTTCAAAGTCTATTACTGAAATATCTCCGTTTTTAAGAGTTCTTTTTTTATCTTCTACTGAAATGATTCTTGCATTCTTTTCTCTAATTTTTTCGATTTCTTCGTCTACATCCTTTTTAAGTACTCTTGTTGATACTTTTTTTACTTCGATTCCTTTATATTCTTTAACTTTAGCTTCTGGTTTAACACAAGCTGTTACAACAAATATAAAGTCTTTATCTTTACCAATTTGTTTTATATCTAATTCTGGTCTAGAAACTATATCTAATTCGTTTTCAACTACTGCAGTTCTATATGCTTCATCTACAGTGTTTTCTATAACAAATTCATATAGTACTCCTTCACCATATGTTTTTTCTACTACTGCTCTTGGTACCATACCTTTTCTAAATCCTGGTACGTTGAATTTTTTAGCATTTGCTTTGTAAGCTTTGTCTAATTCTAGATTAAATTGTTCTTTATCCATTGTGAATTCAATTTCTACAACAGAGTTTTCTTTTTTTTCTACTTTAACATTCATTTTTTATTCCTCCAATTATTCTTTTTTAACTCCTATATTATATCATAAATTATTTATTTTTCAACCCCTAAATGCTAGAATATTCCTTTGTTTTATATACATAATTTCCGTTTGTTTTATTTATATATCTGTAGTTCACAAATAATATATTTTACTAATGAAATTTATAAAAATAATAAAGAGGTGTTTTGCCTCTTTATTATTCTGTTTTATTTATATCTCTATTAATGTGTTTTGTAATACTCAAGTATTAAACTTGCATCATTTGCATCTATTACATTGTTATTATCCATATCTGCTATAGGTAAGTCTGCACTTGACCAATTCTCGCTTTTATATGTTTCAAGTAATAATGAAGCATCGTTTGCATCTATTACTCCATTAAAATCTAAGTCACCTTTTAGTCCGTATTTTGGTTGAACTTTTATTGGGACGTTAATTTCTTTACCTTCAACATATTTAAATGGAGTTTTTGCAGGAGTATTTAGGTCAATTGGTGAATCTATTACTGTGAAATAATATGTTGTATTATCTTCAAATAATTCACTAGGTATCCAGGCAGAACCACTTTCGTCAGTCATTGATCTTATAAGTATATTATTATTTGAATCTGTAATCATATATTTCATATTTGGAACAGCGCCAATACTTCCTCCGTTTTCCTTAGCAATAATATCTTGCGCATATTCAGTTTTTATAGTTCCATCATCATAATAAAAATATATTCCTATAAGTGGTGGTGCTGGTGAGTATGGCTCTTCTTTTATTCCTTGATATAAAACAACGTCTTCTTCATCCATTTTAATGGTGAAGTTTTCTATTTCATCATATGATGTTTCAGAATTACATTCTTTTTCGATGTAATAATACCCAAATGGGATATCCTCTATTTTTACAATAAATTCATCTGCTGCATCTATTGTATACAATAAACTTTGTTTTTCTTCATCTGAATAAATATAATATTTTAAATCTCCGCCAAAAATATAACCATTATCTAAACAATAATTATATAACTCATCAGCTGTCATATTTCTTGTTTCTTCTTTTATTTCTTCTTTATCACTTTCTGTGTAATAGTACATAGGAATTATTGTTAAAGAACCTGTATAATTACTTTCTACTACTGGTGAGTTTAGCAATACTTCATATGCAACTCCATTTTCTTCGATATTGATATTTTTAATATCACTTTCAATATGGTATGGAAACGGAGCATATATTTCCTTTAAATAATATTTTCCTTTTGGTAATTCTACTATTGCTAAATTACCTTCTTCAAAAGTTAACAATCCAACTAATTCATCTTTCATTATTACACTTGTGCCTAAATAGTTTTTTATATTTTCATTTGTATATACACCATATACTGTTTTTCTTGTTACATCATCATATTTATCATATTTCACTCGAAGTATTGAACAATTATCTTCTTGATTAATTGTATATTCTACAAATGCTTCTACATAATCTGTTAATACAACGTAAAGATTGTCATCCTCAATATAATATCCATTTGGAATTTCTTTTTTTGATACCCTATATTTACCTAGTGGTAAATTATTAAAAGTTGCTAATCCATTATTATCTGTATATATAGTATTTATCAATTCATCTTTGATATATATTAAATTGCTTTCTCTGTCATAAATATCTTCATCTGCATATAGGGAAATAGCAATACCTACTTCAGAAACTAATTCATAGTGTGGTCGAACAACTTCTATCTCTTTAGTTTCATCTAATGTGTTATACTGTTCAACATTACTAATAGTAGAATTAATTTCGTATCCACTTACTATTACTGTTATTTTTCCATTACTTACTTCAGCATTAACTTTATTTATACTGAATGCAAGTGAAATAATAAACACTAATATTGTTATAAGTTTAATTTTTTTCATAAAACAACCTCCATAACTATTATAATAAAATATTATCAATAAATTTAAAAAATTTCAATATAGATAAAGACAATAATAAAGAGGTAATATACCTCTTTATTATTTATGTTTCTATTGATGAGTTTTATAATACTCAAGTATTAAACTTGCATCGTTTGCATCAATTAAATTGTTTCTGTCCATGTCCCCTATTTTTATATCATCTGATGTAGCACTTTGTGCTTTGTATAGTTCTAGTGCAACAGATGCGTCATTTGCATCTACTACTCCATTTCTGTCTAAGTCTCCTTTTTTTGTTGTGTTAGGATTAGATAAAGTATATTGATCTATAAACCCATAAACTAGTGTGTATTGACTATTAGAATTATCTAGTTTAATATTATTTAATTTAATTGTTTTTGAGTTTCCTATATTTGCTACTATTTCATATTGGCTGTTATTTTGAATTTTTTGAACTTGAAGACATACTTCATATCTATATGTTCCCGCGTTCATTGTAGAAGCAGTATAAGCTTGCCAAGTACCATTGTTAAGTTTTGCCCAGTGAGTTCCTTGCGTATTTATACTATTAATTTTTGAGTCATTTTTTGTAATTGTATATTTTGGTGTACTCTTTCCATATAATGGCTTTGTATTATAATTAGATAAATTTATGTTATATGTATATGATTGTTGAGCATCTTTCCATAATAGTTTAATAATTGTATTAGCATTTACTGTATATTTACTTCCTGGGTTATATCTTGTTCCATTAATTTCATAAGCATCAAATACTTTGTTTGCTGGAGCTGTTACATTTGATGTTGTAACACTTGGCAATGTTATTTGTGTACCTTGCACTACTGGACTTGTGATACTTAAAGATTTATTTGTACCACCATTAAAATTAAAGCTTACAGTATATTTACTTACTGCTCTTACCTTACCACATACAGCTATTCCATATCCTGCGCCGCCTGCAAATACTGCTTTTTGACCATTTACATAGTATTGACAACTTTCTGAAAATGTATATCCATCTTTTGGTACAATTAGTGTACTTGCATAATAATCTGTGTTAGCTTGGAATGTTCCATAAAAGTTTCCAGCATCTCCATAGTTTGGATCATATAATATCCAATTTGAACCGTCTACTAGGTATCCTGCACTTGCTGGAACAGTTGCTACAGCATCTTTATCTGGTCTATCATATTGATATCCACCATAATTTTCATATATTTTATTTATTGTATCTCCTACAATAGGAGGTTCTACGGTTATATCTACTCTTGTTATTGTTGTTGCAGCTATAACTTTTGCTCCTATAAATGGTATATAACTAAAAACAATCATAAATGCTATTAATATAGCAAAGTATCTTTTTTTCATAAATATCTCCTCTTAATTCTATTGATGAGTCTTGTAATACTCTAGTATTAAACTTGCGTCATTTGCATCAATTAAATCATTGTTGTCCATATCTCCTATTGCAATATCTTCTGCTGTTGCATTTTGTGCTTTATATAGTTCTAGTGCAACAGATGCATCATTTGCGTCTACTACACCATTTCTATCTAAGTCTCCTTGGGTATATGCACCTTTTTCATTCCATTTTGCATATATTGTAGTATTTTCTGTAATTGGATTGTTAAAGTTAAATGGTGTTTTAAATGTTGTATCTGTATACCAACCGCCAAATACTAAATCTGAGCCTTTTTGAGGATCTGTGCTTGGTTTTGTTGCTTTCTTTCCTTCAAGTACTAGTTGATTTTCTGGTACTGGAGCTCCTCCATATGTTTCAAATGTTACAGTATATTTTGTACCACCTGGTAGTGTTATTAATGCTTCATAGTATTCAGTTTCTCCATCAAGTGGACTTATAGTTTTAGTTGCAACATTACCATTAAATTTAACTACTAAATCTTGTCCTTCAGTATAATTATCTTTATCTATATTATAGTTGAAGAGAACTCTATATGTTTCTCCTGCTGCAAATCTTTCACCATCTTCATATGTAAATTCATCTCCTAAATTAACATATGATGGAATAATAATTGCATTTCCTGTAATTCCGTAATATTGTTTATCTTGTAAATTTATCCATAATGTTTTTGCTATTCTTCCAACAGCTAAATCTTCTAGTTGTATATCTATTTCATTTACTTCTGTTTTTGTTTGATTAATTACTGTTGCAGGAATACGTACATCTACGCAACGCCATGATGTGTTATAGTTTGTGACGATAGCGTCATCTCTTTTTTCTCCATTTATCCATACTTCAATTTGATCTAAGTGATCTTTATCAAAATCATAATCTGGATTATCAATATTCAATCCATATTGCTTTGCATATACTTCAATAGTTACTATTGTTTCATATCCTGCGAGTAACTTATCTTCATAAACGCCATGATCTTCTTGAGAAATCCATACGTTGTTATTTCCTATTGAATAATTTGCATTTTCAGGGAAAGTATATTGCTTAATTTGATCTTTAGCATCAAATCCAGTCATTGAATTATTTAATTCTAGGTTCAAATTATTAAACTCTATTTTGTTGATATATTGAGTTTCAACTTTAGGTCTCCATCCAGCATATATAGTTGTATCTTTCATAATTTTATTGTTTTCAAAATAAAAATATTCTGTACATTCTGGATCTGTATACCAACCAGTAAATACTTCGTTTTCTTTAGTTGGTTTTCCTGGTCTTGATACATAATATCCTTCAGCTACTTGTTGACTTTCAACAGAGCTTCCGCCTTGAGTATTAAATGAAACTGTATGTTTTGGTCCTGTATATTCCACTACTGTTGCAGGAACACGTACATCTACGCAACGCCATGATGTGTTATAGTTTGTGACAATAGCGTCATTTCTTTTTTCTCCATTTATCCATACTTCAATTTGATTTAAGTGGTCTTCGTCAAAATCATAATCTGGATTTTCAACATTCATTCCATATTCTTTTGCAAATACTTCAATATTTACTGTTGTTTCAAGTCCAGCAACTAATTTATCTTCATAAACACCATGACCTTCTTGATAAATCCATACATTGTCATTTCCTCTTGAATAGCCTGTATTTTCAGGAAAAGTATATTCTTTTACTTGAATTTTTGCATCTGTTCCTCTCATTGCATCATTAAAAGTTAAATCAATATTGTTTATCTCTATTTTTGTAATGTTAGTAGGTTCTTTTGCTAATACTTTTATCATACTAAAAGGTATTAAATTAAGAATCATTACTACTACAATTAACATACTAAAAATAGCTTTTAATTTAATATTTTTCATACATTAAACCTCCGTTTTCCTTGTTAATTTAATGATATTATATATTAAAAAAATATTCAATAAACATATATTTGTTTTATTAAAAAAATAAAGAGGTTTTTGGCCTCTTTATTCTTTCTTTTTTATCTATCAATTCTATTGATGAGTTTTAAAGTATTCTAATATTAAACTTGCATCGTTTGCATCTAATAAATTATTGTTATCCATATCACCTATAGCAATATCTTCTGCTGTTGCATTTTGTGCTTTATATAGTTCTAGTGCAACGGATGCATCGTTTGCATCTACCACATTATTTCTGTCTAGGTCACCTTTTAAAACTTGAATACTTATATCAACATTTGCTGAAGTATTAACTACTTTTATTATTGTTCTATTTACTGGAAATGTATCTATTTGAACTATTCTGCCGTATTTTATAATATAACCGGTGCTATTATTGTTTACTTTATCTGCTATAAAGTATGACGTTGTTGGATATATAGTTGAATCATTAAATGCATATCTATATTCTTCGGGAAAAGATACTGGTGTATAATATGGATCTTCTATTTCTTTTTCTTGTTCATATGCATCCCATTCTTCTTTTCTCAAATTCCATGCACTTAGATTTTCAGCTTCAACAGATGCTTCATCTGCTACTTCTGTTGCACTTGCTAAAGCTAGATTATTAAACTCTGTTTGGTTATATAGTATATTATTTGATGTATCTATAACATGTCCTGTGTAATTATTTGCCGCAACTATTCCAGCGTCAGTATATGTTTCATTAACATTTAAAGAGCTGTTATTACTTACTGCAACTTGACCCGCAGTTGTTGGTAATATAGTAGAATACTCTTCTGGTAATATTTTTCTAATTTCTGTCAATGTTTCTTCATTAACCTCTTTATCTGTGTATAAGTATTTAGCTTGTGAGGTTCCATCTACAGAAACATTTCCGACATATAGTGTTACATCATTTGATGTAATATCATATGCGTTATAGATGTTTTCGTTTTTATATGGATATTTTTCTGTTCCTAAAAGGTCTGTTACATTTGCAGACGTACTAATAATTCTTACTACGGTTCTATCTACATCTACTAAAGAGGATTTATATAAACGACCATTATACATTACGTATTTATAGTAGTCTTCACCTGCTCTAGTTATTTTATCTGCAATTATGTACTCCCCATATTCACCAGTTAATGAACTTAAATCATTGTTTGTTATAACTGGTGGCTCATATGATTCTACGTCTGTATAGTCTAACCCTTCATTTCCAGGTATTGCTTCCCATTCTGCTTTTCTTTGATTATATGCTAAGTCGTAATCTGACATTGCTGCTTGCTCTGCAGCAACTATTTGTTGAGAATTTCCTACATATTCATTATATTTAGTCTCATTATACAATTTTATATCTGAAGTGTCGGTGACATTTCCTGTAAATACATTATTTGCTGCATAACTTGCATTATAATATATCCAACTCATTGTTATTGAACTATCCGTACATACTTTTACTTTTCCGGCTGTTGTTGGCATTAAATTCGCATATTCTTCTGTTAATATTCCACTATTTCTAATGTAATTTAAAGCATATTCATTTATTTCTTTGTCAGAGTATAGATATTTAAATTGTGAGACACCTTCTTTTGATACTTCTCCAACGTATAAAGTAACAATTGGGCTGTTTACCGTTATTATGTGTTGTGTAAATGCTCTCTCTGTTTCGCCTTCAGCACTTACCTTTGTAGGCACAACCATTGTAATTATAATTGAAAATACTAAAACTAAAGATAAATATTTTTTCTTCATATTTTTTCTCCTTTTTATTGATGTGTTTTAAAGTATTCTAATATTAAACTTGCATCATTTGCATCTAATAAATTATTGTTATCCATATCACCTATAGCAATATCTTCTGTTGTTGCATTTTGTGCTTTATATAGTTCTAGAACAACTGATGCGTCATTTGCGTCTACTACATTGTTTCCATCAAGGTCACCCTTTGATATTTCTGTATCTGTTGTAATATTTACTGATGTATAAATTATGGTTGTTGCTTCCAAATTGAAAGTTATAGTAATAACTTTTGTTGGAACACCTTCAATAGAAACTATTTCAGAATCTGATGCAACAGACAGTGTAGATAAAACTCTTTTGCTAAAATCAATTGGATTGTCAACTTCACCTTGATAAGATGAATAAGATGTATCTATATTATTTTTATAAGTTGTATTATTATCATATAAATTACCATTTGTTTCAGTTCCTATTGTTCCAGTATAAAACTGATTTGCTACATAATTAGCACTAGTCCAACTATTATTCATATCAGATTGATGAGAAGAACTAACTGCTAATCCATTATTATCTGTTTTTTCATCTAATGTAGGAACTAAATCAGCAAAAGTTGTTCCATTTAATGAAGTTTTCAAATTTTCAAAAACAGTCTGTTGATTAGATATATCAGACGAATACAGCCATTGCATTTGTGATGAACCATCTACAAATATTTCTCCAGCATATACAGTTGATTCTTTTTGTAATTCATCAGTTTTAACAATAGAAGTTCTTGTTTGACCTATTTGACCTGCACTGTACATTGTTGGAATAAACAATGTCATTAACATGGAAAATACTATTATTAAAGATAAATATTTTTTCTTCATATTATCCTCCTTTATTGATGAGTTTTATAATACTCAAGTATTAAACTTGCGTCATTTGCGTCAATTAAATTATTGTTGTCCATATCTCCTATTGAAATGTCTTCTGCTGTTGCATTTTGTGCTTTATATAGCTCAAGTACAACTGATGCATCGTTTGCATCAACTACATTATTTCTATCTAAATCTCCTTTTAACACTTGATTATTTTCTCCAATATTTACTGATGTATATATTACTGTTGTAGCTTCAGATAAATATATTAAATTTACATCATGAACTTCAATAAGTTGCCCATCTATTACTGTAAAAGAAACTGAATCTGTTGTTTGTGTTCCTAGGTGCGATACTATAACATCATCTTCTTCAATTGGCTCGTCTAGTACTTCAAGTCTAGGTTGATTAAGTGCATCTAAAGTACTTTTAAATTCATCATTTACTTCATACATATTGCTATTTACCACTTCGTTTAGATTTTCATCGCCATATATTTGATTTACAACACTGCATGCATTTTTCCAATCTGCTTTTAAAGAAGTAAGATCTACTCCTTCAAGAGATGTTGTAGATAATTCTTTTAATCCTTTTTCTGTTTGCTCTTCTACAATTGCTGGAACTAGGTTACTAAAATCTGTTGGAAGTGCTATTCTTAGTCTATCAAAAAGCACTGATGCACGAGTAACGTCTGTTGAATAAAGATATCTTAAGACTGTTACTCCATCTTTTTTTACTTCACCAGCATAAATTGTTGATCTATGCTCGCTTCCTTGATAAATTAAGCTTTCAGAAGTTGTTGTATTAACTATTTTATTACCTTGTCTAATTGTTGTTACAGCATTAGTTGCTGTAGGCATAAATATAGTCATTAATAGTGAGAATACTATTATTAAAGATAGATATTTTTTCTTCATATTATCCTCCTTTATTGATGAGTTTTATAATATTCAAGTATTAAACTTGCATCATTTGCATCAATTAAATTGTTTTGATCCATATCTCCAATTAAGATATCTTCTTGAGTTGCACTTTGTGCTTTATATAGTTCTAGTGCGACTGATGCATCGTTTGCATCTACAACGTTATTTTTATCTAAATCTCCTTTTAGGACTTGAGATTCATTTTCTACATTTGCAGATGTATTTACTATTTTAACTATAGTTCTATTTATTGGGTAATTATCTACTTGAGTCATTACACCATTTCTTATAATATACCCTGTGTATTTTTCACCAATATCATCTGCTATAAAGTATGATGTTAAAGGATAAGTTGTTGAATCATTAAATGCTTTTACATATTCTTCTGGGAATTCTAATGGAAAATACTCTTCACCATATGACTCTGCTTGTTCAACTTTTTCTTGTTCGTCTGCATCCCATTGTACCTTTCTTATATTCCAGCCTTTTAAATTCATATCTTCTATTCTATTTTCATCTACTAATTCACTTTGAGTTTTACCTACTAAACCTAAAAATATTACTTGATTATATATTTTGTTATTTGATGTGTTTGTAACAGTTCCTTCAAAATATCTATTTGCAACAACTCTTGCATCAAAGAAAGACTCATCTACTGTTATTGAATTATCATTACATACTGCAAATTCTCCTTCTGTTGTTGGAAGTAAAGCTGCATAATCTTCTGGTAATATTTTTCTTATTTCTTCTAGTGTTTCTGTATTAACACTACTATCTGAGAACATATATTTTAGTCTAGATATTCCGTTTTCTGTTACGTTTCCTATATATATTGTTACTGTGTTTGAAGATATATTATATGAATTAATTATGTTTACGTTTTGAATAGGATATTTTGCTGTACCATTAGGTATTACTATTACTTGTGTATAGCAAATATCATAATATAGATGTCTTATTCCATCAATTGTTTCTTCTCTTCTAAACTTAAATGTTAATCCATCTTCTGCTTTAGGATATTTGTATATTCCGTCAAATTCTCCATAAAAAGTAAGCCAGTCGGCATTATATTCTGCACCTTCACTTACGTTATGTTTTTTACTATTAACATATTCAAGTAAATCTGTGTCTGCAGGTACAATTTCAAATTCTGTTTTACTTACATACCAATTATAATGATTTACTCTATTGCCTGCTGCCTTAACGCTTACAAATGGTGAAAACATCATTGTTAGCATAAGAACAAATACAATTCCAACTATTATCTTTTTCATATATCTTTTCTCCTTTATAATTTACATTATAATATTATCATTAATTAATAAAATATACAATTAAATTGTCATATGTGTCAATTGACTGATTAGAAATTTGTATAAAAAATAAAGAGGTTATTAGCCTCTTTATTTATCAATCTTTATTTATTGATGAGTTTTAAAATATTCTAGTATTAAACTTGCATCATTTGCATCAATTAAATCATTTTCGTCCATATCTCCAATTGTTACATCTTCTGCTGTAGCACTTTGAGCCTTATATAATTCTAGTGCAACAGATGCATCGTTTGCATCAACTACACCATTTCTATCTAAATCTCCTTTTTTGTATTGTGATGGACTTTCTTGTTCAAATACTGGAGTTAAGTATGGATATCCACTTGGTGTAAATGTATATGTTGCTTTATTTGATACAATTTCATCTAATACCCAAGTATTACCATTTTCTTCGTGAGTTTTATACCATCCTTTAAATACATAACCTGCTGCAGGTTTAGCAGTTAGTTTCATTGTATTTCCTTCTGGAACAGCAAAGAATCCTGAAGATGTTAAATCTTTATTTTGCTTTCCAAGTTCTTCTTGGTCTTCTGTATTATATTGTACTTGATAGCTTCCACCACCATTCATAAATACTGTGTGAACTACAACTGTAGGATCTACTGGTTCAGTTGGTTCAAATCTTGCACATACATATCTTAATGGTTCTGAGTCTCCTGGAACTACTGTTACAGCTGGTGAATATGTAAAACTAGAGTCTGTTGAGATTGCCTCTCCTT
The DNA here is from genome assembly GCA_947169155.1 of uncultured Clostridiaceae bacterium. Classification (GTDB taxonomy): domain Bacteria; phylum Bacillota; class Clostridia; order TANB77; family CAG-465; genus CAG-465. Next base: position 313,790 of record CAMVON010000001.1, read on the forward strand.
GATATGGAAGATGATGTTCATCTTCTGGATCTGAATTTGGAGCCCATTGTATATCTACATGGTACCATCCTACAAATTCGTATCCTGGATTTGGTCTTGCACTTACAGTAATTGAATCTCCTTTATACAATTGTACTACTTCGCCACCATCCATCCAGTTTGCTGGATCTTTTGCGTTTATATCATATATATTTGGTTCACTTGGTGTGTAATCTACAGATATTTGTCCACCATCATTTTTCCATATTTGTATTTGGTCTGCTTGTCTTTGCTCAGGTTCTTGACCAGCATAAACTTTTGCAATAACCATAGTATTTGTAGCTCCATATATTGGGAATACTTCTGCTGGTTCATTATTATTAATTGAAATACTAATATTATTATCTAGTTTATATCCGTCTTTTGCTTCAAATTCTATCAATGCATAATATGCCTTACCATCTTCAAATGTTCCTTCAAAGATTTGGCCAAATTCATCTCCTGCTGTAGCATATGTTCCTTTAACCCATTCAGTATGTGTTACAAGAATTTGTTCATCTGATTGAGTAGTAACAACAGGATGAATAGTTCCTTCTACAGCCCCATATCCACCATAATCTACATTAATTGCTTCATTAGTTGCTCCAACTTCTGGTTTTTGTAATGTTAAATGTACATTATATATTGGTGTTAAATCTGCATATGGATCATATTTCCACATATACATTATATATGTGTTTGAGTTTACTAGGAAGCTTTGTCCAATTTCATATTTTTGTCCATCTACTAGATAACCATCAAAAACTTGTCCTTGAGGAGGTGTAATTAAGTCTGTTGATGGATTCATTACATACATTTGAGTACCTCTTGGAACCTCAATAGAACTATAGTAACTCTCACTTGGTGTACCACCATTTGCATCATATGTTATTGTTACATTTTCTTGAGCACTACTAAAATCTACATCGTTGATATATGCAAAGATAAGGCTTTCTGCTGTAACAGGGTCAATTTCTACTCTATCTACGTCCATTACATACCATGTTCCTTCTGGTATTCCATCACCTTGTAATAATACCTCTACATTTTCGTCCACATCCATTGATACAGCAATTTCTACCATGTATCTATAATGTCCATCACTAATAGGTTCACCTGGTGCAATTTCCCATCTATTATCATTTTTATTGTACATTTCCCAATGTGTGCCTTCAGGTAGTACTCTTGTATTACCATTTGCTCCAGTTGCAATCCAACGTGGTAGATTTTGTCCTTGAGCTGGCTTTTGGTCGTATCCTTCTATATTTACTACTATTTCATTATCAACTGGCGAATAAGGATCTTCTCCTGTTTCGTTTACACCAATTTCTATAACTGCATCTGAGTGGTAATATTTATTTTCTCCGTCTATATTTATTGTGCCATCAAAAGTTATCCATTCGTTTTGTGAATATTCTTCTGTTGTAAATGCTCCACTAATTGGCTTTACTTTATATGTAAAAGATTGTCCCGGTTCCATAGCATTTAAAGCATCACTATTATCATAAACTATATCTAATTTTGTTTCATCATATACAAAACTAATATTTTTTATAGTTAAGTTACCTCTATTTGTTATAGTAACTGTTTTATATTCTAAATTATAATCTGGAGTATTCCATCCAAAATTTGTCCAAAAAGGATCTGCTTCAAGTCTTGCAGACTTTCCATCTGCTCTTGATATTTGTGCTCTTAAGCATATATCTTCTTGTCCCATGACAAAAGAATATGTTGTATTTGTTGATACAATTTCATTTTCATTGTTAAACCAACCATCAAAAACGTAATTTGGTAATACAGTATATTCTACAGTAACGTTTGATCCTACATCAATCATGTCCCAGAATGAGCCGGTAATGGTATTTCCATCAACTGTAACTTTTAGTTCATCTCCAGTAAACATAGCTAGTCCTGATTCATCTGAGTGAAAAACTTCAAGAGCTGCTTTACCATTTTCAATTAAATCTGCATTAGCAATTGTTGGAGCACAAATATTTAATACTAATGCAATAATAGCTAGTAAAGCTAAACTTTTATATTTTTTCATACAATAATCCCTCCTATATTCTTACATAATAAATGATATCATTTAAATTATAAATATACAACGATATTTCCGTTTTTGTCATTTGACTAATTGACAACAAAAAAATAAAGAGGTTATTAGCCTCTTTATTTAATGTTGTTATAATTTTTTCTTTATTGATGTGTTTTATAATATTCAAGTATTAAACTTGCATCATTTGCATCAATTAAATTGTTTTCATCCATGTCACCAATTCTCACATCTTCTGCTGTAGCGTTTTGTGATTTAAATAACTCTAGAGCAACAGATGCATCATTTGCATCTACTACATTATTTCTATCTAAATCTCCTTTATTAGCTGTTGAAGTTTCTGCAGCTGGTTTTCCAATTGGTACATATAACATTGCACAATTCCATGTACTGCTATATGACACTATGATATCATCACGAACTACTCCATTTACTTTTACCACAAATTGGTTAAGCTCTGTAATTGGTTTATTACTATACCATTCAAGATTTGTTAAACTGCTTGTATAAATATAATTATTTGAAGAAGGTTCAACTCCAAACATAATTGCATATTCATCTTCTGTACCTAATTCATCTTCATCATTATTGCTTGTTAATACTTCTAAACTTTTGTCATTATATTTATATATTTCTGTGTTTCTATTTGTAAATATTTTTAGTTCTTCTGTTGTTGAACTATTAGCCCAAACCCATGATAGTAATTCACCAACTGTATTTGTTGAATTAAATGGCATACTAGCTACATCGTAATTTATTGAAATTTCATTAATCATTTTTTCTTTTTCAAAACTTACAGTTATTTTACCAGGTACATTTTCACCAAATGCTTCTTGAGTAATTGGGACTTCAAGATTTGGAATATATTCTATATTATCTTCTTGTCCAGCATTATCTGCAAAATGGATACTGAATTCATTTTCTGATTCTTTTTTGTAATAGAATAATGCTTTCATACTACTATTTTGAACTTTTGATGAATATTCTGGTTTATCTGAACGCGTTGGTATTAGTCTATACATATTGTATAAATAATCTAAACATACAGCTTCTTTTTCTGTTAAGTTTGATATGTACATTCCATCATATAGTTTAATAGTAATTTCTTCACCTTCTACAAATTCAACTTTTGTTTCACCAGCTCTTACAACTGATGGTAAAGCAGTCGCTAATACGAGTGCTAAAGCTATAATTATAGCAAATATTTTATTAGTATTTTTCATAATAAATAACCTCCAAAAATTACAATTAAATAATATAATATATTTTTATAATAATCAATAAATATATAAAAAATAAAGAGGTTTTATCCTCTTTATTTAATCTGACATATTATCTGATAAATAGTCTTCTATTACTTTATACATCCATGCAGAAGATCCCGTATACCAAGTCCAACCACCACGTCCTGGGTGTTCTTCGTTTGAATATATGTCTGCAGCCATTACATAAGGTTCTACCATATATACATCTGCTTTTTCTTTTGTGTCTGAATGAGATATTGGATTAATCATTTTAAGTATTTCTAATCCTTCATCATATTTGTTTAACTCAAAATATGCTTTTGCAAGCCAAACAGACGCGTGGGTATACTGTCCACCATTTTCTCTTATTCCTGGTACATATGCTCTAATATATCCTGGATTATTTTTATCTTCATTGTTAAATGATGGATATAATAATTTAACTATGCCAAGATTTCTATCTACTAAATATTTATCTGCAGTTTTAAGACATGTTTCTAATTTATCTTTTATCTCTTTGTATTTTTTCATTGAGATAACTGCCCAAGCTTGAGAAATTAAATCAATTTTACATTCTTTATTCTTGTATGAACCTAATACTTCACCATTTTCAAAGAAAGCTCTAACAAAGTGATCCTCATCCCAAGTGTTTTTTAATACAGCTTCTTTAAGTGCTTCTTTTTCTTTTTCATATCTTTTTGCAAGTTGTGTATCAAATTTTAAGTTAGTAAGATATGTAAATTTATCTAGTAGGTTAATCATGAAAAATGTTAGCCATACAGACTCTCCACGTATGTTACTAAATCCATCGTTCCAGTCTCCGTCACCTATAGATAAAAGTCCGTTTTTCTCGCTTTTTCTACTTAGTGCATAGTCTATTGCTAAGCGTGCATGATTATATACAGAATCATATTTTTCAATATTTCTGTATATATCATATACTTCACGTCTACCACCCATGTCTTTGTCTTCAAGATATGGTGTCATTTCATCTAGAATAGAAATGTCTCCTGTTCTTTGAACATAGTCACAAAGAACATATGGAAGCCATAGATAATCGTCACTAAAGTATGTTCTAATTCCTGCACCACTATGTTCATGCCACCAGTGAAGTACATCTCCTTTTTCAAATTGTTTTGACGCGTGAAGTATTATTTGACTTCTTGTTTTTTCTGGCCATGAGCTAATTATTGCAAGTGAATCTTGCAGCTGATCTCTATATCCTATTGCTCCACCAGATTGATAAAAGCCACTTCTTGCAAATAATCTACATACAATAGTTTGATATAGTAACCAACCATTTGCCATTATATTTAGATATTCATCTTTAAGCTTCATATTCTTTACTACAAGCTTTTTCCAATATTCTATAGTATTCTTATATTCTCTTTCAATTGCGTCTGTATCATCAAAATTGTGAATTACTGAATTAATATGATTTTGATCTTCTGAACATCCTAAAATAAATGTAAACTCGGCTTCTTCATCCATATTCAAATTAATTTCAACTTCTGCTTTATAGTCTGAAGTGTCATATCTTACTATTACTTCTTTAGATTGACCCACAACACTAACATATGATACGCAGTTTGAAAACTCTATGCTATATGGATTTTTTAACTCAATTCCATTTTCTAGTTCCTTACATAGAATATAATTTCTATTTACATCTTTTACTACTCCAAGTACTGGATCAATTCTATAAGATATTTTTAAATTTTTCTTTTCTTTTGTTGTATTTTTTAATTTTACTCTTTGAAATTTTACATTTTCATAACTAGATATAAAAATATCCATTGTTTTGTCTATTCCATCATCTAATTGAGTAACAGTTGTATATCCAAAGCCATAAGCTAAGTTGTAGTTATTATCATAAATACCTTCAAAGAATTCTCCAGGTACAAAACTAATCCAGTCATTACACCAGTTAGTTATTTTAAAACTTTGTGAGTTTTTATAATATGAGTACACGGTACCATAGCTTGAAACTATAGTACCAAAGTGCTCATTTGCCATTACATTACACCAAGGAACTGGTGTTTTTGTATTTAGTATATGGTATTCATTACCAGATTCTGTAAATCCACCATACATGTTAAACGCTTTTAAATTTATTGCATCTTTTTCCATGTTTTCATATACCTCCTATTATTACTTTTTGTTTAACAACTCATCTATTGAGTCTTCTTCTTTATCTACGTATAGAAAATCACTAACATCTTTTATATATCTTCTAGATAAGAATGATAATAATGTAAATTCTTGTTTTGTTAGAGAATTTAGATTTAGTATATAGATGTTTCCTTTTGTATAATCCATGTATACTGCTCTGTCTAGTCTTTGTCTTACATATGTATATACTGGACCATTTTCTTTAATCTTTTCATCGATTATAACTACTATATCTAAGTCTATTTTTCTATTCTTAACGTAATCCATAAATTTAATTACTTCAGTAATAATTCCGGCATTTTTAATACTGTCTATATATACAACAATAATTGGTAAGTCTCCAGAAATTGAATATTTCCATAGTAGAGATTGGTTTAATTGCTCGTTCCAGAAATTATCGCTGGCTTTAAGCTCTTTTTTATTAAACATTACTTCTTTTAATATATTATTGTATATTTCTGCCTTAGTAGGTACTAAGTTTAAATATCTTGCAATAACTGAGTTTAGTTCTGCAGTAAGTTTGAATTGGTCTTCTATTCCCTTTTCGTTTAAGCTTACTACTGCGTTTGAAATTTTATATTTTGTATCTGATGCACCAACAAAATAATAGAATTCTTGTCTTTCATATGGATCAAGTATAATCTTTCCTCTAAAAGATAATACTGGCCATAAAGGATAACGAGTTAGTTTTCCATTATATGCATCTTCTGCATTATCATAAAGCTTTTTCTTTTCTGTTTCAAAGTCCTTATCTAATGAAACACCTATTAACTTAGTAAATACATATAAATCTGTATCATCATCACTTCTTTTTCTTTTTGAAGCTACAAGTGCGTCAAGTTCTTCGTCGTAATATGTTTCAATTTGTAGATTTGCAAATGAAGGATGTACTAAGTTTGTCATATAGTCTGTCATAGCAGGTTCCATATATGTATTGATAAGTATCTCACGTTTTTCATTTGTTGTATTATATACACTAATTTTTCTTAGTTCTGCGTTATATTCTTGGGATACACATATTTCTGTTGTAGCCTCAATTTCACTTGTTGATACGTGAGATTCTACTTTATTTAAGCTACTTATCCATTCAACTTTTTCAGTTTCTTTGTTATATTTGCTATGTATATTACAGTCTGTTGTAGATATCATCTTACCAGTTGTAAGATCTGTAAGATAAATATAGTTTCCAGAATTTTCTACATCTGAATAACTTTGTCTATTAACAATTTTATCTTTATATCTTATATATGAGGCTCCTGTATTTGTAATTATAGATGATAATCTTGATCCTCTTAAGAATGCTATGTTCATCTTTGTTGAAGCATCTTTAAGTGTTGCATATTTTTTCTCTGCATGTGTATATGATACATGTGTTGTATATTCACTTACACTCTTTTGCTTAAATTCATGCTCTTTATCTTTTGTCTTCTTTTGAATTTTAACTCTAATTCTTTCTCTTTCTTTTAGAAGAATTTCTGCAGATTTAACACCTGGGTCATCATGGAATCTCTTACGTATTATTCCATTATTAATATAGTTGTTAATTGCAGTAAGTGCCATGCCTTGATGGTGAGCCATATATGTACGTATTACTTCGTGGTCTACATTATCATGAAGATTTTCACGAGTGTAGTCTATTGACTCATAAAATCCAAATGAAGAATACATTTTTAATTTTTTTAGTTGATTTAAATTATCTAATACTTTTTTAGGTGCTAGCTCTAACATAAGTATCGATGCATATGGAGCAATTACTAATGATGCATTTAGTCCACGTTTTAGTCCTAGCCATGGAATACCAAATGATTTATACTGATAGTTTAAATCTGTATCTCTTTTTGCATATGCAGACTCTGAAATACCAAATGGTACGTTATATTTTTTAGAATATTTCATTTGAGAATATTCACTTAAAAACATTGATTGGTCTATTAGAGTATATTCATATGATTTCATAAATAGATAAGGCATAAAGTATTCAAATGATGTACCTGCCCATGACATTAAGCCTTTATATCCGTCTACATCTACCATATTTCTTGCAAGTGCAAACCAGTGTTTAGATGAAATATCTTTTTTAGCGATTGCTACCATTGATGTAATTCTATTCTCACTCATTAACATATCATAGTAACTATCTACTAATTGTCCAGATTCAACATCAAAACCTATTGAGAATAGGTTTCTTGCACCACTATATACCGCTTTAAAATCTGTTTCATTAATTAGAGTATATGTATATCCTAGCAATTCATTAATTGCATCTGTAAACTTCTCTACATTTGTTCCTGGCATATAGTTATATAACTTAATCTTCTCGCTTTCTAAGAAATCTTTTGCAACATAAAGTGCACATACAAAGTTACCACTATCTACTGTAGAGATAAATCTTGGTCTTAGAGGCTCTAATGTTTTAATGTTATACCAGTTATATAGGTGTCCATGCCATCTTTCAAGTTTCATTATTGTTCTATATGTTTTAACAAGTCTTTCTATAGCATTTTCTTTAGTAATGAATCCTAAATCGTATGCATCTATTATTGCTAATATTCCAAATCCAATATTTGTTGAAGATGTTCTACTAGCTATTTTATATCTTCTATTTTCTTGGAAGTTATCTGTAGGAAGATAATTGTTAGTATCATTCATCATACTATCAAAAAATCCCCATGTACGTTTAGCTATGTCTAAAATATCTTTTTCTTCTTTTTTATCTAGCTTTTTAATTCTTCCAAATAAGTGGTCTTTTCCTAGTAAGTATGTAAGGTATGGTGCAAGTGCAAATCCTAGTGCAATAAATAGTTTGAAGTTATAGTGTACTAAATCTTCTGTGTTTAAAGCAAGAGGTGTAAGCCCTACAAATAGTGCCATTATTATATTTGGTATCATATTTCTATAATAGAATGAAAGTTTAGATTTTGCTTGTTTTTCAAGCATTTCTCCTGTTGTCCATTGAAGCAAGTTTTTATGTGAGACTAACATTCTATATATAGACAAGCTAAATGCAGATATACACATATATGCTTTATATGGAAGTGTTACAAAGTTATATACCATTGTTAGAATATCTGCTCCAAATCCATGTATTAATGGTATATATTGAAGTTCTTTTCTATGAATTCTTACTCCATAAAGTAGGATATCTATAAGTCCAATAAAGTAACCAATGTTTACTATTGCAAATGAAGCAAGTGTTGTTAGTACAAATGCTCTTGCAGATAGGAATAATGATACAACTATTGCAAAACATGCAATAACATCTAACATTGGACGACGAATGTTATCAAAAATTTTCCATTTAGATAAAGCAGATAATTTAGATTTAGGATTTAGTAACCATCTAATTATTTGCATATCTCCTCTATACCATCTATGATTTCTCTTCATATATGCAATATAGTTATTTGGGAAACCATCTTGAACATCTACGTCTGAGGCAAGACCTGCTTTAATAATTGATCCTTCAAGTAGATCATGACTTAATACTAAATTTTCTGGAATTTCTGGCGCTACTAATTTTTCAAATAGAGCTATATCATAAATTCCTTTACCACAGAAAATTGCTTCTTGGAAAGCATCTTGGTAAGTATTTGAAACTGCATTTGTATATACATCAATTCCTCCAAATCCTCCAAATAGCTTAGAGAAAAGACTTCTATTTGCAGATTCTATATCTAGAGAAACTGCTGGTTGGATTAGACCAAATCCTTCTGTTACTCTAGTTTTTGCTTTGTTCATTTTTGGCTTATTTAATGGATGTGCCATAATAGAGACTAAGTCTTTGGCACTATTTAGAGATAATTCTGTATCTTCATCTATTGTAATTGCATATTTTGTATGAACTATGTCATCATAAGTAAGATACATTGCTTTATCTATTTCTTGAGGAGATAATTTTCCTAGAACTAACCAGTTAAATTGCATTAGTCCTCCTCTTTTTCTCTCCCAGCCCATATATGAGCTTTCTCCTTTTGAATATACACGTTTTCTATACATAAAATTAAATAGCTTATGTCCATCTTCTAGTGGATATTTAGCATTTAATTCATCTAATCTTTTTTTTGCATATGTAACTATATCTTTATCCATTTTTATCTCTTTTGTGTTTGCTGCACAGCAATCACCAAGTAGCATAAAGTATAGATTTTTACTTGTATTTGATAGATAAGTAACCTCCATTTTTTCTATCATCTTATCTAGTTTATCTAGTGATGAAATAATGGTTGGCATTACTATATATGTTTTTGAATCATCATCTATATTTTTAGAGAAATTATATCTTGGTAGCATTTTAGGTTTTACCATTTTTCTAATAATATAATTTACTACTTTATCTGATAATTCTAGTCCAAATGTAAAGAATATTAATATAGCGCATATTTTTAGAAACCAATTTTCTGGCTTTGCGATGTTATATCCTGCTATAGTTATAGCTGTGGATAATCCTAAAAGTGTTAATATAAATAATTGTTGTCTAATTGGTACAAAGACTTTATATAATAATCTTTGTTTTAAACCAGATTTTCCTAATGCTTCTTGAAGCAAATATTTTTGATCTCCAATAAGGAAAAATCCTACATGTCTTTTATAATTCTTTGAACATTGAATTGCTTTCTTTGCAACATATACTTCAGATAATTTATACTTTTCTGCAAGTTTTATAATATATTGTCTATATCTTGCTTTTGTTTTATAATCACATTTTTCAAACTCACCAGTATAATCTTCTAGTAATGTTTCATCAATTTTATTTACTGCTTCAAATATTTGTCTAAAGTTTAAAGCTTGTAACACTTTATATGATGAAATTGCTCTTCCTATTTGATCGGTGCTTTTTGCAATTATCATATGTTCTTTAATTATTGCTTCCTCAATTGAGAAACCAAGCTTATTTATTTCTTCTTGTAATTGTGCATAATATCTATCTCCTTGAGTACCCATCTCTTTTAATCTATAAGACATATACTCAACAAAGGCAGTGTTTGTATTTGATGCACTGCTTAAATCTGATAGCTTGCCACTCTTACCTATCTCCTTGAAGAATTTATCTGCATTTTTCATATCTTGGAATTGATTTTCATTTCCAAGTATTCTTTCAACTTCAATTTTTTGCATTTGAGAATTAGTTATTTCAATTGCAATGTTTGAAATAAATTTTAATAATGCAATTTTTACCATTAAAACAAACAAATCTAACTCTTCTGAAGTTAAATATGTTACTTTTTGGTGTTCTCTTAGGCAATCAAAAATAATCTCTTTATCTACATAGCCTGTATGAGATTCAACTAACTCATATGCAAGCTCAAAAATAGCAACTTGTGTTTTACCATCTTGTGTTCTTACAAGAGGTAATCTTTTATTTTTCAAGACTCTTCTGTTGTCTACTATATCACTATATTGTTCTTCGATAATATACATGTTATCTAGAATCCATTGTCCTGCTGAATGCATTTGTATTTTCTTATCAAAAGTTTTGACAAGAATTTTATAAGTTTTGGATATAATTTTATAATCTCTTTGAGCCTCTTTAAATATACCGCTAAGTTTTCCTTTCATTTAAATCCAACCTTTCATATATATACTTTTTAACTAACTAAATTATATAATAAAGAGGTATCTTTTGCAATAAAAAAATCGGTATAAAACGACTTATTTTTCACTATTTTTTAGTTCTTTGACATAAAAAAATACACACACTATTAGTGTATGCATTTTCTTTATTTTTATTATGTAAAGACTAATTATTGTTGTTTACCTTGTTGTCTAAATCTTTGTGTTGGATCAAGTATTTTCTTTCTTAGTCTAATGTTTTCTGGTGTAATTTCTACTAGTTCATCATCTCCAATAAATTCTAGAGATTGTTCTAGTGACATTATTTTTGGTGGAACAAGTTTTAATGCATCATCACTTCCTGATGCTCTTGTGTTTGTTAAGTGTTTTTCTTTACAAACGTTAATTGTTAAATCTTCGCTTCTTGCGTTTTCACCAACAATCATACCAACGTATACCATAGTTCCTGGTCCAATAAATAATGTTGATCTTTCTTGTGCTTGGAATAGTCCATATCCAGTTGCTTTACCTTGTTCAAAAGCTATAACTGCTCCTCTTTGACGAGTTTGCATGTCACCTTTATATGGTTCATATCCCATAAATGTGTGATTCATGATACCATTACCTTTAGTATCTGTCATGAATTCACCTCTGTATCCAATTAATCCTCTTGCTGGAATTTTAAATTCAAGTCTTGTATATCCTGCTTGAGAGTGAGATGCGGCCATGTTAGTCATTTCACCTTTTCTAAGACCTATTTTTTCCATTACAGAACCTACAAATTCTTCAGGAACATCTATAGTTAGGTCTTCCATTGGTTCGCATTTTACTCCATCAATTTCTTTATATATAACTGTTGGACGAGAAACTAAAAGCTCAAATCCTTCTCTTCTCATATTTTCAATAAGAATAGATAGATGTAGTTCTCCACGTCCAGATACTTTAAAGCTATCTGATTGGTCTGTATCTTCTACTCTTAGTGATACGTTTCTTTCAAGTTCTTTATATAATCTATCTCTTAAGTGTCTAGAAGTAATAAACTTACCTTCTTTTCCTGCAAAAGGTCCATTGTTTACACTAAATGTCATAGAAACTGTTGGTTCATCTATGTCTACAAATTCAATTGCTTCAGGATTGTTTACATCTGCTATTGTTTCACCAATTTCAATTCCTGTAACACCTGTTACTGCAACGATATCTCCGCATTTTGCAACTTCAGTTTCAACTCTGTTTAATCCTTCATATGTATATAGTTTACCAATTTTAATATTTTCTACTCTTCCATCTTTTTTGCATATTGCAATTGTTTCACCATTATGTATTGTTCCTCTTTCGATTCTACCAATACCAACTCTTCCAGTATACTCATCATAATCTATATTAGATACTAGAAGTTGAAGTGGATCTTCTTCGTTTCCTGCTGGTTCTGGAACAGTGTTTATAATAGTTTCAAATAATGGTTTCATATCTACATTTTCATCATCTAAAGATAATTTAGCAAATCCATTTTTACCTGATGCATAAACAACTTTAAAGTCTAATTGTTCATCTGATGCATCTAGGTCCATAAATAGTTCTAGAACTTCATCTTCTACTTCTTGAGGTCTTGCACCTGGTCTATCTATTTTGTTAATAACAACAATAGGTACTAGGTTTAGTGCTAATGCTTTAGATAGAACAAATCTTGTTTGAGGCATTGGACCATCAAAAGCGTCTACTAAAAGTATAACACCATCTACCATTTTAAGTACACGTTCTACTTCTCCACCAAAATCTGCGTGTCCTGGTGTGTCTACTATATTTATTTTTATACCATTATAATGAACAGAAGTGTTTTTAGAAAGAATTGTTATTCCTCTTTCTTTTTCTATATCGTTTGAGTCCATTACTCTTTCTTCAACAGCTTCATTTTGTCTAAATGTTCCACTTTGTCTTAATAATGCATCAACAAGTGTAGTTTTACCATGGTCAACATGGGCAATAATTGCGACATTTCTTAAATTTTTCATTGTTTTCTTCCTTTCACGTTTTTACAATTTAAAATAACCTAAAGACGAATCTTAGGTTATTATGTAAAGTTAAAATATTCTTTAATATTATACAACAATTGACATGTATTGTCAAATGATTTGCGTATTTTTATGTGTTATTCTTCATAAATATTTGGTGTTTCAACTGCTTTTTCTTTAGTAGGTGTTTTAGATACAAATAGTTTTTTCATAATTTCGTATGCATCAATCATTAATTGCTTTTCTTCTTCTGGCAGTTTTTCCCATTTAGATTTATATCTTCTATTTAATATATCATTTAATTCTCTTACAACTAATCTTCCTTGACGAGATAAAGATACATCTACTACCCTTTCATCATATTTTTTTCTTATTCTTGTAGTATATCCTTTTTGTTCAAGTCTCTTACATTGAGCAGACATATTACCTGTATCCATACTCATTATTTCACTTATATCCCCTATTGTCATTTCTCCTTCTTCATATAATACCTCTAGTATTTGATATTGAAGATATGTTATTTTATGTCTGTAACAAAATGGTCTTATTTCATCTTGTATTGCTGTATCTATTTCTCTATTGTATTTATCTATTAAATTTTTATATGTAATAAAATTCATAATTTAACCTCCTAAAAATATTTTCTCTTTTGTAATTTATATATATTTGTACTTCACATATTATATAATATACTTTTAACAAGTTCAAGAAAAATATTAACTTTTTTATATTATTTTTTTGCCTAAATTTGAATATAAAAAAGCACTAGAATTTATCTAGTGCTCTTTATATTTTAATGACTACTTACAAAGTATTCTAAAGCAAAAATACTATAAAAACCTGTTCCATATACATATGGCATTCCCATTTCATATGGTGAATCATATTTATATGATACATCTATAATACTTCCTTTATATCCTTCTTTTTCTAACAAAGAATTTAATAGTCTAATTATTGTTTTTATTTCACTTCTACTACTTCCTGTTATTTGTTCTAGTTCAAAACTTTTATCTGTGTGTTTTGTCTTTAATTGAACTTCTTTGTATGCTCTTAATACTTCAAATAATATCTTTTCTTTTTTCTTACTGCTATCAAACTTACCTAATTCATATTCCATCAAGTTCTGCATTATTGTCTTACGACTTTTAACATTATTATATTCTACAAAGTAATAATGTTCTATCTCCCCTTCTACTAGTGATTGATTGAATCTATAATCTGTTATACAGAAATTATAGAAAAATTCTTTTAAGAATAATAGCTTTTCATCTTTAGATAATGCTCTAGGCATCTCTAATTGTACCAAATTAACTGGCATATCTATGACAAGCTTTCCTTTCAACACCTCTTTACTATTTTTTAGCATAACGCCAAACTCCTGTGGAATTTCTGAATTTTTGAAATCCTTTACATTTGAAATTTTAATTTTAATCATAAAAAATCCTCCTTTTCAAATTTATGATTAGGTAATCTAAGAATAAAATTATTTTTCTTATTCTTTTAATCTAAGTTGCCCGAAGATTATATCATTTTTATGTATACTTGTCAAGGATCTTATATTTGTATTTAGTTTATTTTTCTTTTAAATATAAAAAATATAGCAACCTAGTACTTTAGGTTGCTTAAAACTATTATTTCTTTTTATTCTTTTTTGTAGGTATTTGTTCTTTTAATTTGTATATTTCATCTAGTAACATATCTGAGTATTCTTGCATCTTATCTTTATCTTTATGAATGTCTTGTGGAACTTCAATAGGTTTTCCAAATACCACATATACTTTAGAAAAAATCTTTGGATTTTTCTTAATATATACTGGAAGTAATGGAACTCCTGCTTTTGATGCAATAAATACTGGACCTACTTTTGCTCTTCCACGCTCTTTATCTTTTTTTATTCTTGTTCCTTCTGGGAAAATAAGTAATCTAGAATGTTCATGATCTTCTATTGCTTTAATTGCATGAACTAAGCTTCTTGCATCTTTTTTACCACGTTCAATTGGAAAACAGTTGTATGTAACAAGTAAAAATTTCATTAATTTATTTTTAAATAATTCAGCTTTTGCCATAATCCATGTGTTAGGTACTTTAAAATATACCCAGAATGGGTCAAAAGCATGCGAGTGATTTGGACAGACAACTGCTTTATCTATTAGTTCTAGATTTTCTTCATTTATGTATTTTACTCTAAAGAATAAATAATTCATATTTAACTTTAGCCATCCTAAAAATCCTTTTTTTAACATATTATAATTCAACCTTCTCTCTAATTATTGATACAACTAAATCTTCTACTTCTTGTAGTCCTAAGTGAGTCGTATCTATATATCTTGCATCTTTTGCAACGGTAAGTGGTGCAATATCTCTTTGAGTTTCTAGTTTATGACGTTCTTTAATGTTTGTAAGTACTTCTTCATATGTGCATTCTATTCCTTTTTCTAGGTTTTGTTTGTAACGTCTATTTGCTCTTTCTTCTTCTGAACAATCTAAATATATTTTAACATCTGCATCTGGAAATACAACAGTCCCTATATCTCTTCCTTCCATTACAACTTTTGTAGTTTTACCCATTTGTCTTTGTAGAGGTGTCATTTTATCTCTTACTTCTTTTATTGCTGCAAATTTTGCAACATATGAATCTACTCTAGGAGTTCTAATTTCTTCTGTAACGTCTTTTCCATTACATATAACTATAGTTTTGTCTCCCTCTTTTTTAAAAGATATAGTAATATCCTTTAAAACTTCATTAATTTTTTCAATGTCTTCTGGTTCTATTCCTTTGTCTATGCAAGTTAGAGTTACACATCTATACATTGCTCCTGTATCTAAATATACAATACCATATTTTTGTGCAATGTTTTTTGCTAAGGTAGATTTTCCTGTTCCTGCCTCTCCATCTATTGCTATAACATAATTTTTACATGATTTTTCCATGATTTTTGCCACTTCCCTTTATTTTTTACATGAAATATGTTATCATATATCATGAAATTTGTAAAGAAAAAATATTTAGAGAGGTAGTGATATAAAGTGCCTGGGGATTTAGAAATTTTTGATAACAAAATTATTATATTATACATCTTAGAAAAAAATTCTAAGCCGCTTACTGTTGAACAAATAGCAAAGTTTTGTGAAGATTTTGATGACATCACTTATTTTGATATTTGTACATACATACAAGAACTAAAATCCAATGAGTATGTTGAAGAAATCTATACAGACTCTGGCGATGTTTCCTATGTAATCTCGGCTTCGGGTCTTTCGACCCTACAAGAACTTTTAGAACTTATCCCTGGTGTTAACCTACACAATATTAAAAAGATTATTTCTAAAAATATTGTTAAGGCTAAAACAGATTTTTCAATAGATAACGTTGTTGTTCCTGTAAAAGACGATGCTTTTAAAGTTACATGTACAATTAAAGAAGATAAAGATGAAATTGTAAGTATTACTATGTATGCTGCAAATAAAGACCATGCACGTAACATTACTCGTAATTGGAACAATAATGCAGAAGAAATATATGATAAACTACTAGAAATGATGACAAAACCAATAGATGATGAAGATTAGTCTTGAAATTGTTTTTAGTTTGATATAAAATTTAAATTGTTATTTTGATAGAAGGAGTGAATTTTTATGTTAGACATAAAGTATATTAGAGAAAATAGCGAAACTGTTAAAGGAGCCGCAAAAAACAAATTAATTAATGTAGATATTGATAGACTTCTTGAAGTTGATGAACAACTTAGAAAATTAAATCAAGAAGCAGATAAAATTAAGGAAGAAAGAAATAGTATATCTTCTTCTATTCCATCACTTGCTGATGATGCTAAAAAAGATGCTATAGCTCATGTTAAAGAGTTAAAAGATAAAATTGCTGAATTTGATGCACAAATTGCTCCACTTAAAGAAGAATTTGATGCTTTAATGTATGAAGTTCCTGGTGTTCCACTACCTGAAGTTCCAATTGGTGAAACTGATGAAGACAATGTTGAAATTAAAGTTGTTGGTGAGATACCTCACTTTGATTTTGAAATTAAAGATCACGTAGATCTTGCAGAAGCCCTAGATATCGTAGATATTCCAAGAGGTGTTAAAGTTGCTGGCTCTAGATCATACTTCTTAAAAAATGAAGGATTACTTCTAGAAATGGCTTTAATGAGATATGTAATAGATAAACTTGTTGCTAAAGGATTTACTCCTATGGCTGTACCTACACTTGTAAAAGAAGAACCAATGTATGGTACATCTTACTTCCCATCTGGAAGAGAACAAACTTATGCTGTAACTGAGGATAATCTATATCTAGTAGGAACTGCTGAAGTATCTCTTGTTTCATACCACAGCAATGAAACATTTGAAAGTGTTAATGAGCTTCCAAAAATGTTTTGTGGTCTATCTTCTTGCTATAGAAGAGAAGCTGGTACTTATGGTAAAGATACTAGAGGACTATATAGAGTACATCAATTTACTAAAGTTGAGCAAGTTATACTTTGTAAAGCAGATTATGATGAACAATACAGATTACATGATTTCTTACTAAACAATGCAGAAGAAATTCTACAAGATTTAAAAATACCTTATCATGTTGTTAAAGTATGTACTGGTGATATGGGTGTTGGACAAGTTAGAAAACATGATATTGAAGCTTGGATGCCTTCACGTGGAAAATACTCTGAGACACATTCTTGTTCTTCATTTAATGATTTCCAAGCAAGAAGATCTAATATTAAATATAAAGATGAAGATGGAACTACTAAATATTGTTTCTCATTAAACAATACTGCAATAGCTTCACCAAGAATTCTTATTCCACTACTAGAACTTAACCAAAATGCTGACGGATCTGTAAATATTCCTGAAGTACTTGTTCCTTACATGGGTGGAATGACAAAAATAATGCCTAAAAATAAATAATAAAATAGATAAAAAAAGATAGACCTAAATTCTAGGTCTATTCTTTTTTGGACTAATATAGTTTGTAGTCGGATACTTCCGGATGGGCTTTGGTATAAATGCAAGCCTTTTCTACTACTTGATATACTTCTGGTTTATAGTTTTTGTCTTTTAAATAACGAATTTTAAATCTAACTTTAAAGTCATAATCATCCACAAAAACGATATATGAACTGCCATTATAATAGTAGAACTCCTCTTCTTCTGTTTTAAACTCTAAACCATCATATGGTTCTTCAACATATCTTCCATCGAAATACACTAAAACTGATTCATTCATTGCTATGTCAAAAAGTTTATTAATTCTTTCTTTGTTAACCTCCACTTCTTCCTTGTGGCATGTATCCAAACTCAAATCTACTTCTTGAGCTTTTGTTCTTAAGTTCAAGAAATCCTTAAAACTTAATTTGTTCATAACGAACACTCCCTTCTTGACAACATTGAAATCTCTAGTTGTTTATTTGCCACATTATTAAATGTGTTTGGCATTGAAAAATATCTTCTGCCAACAAAATTATATCATATGCAAATATTGCTGTCAATTATATTATATTTTACAAATTATAAAAATTATGTTATTATATTAGTATTGAGAAAGGAATTTTATGTCATGTTAAAAAATGTAAAATTTGAGACTTCTGTTTTTGATTTTTCAAAATTATTAAAAACAGATAAAAAACAAATAGTTCTTGTAGGTAAATCTAACGTTGGTAAATCTTCTTTTATTAATGCAATAGCAAATCAAAAGAAACTTGCCAAAGTTGGTCAAACACCTGGTAAAACAAGAAGTATTAATTACTATAATGTAAATAATGAATTCTATATTGTTGACCTTCCTGGATATGGTTACTCGACTATGTCTGAAGGTGAAAAAATGAAGATCAACAAATTAATTGATACATATATTTCTAAGACTAAAGAGATAGTTCATATATATTTTCTTGTAGATATTAGAAATAAGCCAAGTCAAAATGATAGACAAATGTATGAATGGTTACTAGATAAGAATATACCATTCTCAATCATTGCTACTAAAGCGGATAAGGTTGCAAAAACTAAAATGGATGATTATACAAAAGACATTACTAAAGAGTTATTTGCTAAAGAAACAATTACTCCATTTTCTGCAGACAAAAAAATTAATGTTGATTTAATTTGTGATGAAATTGAGACAATAGCTAAAAAATAAGGTAGGATTATATCCTACCTTTTATCGTTTTAATTGTTATTTATAACATTTACATCTATTCCTTTAATTTTACCATTAGTAAAAGCATTTTTAACGTCTATTACAAACTCTTCTTTAAGTTCTATTGTGCTTGTCTCATCTTTTACTTCTATTATTCCAATATTTTCAGATTTAATTCCAGTTAAAGCTCCAATTGCACCTATTATATCTTTTGCTTTTATTCCTTCTTTTTTTCCTACATTAATTGTTAATATATATAATCCTCTTTTACTAATTGGTAAATTTATTGTTTCTGTTTCTGAATTTTTTTCCTCTAAAGGAACATCTTCGTATTTAAATTTTGTTTTAGTATATTCTTCTAGTTCTTTTATTCTTTCTATTTGTTTACCTGTATATAGTATATATGCTACACCACTATTTCCTTTTCTTGCAGTTCTACCAATTCTATGTACATAGTATTGGTTATCTTTAGGAATGTCTATATTTATTACTAATTCTAGTCCTTTTATATCTATTCCTCTTGCTAGTACGTCTGTTGCAACAACTACATCTAACTTATCTTCTTTAAGTTCTTTTATTACATTATTTCTTGTCTTTTGGTCTATATCACTATTTAATAGTTTTACGTTAAGATTCTTTTCTTTTAAATATTTAAATAGTTCTATTGTCTTTTTCTTCGTATTTGTAAAGACTATAGTACTATGAGAATCTTCTTTTTTTATTATTCTATATGAGCATTCAAATTTCATTGCCTCTTTAGTCTCTATAGCAATTTGAGTAATATTATCTGTAAGCATTGTATCGTTGTCCATTGCTTCAATATATATAGCTTTTTTCATTTCTTTCTGAGCAATATCTTTTACTCTATTATCTATTGTTGCTGAAAATAGTAATTTTTGGACATTTTTGGGAACTTTAGATATTATTTCCATTACTTCTTCATAAAAGCCCTGAGATAGCATTTCATCTGCTTCATCTAATACTAATGTTTTTATCTTATCTAGTTTTAATATTTTCTTTTTTATTAAATCTCTAATTCTACCTGGTGTTCCTACAACAATTTTTACGCCTTTTCTTAAAGATATAGCTTGTGCTTTATATTCTTGTCCACCATATATTGCTAATGCATTTATTCCTTGTGTATACTTTAAAAATTTTCTTGTCTCCTGTACAATTTGGATTGCAAGTTCACGAGTTGGCGTTATTACAAGTACTTGTGTATTTTTATCTTCTATATCTATATTTTCTATTGTTGGGATCATAAATGCTGCAGTTTTACCCGAACCTGTACTACTCATTCCAACTATATCTTTTCCAGATAAAATATTCTCATATGACATCTCTTGTATTTTTGTCATTGTTTCATAGCCAAGAGCAGCTAATGCTTTTTTTATATTATCATTTAAATTAATTTCACTATATTTCATAGTATGAATTATACCACCTTTTGTTCTTTTATTCAATAAAATAAAAAAGGAGGTCAGGATAAATCCTGACCATAAGGTTATATATATGAAAAAAATTTACATTTTTTTGTGGTTGTCTTATTTCTTATTACACTTATATAATACACTTCTTTTGTGATAATTTTATGATTATTTGTTGTTTATTTCATAAAATGGAAAAATGTTTATATATTTTTACTGAGGTGATTATTATTTGAAAAAATTTAATGGATCTGGAGTTGCTCTTGTTACTCCTTTTGACAGTGATAACAGGATTAACTACCCTAAACTTTATGAACTAATAGATTTTCATATAGCAAATGGTACTGATTATCTTGTAATATGTGGTACTACAGGAGAGGCAGCAACTTTATCTTATGATGAAAAATGCGAACTAATATCTAAAAGTATTAAATATGCTAAAGGCAAAATACCGATTATTTGCGGAACGGGTACTAACGATACTAACTCTTGCATAAAACTCTCAAAATTTGCCAATACAGAAGGCACAGATGGGGTTTTAATTGTTAGTCCATACTATAATAAAGGAAATGAAGAAGGAATTTATTTACATTATAAAAAAATAGCAGATGAAATCTATCCTACTCCTGTTATTTTATATAATGTTCCATCTAGAACTGGAGTTGATATGAGTGTTCAATTAATTGAAAAACTTGCCAGAATAAAAAATATAGTAGCTATTAAAGAAGCATCTCCTTCTCTAGAAAAAGCTATTAAACTAATGCATATTATTAAATCTCAAAATCTTGATTTTTCATTAATATCTGGAAATGATAGTCTAACTATTCCTTTTTTATCTATTGGAAGTATTGGAACTATTTCTGTGTTTGCAAATATTAAACCAGATATAATGCATAAAATATGTCTTGGCAATACAGATTTATTCTATAGGTATTATGAGCTGATTGAAGCGCTATCTTTAGATGTAAATCCTATTATGATTAAAACTGCTATGAATTATTTAGGGATGGATGTAGGTAAATTAAGATTGCCTCTTTATGATACAACTGAAAACAATCTAATTAAATTACAAAAAATAATAGACAGGATTAAATAGTCCTGTCTATATTACTGTTTCTATACTTAATCTTTGCATATTAGCAGAATATTTAATTAAGCTAATAAGTTTTGATACCTCAACAATACTTTCCTCTTTCATCTGGTTGTTTATATATTCTTCAAGTTCAATTATTGACACATCTATTTCTTCTATTTCTTCATTATTTATAAATATGTGCCATATTTTCTTTTGCTCATTCCAGTTATTTTTAGTATTATTTAATTGTTCTTTTGCTAGTTCATAATTATTGTTAATAATTGCATTTTTTACGTATTCTATATCTGAAGACAAATATGATGCACTCTTATTTAAATATTTTATTTCTGCTACGCCACCTATAACTAATAATGCTATGCATATAATACTTATAATAACCTGTTTCATGCTTTTACCTCTTTTTCCTTTAATTGATATACAAAATTATAGTCTTTATCCATTTGAGCATATAATATATCTTCTAGTTTAATTTTTTTATTTTTAATCATTCTCTCTACTTGAGATTTTTCAATACCAAGCATCTGTATGTTTGTATCTGATAGTTTCCCATCCTCTACTACATTTAGTGGGATAGAATTTACCTTTTCATCCTTTCTTATTATACTTAAATTTCCATTTGTTTCGATAATGCCATACTCAACTTCTGCAATTGAAAATATATCTTTTTCATGTAATTGAGACATTATATCTGAAACTGTATATTTTTGGTTCTCAAATTCTTTTTGTACAATCTTCCCATTTTTTATTATTAATATAGGTTTTCCACATACTATATCTTGTACTTTATTACTTGAGTGATTTAGAAGCAAGAATAAAGAATATGCAAAAAGAAGAGTTATTATTGGTATTATTCCATCAAGTAAAGATAGACCTCTTGAAGACATAGGAGCAGAAGCTAGGTCTGATATTACAATTATTATTGCCAGTTCAAATGGTTGCACTTTAGATAGTTCTTTTTTCCCCATTAACCTAATGACTAAAAATACAACAGAATACAATACTAAAGCTCTAAAAAATACGATTAACATTTTATCACCTATAAATATTTTGTACATATTGTTTATAATTATGCAAAAACTATTTTTAGGTGATTGAATATGACTCTTAGAATTAAACAAAATTTATTTAGAATATTTACTAGTGTTTCTTGCTTTTTCTTATGTGCTTATATTGCACCAAACTTTAGGGCTGATAATTTACAAGCTTTATTAATTTCAGCTCTTTTTGTTGTTATCTTAGATTATCTTATTTCAACAATAACAAATATTCATGACTTTCCAATAGGTAGAGGAATAATCGGATTTTTAAGCTGCATTGTTATTGTATATTCTACACAGTTTTTTATTGCTGGTTTTTATATATCGTTATTGTCTAGTATAATTGTTGCTTTAATTTATTCAGTTTGTGATTATTGTTTGCCAAATAGATAGAAAGGCTAAAAAATAAAGGGATAGAATTTTTTCTATCCCCTATGTTTATTAATTATTTTGCTAATGTGATTTGAATAGTTAATAGTTTTTCAATTTCACTATCTGTTATTATTCCATCATCATCGTCTATTTCTACAGCATAAGTGTATTCATCTGTTACAGGTGTGTAATAGTATGTTCTATTTGCTGTATATGATCCATATGTGTATGTAAATGTTCTTTTATAGAAAGTTCTATCTCCAACTTTTACTTGTTCTTCATCAGATAGTTTTACTTTAGAATATCCATTATCCTCAGTATAGTATTCTGTTGCACTTTTTATAGAATCTCTATATTCATCTAATGTATCCCATTCGCAATCTACATCTACATATGCAGTGTATTTTGTTTTATCTTCTTTAGAAAATCTTACATATGAAGATCCACCATAATCTTCTTCAAAAGAATTTGGAACACTAAATACTATAACATCGTCATCATATGATGCAACAAAGTTTTGACCTGCTTGTAGTGTTACTCCAGAAGGTGGAGTTCTTTTTTCACTTGTAGGACTTACTGTTGAAGTAGTTCCAACAAATTGTTCAACAAGATCATATAATGGGCTTTCTTGTAAATTATCCATTATTTCTTGCATATCGTCTTCTGTTAATTCTGTATAATCTACAGCTTTAGATACGTCTAGTAATTCAATAGATTTGTTATATTTAGCGTTTGTAGTAGCAGCTACTGTTATATAACCTTCATCTTCAATATCTATAGTTACTTCAACATCTATATCGTTAGTATCTAGTTTGTTTGCAACAACTTTAATTGTTTGTAGTACTTCTAAATCACTTCCATCGTTTGTCTCAAATCTAATTTCATATTCTTTTTTAGATTTTTTCTCAATTTCAATGATTTCTTCCTCTTCATAGTATTCATCTCTATGAACTATTGCAGCTCCTGCAAATTTGTTTCCTTTTGTATATAAGTGAACAGTATATACAACATCTTCATCTGACATGTCTTCTACTTCATCTTGAATGCTGTCTAACATATCTACAATTTCATCTCTGTATGTGAAACAATTTAAAAAGTCATTGTTTGTTCTTAAAGATTTAACTGTTGCAACTATTAAATCTTCAAGTTCTGTTTCTCTTATAGTTAACATGTTATCTGTAAGTTTACCATTGTCTTGAGTTGTAACTTTTTCTTTGCTAAACCATTCTGGTTTAATATTACTTTCTATTGTAGAATATAATATTTTAGCAGCTTTTTTGTTTGCTGCAGCATCTGTTTCAAATGTGTAATCTTTTCCAAGAACTTCTTCTAGTCCTTCATAAAATTCATCTGGTATATCTGCTTTTACCATTTTGCTATATAGGTTAGATTCTTCTACTGCAGCTACTTTTGCTACAAGATCTCCCATAGCTTTTAAATTTAAGTATTTTTCTTTACCTTTTGCAACATTTAAATCTACTACTGCTTGTTGAGCAGCTCTATCATATTGTACTTTAGCGTCAACTGCTAATCCATCTAACATATCTTTAGCATCATCAATATCTGTGCTAATTTTTACTGTTGATTCTACAATTGCACTATTTGCAGTTGCTGCATCTCCTGCAAGTGATTCATTAATTGCTTTTGAAAGCATTCCTTTGTATATTTTTTCTGGGCTTTTTGAACCAAATAGTACTAAGCATAAAGCACCAATTACTACTGCAACAACTGCAATAATACCAACTAGTGTTATAACACTATGTTTTGAACCATTATTTGCTTTCTTTGGTTCTGGTGCTGCTTGGTATGTAGGTTGTGCTTGTTGTACAGGTTGTTGTTGAACAGGTTGTTCAACTACTGGTTGTACAGGTTGTTGAACTGGTTGCTCAACTACTGGTTGTACAGGTTGTTGAATTGGTTGTTGCACTGGCTCTTGATATACAGGCTCTTGAGCTTGTGTAACTGGTTGTTGTACAGGAATTTCTTCTTGTATAGGTTGTTGTTGAATAGGCTCTTCAACAACAGGTTCTTGAGCTGGTGCTACATAACCATTGTCTACAACTGGTTCTGAAGCTTGCTCAACTGGATTTGGTGTAGCTTCTGCTCCAACTTTAGTGCCACATACTGGGCAATAAGCTGAATTAGGATCTACTTCGTTACCACAATTAGAACATTTCATAATATTCCTCCTTTTCATATATATCTATAATAATGATATTATAAATAGAAAAAAAAGTAAATAATTTTGTCAAAAATTATCTACTCTTTTCATTAAAATTTATAATACATTATTTCTAACATATGAATTCATTTTTTCTACTCTATTTGTAAGTCTATGTTCTTTTACTATTCTCATTATGCAATCTTCATTACTACATACAATATTATATTTTTGTGCAAATTTATCTTCTAAATAGTAATTATCTTTCAAACATGGACATGAACAATTTTCTCCTGGTTTTCTATTTGCTACAAATGAGCCTAAAGCGCAATATCTTGAAGTCATTATTGTTATATAATCATCTATTCTTTCAACTGGTAAAACTTTGCTTATTTTGTCAATTTGAGGCTCGTTTGCATCAAATGCAGGTGAAATTATATCAAAACCTAGTGATTTAATAAATAATGCTGCATATGTATTTGAAATATTAAATGAATAGTCTGCAACTAGTGTGAAATCATATTTATTTTTTAATTCTTTTATTTGTTCATAGTATCTAAATGATCCAAGAACAATAGTCTTAACCCCCATTTTTAATAGTCTTTCAATATTATTTTTAATATATAAATCTAATTTACCAAGTGTGAAGTTTGGTATAGTTATTCCTAAATTGTATTTTGAGTATTTATGAAAAATTTCTTTTTCATATCTCATGTAATCTTTAGCTTGGAAATCTATTCTTTCTAATGTTTTACTATATTGTTTTTTATAATTTTGTCCATAATCTTTTTGTGGGTTAAAAGTATATACGGATAATACATTTTTGGATGTCTGAGGCATAGATGTAGTTTTAACTTTCTCTTCTAGCTTTTTGCTAATATTTTCTTCAATTTCCTTTATATCATTATGAGTTAATAGTTTTTCTTCAACCTTTTCTACAAAATTTCTTCTAATTTCATTTAGTTCTGATACTCTTAAGAATAATCCTTTTTGTACATAACCTACAACTTTTTCAAATTTGATTCCCTTGTCTTGTGTTTTTGAAAAAGCGTCTTTAATGCTTTCAAGAGTTAGATCTTTAGTTTGTGCTTTTTGCGGTACTATATTTGTATTATATGTGTACATTTGATTGTTAATTATTGTAGATAATGTAACAGGTGAATCTTCTTTAATGTCTACATTTAAAACTAAATTTCTTTGTCTTAAATTTTTATTTAAAATATTATTTTGCATTTCTAAGTTTAGCTTATATCTTGATGTTTTATATATTTTATCTTTTGACTCAATCTTTGTGTCTTTTATATCTCCTAAATATACAATATTTCCTGAAGCAACATTACCATTTACTATTTTCTTTTTTTCGTCCATTATACATGTAACAATAGTAGATGTAACATTATTTTTTGAATATATTTCTATTCCATCATGAAGGTCAATATCTTCTTGTAATTTTACTTTAACAAATTTACCTTTTTTCTCAATTACTTCACCTAAATATAGTCCTGTATTTTTTGGTGAAAGTGTTGTAATACTATCCTTGTATTGTACTCCATCAAAATATCCATGCGATTTACCATTTCTATTAAACATTTGAGTTAAATCTTTAATATCTGATTCTTCTACTTTTAGTTTCTTCTCTTTTAAGTACTTATCTATATATTTTCTATATGTGCTTACAACAAGAGCAACATACTCTGGAGTTTTATTTCTTCCTTCAATTTTTAGCGATGCGACATTTGTATCTATTAGTTTATCTAGCATATCTAGAGTAAATATGTCTTTTTTACTCATTATATATGTTTTTGGAACAATCTTTTCACCATTTTCTTTATATAATGAATAACGCATTCTACATGGTTGTGCACAAGCACCTCTGTTTGCACTTCTTGTTCCAATTGCAAGTGACATTAAACATTGACCTGAAAGGCTCACACAGAGTGCTCCATGAGAAAATATTTCTATTTCAACATCAGTGTTGTCTGTTATATATTTAATCTCATCTACAGATAATTCTCTTCCAAGTACTACTCTTTTAAATCCAAGTTTTTTTAGATATTCTACTTGCTCTAATGAATATACACTCATTTGAGTACTTGCATGTAGGTCTAGATTTGGAAATAGTGTGTGAATAAGGCTTGCTAGTCCTAAATCTTGAACAAGGACTGCATCTACTCCAACTTCATATAGTTTTGCTAGAAGTTTTAGTGCTTCTTCTATCTCGTCATCAAAAACTAGTGTATTAAGAGTTAAATATACTTTTACTCCTCTAATATGTGCATAATTTATACAGTCTATATAGCTTGAAAGTGTAAAATTCTTTGCCATGACTCTAGCATTATGCTTTCCAAGTCCCATATATACTGCATCAGCTCCAGCATTTACAGCTGCCTTAAAACTTTCTTCGTTTCCAGCAGGTGCTAACAATTCAATATTTGTCATAAATTTCTCCTTAAATTCATATAATATTATATCATTTTCTTTGGTTTATGTAAACAATTAGAGACAAAAAAAGAAGCGATAATTTAAAGTATATCGCTATCTTTTTTGTGATTGTTATTTATTTTTTAGATTTTTTTGTCTTACAATTTCGTACATACTTATTGCAGCTGATACAGATGCATTTAATGATTCAATTTGTCCAGTCATTGGTATTTTTACAACGAAATCACAATTTTTTAATACTAAATTTGAGATTCCGTCTCCCTCGTTTCCAACAACAAGTCCAATTGGGCCACTAAAATCTGTATCATATATATTTGATGCGCCTTCCATATCTAGACCATAAATCCATAAACCTTTTTCTTTTAAATATTTGATGCTTTCAGTAATATTTGTTACTCTTGCAATTTTCATATAGTTACATGCTCCTGCTGCAACTTTTTCTACTGTATCTGTAACTTGAGAAGCATTACGCTTTTGTATAATTATCCCGTGTGCACCTAAACATTCGGCACTTCTTACTATAGCACCTAAATTATGTGGATCTTCGATCTTATCTAATATGATTATAAAAGGGGATTCTTTTCTATCACTAGCTTCTTTAAGTATATCATCTATAGTAAAATAATTATACTCTGTAACAGAAGCCACGATTCCTTGTGAATTTTTTAATTTTTCACCATCTTCTGTTATCATTCTATCTAGCTTAGATTTATCTGCTTCTACAACCACTATATGATTTTTCTTAGCTTTTTGTATAAGCTCGTATATTTCTTTATTACCTTTTTGTGCATAAATTTTATTTATTGTTTTTCCAGAAACTACCGCTTCTGTAACTGGATTTACTCCGTATATTAAACTCATCTATATTCTCCTTTAAAAACTCAATAAATATTATACCACAATTGTAAAGACCCTTATCCTTGAGTTTTAAATAATTCTAGTATTAATGATGCATCATTTGCATCAATTACTCTATTATTATCCATATCTCCAATTTTGATATCCATTGAATCAGCGTTTTGACCTTTAAATAATTCAAGTGCAACAGATGCGTCATTTGCATCTACTGTACCATTTCTATCTAAGTCGCCTTTTTTGAATGCTGGTTCATAAATAGAATTTACAATTAATGTTTTTGTTTTAGTAATTGTATTTGAAGATAGAGCTCCTTGTCCTTTAACTTTAAGTGTAAATGTTACATATCCTGTATTTTTTAATGTAACATTACCATTATTATCTATTGAAGCAACATTATTGTCACTAGAAGTCCATGTTGCACTTATTCCATCATTTGTATCAGATGGAATCAAGTTATATGTATATCTTACAGTATCAAACTCAAGTGTACATTCATCTGGTCCTACTATTTCTACATTTTCTAATGGAGTTCTTACATATACATAATATGATCCTGTAATAGATGTTCCTGTACTTGTATAGTCTTCTGCTATACTTGCAGAAATCATTGCTACCCCATGAGCTTTAGCAGTTACTTTACCGTTTTGATCAACAGTTGCAACTTGTGTATTATTTGATGAATATACTACATAGTTTTGAGCGTTAGATTGCTCTGGATATACTGTAGCTGTTCTATTTAAAGTTTGACCTATTCTTAATTCAACTGGTGTTCTAGTAATATTTAAACCTGAAACAGGAATTTTTACATAGAAAGTTACTCTTCTTGTTATATCTCCACTTAATGATTTTACTGTAATTGTAACTGTACCTGTTTGACCTTTAAATGTTATTTTACCATTACTGTCTACTTCAGCTATATTTGCATTAGAAGAAGTATATAATAGTGTATCTTCTGCTATACATGGAACTTTATTTATAGTTAAATTCATTGTTTTTGTAAACACACCATTTATTTTTTCTAAAAATACTACTTGACTTGGTTGTGCTATTGTAAAGTCTTCAAGTGTACAATTAATAGTTAAATCTAATTGAGCACTAATTGATGGCTCTTCTGTGCTTGTTATTAGTATAGAAGCTTGTCCTGGCTTTTTAACCTTAAATGCTCCATTTTCACCTTCTTTTACTTCGAGTATATCTGACCCTGAAGTCACTTCCCATGTACATGTTTTTGACACAGTAGTATTTGCAGGTCTATAGTTTGCTCTAAATCTAATTATATCTGTATTATTTCTTGAATAGAAATTGTTAAAGTCTATAGTCTCTGTGTATGGATGTCCTGGATTAGTATAAATACTTAATCCAGCATTAGATTGGTTAGCATTACTAAATGACATGCTTTGTAATGGCACTTTTATTTTTACATTACATTCACCTGTAAAGTTTGCACTTACTCCTGTAACTTTTGCTCTAATTGTAAAGTTGTTATTTCCTGCTTCTGCAGAGTTTGCCTTAATTCTAATATTTCTATCGTCTATTTTTGTAATAGTTAAATATCTTGTGATTTGAGGATCAGTATAAGAAAATTCTGTAGTTGGATTTGCTTGTGTTACAACTACCCAATCTATTCTTACAACTTCATCTGCTTCTTCTGGTATAGTATTAATAGTTACAGTCTCTTCTTCAGTTTGACCAGCTGTCATATTTATTATATCTCTTGAAAGTGTTACTTGATTAATTTTTATATATGGTTTTAATATAACAACATCTGTAACATCTGCATCTGCATCATAAGTTAAGGTAATAGCAACACTTTGTCCTGCTTTTAATGCAGTAACAGTACCATTTTGTGTTACTGTAGCATATTCTGTATTGCTTGATGCCCAAGAAACTTTCTTATCTGTAACAGAAGAGTCTATAATTACATTTAATTTTGTTTCTTCTCCAACAGGAACATAGTATTCATTAGTTGTTCCAGGTACAAGTGAAAGGTTAGATCTGTCTATTTGTATTTCATTTGCAATTGTTGGAATATTATTTATATCTGCATATCTAAATGCTGATCTATATGTGTAGCTAGCATCATTTCCTTGAGAGTTTTTTAAACCTGTAATTTCTATTTCATAAACATAGTTATTCTTTGGAATAATAGTGTTATCATAAAATACCAGCATATTATTTAATTCACTTGGATATGTTGTTCTTATTTCATATCTTCTGCTAGAGTTATTTTCTTCAGTAGTAAATAGCCATGATTGATCAGTATTTAAGCATGTTACTTTTACTTTTGTTGAATTTTTAACTACTGTATAATTATCTAAAAATTGAGCTGTCCAGTAAAATTTATCATTATCTAATGTTTCCATAAAAGTAATACCATTTGCTGGCCATGCTTTTAAAAATACATCAGTAGGTTGAGTTCCATTAATTTCTATAACACCTATATTTGGGCTTATACCGTATCCCATTTTACTAAATTTAGGTGTAAGCAATAATGATCTATGTGAAAAATTCATTGGTGTTTCAGATTGGTCATCTAAAAACATATTTACATATTTTTTCATTAGATATACTGATGTTTCGTTTGCAGATCTTGAAATGTTTTCTGCATATCCTCTACCTTGTCCTATTGCAGTATCAAAAAATGATTGTGATACACCATCTGGTTTGCTAGGACTATGTGTAATTTCTAGATGAAGTGAGTTCCATCTATAACTCATTAATGTTGCCATATGTTGTGCAACTGTAAAATGGTCTGCACTTGCTTCCACTGTTGGAAGTCCAGCAGCAATACGAATTGCATTAAAATAACTTACAATTCCTTGCTTTTTATTTTCTAATAATGTTCCTGCTACAAGTGATTGAGCTGGATTTATAACAGGATTTGTTGCGTATATTGATGACTGTTGATTTAATAGATTCATTGCATTAATATATTCTGTTTGACTAGCAGAATATAAGCGTTCTTCTCTATCGTCTAAATCTACATTTTTATATGAGCTAAATATTTCTGGAGATACAAGAATTGCATTTGCAACTTTTGTTGTTGGATTAAAATCGAAAATAGCAATTCTATTTGGACCTGTTCTATCTACTTTATTTAATGGTTTAGTAATAAAGAAATCTGCATACATTGCTGGATTATAAAAATAGTAGTTTCCATTTGTAAGCTCAGTATTATCTCTAGTTCCAAGACCACTCATAAGCTCTCTTTTATTCATATTTTCTATATATTCTTTTAATGAAATTCCAGTATCTTTTAATTGCTCATTGATATAGAAATAATCTTCGTTAAATTCTATATCACATTCATATCCATATGTTTTACTAATTGCAATATACATTTGAACTGCATGTTGTGCTATATTTTTTTGGAAATGTACTCTGTTACTATTATAGGCAGTCTCAAATATTTGACTAGTTTTATTGAGGTCACTACCTATTACTCTATTTCTATTGTAAAAAACACCACCTTGAAGTCTAAGTTGATCTAATATCATAAAACCTTGTAGTATACTTGTGTCTGTATAATCTGTTCTTTCATCATAATCATATTCATATGTTTGGAACTGATTCCATACTGTACCATATGATACTACATATTCATCATTTGCTACAGTTTCTACATACAAATAATCTGTATAGTTATCATGCCATATTGAAAGTGCATGTCCTCCAAAACAGCTATCGGTTTCAAGCATACTTGTTGTTCCAAAGCTTTGATAAGCTTCTTTTATTTGTTCTAGTGTAGTGCTATTTGTTACAGTAAAATCAAAGTTTGTACTTGTATTATAAATATGTATTAAGTCAGTACATACCATGTTTTTTAAGCCTGCAGCCATTACATTATTAGAAACAGCAGAAATTATTAAAAAGAATACTAATACTATAAATATTTTTATTTTTTTCATATTTTTCCCTGTCCTTATACTATGCAAAAAGGGATATTTAAAAGTAAATATCCCTTAATGCTAAATTATATTCTATATTATATTATTTTACTAATATTTTTTTAGAAACTGTAATTCCTGCAACAGATGCAAGCATTATAGCACCCATTAAGGCTACTGGCATATCTCCAGTATCTACTGTTTCTTCTTCTGGTTCTGGAATTGGATCAGTAACTGCAACTCTGATGATGTAAACTCCATCTTCAGCAGCACCTTTAATTAAGGCTTGAATTTCTTCATCTACAAGTTCTTGTAGTTTTTCAACTGTTAAATCTTTAACAGCAATTACTGTACCATCTTCTAGTTCGATTTCTTCTAGTTCTCTTGGAGTTCCATCTTCGTTTTCTCCAACTATAATTTTACCAGTTTTTGCAAATTCATCAACAATACCTTGAGCAAATGCAATTTCTTCTTTTATTTCTTCAAGCATTTCTTCATCAACATAATCATTAGCTCCTACTACTACAATTGAGTCAGCAGCTTTTTTGTATGTGATTGTTACAGTTCCTTTACCATCAGCATATTCAACTTTAACGTCTACTTCATCTTCATCATATATAGCTTTAACAGCTTCTAGGATTTCTTCTGGAGTATCAGTTGTATCTTCTGGTTCAACTGTAAATGGTATTACAATAGAATCACCTGGTAGAACATCTCCTGGTTTTAGTTCAGATAGTCCATCCATAGTTTCTTCATCTACTACTACTAAATCAACATGTTTTTCTTCAACTGTTACATCATATGTAGCTGTTTTTCCAGCAATTGTATATGTAATAGTTGCAACACCTTCTTTAACACCAGTTACTACACCATTTTTATCTACTGTAGCAATTGATTCATCTGAAGATGTCCATGTAGCTGTTCCTACATTATCTGTAGTTTTGTGTTCAGTTTCAGGTACTTCAGTTACATATTTTCCTTCTAGAGTAACTGTTTCTCCTCTTAGAACTTTAGCTCCTGGATCAGTAGTTATTTCAGCACCAGTAATTGGGTTTTCTTTAACTGTAATTTTGAAGTTTTTAGTTAAAGCTTCTGTTCTTCCGTTATCTACTTGTACTTTAACGTTTGCAACACCATCGTTTGCTCCGTCTCTCTTAACACCAGTAATTTTTAATCCAGTGTTTGTAGTTTCATAAGAATAGAAGTCTCCTGGTTGATCATTAACTATTTTTAATGTTGCCCATTCAGAACCTTCTGGAGCAGTAGTTACTGTAACGTCAGCACTTTCACCTTTCCATACAGTTACTTCAGTTGGGTTCATAGTAAAGTCTTGAACAAGTTTAGTTACTTTAACTGTAGTTGTAGCTGTTTTATTTCCATAAGTAGCTTTAACAACTGCATCACCTTTTGCAACACCTTTAACAGTTGTTCCTGTTAATGTTGCATATTGGTTACCACTTTGTAGTGTCCATTCAACATTAGCTGGATCAAAATCTGCATCTTCTGGTGCATATGTTAATTGATCAGCTAAATCAATTGTTTGATCAAAGTCTACTGTATATGCAGATTCTTTGAATTGAATTGATGTTGGGTTTTTAACTACTGTAACATCTACTGTATCTGAGAAGTTTCCAGATTTAACTGTGATTGTAGCTGTTCCTTTACCTACAGCTGTTACAACACCATTTGATACTGTTGCAACATTTGGATCACTTGTTTCCCAAGTAATATCATCAGTTGTATTTGATGGAGTTACTACAACTTTATCTGATATGTCTTTTTTGTTGTTAGCTGCATCTGAAACATCTAATTCAAAATTATCTTGATTTAGAGTAACAGAAGCTGTTTTAACAACAACTTTCATAGTATTTGCGTTTGTTTTAATATAAGTGTCAAGTCTTGGTTTGTTTTCTGCACCTTCAGTTCCTGCAATTTCAATTCTTTCTGCAGTTTTGAATTCTTCTCCATTATAAGTTGCACCAACAAGGCTTAACCAGTAATTTACATCGTTTAATACGAATACTTCGCAGTCTCCTGCAGCGTTGTCTCTAACTTTGAATTGTAATTCTAAGATTTCTCCAACATCTTCTGCTGGATATCCAGCGTCTGCTGTGTATCCAAGGTTGATGTATTTTACTCCATCAACGTCAGCATCATGAACGATTGAAGAGCTTGTTGCATTACCAATTCTGTTTTTACCAACTTTTAAAACTTCTCCAACGGCACCAGGAACAACATATATTTGGTTTGCTTGTGAGCCTGTAGCTCCTTCAACCATTCCTGCTGTTGCAATTTCTAGATTATTGTTATTCCAACCTAATTTGATTGAAATATTTTGTAATCCAGCGTTAGGAAGTTTATTTATTAATAATTTAACAGAAATCATATCTCCTGCTGCTAGGTTTTCAAGTCCTCTTTCAGCAGATGTTAAGTTTTCTGCTTTAATTTCAAGGTTTGAAGCAGCTGTATTACCATTTTCATAGTAGTTTACATATTTAGCAGCGTCAATACTTGAAGCAGCATTAACATTTGGTACTAGTGCAATTCCCATCATAACTGCTACTAGAACTACCAATGCTTTTAATTTGAAAGTTCTTTTCATATTTAAAAATTCCCCCCTTATAAACATACTGTTTACTCTTAAATAATAGCATATTAATTTTTTTTAATCAAGCATTTTGCAACCAAATAATTCGTATTTTACTATAAAAAAATGTGCATTTTTTGGCAGTATTTTAGTCTTTCTTTTAGTATCAATATTTGCATTTGTAACAATATACATAAAAAAGTAACACAAGCATTACTTTGTGTTACTTTAAAGTTACATTTGGTGTAATAAATAGTTAATTTCTTTGGCTTAAAACGATGAATGCAGCTTCTGAAAACTCTATTTTCTTTTGTTTTTCTAAAATATATGTTTCTTTTACAGCTAACTCTTTTATATCTTTTATATTTATAAAGCTTGGATTATATCCTAGTTTATCTAATGTGTTTTTTAATAATTCTATTTGTTCATCTGTTAAATTTGAATATACAATTTCTACTTGTATACCTTTTTGTTCTAATTGCTCTATAAGTTCAAGATTTAAAATAGTTGAGTTTTCTTTTATACTTGTTTCTATATTATTTAAATCTATGTATTCAAATATTTTTTCTAGCTCAACTAACATCCTATTTAAGAATTCGCCTTTTAAAAATTTGTTATACATTAGATTAGATATATAGTCTCTATATTCGGTTTCTAAACTTTCACCAATACATTCACTAATTTTAGATTCAAACTCATTAAATTTCTTTTCTGTTTCTGAGCTATTAGCATCTGTGTAGATATCATAATCTATAAATTCGCCTATATCTCCTATAGTATCAATGTTTATACTATAGTAATGTTCTTTATCTTTTTTTATGTATGTTTCTCTTAAAATGTTCATGCTAACATATTTATAATATCCTAAATCTGTCATAAATTTTGCAATAAAATCTCTTTGAGATACATCCATATGTACTAATTGTTTATCTTTTATTTCTATGCTTACTCCTCTTACATTTCCTTCAAAAAGTAGTTCTATATCTTTATTATTTATAGTTCTAATTCTAATGCATGAGTCATCATCTAGCATTTCCATATTTTGATCTATATAATATTCATCTATTCTTACATTACTATTTTTGAATATAAAACCTTCCTTTAAAAGAAACTCTTTAAGTTTGTCTGCATCTTTGCAAACATATTTAGATTTAGATTTTATTATCTTGGACATATGTTTTCCCCCTTTAGTCTAAATCTTTAAGACTATATCCCATTTTATTTAATGTTGCATATATTTTTCCTAGTGGTAAACCTAATACATTATAATAATCTCCATCTAGTTTTGCAAGAAATAGAGACATTATTCCTTCTAATGTATAACCAGCATTGTTTAATATATCTGGATGATGGTCTATATAAAATTTTAAATCATCATCTGTTATGTTATTAAAAGTTACCTTTGTACTTTCACTAAAAGTTACAACATTATCTAATCTATTATCTATTAGTGTAACTCCAGTTACTGCTATGTTTGTACTTCCAGATAATTCTTTTAAGTTTTCAAAAGCTTGTTTAACACTTTTAGGTTTTTCATACTTTTTACCATCTTTAAAAATAATTGTGTCTGCAGCAAGGATTATATAATCTCCTTTTCCAACTTTTTTAGAAACATCTAAAGCTTTTCTTCTAGATAATTCTTCTACATATAAAACAGGATCTGAAATATCACAAGTCTCGTCTACTCCACTTTTAATTACATTATATTTTATTTTTAAACTATCCATTATTCCACGTCTTGTCTGTGACCCAGAAGCTAGTATTATTCTCATTTATAATCACCTACTATTATTATATCTAGAAACTAGAAAAAGTCAATAAGATGCATAATTTCAAAAAAATTGTATAAAATATAATTAAAGGGTTGACACACCTGGTAAATTGTATTATAATTAAAGAGTACTAAATATCGCGGGGTGGAGCAGTTGGCAGCTCGTCGGGCTCATAACCCGAAGGTCACAAGTTCGAGTCTTGTCCCCGCAACCACTATTTGAGGCTTTAAGCCTCTTTTTTTATTGCAAATTATTTTATATTAATTTTTACAATTCGTTGATATTACGGGCTTTTTAGCTCGTTTTATTTTTTAATAGTTATTTTTATTCTTCTCTATTTTCATTTATTTTTTCGATTTTTTTGCTCAAAACACCCTCCAAAATTTAAGTTTAAAAAAACTGGTGGGTGAATTTAGCCCCCACCAGTATTTTCAATAGTTTCAAGTACTTTATATATAATAACTAGTTATCTTTAAATAATGAAAACACCCACCAAATAGTCTTCAAACCCTTAATACAAGCTAAACACTCATTACTCATTTGTTGGTGGGTGGAATTAGCACACCACTATTATTTTGCATTTTAAGCAATTTGTGGTATAATAATGATTATAGAAGTGATGATTTGCTCGTTTAGGACGTTTTGTTTAGGAGCTTTTGCTATTACTCGGTAAATATAAACTTCTTAATATATCGTTACGATATTATTTTATAGAAGATTTTAAACCAACTCGTGTGGGAGTTCCAATCCCATTACTAAGTAGTTTAAAATCTTCTTTTTTATCTATTTAATTCTTTATCATCTTCATTAGGTTGTTTTAATAAATTATTATTCATATAATATTGATTTACTTTTTCAAGTTCTGTTTCTTTATATTTATCAAAAACAGATGTATAAGTATTTAATGTTATAGATACATCTGTATGTCCCATGAGCTTTTGTAAAACTACTGGAGTTACTCCTGCTTCAATAGCTCTAGTAGCATAAGTGTGTCTTAAGCTATGTGATGTCATATGCTCTATACCTAGTTCATTTAATATCTTTACTAAAGCTCTATTTACATTTTCTAAAGTTGTATATTTATTGTATGGTGGTTTAAATAATAGTTTATTTTCATTGTTTTCTTGTGTATTACTATAATTCATTTGTTCTATTATATAAGGATATAAAACATCTGGTATAGGAATATATCTATTCCCTGCTTGTGTCTTTGGAGAATTACTTAATATAGTTTGACCATTTACATCTCTTGTTAATGTTTTATGAACATATATTTTTCTATGTTCTAAATCTATATCACTATGAGATAAAGCTAAACATTCACCTATCCTCAAGCCCATAAATAGCTGAATAAGGAATTCATTTCTGTAAGGGCATTCCTTTATTGTCTTTGATTGTAAATATTTTATGAACTGATTTTCTTCGTCTAGTGTCATTGCTCTTACAAGTTTTTCTTGCTTATTACTTTTAGGTCTTAAGACTTGTGCCATAGGATTTCTAGATACATATCCTCTTTCATAAGCATATCTATATGCTTGATTTAATTGTTCAAATATCTTTTTTATACTAGAATCACTTAAATCTTTATATTCATTTACAAAGCTTTGCAATTCTTCTGGTTTAATATCTTCTATATCTTTATTTACTAAATCACTTTTAAATATTCCTTTTTGTGTTCTTTGTACTCTTTCATATTGAGCCTCAGATATCATGTTAGAATTATACTTATTATCTAATATGGTAGTCATTAAATCTTTTAATGTTATTCCATGCTTTTCTATATATGTCTCATTTTGGTTTTGATACATAATAGCTTGCAAATACTCTTTTGCCTCTTTTTTGGTATCAAAGCTTTTTCTCTTTTTAATACTTTCTAGAGTTACTGGATCAACATCATAATATTGTGCTATCCATTTGTCTCTATCACTTCTATAATATACACTACCTTCATCGCTACCTTTTTTTCTTGCCATATTATCTCCTTTCTACAATTATGTATGTTCGAACATAGCAAGATTATAATACAGAAAATAGCTTACTTTTCCAAATTACTAGAAATTTCTAAAAATTCCTAAAAATTACCAAATTTTAAATTTTCAAAAATCCTTGAAAACCTTGATATTACTGGTAAAAAAGAACGTGAAAATTAAATTTCACGTTCTATAATATATTGCTTGTTATATCAAAATAGTCCAAATAGGATAATGTAATACTTTTTAACATTTAATTTAAAATAATATTGTATTTATCTTCATGCTCTTTATAGGTTTTATCTATTTCATCATATATCAATTGCAAATTCTCTATTAAGTTATTGTTGATATATGCTTCTTTTAATTGTGGCTTTTGTATTAATGCCCATTTTAATTGTTTATATGAATATCTTGCAAAAGTTAACCATTCAGGATAATTAATTGCTAAA
>CAMVON010000002.1 GCA_947169155.1 uncultured Clostridiaceae bacterium
TTCCTGCTTTTAGATATGAACCATTCTTTAAAAGACTTGCATCTTGGGGATTTATTGTAGTAGGAAATGAAGATGGACAAGCTGGTACAGGAGAAACAGCTTCTATCACACTTGATTATATGCTAAATATAACAAATGATAGTACACTATTTAATAAAATAGATAAAGAAAAAATTGGAATAATAGGTTACTCTCAAGGAGGAGCTGGTGCTTTAAGAGCAGTTACTGAATTTGAAAATGGAAAATATTATAAAGCAATATTTACAGGAAGTGCAGCATATCCATTTTTAGCAAACAACATGGGATGGAGTTATGATACTTCAAAAATAAAAATTCCATATTTTATGACAGCAGGTACTGGTAAATCAGATGATGCTGGAAATGATTCAAGTAAAGAATTTGGTGGGGTTGCACCTTTATCGTCATTAATTGATAATTATAATAAAATATCAGATGATGTATTTAAAATTCGTGCAAGATCAGTAGGAACAGAGCATGAAAATATGCTTGAGAAAACGGATTCATATATGACAGCGTGGATGTTATATCAATTAAAAGGTGATGAAGAAGCAAGCAAAGTTTTTATTGGAGAAGACGCCGAACTATTAAATAATAAAAATTGGCAAGATGTAGAAAAGAATAAATAAAAGTTGTCATAGAAAAATTCATAATTAAATATAAAGACTATCTAAATATATAGATAGTCTTTTATTTTTTGTGATATAATATAGCAGTAAATAATATAGGGGGATAATTTATGCCAAATTATAAAATACATAAAAGAAAAAGTATAACTATAATGTACTTAATGACTTTTATTGAAAGCAAGGTTTCTGAAAAAGTAGAAAAAATAGAACTATACTAATCAGGAATATAAAAAAAAAATACTAACAAAAATAACAGGAGGATACTATGAAAATAAATAATAAATTAAAAGAATATATAGAAGAAAATATTTTTCCAGAATATAGCAAAAATGACCAAGGACATGACTTAAATCACATAAAATATGTAATTAATAGAAGTATTAAATTTGCAGATACTGTTGAAAATATAAACTACGATATCGTTTATACAGTAGCATCTTATCATGATATTGGACATCATATAAATCCTAAATTACACGAGATTATTTCTGCTGAAATAATGTACAAGGATGATAATTTGAAAGAGTATTTTTCAGATGAAGAAAGAATAATTATTAAAGAGGCAATTGAAGACCATAGAGCTTCAAGTGACCACGAACCAAGAAGCATATATGGGAAAATTGTTTCAACAGCAGATAGAAATAACACAGTAGAAGCATGCTTAAGAAGATCATACACTTATGGAAAAAGATTAGAGCCAACAGCTACAGATGAAGAATTATTTGAAAGAGCATACAAACATCTTAATTTAAAGTTTGGAGAAGGTGGATATGCTAAGTTCTTCTTTAAAGATGAAGAATATGAAAAATTCCTACATGATATAAGAGAGTTACTAGCAAATAAGGAAAAGTATATTAACACTCAAAGAAATTATATAAATGAATTAAAACGAAAAGGTGAA
This sequence comes from uncultured Clostridiaceae bacterium, assembly GCA_947169155.1. Lineage (GTDB taxonomy): Bacteria > Bacillota > Clostridia > TANB77 > CAG-465 > CAG-465. Next base: position 1,549 of record CAMVON010000002.1, read on the forward strand.
ATCAAGTAATATGGCAAATGTTAATATGCATTGCTTGTGGCAACGAATAGTTTAGAATTATAATCCTAGTAAGGAGGTAAACTATCATGTTAAAAGATAATATTAAGACAATTAGAAAGTCTAAAGGGCTTTCACAAGAAGAATTAGCTACTAAGTTAAATGTAGTAAGACAAACAATTTCAAAATGGGAGCAAGGCTTATCTGTCCCAGATTCTGAACTACTAGTTTCATTATCTGAAGCATTAGATACACCAGTAAGTACGTTATTAGGAGAAAATATCGAGGAGAAAGAGGATAATTATCTAAAAGAAATAGCTCAAAAGCTAGAGGTTATTAATTTACAACTTTCTAAAAGAAAAGAAACAAAAAGAAAAATATGGCTAGGAGTGTTTATTGCAATATGTGTCATTATAGTTATTGCTTTTATCTTGCTATCAAATCTTGGGACTTCATATATGGAATGGGATTACTACGATCCAGAACTAGCAGTAATGGGTGTTGGAATTCATGCTTTTATATGGATATTTGTTAGACTTGCACCAATAGTATTTATTGGCTCAATAATTGGAATATGTTTTACAATAAAAAAAAAATAAAAGATAAATAAGACTATCTAGAAATAGGTAGTCTTTTATTTTGTCCCAATTTATAGTATAATTTAGTAGAAAAAATAATTTTGTGAGGTGATATTTGTGATAATACTAATTGAAAGCATAGTACTATGTGCATTGTTCACTCTAATGGTATATATAATGTCTAGAGAACCAATCAAAACATTATATAATTATCCACCAAAGATTCAAGAAAGAGTAAAAACACTAGATGAGTATAAAGATAAGATTCCAACTCAAAAGAATAAGCTAGCAGCAAAATTAGGCGCATCAGTTATATTCTTAGCAATAATATGTGTAATTCTTAGATATATAAATGGATATACAACATTTATAGAAAGTTTTGGTTATGGTTTTTTACTATGGACAATAGTAAATTTATATGATGCTATAGTTTTAGATATAATATGGTTTTGTCATGATAAATATTTTGTATTCAAAGGAACAGAAGACATGACAGATGAATACCACAATTATTGGTTTCACATTAAGGGCTTCTTCATAGGAGAAGGATTGGCACTAATTATTTTTGCATTAGCAGGAATTATTATTCACTTTATTATATAAAATCAGATAGAAAGTAAGATATAAAATGGCAACATCAAAAGAGTATAAAGATTTTGTCCTAGAACAATTAGGAACATTAGACAATATTATTTGTAAGCCAATGATAGGAGAATTCTTGTTATACTATAACAATGTTTTATTTGGTGGTATTTATGATAATAGACTATTAGTTAAAATCGTTGAAACCAACAAAAAGTATAATATGGAAGAGCAACTACCTTATGATGGTGCAAAACTAATGTATTTGGTTGAAGATGTGGACAACAAAGAATTATTAAAAGAAATAATAGTCGAAACTTGTAAAGGATTACAAATGAAAAATAAATAGAAATGATAGGATTAATTATGGAAGATAAACAAATATTACTAGATAACATAGATAAAATTCATACAACTAAAATGGGGATAGATAGAATTAAGAATAATCTAGACTTAAGTGAAATTAACGTAGTAGAATATTGCAAGAAAAAGATCTTAGATAAAAAATCAAGAATATATAAACAAGGTAAGAATTGGTATTGTGAGATAGGTGATATCAAAATAACAATTAATTCATATAGTTATACAATTATAACAGCACATAAAAAATAGGAGGAGTGTAATATGAACGAGTATATCAATTTAACAGCAGAAAATATTGATGAAGAGCACATTTGTTGTGCAATAGGAGATCCAAAACATCAAGCAGGGGTAGATTGTAAAAAAGAATGGATTAAAAACAAATTAAAAGATGGACATGTATTTAGAAAACTAAATGCTAGAGGAAAAATATTTATTGAATATGAACCACTTGAAACTTCATGGGTACCTATTAGTGGAGATAATTACGAATATATTTATTGCTTATGGGTTGCAGGTAGTTTTAAAGAAAAAGGTATAGGAAGAGAATTACTAGAATACGCAATAAATGATGCAAAAGAAAAAGGTAGAAATGGTATTTGCACTTTAGCTTCTAAAAAGAAGAAACCTTTCTTAGGTGAAAAGAAATTCTTTGAACACTTTGGCTTTGAAGTAGTAGATAACATAGGAGATTATGAATTATTAGCCTTGAAATTTAAAGATGGCGATACACCTAAATTTAATGACAATGCAAGAGCTATGAAAATAGATAGTAAAGATTTCACTATATATTATAGTAATGAGTGTCCATATGTTGAATACGAAGTTCAGGAGCTTTCTGATTATGCCAAAGAAAAAGGAATTAAACTAGACTTTATTAAAATAGATACACTAGAAAAAGCAAAAAATGCACCATGTATTTTCAATAACTGGGCAAACTTCTATAAAGGTGAATTTATATCTAACACTATATTAAATGCAAACGCTTTAGAAAAATTATTAAAATAAGTTAAGTTAATAAACAAAATAGATGTTATTTAAAAAGACTATTCTAAACTTAATTAGATAGTCTTTTTTTTATTTTAAATCTAGTATATAATAGTTATGAAAACAAAGGAGATATTGATATGATAGAAATAAAAAATGTAACTAAAAAGTATGGTGATATACCAGCTATAAAAAATATTACATTTGATGTTAATGATGGGGAAATATTTGCATTCATTGGACACAATGGCGCAGGTAAAACTACATTAATTAAATCTATAGTTGGAATTCACAAATTTGATGAAGGGGATATTCTAATTAATGGTAAATCAATTAAAGATGATCCTATAGCTTGCAAAAAAGAAATGGCCTTTGTTCCAGATAATCCAGAGTTATACGAACAAATGAAAGCAATAGATTTTATAGACTTTATTTGTGATATGTATGAAGTACCTCAAGATATAAGAGAAAAGAATATAAAAAAATATGCAAAAATGTTTGAAATAGAAGAAAAACTTAATGATACAATAGATTCATTCTCACACGGTATGAAACAAAAAATTGCATTAATATCTGCTTTAGCTCATGACCCTAAAGTTTTAATTATGGACGAGCCTTTTGTAGGACTAGATCCAAAAGCTGTATTTGACGTAAAAGAAGTTATGAATGAAATGGTAAAAGAAGGAAAGATAATATTCTTCTCAACTCACATACTAGATGTAGCAGAAAAACTATGCTCAAGAGTAGGAATAATCAAAAAAGGTGAACTAGTAAAAGTAGGTAGTATGGAAGAGATAAAAGGTGATGAATCTTTAGAAAAAGTATTCTTAGAATTGGAGGGATAGTTTTATGAAAAAATTATTTTCTCTAATTAAAGCAAGTATGTCTGAAGGAATGAACTTATTTAAAATAAATAAAAATAAGAAGAGTAAAAAAAATAAAGCAGCACTTCCTATTATTTTAACAATTATATTAATGTTTGCAATGTATTCATACTCTGAAGGACTAATGGGACTACTTGCTCCAATGAATCTAGGATATATAGTTTTAACTATATTCGTTATGGCTATATCAATGCTTACACTTATAGAAGGTATATACAAATCTGGAAACTTATTATTTAATTGTAAAGATGACAATTTACTTTTATCTTTACCAATAAAAAGAAGTACAGTGTTATTTATTAGAGTCTTTAAGTTTTATATCTTCGAACTAATATATAATTCAGTATTTTTACTTCCTTGCATTATTAACTATGCAGTGCATATTCGACCAACTGCAAGCTATTATATAGTATCTATTTTTGGATTATTACTACTTCCAGTGGTACCAATATTAATATCTTGCATAATAGGGACATTTATAACTTCTGTGGCATCAAGATTTAAAGGAAAAAATATAGTGCAAATTGTATTATCTGTAGCAATAATATTAGTTGTATTATATTTTTCATATAATTCAAATGGATTAGTAGATGGCATTGTTCAACATGCAGAAAGTATTAATAATACTATCACTAAATACTATTATCCAGCAGGAACATATATTGAGCTTATAACAAATTTTAACTTATTAAAATTTATAGCTTATATTGCTATTCATATAGCAGTATTTGCACTTACAGTATTATTAATTGGAAAAGTATACTTTGGTATTAATTCAAATGCTAAAGCTGTACAAAAAAAGAAAAAAGCAGTAAAGGATTATAAGGTTAAAACAAATTCGCCTACAAAATCTTTAATAAAAAAAGAATTTAATAGATTTATAAACTCTCCAGTATTTGTAACAAATGCAGGATTTGGACTTGTATTATACATTATAGGTTGCATACTAGTTGCAGTAAAATTTGATTCATTTGCAGCATCAATTGTACAAACTGGAATTACAATTGAACAAATAACAAATTATATACCTGTATTAGCATTTGCATTTTTATGCTTTACAGCATTTATGACTTCAATTACAAGTTCAATGATATCTCTAGAAGGAAAATCATTTAATATATTAAAAAGTTTGCCACAAAAACCAGCAAAAATAGTTAATGCTAAAGTGTTGGCAGCAATTTGTATAATGCTTCCATGTATACTTATAGGTGACTTAATATTATTTATACGCTTTAAACTAGATATAATATCTATGATATTAATTTTGATAGCATCTGTATTATTACCATTAATATCTGAAACAATAGGAATTTTAGTAAATTTAAAATATCCTAGAATGGATGCTCAAAATGATACAGAAGTAGTAAAACAAAGTATGAGTTCATCTATTAGTGTTTTCATTGGTATGGCAATGATAGCTATAACATTTGGAGCACTTGTAGGTGCAATAGTTGCAGGGCTTTCAAATATTATAATAATGCTAGTATTTATAGGAATATTTGCTATTATTTATGGACTATTACTATTATTACTAAATAAAATTTGCGATAAATGTTTCGATAATATAAATGTATAAAAATGGAGGTGAGATTATGGGGCTTTTAGATAGTTTAAAAAAACTAGGAGATAACATCAGCAAAGAAATAGAAAAAGGTGTAAATTCTGAAGCATTCAAGAGCGTAAAAGATACACTAGCAAATGTTAGTGCCAGTGTATCTAATAATGCTTCTCAAGGAAGAGAAATTCCTGACGAGTATAAAGGATTTCCAAAATTTAGAGAAACTGTAAAAAATCTTTCTACAAAAGAGACACCAGATTATACAAGATGCACAATGGATTTTTCAAATGTTTCTCAAGATGAAATTGAAGCTTATACATTACAACTTGAACAATTAGGATATGTAAAAAATTCTCCTGTGCGTTACGATAAAGGAAATACATATGTAATTGTAGACTATTCATATGGTGATCTAAATCTAGTTTTTCATATCAAGAGATAAATCTTTGTAGTATTCATTTACAAGAGATTTATAATTACATTCTTTAAGAAGAGAATAAGGGACTATTTTATAGTTCCTTTTATTATGCTTTCCAGTAACTATATATCTTTGTTCCTCCTGCATATATTTATCAATAATTTTTAAGCTTTCATCTGTTGTAATAGTAGGGAAGAACCAATATTTCCAAGATAGTTCTTCCTTTTCTTGTTTTCCAAAAAACTTATTATTATATTTTCTATTCATTGCTTTAAGTGCGATTTTTGAAGTAGAGTTTTTCTTAATCATCCATCTTCTAATACCTCTTGCACTTCTTCTAATTTTAGCTTTAATTTTACGAATAGTGTTATATGATAAATCTATTTTCCCATCATGAAAAGAAAAGCCTAAAAACTCCCATCTATCTTTTGGTTCAAAGAAATATTCTTTATCTGGATTAATATTCAAATTATACTTTTTAAAATAGTTAATAAGCTCTTTTTGATGTGTTTCAAGCTCATCTTTGTTATTACAAAATAAAATAATATCATCTGCATATCTTGAATAAACAAGTTTTTGCTTCCAAAAGTATTCATCTATTTCTTTAATATAATAGTTTGCAAGAAATGCAGAAATAGGAATGCCTGCCATTGCACCTTTTTTCTCATGAATAATATCACCATGAAACTCTACAGAATCATTAGAAATAATAGATTCAATAACAGAATAAAGAAGAGAATCTTTAATATCATTTTTTAGATTCTTTAATAGAATGTCAACATCTATACTATTAAAGTAATTAGATATATCCACTTTATAACCATTCATATTGTATAGATTTTTAATATTACTAATATTTCTAATAGCGCTCTTTACACTACTATTATTTCTAAACGAATATAAATTAGGACTAAATAAATAGTCATAGTCGTAAAGAAGATAAGATATATATTTCAATACAAGCATTTCATCATTAGTAAAATTATATACAACCCTTTTCTTTTGCGAGTGTCCTTTACTAATTAAATGCTTTTTAGGTATAGAAAAACTATACGTACCCAAAGCTATTTGGCTACATATAGTCATATATTTTTTATTTAATATAAAGTCTTCAAATTGTTCTTTTTCTTTTTTAGATACAAAGTCCTTGCTAGTTCTATAGTCAAGAAATTCGTTCCATTTTGCTTCATCTAAAATATCTGTTGCTAGCATAAGACCACCTCTAAAATAATAGTAGGGGAAAGAAACAATTGAGAATCGATGAAATCGAATTCGACTAGGTCATATATATTGCTACTATCTGCAAAGTAATAAATCTCAAAAAGAGATGCAATATACTAGGCCCACTGCAGAAGTTTAAAAATAAACATCTTTCCCCTTGAAAGAATTATAGCATAGATAGGCTTAAAATACAATTAGGTTGCATAATCTCAAAAAAATGATATAATTAAACAGCAATAATATTATTTTAAGACTCGCGAAATTTACAAAGTCTGTTATAGTAAAGGAGGAATTGTTATGAATGAAATTGATCCTAAAGCTCAAGAAGAATTAGAAAAAGGATATAAAAAAGCAGAGAAAGTATTATCCAATAGCAAAAAGCTAGATAAAGTGTTAGTAAGAACAGAAAAGAAGTTAAACTTACTACCAGTTGTTGGAACTTCCCTTGCAATGATACCTTCAATGATTTCTTTAGTAAGAAGCTATACTAAAAAGGAATACACAGAGATTCCAATTGGAACAATTATAGCTATAATTAGTGCTTTATTGTATTTTATATCTCCTGTAGATTTAATACCAGATGTAATACCAGTGGCAGGGCATTTAGATGATGCAGCAGTTGTTGGCGCGTGCATAGCACTTGTAAAGAGCGATTTAGATGATTACAAAAAATGGAGAGAAAGTAATAAAAAGGATGAATAATAAAAGGAGACTACATATTTGTAGTCTTTTCTTTTTTTAGTTATAATATATAATAATTATATAAAGTAAGGAGAGATAATATGAAAAATTATATGATAGCCATATGTATTGCTATAGTCATTGTGCTATTAATAGGAGTAGCAGCTATAGTAATAAAAAATAAAATAAAAAATAGTATTTTAGATGGACCAGGTATGGTTAATTCGAGGGGGGAGTTGTATAAATTAATGGATAAAGAAGTAAAACATGGAGAGTACTTAAAAATAAAATATTCTTCATCTGGAGATATGAATGGAAATTTAGATACAATAGAATTAGATGTTAAAACTGGAGTGTTAACAACACAATATGCTGCAATGCATAGTGACCCAATTGAAGTAAATGAATATAAGATAAAACAAGAAGATATAGATAGAATAATAGCAATAATAGAAGAATATAATCTTGTTGCTTGGTCTGAACTTCCACAAGATGATACTATGTTTGCACTAGATGGTCCAACAAGAATGTTGGAAATTGAATGTGCAAGTTTAAAAGGAAGTAGAGTTCCAGATTATTATAATATTTATTCACATACAAAATTTCCTGAAGGTGGATGGGATATTTATTCAGACACAATAAAAGAACTTTCAGAGCTAATAAATAAAGGAGAAAAGATTAATTCTTATACAAAAGAAACAATATATTAACAAAAAATTGATGCCAAAAAATTGGCATCTTTTTTTATCATTTTCGTTTGACTTTATCTTTTAAATAGTGTATTATTTTAGAGTACGAAAGATAAGGGAGAGAATAATGATATACAAAGTTGGAATGTTGTGTAAACACTTTAAAGGCAAGAATTTAATAGATAAAAATATCTATAGAATAGAAGAATTAAATGTTAAAGGTAGTGATGTTGATACAGATAAAATATCATATACTGGAGAAGGAAATATGTTAGACTCAGATAATCTTGTTGTTTATTCTAATATTTTCCAAGAAAACAAATATTTTGTAAGGGAATATGAAGATTTGGCAGGAGAACTTCCGCTAGATAAGCAAAAACAATTCGGTCAAAAATTAAGGGTTGAGCCTTTAAGTGAAGGAGAAATAGAAATAGTTAATTCTAAAGATTATGAAATTAAAAAATTCAAATCTACAGAAGAAAAATTTAGAAATGCATAGAAGATACATTAGTATCTTCTTTTTTTGAAATTTAACAGATAAAGATATAGTAATGATTAACTTTACTATATAAAGTGAAAAAGCACTCTAGAAGGAAATATGGGCAAATTAGAGGTATAAAAATAATAATATTAAGACTTTAAAATTGTTTCTAAAAGATATATAATTTAAAAGGAAAAAGATGGAGGAAAAAATGAACTACGAAGAGTATTACAAAAAGTATATAAAAATATTTGAAGAATATGTCTCAAAATATGATAGAAATGATGCATTAATAGAATTAAAAAGAACTCATTCATATAGAGTAGCTATTCACGCAGCTAAAATTGCAGAAAGCTTGAAACTGGAACAAAAACAAATAGATATTGCATATATATGTGGGCTTTTTCACGATATAGGTAGATTTGAACAAGCAAAGCAAAGTCATACTTATGATGATAGATATTTTCAAGATCATGGAGATTATGGAGCTAAAGTATTAGAAGAAAAAGTTTCAAAAGAAATAAGTGAAGATGAAAGAATACAGAATATAGTAATACTTGCAACTAAATATCACAATAAATATGAAATTGGTGATACAACTGAAGAAGAAAGTCTATATTGTAAAATAGTAAGAGATGCAGATAAGATAGATATAATGGAATACCAAGTAAACGAAATTGACGGAAAGTATCCGTTAGATAAAGATGTGGTTGAAAATATACTAAATCATAAATTATGTAGAAATGGTGTAGTGAATAATAAATTAGACCATTTACTTAGAATGCTATGCTTTATTTATGATATGCACTACATATACAGTTTTAAATATATTTTAGATAGCAAAATTTTAGATAAGAAATTTGAATTGATGGCAAAACATTCTCAAGAAGATGTAAGTGACATTATTAACTGTATAAATGAATATTTAAAAGATAAGATAAACAAAAAATAGAAGTACTTTTGTACTTCTATTTCTTTTTTTTGTTGCCAACAGGTGGATAAAATACGCCAGTCCCTTTACATAGGAAACACTCAGCTTTCCCAGAACCGCTACAATCTGGACATGGGTAGTTTTTACCACTAACTCCTGGCCAAAAAACTTTTCCATCACCACCGCATGAGTTACAAGCTATCTTGCCAGATCCTTGACAAACAGGGCATTGCATAAAATTAGTCATCCTTGTCCCTCCGTTTCTAATCCGCCGTGTCTCTAATAATTCATTAGAATTACTATTTATCATTCATTGTTGTAAGGATAGTTATTATATAACAGGTACGTTGAAAAGTCAACATAATATTTAAAAAGACAAAAAATAACCCATCCTTTTGATGAGTTATTATATAATTTTGTTTGATTAATTTACTTTTACCCAACCTAAACCATGACAATTATCACATGTGTATTTACCTTTACCATTACAATGGTAGCAATAACTAATAGAATTAAATGGATAAAATTTACCTTTTCCATCACACTCAGGACATATTATATATCCTTTTCCTTCACATTCTGGGCAATCTTTTGTCTTCAATGGTGGTTGCTGTTTTCCTAATCCTAATATTGACATATTATCAATCCTCCTAATAATTTATTATAATTATTATATAAATGTAATAATCGTTAATATTATAGCATAATTGTATATAATAGTCAACATAATAATTAGAACAGTACAAAAAAAAGAGACTTACATAAAAGTAAGCCTCAATTAAATCTATTTTTTATTTCTTTTAATGATAGGTGATTCATAGTGTTCTGTTATAGCTCCGCCATTACCTTGTTTATCTAAAGTAACTGATGCATCTTCAAATACTATTTCTACATCACTTTTATCATCTAGATTTCCAACTTTAATAAAATCTGCGTTTGTAGTATTAACATTAGATGATTCAGCTTGTTTTTTGATTTCATCTTTTAATCTATTTGTAGTGTTAACTCCAAATAGTTTATCATCATTTGTAGATGAGTCACTATCATGCATTGTTATAGTTGGAGAATCTGGTTTAGTCATCATATACTTTTCAAAGTTAAACATAAGAGTATTTTGTTTTTCTTTATATTTAGCTGCAAGGAATGATGTTTTACCTTCACCAAATACTGTTTTTCCATTAGCTGTTTTAGTTTTATAGAACATAGAACCAAATCCAAGTTCTGCAAGTTTATGGACTTTAATTCTTTCTTTATCTTTCATGTTAATATTTGTTTTACCACTTAAGTCTCCACCTTCAACACTATATACTGTAGCTTGGTCTGCTTTCTTTTCTTTACCAAAAGCATCACTCCAGTATTTACTATCTTCTGGAACTGTATCACCAAATACGATTTGAGTTTTAGTGTTGGCAAGTACTGTTTGTCTATAGTATGAATGTCCAGATTTTTCAAGTTGAGATAAGTTTTGAATAGCTACTGTAACACCACATCTATATTTTCTAAATAATGTAAACATTACATCCATGTCTTTAGTAATATATTCTGGGAACTCATCTATGTACAAGAAGTGAGGAGTTCTTGAATCTTCATTACCTTTTCTTCTTAATACTGCATCTTGGAATTGTAGTATGAAGAACATACCGAATGCTTTAGCTTGGATAATACCAAGTTCACCTTTTCTTGAACAAGCAGTAATAATACTACCATTTGCAAGAGCTTTATCAAAATCGATAACATTCTTTTTACCACAAAGTGCAGCTTTAAGACCAGGGTTACGAACTAGGTTGTTAAGTTGTGTGATAGCACCATATAGGAATCTTTCAGTATCTTTTCTACCACTACCTTTTGAACCAGGTATTTCATAACCATTTATATTAAGACTTGGTTTGTAAAAGTTCTTTTCAAAATATTTAATTAATAGTTTATATTTTTGCTCTAACTCAGGAATACGTTTCATTTCCTCAGTCATTTCTTCAACAGCGTCGAAGTTATATAGTAGTTCTAGCATATCTTCTAGAGATGCCATCTCACCACCATGTAGTACTGGATACATCTCTTTTAATAGTATAGTTAAGTTTTGGAATGCATCAATTGTTACTTGTGTAAAGAATGGGTCAGATGTTCCTTTAGACTCACTTCCATACATTGCCATTAAAACGTCTGCAACGATAGATGCTGCTTTTGCAGGATCTGGAATTGCAAATGGGTTAATAGATAATGTTTTTTCTGGATTTGCTGGGTCAATAGATAATACATCCATATCGAAGTTTTTAGCAACTCCAATAAATTGTGAAATAAAGTTACCATCATTTTCAACAATTGTGATACCTAAATCTCTATATGTTGTTTCTCCTGTAGCATTATCGTGATATTGAACTAGAGGAGCAACTTCACTATCAAATTGATCTGTCATTCCAGTCTTTGGTTTAAGTAATCTTAAACTAAAGTTTCTGTTAATGTATCTGTTGTCATATGGTCCATTCATGTAAGCAATACCTTTTTTAAGCATTGAGTAACCAACTTTTTTAGAATATTCTCTAAAGAAGAATTTCTTTTCAAGGTCTAGAGCACTCATAGGTAATAGAACTGTTGCAGTTTTACCAGTACCAGTAGCACCTTGTACTAAAGTTGCTTCATAACGCTTTTTCTCTGGTACTACAATAGGAACTGATGTACCTTTTGCAGAACCAATTACAGTGTTACAATCAAAAGCATCGCTCTTCTTTTTACCAGAACTTACTGTTAATCCAACATAACCAGCAATAGACTTTGTTTTATCCTCACTAGTAAATATTCCTAAGAAGTAATCAATAATTTTTGTTATTGAAATAAATGGTAGGAATAAGCATAGTGATTTAACTGCTGGTGCAATTAAAGTAGGATATTGCAATAATAACTTATCATATTTTGGTAGTTTTTGAATAACATGCCAAAATACATAGTTGATTGCTACACTTGTTGAATATAGCACAGGTAGTGCTAATAATACGCATGTAAATATAAACATTTTAATTCTGTTATCATCACTTTTTGGAATACCAGAATTAACAAAAAATGAAAATGCAAGAGCTGGTACCATAAATAATAGCGATAGTCCATAAGGTAGAAGTGAATCTACAGTTACCCAGTCACTAATTCTGATAGTTCCAGCAGCTACGCTCAAAATTTTTGCAAGTGAATACAAAGCCACAACTATCGCTATGGCATAAAGTATATATGTAAAAACTTTTTCAGGCTTAGCTTTGATATGCAATTTCTTAAAAAGATCATTAATCAAACGAAATCACCACTTTCAGTAATATAAATAGTTTCCATATGTCTAATTGACATATTAAACCAATTCATATATAATAATACTATAATTTACTTAATTTTTCAAGAGTTTTTAGTAAACTCAGGGCGAAAATGAGAGTATTTTTTTATGTTTTTTAAAAAAGGAAGGAAAAAAGCAATGAAAATCATAGTTGGACTAGGAAATCCGGGAGAAAAATATAGCAAAACAAGACACAATGTTGGTTGGCTATTTTTAGACTATCTATCTGAAGTATATGGAATAGAAGTTCAAAAAAATAACTGTGACGCATTAGTTGGAGAAAAAAATATAGATGGAGAAAAAATAATCTTTGCAAAACCTATGACATTTATGAATCTAAGTGGAAATGCTGTACAAAAATTAAAGAATTGGTACAAAGTAGAAGATAAAGATATCATGATCCTTTTTGATGATATAGATATTCCATTTGGAACATTTAGATATAGAGAAAAAGGAAGTGGCGGCTCACACAATGGAATGAAAGATGTAGTACAAAAACTTGGCGCTCAAGATATTAAAAGAATAAGAGTAGGTCTTGGTGGACTAAAACATGAAAAACAAGATATGGTAGATTTTGTATTACAAAGATTTTCTAAAGATGAGCTAGTAAAACTTGAAGAAGTATTCCAAGAGGCTTCAAAACAAGTAGATGAATTTATAAAATCTAAGTAATTAACATAGAAAACATTGACAAAATTTGTTAACTATGTTAAAATAATACACGTATTCCGCACAGAACAGGTTAAGAAGTACTATTTTAGTACACCTTAATGGCGAGAGCAAGATAGAATTTATAAGGAGGAACATTATGTACGCAATAGTTGAAATTAGTGGTAAACAGTACAAAGTTCAAGAAGGAGACATTGTTTTCGTTGACAGACTAGAAGAACTAGAAGAAGGAAAATCAACAACTTTTGATAAAGTTCTTTTCATCTCTGATGGAGACAAAACTACAGTTGGAACTGATACTGTAAAAGGAGCTAAAGTTAAAGCTACAGTTGTTGGACATGGAAAAGCTAAAAAGGTTGTAGTATTCAAATACAAACCTAAGAAAAATGAAAGAAAAGTAAGAGGTCACAGACAACCTTATACTAAAATCCAAATTGAAAAAATAACAACTGGAACAAGAGCTAAAAAAGCAGCAGAAGAAACAGAAGCTGCAGAATAATTTAAAGTAAAACGTAATGTGATAAAAAAGGAGTGAGATAAATGGCACATAAAAAAGGAGGCGGCTCTACAAAAAACGGTAGAGATAGTGAAGCTAAAAGACTTGGAGCTAAAAGAGCTGATGGTCAATTCGTATTAGCAGGAAATATCCTATACAGACAAAGAGGTACTAAAATATATCCAGGTACTAATGTTGGAATAGGAAGCGATGATACTTTATTTGCTAAAGTTGACGGTGTCGTTAAATTTGAAAGAAAAGGAAGAAGCGACAAAAAAGTTAGCGTATATCCTGTAGAAGAATAACGTAAAAATTACAACCAGAGATAATCTGGTTGTTTTTTTATACAAAAAATCAAAGCCCTCGGAAATTAATCCGAGGGCCATTTTAATGTGCGAGTGTAGTCTTAGTGATTTTTGCGACGGAAGAGCTTTTGCTTTTGTCTACCTTTTTCCTGTACTTCTGGTGTTTCGAAAGTTCTAAACTCTAAGTCAGTAACAGGTAAAGTTTTAATGATACCATAAGCGCCAACTCTTACACACTTGTCTGGACCAAGTATTTCAACACCTTTTGAAGGATGAACTGTACTTTCAACTGTCTGTGCATACTCTTGCTTAACTTGTGTATCCCCGTGATTTACAAGGACAGATTTAGCATTAGGAAACTGAGTGATAGAATCAATCAAATCTTCCTTCTTAGCATGACCAGAAAACTCGTTTGTTGAAAGAACACGTGCTTTTTTCTCAACCACAACACCTTTGATGTCAATTAACTCGCCATCTGGTGTGTCCTGTAACACTCTACCAAAAGTGTTTGGAGTAGTGTATCCACAAAAATGGATAGTAGCATTAGGTTGACTAATGTAGTAGGGAAGGTAAAACTGAGCGGGCCCATAACTTCCCATACCAGATGTGGTAAGAATAATCTTAGCACCAGATTTCCTTAACAGTGCTTTACGTTCAGAAAACTCATGAACCATAGTAAGATTTGCAGGAATAAAATTCCTTGCGTCTTCTCTTAATAGTTTCTTGTGGTGGTTGTAGTAGCTAGTGTAGCTTTGTGCAAGATTTCCATCAAGAAAGATAGGAATACTTTCATCAAGCTTACCAGCCTCCTGAAGTCTGCGAATCTTAAGCAGAATTTCCTGAGTTCTACCAAGTGCAAAAACAGGAGCAATGAACGTGTGATGCATATCTACTGCTTCTATAAGGTTGTCATCAAAAACACGTTTGATAGTGCTATTTGATGTGGTACCATAGGTGGATTCTTCAATAATCGTTACAGGAAGTTCATAGATGTTTTTAGGCATAGCCTTAACATCAAAGAACATATTAGACTTAGCCAAGTCTCCACTAAAGAAAAGGTTAATAGACCTCTGACCTGGATAGCTAATAGTAACAAGGATAGAAGAAGCACCTAACAAATGACCATTTTGTGCAAACATAACAGAAACATTAGGATCAATCTTTACTCTGCGGTTATACTCCAATCCATAAACATTGTCCATTGCAAGAGAGACATCATCTTTATCAAAAAGAGGTGCACTCATAAGGTTAGACAAGTAAACCGGAATAGAGGAGTCCTGCATAGCACGACGGACCTTCCCTTGGTTTTGCGACAAAGCTGCCTCAAAGATTTCTGCTGTGTTGTTTAAAGCATAACTCATAAGCTCAGATGTAGTAGTACTTGCAAAAGTAGGTCCTTCAAAACCATCTTTGTAAAGCTTAGGAATTCGCCCAATATGATCAATGTGATTGTGTGTCACAAGTGCAAAATCGATTTCCTTAGAATCAAACGGAAGGTAGTAATTTTCCTTCTGGTATTTTTCTTCCTGGAAAAGACCACAGTCAACAATAAACTTTAGTTTCCTTTGATCTGGCAAACGTACAGTGCAGATGTTGCATGAACCAGTTACTTCACTATGAAGTGCTACTATGTCCACGTACATATCCGCCTTGGTATTTTTGCTCATATCCAAACCTCCTTATCTCGTGTGCTGCCAAATAATTATTGACAGAAGCCAAAACAACAATTGTTGTTTAGTAAAAAATTTACTGTTGCTCGTCCATATATTATCACGGTATATAGTTTGAGTCAACCTAAAAATATTAAATATGGACAAAAAAATACCTAAGCTATTAACTTAGGTATTAATATCTAAGAGTTAAATGGATAAGACTTTAATAGTCCATATGCTCCAACTCTCATTGTATGGTTTGGACCAAGGATTGCTACATGTTTAGGGCTTATTTCTTCAGTTATTTTCTTAGCAAAAATCTTTTTAACATCTGCATCTCCGTGATTTACAAGTATAGTTTTAAGATTTGTAAATTGTCTTATAAAATCTAGTAACTCATCTTGTTTAGCATGAGATGAAAACTCGGTTGTAGTATAGACTTTAGCGCGTTTGTATGTCATCACCCCGTTAAGTTCAAAAAGCTCTCCAGGTGTAACATCTTGAAGTTTTCTACCTAGCGTATTTTCTGCAGTATATCCACCAAAAATTATTGTACATTTTGGTCGAGAAATATAGTTTGGCAAATAAATTTGTGCAGGGCCATAATTACCCATACCAGAAGTGGTAAGAATAATCTTAGGTTTTCTATCTGTCAAAATAGTATTCCTATGCTCATATCCTTGAACAATTTCCACATTTGCAGGCATAAAGTTTTTGACATTTAAATGTTGTGCATTAAGTTTATAGAAATCATCGTAAGAGTGGGCTAGGTTACCATCTGAGAAAATACGAATGTCTTTAGAAAGTTTACCTCCATCTTGAAGCATTTTTAATCTGTTTTTTATCTCTTGCATTCTTCCAAAAGCAAAGACTAAGATAATTAGTGTTTCGTTATTATTCATAGACTCAACAACTAAGTTATCAAAAACAGGTTTGATGATGTCTTTTTTAGTATCACCATAAGTAGACTCGGTAATTAGATTAATAGGTAAATCTAATACTTCTTGTGGTATTGGTTCAACATCAAAAAATGTGTTGTGATTGTTGTAATCTCCAGTAAAGAATGCATAGATTGGTTCTTGTCCACGATACTTAATAGTAACTAAAATTGAACATGCTCCAAGTGTATGTCCATTCTTAAATAGTTTAACACTAATATGCTCATCTACTTTAAAAGATGTATTGTACTCAAGTCCAACTACTTGAGTCATTGCACTATTAACATCATCAATGTCATAAAGTGGTTTAGTGTTATCAAAAATAGGAACAGACGAATCAATAAGCATTTTCTTTTTCGAATTTTTCTGGATACTAGAAGACAAAATTTCGGCTGTATTAGTTAATGCTATAGGCATTAGTTGTGATGCTAGTGTACTAGTGTAGATTTTTCCATTAAATCCTTCCTTACATAGTTTTGGAATTCTTCCAATATGGTCAATATGTGTGTGAGTAACAAGTGCAAAAGCTATGTCTTTTGGCTCAAATGGAAAACTATAATTTTGAGCTTGATACTTCTCCTCCTGAAATAGACCACAGTCTACAATAAATTGAGTTTTACTCTTGTCTGGATATCTCACTGTACACAAGATACACGAACCTGTAACTTCTTCGTGAAGAGCGGTTACATCCAGATACATGTCGGCTTTGTTCTTTTTTCTCATATAAAAACTCCTCCTTTTTAATAATAAACAATCATTTATAATTCATGCTGAAAATTATAATCATATTTTCATATAAATATATTGCCTGAGCATATTATATATTGCCATTTAGCTCAAGTCAAGAAAAAATTTGTTAAAAAGAGAAAATAAGGAAAATAATAGTTTAAAAGTAAACATAAATTTACAAAAAATATGAATATCATATAGATTTTTTAAATTATTTATTGTATAATATGAAATATTATTGTGAGGTGAAAAAATTATGGAAGAGAAAAAAACAATTTTAACCGGTATAAGACCTACTGGAAATTTACACTTGGGACATTATTTTGGAGCCGTAGGCAATTGGGTAAAATCTCAAGAAACCTACAATGAATTTATTGAAGTAGCAGATGTTCAAGCATTAACAGATAACTTCAATAACCCAGATAAAGTCAGAAAGAATGTAAGAGAGTTAACATTAGATCTTCTTGCATGTGGAATAGATCCAACCAAAGCTAAAATATTCATTCAGTCAATGATACCAGAAATTGCTGAGCTTACAGTATATTACTCAAACTTAGTAACTGTATCAAGACTTGAGAGAAATCCAACAATTAAAACAGAGATTTCACAAAAGAAAGCATTATTTGGAAATGATGGAGAAAGTGTAACATATGGATTCTTAGGATATCCAGTAAGCCAAACAGCAGATATTACTGCACTAGGTGGTACTTTAGTACCAGTAGGAGATGACCAATTACCTCTACTTGAACAAGCAAGAGAGATAGTTAGAAAATTTAATTCAATTTATGGTGAAACATTACAAGAACCAGAACATTTACTATCTAGCATACCAAGATTAAAAGGACTAGATGGTAATGAAAAAATGGGAAAAAGTTTAGGAAATGCTATTTTCTTAGTAGATGATGATGAAACTGTAACTAAGAAAGTAATGGATGCTAAAACTGACCCTGCAAAAATCAAAAAAGATGATCCTGCAAATCCAGATGTATGTATGGTACATTACTATCATAAACTTGTATCAAAAGATTTAGATACAATTACTTCTGAATGTAAAGCAGGAACTAGAGGATGTGTTGCATGTAAAAGAGAACTTGCAGCAAATCTAATTAACTTCTTAAAACCAATTAAGGAAAAGAGAAGATATTATGAACAAAATCCTAAAGAAGTAGATAAAATACTTCTAGATGGAACAAAAGCAGCTAAACAAAAAGCTGAAGAAACAATGTCAAAAGTTAAAAAAGCTATAAAAATAGACTATTTTGAATAGGAGAAAAAATCATGGTTATAGATTATGTGAAAATCTCAGTAAAAGCCGGAAATGGTGGAGATGGTGCAGTAAGCTTTAGAAGAGAAAAGTATGTTGCAGCAGGTGGCCCTGACGGTGGAGATGGTGGAAGAGGTGGAAGTGTATACTTTAAAGTAGACTCTAACACTTCAACACTACTAGATTTTAAATATAAGAAAAAGTTTAAAGCAGAAGATGGTAAAAGAGGTGAAGGAGCAAGAAGAATAGGTAAATCTGGACAAGATTTATACATTCCAGTTCCTAAAGGCACTATAGTAAGAGATATAGATAAAGATGTAGTTGTTGCTGACCTTTCAGAAGAAGGGGAAACTTTCCTAATTGCAAAAGGTGGAAAAGGTGGAAAAGGTAATACTCATTTTGCTACTCCTACAAGACAAGTTCCAAACTTTGCAGAGCAAGGAAGAAAAGGACAAGAAAAAAATATTGAACTTGAACTAAAAATGCTTGCAGATGTTGGATTAATTGGTTTCCCAAATGTTGGTAAATCTACATTAATTTCTATGGTTTCCTCTGCAAAACCTAAAATTGCAAATTACCATTTTACAACTTTAGATCCAGCACTTGGAGTTGTATCTCCAAAATATGGAAAACCTTTTGTAATGGCAGATATTCCTGGTATTATAGAAGGAGCAAGTGAAGGTGTAGGACTTGGAATTGAGTTTTTAAAACATGTCGAAAGAACAAGATTACTACTACATGTTCTAGATGCAGCTGGTTCTGAAGGAAGAAATCCTGTTGAAGATTTTAAAAAGATAAATAGTGAATTAAAAAATTATAGCAAAATATTAGCAAACAAAAAACAAATTGTTGTAGCAAATAAGATGGATATTGCAAATGATGAAACTCTAATTAAAGAAATAGAGGACCTTTGTAAAAAAGAAGGACTTACATTATTTAAAATATCTGCCGCAACAAAAGAAGGAATAGATGAACTTATCGAATATGTAGCAAAAGAATTAGAAAGTATTCCTAAAGAAGACATTGTAGAAATAGATGAAATGTATGGATTTGAAGATGAAATTGAAGACCAAGAATGGAATATTGAAATCGAGGAAAGAAAAGATGGAAGATACTTTATTGTTAGTGGTGCTCCAATTGAAAGACTTATGTCTAAAGTAAACATTTATGATATTGAGTCACTTCAATACTTACAAAAAATATTAAGACAAATTGGTGTAATGGATAAATTAAAAGAAATGGGAATCACAAATGGAGATATGATTGAAATTGAAGGTTACCAACTAGATTACACAGAATAATATATTACAAAATTACAGCTTGCAAACTCAGTGTTTGCAAGCTTTCTTTTTATTTTGTTACAAATAAGACATAAAAGAAATATGCAAAAGATAATTAACTCAAAATGCTTGAATATCAACATTTATACAGCTTATTATTACAAAATTATTATTATTTACAAAATAAAATTATTATGTTATTTTAGAGGCGTAAAAACAAAAGAATAAGTTTTGAGGTGACGCTATGAAAAAACTAAAGAGAATATTAGGAGGAACATTAATCGTAGTTGTCTTAATTGTAGCAAGCTTAATCTATGTTAATGGATTAACTTCTCAGGGAGGATACTATATAAAAAACTACGATGTAAACATTGAAGTTACAGAAGGAAACATACTTCGCGTAACAGAAACTATTGATGCATACTTTAATGAAGAAAGACATGGATTATATAGAAAAATTCCAACATCTGGAATTATTGACAGAGTAGGAAGAGTAGATTCAAAGTATAAGGCAAGTGTTTATGATATCAAAGTAAATGATAAATTTACTAAATCTACAACATACGGAACAAATAGTGAAGTAACAATAAAAATTGGAGATGCAAATAAATATGTCAATGGAGATCATCAATATGTAATTTCATACAACTATTATCTAGGAGATGACAACTTAAAAGATTTTGATGAACTATACTATAACATCATTGGAACAGATTGGGATTGCAATATAGAAAAAGTTACATTTAAAATCTCAATGCCTTCAGATTTTGATGCTTCAAACATTGGATTTAGCCATGGAGAAAAAGGAACAATTAATAGTGAAGATGTAAGTTACAATGTAGATGGTACAGTTATAACTGGAAGTTATGAGGGATTAAGACCAAATGAAGCATTAACTATTAGATGTGAATTACCAGAAGGGTACTTTAAAGTTATAGATTTTATCAACATTATAGACTATATCTTTATTGGTGTAATAATAATTCTTGTTTTAGTCGCATTTAGTAAATGGCTAAAATATGGAAAAGATAAGATTGTTATTCCAACAGTAGAATTCTATCCTCCAGAGAATCTAAATAGTTTAGAGTTAGCATTTAACTATAAAACTAAAGTAGATGGAAAAGATGTCACTTCACTTTTAATATATTTAGCAAATCAAGGATATTTAAAAATTGAAGAAACAGAACAAAAATCATTATTCAAACCAAAATTTAAAATCGTTAAACTAAGAGAATATGATGGAGAAAACTCATATGAAAGAACATTCTTCAATGGACTATTTAGAACAAAAGATGAAGTTACAACAAGAGATTTAAGAGATAGATTCTATATTACTCAAAATAGAATTTTAAGTTCAGTAAATTCAAAATCTAATTTAAATACAATTATAGATAAGAAATCGTTAAAATACAAAAAAATCACTACATTATTTGTAGTTATAGCAGTTATTCTAGCTGCTTTAGTTGGTGTGCTTAATTACGAAGTACCAGAAATTGCATTATTTTGTGTACCATTCTCACTAGGTGTAA
Organism: uncultured Clostridiaceae bacterium; assembly: GCA_947169155.1. Classification (GTDB taxonomy): domain Bacteria; phylum Bacillota; class Clostridia; order TANB77; family CAG-465; genus CAG-465. The sequence continues at coordinate 23,091 of CAMVON010000002.1, forward strand.
TAATGCCACTAGTTATGTTAATACTTACTTATAGAACAAATCAACCAATAATATCAAAAATAGTACTAACATTTTTCTTAGGTATTTTTATATTTGGTTTTGGATTTGCAATAAAAGAAATGCTGGGTGACCATGAATTCTATATGAATAATGTAGATTACACTGCACTTGGTGTTTGTTCAATAGGAGCAATAGCGTTAATAGTATTAAGACAAATAATGCCTGCTAGAACAAAATATGGAACAGAAGTGTTAGGAAAAATTAAAGGATTTAAAAACTTTTTAGTTAATGCTAAAAAAGATGAATTAGAACAATTAGTATTACAACATCCAACATACTTTTATGATATTCTACCATACACATATGTACTTGGAATATCAGACAAATGGATAAAGAAATTCGAAGAAATAAATATATCATCTCCAGAGTGGTATAATGCTCAAGATAATTTTAACGTAATAAACTTTGGTAATGTAATGAACAGAACTCTTGCTTCAACAAGTAGTGCAATGAGTTCTAGCCCATCAGAATCAAGTGGTGGATCATCTGGAAGCTCTGGTGGATCTTCTAGTGGTGGCGGTTCATCTGGTGGCGGCTCTGGTGGAGGCGGCGGTGGCTCTTGGTAGTCACTTTAAATAAAAGTTGAATAATTAGGAGGTAAGCTATGATAGCAATATTAATAATATTAACAATAATAATCGTTTTAGTTATGTTTGGAATATTAACATACAATTCATTAGTTGAGAGTAGAAATATGGTAAAAGAGGCTTTTGCCACAATGGATGTATATCTAAAAAAGAGATGGGATTTAATACCAAATCTTGTAGAAACAGTTAAAGGTTATGCAAAACACGAAACCGAAACTCTAGAACAAATTATTGAGTCTAGAGGAAAAAATTATAGTCAAATGTCTAGAGAAGAAAAAGTAGAATCAGACAGTATAGTTAAAGGTGAAGTGGTAAAACTTATGGCGCTTGCTGAAAGCTATCCAGATCTTAAAGCAAACCAAAACTTCTTAGACTTAAGTAATCAACTTGTAAAGGTTGAAGATGATATTGAAAATTCAAGAAAATACTATAATGGTACAGTTAAAAACTACAATCTTAAAGTTTTAACTATACCAACAAATATTATAGCTTCAATGTTTGGATTTAAAGAAGAAAAAATGTTTGAAGCAAGTGAAACTGAAAGGGAAAATGTAAAAGTAAGTTTCACAGAAGAAAATGATGAAAACTAGTAGCAAAATTCATATATATTATTCCCAAAAAAGAAGAGATAGAAATTAATCTATCTCTCTTTTTTTACTATTTCTTCAATTTTTCTATCTTTCTTTTTACAACTGGTTTTAGTTTTAAAAAGCATAATATTCCAACAAAATAAATTGAAGAAAATAGTATTGCAAAACCTAACCAATCATATCTATTAAAGAAGAATATGATAGGGTATAATGCACTAAGTGCACCAAGCACTAGTCCACCAAAAACTTCGTGTTTTAAATGTCCTACTCTTTTAATAGCCTCATTATCTATTGAGTCAAAAGTTGCATCTAAATGGTCAATTACAAATACATCATCACCATCATTTAACTCAACTACATAGTCTTTTAATTGCTTTAGATTATGGTTAGTATTATCTTGTCTATGTCTTTGACCAAATGCATCACGAATAACAATTGACGCAAGAGTTAGCATTATTAAGAAGTCTTTTGCACTGTTGTATTGAGATACAACATACATATCTGTCATATTAAAAGTACATGCGTTTAAAAATAATATTAGAATAACAGCACATGTAACTACTGCAGTATGTGTAGATGGAAAGTCTCCATCGGCAAAAAACATTTTAAATTTAAACTTTTGACCAAGCCAACATTTAAGAATAACTTTAAACGTTTGAGTTATAATCCATGTAAATGCTATTGTTACAGAAATGAAGAATATTAAATTGTAGTAAATGCTGGTCTCAAATACGAGATTCATATTACCATTCCTCCAATCGAGATAAATTATACAAGAAAAGATTAGAGTTGTCAAAATATGTCATAAATAATTTTGAACTAATTGCAAATATTTATACTTTTAGTATATAATTTAACTATAATATACAGGAGGTAATATATGAAAAGTAAAATCTTAACACTTATTCTAATTGTATTAATAATTGCTTTAGCAGTAGTTGCTTCAATTTTTGGAATTAAAGCTAAAAACAATAAAAATGAGTTAAATGAACTAAATTCAAAAATAGAAGAACTAACTCAAAAAGTAGAACAAAAAGAGAACACATTAGAAGAAGTAAAAACTATAGTTAATGAGGGGCAAGAAGAAATAAATAGTCAAGCTCAAGGAAACGAACCTAAGGTAACAGTGTATGCTAACGAGGCACAAGATGTTACTATAGCTTTAGTTGAATATGATAGAAAGTCTTTATCAAAAAGAAGTCCTGAAGTTACACAAAAATACATGATTATTACAGAAGACTGGGCTCAAGCACTAGACTATAGAGTAGGATCATATTATGAGATAGATGGTACTTATAGAATGCATCTTCAAAATGATGTTAATGAATTAATAATAAAAGATATAGAAAATATTGAAATTGAAAAAAGTACAAATGGTGGAGTTAATGTCTTATTTAAATTAGACGAAGCTGCTGGTACATTAACAATTGGAAATGCTACATTAAAGAAAATGTAAGCAAAAGTTTAGAAGATAGGATTAACTCCTATCTTTTTTAATACTTTTAGTATATAATTTAACTGTAAGATAAAGGAGGTAATATATGAAAAAGAAAACATTAAAAACATTATCTTCAGTAATAATAGTAGCATTAATTTGTATTTGTATTTATCTAGTATTAAAGTTATATGATGTTAATCAAAAACTAGAAAATGCTCAAAATACAACTACTCAAATAGAACAAAAAACAAGCGATAATAAACAAAGTATAGAAAAAGAAGAAAAAGATAAAATAGAAAAAAATGCTAATTTTTCAGTTTATGAGGAATCACAAAGAGGTGTTACTATTGCCTTAGCAAATTTTAAAGATGTAGATAATTATGCACATCAACATGCAATTATTTCATTAGATACTAAATATAGCACAGACTATATGTATGGAACATATTTTGAACAAGATGGAAATCTATATATACATTTATCTCAAGACATTGGTGAATTAAGATTAAATGGTATAGATGGGATAGAAATTAGCCCAAACAGCAATGGTGGAACTAATGTAAAAATAACTATAAATGAAAATGATGGTACACTAAAAATTGGTAATGGAACTTTAAAGAAAATAATCTAAAAGTAGGACAAAATCCTACTTTTTATTTTGTTTAAAAAGAAATTATAAACAAATAATATAATTATGAGAATAGTTATAGATTTATTTGCAAAAAAAGCTTTAAATGCCAAATATGAGCTTTATGGAGATATAAGAATATGCATTTTTAACAAAATATGTGTAAAACGAATAGATTTACACAAAATAAGCAATAATAACAAAATGAAAAATGCAAAGATAAATATAGATACATTAAAAAATAAAGAACTCATTAGAGAAGTAATAAATGTAGTTAAAACCATTAAGATAAATGAATTAGATGCAAATATTGGTTTTAATTTAAATGAAATAATAGTTAATTCATATTGCATAGCATTTATCTCATCTTTACTTAGTATTGTTAAAGCTAAAAATAATAGTAAAAATATCATATATCGTGTATATACATCAGATAAATTGCTTGAAGTAAAAATAAAAAGTATAATTGTACTTCCTTTAGTAAAGAATATAAATAGTATTGTTAAAATATTAAAAATATTTTTGAAAGGTGGTATAAAAAATGGAAGAAAAACATCCAATAGAATCTCTAATGATTACATCAATGACATCAATTGAGTCCATGGTAGATGTCAATACTATTATAGGAGAAAGTATAGTAGCTCCAGATGGTAGCGTTATTATTCCTTTATCCAAAGTATGCTTTGGCTTTGCAGCAGGAGGAAGTGAATTTAACACAAATAAAATAGGTAAGTTTTCAGAAAATACAAAACTTCCTTTTGGAGGAGGAAGTGGAGCAGGAGTACATATTTCACCTGTAGGATTTCTAGTAATGAAAGATGGAAATGCCAGAGTACTTAATGTAAATGGAATAAATGTAATAGATAGAGCTGTAGATATGATTCCAGATCTAATAAATAAAATTGATGGAATAATAAACAAGAAGATGGATAAAGAGGCAAAAGAAAAAGAAACTATACAACCAGAAGTATCTCCAGATGATATGGAATAAGGATAAATAATAAAATAAAAAAAGAAGAGATAAGTTATCTCTTCTTTTTAAGTTTTATACATTGTCTAGGCATAGTGGTTAAATAAATTAACCTTCAACGTATTCAACTTCAATTTTTCTAGGATTTTGACTATGTTTAGCTTGTTTTTTTGCAGCTTTTTTCTCAGAAATGATTGCAACTAATTCTCCAACGATTGTAGCAATTACTTTAACTATAAATGTCATAGGAATGACAATTGCTAAATTAATTACTGCAAACACAAATTTCTTAACATCTTTGAATAGTAAAACTACTATACTGATGAAAGGTATTGCCATAACGAAAGCAATTAAACCTTTTAAGAAATCGTTTTCTACTTGAGCGTAAGCTTTAATGATTCCGTTTGAATCATTTTGGTAAGTATCACGTACAGTAGTGTACATAGTGATAGCTTCTTGAGCTTTTGCTTGTTGAGCTGTTCTTTCTTCTGAATCTAATGCAAAGTCATTTATTTTGTTAATCTCTTGAATCATTTGAGTATTAGCTACTCTGATTTCTTTGGCTGGTGTTACTAAAAAGTAAGCTCCAATACCTGAAATTACACAAAATAGTAATGCGATAAACAACTTTAAAGTTGTTTCTTTTGCATCTGCAATGTTATTGCTAAACCAGTTCTTAATTGAACTTCCTGTTCTAGTCAAAATATTTCCTCTTTTATTTTCCTTTTTATTTCTTTTATCCATAATTATCAACCTCTTTCTATCCTTTTAGGATCTTTAATTTTTACTTTTGTGTATTTAAGATGCTTTTGTTTGTTTTACGATTTGAAAAGGGTTGCTTAATATTGGATGCCTAGGGCCATTATTAAACCGCTCCTTTGCACAATTTAAATACAATATTATTATATCATACTTTACATAAAAAGTCAATATATTATAAAATGAAGATTACTAAAACAGCAACATTTAGCCGAGTAAAAAATTACATAAAACAAAAATGGAGAGCAAAAGCTCTCCCGAAAAAATATAACGTAGTATATAGGCCAATAACCAACCTATATACAATTATATTATACCACTACTTAATATATTTGCAAATAAAAAAAAGGGGAGAGCATTATGCTCTCACCATTTTTCTTTTAGTGGTTTTAGAGAATTTTTTATGTACATTTTCAGCAATTTCTGTAATTAATTCAACTACAACGTAGCCAATTAAGAAATATGGAGCAAGAGCTACCAATATTAACATAATTCTAACTAAGCTGTTAGTTTGAAAAAATTTTGCAACAACTACATCATCGCTATTGATCAATTCGTTTGCTCTTTGGTTATATGCCAAAAATGCTTCGTCTTTTGATTCATAGTTTGATGGATTTCCATGTTGTTGAACAAATACATGATTGTCTTGTAAGATAGCTAAATCTATGCTTGGTCCTATAACCTTGCTTAAGAAGATACCTCCAAGAATTGTCCATAAAATGAACACTAAAATTGCTAATTTTGCACCTTTCTTTAAATGTCTCTTTCCACTTCTTTTCAAATTTTTGTTTGCCATATTTGATTCCTCACTTTCTTATTATTTTTAATTATTTTTTTGCTTAAAAAAGGAAATCAATATGAACACAAGGTCCTTATTAAATTTCCTTTAAACTAAAATATTTTAGTAGCAATGCTACTAGATACTTATATTATACCACATATTTTAGTAAAAATAAATAGATTACATAAATTTAATCAAGAAAAACAACTATTTAAATGCAAAAAATAGCATTTTGTGTATATCTTGTGATTAAATAACTTCTTTTATTGACTTTTAAAAAATCACTAGATATAATTATGGTTGAAAATAATTGAGGTGTTGTAATTGGAAGAATTAAAAAACTTACAATCATTAAAAGATATAATAAATATTAGATATGATTTAGTTCTAGATAAGACTGCATTTATTGAAAAAGAAGCTGGAAAAGATAAGTTTGAAAATATTACTTATAGAGAAATAAAAAACAAAATAAACGGTCTTGGTACATATATGCTAAATAAGTTAAATATAACTGGAGAAAAAATAGCAGTAATTGGTGAAAATTCACATAAATGGTATGTTACATATATGGCAGTAGCATGTGGCGTAGGAATAATTGTACCACTAGATAAGGGACTGCCAGAAAATGAAATATTATCACTTATTGAAAGAAGTGGAGTTAAAGCTATTGTATATTCTCATAGACGTAGTGAAACAATACAAAATCTAAGAGAAGATCTTCCTGAAGACATGATCTACATAGACATGCAAAAAGAAAAGTCAGATAAAGAAGCTTTATCAATGGATGAAATCATAGCAGAAGGAATTAAAATGATAGAAAAAGGAGATAGATCATATATAGATGCAAAGATAGATAGAGAAGCTTTTTCTGTACTATTATTTACTTCCGGAACTTCAGATAAATCTAAAGGAGTAATGCTTTCACATAAAAATTTATGTGCTAATGTATATTCATGTTCTTGTGTAGTACCAACATTTGGAAAATATACATGTTTTTCAATACTACCTATGCATCATACATATGAATTTACATTAGATTACTTATTCATGACAGCAGCTGGCGGTACTATTGGAATTTGTCAAGGACTAAAGTATTTTTCTAAAGATATAAAACTAATAAAGCCAGATTTTGTTTTATGTGTTCCTGCATTTATTGAAAGAATAAGCAAGACTATAGAAAAAAATATTAAAGATACAGGAAAAGCTAAAATGATTAAAGTTGTACAAAAAGTAGCAACTGGATTTAATAAGTTAGGCATAGATTTTAGAAGAAAAGTATTCAAACAAGTTCAAGATGGATTTGGTGGAAATCTTAAATATTTATTTTGCGGTGCAGCACCACTAGACCCTGAATTAATAGATGTAATGGAAAGTTATGGCTTTAATTTTTTACAAGGTTATGGATTAACCGAGACATCTCCACTGGTCTCTGGAACATCACTTAAATTTGATGCCAATGGTACTGTAGGTAAAGCTGTAGAAGGAGTAGAAATTCGCGTAGATTTAAGCAAAAACGAAGATGAAAATAGTAATATTGGAGAAGTTATTGTTAAGGGAGATAATGTAATGCTTGGGTATTATAATGATCCAAAAGCTACAAAAGAAGCACTAAAAGATGGATGGTTTTATACTGGAGATTTAGGATATTTTAATGTAGCTGGAAACTTAGTAATAACAGGAAGAAAGAAAAATGTTATAGTAACTGCAAATGGTAAAAATATCTATCCAGAAGAAATAGAGAATCTAATAAACAAATTACCTTTTGTATCAGAAACTATGGTTTATGGAAAAATTAAAGATAAAAAGTCTAAAGATGTAATAGTAGCTGCAAGAGTAACTTTAGATAGAGAGGCAATTGAGCAAAAATATGAAGCAGAAAATATACCATCAGACTATGAAATTTACGATATTATTTTAGAAGAAATAAAAAGAATAAACAGAATGCTTTCAACATATAAAAATGTTAAAGAACTAGAAATAAAAAAAGATGAATTTATTAAGACAAATACAATGAAAGTGAAAAGAAAAGAAGAAATAAAGAATACAACACATAAAGATATTATCACTTTAAAAGATGTAGAAGAATATAAAAAGAAGATAAAAAAAGAAAGTAAAACTAAAAGAATCAAGAAAAAATAATAATAACTACTAATAAATGTACGAAGCAAAAAACTTCGTACTATTTTTTGTTAAAAATGTGCATAAAAAAAATCTCCTAAAATAGGAGATAATGTACTGGTGCCCCTTCGGGGGCTCGAACCCCGGACAAACTGCTTAAGAGGCAGCTGCTCTACCAACTGAGCTAAAGAGACTCTTAGTACAATTGTTATTATAACAAAAATAAAATAAAATGTAAATATTTTTAAGAAAAAAATTAAAAAACTATAGTTTTTTTTACTTTTGTGATATTATAGTAGCAGGTGATAGTTTTTATGCAATTAAATGGCAGTATTTTTAAATGTGGATTAATAGTTGGAAGATTTCAGCATATCCATATTGGACATCAAAAACTAATAGATGCAGGACTAAAGCTTACAGATAAACTTCTAGTTTTTATTGGAAATGCAAATAGCCCAATAGGTGCAAGAAATCCATATGACTATGAGTATAGAAAATCACTTATTGAAATAATATATAAAGATGAAATAAAAAAAGGAAAATTAATAGTTGAGCCCCTTTATGACTATAGAGCACCGTTTGCTCTTACACCTGAATGGGGAGACTATGTTTTAAACGAAGCTAAGACAGTTTTAGGGCAAAAACCAGAATTAATAATTTATGGTAAAGATAAAGATATAAATAAATGCTTTTCTAAAATTGCAATTGGAAGATTAACTGAACTAAAAATAGATAGAAAAGAGTTAATAGTATCTGCAACACAGATGAGAAGTTATTTAGAAGAAGATAATAAAACCGAATGGGAAAAGTATGCAGATGAAAAAATACATAGTAAATATAATGAACTTAAAAATATGCTAAAAGAAGCAAGTAATAAAATGTAGGAGGTAGATTATATGCAAGGAATATTTTTAGATGATAGTGGTGTTAAACCTTTTATCAATGAAGAAGATTATGAAAAAATGTGCAAAAAAGTTGAAAAAGCACATGATATGCTAGAGAAGAAAAATGGAAAAGGAAAAGACATGCTAGGATGGATGGACCTACCAGCAAATAGAGATGAAGAAGAAATAGCAAGGATTAAAGCTGCTGCAGAAAGAATTAACAAACAAGCAGATGTTTTTGTAGTAGTGGGTATTGGAGGATCATATCTAGGAGCAAAAGCTATCATAGACATTTTTGATAACACTTTTGCAAACCTTCAATCTTATACAGAAAGAAAACATCCTCAAATTATATTTGCAGGAAATAATTTAAGTGGTAAATACCTAAGAAATTTAGTAGAGTTTCTTGAAGATAAAGAATTTGCAGTAAATGTAATTTCTAAATCTGGTTCAACATTAGAGCCTGCAGTAACATTTAGAACATTAAAATTACTTCTTGAACAAAAGTATGGAGAAGTAATGGCAGCACAAAGAATATATGTTACTACAGATCCAGAAAAAGGAATTTTACATGATTTAGCTGTTAAAAATGAATATGAGATGTTTAAAATTCCAAGAAATGTTGGTGGAAGATATTCTGTCCTTACTGCAGTAGGACTACTTCCAATGGCAGTAGCAAACATAAACTTTGAAGACATACTAGATGGTGCACAGTTTGCGTCTTTTGTTTTTAATAACAGAGATATAAACAATAATGATTGCTATAGATATGCACTATATAGAAATATGCTAAGAGAAAATGAAAAAGACATTGAAATTCTTGCAAGTTATGAACCAAGTTTCCAATACTTTGTAGAATGGTACAAACAATTATTTGGTGAATCTGAAGGAAAAGATGGAAAAGGAATTTATCCATCAGGAGTAAATCTTACTACAGACCTTCATTCAATGGGACAATTAATACAAGATGGAAAAAGAAATATCTTTGAAACAGTTTTAAATATACAAGTAGATAGAAGCCTTATTTATCTTCCAGAAGTAGATGATGATTTTGATCACTTAAACTACTTAGCAGGAAAAGAAATAGACTATATTAACAAACAAGCCTTTGAAGGAACTCGTCAAGCACATATTGATGGTGGAGTACCAACTATGGTCCTTACAATTGAAGATGTAAATGAATACAATATTGGACAATTAATATACTTCTTTGAAAAAGCTTGTGCAATTAGTGGATATGTTCTAGGAGTTAATCCTTTTGATCAACCTGGCGTTGAAGCATATAAAAAGAATATGCTAGGATTACTAAAAAATGAAGAATAAATGTCATAATAATAAGCTAGAAAGTTATTAACATTTACATAAATATTTACAAATAAAAATTATTGTGATATAATCCTTTTGTCACAGTAATTTTTTTTAGAAAAGATACATAAGATTAAATATAACAATAAACATTAAGGAGGAAAATAAGTGGAAAATTATATGGAGAACAACAACGTTCAAATAGGCGGAGAAATTGTTAAACTTCCTGAGTTTAGCCATGAGGTTTTTGAAGAAAAATTCTATAAATTTGAAATAAAAACAAAAAGATTAAGTGAATATGATGATATATTACCAGCTATAGTATCTGAAAGATTAGTAAATGTTGAAAATATGAAACTTGGTGATATGGTTGTTATAAATGGCCAATTTAGATCATATAATCTTCAAACTGAAACAAGAAGCAAATTAGTTTTATCTATATTTGTAAAAGAAATCGAACTAACAGATGATGTTAATTGCCTAACATTAAATGATGCAACTTTAATTGGTTATATTTGCAAAGAACCTATATATAGAAAAACTCCACTTGGAAGAGAAATAGCAGATGTTTTAATTGCTGTTAATAGAACATATAGAAAATCAGACTACATACCATGTATATTGTGGGGAAGAAATGCAAAATATTGTGATACATTAAAAGTAGGCGATTTGGTAAAATTGAATGGTAGAATTCAATCAAGAAACTATGAAAAGAAACTACAAGATGGCACAATTATAAATAAGACTGCATATGAAATATCTGTATCAAAATTTGCAAGTGTAGAAAAAGAAGAAAGTGAAGAAAATAATGAGGAGCAAGAATAAAACTTGTTCCTCTTTTTTATATCATAGTTAATGGATTGATAGTATATCCATCTTTTAAAACCATAAAATGTAGATGTGGCCCTGTTGTATTTCCATTCATGATTCCTGAACTTAAATATTGAGGACCAACATATCCAATTAACTGTCCTTTTTCTACGTAATCTCCAGCACTCACAAGAAATGTTTCATCTGTGTGACAATACATAGTGGAAATACCTGAGTCATGGGAAATAGATATTGTATTACCAGAACCATCATTCATAAAACCCGCATAGTCTACTATACCAGATTCAGCAGCATAAATGTTGCTTCCTTGGGGAGCAAGAAAATCTACACCATTATGAAAATTTGATGCCCCATATAATATTCTAAAGCCATAATATGAAGATACTGCTCTATAATCTGTTGGATATGTTAATTCATCGAATGAAAAAACACCAATAGTGTATATAGCGTATGTAAAAAATATGGCAATAGCTATTGAAATAATAGTTAAAAATAGTTTTTTCATTCCTTATCACCGAAAATATTATATTACACAATTATGAAATGTAAATAAAATATTTGTGAAAAAATGTGTAAATTCTGGTAAAAAAGCATATATATTTTTTATCCAAAAGTGCAAAACTATTGATTTATATCTAAAAAAATGGTATAATATAAGTATAGAGTAAGCAAAGGAGGGGTTTACAATGAAAAAATTTATGTTAAGAATAATACCTGTTGCATTAGTAGCTGTTGTTATTTTAGCAAATTGTGTATTTGCAGTAGATATTCCAAGTGGTAACTCAAGTAAATCTACTGATAAAATCGTTGGTAACATCTGGGCAACTGTTATGACTATTATGAGAGTTTTAGCAGTAGGTGCTATTGTTTATGCTGGTGTTAAATACATGTTTGCTAGTGCAGAAAGTAAAGCAGATATCAAAGGCGGTATGATTGGACTAGTAGTAGGTGCTGTATTGGTATTTGGCGCTACATTCCTAGTAGACCTATTAACTAATACTGCAAATGAATTAACAAAATAGTTTATTAGCAAAATAAAATGAAAAGAGTCTGGCCGCCAAGGTCAGACTCTTTGTATTAGGAGGTATTTATTATGAAAAAAATATTAAAAATTGCACTTACATCTCTTGCATTATTTTCAATAATAATTATATCAACAAAAGTAGTATTTGCTAATAATACATTAGGAAATGGTTTGAATAACTCTGTGTTGACAAATGTTACTAAGAATGACACAAATTTTTCTAAAAAATTTGAAACACCAATAGGTAATGTTTATGAGACAATATATACAATAATGAGAGTACTATGTGTAGCTGGAATAGTAATTCAAGGAGTTAGATATATGTATGCAGCTGGTGATGCTAAAGCTAAAATTAAACAAAGTTTAATATACATTATCATAGGTACAATATTTGTATTTGGAGCGGGTCTAATCGCAGATAAAATAGCAAATTCATTTGGGGATATATCTAAGTAAATAAAGGGGTGAGTGCTATGAAGAAAACAATAGTTTTAAAATATTTAATCTTATTGCTTGTATTTATAGTATTTACTGCTGAAGGAAAAATTGTATATGCAGATGGATGGTGGAATCCAGCAAGAAAATGGATTGAAGGTGGACAAACAAATATTACATTAAATCCTGAGGTGCTAGACGAATTATCTAGTTTAATAGAGATTGTTGGTACAGGTGTGATAGCTATAGCTACTGTAACAATTGGTATTAGATATGTGCTAGGTACAGTTGAAGGAAAAGTACAAGCAAAAGAGAGTTTAGCAAATTTACTTGTTGCGTGTATATTTTTCTTTGGATGGAGTGGAATTAGAGGAATGATTATAAGCGGAAGTGCAACAGCTAAAGGTGGATATAAGTTATCGTTCTTCGATGGCGATTTAAGTCAAGCATTTGCAAGAATATTTACTTTATTACTAACAATAGGAAAAACACTTACTGTTATAGCAATAATGTATATGGGTGTAAAATATGTATTTGCAGGTGCTGATGCTAAGGCTCAATTAAAAGAAAAAACACCTAAACTAATTATAGGAACAATTTTAATATTCTGTGCAACAACAGTATTAGGAATTATAGCAAATGTTATTACTGAGGTATTGTAAAAAAAAGTAACACTTAGTTTTTATAAGTGTTACTTTTTTGTGACATTTAAGAAAAAAACATAAAAAAAGAATATACGATATTTAATTTATAAATAAATTATGGTATACTTAAATTAATAATATATTTAAAATAAAATAGGGAGGAGAAGAAAATTATGAAGAAAAAAAATAGAAAAATCGCTATTAGAATTATGTCAATAATAATGTTGCTATTAACTCTGGCTAGTATGACAACTGTAAATGCAGCAAACAATTGGTGGACAGAGGCAACTGGATGGTACAAAAATGGATCTACTAATGTTGGAATATCATCTTCTGTAATTGATGGAATTGCCGACCTTCTTGAAATTATTGGTACAGGCGTAATAGCAATAGCTACTGTAGTGATAGGAATTAGATACATACTAGGCACTGTTGAAGGAAAAGTACAAGCTAAAGAAAGTTTAGCTAATCTATTGGTTGCTTGTTTGTTTTTCTTTGGATGGAGCAGTATAAGAGGGATAATTATAACTGGTAATGCCACTGGTGCTAATGGCTTAAATGGTAGTAATACTGGTTTATCTTTTTTTAATGGAGATTTAAGTATATCATTTGCAAGAGTATTTACGCTTCTTGTGATGGTAGGTAAAGTATTAACTGTACTTGCAATAATATATATGGGAGTTAAATATGTATTTGCAGGAGCAGATGCAAAAGCTCAATTAAAACAAAAAACTCCAGCACTTATTATAGGAATAATTTTAATATTCTGTGCTACAACATTTTTAGGAATAATTGCTAATACGATATCTGATGTATTGTAGTAAGTATTAGATGGAGGTTGATTATGGGAAGATCATATTATGTACCACGTAGTGCAAAAGGCGAAAGTAGAATATTATATATTTTTACTATCAAGTCTTTCTTGACAACATTAGTAGGAGGCTTTATCGGAGTACTAATATATTTTATATCTAAAATGTTTATGGAAATATCTACAATGACAATGATAATTATGATAGTTCCTTTTGCTGTTGTGGGATTTGGAATTGGTGCTTTAAAAATACCAGATATACCAGCTATGGGACCACTCCAAAAAGCAGGTGGCGAAAATGTTATGGATATATTAGGTAGATTAATAACATTTAAAGGAAGAAAAAAATTATATATATACGGAATAAATAGAAAATTGAACAAAGAAAAGAAAACTGGCGTTAAGAATGCTGGTTCTTTCAATTTAAATATTAGGGGGAAATAATATATGAATACATTTATGCTAATGATTCCAATAGTTTTTATTGTCGTGTTATTGATTTTGTTTGTTGTATTTTTAATGATATCATCTAGGCAAGAAAAAGTATTAAAAACTATTGATAAGGATGGTAAAGTTAAAGCAGAAGAATACATGAAAAAAGAAAATACAGCTAAAACAAAAAATACTAAAACAACCAATACTGTAACAACAGATAAAAAAGAACAGTTTAAAAAAGAAGATGTCTTCAAGTTTATGGAATTTGATAGAATAATGGATAAAATGATTGTTCAAAACGGCGGTTCTAGATTTACTATGGCTATAAGATGTAAAGGAATAAACTATGATTTAATGTCCGAAATGGAACAATTGTCTGTAGAAGAAGGTTTTATCACGTTTTTAAATACATTAAAATATCCTATACAATTATATGTTCAAGCACAAAATATTGATTTAAAAGGTAATATTTCAAAATATAAGACTAACATCGAAGGATTAACTGAAGATTATAAAAATATAAATGAAGATTATAATAAAATAGCTAGTGCATTTGATGCCGATGAAAGAGAACTTGATAGAGTTGGTAAGGAAAGAGAAAAAATAACAAATGTGTACGAGTATGCTCAAGATATAATTAGATATGTCGAAAAAATGAGCACAAACAAAAACTTACTACAAAGAAAATTTTATATCCTACTTTCATATAATACTGCAGAGATAAATTCAGCAGATAAATTCAATAAAGATGAACTTATTGAAATGTGTTCTACAGAATTATTAACAAGATGTAATGGTATAATTAGTGCTCTATCATCTTGTTCAGTATCAGGTGAAATATTAGATTCTAATGAATTAGCTGATTTATTATATTCTGCATATAATAGAGATGATAAATCATTAATGTCAGTTAAAGAAGCTGTAGACAGTGGAATGTTGAGATTATATTCTACATCGCAAGATGCTTTTGAAAAAGAGCAAGATAAATTAGAAGAATATATCAAAAACCAAGCACGATTAAAAGCATATAAAGCAATACTATATGCTAAGGAACACGACGAAATCTCTACACCAGCTTCAGAAGTACTTGCACAAGAAGAGGAAATAAGTAGAATGGCAACTAATTACATAAAGAATTCTGATTATTCACCAGAGGAGAAGGATATTGCAACCAAAAAAGTACTAGCAGATTACAGAGAAGACAAAAGAGAATTGACAGATATGCATGAGGTTCAAAAACAAGAATACATTAACCAAATGAATGAAGATGCAAAAAAAATCCCGGAGCTTGAGAATATGGAAGTTCCACATGGAATTCAATTAATTGAAAAGGCAAATTCATATGAAAATATGAATAATGAAGTGCAGGTGGAAAAAGCAGTTTCAAATAATGAACAAGAAATTAGCAAAGTGGAAAGCAATCAAAATGAAACAGAAAATAACGTTATTGAACCACAATTACAACAATTACAAAAACAAGCCAATGAGACTGTTCAAACAAATATGAATGTTACTGAAGAAGCAAATAAAGCGATAAATAATAATGTATATACTGGTTATAGCAATAACACTTCAAATAATGAAACAGCTACAGAAGAAACAAATGACAATGAAAGTTCTAATGAACCAAACAATCAACAAACAACAGATTTATATGATGATGACGAAACAATTATATAGTATGGAGGAGAAGATATATGAGTGATAAGAAAAAGAGTAGGAAGGAAATTAGAAAAGAGCAAAAAGCAGCTTTAGAAAAAGAAAAACTAGATAACAGCATTCAAGTTATTGATAATACAGAAAGTTTTCTTGAAAAAAATCAATCTTCAATACAGGACTTGCTTGCTCCCGCAGGCATAGATTGTACTCATTTCGATTACTTGGAAATTTTTTCAAAAGTATCAAGATTTGCCAGAGTGTTTTATGTAACAACTATACCAAGACAAGCTACATTTCCATATTTTTTATCTGGAATATACGAATTTGGAGATGTAAATACATCTGTTTATATTAACCCAATACCAGAAAATAATTCTATAACAGATTTAAATAAAACAATTGTTGAACTTGAATCAGAAAGAGTGGTAGCAAATAATAGAGGAGATATTAATAGGGTTTCAATATTAACAACAAAACAAGCTGAAGCTGAAGGCTTAAGAGATCAAATCGCAGCAGGGTATAACAAATTATTTGAAGCCACTATTATATGTACATTATTTGCATACAATAAAATTGAATTAGACAAGATGTCAGAAATACTGGCCATGGAAGCTTCTAAAACACAAATTGGGTTAAAAACAGCATGGGCACTTCAAGAAGAAGGTTTTAAATCTAATTTACCTCTAAATAATAACTCTATTACAAGAAAGCATACTTTTGATAGAGGCTCAATGTCAACTGTATTCCCTTTTGTAAACGCAGATGCAGGTATGGAAACTGGAGTACCTATAGGTGTAAATAAACAAACTGGATTACCTTTAATATTTGATAATTTTAGTAGCTCATTAACTAACTATAACATGATTATATTTGGTAAATCTGGTTCTGGTAAATCTGTTACTATCAAAACAATAATGGCCAGATCTGCTATTCTAATGGGCGTTGAAAACATGGTACTTGATGCTGAAGGAGAATATAGAGTTGTTGCTGATTCATTAAGAGGAATTAATGTTGAAATAAGCCCAACTTCAGACACAATAATCAATATTTTTGACATAGAAACAGAGGTTGTAAAAGATGAAATTACTGGTAAGGATAGAACAGTTTTAAATGTTGAGAATAAAGTTGAAGACGTAACACAAGCATTATTGACTATGGCCAGAGGAGCAACTAAATCCGAAGAAGTTAATGAATTAACGAAACAAATTATAGCTGAAATAGTAGCAGAAGAATATAAAGCTAGAGGTATAACAAGTGACCCTGAATCTTTATTTGAAGATGATGGCTCTGGTTTGGCAAAAGTAAAAAAAGAAATGCCTACAATAAGTTCATGGTATGATAGATTAATACGTAAAGAAAGTGAAAATACAATTGATACATATCAATACCATTTTGACTATTTAATCAAAGTTATGAAACAATATTGTAGAAAATTTAATGGACAAATGGCATATTTTGATGGACAATCTACTTTTGAATTGTTAGAAAGCTGTC
Source organism: uncultured Clostridiaceae bacterium (assembly GCA_947169155.1). Lineage (GTDB taxonomy): Bacteria > Bacillota > Clostridia > TANB77 > CAG-465 > CAG-465. Next base: position 40,544 of record CAMVON010000002.1, read on the forward strand.
CTTTTATAAATATCGATATTTCAAAACTTGAAGAAAGATTTGCAAGACCACTTGCACAACAAATCCTTCTTTCTTGGATTTGGGAAAAATACGTTAAGAAAAACAGTGAAGATAAGAAAAAAGCAAGATCTAAAAGAGTACTTGTCGATGAGGCGTGGATGTTATTAGCATATCCAGAAGCAGTAGATTTTTTAAATACAATGGCTAGACGTGCTAGAAAAAGAAATGTTTCTCTTACTGTTGTATCACAAAAATTCCAAGACTTCTATGAAAATAAGTCTTGTCAAGCTGTTTTAACATCTGCAGAAACAAAGCTATTTTTAGCTCAAGATAAATCAGAAATAGAATATCTTAAAGAAGTTTTTAAATTAAGTGAAGGTGAATCTAATTTCTTAATTACATGTTCTCGTGGTGAGGGACTTATCAAGATTGGATACCAATCAGCTGTTATAGCAATAAATCCTACACAAAGGGAATTTGAATTCGTTGAAACTAACCTACAAAAGATTATGGAAATGAAGAAAAAGAGATTAATGGCCGCAGACAGATAGAAGGTGAAACATGAAAAGAAAGAATGTTTTAATATTAGGTAAAATTCTAATATGTATTTACTTTTTAATTGGAATTTTGAATTACAGTAGTGTATTTGCCGAAGTAAATTCACAATATGATTATGGATTGGTAAACAATACAAATGATGGAGATAGTAATAGTTTGCTAAGTGTAATTGGAGATATTGTTCTACCTGCAGTTTTACCTACTTTTACGATACTGGAATCAATTATATCTGAAATAATGAAAACAACAACTGATGTTAAGTTTTTTCCATGGGCTGATATGATTGTATATAATGCTGTGCCTATATTGGATATTAACTTTATTAATCCTACTAATGGGTCTTTGTTTAAGGATATTCATGGAAAAGAAACTGTAATTGGAAAAGTTGTAAGAAGCACATATTTTAGTGTTTTGTCAATTTGTTTAGGTTTTTTGGGACTAGCTGTTGCTATAAATGTAATAAAGCTAATGGTTTCAACAATAGCAGGAGAAAAAGCAAAATACAAAGAAATGATTAATAAGACGGTTATAACAATTCTACTATTGTTTGGATTACATTATTTGATATCATTTGTTTTTTATGTTAATGAGCAAATGGTTGAGGTTGCTAGTAATTTGACTGTAAAAATGATAGGGGAAGATGTTGCCAAAAAAGCTAAGACAAACATTGATGACGCAAACAATAAAGATAATGAACAAATAGTTGAAAACTTTTTTAAAGATGCTGATCACACATCTTGGTGGAGTCCTGTTACTATAGCAAAAAAAGTTGCAAAAGAGTTTTTTAACTGGTTATTAGGACTATTTAGTAAAGATGATGATGAAATAACTATAGAAGGTAGTGATAGGGATGAGAAAAAGCATAACAAACCATTCCCATCAAAAAAAGAATTTATAGGATATATTAAAGATGACTATCCCGAAGGAATAGATGTAGCAGCTTTCTTATTGAAGGACTACACATATAGAAGAGATGTAGTTTGGTCTGTAAAAGGAAATGATTCTAATCAATTTAATCAAAACTGGTGGGGACCTTTAAGAGCATTAGGAAATACAACTTTATGGGTAACTGGAATTATGGATACAGGTCTTCTCGGATTACAAAATTTATACAATGATGTAAGATATATATGTGCGAGTATGTATAATGCAAAAATAATACAATCTAATAAAGACTATGAAGACTTAGTAGAATATTATATGAAAATAATTAATGATCCGACAAAGTCTGACGATGATAAGAAAAACGCTAATAGAGCATTATTGTTTGTTAATGCATATTATAAGTATGTATACGATGGAGAAGATAAAGACTTAAATAATATTCAAACTATGGTGGCAAATCTTGGAAAATATTTTAGAGATAATATATATTACACAAACGTAAAAGCTGGAGAATGGTCACCAAAGTCATTCAATGTTATACCATGTATATTATATATGATATTTATATTACAATCGATTATGTTTTTATTTAGTTATGTAAAAAGATTACTATATGTAATAATATTAGCGTTAATAGGACCAGCTACTATTATTTATGATTATATAACAGGTTCATTATAAGGAGGAATTATGAAAAAGAAAAAGTTTTTAAAAATACTATTTTCAATATGTATACTCGTATTTTGCTTCTTTTTAATTGATAAATTTGTTTTTGCAGAAGTAAATTCAGAATATGCTAAAAATAGTATAAAATTTGATGATAGCGAATCAATAATAGAAAAAATATTAGGTTTTATTACATCATTGCTATTAAAATTACTTGGTTACGCTATATTTGGTGTTACATGGTGTATTGAAAAGTTAGTTGCTGGAATAATTGGAATGTTAACAGGAATGAAGACTTTCCCATGGGCAGACTTAACAATATTTAATGCTTTACCTTTGCTAGACGTAAATTTTATTAATCCTGCAGAGCATTCACTATTTAGAGACACTGGCACAACTTTTACAGCTATAGGTAATACAGTAAGAAATATTTATTTTTCAGGCTTATCAATTGCATTAGGCTTTTTAGGAATTGTTGTTGCAGTTATGGCAATTCGTCTTGCTATATCATCAATTGCAGCAGATAAAGCAAGATATAAAGAAGCTATAGTTCATTGGGCTACAGCAATAGTCTTAGTTTTTGGAATGCATTATGTTATTTCTTTTGTGTTCTATCTAAATGAACAATTAGTTGAAGTTGCAAGTAGCATGGCACAGCAAGTAATAACAGATAACTCATCTTCACTTTCATTTTTGGGTGATGCAGATAATACGTCATCTATTACTTTGATGGGAGAATATTTTAAAAATGAATCTATTGATTTAAAAAATTTATTTAATGTTAATACTTTCACGTATGCTGTGTTATATGCTGTATTCGTCTTTCAATCTATAATGTTTTTCTGGTCTTATTTTAAGAGATTTTTCTATGTACTAATTTTGGCACTAATATCGCCATTTGTAGTCATATATGATTTCTTAACTAAGAGTGTATCATAGAAAGGAGAAAATCGATGAAAAAAGGAATTTTTGGAACATGGTTTAGAGAATTTGCTACTATAGTATTTACACAAACAGTTCAAGCTTTTTTGTTAGCAATCGTAATGTCGGTTATAATTTCATCTCTGGCTGGTGCTGGTAAAGATTCAATTGATGCTGCTGGTCTATTAGCTATTATTGCTCTAAGCTCATTTGGAAAAATTGAAATGTTAATTAAAAACATTTTTGGTGTCACATCTGCATTTGGAGATCCAGGTTCACTAAGAGCTGGTGCGGGAATTACTGCTGGTACTCTTTTAGCTGCAAGAGGTGTTAGACAAATATCAGATAACGTATCTAAATTTGGACAAGCAAGAAGACAAATTAATCAAGGTAAAGCTGGTCTTGCCACATTAAAAAATGGGGAAGGTACAAATGGTGATAATAAACAATTAACAGATAAGACTAGTGTTGAAAACCAAACTGAAAATAATAATATTCAAGATGAAGTTGCTAAAAAAGTTGAACAACATGCAGTTAGACTAGAGACTATGGGCGATATGGATAGATTAGCAGCTGCAATTAAGAACTTAACTGATGCAACTAATAAAGCAAATAAAAATGATGCTAATAGTCAAAGAGAAAAATATCAAGATATGATTAATGAAGGTAAAAATCTCCGTAGATCAGCTGTTAGAGAAAACATAGGTGCAACAGTTGGTGGTATAGTTGGTGCAACTTCTGCATTAGCTGAAGGAAAAAATCCACTAGAAAGAGGACTTGCTGGCGCTGGTATTGGAGATATGCTTGGTGCAGCTAGTGCTAAGAAAACTGCAGAAAAAGAAAAATATAATAAAGAAATGGATAAATTATTAAGTCAAGTAAAAAAATCTGGAGAAGAAGGCTATAAAGAGCAAATGCAACAATTAGCTAAATCTATAAATGAAATTGAAACAGCAAATAAAAATGCAAATAGTATACCAAGAAATATACCTGTAATTGGTGGAAGAGCTAGAGAAATGAAAAAAATGAATAATGGTATGAACAAAGAATTAAGAGAAATACAAAAACAATTAGATAAGAATACTAATTCAGGAAATTCTTAATAATATTGGAGGAAATAATGAAAGAAATAATAAACAATTTTTTAAAAAGAGTTTATAATTCCTTTAATTCACTGAATTCTCAAAACAAATTAATAGTTATTTTTGCTATAGTTGTTATCGCTTCTTTGTTATATTTTGGAGTAATAAAAAACAATACAAGATCAGGAATTATTAACTATGGAAAGTTAAGTGAAGAACAAATACTTAATACATCTAATGCTATAACAGATAGAGGAGTTAATAAACAATTAGATAATATATTGAACAAAATATCTGATGTATTATATGGAAGATATATGTATAATAACAGAGCTGTGAGTGTAAAAGAATTATATACTGCAACAGTAAATGAAACGTTGAAAAAGAGTGTTTCATATAAGCAATTTAATAATAAAATTAATACAATATTTGAATCAGCTTTATCATCATCAAATGGTGAAGGAATTAATAATTATATAGAAGAAGTTCGATATTCACCCGAATATGACATCTATATGATAAAGATTAAAAATACTGATTCGTTTATTGGAATAACGACATCAATAAGTGGTGGAAGTTATGAAATAACTTATATATAATAAAGGAGGAAGACATGATTGAGGATAATGAAAAAAAATACGTATATACTGTTATCGCAGTAGCTATAGTGATACTAATTATAGTATTAATAATCATTTGGAAACCTTTATTTTCTAATACCAAAAAAATAGATGACGAATTAAAGTCATATGATGTTGCTTTTACTGCAGATTATGTAGAGCAAGCTAAAGATATGTATTTTAACATAGCCAAAAAATATATAGATAAGTCAAACATTAATGACTTAAAAAACGTGATTAGTAGCAATTATTTAAATAACAACAAAATATCTAAGGAAGAATTAGAAAATTATTTAATAAAAAATAATTTACTAATTTCTACTAATGCATCAACTGTTCTATATTTTGATTGCTATAAAACTAATGGAACAAGGTATGTTTTTAGTTATAAATATAGTGATGATTCTTTCAAAGAACATAGTGTTCATATTATAGAAAATAAGTACGGTGAATATGAGATTTCTTTTGAGCAAGACTCATATCCAGTATTAAACAATATTCCATATGTTGCTACACAAGATAATGTAAATTATATATTTAAAGAAATAGCTTCATATAGAGGTTCAGTCGTGTATAATGTTACAATCACTAATAATTCAAACAACATATTTACATATGATTTAGGAGCTATAGATAAAGTTAATGTTGAGTTTATAAGTGGAAAAATTGCATCTTTAGATACGGTAATTGTTGGAAATGAAAGTGCTAGAGTTACAGTTAATCCTAATAGTACAAAATCTTTTGACTTATCATTTAATATGGAGCAAATAGATCAAACAGCATTAAATAGAGTCACTTTTAAAAATGTTACATTTGGAAATGGTGATACAACAGAAATTAACTTAAAATTGGAGGAGGGAAGAAATGAATAAAAAAGAAGAAAAATTCGAGTTTACAATTGAAACTGAAGAAAAAGTAAAAAAGAATAAAACTCCCCAAGAAAAGAATAAAGAAAAAAGACAAAAACAAGAAGAAAGAAAAGAAGAAAAAGAGCAAGAAGAGAAAAATAAAGAAGAAAAAGAAAAAGAAGAAAAAGAAAAAGAAGAAAAACAAGAAGAAAAGAAGAATAAAGAGGATAACAAGGAAAAAGAAGATAAGAAGACAAAAGAAAAGAAACCGGATGATACTAATAAAGGTAAGTCGACAAAGAACACAAATACAACCAATAAACCCACACCAAAATCTTCTCCTCAACCAGGAACCCCACCTACGGCAAGTGGCGCTGGAGTAGGTACTAGTGGAAGTGCTGCTGGTGGAACTGCTGCTGGTGGAACTGCTGCCGGTGGAACTGCTGCCGGTGGAACTGCTGCCGGTGGAAGTGCTGCCGGAGGAGCTGCTGCTGGTGGAACTGCTGCTGGAGGAGCCGCTACTGGAGGAGCCGCTGCTGGAGGAGCCGCTGCTGGAGGAGCTGCCGCTGGAGGAGCCGCTGCCGGAGGAGCTGCTGCTGGAGGAGCCGCTGCTGCTGGAGGAGCTGCTGCTGCCGGAGGAGCCGCCGCTGCTGGAGGAGCCGCTGCCGGAGGAGCTGCTGCTGCCGGTGGAACATTGGCTGTAGGATGGCCTGTAGTAATTGCAATTATTGTTGTAATTGTAGTTTTAATTATCTTTGCTGCAGTGACAGATAAGGCGACAGCAGATGAAGACATAGATGTTTATAAAAGTGGAACTGCTGAAGTAAAAAAAATGGTACAAGCAGGTAATATACCTGGAGATAAAAGTGTCTTAGATAATTCAATAACTTTAGCCGATACATATGGATCTTATTTAGGATATAATAAAGCACAAATTGATTATATGTATGATTACATGACACAAGATAAAGATGAAAATGGAAACGAACTAAGTGAAACTAGGAAAGCTATGGTTCAAGCGTATAAAACTAAATATGGAGAAAACAAGAACAATACATCTGGCATTTATTCTATAGATGATGAAAGAGAAATGTTCAAACATATTGCTAGTACTGAAAAATACAACTTTAATAAAATAAAATGGATGAACTATAGTCATACAAACACATCTGGTAGTGAAATTTCAAAAGATTCATTAAAAAAAGATACAGATTTAGGAATAATGTATCCTGATGACGGAACTACAAAACCAGAAACTTTTATGAATATGGTATCACCTTATTTGCTATCTAATACTATTCCTACTGCGTTTTTAACTGCAACAGTAACCATAGAAAACAGTTTTGACGAAACTATTCCGTCAAGCCAACAACTTTTTGAAGAACAAATGGGGCTAGATTATTCTCAAGATTATTCAAATAATTTACAAAAAAAAGCTAAGTTTGCATATCAAATTATAAAATATGGCATGAGTGACATAACTATAGATCAATACGATTTAAGTACATTCACAGAAGTTACAACTTATGATAAATACCATACTATTAAATATAAGGATACAATAGTTGTAAAGATTAAAACAACAACAGACGAAAACGGAAATACTACTCAATCTATTTATGGAACACCAACAGTTTCTAGAACAAAAATAGAAGAAAAAGATGTAAATACTAGATTAGATGAAAATGGTGTAGAGTCAAAATTAAAAGAAAAACGTGTATCAGCAGACACAACACATGAAAGAATCTATTATTTATCTCACATACTTGCTTTCGATATGTTGAAAGATTATACTTATACTTTTACTCCATATGATCAAAGTCAAGTTGATATAAGAGAATCGTCTAATGAAAATATAGAAGAATCTGAATATGAACCTATAACAAATGAAAACCATAAGGCGATTGGAAGAAATGATATAGCACAAGGTAAAAATGATGCATATCAAATTGCATCACTATATGGTGGCACCGTTACAGGAAGTGCAGCTACTGATGTTGAAGGAGTAGTTCAATATACAATTCAAACTGGAGACTATAATGAAAATGATGGAGTAACAGTTATAACAGCTAGATCATGGAGTGATACTGTTTTGCCTGGTCCTTCTACATCAAGTGAGCTAAAGGAAGAACAACTAATTAAATTTAATGAAAATGAAGAAGCAGATCCAGGTAAAACTACAGTTGCAGCTGAAACTTTAAAAAATCACGAAGACATTGAACATTATAGAGATTTAATAAAAGAGAAAAAACTAACAAAAATTGATATTTTGGACTCCAATCCAAAAGTTTATAGGGAATATTTATCTTATGGATTAGAGCAATCTGAATATATTGGATATGGTAGAGATGGTTCTACGCTAATAACAATTGGCTATGACAATATTTATACATATTTAGATTCAATAGCAGATGATAATGTTTTACCTTTTGCATATGGAACATCGTTAGGATATAAAACAAATGGATACTTAGGAGCTGGTATGTATAATGGAGCTGGGGGATTTGGATCGCTAGATTGTATTACAGATAGAGAAAATCCAAATATTTCAGAAGAAGAAAAACAAAAATTATTACAAGAACTTGGAGCATCAGGTTATAGAAGATCAACCTTAGCTGCACAAGGACAAGCGTGGACAATTCAGTACTATAAGAATTATCCATCAGAAATAATTGCAAGAATTTTAATGGCTGAATTAAGTAGTTTAAATGAAACAGAACCATCAGTATATTTAGTATCAGCACATGCGTTAGCGATAGTTAAATATTGTAAAGATCATTATGATGGAAAAATAGATGCTTATAGATATTGCCTTGATGGGCAAATCACAATTTCTAATGCGGCTTGTCAGAGAATGAATCAAGTGCCACCGCAATTTTATAGAGAAATTGCAACCGCGGCAGTAAGAGAAAACTTGCCAAGTCCACCTGGCTTTGCGGGAAATGAAATGCACTGGATAGGACCTGCAGATACAACTGCAAATGCGACATATCAATGGTACAAAGTTACAACAAGTACATGTGGATATGTGGCAACTCCTTCAATTTGGCATGCATTCCAAACTCCTGATGGTACTGGATTTGATCAAAAAATATTACCAATTTCTGGCAGTAAGTATTTGTTAAGTGAACAATATAAAATAGCCACAGGCGTATATGTAAATCCATCAAGTAGTGGTCATAGAGAAAGAAATTTAGATGCTATAAAGCAAGCAATGAATGATGCTTATATTAGAATGACAGGCCAAGTTACAGAGGGAAGTGGACTTGGATATACAAACACATACACCGTTGCTGGAAAAGTATATAAAGAATATAAACAAAATTTGTTTCCACCTGGAACATATAATTATTGGGGAAATTCTGTTGCTAATATTGGCTGTAATGTTACATCTGTTTGTGTCGTTGCATCCGCATATAATGAATCTGTTAAAAATATGGATTATTATTGTGGACCTAACGGAAGATATAGAAATGGACCTATTGCCACAGCAAATGAAGTACAATCTATAGTAAATGCAACAGGTTATATAACAGCTGGAGGAGATGCTATGCAAAAAATATGTGAAAACTTGAGTGCTGGTAGACCTGTTATTATACATGAACTAGCAAGTAAGGGAAGCCATTTCACAAATAGTCAACACTGGATGGTTTTACTAGACATAAAAAACGAAAATGGACAAACACAAGTTTATTTATCTACAGTTAATACTTGGAGAGAAACAAAATGGTATGATGTGAATTATGCATTAGCAGGATTACAAGGATATATAATGATTCTAGAATAGAGGTGAAAAATGAAAAATATTAAAATTTCAAAAATAACTATTTTAATTTGTGTTGCAGCAGTTATAGTTATAGGTTTAATAATACATTCTATTATCAAATTAATAAAATTACCACCAAAAACATATGGCACAGATATAGATAAAAGTGAACAAATCTATGATACTAGTTTTAAAAATTTGATTAATGATGCATCTTTTTTGAACGTATATAATACACTTGAATATGTTAATAATTTTCTAATGAATCCATCATTTAATGATAATAGAAAAGAAATTATGATCGATATTTTAGATTCAGACTATAAAGATTATTATAACTTGAAAAAAGGAAACGTAATTGAACATGTTAAACCATATATAGGAAAACAATTTATTATAGAAAACGTAAAAGAAGCTCAGACACTTGGTAGCTATTCTACATTTCTAATTACAACATTGTGTGAAAATGAAGAAAAGTACCTAATTATGAGAGTAGATTATGCCACATTATCATTCTCATTATTCTTACCAGATTATGTTGAAGAATATGGTATAGAAAACTATATTGAGAATATCTTAATGAAAAATGAAACTATAAAAAATAATAATTATAATAAATTTGAGATGAAGACATATACAACACAAAATAAATTGCAAGTATATTCTGAAATAATGAGTAAGTATGATTTTGAGTTTATTTATGCTAACTTCATTGGTGATGACACAAAAAATAATTATTCTAAAGATGAAATAAAAAAACTATATGAAAATGAAGACAGTTTCTTTAAAAGATCGGCATTTGTGGATTTAAAAGAATACAATTCAGAAGATTACACTGAATATAAATACACATTTAAAGACAGAAAGATGAATGAATATACAATTATAGACAAAGGATCTATGGATATTAAACTAGATTTTACAATTGCACCAGAAGAAGAAATTGTAAATATAGATGGTGGAGGACTTCTTGAAATAATAGAACAAGGCGAATAATAATTGAAGTAAAATAGCACCTTTAAAAAGGTGCTATTTTTATGTATATCACAATTTAAACTATTGCATAATAATTTTAATTATTATATAATTATATGTAGGTATTAACCAAAAGTATGAAGGAGGTTAAAAGCAATAATTTGCTAAAATAGTTATGGAAGAAAAAAAGAAAAATGTTAAGAAAAATAGTTCTAGAACTCCTAGAACTAAAAAAGTTGAATTAACTTTAGAAAACCTAAAGAATATTCAAGAAACACAACAAGTACTAGATATGCTAATTGAAGACATAGATGAAAATCTAAATATGGTAGGAAAAGTTGGAAAAGATGTTAAAGCTGTTATTCCTCGTGAAGAAGCATCTAGTGTTGTTGGAGACGATGGAATGGTAGAAGAAAGATTCATAGTAAATAAAAAAGGAAAAGTTCTACCTGTATGTATTAAAGAAATAATTGAGACAGATAATGGCATTGAACTTGTAATGTCTAAAAGAATTCTTGAACTTAAAGTTAGAAGATGGATGTATATGCATCTTAAACCTGGTGTAAAACTTAAAGGTATTGTAGTAGGTCTAAAAGATTATGCCGCATTTGTAGATGTTGGTGGTGGAGTAACAGGAATACTAAAAATACAAGATATGTCAGATACAATGATTGCAAATGCCTCAGATATGTTCAAATTAGGTCAAAGAATCGATGTTGTAGTAAAGAAGTATGATAGAGACACTGGACGTATAGAACTTTCATATAAAGAACTTCTAGGCTCTTTTGAAGATAATGTAAAAGAATTCAAAGAAGGAGATATCGTTGAAGGTGTTGTTAGAAATAGAATAAAAACTGGAGTATTTGTTGAGTTAAAACCAAATGTAATTGGAATTGCAGAACATGTAAATGGAATTGAAGCTGGACAAAAAGTTTTAGTAAGTATTAAAAAAATTAATGTTGAAAGAAAAAAAGTAAAACTAATAATAATAGGATAAGAGTGGGATTTTCCCACTTTTATTTCGTTTTTGTTACAAAAAGTATTCTTTTATATAAAATACACAAAATAATAAAGCATTTTTAGTATTAAAAATAGATTAATTATGTAAAGATATTGCATTTAAATATTTTATATTATATAATTATTATGATAGTGGGCCAACTGCGCCAACTATCTCTGGTAAACTTACTGGATAACCAAATTAAGTTTCAGAATTAAATTTAAGGAGAGATGAAAAATGGTAAATGATAAGGAAGTAAAAACTGCTGTATCACCTTTTGCTGCAAGAGAAGATGAGAAAAAGGTTTATGATGGTAAAGAAGGCTTTGCATCAATAAACCAAATAGTTTTTAAAATGGATATGGGATATATTAATGAATCACATATTCAAGCACTAGAAGTAGTAAACGAGTTTGGATTTGTTACTTCAAGACAAGTAACTCAAATCTTAGAGTTAAGAGGAAAGTTAAATGATATTGAAGTAGACAAAAGACAAGCAAAAGTTGCAAAATGGTTAGAAGATCTAACTAAATCTAAAGTTATAGCTAGATATTTCTTCCAAAGTGAAACAGGAAAAAGCTCATACAGAGCATATTGCATAGACAAAATTGCAACTTACATTTTAAAACAAAGAAATATACCGACTACATGGCAACCAACAGAAAATACAAAACCTGCTTATGCAGTAAAAAGAAAACTTGCTGGTAACCAAGTAATAATTGCGTATATGCAAAAAGTTGCTGCTTTTTCTAGTGTAAATCCTAACATACTACTTTTCTCTAAAAAGTATAATGTTAAATTTAAACCTACTGGTGGAATGGTAACATTAAAAAATGGAGAAGAGGATGTAAATTTTGTATTTGAAGTTGTTAGAAGAAATGATGATTGGCAAAATATGTTTGCAGAAAAAGTTCAATTATATTCAGACTTCTATGAGAACTTTGCAAAAAATGATATAGGATTTTCAGAAAAACCACAACTAGTATTTGTTGGAGAAGATCTACAACATTTAGCAGATATGTTTAGAATTATTAAAAAAGTTGGAATGGTTGTTCCAGATGAAGAAATGTACTTTACAACAGAACTTAGACACCTAGAAGAAACATTAGAATCTAGTATTAGTGTTTTTGAGCTAGATCAAGATACAAAGAAATATAAAGTTGTAACCAAAGAATTAGAAATTCTAAAACCTGGTGAAAATAATGCCGCTCAAACTAGACTTAATGAAAATGCTAAATATAATGCTAATATGATTATTGAATAAAATATTATAAAATTGGGGATTAAGAAGGTGAGAAATCACCTTCTTTTTTATGTACTATATAAGATAAAAGAATAAAAATCAAAAATAAAAACTTTATATTATATCACTATTTTTCTTCTTTGACAACATTTTTAAATAAGAAAATGTAAATAACTTAAAAATACTTGAAACCCTTGAAAAATAAGGAAAAAAAGGTAATCGAATTTGATTAAAACTATTGAAAATTTTACCTTTGTGATATAAAATATTGGTTGTAAAAAAAGCAAGGAGAGAGAGAGTATGTTAAACAAAAAAACTGTAAGAGATGTTCAAGTTGGCGGAAAAAGAGTACTTGTTAGATGTGACTTTAATGTTCCACTAGACAAAGAAGACCCAACTAAAATAACATCAGACAAAAGAATAGTTGAATCTTTAAAAACTATCAACTACTTAATTAATGCTGGAGCAAAAGTTATACTTTGCTCACATATTGGTAAAACTGGTCAAAATAAAACATTAGCACCAGTTGCAAAAAGATTATCTGAACTTCTAGATAAAGAAGTTAAATTATTACCAGATATTACATCTGAAGAAACTAAAGAAGCTGTTATGGCTCTAAATGACGGAGATGTAGTATTACTAGAAAATACAAGAAAATATGAAGAAGAAGAAGCAAATGATCCAGAGTTTGCAAGAAAACTTGCTTCACTTGGAGAAATTTTTGTAAATGACGCATTTGGAACTGCTCACAGAGCTCATGCTTCAACTGAAGGTGTTACACATTATCTACCATCAGTTGCAGGTTTCTTAATTGAAAAAGAACTTGAAGCCCTTGATGGAGGAATCAACAACCCAACAAGACCACTTGTTGCTATAGTTGGTGGTTCAAAAGTATCAAGTAAAATTGCAGTATTAAATAGCCTACTAGATAAAGTAGACACATTACTTATCGGTGGAGGAATGACATATACATTTGTTAAAGCACAAGGTGGAAACATTGGTCAATCTATCGTTGAAGATGATAAATTAGATGTTGCAAGAGAAATTTTAGCAAAAGCTAAAGAAAAAAATGTTAAACTAATTCTTCCAGTAGATACAGTTGCTGCAGATGATTTCAATGAGAATGCAAACACTATAATTTGTGCACCTAACGAAATCCCAGACAATTACCAAGGATTAGATATAGGACCAAAAACAATAGAATTATTCAAAGAAGAAATAGAATTAGCTGGAACTGTAGTATGGAACGGACCAGTTGGTGTATTTGAAATGGATAAATTTGCTGTAGGAACTAACGCAGTTGCTAAAGCTTTAGCTGAAAGCCAAGCTATAACAATTATTGGAGGAGGAGACAGTGCAGCAGCAGTAGAAAAAGCTGGTCTTGCAGATGCAATGAGCCACATTTCAACTGGTGGTGGTGCTTCTCTAGAATTAATGGAAGGCAAAAAACTACCTGGAATTGAAGCTTTAGAAGATAAAGATGAATAGTAAAGGAGTTTTGTAATATGAGAAAGAAAATAATTGCAGGAAATTGGAAAATGAATTACTGCGTAAATAAAGCAGAAGATTTTGTTTCAGAAATTAAAGATGCAATAAATACAGATGAAGTGGATGTTGTTATTTGTCCAAACTTTGTTGCACTTGATAGATTAAGTGATTTACTAGATGGAACAAATATTAAACTTGGAGCTCAAAATGTTCACACAGAAGATAAAGGCGCATATACTGGAGAAACTTCAGTAAATATGTTAGCTGCTGTTGGAGTTAAGTATTGTATTGTTGGACATAGTGAAAGAAGACAATATTTTGCTGAAACTAATGAAATAGTAAATAAAAAAGCAAAAAAATTACTAGAAAAAGATATAAATCCAATTGTTTGTGTTGGTGAAACTCTAGAAGAAAGAGAATCAAATACTATGTTTGATGTTGTAGAAAAACAAGTAAGAGAATCTCTAGATGGAATTGAAGAAGCACAAATGAAAAGAAATGTTGTTATAGCTTATGAACCAATTTGGGCTATAGGAACAGGAAAAACTGCTACAGCTGAACAAGCAAACGAAATGTGCAAATTTATAAGAGAAGTTGTATCAAAAATGTACAACGAATCAGTAGCAGAAGCTGTAAGAATTCAATATGGCGGAAGTGTTAAACCTTCTAATGCAAATGAAATATTAAATATGAGTGATATTGATGGTGCATTAGTAGGTGGAGCAAGCTTAACTAACGATTTTGTCGCTATTGTAAATTATTAGTAAAAATGATATAATATTTATGCTTAAAATAGCTAGAAAGAGAAGGAATAAGTAATGAAAAATAGACAATACATGTTAATGATAATGGATGGTGTTGGAATTAATGAAGAAGAAAGAGGAAATGCTTTCAAACAAGCAAATACTCCAAATCTAGATAGATTATTCTTAAAATATCCAAATACACATATTCAAACTAGTGGTATGGCTGTTGGTCTTCCTGATGGACAAATGGGAAATAGTGAAGTAGGTCACACAAACATTGGTGCAGGAAGAATTGTATACCAAGAATTAACAAGAATTACAAAACAAATAGAAGATGGTGAATTTTATCAAAATGAAGAACTAAAAGCTGCTATGGATCATGTAAAAGAAAATGGTTCAAAACTACATCTTTTAGGACTTGTATCAGATGGTGGAGTTCATTCACACAACAAGCATTTATATGCATTACTAGAAATGGCAAAAAGAGAAGGTATTAAAGATGTATATGTACATGCAATACTAGATGGAAGAGATACTCCTCCAACATCTGCTGTTGACTACGTAAAAGAACTTGAAGAAAAAATGAAAGAGCTTGACTGTGGTAAAATTGCAACTTTATCAGGAAGATATTATGCAATGGATAGAGACAACAGATGGGAAAGAGTAAAACTTGCATATGATGCTATAGCTAATGGTAAAGGCGAAGAATATAGAATTGCCCAAAAAGCTATAGAAACCTCATATGAAGCTCAAGAGTTCGATGAATTTGTAAAACCAGTAGTTATTACAAATATAGAAGACGAAGCTATTGGTAAAGTAGAAGATGGAGATAGTGTAATATACTTCAACTTCAGACCAGATAGAGCAAGAGAATTAACAAAAGCTTTCAAATTAGATGAATTTGACGGATTTGAAAGAAATACATATAAAGATTTATTCTTCGTTACAATGACTCAATATGATGAAACAATAAAAAATGTTCATGTTGCATATAAACCACAAACATTAGTAAATACTTTTGGTGAATATATTTCAAATAAAGGTTATACTCAATTAAGAATTGCTGAAACAGAAAAATATGCACATGTTACATTCTTCTTTAATGGTGGTAAAGAAGAACCATACGAAGGAGAACAAAGAATACTTATACCATCACCTAAAGTTGCTACATATGATTTAAAACCAGAAATGAGTGCATATGAAGTAACAGATAGTATACTAAAAGTTATAGATGAAAAATCTTGTGATGTTATAATAGTAAACTATGCAAATGGAGATATGGTTGGACATACAGGAAATCTAGAAAAAGCTATAGAAGCTGTTGAAGCTCTAGACGATTGTATTGGAAAAGTTATTTCTAAAATGGAAGAAGTTGGAGGAGAAGCATTAATTACAGCAGATCATGGAAACTGTGAACAAATGATAGATCTTAAGACTGGTGAACCAATAACATCACACTCAACTTTTGATGTTCCATTAATTGTAGTTTCTGACAGAGTAAAATCTGTAAGACCTGGTAGACTTTGCGATTTAACACCAACTCTACTAACAATGATGGGAGAAGAAATACCAGAAGAAATGACTGGAGAATCAATTGTTGAATTATAATAAGGAAATATGGAGGTTAAGATGGAAGAAGAAAACGAACTAAATATTATGGATTGTGAAGTCTATACATATAACTTAACACATGGAATGTATGATGAAGAAGAGGAAGAAATTGAAGACAATCCTTATCATATATATAAATGTCTTAATTGTGGATTCGTATTTCATACTGGTGAGCCACCTATTATTACTGATGGCAAAGAAGATGAAAGAAAGAAAAAAGCACAATTAGAAAATAAGGAATATGAAGCTCCAAAACTAAATTTGAGCGAGTATACTCTTGCATCTGACTCTTCAAAGTTTCGTTGCCCAGTATGTTCTAGAATTGTTCCTTATGTAGAAATCAAAGAGGAAGAATACAAAAAAGTAATTGAGAGAAAAAGAAAACGTGCAGAAGAAAAGAAAAAAAGACAAGATGCCAAAAAAAGAGCTATGCAAGAGAGAGTACTTAGAATTAACATCTATAGATTTAATAAAGAATTAAAAGATTTAACAGATGAACTTTCTGAGTCTTTAGCAAATAGAGAAATAACTCCTCAAAGATTTGTTTCTCTATACAGAGCATTATCTTTCAAATTATTTAATAAATATGAACATATCTTAAATTCTTATGGTCTAAATCTTGATGCTATGGAATTTAGAAAAATATCTGAAGAACTATCTGACGATGTTTTAAAATTTAATAAAGTTCAAGAAAAAACAGAAGACCTATTAGAGTGGGACGAGAAAAAAATAGAAAATGATCCAGTATATGCAATATTAAACAAAAAACATGTAATAGATAATCCTATAGCAGATCAAAAAGATGCATTAACTCAAGAAATTGACGATAATGCAGAAGAGAAATATTGGATAGCAAAACATGAAGCGTATACAAAAAAAGTAAATGAACATAATGCTAAAGAGGCATATGAACAAGAAAAACTTGAGCAAAAAAGAAAAGAAGCTCAAGAAAAGAGAAAAGATATGATCAAAGAGGATTTAAACTCTTTATCACATACAATTAAAACTAGTAAAAAGTAAGTTTATAAGGAGGAAATTAAAATGAAACAATACTTACAAATTGACACAGTTTATGCAAGAGAAATTTTAGACTCAAGAGGAAATCCTACAGTTGAAGTTGAAGTTGTAGTAGACGGAGGATATGTAGGAAGAGCAGCAGTTCCATCTGGTGCATCAACAGGAGCTTTTGAAGCTGTAGAATTAAGAGATGGAGACAAATCTAGATATCTTGGAAAAGGTACACAAAATGCAGTAGATAATGTAAATGACATTATCGCTCCTGAAATCGAAGGAATGAATGCTTTAGATCAAGTTGAAATTGATGAAGCTATGATTGCTTTAGATGGTACACCTAACAAAGGTAAACTAGGTGCAAACGCTATACTTGGTGTTTCTATGGCTGTTGCAAGAGCAGCTGCTGAAGCTCTAGGAGTTAGTCTATATAACTATCTTGGAGGAGTAAATGGTAAAGAACTTCCAGTTCCAATGATGAACATCTTAAATGGTGGTAAACATGCAGATAACACTGTAAACATTCAAGAGTTTATGATTATGCCAGTTGGAGCTCCAACATTTAAAGAAGCTTTAAGAATGTGTGCAGAAGTTTTCCACAACTTAAAATCAGTTCTTAAAGAAGCTGGACTTGCTACTTCAGTTGGTGACGAAGGTGGATTTGCTCCAAACCTTGGATCAGACGAAGAAGCTTTCCAATACATAGTTAAAGCTATAGAAAAAGCTGGATACAAACCAGGAGAAGACTTCAAACTAGCAATTGACGCTGCAGCTACAGAAATGTATGATGAAGCTAAGAAAATTGGTAAAGAAGGATGCTATTACTTCTGGAAAACAGATAAATTATATACTGCAGAAGAAATGGTTGCATTCTGGGAAGAAATGGTTGCTAAATATCCATTAATCTCTCTAGAAGATGCTCTAGCAGAAGAAGACTGGGATGGATGGAAAATCCTTACTGAAAGACTTGGAGATAAAGTACAACTAGTAGGTGACGATTTATTCGTAACAAATACAGAAAGACTTGCAAAAGGAATTAAACTAGGAGTTGCAAACTCTATCCTTATCAAACTTAACCAAATTGGTACAATTACAGAAACTCTAGACGCTATTAAAATGGCAAATAGAGCTGGATATACAGCTGTTGTATCTCACAGATCTGGTGAAACTGAAGATACTACAATTGCAGACTTAGTTGTTGGTATGAACGCTGGTCAAATTAAAACTGGTGCTCCATCAAGAACAGATAGAGTATGTAAATATAACCAATTAATGAGAATTGAAGAAGAACTTGGATCTGCTGCACAATACAACGGAAAAGATGTATTCTTTAACATCAAATAATTTAGTATAAATAATAAAGGGAACTAGAAATAGTTCTCTTTTTTTAATACGAAAAATTAGAAAAGCAATTGACATAATATAAAGAAAATGCTAAAATACTTAACGACAAAAATTTATTGAGTTGAAAAATACAATATTTTTCAAAAAATAATTAAAAAGGAGGAAAGGAGTTATGAATTATGCTTTAATTAAAATGGCAGTTATAGTTTTAGCTATTTTTGCATTTATATATGGCATAATTAATGTAAAAACTCATTTAAAGAAAACTTTAGAAAATCCAGAAAAAATGGACATGAAAAAATTCAAAAGGCATTATTACTTATCATTTATTTTAACTTTTATTGAGGCATTTATCATTGGTCGGAGCTGTGATGTTAGTTATTGGAATGCAAGATGGAGATTTAGGAGAATTTGCATATAATTTTAATTTTGTAACATCTCATTATTACAAAGATGTAGACAGAAAGGAATTATTACACAAAGCTTTTTCTGTAGTACTTGATGAACTTAAAGATCCATACACACAAATGTTAGATGAGGATTTCAAAAATAGTATGAAAAATGGAGACTTAAATTGCCAAAATAATGTTAGCAATACTTCAAAAGGCGATAGTTATAAGAACATTACAACTAAAATGTTTGAGCAGAACAACAAAAAAATAGCATATATAAAAATGCAGGCATTTACACTTGATTCTGCAAAGGATTTTAAGAAAAAATTAGACAAACTAAATAAAGAACATTATGATGGATTAATAATTGATTTAAGAGGCAATTTGGGCGGAGAAAACGCTAATTTAGTCGACATTGCTAGTTTATTCTTAGATAACAGTAAAGTAATATGCATAGATAAGTTTAAAAACACTACTAAAATATATTATTCTCATGGGGATAAAACTGCAAACTATCCAATAGCTATTTTGGGTAATATTAACACTGCTTCTTGTTCAGAAATACTAATATGTGCATTACAAGAAGGATGCAACGCAAAATTTATAGGTACAAGAACATTTGGTAAAAATGTAGCACAAATATGTAAAGAAACACCAAACTATTATTACAAATTTACAGCAGCATATTGGCTAACACCAAGTGGTAAGTCTATAAGTAAAGATGGAATTAAGCCAGATATAGAAGTATATAATGTAGGTGATGAAGATACACAATTAAAAACAGCAATTGAATATTTAACTAATAAATAGCAAAAGAGCTACTAAATTAATAGTAGCTCTCTTTTTTATACGCTTTTTTCGATTTCACGAATGCGTTTTTCATAATCTGCCTTGATTCTCTTGTGATGAGATAATTGAGCTTCAAGTGACTCTTTAGAAATTAGCATTTCGTCCTCGCTAGCATATATATCATCGTAACTAAATAGTTTGTCTTCAATCATTTCTATGTTGTTTTCTGTCTCCTCTAGTGCAATAAGCAAATCACGTCTTTCATAGTATTTACGAATACAATCTTCGTATTTTTTACGAACTTTAGATGAACCATATCTCTTGTTCATTTCGTACATTTTACGATTAACGTTAGCATCTGCTTTTTGCATCAATCTTTCTGCAATTGGAATACTTACATCTCCCATTACAATTCCACGATAAATATTCTTGGTAATTGTACTCCTTGATACACCATAGCTCAAAGCTACGTCATCAAAAGTGATTGCATCATCACTCAAATACTTGTTACAGATACGAATAATATCTGTACTAGAAAATTTTCCCATACATAGGCCTCCTTAATAATTTTTTCGGATTGAATATAAAATATCCACTTATATTATAACATAAAAAGAGTAAATAAGTCAATGAAATGGCATCATAACTCGAAAATAATTGACATAAATAGTAAAAAATGGTATAATATACATGTGAGAAAAATTTGAGAATCCTAAAACTAACTAGTTTAAGAGGTAATTGTAATTAGTATGTATTTGGGACTCATGGATAAGGAGGTAGATTATATGAGAGATAATCTAAAATTTTTTATGACGGGGGTCATGGTTTGTGCTGTTGTGGCAGGTGGTGTTGTACTAGCATCAAGAGTCTTCAAGAATGAGGAAAAAGAACAAGATAAGGTAAATGCAAATGTTACCGAGTATAAGGCTTTAGCAGTTGAATGTAAAACAGAAAAGAAAGAAGCTTTAACAATCATTTCTTCAGAAAAGAAATATCAAGAAGAATATAAGACAGAAAACTACGAAGTAGTAGTAAAAAACACATCAGGTAGCTACATTGAAAAGATTACATTCACATTAGGTGAAGGAATCTATGAGCTTTACAACTTAAATCCAGAAGAAAATTATAAGTTTGTTGCTTTTAATACAGAAACAGATATTAACTTAAAAGTTTTATCTATTACTTATGAAACAAAAACTTATGGTTTAGATGATGAGATTTCGTTGGAAAGAAAAAATGAAAATGGAAAAATTTCTGGAAGCATAAAAAACAATGGCCAAAGAAAACTTTATCCAGCTCAAATAGTATACTTTGTTACAGATAGTGAAGGAAACACTATTCAAAGAGTTATTTCTTATGCAGGTTGCTTTTTTGAAGGACTTGTAATAAATCCAGAAGGAATTCATGAATTTGAAGAAGAAATACCTCAAGGTTACACATTAAACAATAGTAAAGGAATAATGGTAATGTATAGTGATCTAGAGTTCAAATATACAGAACAAGTACTATTTAAATAGAAAATAGAGATGCAATTTTTTGCACCTCTCTTTTTTTGACTAATTTCGTTCATATATTGAAAAATAATCGTCTGTATATATCTTGTTATACATTCCACTTCCATCAACAACAGTATGAATTATACTATCGTTAGATAAAATTATATGTGTAATATTATACTTTTCAAATATAGTTTCGGGATAAATTTTCATGGTATGTACTTTCATATAATCTGTAAACACAGTACATTTAGAATTAAATTCTGGAGCATATAAATCTGCTCTTGAATCTATGAATACTGGAATATCATTTAATAATAAATAACTTCCAAAATTATATTCATTAAATAATCGTATATTGTTTACATCTAAATTCTCTTTAATATAAGTTGTAGCATCTACTGGATATATAGTATAATCAATAAACCTACTTTGAAGATTATTTGCAATTGTAGGCAATGTCATAAATGTTAATAAAATACCAGCATATAGATATACTTTTTTATGGCTAGATATAAAGTTATTTATTTTTTTATCTATTTCTTCATTAGGTATTAAATATTCTTTTATTAACCTAGCCAGTGGAAAACTTCCAAGTAATATTAGCATAGACTCTTGTCTACCACTAAAAATTGTTAGTAATGAAAGTCCACCAACTAAGAAGAAATCAGATAATCTTAGTTTTAAATCTTTGAACAAGAATAACCAGCCAAAAATGACACTAAATATTATAAGAGTTGGTCTTTTAACTAATACAACCGGAAGATGCTCTGAAATATAGTGAGTAGTATTTCCAATAATAGTTCTAATTAAATAAGTAAATGGTACATTTGAACCAAGTGGACAAATAAATCCTGCTAAGATACAAAGCAACATTACTAGAATTAAATAAAAAGAGTTATTATTTAAATCAGCTACAATCTTATATGGATTTTCTCTGCTTTGCATTCTAGCCTTAATTCTTGCGTCTCTGTTAGCTATTTCTATCTTCATTTTTTCTTCTAATTCTTTAATTCTTTCAGAACTAGAATCTTTTTTCTTTAATTGCTTTATTTCCTTTTCATATGCCTTTACTATGGAATTATCTATATATAATTTATCTGTTAACCATATCCATAATTGAGTTCCGATGTGTGGCAAAAATAGAATAAAGAAAAATGGCCACACAGCAGAGTGTATATTAACTATTAATATAGATATAACAAATAGAAATACAGCGTATATTATTTTTTTCTTTTCAACAAATCTCTCTATTAAATAATATTCAAGAGCAAATAGAATAAAAGTAACTAATTGAGCTCTTGCAGTTAAGAATCCTCTAAGTAAAAAAATAGTAAATAAAGAAACCATTAATGATACTATAGAGTTTTTACATAGTTTCTTGTTACATAGAAATATAGTTAATCCAAGTATTGAACTTAAGATTCCAGTAGCAATATATACAGCTTTAAATCCGCCTAAAGCATATACTTTATATGTAGCAAAATCATAAAGCCAATGCGGATAAGTATAATCCAAGTTTTCATGTATCGAAAAAGGATCTTTCATATCTATTCCATCAGTATCAATTTTTTCACCAATTTTTATTGTATAAAAAGTGTCGTTTTGAAACTCTAGCGGAGTTACAGCAAAACTAAAAAGTATAATAAAAATAGAAAAGATAACTGTCATAAATTTATTATTTTTATTCATAATTCACCTCTAAAATTTTCAAAAATATTTTATCATTTAAATATAATTAAAGCAATATAATGTTCTTGTATATTGTTTAGTATAATGATATAATTTTCATAGTTGAAATCAAGAAGAAACTACATATTATGTTATATAAAATTGACTTTAAGGCTTGAGTATGGTATAATAATTAAGTCTTATTACGTGAAATATCTTAATTTGTTAATTATAGCGAAAGCTAAAAACATAAATGAACGGGTTTTTAAAAGTTATGTTTAAATTGTAAATTGAAAAGTATATAGAAAAGGAGAGATTTAATGATAGAAGAAAATAACAAAAGCAAAAGTAACTCCATTAAGCCTACTAGGGCAAGAAGAACTACTTCTAAAGTTGGAGTAAAAAAAGAAAATACAACAAAAAGATTAAAAGAAGATACAAAAGAAAAATTAAGAAAATCTAAAAATGATAATATTGAAATAGAGAACGTAAAAGAAGAAAAGAAAGCTCCTGCAAAAAGAGAGAAGAAGACAGAGAGTATCTTTGCAAAATCTAAATTAAAAGTAATACCACTAGGTGGTTTAAACGAAATAGGAAAAAACTTAACAGTATTCGAGTATGAAAATGAAATAATAGTAGTAGACTGTGGTCTAGCATTTCCAGAAGACGAAATGTTAGGTGTAGACATAGTTATACCAGATATTTCATATTTAGAAAAAAACAAAGAAAAAGTTAAAGCACTTTTAATTACACATGGTCACGAAGATCATATAGGTGCAGTACCATATTTCTTAAAGAAAATAAACTGTCCAGTATATGGAAGTAAATTATCTTTAGGATTAATAAATGTAAAATTACAAGAACATAACTTAGAAAATTCAACAAAATTAGTTACAATAGAGCCTAGAAAAGTTCTAAAATTCGGAAAATATTTTAAAGTAGAATTTATTAGGGTAACCCACTCTATTGCAGATTCAATGGCAATTGCTATAACAACACCTGTTGGTACAGTTTTACACACAGGAGACTTCAAAGTAGACTACACACCAATTGATGGTGGGTATATGGATCTCCAGCGTATAGCTGAACTTGGTCAACAAGGTGTAACATTATTACTTTCAGATAGTACTAATGTATTAAGACCAGGACACACAATGTCAGAAAAAAGTGTTGGTAAAGAACTAGAAAGATTATTTACTAACTGCAATAAAAGAATAATAGTTGCAACATTTGCTTCAAACGTACACAGAATGCAGCAAATCGTAAATGCAGCAGCACGTTTTAAAAGAAAAGTTGCAGTACTAGGACGTAGTATGGTAAATGTACTAGGAGTATCTAAAGAACTTGGATACCTAGATTGCCCAGAAGATACAATAATAGATATAGATAAGATTAATATGTATAACCCAGAACAACTTGTTATACTATGTACAGGTTCTCAAGGTGAACCAATGGCAGCATTATCTAGAATGTCTATGGGTGAACACAAAAAAGTACAAGTAACTCCAGATGATATGATAATTTTCTCATCTTCTGCAATTCCAGGAAATGAAAAATCTATTGGTAGAGTAGTAGATGAACTAGAAAAATTAGGTGCTGAAGTTATTAATAACCAAATAGCTGATGTTCACGTATCTGGACACGCTTGTCAAGAAGAATTAAAATTAATGTTAAGCTTAGTAAGACCTAAGTATTTTATGCCAGCCCATGGTGAATATAGATTTTTAAAAGCTCATGCACAACTAGCAGTTGAAACTGGAGTAGATAAAGAGAATGTATTCATAATGGAAAACGGTAGAATATTAGAAATAGGTGAAAAATCTGCTAAGATGGGACAACAAGTTACATCTGGTATCGTCCTTGTTGATGGACTTGGTGTAGGAGACGTTGGTAACATCGTATTAAGAGACAGACAATTATTATCTGAAAATGGTATGATTATTGTTGTTGTTTCTCTAGATAGAAAAACTGCAAGAGTAGTATCTGGACCAGATATTGTTACTCGTGGATTCGTATATGTAAGAGAAAACGAACCATTAATTGAAGAGATTAAAGACGTAGCTCGTCATGAACTAGAAAAATGTGAAGACCAAGGAATAAGAGATTGGGCAACAATTAAAACTAGAGTAAGAGAAGCTATGATGAAATATATTTTCACAAAAACTAAGAGACAACCAATGATTTTACCAATATTAATGGATGTAGATATGGACATCTAGAAAATAAAGTGTATAATATATATACGTATAAAAAGTGAAATATAAAGGAGCGTTTTTTTATGGAAATGGATAAAGAATACGAGAGAAAATGTTTTGAACTAGCATATTTAATATTCCCAGACGTAAACGAAACAGTTGACGACCTAGAAATTAGATATCCAGCTAGAAATTTAAAAGAAGGCGCAAAAGTAGTAAGAATTGGACCTTCTCCAACAGGAATGATGCATACTGGAACACTATTTCAAGCAATGGTAAATAGAAAATTAGCATCTCAAAGTGAAGGAGTTTTCTATGTTAGAATAGAAGATACTGACCAAAAAAGAGAAGTAGAAGGCGCAGTTCAAGAAATTATAGATGGACTAGAACATTTTGATCTTATGCCAGATGAAGGTGTTATAGGAAAAGATAAAGAAAAAGGGGATTATGGCCCATATACACAATCTAAAAGAGCAGAAATATACAGAATATGTGCTAAACACTTAATTGAAGTAGGAAGAGCATATCCATGTTTCTGTACTCCAGAAATGCTACAAAAAACACATGATCAACAAGTAGCAAACAAAATTATTCCAGGATATTATGGAGTATATGCAAAATGTAGAAACAGATCAATAGATGAAGCAATCGAAAGAGTAAAAGCTGGAGAAAAATTTATCTTAAGATTTAGATCTAATGGATCTCACTTGAATAAAATTGCATTTGTAGATGATGCAAGAGGAAAAATTGAAATGGCAGATAATGACGAAGATATCGTTTTAATTAAATCAGACGGACTTCCAACTTATCACTTTGCACACATTTGTGATGACCACTTTATGCACACAACTCACGTTGTACGTGCAGAAGAATGGCTACCATCTGTTCCAAAACATCTACAATTATTTGAAGCAATGGGATTTGAAGCTCCACATTATATTCATACTCCAACAATTATGATTAAAGATGGAGATTCAAAAAGAAAACTATCTAAAAGAAAAGATAAAGTTGCAGCAGTATCATATTTTATCTCTGCAGGATACCCTGTTGAAGGTTTAAATGATTACTTAATGACAATTTTAAACTCAGATTTTGAAATGTGGAAATCTCAAAACAAGGATAAATCATATAAAGACTTTACATTCAAACTAGATAAAATGAGTAGTGCAGGTTCTCTTTTAGATATACCAAAACTAAATGACTTATCTAAAGAAGCAATAGCTAGAATGAATGGTGATGAAGTACTAAAATGCGTGCTAGATTGGTCTAAAGAATTTAATAAAGATTTCTATAATTTATTAAATCAAGATTTAAAATATGCAAGAGCAGTATTTGGACTAGAAAGAGATAATGCAACAAAAATAAGAAAAGATATATATAAATGGGAAGATGTAGAACCTACATTTAGATATTTCTTTGATGAAAACTATAAAAATGAATTAGAAACAGAAGGATATATTATTAAATCATTAACAGAAGAAAAAGCTACACTTACTCCTGAAATAATGGTTAAAGCTTTAGAGGCATATAAAGCTGCATATAACGAAGCAGATGATAAAGATCAATGGTTTGCAAGAATGAAAGAAGTAGCTGAAGGATTAAACTTCTGCACTAATATGAAAGAATATAAAGCAAATCCAGATGCATATGTTGGAAGTATTGCAGATTTCTCATCAATAGTAAGAATGGCTGTAACAAATAGAAAAAATACACCAGACATTTATAGCATAATGCAACTACTAGGAAAAGACAGAACAATTGCTAGAATGGAAGATACTATCGAAAAATTAAAATAGTAATATATACGTAATATAAGCAAGAAATAGCGGCAATTTAGTCGCTATTTTTTCGTATTTATGGTATAATATATATGTGAGCAAAAGGATGTGATAATATGATTCCAGACGATAAAAAACTAGTAGAAAATATAAAAGCTACTATGGCTATAGAAGGATTATATTTGCAAGATAAAGATGTTTCTCTTATAAATCAATATTTAGAAAATCAAATAACAGAAAAGGAAGGAATAGACATTATAAAGAAAGATATAATGTCTAGGTTAAATGATAAAAATGTATGATGCAGGAAACTCAAAATATACATATAAGGGAACAGATATCTTAAAAAATAAATTAAATATACAAGATGAAGAATTACTAAAAGAATATGAAACAAGAATAGTTGCTTTCAAAATAGCAACAATAAATTCACAAAAATTACCAGAGGGGTATACACCCGAAAGATTAAAATTTATTCATAAATATTTATTTGAAGATATTTTTGAATTTGCAGGTGAATATAGACAAGAAAACATTACAAAAGATAATTTTAGATTTTCAGAATATGAGTATATTGAAGAAAATATTGAAAGAATATTTAAAAGCATAAATATCGCTGATATGAAAAAAATGCCATTTTCAAAATTTGTTGAAACAATTTCATATATCATGACAGAATTAAATGTTTTGCATCCATTCAGAGAAGGTAATGGTAGAACTATTAGGGAACTAGTTAGAGAAATTTGTTTTGATTGTGGCTATGCAATAGATTGGTACGAGATAAATCATGATGATATTTTAAAGGTAGCAAAACTTGCAGTGCTAGACGAAAAAGAACAAATAAAAATGCTAAGAAGAAGTATAAAGAAGTTAAATTAAAAGAGGCAAATATGCCTCTTTTTTATGCTTCGTAACAATGTTGAAATATTGATTTTAAATGTATGAAATATTATTGGCGAAAACAGCTATTTTTCTAGCAATTTTGCCACAAAAATAGTTTTTTGTTATAAAATAATAAGTGTAAATATAAAAGAAAGGGAGATAGTATATGAAGAAAAAGGTTATATTAGGAATAATAATTGCAATGATTCTTACTATAATTGCAAGCCCAGTTGCCAACGCATTCACAATAGACGGCTATACAGGTTCACATATGTATGGTATTGACTTTAGAATGCGTAACGGATGGAATAATGGATCTTATGGGCAAACATACAATTGGGGTGGCGGAATACCATCAATATCATCAAATCCATACCCATTTGATTACACAGAATCACCACGTATTGGTACAAACTTCGTAATGGCACTAAGTAATGGAAGCTATTCTAATTATAGTAACATAGTAGCATACACTGGTGCATATTGTATTGGATGGGGTGTACCATTTGGAGAGTATAGTAGCTCAGATGTAAGTGGATCAACAAGAATGAGTGAATATCCATTAGAAACATTCAAAAGAACAAGAAATGGAGATAAGCTTGATGCTGAGGGAATTAGAGCAGTAAAATATGCTTTAACATATGGATATACTTATCCAACAACTTCAGCTCAACAAGTTAGAAACTTAGGTAGCGTTTATTCTTTTGAAGATGGAGTACACGCATATGGCGCAGCAATATGCGGACCTAACCAACCAAAAATTATGGCTACACAAATATTATGTTGGATATCAGTAAACAAATATGTAGATAAAGACGATAAAGTTGCTATTCTTAAAGATTATTTCTTTGAAAGAAGTTGGAATGGTAATGGAGAAATAAATAGATACAACGTTGAAGGAATA
This sequence comes from uncultured Clostridiaceae bacterium, assembly GCA_947169155.1. Lineage (GTDB taxonomy): Bacteria > Bacillota > Clostridia > TANB77 > CAG-465 > CAG-465. Next base: position 69,414 of record CAMVON010000002.1, read on the forward strand.
TTCGATGAATATAGAGGCAAAGTAGTACGTGCTATGAAAATGCCATCATTCTCACATGATAGTAGAGAAGGCGCTATAAATGAAAAAATAGAGCTTAAATGGAGTACAGCAAATCAAAGATTTGAATATACAGTAACAGATACTAACAATATGTATTCTGCGGATAAAGTTGCAATTTTATTTGAAAATATTGGAGACTTAAATGTAGATGACCATCACGATGGAACATATACAATATGGACAACAAATGTTGTTGGTTCAAAAGAAAGTCCATTTGTATTCAATGTTACTAAAAGAATTGACCAAGCAAAAGGATTAATAGTTGTTGCAAAAGCTAATAATAGCAATTCACAACCAGTAGCTTTACCTACAAATGATCCTATTGTTGAAACTAGTTATTTAGCAGTATATACACAAGCAATTAAAATAAAAGCTCAAAAAATACTTAAACCAATAGATGATGCATATGGTGATGCATATGTAAAAGATTGTGAATACACAGTATATAGAGATAGCAATTGCACAGACGCTGTTGAAACAGTTGTTGTAGGAGAAGATGGAAATTCAAATAAAACACAATATCTTCCATATCAACATTACTGGGCAAAAGAAACTAAAACAAATGAAAGCACAATAATAAATGATACAGTTTATGAAATAAATCCAGATGACTTTGTTGTAGATGAAGATGGAGATCTTGTAGTTACTTTTGAAGCAGAAAACGAAATTATACCTACAGGTTTAGATATAGTTAAATTCTATAATCAACCAGGATCAGATGAAAATCCAGCTGCTGGTGCAAAATTTGTATTATATCTAAAGAGTAATCCTGCAGAAAGATATGAACAAACAATAGGAGCTGATGGTAGAGCAAGCTTTAGTAACATACCATGGGGTACATATATACTTCATGAAGATGAAAATAGTGAAAACTATTTAGAAATTGAAGATATTGAATTTGTTCTACACGAGTCAGAAGAAGAAAAACAACATACATTAGCTATTGAAGCAGATGATGAGTTTGAAGTATATTTAAAAGTAGTTAAAATAGATAAGACTACAAACAAGAAAATAGTATTACCTGGTGCTAAATTCCAAATATATGATATAGACAGACACGAATGGGTAAGCCAAAAAGCCGGAGTAACTGGAGAAGAAATCATGACATTTGAAACAAATGAAGATGGTGAATTCACTACTCCTAGAATGCTTAGAGCAGGGCACTATGCAATATATGAAATTGAAGCTCCAGCAGGTTACTATCTAGCACCTGAATATAGAAAACCAGAAGACGAAAGTCAATATGGTCAAGGTGGAATACAATTAAATTTAACTAAAAATGTTGAAGTTGAAATGGTTTCTGGAACTGATGCATACGCAAAAGTACTAGATGTCATAGAAGATGATACAAGAGTAAATTTAAAAATTTACAAAACTGGTGAACAACTAGTAAATAGTAGAACAGAAACTGATAGCTATATGACTACAAAAAAAGTAGATGTAGATAAAGTTATTCCAATTTATGAACAAAGACCGTTAGAAGGAGTAACATTTAAAGTATATGCAAATGGAGATATTGAAACTCCAGATCATCAAAACGTATATGTTAATGATGGTGAACTAGTTGCAACAATTACTACAGATTCAACTGGTTATGCAGTCGCAAAAAACTTACATAAAGGTAGTTACAAAATTGTTGAAGATTCAGCTCCAGATGGCTTTATAAATAAAGATGAAGATGCTCAAACTGGTGAGTTAACTAATAAAGTAATGTATGCAGATTGTACAGAACATGATCAAACAATTAATGCTACAGATCATTTAGAACAATTAACAAACGATAGACAAAAACTTACATATGAATTCAAAAAAATATTTGATGAATTTAAATATAAAAATGGATTAGAAGAAAGAAGAGCAGTATTTGGAGTTTATGTAAGAGAAAATATTACTGGATACGATGGAAACATAGTATTATATAAAGATAACCTAGTAGAATTATTAGATGTATTAGGAGATTGTACAGTAGAAACTAAAGCAGATTTACCAGAAGGTAAATACTATATTAAAGAATTATATGCTTCTTATCCTTATTCTATAAAAACAGATGAAGTAGATTTTGAATTAAAATATGATGGAAATCAAGAAACAGTAAAAGTTTATGGTAGAGATATTATCAATACACCAAAAACTGCAAATGTATTATTTGTAAAAGTTTCTAAATCTACAGATGATGGTTTAATATTACATGGTGGAGTTTTCCAAAACTCAGATAAGTTAGATATTAAAGCAAAAGCTGTTATAGAAGAAATAAAAATGTTAAGTGGCAATCAAACACAAGATTATAAACAAGCTTTATTAAACTATTATAAAGATAATAAAATAACTGTAGTTGGTGGCGCTGAATATGAAATATGGTTAGATGAAGCAGGAAAAGAAAAACTATACTTAAATGATAAGAATAATTCTGATGCTAATATACCAGCTAAGTTTATTACAGATGAAACTGGTGTTGCCGTTATCGATGGTATACCAAAAGGTGAATACTACTTAGTAGAAACAAAAGCTCCAAAAGGATACAAATTATCAGATGAAAAAGTTAAATTCTTCGTTACAGAAGATGATGTAAATACTACATTATACTACTCTGTATATGATGAAACAGTTATACCTGATAGTCCTAAATTCATTCACAAAGTAGATCAATTAAATGGAGAGCCAGTTCCAAATTGTAAATTTGAAATTAAAGATAGTGAAGGAAATAGATTACTATATTCTATTACAGATGAAAACGGTGACGCAGATATTCCTTTAGATATAATTGAAAACGGTAAAGAATATACATACACAGAGATTGAAGCTCCAGGTGTATATTACAAAGATGGTCAATTATATGAATTAAATACAGAGCCACATAAGTTTACTGCTCAAATAGATGAAAATGGTGATTGGGTTGCACAAACAATAGTTGTAGAAAACTACAGACCAGTAACAAATGTTAAATTTGTAAAAACAGATGAAGAAGGAAATCTAGTTCCAAAATGTAAATTCGAGCTTAAGAGTGAAGAAGGTATATACAATAAAACTGGTGTAACAGATGAAAATGGTATATATGTATTTGAAAATGTACCACAAGGTTGGTATACATATACTGAACTTGAAGCTCCAGAAGAATACAATGTAGACACAACTCCACATAGAGTATATGTAACAGGAGATGAAATGGTTGTAGACTTTGTAAATACAGGAGATATTCCAGTAGTAGCACTTGCAATACTAGGTGTTGTTTGTGTTGCAGGTATTGCATACGTGGTAATTAGAAAAGTTAAAGCTAACAAAAAAGCTTAAATAATAATTAGATAGAGGAGAAATCCTCTATCTTTTTTTAACAAAAGTTATATTAAAGAATAGTATATATTAGTAGTGAAAACTACTATAGGGGGATTAAATGAATAATTGGAATAATTGGAACTATAATGGAAATTGTGGATGTCACAAGGAAGAAGAAAAAGACTACTATTTCAAATGCGAAAAAGTAGAAAAAGAAAGACCTTGTAACTATCAACAAAATCCATATTTCAGACCAAATAAAAATTGTTGTTGCAATTAAAAATAAGAGCTAGCAGAAATGCTAGCTTTAATTTATGTAACATTTGCATTAAAGTATTCTATTTCAAAAAGAAAATTTGCTAAAAATAAATAGACCTCAATAGGAGTAGCTAAAAACTACTCCTATTTATTTTTACATATTTTTTATTTACACTTTACATTAAAATTTACATGTGCTATAATAGAAAACGTAATCAAAAGATTACATAGAAAATAAAAAGATTAAATAATAATTAGCAAAAACTATGACGAGGAAGAGTAATAGTAAATGAAATACCAAGCGAGTTGGGGATAGTGTGAGCCCTTCTAAATTAGTTTATTATGAAAATCACCTCTGAGTTGCAAGTCTGAAACAATAGTAAGATGCGCCGTATTCCTTACGTAACAAAGGGCACATATGTTGGTATGTTGTATATTAAGGTGGTTATTATTTTGTATTAATTATATTGTAAGTAATATAATCGTACATTCCTTATATACAGGTATGTGCGATTATTTTTTTAGTCTAGGAAGGAGTATAAATGATGTATAAGAAAGTTGAATTAAAAGAAAATGGCTTTGTTGGAATGGAACAAGAAGTTGCCAAAAACTGGGCAGAAAAAGACATTGTAAAGAAAAACTTTGACCTAAACCAAGGAAAAAGATACTTTACTTTTTATGATGGACCTCCAACAGCAAATGGTATGCCTCATGCTGGACATATCTTAACAAGGGTTATGAAAGATATCATCCCAAGATATAAAGTAATGCAGGGTTACAGAGTAATTAGAAAAGCTGGTTGGGATACACATGGACTTCCAGTAGAACTAGAAATTGAGAAAAAACTAGGAATTTCAGGAAAAGAACAAATTGAAGAATATGGAGTAGAAAAATTCGTTAAAGAATGTAAAGAATCTGTTTTTAAATATGTATCTATTTGGGAACAAATGACAAATAAAGTTGGTTTCTGGGTAGATATGAAAAATCCATACATAACTTATGATAACAAATATATTGAATCAGTATGGTGGGCTTTAAAAGAACTTTGGAATAAAGGATTATTATTTGAAGGGCACAAAGTTATGCCATATTGTCCAAGATGTGGTACAGCTCTATCTTCACATGAAGTTGCACAAGGATATAAAGATGTTAAAGATTTAACTTGTGTTGCTAAATTTAAAGTAGAAGGAGAAGATAAATACATTTTAGCATGGACAACAACTCCATGGACTCTACCTTCAAACTTAGCACTTTGCGTAAACAAAGCATATACTTATGCAGATTTTAAAGTAAATGTTGGAACTGAAGAAGAGCCAAAATATGAAACTTATGTACTTGCTAAAGATTTAGCTGAAACTGTTCTTAAAGATATGGATTATGAACTATTAAAAGAATATAAAGGTGCAGATCTACTTGGAACAAAATATGAACCTTTAATGCCTTTTGCAGACTTTGTTGAAGGTAAAAAACATGTAGTAATACATGGAGACTATGTAACTCTAACAGATGGTACTGGTATAGTTCATATTGCACCTGCTTATGGTGAAGATGATAGTTTAGTATGTAAACAAAATGATATAGCATTTGTAAACTTAGTAGATAAAAATGGTAAGTTTATGGATGAAGTAGAACCATGGAAAGGTAGATTTGTAAGAGACACTAACGAAGATATCTGTGAATGGTTAAAAGAGAGAAATAAATTATTCTCTAAACAAAAAATGGAACACTCATATCCACATTGCTGGAGATGTGATACTCCATTACTATACTATCCAAAAGAATCTTGGTTTGTTGGAATGAGCAGATTAAGAAATGAATTAGTAGCAAACAATGACAAGGTAAACTGGTATCCAGAAACTATCAAAAAAGGTAGATTTGGAAACTTCCTTGAAAACGTTATAGACTGGGGTATCTCAAGAGACAGATATTGGGGAACTCCACTTCCAATTTGGACTTGTGAATGTGGTCATCAAGAATGCATTGGATCTATTGCAGAATTAAAAGAAAAAGCTATAGATTGTCCAGAAGAAATTGAACTACATAAACCATATATAGATGATGTTCATCTAAAATGTCCAGAATGTGGAAAACCAATGACAAGAGCAAAAGAAGTTATCGACTGTTGGTTCGATTCTGGTTCAATGCCTTTTGCACAATGGCATTATCCATTTGAAAACAAAGAAATGTTTGAGAACAACTTCCCAGCTCAATACATTTCTGAAGCAATTGACCAAACAAGAGGATGGTTCTATACACTAACAGCTCTAGGTACAGCATTATTTAATAAAACACCTTTTGAAAACTGTATAGTTCTTGGACACGTTCTAGATGGTAAAGGACAAAAGATGTCTAAATCTAAGAAAAATGGTGTAGACCCACTTGTATTATTAGATACAGTTGGAGCAGATGCAACTAGATGGTATTTCTATACTGGAAGTATGCCATGGTTATCTTCAAGACTATCTATAGAAAATGTACAAGAATCTCAAAGAGGATTCCTATCTACACTATGGAATGTATATTCATTCTATGTATTATACGCAGAAATAGATAAATTCAATCCAACAGAATACAAAGATTTTAAATCTACAAATGTAATGGATAGATGGATTATTTCAAAACTAAATACACTTGTAAAAGAAGTAGCTCAAAAACTAGATAGTTATGATATCACTGGAGCAGGTGTTGCAATTGAAGAATTCACAGATGAATTATCTAACTGGTATGTAAGAAGAAATAGAGAAAGATACTGGGCAAAAGATCTTACAGATGATAAAATTGGAGCTTACACAACACTTTATAGAGTACTTGTAACTCTAGCAAAAGTTGCTGCACCATTTGTACCATTTATTACAGATGAAATATATACTAACCTAGTATGTAATCTAGATAGAACAGCTCCTGAGTCAGTTCATCTATGTACATGGCCAGAAGTAGTAGAGTCTGAAATAGATGCAGACCTAGAAAAAGAAATGGGCTTAGCATACAAGATAGTACAACTTGGAAGAAGTGCAAGAAATGCAGAAAACATTAAAAATAGACAACCTCTATCTGAAATGTTAATATCTGTAGATACACTTCCAGATTACTATGGAAACATTGTAAAAGACGAATTAAATGTTAAACAAGTTGTTCTTGGAGCAGAAATGTCAGACTACGTAAACTTTGAAATTAAACCAAATCTTCCAGTACTTGGAAAAGAATATGGTAAATTAATTCCAAAGATTAGAGAAGCAATAAACTCTATGAACCAAATGGATCTTGCAAATAAAGTAAAAAACGGTGGCTATGAATCTATACTTGTAGATGACACTGAAATAACTTTAAATGCAGATAACCTACTTGTTACAATGCAAGGAAGAGAAGGATTTGCATTTGCAGGTGAAGGAGAAATAGGTGTAGTTCTAGATACTAAACTTACAGCTGAACTAAAAGAAGAAGGAGACGTAAGAGAAGTTCTATCTAAAGTTCAAAACCTAAGAAAAGATAAAGGATTTGAAGTTATGGATAAGATTATTTTATACGTTAACGGAAATGAAGTTGTAGAAAATTTAGTTAAAAAGTATGAAGAACAAATTAAAGAAGAAACTCTTGCAAAAGAAGTAAGATATAACATAACAAGAGATACTTATACAGAAGTATCAATTAATGGTAAAAATGTAAATATCGATGCCGAAGTAGTAAGAGAATTAATCTAATAACATAAAATATTAAAAGTATAGTCGTTTGACTATACTTTTTTTTACCTTTATGATACAATTAATTATGTATTAAGGAGGATTATATATGGATAAGAAAAGTAAAATATGGTTGGTAGTATGCATAGTTATTATAGTTTTAGCAATTGGGATTACAGTAGCTGTTGCATTAATAAATCGCAACCCTAAAATAAATTTAAATAACGAAGAAGCAACAGAATTAGTTCAAACTGCACCAGATAGCACAGATAATAATACAACAAAAACAACACCATCAGAAGATGAAGAAGTTGGAGATATGTCTGCAGATGAATTAAAAGAATTGTTAAAATAACAAAAGGAGGTAAAATATGAAAAGATTTATATCATCATTTGTATTAATTCTTGTAATAATAGGTTTAATTATAGGACTTGTATATACTGGAAAAACTATAATAAATAAAAATGCAGAAATTGCAAGACTAAATCAAGAAGTATCAAATTTACAAGGTCAAGTTTCAACACTAAATGATACAATAGAAAAATTACAAGATAAAACAAATACAGATAGTACTCCTGTAATTGAACCTAAAGAGGAAGAAAAAGAAAAAACTAAAGCTATTTTTGATAGCTCTAAAATAACTAACTTAGAAGAACAAATGACTGTAACGCAAGATATAACAGATTCTATGGATGTAATAAGTATTAATGTAGATGTACAATCTAATGCATTAAATGTTAATATCAATAAAGAACTAGCAAAACTTGTATATGGTTATACAGGAGATGGACAAACACATACAGTTGCAGGTTTCTCACAAAAAATACTAGATGCAAAAATTGCGATGGTAGGTACTACATCTAAAGACTTAAAAGTAATATTACTTATGGAAGATGGAAGCATTAAATATTTAGAAATTGCAAGTATATTAGACGGAAGCTATACTGTTCAAACTATAGCTGAAGAAAAAGATTATATAAGCATTGCTAAAGTAATTATTAAAACACAAGATAATACTAGATATGGAATTGTTGGTATTAAAGAAGATGGCACAAATAAAATAATAAAATTTAACTAATAAAAATAACTTAAAAGAGAATAAGAGAGTTAACGAAAGTTAACTTTCTTTTTTTATGCACATAAACTACATAAGGAGGATTAATATGGAAAAATTAATATATGTAGACAATAGTGCAACAACAAAAATTAATTCTCAAGTTTTAGTAAAAATGATGCCATACTTAACAGATTATTATGCAAATGCATCTACAACATATAATCTAGGTAAAAAGTCTAAAGAGGCAATAGAAGAATCAAGAAGAATAATAGCTCATATTTTAAAAGTTAATGCAAAAGAAATATATTTTACAACTTCTGGTACACAAGCAGATAATTTGGCAATTTTGGGCTTTTCAAGAGCAAATAAAAACAAAGGCAAACATATCATAACAAGTAGCATTGAACATAAAGCAATACTAAATAGTTGTAAACAATTAGAAAAAGAAGGGTTTGAAGTAACATATCTTCCGGTTGACAGCTGTGGTAAGATAGATGCAGACACTTTAAAAAAAGAAATAAGGAAAGATACAATTTTAATATCCATCATGTATGTAAATAATGAGATAGGGACTATACAAGATATATCTAAAATATCAAAGATAGCAAAGGAAAATAATATAGTATTTCATACAGATGCAGTTCAAGCAGCTCCACATATTCCACTTTCTGTAGATAATGTGGATATGTTAAGTATATCTGGACATAAATTTGGAGCACCTAAAGGAGTTGGAGTACTTTTTGTAAAGGAAGGAACAATTATAGATAATATTTCATTTGGTGGAGGACAAGAAAATGGACTATTACCAGGTACAGAAAATGTAGCAAATATAGTAGGAATTGGTCATGCTTATAGTTTAATAAATAAAGATATTATTAAAATACAAATTAAAGAAAAAGCACTATATGATCACTTATTATCTAGACTTAAACAAATCAAAGAATTTAGATTAAATGGGAGTGAGAATGATAGTATAAATTCTATAATTAATTTTAGCATAGATAATGTAGATATGACTAAGCTTAAGCTATATTTAGAAATGAATGGAATATATCTTTCAGCAGGAAGTGCATGTAATTCTGGTAGTTCAGATAAATCTCATGTACTAAAGGCAATAGGTAGTAAAAATAATGGACTAAGAATAAGTATTAATTATTTAAATACTATGTATGAAATGGATTATATCTTTGAAAAAATAAAAAATTGTGTTAAATTATTTCAATAATTATTAAATTTTAAAAAATTTAATAAAAATGTAACATAAATTTTTGACACTTTATCCCACTAAAAAATAAAAGCAAAAATTATAGAAAAAATTTTTTTATATTAATAAATAATTAAGATGGAAATGGCTTAATTACTAGATTCTAAGGATTTTTTAAAAATTGTTTTTAAAACAAATAAAAAACAAATATTAAAATCTTAATTAGAAGAAAGACTAATTAAGTAAACTATTAAGCTAATAAATTATACTTCTTTTGCTATTTTTTTCTTGAAATTAAAAAAAATTCTATTGATTTTTCCTTTTTTATAATATAAAATAAGAGTGAAGTGGTAAACAGTGGTAAACTGTGGAGAGAAGGTGAATCAAATGTTACTTGGTGAGTACAGACACAATGTAGATGTAAAAGGTAGAGTAAGTGTTCCATCAAAGTTTAGAGATGACTTAGGTCAAAGCTTTGTAGTAACAAAAGGATTAGATAACTGTCTTTTTATGTACTCAAAAACTGAGTGGGAAACATTTGAGGAAAAGCTAAAACAACTACCTTTAACTAATGCAGATGCTAGAACATTTATTAGATTCTTTTTTGCTGGAGCTACAGAAGTTGAAGTAGATAAACAAGGAAGAATTAATATACCACAAGTGTTAAGAGATTACGCTGGAATCAAAAAAGATGTTGTTATTGCAGGTGTTGCAACAAGAGCAGAAATATGGGACAGCGAGGCTTGGGATAAATATACTTCAAGTGAAGCTCTTAATGTATCAAATATTGCATCTCAAATGTCTAATTTAGGCATTTAAGATATATGAAGACTAAGGATAAAATTAAAACAATGAACAAAAGATAAAATCTCAGCTTATTTTAACTGAGACAAAAAACAATAAACCAATGATAAAAATAAAAAGAATAAACTAAAGATTAAATTTAATTAAATTATACAAAAGATAAGCAATTTAATAAACAAAAGATTTTTTAAATTATTTAAACACAGATTTAGACGAGGTAAAAATGGAATTTAAACACAAATCAGTATTATTAGATGAATGTATCGAAAATCTCAAAATACGAAAAGATTGTGTATATGTAGACGGCACTTTAGGAGGTGGCGGTCATTCTTATCACATTCTTAAAGCATTGAACGGAACAGGAATGCTTATTGGTATAGATAGAGATACAGATGCACTTAAAGCTGCATCAGAGAAGTTAAAAGAATTTTCAAACTTCAAAACAGTCCATGATAATCATGCAAATATTAAAAACATTCTAGAGAGATTAGAATTATCTGGAGTAGATGGAATACTACTAGATTTAGGCGTTTCATCTTATCAATTAGATGAAGCCGATCGTGGCTTCAGTTATATGCATGACGCAAAATTAGACATGAGGATGAATAGAGAAGATGAGCTATCTGCTTATGAGGTGGTAAATAACTATTCAGAAGAAAAACTTTTTAGAATATTTGTAGATTATGGAGAAGAGAAGTTTTCTAGAAGTATTGCAAGAAAAATCTGTCAAAAAAGAGTAGAAAGACCAATTGAAACTACTTTTGAATTAGTAGATATTATTAAATCTGCAATGCCATCTAAAGCATTAAATGAAAAACAACATCCTGCTAAACGTGTTTTTCAAGCTATAAGAATCGAAGTAAATCAAGAACTTGAAAAACTTAAACAAGCAGTTGAAGATAGTATTTTATCTTTAAATGATGGAGGAAGATTATGTATTATTACATTCCACTCATTAGAAGATAAAATTGTTAAGCATGCCTATGAGGAAATGGAAGGAAGATGTACATGTCCTCCGGATTTCCCTGTATGTGTATGCGGATATAAATCATACGGAAAAATAATTAATAAAAAACCTATAACATCAAGTGATGAGGAATTGGAAGAAAACCCAAGAGCTAGAAGTGCGAAACTTCGTGTTTTTGAAAGAATTGTAAAATAATAATAATTGTAGTTTTTGACGTAGTAAAAATAGTAGTAATATAGCCATATAAGGAGGTGAAAGTGTAGATGCCAGCCAGAAAAGTTAGTAATTCATATTATGACGGTTCTGCTGCAAGAAAAATATTACCACAAGAAGAAAAAAAGACTCAAAGAAAAAGAAAAGTAAATTCTGCAGCAAAAAGAAAAAATGCTCTTAAAAGACAGCAAGAGCAAAAAAGAAAAAATGCTCAAATGGTTGCATTTATACTTAGCGGATTTATTATGGCCATAACTATAACTATTAGATTCAGCTTAATTAATGAAAAGAATCTGCAAGTTCAAAAATTAGTTGGTGACTTACAAACTATATCAAGTCAAGTAGCAACTAGTCAAATTGAAGTAGATCAAAACACAGATTTAAATACTATCGAAGCTTATGCAAAACAACAATTAGGAATGCAAAAAGCAGATAGCAGCCAAACTGTATATATAGATACATCTGAATCAATAAACAAAGTACAAGTAAATCAAGAAACTACTTTTTGGGATAAAATAATTAGTTATATTAAAGGAATATTTTTATAAAATTTATGAATAACCAAGGCAAATTTTAAGTATTATGTAGTAGGACTTGAATTGTCTTGGTTATATTTTTTAAATAAAGGAGGTGAGTTTTGTGCCGTTTGTTTCAGTTAATACTAGAAGAAGAACATTAGTAATGCTAATAGTATGTATGCTTGCAGTAGCAGTATTAATAGCAAGATTAGTATATATACAAATAATTAAAGCAGATTACTATTCACAAAGAGCATATACACAACAAACTAGAAGTAAAAAAGTTGAAGCAAAACGTGGAACAATTTATGACACAACAGGTGAAAGAATACTTGCTCAAAGTATTTCTACAAATGTTATAAATGCAGTTCCAAACAACATACCTCAAGAAAAAAGAGAAGAAGTTGCAACAAAACTTGCTGAGATTTTAGAAGATAATAAAGATTCAATACTTGCTAAACTTAATACAAACACAGCAAGTATAGTAATAGCATCAAAAGTTAATCAAGACAAATCTAGTAAAATACTAAAATATATAAGTGATTCAAAAATAGATGGAATTAGTGTAGACGAGGAAATGACTAGAGTATATCCTTATGGAACTATGCTTTCACATGTAATAGGATTTGTAGGAAAAGATAGTCAAGGTCTTGCTGGAATTGAAGCATATTATGATGAAGAACTTGCAGGTATTCCAGGAAAAATAGTAGCTTCTTTTGATGTCGGAGGACGTGCAACTCCATATACTCAAGAACAATATATAGCTGCAGAAGATGGTAAAGATATAGTATTAACTATAGATTCATCAATTCAATCTATTGCAGAAAAATATTTAGCAAAAACAGTAGTAGAAAACATAGCAGAATATGGTAGTATAGTAATTATGAGACCACAAACAGGTGAAGTTTTAGCTATGGCAAACTATCCAACTTTTGATCCTAATGATCCATTTACTCCAAATACTCAAGAGTTAAAGGATGCATGGGAGACAATGAGTGCACAAGATAGAAGTGCAGCACTAAACCAAATGTGGAGAAACAAAGCAATATCAGATACTCAAGAGCCAGGTTCTACATTTAAGCTAATTACTTCTGTTGCAGCATTAGAGGAAAATATAGTAAATTTAGATGATCAAGTTTTTTATTGCCAAGGTTATGTGCAAGTAGGAAAATGGGAGATAAAATGTTGGAGACATTATAATCCACATGGAGCAGAATCACTTCGTGAAGGAATAATGAATTCATGTAACCCTGTATTTATGCAAGTATCAAGCAAAATGGGAATACCTGCATTTGTAAAATATATAAAAGCGTTTAACTTAGATTCAAGAACTGGAATAGATTTACCAGGTGAAGCAACAGGTATTATGCATGACTCAAATAACATGACAGATGTTGACCTAGCAACTTCATCATTTGGTCAAACAATTCAAATAACAACATTACAAACAGCTGTAAACTATTGTGCAGTTGCAAATGGAGGATATTTAGTTCAACCATATATAGTTCGTGAAATTAAAAGTGGTGAAGGAAACTATGACAAACAAATAGAATCTAAAGTATTAAAGCAAATTATGTCTGAATCTACTGCATCTTCACTTATGAGTGCATTAGTAGATACAGTAAATTATGGTACTGCAAAGTCTGGTAAAATATCAGATTATCAAATTGCAGGTAAAACAGCTACAGGTGAAAATGGAAGAGGAGACAATATGAAATACCTAGCAGGTTATGTGGGTATTGCTCCTGCATCAAATCCTGAAATAGTTGTTATGATGAATGTTTTTGATCCTAAAGGACCACTTGGAAATGGAGGCTCTACAGTCTGCGGACCAGTTGTAGGTTCAATTATAGACGAAGTACTAAAATATATGGATGTTCAAACAGACTACACTGTAGCTCAAGCAGAGAAAAATGTAATAGTAATACCAAATGTTGTAGGTATGACTTATGCCCAAGCAAGAGATACATTAAGTGCTTCTGGATTTAATATTAGTCCATCTGCAGATTTTGCAGATGATACAATAATAACAAATCAAGTTCCAAAATCTGGTGCAGCTTTAGAATCAGGCTCTATAGTTGCAGTATACAAAGATGGAGATGAGGCACAAAAGGTTGAAGTACCAGATGTAAGAAGCTATGGATATATAGATGCAAAAGATATATTCAATGCTGCTGGACTTAATGTAAGAATTGAAGGAACAGGTTACGTTTTAACACAAGATGTAACACCTTACCAGCAAATAGATAAAGGCTCAATTGTAACCTTAAAATGTGTAGATGATATTAACGAATTACCATAGCGTTTTTCGTTGAAATATATAGCTTTTTATGATATAATAATTTACCAGAATGGAGGCTTATTATGCTTTTACAATATTTATTAGAAGATTTAACAAATGTTGAAATTAGTGGTGACACAAACCAAGAAATTAACAAAATAGAATATGACTCTAAAAAAATAGAAAAAGGCGATGTGTTTGTTGCAATAAACGGATACAAAGAAGATGGAAAAGAGTATATAGACGAAGCAATAAAAAGAGGTGCTGTTGCTGTAGTCTATGAGGGAGAAACACAAAAAAGAGAAAACGTAACATATATAAAAGTAGAAGATGCAAGAATTACATTAGCACAAATGGCTGCACAATACTATGGTCATCCTGCTCGTAAACTAAAAATTATAGGTGTAACTGGTACAAAAGGAAAAACAACTACAACTTATATGATTAGAGATATAATGCTTGCTTCAGGAAAGAAAATAGGAATGATAGGTACAGTATGTAATACTTATGCAGATGTAAAAGAAGAGGCAACCAAAACATCTCCTGAATCTTTAGATTTGCAAGCACTACTTGCAAGAATGGTAGAAAAAGAAATGGAATATGTTGTAATGGAAGTATCTTCTCATGCACTAGCTTTAAATAGAGTATACGGAATTAAATTTATAGTTGGTGTATTTACAAATCTATCTGAAGAACATTTAGATTTCCATGAAACAATGGATAATTACTTAAATGCAAAAGCAAAATTATTTGAAATGTCAGACTTTGCTATAGTTAATGGAGATGATATTTATGCTCCAAGACTATTAAAGATGATAGAAGGTAAAAAAGCCACATATGGATTAGACAATGCAGTAGACTTTACAGCAACAGATGTTAGAGTAAATCCATCATATGTAGAATTTAAAATGTATGTAAATAAAATGGTAGAAACAATTAGAATTAATATACCAGGAAGATATACAGTATATAATGCATTAGCTGCAATAGGTGTAACAAGTTTATTTGGTGCACAAATGGATGCAATTATCGGAGCACTTGGAGCTTTAAGAGTTCCTGGAAGAAGTGAAGTAGTAGATATAAATAAGACATTCACTGTAATTGTAGATTATGCACACACACCATCAAGCTTAGAAGCAGTTATTACATCTGCAAAAAAATATACTAAAGGAAGAATAATAGTAGTATTTGGATGCGGTGGTAATAGAGATAAAGAAAAACGTGCTAAAATGGGTGAAATTGCAGGTCGTTTAGCAGACTTCACTGTAATTACAACAGATAATCCAAGAGATGAAAAACCTGCAGAAATAATTGCAGATATTGAACTTGGAATGAAACAGACAAGAGGACTATACAAAGCAATAGAAAACAGACGTCAAGCTATAAAATTTGCTATGAGAATAGCTTGGAAAAGTGATGTAATTATCATTGCTGGCAAAGGTCATGAAAAATATCAAGAAATAGAAAATGGAAAAAGATTATTCTTTGATGATAAAGAAATAGTTAAGAAAATTGCAGAGGAAATGCCAGATAAAAATATACAATAAACGGGGAGATAAAAAATGAATATACAAACCACATTATTATTTGTGTCATTTGTAGCAACAGTAATATTAGGACTTATTGTTGTTCCAATACTTAAAAAGAAAAAAATAGGTCAAGTAGTTAGAGAAGAAGGACCTAAATCACATTTACAAAAAAATGGTACTCCTATTATGGGTGGAGTAATAATGTTAGTAGTAATTAATGCTATACTAGCATTCTTTGTTAAAGATAATCCAATACTTGTTTTACCAATGGTAGCAACTATAGGATTTGGAATTATAGGATTTATAGATGATTTTAAAAAACTATATTTACAAGATCCTGAAGGAATATCACCAAAAGCTAAAATGTTAGGATTATTTATTGTAACAACCGCACTATTAGTTTTATACTTAATTGTATTTAAACTTGGTACAACAACAATAATACCTTTAATAAATCAACCAATAACTTTAGCCATACCTGTATTCATATTATTTATTGCATTTATTCTTTTAGGAACTACAAATGCAGTAAATCTTACAGATGGTCTAGATGGTTTAGCAACAGGTGTTGTAGCAATTATTATGACATTCTTTACATTAGTTGCTCTAAAACAACAAAATTATGAAATGGTTGTATTTTCATCTACAGTTGCAGGATCTTGCTTAGGATTTTTAATATTTAATATGCACCCTGCAAAAGTATTTATGGGAGATACAGGATCTCTAGCACTTGGCGGCGCAGTAGCAATTTCTGCTATATGCTTAAAAATGCCATTAATACTTGCACTTGTTGCATTAGTATGTATTGTAGATACAATTTCTGTAATGCTACAAGTTGTATATTATAAAGTTACAAAAGGAAAGAGACTATTTAAAATGGCACCTTTCCATCACCACTTAGAACTAAGTGGATATAAAGAAACAACAGTTGTACTAATATTTTGGTTAATAACACTAATTTGTTGTATAATTGGTTATTTTATTGTTTAAGTAAAAAAATAAATTTAAATATATAGAGGTTATGAATGAAAAAAATAGAGGTTAAGAAAGCAGGTCTTGGAAATATGGACTTTGGAATGTTTGCCTTAACTATAACACTTTTGTGTATTGGTTTAGTAATGGTAGCATCTGCTAGTTCATATCATGCACTATACTATTATGGGGATAGTAATTATCTATTTATTAGACAATTAGTATTTGGTGTAATTGGTACAGTAGCAATGATTATTATTTCTAAAATAGACTATAGAAAATATAAAAGATGGAGTTATATAGGTTTTGCACTTGCTGCTATATTATTACTACTAGTACTAACACCACTAGGTAGAACAGCAAATGGTGCTAAAAGATGGTTAGGATTTGGAATATTAAGATTTCAACCATCTGAAATAATGAAACCAATGCTTGTACTTGCAATAGCTACATATTTATCTAGAAATACTAAGAAAATAAAAGATATTAAAGGATACATTGTCCCACTAATTATGCTACTTATAGTTGGATTACTTATGTATTTCCAAAAGCATATGAGTGGACTCTTAGTTCTTGGAGTTGCAGCATTATCTGTAATATTTACAAGTGGAATAAAGCTCAACTTTAAAACTATAATAGCTATTGTATTAATTGTTGCACTAGCTGTAACAGCTTTCATAACCGCAGATAAATTTAGATTACAAAGAATTTTTTCATTTATGAATCCAGAACAAGACATACTAGATGGTAACTGGCAACCAGCTCAAAGTTTATATGCTATAGGATCTGGTGGACTATTTGGTATGGGACTTGGTCAAAGTAGAGAAAAATATTTGTGGCTCCCAGAGGCCCAGAACGACTTCATATTCTCAATTCTTGCAGAGGAATTAGGATTTGTAGGAGCCGTATCAGTAGTATTGTTATTTACTTTATTCATATTTAGAGGATATAGAATTGCAATGACTTGTAAAGATTTCTATGGCTCAATGATAGCAGCCGGTATTACAAGTATTTTTGCATTGCAGTTCATAATAAATATAGCAGTTGTAACCTGTACGATACCAGTAACAGGTATGCCACTTCCATTCTTTAGTTATGGTGGTACATCATTATTTATCAACTTATGTTCAATGGGAATCGTACTAAATATTTCAAAAAATTGTAACAAGGTTGCAGATACAAGAGAGGAGTAATACTATGAAAGTACTTTTTGCATGTGCAGGTACAGGAGGACACATTAATCCCGCAATTGCAATGGCAAATATTGTAGTAAAAAATGAACCAGATAGCCAAATACTTTTTGTAGGAACTGAGACAGGTTTAGAAAATAAACTAGTAGCAAATGCAGGATATGAGATAAGACATATAAGAACAGGAAAAATAATAAGAGAATTAACTCTTAAAAACTTTGCACAACTAATTCATGCTTACCAAGGAATTGGAGATGCAAAAAGACTACTAAAAGAGTTTAAACCAGATATAGTGATAGGAACAGGAGGATATATTTGTGGCCCTGTAATGAAAGCTGCATCAAAATTAAAAATCCCATATTTCCTACATGAATCAAATGCATTTCCTGGCGTATCTGTAAAGCTTCTTGCAAAAAATGCAAAAGCCGTTATGGTTGGTTTTGAAGATGCAAAGCAAAGATTAAATCCTAAAGCTAATGTAGTATATACTGGAACTCCAGCAAAGTTTACAGAAGAAGATATTCAAAAATTAGATAAAGAAGAATGTTTGAAAGAATTAGGATTAGATAATATAAATAAGAAAATAGTATTAGTAACTTGTGGAAGTCAAGGTGCTAAAAGAATTAATGAAGTGCTTCTAGATATGATAAAAAAATATCAAGATGAGAAAGTATATTATATTCTAGTTACTGGAGATAAAAACTATGATGAAGTGCTTGAAATAAAGAAAAATATAGAAAAAGAAATAGGAAAAAGTCTAGACGAATACATTAAACTTGAAAAATTCATTTTCAATATGGATAAAATGTATAAAGTTGCAGACTTTTGTATAACACGTGCAGGAGCTATGACTATTAGTGAGTTAAGCTTAGCACATAAGCCATCTATATTAATCCCACTTCCAACAGCAGCAGAAAATCATCAATTTTTCAATGCCAAAGTATTAGAAGATGTTAATGCTGCAATATTAATAGAACAGAAGGATTTAACTATAGATAGTTTAAATGATGCAGTAGCAAAAATAATAGAAGGAGAAAATGCCAAACTAATGGGAGAAAATGCATCAAAAGTAATTGTAAAAGATGTAGAGAAAAATATATATAATTGTATTAAAAAGTAGGTGATATGTGTGAAAAGTAGTGGGACAGGCAAGACTAAAAAAGTAACAAATAAAAAAACTACTAAAAAAGTTAGTACTAGTCCTTCTAGTTCTAACACAAAAAAGAAAACTCAAGTAAAACAAAAAATAAAGCCTAGCAATAAAGTACAAACAACAAAAAAAGTAGTTAAACAACCTCAAAAACAGGTAAAGAAAAAACAAGTTGTACGTACAAATAATCACAGTGCAAAAAGCAATGTAAGACTTAAATCAACAGATGATATGGAATATGTTCCATTTTTAGATGGTGAAAATAAAATAGAGCAAGTAAATATAAACTCATTAATGATGGTTGCACCAGATGAGGATGAGGTAGAGGATTTAGATGCTCAAAAACCTAAAAAGAAAATTAAGCCAATGGCAATTATTAAATTTTGTATATTTATTGGTTTATTAATAGGTCTAGGATATATACTATTTACAAATGATACTTTTAATCTTGAAACTATCAGTGTAAAAGGTAATGAAAAGTATACTGAACAAGATATAATCGGAAAAATAGATTTAAAAGTTGGAGAAAATGTATTTAAACAATTAATACTTTCAGATAGATATGCAATTGATCTTGCATATGTTTCAAAAGTAAGTTATGGATATGTATTTCCAAACTCTATTGTAGTTAAAGTAAAAGAAAGATATCCAGCATATATTGCAAAAGATAAAACAAGTGGAAAGTATTATAAATTGGACAATGAAGGTTATTTACTAGAAGAATGTGATTTATCCCTAAAAAAAGAAGAACTAATTGTTGAAGGTTTTGATTTTGGACAGGCACCACAGCTTGGTAAAAAAATAGATGAGTCTTATGTAAAAAAAATCGAAACATATAATAAAATAAAGACATTACTTAAAGAGTATGGAATTCAAGGAGAAGTAACTAACGTTAGATTCAATGCTTCCTTGACAATAGTGACTCTAGATGGTAAACTTAAAATAACTTTTGCAAATGATTCAAACCTAGAATATAAAGTTTCATTTTTAAAAAGTATAATTAAAAATAATGGAGGAGAAGTGGAAGGCTCTATAGATATGAGTGTAGAAAATCCAGTCTACTCAAAATATAATTAAGGAGTTGGAAAAACTTGGAAGAAGAAGTAAAAAAAGAGAAAAAGACAAACAAGTTTAAAGCATTTTTAATAAAGAATTCAATACCTGCATATATTGCAATTGGTATATCTGCATTCTTACTTGCTAGCATGATTTCTGCTCAAGTAACAACAATGAGTAAATCTGAAGAAGTACTAAAAGGTATAAGACAAGATGAACTTGCAGACACACTTGTAAGTCTTCAAAGAGATTATGATGAATTAAAAGAAAAATATAATGAATCACAAGAAATTGTTGAAGAATATCAAACAAGTTCTGCAACAAATAATACTCTAATTGGTTCAATGAAAAGTCAAATAGATACATTAAGTCTACTTGCTGGAACTACAGATGTAAAAGGTGAAGGAATAATTATTACATTATATGATGGAACTAGTTCAAATTCACTTGTACATGATAGTGACGTGCTTACTGTAATTAATGAATTAAGAGTTGCAGGAGCAGAAGCAATAAGCGTAAATGAACAAAGAATAATCACTACATCTGCAGTAAGATGTGTAGGGTCAGTAATTCAAGTAAACTACCAAAAAGTTGCTGCACCTTTTGAAATTAAAGCAATAGGAAATGCACAATATTTAGAAAGTGCAATGACTATTAAAAATGGTGTAGTAGATGTATTAAATGGTTATGGAATAAAAGTAACTCTTTCAAGAGAAAGTAATATAGCAATACCAAAGTATGATGGTGCATTATCATTCAACTTTGCAAAACAAGGAGAGTAGATTATGATATTAGGAATTATAATAGTTGCATTATTTGTATTATGTGGTATTTTAGCTGGGCAACACATAGTAATACCATATAGCAGTTATCAATATGTTGCCGTTGCTATACTTGCATGTCTAGATTCAGTGTTTGGTGCACTTGCTGCAAGTACTGGCAAAAAATTTAATATGAAAATATTTTTATCTGGTTTTTTCTTTAATGCTATATTTTCAATGTTTTTAGTTTACTTAGGTCAACTATTAAATGTTGAAATATATCTAGCAGCAGTAATTGTATTTGGAGGAAGAATCTTAAATAACTTCTCAATTATCCGTAGAGATATTATGGATAAAGCGCAAGCTCAAAGAAGAAAAATAAGAAAGCAAAATATTGCTACTAACAAAACAATTAAAACTGACATAGAAGCTGAACAAGAAGAGTTAGATAATGATATTTTATAGATTATGAAGGAGGGTTATATTATGCCAAAAGCAAAGGAGATTAGAGCTAAAGCTAGAGAAGCTATGGCAGGCAAATGGGGAAGATTTGTAGGAATGAACCTATTATATCTTGTAGTTTTAATGGTTATTGGATTAATCACAGCTGCTCCATTACTAGGATCACTAGGAGGTTTAGTAGATTTAGCTACTAAAGCAATGGCTGGAAAAACTATTACAGACGCAATGGTTACAAGTGTACTTGGAAGTTTTGTAGGAACTTCAGTACTATCTTCACTTCTTTCATTAGCAGCTATGCTAATTGAAGTACCACTTGCATATGCTTTAATTGAAAATATCATGAAAGCTAAAAGAGATAATGAAACTACAGCTACATATTTCTTAGGAAGAATATTCCCAAGTTTTGGTAGAGCATGGAAAGTTACATTATGGCAAATAGTTAAATTGATTGTTCCAACAATTCTTTACACTATAGGAATTATAGTTGCTGCAGTTGTAATGGGAATATTAACATCTCTTGGAGATGCAGGAGCAGTTATTGGTGGACTATTATACTTTGTTGCAATGGTTGCACTTGTTATCTGGTACCTTGGAAAAGCATTAAATCTATCTCTATCTGAATATGTTGCTATAGACAATCCAGAAATAACAGCTAAAGAAGCTGTAGAAAAATCTATAGAACTTATGCCAGGATACAGATGGAAATTAATCTGCTTAAGTCTTTCATTTATAGGATGGGCAATTCTTTGTTGCTTCACATTTGGAATAGGAAACTTATTCTTAACTCCATACATGTCAGTTGCAAGTGTTGTATTCTATGAGGAAGTTTTAAAAGCTCACGGACAAACAGTAGGAACTGCTCCAGCAGCAGAACCAGTAGCTGAGCCAGTTGTTGAAGAACAACCAACTCAAGAATAATAATTGAAAATTCAAAAGACAAGGATTTAATCCTTGTCTTTTTTTATCTCCCAATAAACATTAAAACTATAATATAACCATAAACGTCACTTGGTTCTATTCCAATACCTATGTAGTTATATGCATTAGACAAAATATTTTGTTTATGCGCATCTGAATTTAAAAATGAATCAATAGCTGAATCTATATTTGAATTACCAGCTATATTTTCTCCTGCGTGAATATAGGTAACACCTGCATTTTGCATCATTTCAAATGGTGTTCCATAAGTTGGAGAGTTATGTGCAAAATAATTATTTTCTACCATATCTTTTGCTTTAGTATTTGCAACACTATCTAGTAATGAATCAATTGAAAGTGGAGGCAGACCATTTTCAATTCTAATAGCATTTATTTTTTCTAATATATAGTCTTCATCTGGAATAGGTTTTAAATCATTAGTTGTATCATTTACATCATTAATTATATTTGTATCTGTATTATCAAAAAAGTCTACTAAATCATCTCTAACCATACCAACAGTATTATTTTCTGTTACTACAAGATAGAAGTTTTCAATTTTTCCTTGAACAAGTAGCTTTTCTCCTATTGTTAAAGTAGTAATACGTCTAAAACTTGTAGAAGGACCACCTCTTAAGATTACATTTTGCGTATTTGTCTTTACATAGAAAGGAGAATAATCTGTATAAATTAAACCTTCTGTCTTTTCTCCAGTTATATCTACATAATCTTTAGAAACTAAACCTACCTCATTATTTTCTAATTGAACAATATAGAAGTTGTCTATAGTTCCAACTAGTTTTAGTGGAGTATTTGCACTAAGAGTTTTAATATATGATGAGTAATCTGTTGTAGGGCTACTTCTAAAATTAACATTTGCAGTAGTCTTTGCATATTCTGGTGCAAAGTGAGTAATAGTTGCAGCAAAAATAGTAGAAAAAGCTATAAGTAAAAGTACTGTAGTAATAATTATTATTTTAAGTTTTCTAATAGACAAAGTTTATCACCTCAAACATATTATTGGCAATAATTAACAATATATTATTTCTTTTGCATAAAATTGGAAAAAAATATAAAAAATAATTGTGAGGTGAAATTATGCAAAAAGGAATTTGGCAAAATAAATATTCAAATAATAAAATTTATCCATATTTAAATAAAGATATAAATTGTGACGTTATAGTAGTAGGCGGTGGAATAAGTGGTGCAATAACAAGTTTTTTCTTAGGTAAGGAAGGATTTAATGTAGTAGTGTTAGAAAAGAATATAATAGGGTATAAAAATACAAGTATATCTACATCATGTATTACAGATTTTGTAGATGAACTATATTTAAAAAGAGAAAAAGATAAAAACAATTTAAGTAGATTAAATAGAAGAGCAAATGCACTTTTAGATGAAATACTAGTAGATATTGGAGATAACAATTATCTAAAGAAAATAAATCATAATATTATTAGTACAAAAATGTTTCAAAAGGGAATGTTTAAAGCAGAATTAGATGAGAGAGTAAAACTTGGAGAAGAGGTAAATATGCTAGAAAAAGGAAATGGAATAGTAATAGATAATTTAGCTAGAACAATTAATCCATATAATCTAACTTGTGACATTTTTAGTTATTTATCTAGTTTTCCAAATGTTCATATATATGAAAATACAAAATTAAAAAGTTTTAATTCTTCTTATGATTGCGTAAAAGTAATAACAAATAACGATTATATAATTTCTGCAAAGTCATTAATAATAACTACAAGTATAGATGGAATAGATATATCTAGTATACCTTCATGTGAATTATATAAAAGATTTGGTATAAAGCTTAAAACAAACTTTAAAGAAGATTTAAGCCTTAAAGTGTTAAATGATATACCAATTAATATAAGAGTGGATAATTTTGGCAATATGCTCGTATCAGGCATAGATACAAAGTATAACTATAGGATGGAAAATGATAAGTATTTATATATGCAAGAAAAAGAGAATGAAAAGAGATTAAAGTCATTAGTATATAAATTATTTCCAAAAATTGAGATTGCAGATGAAATAATATCTTTTAGTGGAGATATAATACAAACAAAGGATAGATTACCAGTTATTTCAGAAATAGATAAACTACCAAATGTATATTTAAATGTTGGCGTGGGAAGTAGTTCAATACAAAATGTACTAATTGGAGCAGATATTCTTAAAGAGGCAGTAAGAGGTTATTACAAGAAAGAAGCCTCACTTTTTAAAATAAATAGATAAAAGTAATATTACAAAAATATTTCAAAAAATCTTTTAATTTATGTCGCAGTATGATATAATACGGACATAAAGGAGATGGGATGATGTACAGACTAAGGGTAGTATATGGTAAGTCAAAAGATGCCATGTACATTTCACAAGATGATACAGTTAAAATTTTTACAGATGCTTTTGAGAAGGCTATGATGCCTTTTGTAAAATCTGAGGTAACAGGGAAAATAGATATTAATTTTGCACATCCATTAGCAGACGGATATACAAGTACAGGCGAAATTTTTGATATGTATCTTACAGAAGAAGTAGATACACGTTATTTAGTAAGAGAAGTAAACAAGACTCTACCTGCAGGATTTATTATCATGTCTGCAGAATATGTTCCAGCATCAGAAGATGATATAAATATGAGAGTATATGGAGCAGAATATATCATTAGCCTAGATTATACAGAAAAATTTAAAGATAAATCTCTAAGAGAAAAAGATGAAATAAGAGCATTCTATAAAAAGAAAATGCAATTATATTTATCTCAACCTCAAATTTTCATCATAAAGAAAAGTTATGATAGAATGGAAAGATTAGATATTAAATCTCAAATAGATAGTTTTGATTTCAATATAGATGATAGTATAACAATTACTCTATCTGCAGGACCAAGATCTAATATAACACCTGCTGTAGTAATGGATGGATACTCAGAATATATAAATGAAATTGTACCATATGATGTAAAAAGAAAGAAAATATATTACTCATAAAATTTCTAAAACGTAGTGTGTAACACAACTGTAACCAAAATGATAAGTATTATCGTTAACGAATTGTTGACAATGATTTTTTAATATGATTTAATTAAAGTAACATTCAAGGAAGGCGGTGTGGAACATGCAAGTAACAGACGTAAGAGTTAGAAAAGTAACTTCTCAAAACAGAATGAAAGCTATCGCTTCTATTACTATTGATGATGTTTTCGTAATCCACGACATCAAAGTTATCGAAAGTGACAAAGGGTTATTTATCGCAATGCCTAGCAGAAAAACTCCAAATGGAGAATTTAAAGATATTGCTCATCCTATCAATACTGAAACTAGAGAAATGTTACAAAATATGATTATTGAAAAATATAACGAGGCTGAGTAATTTATTTTAATAAATTATAATGAAAACTAAGAGGGTTATGATTCAATTACCCTCTTTTTATATACTTATTTAGAAAGGAGAATTTATGACAAATCCATATGTAAAAGATATAGTAGCAAAGATTCCTTTTGAACCTGGCATTTATATGATGAAAGATGAAAAAGGTGAAATAATATACGTAGGTAAAGCTATATCACTAAGAAAAAGAGTAAGACAATATTTCCAAAAGAATAACAAAACAAAAAGAATAGAAAATATGGCATCTTTAGTAAGAGACATAGACTATATTGTTGTAAATAACGAGGTAGAAGCTTTAAACCTTGAATGTAATTATATTAAAAAGCTATCTCCTAAGTTTAATGTTCTCCTTAAGGATGATAAAACTTATCCATACATTAAAGTAACAATAAAAGATAAGTATCCACTAATATATGTAACTCGTAGAAGAGTAGAAGATAAAGCACTATATTTTGGCCCATATACTAATGTGGGCGCTATGCGTGATGCACTTCATACAATAAAAGAGATATTTCCAGTTAAAAGATGTAAATATAACTTAGATAAGACTACAGTAAAAAATGCATGTTTATACTATCATATTGGAAGATGTTTAGGGCCATGTATCAACGATGTAAGTCTTAAAGCATATAAAGATATGATAGATCAAGTTGTATTATTCCTAGAAGGAAAAACTGGAGATATTAAAAAGCAACTTGAAGCTCAAATTGAAGAATGTATTCAAAAACTAGAATTTGAAAAAGCAGCAGTACTTAAGCAAAGATTAGATAATATAGATAAATTTGCTACAAAACAAACAGTATCTAACTTAAATGAGACAAGCTCAGATATATGGGGATATGTATATAGTGAAGATACATTATTTATACAAATATTTAAGATAAGAGATTATAAAATTGTTCTTCATGATAACGTAAAATTAACAGATATATCTGAAGAAGAGATAGAAGAGTCACTAGTACAAATTGTTTCAAACTATTATACAGATAACAATGATATGCCTAAGAAAGTATATATTAAACTAGAAGATGAACAAATAGAACTAATTAATAATCTTTTTGAAAAACGTGAAACTAAGATTAAAGTAATTAGTCCAAAACGTGGTGAAAAATCTAACCTAGTTAAAATGGTAGAAAATAACATTCATATTAACATTGAAGATAAGAAAAACAATGTAGTAGATGACCTTGCAGGACTACTTGGATTTAAAGAAGGAATTGAGTCAATCGAGTGTTATGATATTTCAAACTTAAGAAACGACTACATAGTAGGTTGTATGATTAGATTTGAAAATGGAAAATTAAACAAGAGTATGTACAGAAAATTTAAAATTAAAAGTACACTAACTCAAGATGACCCAAAATGTATGTATGAAGTGTTATATAGACGTCTAAATCATGCAAAAGACTGGCCACTTCCAGATGTAATGCTAATTGATGGTGCAATGAACCAATTAAATGCTGTTAAAAAAGCAATGGAAGATGTAGGAGAAGGAACAAACTTCTATGGTATGGTTAAAAATGATAAACACAGAACTAGAGGCTTAATAGATAAAGATGGAAATGAGTTTGATCTAACAGACAAGAAAAACATATTAAATTTCTTAACATTTTTACAAGATGAAATCCATAGATTTGTTATTACTTATCACAGACAATTAAGAGACACAGTAAAACTTAAAGATGGTAAAGTATACAAAGGTGTAGAGAAGAAAAAGTAGGAGGAGAAAATGAAGGCAATAACTATAAAACAACCTTGGGCAACACTTATCATGAGTGGAGTTAAAAGATTTGAATTTAGGAGTTGGAAAACAAATTTTAGAGGAGATGTTCTAATTCACGCAGGAAAAGGAATAGATAAAGAGGCAGTAGAACGCTTAGCTAAATATTTACCAGATGAGCTTCCTATGGGAAAGATATTAGGCAAAGTAACTATAACAGATTGTGTTCCAATGAGTGATGAATTTGCAGATATGCTATCTAAAGAAAATAGCGATATTTATACAACACATTCTTTTTCTAGAAACTTTGGATTTCAAATGGAAAATGTAGTACCTTTCAAAAAACAAATTGATGCAAAAGGACAATTAGGATTTTGGAATATAGATATAGATGAAAAAGAATTGACATAAAAATAGTCGAAATAATATACGCTAATTAATAATTCTTAAGGGAGAGCTTCGGCTCTCTATTTTTATATTTATTGAAAATAAGTCAAAGAAGTGATATAATATAAACGGTGTATAGATATAATATAGGTCTATATACTATTTTGACTATATGGAGAGCTTCGGCTCTCCGTTTTTTTGTTCACTAGTTGAAAAATAAGCATAAGTGATATAATACATGTATAGACACTTGTTTGAGTGACATAACTTTTGCCTTGGGATAATTTCTAAGCTGGATAAAATTTTAGAAAATATTCAAATGAGAGATTTTATATCATTAGCTTTACTCCAAGTAAGGAGTGTTTTAAGAATGAGTAATAGTCAAAATAAAGCTAAAGTATAAAGAGAGAATAAAAAAGGTGAGGATAGACTAATAATCTATCCTCTTATTTTTGTTTTTTTTATTTTAAAATATTCCAAACATTTTGGCAGTTTCAGTTTGTTGTGTTTTATATCTTTTATTTGTATATGATACATTTGAACTGTCAAAAATAGCATATTTTTCTGAAAGAGCTACTTTTGTACATTCTATTTTATCATTTACTATATCCATTTTAAATATTTCAAAGTCATCGTCAGAAAGTACTAAAACTAGAGTAGTGTTACCAATATTTGTTATATATAGCTTTTCAATTTCAATAGTTTTGTATTTTTCGTGATGAGTTTTAATGTATGTATAAATCTTTTCAATATTTTGTGTAGTTTTTACACTTAAAGGACTATTAAGTAAAAATTTAAGATTGTCTATTTTAATTATTTCAGTATTATCCTTAAGCTCCGTAAATGGCAAATTAAGGTCTTTTATTTTCATTAGTTGTAAGAATGTTCCGTCTACACTTAAAGCCATTATTTCGGTATTGTCATCTAAATCAAGGTTAACTAAACGATTAAATTCCATATTGTTATATATTTTTATATATTTTTCAGAAGAAAGTAGTTCTGAAACTATACTATATTTCATTTTTTCAATTAAGTTAGATGAAGTACTCTCATACGTATTTAACACTTTATATGAAATAGTAGAGTAGATACTATCTTCAAGTTTATCATTTTTAAATAATAGAAGAGAAGATAGCTGTTTTTGTTTTACAGTAAACTGAATTGGAGAATATCTATTCTCACTAATAAGTAAGGTATCTACAAGAATGTTTTGAATATTTACAACATCACTAATCATATTCTCTTCAAGTTTATTTATTGTTTCATTTAAACTTGTTGCAACATCTTCAAGTTCATCTTCTTCCTCAACAGAAGAATCTATTTCTTGAATTTTTTTATTAATCATATAAGTAAGTTCATTTCTTTCTTTAACAATATCTTCATCTATTTTTTCATCTGGTAAAGTTTTCTTAGCTTTTAAGAAATTGTTATCTAATAATCTATTATAATATAAAAATTTATTATAGTTACAATAGTTTTTACTTGCTCTATCAAAAATTGCAAGAAGTTGATCTGGATTTTCAACTTTGCATTTATCCATTGTTTTTTCAAGAAATCTTGCAGGATTTACAAATAAGTGATAGTAGAAGTCTTCTTCTTGAATACCAAATGCAAAACACATTTGTTTTAGTATTTGACCTTCTAAGAAATAGATGTTATTATCTGCATCAAAACCATTACCTAAAAAGTCTTTTTTGTATGTCCTATAAGTTGGAACGATACTCAAAGTAGTAGGCTCTGTATATAATATTCTACATACAAGATTAGATACAACAGCTCTATTTAATCCATAATTTTTATGTTCTTGTTTATAATTTAAATTAGATAGAGAAGTAGTTGAATATCCTACATTATATGTTTTCTCTTTTTTCTTAGTAGTAGTAAGTGCATATACTAGTCTTAAAAATAACGACTCAGTATCATCTATGTCTTTGATATATAACTCTTTAGTTATTGCATCATAATATCCAGTTTTGTAGTCCTTAGTTTCATCTGAACTAACATATACAGTATCAATATTGTTATAAAGTTTTTTCTCAAGTTTAGAAATATTAAGTTTATCTACATATCCAAAATGTAGTAATCTTTCAAATAGGAAATTAACTTTATCCATAAAAATATCGTTTACTTTACATTTTTCTTTAAATTTTTGTAAATAATCCATATCTTCCTCCATTAATTGATATTACTATAATATAATAAAGGGAAAAAATATACAAGTAAAACGACAAAAAGTAAATTAAAAGACATAAAAAATGTCTAAGCAAAAAGCCTAGACATATAATTTTATATATAGTATTTTAACTATTTTAATTCAACTTTAGGATTTTCTTCATATCTTGTTCCAGCAGTTGAGAATACTCTTGTTTCACTTGGAACAAATCCTCTAATTTGGCAAGTAGGAAGCACCCAAGTATAAGATCCAATAAATGAACCAGGTAGAGTAGTAGAGTTAGCACCAATTCTAGACATATCTCCCATGATTAGTCCAAAGAAATCTGTTCCAACGTCAACTTTTTCACCAGCAGAATTTTTAACAGTGATATTTTTTTGGTCAAATCTTCTGTTTGCACAGATAATACCACTACCAATTCTTGCAGATTTACCAAGTACTGAATCTCCAACAAAAGCTAGAGATGCAACTTTTGCTTTATTAAATAGTACAGAATGTTTAATTTCTGAACCATGACCTACGACACAATTGTCTCCAATGATAGTCCAAGGTCTAACTAAAGCACCAGATTGTATTTCTACATTCTTACCAATAATAACTGGTCCTTGAATTACAGCATTTGCATGAATTGTTGTACCTTCACCAATAATGTAGTTACCAGTAATTGATACAAAGTCTGCAACTTCTGCTGCATTATTTATTTGAACATTATCTTTTTCTACTTTTTCTTGAATGTATGATTTTACATTTGCAAGTACATCCCAAGCATAAGTAGTGTTATCAAAAATAGCTTTGTGTTCAAATTCATCTATAAAATTAAAATAATAATTTACTTTAAAGTTATCCATTTAAAATACCTCGCTTAAATTAGTTGTTATTAATTTCTCTTAATGAAGATAGAGAAGCATTGTCTTTAATATATGTATTTTTAGTTACATATGTAAATGGCCCAACTACACAGTTGCTTCCAACAGATGCTCTATCTAATTTAGAAGATTCAATAATTGTATTATCTCCAATAGTTGAAGAAATAATTGTTGAGTTTGGCCCAATTATGCAGTTTTCTCCAATTATTGTTTCTCCTTGGATGTTTGTTCCTGGATAAATTATAGTATCTTTACCGATTGAAACGTCAAGTGAAATATATGTGTTATCTGGATCAATAAGAGTAACACCATTGTCCATATGTTTAATTCTGTTATCTCTTAATAATGTTTTTGTAACAATAGATAAGTCATTTCTTGAGTTAACACCTTGAGCTTCATCTGGGTTTTGTAGAGCATAAACACCAATTCTACCACCTTTTTCAATAATGTAGTATGGTACATCAGTGATATAGTACTCATTTTGAGCATTTTTATTATCTAGTTTTGCAAAAGTTTCTTTTAGATGTTTACCTTTGAAACAATATAGACCAATATTAACTTCTTTAATAGCAAGTTCATCTTCTGTACAGTCTTTTTGTTCAACAATTTTAGAAAGATTTCCTTGTCTGTCTCTAACAATTCTTCCATATGCAGGAGTTTGTTCAAAAACAGCTGAAACTAAAGCACCATCATAGTTACCCATTTCAAGGAATGAAATGAAAGAAGTAATAGTGTAAGGTGACACTAAAGGCATATCTCCATTTACTATTAAAACTAAATCATCATCATTTATATAATCTTTTGCTTGCATAGCAGCATGTCCAGTACCTAATTGTTGTTCTTGGAAAATACAAGTAACATTATCTCTTGAAGCAAGATGTGCTTCAACATCTTCATGTTTATGTCCAACTATAACATAGATATCATCAATATCTGCATCTTCACATGCATCACAAACATAGTCTATAATACATCTATCATAAACTTTGTGAAGAACCTTAGGTAGGTTAGATTTCATTCTTGTTCCTTTACCACCAGCTAATACTATAGCTTTTACTTTATTCATAAATTAATCACTTCTCCTTAATTAAAGTTGTATATATCTACAACGCCATCATTGTATCATAAAGGGTAAGAAAAGTCAATGAAAGGACCGGATTGCTCCGGTCCA
Source organism: uncultured Clostridiaceae bacterium (assembly GCA_947169155.1). Classification (GTDB taxonomy): domain Bacteria; phylum Bacillota; class Clostridia; order TANB77; family CAG-465; genus CAG-465. Next base: position 101,481 of record CAMVON010000002.1, read on the forward strand.
ATATGACATTATTTTTAATATTACTATTCTTCGTCTTCAACGTTGTAATCTTCAGCTTCAACAACACTATCTGTAAGTGCAGCGTCTAGTCCATAAAATTCATCTTCATCTGCAACTGGAAGTGCAACAACATCTTTAAGTTTTCTTTGTATAACTCTAGTTTTAGTACTTGCTTTTGCCATAGTATTTCCAATTTCTTGCAATTTTTTATTTGTTTTATCTAGTAAATCTCCAAATTTTTCAAATTCAGATTTAACAGTACCAAGTAAGCTCCAAACTTCACTTGAACGTTTTTCAATTGCAAGTGTTCTAAAGCCCATTTGTAATGAGTTAAGAAGAGCAACAAATGTTGTAGGTCCAGATACAACAACTCTATATTTTTGAGATAATGTTTCAATTAATGCAGTATTTTTTAATACTTCACAATATAGTGATTCAGTAGGTAGGAACATTATACCAAAATCTGTTGTATATGGTGTTTCTATATATTTATCATGAATATCTTTTGCAAATAATTTAATTGAGTTTTCAAGGCTCTTTCTAGCATCATTAATTGCATCAACATCTCCAAGTTCTTCACTATCTACTAGACGTTTATAGTCTTCAACAGGGAATTTAGAGTCAACAGGAAGTAGAACACTTTCGCCATCTCCTTTTCCTGGTAGTTTAATAGCAAACTCAACAAATTCTGTAGCATTAGGTTTAGTTTTTGCACTCTTAATATATTGATCTGGAGTCATATATTCTTCTAATATATTTCCAAGTTCAATTTCACCCCAAGTACCACGTGCTTTTACATTAGTAAATATTTTCTTTAAGTCACCAACACCTTGAGCAAGGTTTTGCATTTCACCTAATCCTTTATATACAGATTCAAGTCTATCATTAACTATTTTGAAGGATTCTCCAAGCCTTTGTTCTAAAGTACCTTGTAGCTTTTCATCTACTGTAACACGCATTTTTTCTAGCTTTTCTGCGTTATCTTTTTGCATATATAATAATCTTCCTTCAACAGTCTCACGAATTTTTTCTAGCTTTTCTTCTGTAGATTTACGAGTATTATCTAGTTTTTGTTCATTAATTTGAGTTAGGTTAGTAAGCATTTGGTATTGAGTATTACCATTTTCATTAATTTTTGTACCTAAGTTATTTAAGATATCATCTCTAGTTTGGTTTAGCATGTGATCAAAATCTCTTCTTAAATCATCAATATCATCAGTTTTACCTTTTAAACCAATTAATAATACAACTACAAATATTAAAAGTACTATAATAATAGCACATAAAATAATTACTGTTAAATTCATATATTTACCTCACTTCTATACTCAAAAATTATAACAAAAGAACAAAAGTTTGTCAATTAAAAATGTTATTGAAAACGAGGAAGATATACAGCCAGTAGGAAAGAAAATTATTTTTAAAAACAAGAGATTTTTTTAATAAAAACTATTGACAAACCATTTACTTAGTGGTATTATAATACACGTAGTTGCGGGTATGGTGGAATTGGCAGACACGTCGGTCTTAGAAGCCGATGCCGCGAGGCGTGAAGGTTCAAGTCCTTTTACCCGCACCACATTAAGACAAGTAAATTTTAATTTGCTTGTTTTTTTAATGAATCTTTTACAAACCATAATTAAAACTTAGACTGGATTACCCAGTCTTTTTTTTTATCAATAAAATCTAAAAGAAAAAAATATATGAATAATAATTCAAATAATATTTAATATTTTTAATATTAATGATATAATTAACTCAATTGAAAGGGAGGATTTATTTATGAAAAATAAATTACTAAAAATTATGGCAGTCTTTGCTATATTTGCACTAGTACTTGTAGCTGGAAACTCTGTAGTACATGCAGATGAAGCAGAAGATAACCTACTTATTAGTCCATCATTAATTTCTCAAAGAGAAATGATAGACAATGACTATTTTTATGCAGACCAAGATGTAAAAGTAGAAGATAAAGTAATAGATGGAAATGCATTTATTGCTGGTAGAGATGTAGATGTAAAAAATGTTACAGTAAATGGTAGCATAGCAGTAGCAGGGCAAGATGTAAAACTTGAAAATGTAACAGTGACAGGAGATATATTTGTTGCTGGGCAAGACGTAGAAGTTGTTACATCTAGTGCTAAAAACCTATTTGCAGCAGGACAAAAAGTTGAAGTTTCAAAAGAAACAACTATAACAAGAGATTCATATGTTGCAGGTACTAATATAGCATTTAATGCAATTTCAGATGCTTTATCTATTGGTGGAAACCAAATAGAAATTGGAGAAAATGCAATAATTAGAGAATTAAGAGGAGAAACAGACAATGAAGCTACTATAGCTAGTGGAGCAAAAATTGTTGAAAATCTCCTAAAAATAGTTGAAGAAAACAAAGAAGTGGTAGAAGAAGCTCATAAAGCTGTAGTTACAGTAACAATTCTTAACGTTATCAAAAGAGTATTAACTACTATTGTGATGGCATTAATTATAGCATTCTTTGTTTCAAAATCTAGCAAAAAAGAAAGAATTCAAAAGTATACTGGAGAAAAAATTGCTTTAAATGCCTTAGCAGGATTTGGAATAATGATAGGTGGTGTATTTGCTGCACTAATACTATTTATTACAGTAATCCTTATACCTTTAGGAATAGTAGTATTACTAATGTATATAATAATGCTAATATGTGCAACAGCAATGGGTACTACAGTAATAGCTATTAAACTACTAAAAGATAAAGAACTAAGCACTAAAAATATTGTACTATGGGCACTTTTAGTTGCAGTAATACTATTTGTAGTTAAATTCATTCCGCTTGTTGGAGGATTAATTGGTTTTGTAGTATCTATTATAGGTATTGGAACAATGTTTGATCTTGTATTTGGAAAAGATAAAAAACAAGAAAAAATTGAAGTTGTAGAAACTAAAACAGAACCAATTGTTGTAGAAGAAAAATCCGAAGAAAAAACAGAAGAATAATATAATAATAGTTATATATGGAGAGTCTAACTTAAGTTAGGCTCTTTTATTTGACAATTTTACATAAAAATAGTATAATGCTCGTGTACATAAAAGAGAAAAGGGAGCTAGATTTAGCAACTTTATGTCCAAAAGATAATTATTGAAGGAGGAGATTTTATTATGATGATTAAAGCAAAGTATTTGTTTTATGAAAAACCAGATTTTAAAAAGGAGTACAGTCAATTTCTAGTACAAATTGAAAACAATGGATTTGTCAAAAGAGGAATAATGGAGTTTGATACAAGAAAAAAATCTTTTATTGCAGACTTCAATTGTAATCTAACAAAAGGCGAAGAATTAGTTCTTGCAACAGAGACATTATACGAAATTGGAAAAAGATATTATAGTTACTTAGCTAAAAATGGTTATACGCAAGAATTTGAAATAGAGCATTTTAAATTTATAGACAAAAGTGATCTACCTGTTGATGTAAAATATGATAGCAACTATACTGAAGTATTTGAAGAACTAGCTGTAGATTTATGGGATTTTGTAACGGATAATTTCACAGAATTATTATACAATGATACTAGAGCAGCGTATATAATCAAAAAAATAAAAAAGGATGCAGTAGACATTAAAAATAACATTACAGTGTTAAATGAAGATAATCTAATGACAGATTTAAGTAAGATTTATAGCTGCAAAAAAGATGAACTAGAATTATATTTGAGCATAATATTTAACTATGTTGAAAAATATGACATTAACTTAGAAGTTTTTGATATTGAAAGAAGAAGAGACTCCAATGGAAAATATACTAAAGTGATTTTTTTAAATGATGAAAGACATTTTCCAAAAAAAGAAGAAATAAAAAAGACTAAAGATTAATTCTTTAGTCATTTTTTTTGCATAAGCTACTGATAGGACACTCGTTACATTGAGGCCTATTTGCTATACATTTTTGTCTTCCATGTAAAACAAGTACATGATTTAAATCTACCCAATATTTTCTATCTAATAATTTAAGTAGGTCTTTTTCTATTTCTGTAGGAGCAGGCTTGTTTGAAAATCCAATCTTTCTAGATATTCTTCCAACATGAGTATCTACAGCAATTCCTTCACATTTTCCAAAGCCTTCAAGCATAATAATGTTAGCAGATTTTCTTCCAATTCCACGAAGATTTTGAAGTTCATCAATATCTTCTGGCATTCTACCATTATAATCTTCTACAATCATTCTTGCAGTCTCTTTAATAGATAGAGCTTTATTATTATAAAAACCACAAGGCTTAACAATTTTTTTAATATCTTCAAGATCTGCTCTCATCATTTTTTCTGGCGTAGGATATTTTTTAAAAAGAATAGGAGTAGTTTTATTAACTCTTTCATCTGTACATTGTGCAGCAAGAATAAGTGCAACGGCAAGTTGGAAAGGAGTATCAAAATGTAGTCCAACTTCTTGTCCACCATATTCATCTATTAATATTTTAACAATTTCTTCGGCCTGAGCTTTAGTTTGTCTTTTATACTTTTTATTCACAATAATCATTCCTTTTCATAGTATATAGTAGTCATTTTACAACAATTTGTAACTAATGTCAAAAAGGAGGATAAAGTATGTTTACTAGTGGTTTTAAAAAGACAATTGGGCTATTTTTACTAGCTTTTGGAGTCGGTATTGGTGTAAGCTTAGCACTACCTTCTTGGGGTTGGGTTGCAATTTGTGCAATAGCTATAGGAATTTTTGGAATTACTTGGCTATTTTGTTAGGAGGTAGAAATGAAAGTAGTAGTATATAAACCAGGAAAATTTATGAAAATGATATTAAAGACTATATTTAAAATGTAAATAATAAACAAGTTGAAATAAAGTAAAAATTCTAGTATAATATTCTCGTAATATAAATAAATATTATGAGGTGATAAAATATGAAAAAAAGTTATGGTCTTGTTCTTGCAGGCGGTGGTACAAAAGGTGCATACGAAGTAGGAGCATGGAAAGCTTTAAAAGAACTTGGTGTAGATATAACAGCAATTGTTGGTACATCTATTGGTGCAATAAACGGAGCTCTATTTTTACAGAATGATTTTGATAAAGTTATGGAATTATATGACAATATAAAATTCGAAGACTTAGTAAAAATATCTGATGAGAATAAAATGAGTGAAGGAAGTATTTTTAGTGCTGCAAATATAGTAAAATTCACAAAAGAATTTGCTAAAAATAAAGGACTAGAAAACACACCAATGCGTGAACTTATGGATAAATACATCGATGTAGATAAAGTGTATAACTCAAAAATTTCATATGGTATGGTAACTACAGCACTGGACAAAAAGGAACAAACAATAGAAGTGTTTAAAGAAGATATAGACAAATCTGAACTTTATGATTATATTTTAGCTTCTGCTTGTTTTCCAATATTTAAACCACAACAAATAGGAGATAAAAAATACCTAGATGGTGGAGTAGTAGATAATGTCCCAATAAATATGCTACTAAATAAAGGATATAAAGAAATAATAGTTATAGATATTTCAAATGCAGGTATTAAAAGAAAACTAATTAATAGTAAAGATGCATATATAAAGATAATTAAACCAAATGAAGAACTTGGTGGACCATTTGATTTTGATAAAGCTCGTATAAAGAAAAATATAAAAATGGGATACCTAGATACAATGAAGTCTTTCAACAAGTTACAAGGTCATTACTATTATTTTGACACAAAAGATTTTGAAGGTTTCCTAGATTTATTTAATTTGAGAACAATCTATGGACTAGAGCTTGCAGCAAAGCTTTATGGGATAGAATTATATAAAGTATATAGCTACAGTGAGTTTATCGCTAAACTTTACACAACACATAAAGAATATGAAGAAGAATACCAAAAAATGAAAAAAAGTGTAGGAGATATCTTTGCATATATGAAATCTTCTAAGAATAAAGTAGATATTCTAAAAAGAGGTCTTGGACTATGCTTTTTCATGGATATGATAACTTCACAACCTAAATATAGTAAAATGGGAATAGTAGGTAAATATTTTGCAGACTATAAAGATGCAGGAGCAGCTATGGTAGAATTACTAGACTATATGAAAGAATAAAAAAGAGAAGAGGGTAACCTCTTCTTTTTTTGGCATAAAAAAACTTGGAAATAAATCCAAGTTAATCTATTTAAGTTAAAATTATGCTCTTTCTACTTTTCCACTTCTTAAACATCTAGTACATACATTCATTTTTTTAGGTGTTCCGTCAACGTTAACTTTTACTGATTGTACGTTTGGTTTAAAAGTTCTAGAAGTTCTTCTGTGTGAGTGAGATACTTGCATTTGGTAGTTAACTTCTTTATCACATATTTCACATTTTGCCATTTTGAAACGCCTCCTTTTTGTTTCGAATAATTCAATTACTCGTATATTTTAACATAATTATTTTAAAATATCAAGTATTTAATAAAAAAATAGAGTAATTTTAAAAATTACCCTATCTTTCTATATAACTAAAATTATATTTTGAGATTAAACTCTAACAATTTTACCTGTAACTTGTTCTTCTAGTGAAGTTCCATTTAGAGAACCACCACTTAGAACTACAACGTTACCAGCTTGTAAGTATCCTTTTTCTTTAAGAGTAGCTAATCCTTTTTCAATTAAAGCATTAACATCTGTTTCTCCTTCAACAAGTATTGGTGTAACGTTTTGTTCAACTGCCATATGTCTATAAGCTTTAACACTTGGAGTTATAGTATAGATTGGGCATCCTAATCTAAAGCTTGAAAGTACAGAAGCATTTGTTCCATCTCCAGTAACAGCAACTACTGCGTCAGCTCCTGAGAATAGAGCAGAGCAAGATACTGAGAATGCGTTTTGTACTCTAATATCTTGATGATCGTTAGCTTCATCTGTAGCTTTTAGAAGGTTAGTTTTTCTAAATCTATTCCAGTAGTTAATTTCTTTTTCTGTAGCTTCAGCAATTCTAGTCATTGTTTCAACACAATTTAATGGGTAATCTCCTTGTGCAGATTCACCAGAAAGCATAATTGCAGAAGTTCCATCATAAATTGCGTTTGCAACGTCAGATACTTCAGCTCTTGTTGGTCTTGGATTATGTTGCATTGATTCAAGCATTTGTGTAGCAGTTATAACTGGTTTGTGAGCTTTAACTGTTTTCTTGATCATCATTTTTTGTGCAGCAGGAACTAATTCTTCTGGAATTTCAACTCCTAAATCTCCACGAGCAACCATAACACCATCTGTAACTTCTAGAATTTCATCAAAGTTATCTAGACCTTCTTGGTTTTCAATTTTAGAAATAATTTTGATGTGGTGTTCACCGCAAGAATCTAGATAGTTTTTCATATCTATAACGTCTTGTGCTTTTCTAATGAATGAAGCAGCGATGTAATCAAAATCATTTTCAACAGCAAATTTTAAATCTGCTTTATCTTTTTCAGTCATAGCGTTAAGTTTAAGTTTAGCACCTGGAACATTAACACCACGTCTACCTTTAAGTATTGCAGAGTTTTGGAAAGTACAGTTAATTTCTGTTCCTTCAATAGAATCAATAAGTAAGTCTACTAGACCATCATCAATAAGGATGTGTCCACCAACTTCTACATCTCCTGGAAGTCCAGCGTAGTTGATAGATAATAAATCTTTTGTTCCTTCAACTTCTCTAGTAGTTAAAGTAATTTTTTCTCCTTTTGTGAAACTCATTTTTGTGTTTTGATCTGTTCCAAAAGATCCAGTTCTAATTTCTGGTCCTTTAGTATCAAGTAAGAAAGCAACATTAGTTCCAAGTTCTTTGTTGATTTCTCTTAAAGTTTGAACTTTTTGTAAATGTTCAGCATGATCACCATGTGAGAAGTTTAATCTCATTACGTTCATTCCTGCTTTAATAAGTGAAGTTAAAACTTCTTTAGATTCACTAGCAGGTCCAATTGTACAAACAATTTTAGTTTTTTTCATTTTTTACACTCCCTTTTTCTCAAAAATATATGCAAAACATTCCTGCTTACTTGAATGTTTTGCTTTATGCATTTACTAGTATACATTTTAAGACTTTAAAAGTCAATAAGAAATAGCGAAAAAAAGTGAAAAAAACGTTAACTTGGCGATATATAAATATTGAAAAAATACCAAAAATGTGGTATAATATTAGACATAATGTTAAATTGCGTAAAAATATAGTTTTAAATATAGTAAATGAGGTGCAATAATGGGAATAAAAAATACAGTGTTCTTCCTAGATTTAAAAACGCTATCTAGCAAGCCAGACTCTAAGCTAAAAGCATTTGCAAAATCTGAAGACTTAGAAGTTGAAGACATTATTAAAATAATATATGCAGAAGCAGAAAGAATCAAAGAAGAAGACAAAGTTAAAGTAACATTTAAAATAATAGATGATGATGAAGATAGCTTCAGAGTAATAGTAGAAAGTGCAAATGTAAAATATAAAGGCACTATTATATATCCATATGAAAAAATCAAGTCAGACGATTTTGAGTTTGTACTTGATTCTGTTTGCGGAACTATCACACTTGTAAATAAAAAAGCAGATTGCAAAAAAATATCTGTAACTATCGATGGAGCAGCATTAGATATTTTTTCTATGAAATATAAAGAGGCAAAAGACTTCTTAAAAGAATTAAGTGATAGAAAAGGTAAAAAAGGATATATTGAATATCCAGATGGAATTTGCTTTAAACACTTTGGTATAAAACTAAATGCTCAAAAAGCAGAAAATGGAGATGTACTTGTAGATTCTAAAGTTGCAAGTATAAATGTATATAATCAAGAAGAATTTGATAAAGCTTTCTACTTTGAACCAGAAAAGCAAGAACAATATGATGTAAATATTCCTCTTCCAGATGAGTATAACTACGAGAAAAAAGAAACTAAAAAGAAAAAAGCTATAGTAGTAGAAAAAGAAGAAGAGAAAAAAGAAGAAGTTAAAGAAGTAGAAGAACCAAAGATTGAAATAGAACTTCCAGAAGAAAAATCTAAAGAAGAATTAGAAAAAGAAGCTCAACAAAAAAGAGAAAAAGAAGATAGAGAACGTGAAGAGCAAAGAAAGAAAAATCAAGAAGAACTAGAATTAATAAGAAAGAGACAAGAAGAAGAACTTGAAAAAGTTAAAGAAAAATTTAGACGTGAACTAGAAGAAGATATAAATAAAAATATTCAAAAATATGAGGAAGAAAAATTAGAAAAAGTTGAACTACCAGAAAGCATAAAAGAAGAAAAAAAAGAAGAAAAGGTAGAAGAACCAAAAGATGAAACACCACAAATAACTGGACCAATAATAGTAAATCCTATAACACCAAAGGTTGAAAAAGTGGAAGATATTCTAGAAGATGATGAGGAAGATGAAGAAGAAATAGTAGAAGAAATTCCACATAAAGATGGATTTGCCGAACTTCAAAAGAAATTTAAAATCTTAACAGACGAATTAGACGAAGAAGATGAAGATAATACACAAGAAGATTTTGAAGATGACGAAATAGAGCAAATTGAACCTCAAACTATAAAACAACCAGAAGAAGATTTTGATATCAAAGACTTAGATGAAGTTTTAGGAAGAACAAGAAAAGAAGAACCTAAAGAAGAAAAAGATAATGATAACGAAATAGAAGTTTTAGAAAAAATGCTTGAAGAAGGAAAAAGACAACAAGAGATTCTAGAACAAAGAATAACTGCAAAACTTGAAGAATTAAAAGCTCAAGTTAAAGCAAAAGAAGAACCTAAAAAAGAAGAAATAAAGCAAGAAGTAAAAGAAGAAAAAGAAATTAAAAAGACTACAAAAAAAGAGACTTCAAAAGCTAGTCTTCAAGATTTAGAAAAAGAAATTGAAGAACTTGAAGAAGAAATAGTAGAGCCTAAAGCAGCTCCAAAGAAAGAAACTAAAAAGGCAGTTAAGAAAGAAGAAAAAGTTGAAGAAAGTGAAAACACAGTTAGATCATACACTTTAGAAAGTTATAAAGGTCTAATAGATAATTCAACAAATACTTTAATTGTATACTTTGGACAAAGCAAAAAAGATATAAGAAAAATACTTGGAAAGCCAAAACAAATAAGAGACTTTGAAGAAATGGAAATGTATGAAGATTTCTATGTATATTATGATGAAGAAGATAAATGCGTAGGAATTGGATTATATAATGATAAAAAATATGAAACTACACTATCTTTAAGTATGTTTGATCGTAATCTTATAGATATGAAATATAGACATATCGTAAAACTAATTAAAAGAAATGATCCAAACTCAATTGAAGATGATGATGGAATAATATCCCTAAAATATGGTATATCTGTAGATCCAAGAGAGGAAAAAGACTCAGCAGATGATATATGTGATGTAATACATATTTTCCAAAAAGGATATTATGATGAAGTATACGAAAACTTTTAATATAAAATAAGGTGCTAGTACTAGCACTTTATTTTTTTATACTATATAATGAATATGAGGTGTTATATATGGAAAAGGAGAAAAAGATAAAATTAGTTAAAATAATAGCTATTATAATAGGTATAATATATGCAGGTATAATAATAAAACATTACTATTTTATTGGAGGAAAAGAGTTTTATATTACGTTTGAGTTTGATACCTATTCTAAAATAGAAATAGAAGACAAAGATCTTGTAAGATATGTAAAAAGCAGTATTGGAGGAACTTTTAATCATTACTATTTTAGAGCATTAAAACCTGGAGAGACAAATATATATTTTGGCAATAATAAAGAAGTAGTATACAAAGTAGTAATAGATGAGAATTTAGAAGTGGAAACAACAGATTTATCTAAATATGCATCAAATTATTATAAAACACATAAAACTACAAGTCCTTACGATTTAACAAAAGAAATACTAGAAAAAGATAGATTGTTCTATATAACTCCAGAAGTAGATATAGACAATATTAAAGAAGTAAGAATAACAGATGAGTCTTTAGTAGAATATCTAGGAATAGATGAAAAAAATAATAGATTTATATTTAAAGCATCAGTTCAAAAAGGTAAATCTACAATATATTTAGACTATAAAGAACCAACAGCATCATATGTTGTAAGAGAACAATATCAAATTGAAATAATGGATGATAATATAATAGATAAAGTTCCAGTAATTGACTATAGAGATGTTGAATATCCAAGTGATAGATTAGCTGTATATATAGAAGATTCTGGTATTATGATAATACTAGCAGATAATGCAAAAAATGTTACTTTTAATCCAATACCTGAAGATGAATCTATAGTAAAAGTGGTTAGCAATGAGTATACTCACTTAGCTGAAGACAGAATGAGATATCAATTCTATCTAGAAGCTGTAAAAGAAGGAGAAACAAAAATAAACGTTGCTGTATACAATAACAATACTAAAGAAATAGAAACAGAAGTTATTAGAGTTGTCGTAGATAAAGACTTGAAGATAAAATATAACAAAGAAAACCATATAAGTAATGAACTTTATTAGACAATAAAAAAGCACTTTTTTAGGTGCTTTTTTTATTTATATTTAATTCCTATTGAATTTGTATGATTTCTATGATATAATTCCTACTGGTTTTGTATGAAATACAAATTAGAAGGAGCAGAATATGAAAAAATTATTAGAAATCAAACAGTTACATGCACAAGCTGCAGACAAAGAAATACTTAAAGGATTAAATTTAACAATAAAGCCAGGAGAGGTTCATGTTATCATGGGACCAAATGGAGCAGGTAAATCTACCTTGGCAAATGTTATACTAAATAATCCTCAATATATAAAAACTAGTGGAGAAGTTATTTTAGATGGAGAAAACATAAATGAATTACCAACAAATGAAATTGCTAAAAAAGGTATATTTATGTCTTTCCAATCTCCAGAAGAAATACCAGGAATATCTACATTTAATTTTTTAAAATATGCTAAATCTAAAATTTCTGGTGAGCAAGTCAAATCTTTTAAATTTAGACATGATTTAAAAGAATATGTAGAAGAATTAAATATGAATCCAAAACTAATTGAAAGAAACTTAAATGTTGGATTTTCTGGTGGTGAAAAAAAGAAAAATGAAATACTACAAATGCTAGTTTTAGAGCCTAAAATTGCAATATTAGATGAAACAGACTCTGGACTAGATGTAGATGCAATAAAAACAGTTTCTCGTGGTATTTCAATGTATAAAAATGATTCAAATGCTGTATTAATTATTACTCATAACAATAAAATACTAGAAAACTTGCATATAGATTATGTACATGTTTTAGTAGATGGAAAAATTGTAAAAACAGGAGATGCAAGCCTTGCAGATGAAATAGAAAAAGAAGGTTATGCAAAATATAAGAAAGTTGAGGAATAATAATGGCAAAAACTAAAGTAGATGACATCAATAGAAATATATATGATGTTGTAGACAAAGATAATTATGAATTCAAAATGCAAAAAGGCTTAAATCGTGAAATAGTAGAGGAAATATCTAAAAGAAAAAACGAACCAGATTGGATGCTAGATATAAGACTTAAAGCATTAGAAATGTATAATAAGTTAGAATTACCAACATGGGGACCAGATTTATCTGAACTTAAAATGGATGAGATTGCTACATATGTTAAACCAAAAGCAAACTTAAACAATTCTTGGGATGATGTCCCAGAAGAAATTAAAAATACATTTGAAAGATTAGGTATCCCTGAAGCTGAAAGAAAATCTTTAGCAGGTGTTGGGGCACAATATGACTCAGAAGTTGTATATCACAGTATTAAACAAGAATTACTAGATCAAGGTGTAATTTATACAGATATGGAAACAGCTGTAAGAGAATATCCAGAAATAGTAAAAGAACATTTTATGAAATGTGTACCAATAAATGACCACAAATTTGTTGCACTTCATGCAGCAGTTTGGTCTGGTGGCTCATTTGTATATGTTCCAAAAGGAGTAAAACTAGATGTACCGCTTCAATCATATTTTAGATTAAATTCTCCAGAGTCTGGACAATTTGAACATACTTTAATTATAGTAGAAGAAGGAGCCTCTCTTCACTTTATCGAAGGATGTAGTGCACCAAAATATAATAAAGTAAATCTACATGCAGGATGTGTTGAATTATATGTAAAAGACAATGCATATTTAAGATATTCAACAATAGAAAACTGGTCTAAAAATATGATGAATCTTAATACTAAAAAAGCACTAGTTGGAAAAAATGCTCAAGTAGACTGGGTAACAGGTTCATTTGGATCAAAAGTATCAATGCTTTACCCAATGAGTATTCTAAATGGAGAAGGTGCAAGAACAGAATATACTGGCATTACTTTTGCAGGTGCTGGACAAGATTTAGATACCGGATTTAAAGTAGTACATAATGCACCAAATACTTCAAGCGTTGTAAATTCTAGATCAATTTCTAAAAACGGTGGTGCTTGTACATATAGAGCGTTAGTTAGAATTGCAGAACAAGCAAAAGGCTCAAAATGTTCAGTAAGCTGTGAATCACTGATGCTTGATGGAATATCTCGCTCAGATACAATTCCGGTAAATGATGTAGAGACTGATGATGTAGAATTCTCACATGAAGCAAAAATAGGTAAGATATCAGATAAAGAAATATTCTATCTAATGTCTAGAGGATTATCTGAAGAAGATGCAAAAGCAATGATAGTTAGAGGCTTTGCATATCCAGTTTCAAAAGAGCTTCCAGTAGAATATGCAGTAGAGATGAATAACTTAATTAATATAGAATTAGAAGGGAGTATAGGATAATGGAAATAAAAGTAAACGAAACTCCTGTAAGAACAAGTAGAAATTTTAGAATTAACAATTTAAAACTTGAAAATATTGAAATACCAAACAATTTAAAACCTTTTAAAAACATAGAAATAATTACACAAAAAGCAGAAATAAGTAATAATGTTAGAAAGTATAAATTAGAATATGGTAATGGAGCTGTATTAGAAGAAAATGCACAAAATGAAGCAAATAGTGTATTAAATATTAAAACAAGTAGAAAAGGTGAGAAGGTAACAATTATTTATACTTTTACAGACGAAGAAACAATACTTGTAAACAATATTGAAATTAACACATACAAAGATGCAGACATAACAATAGTATATAAGTCTAATACAGATAAAGCATGTTTTCACAATTCAGTAATTAGACTTAATACTTCACCAGAAGATAAAGTAAACGTTAATATTGTTAACATGTTAAACAATAAATCAATGCACTTTGAATCAATGGAAAACTCACTAGAGGACAATACTAATGTTAAATATACAATAATAGATTTAGGTGGAAAAGTTAGTGCTACAAACTATTTTGCAGATATTATAGGCAAAGAGGCAAAAAATGACCTTAAAACTATATATTTAGGTATAGATAATCAAGTAAAAGATATAAACTATATAGCTCATCTAAAAGGAGAAAAAACAGAAGGATATATAGATGTTCAAGGTGTTTTAAATGATGAAGCTAAGAAAAACTTTAAAGGAACACTAGATTTTAAACGCGGATGTAAAGGAGCTAAAGGAGACGAAAACGAATTCTGTATGCTACTTTCACCTAAAGCAAAGTCTATAGCTCTACCTATGCTTCTATGTACAGAAGATGATGTAGAAGGAAATCACTCAACTGCATCTGGAAAAGTAGATGAAAAATCTCTTTTCTATATTATGAGTAGAGGACTCTCAGAAAAAGAGGCAATTAAACTTATTGTTAGAGCTAGATTTAATAAGATTCTAGAAAGAATAAAAGATGAAGATTTACTAAAAGATATTGTACATGAAATAGATAATAGATTATAATTAAATTGAGGTAGATAATATGGAAAACAAAAAGAATATTTTATTAATTATTTTAAAAATTGTTGCAATTATATTTTTAATTTACTTATTTACAATAAATGTAAATTTGTTAATAGAAATGGCAAGAGAGAATCAATATAGGTATATACAAGATAATACGGGATATTCTAATTATTATGAGTTTTGGGAGACAAGCCGTAATTGGTATAATGCATCAAGTGTTATAAAAACTATTGTACCTTCAATAATATTTAATCTTATTGCATCGTTGGTAGGGATAATAGAGATTATAATATCTTTTACAAAGAAAAAAATAAATAAATATGTAATATGGGTAACACTAGTTTTAATAATTATTTCATTATTTTTACCAGTTAAGAGCATTAGTGATCCATATGAATTACGAAATAGTATATACTATATTTACAATTCTATAGTTAATTATTTATTCAGATAAGGAGATAGGATAATATGGATTATAAAAAAGATTTTCCAGTTTTAGTAGAAAGAAATATTGCATATCTAGATAGTGGTGCTACAACACAAAAGCCACAATCTGTTATAGATGCAGTAGAAAAATATTATAAAAAACATAATGCTAACCCTCACAGAGGAGCATATAGTTTAAGTATAGAAGCAACAGAAGCATATGAAAATGGTAGAGACAAAATTGCCAAATTTATTAATGCTTCAAGAGAAGAAGTAATAGTTACTAAAAATGCCTCTGAAGCATTAAATTTAGTTGCATATTCATATGGATTAGATAATTTAAAAGATACAGACGAAATTGTACTAAGTATAATGGAACATCATTCAAATTTAGTACCATGGCAATATGTTAGTAGAAAAACTGGTGCTAAACTAAAATATATGTACATTAATGATAACTATGAACTAGATATGGACGAAGTTAAAGCAAAAATTACAGATAAAACTAAAGTAGTAGGAATAGTACATATTTCAAATGTTACAGGAACTATTAATAATGTAAAAGAAATAATAGATTATGCACATAGTAAAGGTGCTGTGGTAGTTTTGGATGTGTCTCAAAGCATACCACATATGAAAATAGATGTTAAAGAACTAGATGCAGATTTTGTTGCTTTTTCTGGGCACAAAATGCTTGCACCTCTAGGTATTGGTATCCTATTTGGTAAAAAAGAATTACTAACAAAAATGACACCTTTTTTATATGGTGGAGATATGATTGAATATGTATATGAAGACCATACAACATTTGCCCCACTTCCATCTAAATTTGAAGCGGGAACTCAAAATGTCGGAGGAGTAGTTGGAATGTCTGCAGCAATAGACTATATAGAAGCTGTAGGATATGAAAATATAGAAAAACATGAGAGAGAACTTGTAGATTATGCAGTAGAAAAATTATCTAAGTTAGATTATATTACATTATATATGACAAATAATCCTAAGCATCACTCAGCAGTTATATCTTTCAATATTAAAGGAGTTCATCCACATGATGTTGCAAGTATATTAGATAACGAAGGAGTATGTGTAAGAAGCGGAAATCACTGTGCACAACCATTACTTAGATATATTGGAATAGATTCAACTTGTAGAGCAAGTTTTTATCTATATAATACTAAAGAAGATGTAGATAGATTAGTGGCTGCAGTAGAAAAAGCATATAAAATGTTTGAAAAGTATTTAAAAAAATAAACCAAGGAGATAAAAATGGATAATTTAGAAGAAATGTACAATGAAATCATAATGGAGCATTCTATGAATTCATATAACAAAAAGAAACTTTCATCTCATGATTTTTGCGATTTGGGTCATAATCCAAATTGTGGAGATGAAATTGAAATTGAAGTTAAATTAAACGGAGACGTTATTGAAGATATGGCTTTTTCAGGACATGGATGTGCTATATCTCAAAGTTCAACTTCTGTTATGATAGATGTACTTAAAGGAAAAACAGTTAAAGAAGCAAAAGAGATAATTGCTACTTTTATAGGTATGATTAAACGTGAAATAACAGATGAAGAAGAACTTGAAAAATTAGAGGATGCAATAGCATTTAAAAATATATCTAATATGCCAGCACGTGTTAAATGTGCACTTCTTGCGTGGCATACTATGGAAGATATATTAAAAAAACTAGAAGAAGGAGAAAAATAAATGAAAATTTCTACTAAAGGAAGATATGCATTAAATATTATGGTAGATATTGCAAAAAATGCAGGTCAAGAAAAGTATATATCATTAACAGAAATAGCAAATAGACTAAAACTTTCAAATAAATACTTAGAACAAATAATATCACCATTAAATAAAGCAGGCTTAGTCTTAAGTACTCGTGGAAACAATGGCGGATATATGCTATCTAGAAAACCAGAAGAATATAAAGTAGGAGATATATTAAGAGCAACTGAGGGAAACTTAGCACCAATCACCTGTCTATCTGATGGATCAGCTAAAAATTGCCCAAGGAAGAATCAATGTACAACTTTATCGTTCTGGCAAGGACTAGACAAAGCAATAGAAGAATATGTAGATAGTAAATCACTACAAGATTTAGTAAATGAAACTAAGTCTACTAAAAAATATGTATTAAAATAAAGGAGAAAAAAATGAAAAGTGTATTATTAGGAATGAGTGGTGGAGTAGATAGCTCTGTTAGTGCAATACTTCTTAAAGAGGCAGGCTACAAAGTAGTTGGTATTACAATGAGCCTGTTTGAATCTGGAAGTTGCTGTAATTTAGGCTCAATAATAGATGCAAAAGCAGTTTGTAAAAAACTAGGAATTGAACATTATACATTAGACTTTCAAAAAGAGTTTAAAGAGAGTGTAATAAATAAATTCATAGAAGAATATCAAAATTGCAGAACACCAAATCCTTGTATAGATTGCAATAGATATTTAAAATTTGGCGCTATGTATGAGTTTGCTAAAGAACATAATATAGACTATATAGCAACAGGACACTATGCCAAAGTAGTATATAGTGAAGAATATAAAAGATTTGTAATTAGAAAATCTAAAGCAGATAAAAAAGATCAAACATATGTGTTATATAATATTCCTCAAGAATTAGTAGAACACATTATATTTCCACTTGGAGATTTTGAATCAAAAGACCAAATAAGAGAAATCGCAAGAGAACATGGAATGCTAGTAGCATCAAAGCCAGATAGTCAAGAAATATGTTTTGTACCAGATAATGACTATGTAAATTTCTTAGAAAAGCATAATATTCAAGGAATGAAACATGGAAAAATAGTAGATTCTGAAGGAAAAATATTGGGTAAACATCAAGGACTACATAGATATACAATTGGTCAAAGAAGAGGAATGGGAATATCTAGTTCTACACCATTATATGTATTAAAACTAAATAAAGAAAAAAATACTTTAGTTGTTGGTAAAGAAGAAGAATTATATACAGATACAGTTTTGGTTAGTGAGCCTAATTCTCTTCTTTGGGATAAATTTGAAGAAGGACTAGAAGTAGATGCTAAAATAAGATATTCAGCACCCGCAAAACCTGCTGTAATTCATATAAATGAAAATGGAACATTAACTGTAAAATTCAAAGAAAAAGTAAGAGCTGTAACACCAGGACAAGCTATAGCTTTTTATGTTGGTGACATCCTAGCTGGTGGAGGAAAAATAGAAGGATAAAAGAGGAATATCTATGAAAAAAGGAATTATTATAGGTATTATTATTTCATTGATAATAATGATGATACCATTTGCAATATATATTGAAAAAACATTGTATATTGAAAATAAAGAATATACTAATGAAGACTTTGGCATTCAAACATATATTAGTAAAATAGATAAAGATAATGATGGAATAGATGACCAAACAGACTTTTTGCAAAATGTTAGATTATATCTTTCAAAAAAGCCAAAATACAAAAGCGAATACTATGCTGGAGGATATCCAACAGGTGAATATGGCGTATGTACAGATGTAATAGCTATTGCAGCACTAAATTCAGGTTATGATTTAAGAACACTTGTAAATGAAGATATAAAATCTAGAAAAGAAGATTACAATATAGATACAATAGACATAGATATAGACTTTAGAAGAGCAAAAAATCTTAAAGTATATTTAGATAAAAATGCTGTAGTTCTTACTACAGACCTATCTAAGATAGAAGAGTGGCAAGGTGGAGATATTGTAGTATTTAAAGGTCATATAGGGGTAGTATCAGACAAAAGAAATGAAAATGGTGTCCCATACTTGCTTCATCATGCAAACCCTTTTCAAACAGAATATGAAGAACCTGGTGGACTACTAAGATTGGAAGTAGATATATTAGGACATTATAGATTAAGTTAAGGATAGAATAATTCTATCCTTATTTTTTTGCATAAAAGAAAAACTATCTCATATATTGTTAATGAGTATACGGAGGTAGTAAATGAAAAACGTAGAAATATACAAGGACATAGCCAAAAGAACTAATGGGGATATATATTTTGGAGTTGTAGGCCCAGTAAGAACAGGTAAGTCTACATTTATTAAAAACTTCATGGAACGTTTCGTAATCCCAAACATAGAAAATGAGTATAATAGAACACGAGCGCTAGATGAACTTCCACAAAGTGCAAGCGGAAAGACAATAATGACAACAGAACCTAAATTTATTCCAAATGAATCAGTAGAAGTAAGCGTAGATAATAATGTGAGATTTAAAACTAGGCTTGTAGACTGCGTAGGATATCTAATAGATGGAGTTTCTGGACATATGGAAAATGATATGCCAAGAATGGTAAAAACTCCATGGCAAGAAGAGGAAATGCCTTTTTCAAAAGCTGCAGAAATTGGAACAAAAAAAGTTATAGAAGACCATTCTACTATAGGTATTGTTGTAACTACAGATGGAACAATAACTGGAATAGATAGACAAAGCTATGTTCAAGCAGAAGAAAGAGTAATAAATGAATTAAAAAGTATAAATAAACCATATATAGTACTACTTAATTCTACAATTCCAAAAGAAAAAGAAACAATAGAATTAAGTAGAAAAATGAAATCAAAATATGATTGTGAAGTACTTCCATTAGATGTAGAAAATATGACTGAAGAAGATTTCAATTCAATATTTGAAAGATCATTAGAAGAGTTTCCAGTAAGTGAGATAGGATTTAATCTTCCAGAATGGTTCAGTGTACTAGACTTAGAACATTGGTTAAAGCAAGAAGTAATTGAATCAGTAAAAGAATTCTTGCAAAAAGATTTTTCAATTAGAGAGATAAAGTCTGAAATAGAGAAAATGAAAGCAAATGAAAACTATGAAAATGTTATATTAAAAGATGCAAATATGGAAAATGGTAATATTAAAATAGACATTAATTTATCTCAAGAAACATTTTATAGAATACTATCTGAAAAATCAAATTTTGATGTTAAATCTGATGCAGATATATTTTCACTACTTAATGATTATGCAAATACAAAATCTGAGTACGATAAGATAAAAATGGCAATGGAAGAAGTAAGAATTAAAGGATATGGAATTATAACTCCAACAATGGATGAGTTAAAACTTGAAGAACCTGAAATTGTTAAACAAGGAAATAAATATGGAGTAAAACTTAAAGCGTCAGCTCCATCAATACATATGATAAGAGCAGATATAGAAACTGAAGTATCTCCAATAGTAGGAAGTGAAAAACAATCAGAAGATTTAGTAAAATATTTACTATCAGAATTTGAAACAGATCCTAAAAAAATCTGGGAATCTAATATATTTGGAAAATCTCTACATGAACTTGTAAATGAAGGATTACACAATAAACTATATAAAATGCCAGATGAGGCACAAATGAAACTTCAAGAAACATTACAAAAAGTGATAAATGAAGGAAGTGGAGGTCTTATTTGTATAATTCTATAAAACAAAAAAGCACTATAAAATAGTGCTTTTATTTTTTGCCAAATAAATTAGATAAATCTTTAAAAGTAGAAGATAAACTTATTAAAAGAACAACTATAAGGATAACAAATATTAATACTTTTACTCCAAGTTCCTTTAAAACTTGTAAATAATACCTTTTTTGTTCTTCTTTTTTTAGCTTTTTGAGTTCTTCTAATGTCATTCCTTCGTATGGATTTTGTTGAGGTGGAGGTGAAAATCCATTAAATCCATAACCGCCACCTGTTTGATAATTGTTATCATAATATTGTTGCTGATTATATTGACCATAAGGATTACCATATTGTCCTTGGTTTTGATTCATAGTAGTTTGTGTATATTGTTCGTATTGATTACCTGTTAATCTACTAATAACACTATCTTTTTGAGCAATAACCTGCTTTAAATATTCATTTTCTTCCATTATTGCTTGAACTTGACCATATTGCCCTTGCGATTCTTCAGCAGCTAATTCTTCGTCATATTTTGCACGAGATGCATCGTCAGATAGTATATTATATGCCTCTGTAAGCTCTTTAGATTTTTCTTCAGCTTTAGTCTTTTCTTCGCCTTGAAATAAATCTGGATGATTAGCTTTCATATGCATTTTAAATACTTTATTAATTGTATCTTTGGAAGCTTTTCTGCTAACCTCTAATATATCATAATAATTTTTCATATATTACTTCTCCTATGTATACAATAATATTGTACTTTAAATAAAAAATAAAGTCAAGAAAACAACAATTTATATCAAAGAATAAAAATATTGTTAAATTTTTATTAAATGATAATAAATTGTTGAAAAATGAATATACTATGATATAATTAAAAAAGTTAATTAATTTTTTAAGGAGAATAACAATGAAAAGAGTAAACATGATATCAAGTGCAATAAAACTACAAAATATTGTAGGGATATCTGTCACTCTAAATCATTATGAAAAAACGAACATATAATCCAGGTAGCATTGACTCTAAATGAGTTTAATATACCTGGATTTTTTATTTTTGTATTGGAAGGAGTAATTAAAGATGAAAGAAATAGGATTTGATAGTGAAAAATATCTAAAAATTCAAAGCGAAAAAATTGCAGAGAGAATAAAAATGTTTGATAACAAATTGTATTTAGAGTTTGGCGGTAAAATTTTTGATGATAATCATGCAGCAAGAGTATTACCAGGATTTAGACCAGATAATAAAATTAGAATGTTAAAAGAATTCAAAGATGATCTTGAAGTAATATTTTGCATAAATGCTGCAGATATAGAAAAAAGCAAAATCAGAGCAGATTATGGCATAAGTTATGAACTTGAACTAATAAGACTTATAGAAAAGCTTCAAGGATTAGATATTAGTATAAATAGTGTAGTAGTAACTATGTATAAAGATGGAATGAATATATCAAGACTAGAGAAGCTTTTAAATGAAAGAAATATTAAAATGTACATTCATAGACCAACAGCAGGTTACCCAGAAAATGTAGATTTAATAGTAAGTGAAGAAGGATATGGAAAAAATCCATATATAGAGACTACAAAAAAACTTGTTGTAGTAACAGCACCTGGCCCAAATAGTGGAAAACTTGGAACTTGTTTATCTCAACTATATCATGAGCATAAAAGAGGTGTAAATGCTGGTTATGCTAAATTTGAAACTTTCCCAGTATGGAATCTTAGTTTACTTCATCCTGTAAATATAGCATATGAAGCAGCTACTGCAGATTTAAAAGATGTAAACATGATTGACCCATTTCATTTAGAGGCATATGGGGAATATGCAGTAAACTATAATAGAGATGTATCAACATTTCCAATACTTAAAAATATACTAATGAAAATAACTGGAAAAGAGATATATAAATCTCCAACAGATATGGGCGTTAATATGATCAAGCAATGTATCACAAATGATGAAGCTGTTCAAAAAGCTGCAACAGATGAGATAATTAGAAGATATTATAACACACTTTGTGACTTTAAAAATCATATATGTGGCCAAGATGTAGTAGATCAATCAAAATCTCTAATGGATAAGCTTGAATTATCACTAGCAGATAGAGAGGTTGCTCGTGTTGCAAATGAAACAGCAGAAAGAAGAAATGTAAGAATTCTTGCAATTGAATTAGATGATGGGAAAATAATTACAGGTAAAGAATCTCAACTTTTAAGTGCTACAAGTGCAGCATTTTTAAATGCTATAAAAGAAATAGCAAAAATACCAGATAGCGAAATGTTATTATCACCTGCAGTTTTAGATGGTATATACAAAATGAAGCAAAAAACATCATACAATACTTCATATTATTTGAGTTTACCTGAGGTATTAATTGCATTAAGCATATGTTCAATTACTAATCCAATAATAGAAAAAACAATAAGAGATTTAGAAAAATTAAGAGGATGTGAAGCACATGCAAGCTATATGCTAGATCAAAGTGAATTAAACGCATTAAAAAATCTTGGAATAAACTTAACTTGTGAGCCTAAAATGTAGCATACATATTGAAAATAGATGTAAAATAGTGTATTATTATATCAAATTAATAGGAGGAAAGCAAAATGAGAGCACAAATTGAAGAAAGAAATATTATAGTATATTTACTTTTAACACTTGTAACTTGTGGTATTTTTGGAATTTACTGGTTAATAGTAATACTAAAAGACATTGGTACTACATCTGGAGAAGATATTAATCCTTGGATGGTAATATTATTAACTATTATTACATGTGGTATTTATGGAATATACTATAGTTACATGATTGGAAAATATATGGTAAAAGCTGGAGAAAACTACAATGTAAAAATTGAAGATAATTCAATTTTATACTTAATCCTAACTATTTTTGGATTTGGC
Source organism: uncultured Clostridiaceae bacterium (assembly GCA_947169155.1). GTDB lineage: Bacteria > Bacillota > Clostridia > TANB77 > CAG-465 > CAG-465. The sequence continues at coordinate 125,005 of CAMVON010000002.1, forward strand.
ATTGTAACATACTGCTTAGTACAAAATGACCTAAATACTATTGCTAAAACAAAAGCTCCAGAAGTAATTGTATCAAATGACAATAACTAGTTTATGTCCAATTAAAACATTAACTGGACTAGATTGTCCTGGATGTGGAATAACAAGAATGTTTGTAGCTTTGTCTCATGGACATATATATCAAGCATTTAGATATAATCCACTAGTTTTTATTGAATTACCAATTCTAATTATACTTATTTTATTATATAAATTTAATAAAAAATCTAGAAAGGTAGTCAATATATTATTTGTAATACTTTTGGTAATAACAGTAGTATATGGTATTCTAAGAAATATTCCAATGTTTTATTTCTTAGCACCAACAGAAGTGTAAAAGATGACAGAACTTTTGGTTCTGTCTTTTTTTATTTAAATTACTAAATAACAAGTAGAAAATAAACAAAATGTTTTACATAAAGAATAGAATTTTCTTGCAAAAATACGCCATATAATATATAATAATATGTAGTTTTTTAAGGAGTGATAATAATTGTTTGATATTTTTTCAAAAGAAGGATTAATAACATTTTTATATACATTACCAGCACTTGTGCTATCATTATCTATACATGAATATGCACACGCATGGGTAGCATACAAATTAGGAGATATAAGTCAAAAAATTAGAGGAAGACTAACATTAAATCCTCTAGCACATATAGACCCAATAGGATTTATAGCAATTATGCTTATTGGTGTGGGTTGGGGTAAACCTGTAACAGTGGATGATAGAAACTTCAAAGATAGTAGAAAAGGAATGATGCTTACTTCTCTTGCAGGACCAGCGTCTAATTTACTAATTGCCATATTAGTTACTATAATACTAAAACTGCTTATGGTATTTGGAGTATTAAATACTATGGTAAATAGTAATGTAGGTGGTATTATCCTAAATATGCTACTTTATGTTATTCAATTTAATATAGTATTTGGAATATTTAACCTTATACCATTACCACCACTAGATGGATCTAAAGTTCTTGCATATTTTTTACCACAAAGAGCAAGAGGATTCATGTATACATTAGAAAGATATTCATTCTTTATAATACTAATAATATATTTTACAAATTTAACATCATACATAATAACTCCAGGATATAATTTAATACTAAAACTAATTAACTGGATTTTGATGTTGTAGAAAGGAAATAAAATGATTTGTTTAGGAATAGAAAGTAGTTGTGATGAAACAGCTGTAGCAATAATAAAAGATGGAAGAGAAGTACTTGCAAATGTTGTTTCAACTCAAATACCAATTCATAAAAAATTTGGAGGAGTAGTACCAGAAATTGCATCACGTAAACATTTAACAAATATTGCTTTTGTAGTAAGAGAAGCATTAGATCAAGCTGGACTAGATTTTAAAGATATAGACTATATTGGTGTGACATATGGACCAGGACTTGTTGGAGCGTTACTTGTAGGTGTAGCATATGCAAAATCATTAGCTTATGCACTAAATATACCTATTGTTCCAACACATCATATTCATGGACATATTGCCGCAAACTATTTAACTTATCCAGAGTTAAAGCCACCATTTATGTCTTTAGTTGTATCTGGTGGACATACTCATTTAATTTATGTTAAAGATTATACAGAGTTTGAAATAATTGGAAAAACAAGAGATGACGCAGTAGGTGAAGCTTTTGATAAAGTAGCTCGTGTTCTAGGCCTTCCATATCCTGGTGGTCCAGAAGTTGACAAACTTGCTATGCAAGGAGAATATACATATAAATTACCAAAAACTAAGTTTGATAATTATGATTTCTCATTTAGTGGCATAAAAACTGCAGTAATAAATATTGCACATAAAGAAGGAGATTCTTTAAGAAAGGCAGATATTGCTCGTTCTTTTGAAGAAACCGTTACAGATGAGCTAATTAGTAATACTATGGCTGCTATGAAAGAGTTAAAAATAAACAAAGTGGTATTGGCAGGAGGAGTAAGTGCTAATAAGTTTTTAAGAGAAAAGTTACAAAAAGCAGCAAAAGATAGAAGATATGAATGCTACATTCCAGATTTTAAATATTGTACAGATAATGCGGCAATGATTGCATCAGCTGCACACTATAATTTTATTGCTGGAAAATATTATGAAATAGAAGATAAATTAGACTTAAATGCTATTGCAAATTTAAAAATAGAAGAGTAGGTGAGAAAATGGCAATATATGCAATATCAGATTTACACTTATCATTTGGTGTAAACAAACCAATGAATATATTTGGTGAGGTTTGGGATAATTATGAAGAACAAATTAAAAATAACTGGATAGAAACAGTAAAAGAAGATGACACTGTTATTATTCCTGGAGATATATCTTGGGCTATGACACTAGATGAGAGCATCAAGGATTTTGAATATATTGCAAGTCTTCCAGGAAAGAAAATACTAATTAAAGGAAATCATGACTACTATTTTTCAACAGTAACTAAAATGAAAAAATTCTTTGAAGCACATGATTTCAAAAATATAGATATCGTTCACAATACTGCAATTGAAACAGATACACATATTATCTGTGGAACACGTGGATGGGGAAAAACAGAAGGAAACACTCAAGAAGAGGATGCAAGAATAATTGCAAGAGAAGAGACTAGACTTGAAAACTCTCTAAAAGCAGGAAAACTTTTACAAGATAAAGCAAAAGAAGAAAAAGGAATAGAAAAACCAATTATAGTTGCACTACATTTTCCTCCATTTGTTGGAAAATTTCAAGAAATAATGGAAGGATACAATGTAAAAACTTGCGTATATGGACATTTACATGGATATGCACATAATTTTGTAAAAGAAGGAATAATAGGAACAATAGACTATAAAATGGTAGGTTGTGATTATACAAAAATGAAATTAATAAAGTTAGATTAAAAGAGGTACACCTTGTACCTCTTTTAACATAAAATATATTAAATTCAATTAAACGACAAAAAACACTTGAAAATTGAATTAAAAGATGTTACAATAACATTGTTAAAACGCATAGGGGCATAGTTCATCGGTAGAATAAGAGTCTCCAAAACTCCAGAGCTGGGTTCGATTCCTAGTGCCCCTGCCAAATTAACTCGAGATTTTCTCGAGCTTTTTTTTACTCTTTTATTGAAAATATGAAGACTTTCATTTAAAATATATAATTACCAGGAGGAAAAAATAATGAGGATAGGAATAGACATAGATGATACTATAACAGATTCATTTGTATATGTATTAGATAAAATTGCAAAAGATTATAACAAAGATTATAACAAGTTATTATCTAAAAATTTAAATTGGGACGATATTTATCATGGATTTGAAGATTTACCACCACTAATGGATTATGTTTTTTCAAACTACCATTTGTGGATACCAGAGTTCAAGATAAAAGAAGATGCAATTGAAACTATGCAAAAACTATTAGATGATGGACATGAAATAATACTTGCAACAGCAAGATCTCACGCACTGCCAGGACAAAATCTAAAATATATAGAAGATAATAAAATTCCATGTACTAAATTAAGAGAAGCAGCTGGAAATAAAGTTGCAGTAGCACTTGAAGAAAAACTAGATCTTCTAATAGATGATAGCATAAATAATTGCACCCTTGTTAAAAGTGAAGGAATTCCTGTTCTTCTTTACGACAACCCATATAATAGAAAATGTACAACTCTAGATAGGGTTTGCTCTTGGAAAGAAGTTTACGAGGTAGTAACTAATATGACGAAGTAAAGGGGAATTAAAATGGATGAAGTAAGCATATTAAAAGACTTAGTAAAATTTAATACTATTAAAGACAAAGAAAATGTAGAAATACTTAACTATGTTGAATCTACACTTAAAGAAATGGGATTTTCAACATGGCATCATGGCAAGAATCTTGTTATGAGATTAGGAGACACACAAAGGCTTGGCTTTTTAGGTCATAGTGATACAGTAGACTACATTGAAGGCTGGCATACTAATCCATTTGAATTAACTCAAGAAGGTAATACTCTTTATGGACTAGGTAGTTGCGATATGAAAGGTGGAATTGCATGTTTCATTCAAGCGTTAAGAGAGACAGACCTTACTAAACTTAAAAGTGGTATTAGAGTATATATAACATATGATGAAGAAATAGGCTTTGGTGGAATAGAAGAATTAGTTGCAAATGGTGAAAAATTTGCAGATTATATGGTAATAGGTGAGCCTACTGCAAACGATAGACTAACAGGATGCAAAGGACTACTTGCTTTCAAACTTAATACTAAAGGAATAAAACTACACTCTAGTAGAACAGATAAAGGCAAAAGCGCAAATTCAGCTATGATTAAGTTTTTGTATGAACTTGAACAGTTTTACAACGAATCAATAAAAGTGGATAGAAATGACAAATTCGAAGTACCATACACAACATTTAATGTAGGACTAATAAATGGTGGAAGTGGAATTAATTCTATATCAGATAACTGTGATGGATATGTAGATTTTAGAATACTAGAAGAAAAACACATGGATATGATAAAAGATAAAGTTAAAGAATTAGCTTCAAAATATGAAGTAAACGTTATAACAGATGTAGATATTAAACCTTTTGATAACACTGTATCATTTATTCCAGAAAAAAAGACAGCAAACTTTATGACTGAAGCAAGCTTTATGGAAAATGTAAAAAGAATAATTCTTGGTCCTGGTCCTGTAACAGCACACGAAGTAGATGAACACGTAACAGTTGAGTCACTAAGAGAATGTGTTGAGCAATATAAAGAAATAATTGAAAAGGTATGTATGTAAAAATACATACCTTGTTTTATTTTTTTATAATTTAGTATATAATAATTATGAATATAAGGAGAGTGTTATATATGGAAGAAATTGAAGGATTTAAAAATATGAGAATAGTAGATAATTTCTATCAAACATCAAGCTTTTTTCCAATGCCAACAATTGAAATATCTACATTAGATGAAAAAGGAAATACAAATATAGGTTCATACTCACTATGTTTTCCATACTATATTGCAGGAAAAGGATATTATGCAATGGTGCTAGAGTGCAGAAATAGTTCAAATACTTGTAAAAACTTATTAACAAACGGAAAATGTGCACTAAATTTCATTACTCATGACAAAAAATTCTTTAAAGAAGCAGTAAGACTGGGTTTCCCAGGCGAGACAACAGAGGAAAAAATGAAAGACTGCGTTTATACATTAATAGATGGTAAACGTGCTAAAGAAAATCCAGACGAAAAATATCCAAAAATTGTTAAAGAGGCATATCAAGTATTTGAATGTACTTGGGTAAAGGAATTAGATAACGCAGCAAATGATCCAATACTTGAAGACTATGAAGGATATCCATATCATGATTTTAATGGAATAACAAGTCAATATGGTGCACACTTTATACTAAAAATAGACAATATATTGATGAAAGATAAATATTATAACAGCATTATAAATGGAGTAAAAGCATCAGGATTTCCAGATGTACCAGTAGACTATGGCTACAGAGATAGTAAGAATTTCTGGTATACTAAGTTTAGAAAACCAATATGCGAACCAATACCAGAAAATAAAGGTGTAGGGCTCGACTCTGTAAAATATGCTGCAAAAAGAATTGATCCAGAAGTTGAGTTTACAGATGAAGCATGTGCAATGCTTGTAAAAGTACCAAGAGTATTCTTAAATACTGTCCTAAAAGGATGTGTTAAATGGGCAAAAGAAAATAATTGTACATTAATTACACCAAAAGAGATGCAAATTATTAATGATAAACGTAGCAAAGAAAAAAATGGAAAATAGTTGAGAGGGAGAGAAAATCTCCCTTTTTCTTTTACATAATGGAATAAATTAGAAATATAGTCCATAAAATATTATTAAGAAAAATTAAAAAAAATTAAAAAACTTATTGACAAAACGACCAAACATGATTATAATTATATATGTAAGTTGAATGCGGGTGTAGTTCAATGGTAGAACGTCAGCCTTCCAAGCTGAATACGTGAGTCCGATTCTCATCACCCGCTCCAAACTTTTAAAGGGAAAGATTGAAGTAATATTATGTATTGCTCAATTTTTCTCTTTTTTTGTTTTCAAAGGAGGTAATTTAAATGAAGACAAATATTTCAAGTTTAATGATTATGCTTTCAAATAAAGAAAGCGATTTAGCTACTGCTAAATCTAATATCCTAGATTATGCAGTAAACACATCTATACAAGAACTAGATGGAACAGTAAATGTTACCGAAGACTATAAAGTAGATTTTGATGAAGCATATAGTCAAATAGATGAGCTAATAAAAGACATAGTAAAAATTAAAGCAACTATAAATGCAAAAAACAATGAGTTTAAACTTAGTGATGGAAGAAGCATACAAGAAGCAATAGCAGAAAATGGTGTTCTTAGAAAAATGAGAATAACATATAAATCACTACTTTGTAGAAAAGCTTCTAAAAGAAGAGAGACAGAAGTCAACAATTCATATTTTGAATGTAGAACTCTAAACTTTGATCCAAAAGAGCTAAAAGCTAAAGTTGAAGAGCTAGACAGAAAAATTGAGAAAACAGACTTTGAAATATCTAGATTAAATTCAATAGAATTTGAATACTAGAAATAATATAAATTTGGAAATGATATATTAATATATACTTTCTGGTGCTTGCATATACCTGCAAGTTAAATGGGGCGGAAACCTACAGCCATCAATCTTTCCTTTATATTTATTAGTTATTATTTTAGGTAGAATGAAAGACAACTTATAATTTATTGTTACAAGTTACTTTATGATATTTTAGTTTATAGATTATTAATTACAATTAAATAGTGCTTGCTCAATAAGCATTATCTAAATAGGTGTAAATGTTTTTTAATTAACTATTAGTATATTGGAAGATTGGAAGAGACACCAAGTCCATTAGGACACGGCGTCTCTTTTTTATTATTTATACAAAAATTATTTGTTTTATGTTATACTAAAAATATAATTAAGAGGTGAAATTATGAATAAGAGCGTAAAGATTGTTCTAGGAATAATACTAGTTGCAATAGTTGGTGTAGCAGTGGCAATGATTATAATTATTAATGGAGCAAAGAACAAACCATTAAGTATTAAAAATTATTGTATCAAACATGATGAAAAATTTGGTGGAATATATGTAGATATCTCTATTGAAGACTTCAATGCTTTAGGTTTTGAATTTGGAGATAGCATTAACATTAAATTATCTAATGGATATGAACTAAATGATCTTCCATATTATAATGGATACTATGTAGATATGGGTGAAGCATTAGTTGTAGGATATCCAAAATATGAATATGTAAAAATAGGAATAAACTATGGAGATGATATTTGGACTCTAGCAAATGTTAAAGAAGATGACACTATAACTCTTACATTAAATGAAAAGGGAAAATACAAAGATATTCAAGAATCATCAGATATACATTATGTAGAAGAACAAGGCGAATTAAGTGATGTTGTATTTGCAAACTTTAGAAGTGTAAAAGTTGGAGGACTTAAAGATAATATCTTATATCGTAGTGCATCTCCAATAGATAATACACATAATAGAGCGGCAATTACAGACAAACTTGCAAAAGAAGCAGGCATAAAATATGATGTTGACCTTTCAGATAGCGATGAAGAAATAACTGAACATATAGATAAATCAGACTTTAATTCACCATATTTTGTATCATTACTAAGAGATAATAAAGTTATAGCATTAGATATGAGCATGAACTTTAAATCAGAAGATTTCAAGCAAAGCTTAGTAAAAGGGTTAACTCAAATGAGCAAAAACGAAGGACCATATTTAATACACTGTGTAGAAGGAAAAGATAGAACTGGATTTGTTTGTATGTTACTTGAAGGATTAGCAGCAGCTTCATACGAAGAGATAGTAGATGATTACATGTTAACTTATGAAAACTATTATGGTATAACAAAAGAAACAGAACCTACAAAATATGAAACAATTAAAGCTAGAAATATAAATGCAATGCTTTTATATGTGACTAGAGTAGAAAACGTTGAAGAATTAAAAACAGCAAATCTAAACGAAAAGATAGGTAAATATTTAGAATCTATAGGAATGGAGAGAAATGATATAGATGCACTGACATATCGATTAACAGGAGCAATTATAGATTAAAATAGCAGAGTAGTACACATATAGTACTACTCTTGTGTTATAATTATTGTAAAATAATAAAAAAAGATATATAATGTAGTCGTCAAAATATATTGAGGTGTTTGTATGTCTAAGAAAAAGAAAGATTTAATAGATAAAAAATTAAAAAGAAAAAATGATTTTTTTGAAATTTTATGGTATGCATATGGAATATTATTTGGACCAATTGAAATTGCAATAATGTATTTTCTTTCAAACGGTTTTGGATTATTTAAAGCTGCTTTTTATTTATTGATAGTATCATTTGTACTAATGATTATTCCTTTAGTTTTAAGATTAATATTTAAATTATTTAGAAAGGAAATCTTCTATTATGATACTATTGAAGAAATGATTTCTTTAGCTATAGCTAGTGTAGTAATATCTTGGGGAGTATTTACTCTTATAGATTCATGGAAAGAGGGAGTAGGTAGTGCAATTTTTCTAACTATCTTTTTAGATTTAGGAATAGTTGGAGTACACTCTATACCTTACTTTATTACAAAGCTATTCTATAATCCTATTCTAGATAAAATAAATCCAAATCTTAAAAATTACAAATCATATTCATATGGAGACTCATCTCCAGCATACGATAGTTATTCATACTCAAGTTCAAGTGATAAGAATACAAAAAGCGAAGCAGATAAAAAAAGAGAAGAACAAAAAAGAAAAGAAAAAGAATATTATGATAAAAACTTTAAAGTAACCCATAAACAAGAAGATGTATATGATCAATGGGGAAACTTTATAGGAACTAGAGAAACAACATCAGTAGGTGATTGGGTTAAGAATAAAACATTTAAAGACAAATTTGGTAATGAAGTAGATGAACATACTACATATTATCATAAATACTAATACAAAAAGAGAAGAGTAGTACCAAACAGTACTACTCTTTAATTATTTTACTACTTTGTAAAGTTTTGCAAAATAGCCTTTTTTTCTTAATAATGATTCATAATTTCCAGATTCAACAATCTTCCCATCATTTAAACAGTAAATTTCATCAACATCTTTTATTGTTTCTAAACGATGAGCAATTATTATTAATGTTTTGTCGTGAAGTCTTTCTAGTATGTTTTTCATTACAGCTTTTTCAGTTAGGTTGTCCATCGCACTTGTTGCTTCATCTAATATAACAATAGAAGAGTCTTCAAAGAAAAGTCTTGCTAAAGCCACTCTTTGACGTTCACCGCCACTCATTTTTACACCTTTTTCACCAAGTTCAGTGTCAAGACCTAATTCAAGCTTTTCATAGAATTTTTCAAGATGAACAAGATGTAATACTTCGATTATCTTTTCATCATCTACTTGTTTGTCAAAAACAAGATTTTCACGAAGTGTTCCATCAAATATTGGAGCTTCTTGTGAAACGTAAGATACATGGTCAAAGTATGAATCTAGAGATAAATCTTTTAATTCATCATTTCCAATTTTTACATGACCTTTTTCATACTTTAATAATCCCATTATCATTTTTATTATAGTAGACTTTCCAGATCCAGTTTGACCAACAAGAGCAACAGAAGATTTTTGAGGTATTGTTAAGTTTAGATTTTCAATTACATTTCTTTTTCCATAAGAAAAAGATACATTTTCAAGTATTAAGTCTCCATGAAGAGAAGAGGTTCTTTTTCCTTCAAGTAGAGCTTCATCATCTTTTTCATCTAAAAGAGATAAATATCTTTTAACAGTTACTTTGTTTAATTTGTAATCCACATATTCAACATTGAAAATTGCAATTGGTTCATATGCTTTTCCAAGTAGAGATAAAACTGTAACTATTGCACCAACAGTTAAATTTGAATGAATTACGGCGTATCCCAAAATTAACACTTTTAATACATTAACAATTAGTGAAAAAATAGAAAAGAACATTTCATGAACTAGTTTTATTTTTGTTTTTGCATCTGTTATGTTTTTTATTCCATCTTTTGTTATTTGTATTTCTGTGTCATACTTCTTGTTTGTTCTGAAAACTACAAGTTCCATGAAACCACGAACTAAATGTCTGTTTAATGTTTCTTGGTTTACAAGTATTTTTTCTTTTAACGCATAAAGCTTTTTAAGAATTAAATTAGATATTAAGATTACAACTACATAACCAAAAAGAACAAATAACACTAGCTTCTTTTCTACATTGTAAATGAAAAATAGTGAAAATAAAGCAGTAGGAAGTAGCCATCTTGCAATTTTTAAGTAGAAGTCTATCATTACAGAAGTTGAAGCTGTAGCTCCATCTTCAACTCTTTGGGTAAGAAGACCAGTTCCAAGTTCTTGGTATTTTAGATAGTCTATTGCTTTCATTTTTCTTAATGCTGCAAGTTTGAAATCTAAATATAGTTTGTTTTTTACTTGTTGTTCAGGATAGTTTTCTATGTATCCTAAAATTGTAGATATTACAAGTAGTACTCCATATATTAGTAGTGGAGTAATTGTTAATGCACCAAATTGGTAAGCATCTAATATTTTTTGGTAATATGTTACAGCATATAAATCTAGAAAATTTATTGCTATTCCAATTAACACATAAAATAGAATCATTTTTAAGTTTTCTTTTAATACTTCTTTGAATAATTTCATTTTTATTCCTCCTTATTTATTTTTTTACTTTTACAAATTTTTGTATTAGTATAAAAAAAGAACCTCCTCATAAACAGCTAAACTAATACAAATTTCTTTGTATGTTTGCTATTCATGAGGAGATTCTTAAGGCTCTTCATTATTCCTTTGAGTAAATTAAATTACTCTTGGTAGTAAAACGCGAATAGACTAATTGAATTACTACAATATTATTATAACATAAAATGAGCATTTTTGCAAGTACTAGTTGTCATAAATTAAATTTTGAAAAGACAATAAAAATATATCAATATAATAATAAATAAATTGAAAAAATAATAATTTAATGATAAACTCTTTATATAAAAGGAAGGGATATATATGAGTAAGAAAGAGATTACAATTGTTATTGCAACTTTACTAATACTAATAGCTATAATATTTATAGTAGTTACATTAATAAATAAAAAGAAAAATCCAGTAGAGCCAGGAAATCCTGAAGTTCCAGATATTCCTAGAATAGAGTTTAGTGAAAAAATTGAAATAGTACCAACAATGGACGACCAAATAAAAAGTGATACAAGTTGGTGTGCTACTTTTCAATTAGTATGGAATGACTTGAAAAATGAAGTAGTAAAGCAAGATATAAAGATGAGTCCACAACCAGAGATTGCAGATAATTTAAATAAAGAAAGCTTTACTGAAGATATGATTTCAGATGAATACTATTATAAGATATATGGACCTAAATCATTATCTTTAAAAGCGGAGATAGAAAAAGGAATTAAAGAAAAATTTAATCAAACAAGTGATATATTAAATGATTTTGATTGGTCTGAAGAAGCCACAACTGCATCAGATCCAAAAAGAATGTTTTTCTATACTATGCTTTATAGAGAATTTGAATATTTATACGAATTTGATAAATTAGATAATGGAGACTTTGGAAAAAATACAGATGTAGAATTTTTTGGAATAGATTCTAAGTCTAATGAAGAATTAAGAAGAAATATTAGAGTATTATATTATAATTCTAAAGAAGATTTTGCTATAGTATTAAAAACTAAAAATAATGATGAAGTAATAATGGTAAAATCTCCAGATGGAAGCACATTTAGTCAAATATATGAAAATATGAATAAAAAAGCACAAGAAAGTACAAGTAGTTCATATATGGAAGAAGAAGACTATTTCAAAGCACCAAAGCTAAAATTTAATGTAAAAAAAGACTATATAGAACTTGCAGGCAAAATGTTTACTACTGCAGATGGAGATGTTTTAGAAATAGCTAAAGCACTTCAAACAGTTCAATTTGAAATTGATGAAAAGGGTGGAAAAGTTAAAAGTGAAGCTGCAATAGATGTTAAAGATGGACTAGCAATAGACCCAGGAGCAAAACCTAAACCTAGATATTTCTATTTAGATGATACATTTGCATTATTCTTAAGAGAAGAAGGAAAAGATATGCCTTACTTTGCAGCAAGAATAGAAGATATAACTAAATATCAATAATAAAAAAATAGAATATAATAAAAAATAAAAGCGAGTAGAAATACCCGCTTTTTTGTTTTAGTTTAAATTTATTTCATTGTTTTCAATAGTTAATATATCTTTTGAAACAATTTCGGCGTCTAAGTATTTTGTCATAAGAGAGGCAAGTTTATCTATAGCTTCTTTAAGTTCATCAAGCCTTTCTGGCTCAACACACTCCATAGCTATAAATTCTCTTGTAGTATCATCACTAATTTGAGTCCTTTGTCCATCTCTCCAATTTAGACAACGACACACAACACCATAATTGTCTTTGTATGCAATTTCATCCTTAAGTGGTGGTTCCTCGTCTTCAGAACCTATTGGTAAGAAATGTTCATCCCCATGCATAATATCTAGAGTAAGATCACCATCAAATTTGTCTGCATCTTCAGCACCAATTGGAAGTGCATACTCAAGTGATATAGCATTTGTAATATCTACTGAAGGTAAAATTGAGCCAACTGGATTATTATGTAGAACCCTTTTAAGTAGATTTTCAACAGAACATCTTGCTCCTTTTTTAGTAGGGAACCTTTGATATGTTTCTCTCCAAACTTTAACTACATCATTTTCTGAAATTACATCACTAGTTAGATATTTTTTCGCATTAGAGTTTGCGTTATCTAGAAGTGATTTAATTTCTTCTTCTTGAGTAGTAGATAATTTCTTGTTCTCTTGTACATTCTTTAATACTAAAACGCCAACTGCAAGATTTGGAATAACATTCCACACATCTTTTTGAATAATAAATTTACTCATCTTAATACCTCCTTTAAGGGTAGAGGATATCATAAAAGATAAAAGTTGTCAAATAAAAAGCGAGTAAGAATTACTCTTACTCGTTGTTATTTTGATGTTTTGGTTTAAGTTTTAATTTTCTTACAGGACGTTTTTCATATTTTGTAGCACTGTCTTGTAATTCTAAAACTTCTTTTTGCCATCTAAGTCTATATGGCTCTAATGCTTTCTTATCTACTTTTCCGTCTTTTATAGCACCTTCCATATAAAATGGTCTTCCATAAATTACTCTTGTACGTCTAAATGGTCTTGGTTGTTCTAGAAAAACTGGAACAATTGGAACATTTGCTTTAGCACTAACAAAGAAAGCACCAGATTTAATTCTTGTTAATTTATTTTTATTTAAATCTGATATTGTTCCTTGAGGGAAAAGCATAAATATTTTATTTTTTCCATCTTTGAAATAGTCTATTGCAGCAAGAAGCTCAACACCATTGTGTGCATCTCTATCTACTTTAACAATATCTGCAAAGTTAAGAAGTGCTGCCATCCATTTATGTTGAAAACATTCTTTTTTAGCAAGAATTCGAATGTTATCATTATGTGTCCACATAACAGGGCCATCAGCATCACTTACGTGGTTTGGAGCTAGAATATATTGACCATTTGTTAAATCTGGTTTGTTATATTCTTTAACTCTATATAAACAATTAATTATTATTCTTGCAAATATTTTAAATCCTTTACCCATAGTATATCACTTATCCTCCTTGGATTTTTTAAAAATCAACTTCATTATACAATAAAAAAAATATATTGTAAAGAAATAAAAATCATTTCTTTTATATTGCAATTATATTGAAGGATTAGACAAAAAATGATATAATTTTCAAAGTATTTTGAGGTGATAATGTGGATAAAGTTATGGGAATAGGAGTAGGAGTGATACTTTTAAATGAAGAGAATAAAGTGTTATTACTACTTAGAAATAGTGATGAAAAAATTGCAGATAGTAATATGCATTATGAAGGACAATATACACTACCTGCAGGAAAAGTTAAATTTGGTGAGACATTAGAAGAGGCTGCTGTAAGAAAAGTAAAAGCTGAAACTAATTTAGATATAAAAGAAGAGGATACCTCAGTTATCTGTCTTTTAAATGATCATAATGAATATGCACACTATGCTACTATTGGACTAGTTGCTAAAAAATATAGTGGAGATTTAGATTTAGGAGATAGCTTAGAACATATTGGATATATGTATGCAGATTTGAATGATTTACCACTTAACACATGCAAATCTTCTAAAGAAATAATAGATAGATATCTAAATAATACATTTTATATAAGAGGTGAATAATGAAAGAACTAAAATTAAATGTTAAATGCTTTAATCTAAAATATACATTAGAATGTGGACAATGTTTCAGATGGAAAGAAGTTGAACCTAATACATATATAGGTGTAATAAAAGATAGAGTTTTAAAAGTAAAACAAGATGGTAATACATTATATATAATAAGTAATAAAGAAGAAAACTTAGAAGAAGTTGCAACAAAGTATTTGGGATTAGATAAAGATTATGAAACATTAGAAAAAAGAATAGTACTTGCAGATGATAAAGTTAAAGAGGCAGTTTCACATACAAGTGGACTAAGACATTTAAGCCAAGATTTCTTTGAAACTTTAATATCATATATAATATCTGCAAACAACAATATTCCAAGAATATCTAAATCTGTAAATGAGATATCTAAAAGATATGGAACTAAAGTGGAATTTAATGGACAAGATTATTATTTGTTTCCAACTGCAAAGCAATTAAAAGATGTAACAATAGCTGAATACAGAGATTGTGGAGTAGGATTTAGAGATAAGTATATTTACGATACAGTAAAAAGAATAAATGAAGGAAATATTAATCTAGAAGAATTAAAAAAACTAGATACACCAAAACTAAAAAAAGAATTATTAGGAATAATGGGAGTAGGCCCAAAAGTTGCAGATTGTATTATGCTATTTTCTTGTGGGAGACAAGAAATATTCCCAATAGATGTATGGGTAGAAAGAATAATGAAAAGATTGTATTTTAATAATGATGAAAAAACAACAAAAAAACAAATTGCAGAATATGCAGATAAACATTTTGGATGTGATGGTGGTATTATACAACAACATTTATTCTATAATGTAAGAGAAGGTACAATATAGAAAATTTGAAAAAAATATAATTATAATGTATAATACTACTTGTTAAAGGAGAGAAAAATGGCAAATTTACCAATATTAATTAAATATATTATAATAGGTATAATTAGTATGGTACCTATTGTAGAATTAAGAGGAGCAATTCCTATTGCTGAAACAATGGATTTAAATATATACATATATTATCCATTATGTATTATATGTAATATGATACCAGTACCATTTATATTTATGTTTGCAAGAAAAGTACTTGAATGGGGAAAAGATAAAAAGATAATAGGTAAGTTCTTTACTTTTTGCTTAGAAAAAGGACAAAAAGGTGGAGATAAACTAAAAGAATCTGCTGGTAATAAAGGAACATTTTGGGCATTACTACTATTTGTAGGAATACCAATTCCAGGAACTGGTGCATGGACTGGAACACTTGCAGCAAGTTTTTTAAATCTAGATTTTAAAACAAGTGTTGCAGCCGTTATGGGTGGAGTAGTTCTTGCAGGAATTATAATGTCACTTGGTAGCAAATTAGTATCATTCTTTGGGTGGCCAGGACTTATTGCAATAATTGCAGTAATACTTGTAGCAATTATTGGATCAATAGTTTTAAGTAAAAAGAAAGATAAAAAAGAAGCAAAATAATCAAAAAAGCAAAAAAATTACAAAAAAATTAAGAAATTTAATAAAAAGTAATGAAAAAGTAATAAAAATAGTGTATAATAAGATTATACTTAATAATTAAAGTAAAAGATTCGTAAAGAGTCTTTTATTTTTTGGAAAACATAGTTAGGAAACATAAATCTTTTTTATAAAAATAGTCATTTTGTGTTGACTTTAAGTACTAATTATGATAAAATAGCAAAGCATACATGAGTTAAAGAAGCATGGAGGTGTGTTTATAAATGAGAGAAAATATTACAATGGCATGTACAGAATGCAAACAAAGAAATTACGAAACTCAAAAAAATAAAAGAAACAATCCTGACAGAATTGAAGAAAGAAAATATTGTAAATTCTGTGGAAAACATACAATACATAAAGAAACAAAATAGTTTTAATTAAGGGGTGAATTGTAATGGCAAAAGGATTTTTTAAAGGCGTAAAAAATGAATTAAAAAAAGTAGTATGGCCAACTAAAGAACAACTTTTCAAAAACACAGCAATGGTAATTTTACTAGTTGTAGTATTTGCAGTTGTTATATTAGGCTTCGATATGATTCTAGAATTTGCTGATGGTAAATTCTGGACATTTATAGCTAATCATTTTGCTGCCTAATATAAAATGTTCTTTTATTTATAACGAATAATTTAGAGAAGGAGTTGAATGTTGTGGAAGATAATGAATTATTAACTGATTCATCAGCACGTTGGTATGTTGTATACACTTATTCTGGTTATGAGAATAAAGTAAAAGCAACTCTAGAAAAAATTGTTGAAAATAAAGGCATACAAGATAAGATTCAAGAAATCATAATTCCAATGGAAGAAGAAATTGAAATTAAAGATGGTAAACAAAAATCATCTATTAAAAAAGTATTCCCTGGATATGTTCTTGTAAAAATGATAATGACTGATGAAACTTGGTACGTTGTCAAAAACATTAAAGGAGTTTTCAACTTTGTAGGTGTAGGAGATAAACCTCTACCACTTACAGAAAAAGATATGCAATCTCTAGGAATAGAGGATATAATTAATTTAGATTTCGAAGTTGGAGACAATGTTAGAATAACAACAGAACCATTCTACAACTATCCAGCTGTTATCGAAGAAATCTTCAAAGATAAGAAGAGAGTTAAAGTTAAAGTATCTATGTTTGGTAGAGAAACAACAGTAGATTTGGAATTCAACCAAATACAAAAAATATAGTTATAAAGTATATTCACATATACATTATATATAAACCTATGCTTTAAGGGGGTGAAAATGATGGCTGAAAAGAAAGTAACACATGTTGTAAAACTACAAATTGAAGCTGGTAAAGCCAATCCAGCACCACCAGTAGGACCAGCATTAGGACCAACTGGAATTAACATTATGCAATTTTGTAAAGAATTCAACGAAAAAACTGCTAAAAACGGAGGAATGATATTCCCAGTTGTTTTAACTGTATATCAAGATAAATCATTCGAATTTATCCTTAAAACTCCACCAGCAGCTGTTCTTCTAAAACAAGCAGCTAAAATCCAAAAAGGTTCAGGAAGACCTAACAGAGAAAAAGTTGCTACAGTTAAAAGAGCACAAGTTGAAGAAATCGCAAACATCAAAATGCCAGATCTTAACGCATCATCACTAGAATCTGCAGTATCTATGGTTAAAGGTACAGCTAGATCAATGGGGATCGTCGTTGAAGACTAAAAGTGGGAGAACTTAAATGTTCGCTAATACCAAAGGAGGGAAAAAAGAAATGAGTAAAAGAATGGACGAAGCTAACAAGTTAGTTGAAGCAGGAAAACTATACGATGCTAAAGACGCTATAGAACTTGCTTTAAACATGCCAAAAGCAAAATTCGACGAAACAGTTGAAATGCACGTAAAACTTGGTGTTGATTCTAAACAAGCAGATCAACAAGTTAGAGGAGTTATCGTACTACCAAATGGTACTGGTAAATCTAAAAAAGTTTTAGTACTTGCTAAAGGTGATAAAGCTGACGCTGCAAGAGAAGCTGGAGCAGATTTCGTTGGTGACGATGATATGATCGAAAAAATCCAAAGAGAAAACTGGTTCGACTATGATGTAGTAGTTGCTACACCAGATATGATGGCATCTCTTGGTAAAGTTGCTAGATTACTTGGACCTAAAGGTTTAATGCCTAACCCAAAATCTGGAACAGTTACTATGGATGTAACAAAAGCAGTATCAGAAATCAAAGCTGGTAAAATCGAATATAGATTAGACAAAACTAACATTATTCACTGCCCAATTGGTAAAGTTTCATTTGGAGCTGAAAAATTACTTCAAAACTATGAAACATTACTAGGAGCAATTGTTAAAGCTAAACCTGCTGCAGCAAAAGGAACATATTTAAAATCTATTGCTATCTCAACAACAATGGGAGCAGGAATCAAAATTAACCCAAGACAGTAAGTGGTAAATAAACCATAAATCTTACCGAGGTTTTTAATAGGTAACGGAACTTAAGTTCTTGTTAGATACTTAAAAATCTCGTAAGTGTCTAGCAAGAACTTTTTTTGAATTTAAGGAGGTGTCAAAAAAGTGCCAAGCGAAAAAGTATTAAATCAAAAGAAAGCAAAAGTTGAAGAACTTTCTGAAAAATTTAAAAAAGCAAAAATGATCGTTTTAACTGAATACAGAGGTATCACTGTTGAAGACGACACTAAATTAAGAGCTCAAGTTAGAGCAAATGGAGATGAATACGTAGTAGTTAAAAACTCTACAATCTCTTACGCAGCTAAAGAAGCTGGAATTGAAGGCCTTGAAGAACTTGAAGGACCTACAGCAGTAGTAATCGGATACGAAGACTACGTAACACCTGCTAAAGTAGTAAATGATTATGCAAAAGATCATGATTTCTACACTATTAAAACTGGTGTAATGGATGGAAAGAAAATTGAAGTTGCTGAAATTAAAAAACTTGCATCTCTACCATCAAAAGAAACATTATACTCTATGCTTGCTTCTGCATTACTTGGAAATATCCGTAATCTTGCAGTTGTTCTTGATCAAGCAAGAGAAAAACAAGCTGAAAATGCTTAATTTCAATTATTCAATGTAAAAAATAATATTTAAATATATTTAAGGAGGAATTTAAAATGGAAAAAATTGAAAAATTAGTAGAAGAAATTGAAAAATTAACAGTTATCGAACTTGCTGACTTAGTTAAAGCAATCGAAGAAAAATTTGGAGTAAGTGCTGCTGCAGCTGTTGTTGCTGCTGGTGCTGGTGCTGCTGCTGGTGCAGCTGCTGAAGAAAAAACTGAATTCAACGTTGTACTTAAAGACGCTGGTGCAACTAAAATTGCAGTTATCAAAGTAGTTAAAGAAGCTACTGGTCTAGGACTAAAAGAAGCTAAAGAATTAGTTGATGGAGCTCCTAAAACAGTTAAAGAAAACATGCCAAAAGCTGATGCTGAAAAACTTGCTGAAGATCTTAAAGCTGCTGGTGCTGTTGTTGAATTACAATAATTCAAAACTAATAAAAACTAAGCAAATTAAAATGACACTTTTAAAAGGTGTCATTTTTTTATTGCAAATTTTTAAAATATTAGATATCATATTAATGAGGATTCTAGTTAGTAGAATTATATTATTTTAAAGGAGGAATTGATTAATGGACGAGGAAAAGCCAATTGTAGAGCAAGAAAATAATTCACCTGAAGAAATTAATCAACAAGAAGAAAATATACCAGAAGTAAGACGAACTGGTGAAAATTTAGCTCAACAAGAAGAGAAAAAAGAAGAGGTAAAAGAAGAAGGCAAAAAAGAGAAAAAGCCTAAAAAGAAAAGAAAAATCTCAATAATTACACTAATAATTTTAATACTTATAGCAGTTGCTCTTGTGCTTGCAATAGTATTTTTAAGACCAAAAAATGAAGTGGAAAACAATACTACAGAGAGTAAAACAAACACAGAGCTTGAAAAATATTGCATTTCAGGAAACGACATAAATGATTTTGATTTAAGATTTTTACAACTTGAAAATGGTAATAAAAATATAATTTATAGTCCACTTTCAATTAAATATTGTCTTGGTATGCTAAATGAAGGTGCAACAGGTCAAACTAAAGAACAAATTACAAAAGTAATTGGAACATATTTATCTAAAAAATATGAAAATAGTGCAAATATGTCTTTTGCCAATGCTGTATTTATTAGAGAAAGCGAAAAAGATAATATAAAAGAGACATATACTAATACATTAAAAGAAAAATATAATGCTGAGGTAAAAACTGATACTTTTGAATCAGCAGCAAATATGAATTCATGGATGAGTGAAAAAACTTTAAATCTAATAAATAATGTTTTAAATGATGAAACTGTTCAAAATACACCTTCAAACTTTTTCTTAGTTAACGCACTTGCAATAGATATGGATTGGAAACAGAAGTTTCTAAATTATGGTAATGTACATTATAATCATATTAACTATTCGGGGATATATTATAGCCCAGAATTATATAAAAATACTTTTGAAAACATAGATAATCAAGTTTCTGGAATGTATATTACAGCAGTGTTTAATAATTATGATTTAATAGGAACACTAGGAGAAGATAATGTAAGAAAAACAGTAGGTGATGCATATAGAGAATATCAAAACAAATATTACTCAGATGAAAGAACAGCTGAAGAAATTGAAAGTGAAGTAAACAGATATTTAGAACAATATATGTATGAAATGTCTCAAAATTATTTGAAAAATGGATATAATACAGAATTTTCATTATATGTTGATGATAATGTTGATGTTTTTGCAAAAGATTTAAAATCATATAATGGAACTCAATTACAATATGTAGGTATTATGCCAAAAAATGAAGATTTAGCTACATATATTGAGAAAGTAAATGCTGAAGACATTAAAGGAATAATTTCTAATCTTAAGCCATTAGTTTCTTCTAGCTTTAAAGATGGAGTTATAACTGAAATATATGGATTCATTCCAAAATTTAGATATGAATATCAATTGGATTTAGAAAATGATATAAAGAATATGGGTATAACTGATATATTTGATATAGAAAAATCTCAACTAACTGAGATTACAGGAAACGTTGAACCAGTAAATGAATTAATTCATAAAGCAAACATAGAATTCACTCAAGATGGTATTAAAGCAGCTGCTGTAACAGTTGTTGGCGGCGGCGGAGGCGGCGGCGGAGCTTTCGATTACATATACGAAGTTCCAGTAGAAAGAATTGAATTAAACTTCAATAAACCATATATGTATTTAATAAGAGATAAAGACAGTGGAGAAATATGGTTTGTGGGATCAGTGTATAATCCATTAAATGTTTCAGAAGAACCAAATGGTATACCAGACTATTATCAATATTCAAATAAAGTTAACAATAGAGGAACAATAAGTGCTGGAGAACATGATCCAGGAAAAATTTCTTAATTATAAAAGCAATAAATGACACCTTTATAGGTGTCATTTTCTTGACATTTACATAAAAAGTAGTATAATAATAGATGTGTATAGCTAACTCATATCACTATACACATTTATTATTTTTTTATGACCGTAGAGAGAAATCTCTAGGTACTTCTTTTAAAAGAGACAGTAATTCAATTACTGTCTCTTTGTTTATATTCAAACATTATATAATAAAATAATTATATTTCGTCTATTTCTTCAATAGGTGAGTTGTTAACTTTAGTTTTATCCCAACCAGGAATACCAGAGCGGATAACTGCACCAATAAGATTTTCACGAACTTTTGGAATATCTTTTCTAAATTGTGTTATTGTATCTTTAAAATATTGTCTCATAGTAAATCCATCTTTTGGACAACATTTTCCCATAACAGGAAAATTCATCTTACGTGCTAATGCTCTTGTTTCTTTCTCATAAACGTAAATCATAGGTCTAATTATTGTTATTTGTTGGTTTCCAAATGTCGTAACAGGAGAGAAAGTATGAATGTTTCCATTTAAACACATATTCATAAATAGAGTTTCAATAACATCATCTAAATGATGACCTAGAGCTACTTTGTTACAATCATGTTCAAGTGCAATAGTATTAAGCATTCCACGTCTTAAATTAGCACATAGTGAACAAGGATTTTTCTCTTTTCTAATATCAAAAAGAATATTAGATAAATCTGAATGGTAAATTACATATTCAATGTCTAAATCTTTACACATTTTTTCAAGTTCTTCAGTGTGAAATGTGTCACTATCTGGATGAATAGTAATTGCCATAATATCAAAATGAATTGGATAAAAACGTCTTAAGGTATGTAAACCATAAAGCAAAGTAATACTATCCTTTCCACCAGAAAGAGCAACTGCAATTTTATCTCCTTCTTGTATCATATTATAATCTTCAACAGCACGACGTATACTTCCTGTTATTTTTTGTAACATTTTAGACCTCCTTGTAAAACAATGTATAGTTTAACATAAAACATGTAAAAAAGCAATATTTAATGAGGCTATTTTGTTGACTATAATATTTTTTAATGATATAATGAAATGGCGAAATACGAGCATTTTCAATGCTCTTTTTAAATTAAAAATAGAATGGAGATATGTATTATGGATTCAGCACAAATAAGAGATAAATATATTGAATTTTTTGTATCAAAAGGACACAAACAAATACCTAGTGCACCTGTTGTACCAGAAAATGACCCTTCTGTATTATTTAATACAGCAGGAATGCAACCACTAGTACCATATTTAATGGGTGAGCCACATCCATATGGAACTAGACTTTGCGATTATCAAAAATGTATGAGAACAAATGACTTAGATGAAGTAGGAGATGTTACTCACCATACATTCTTTGAAATGCTTGGAAACTGGAGCCTTGGAGATTATTTCAAAAAAGAAAGTGTAACTTGGAGTTTTGAACTTTTAACACAAGTTTTCAACATTCCTGTTGAAAGACTTGCAGTAACTGTATTTAAAGGAAATGACATTGTTCCTGCAGATGATGAAACTGCAAATATCTGGAAAAGTTTAGGAATACCAGATAATCGTATTAAATACTTAGGTGAAGACGATAACTGGTGGCCAAACATGGAACTTACAGGACCATGTGGACCAGATACTGAAATTTTCTATTTCAGAAGTGAGGATGAAATTCCAGAAGTATATGACCCAGAAGATGATAGATGGGTAGAAATATGGAATAACGTTTTCATGCAATATAATCACAATGCAGATGGTACTTTCACAGAACTTCCAAAGAAAAATGTAGATACAGGAATGGGACTTGAAAGAATTGCATCTGTACTTGAAGGAGTAACAGATAATTATAAATCTACAATTTGGAAAGATGTTATAGCAAAAATTGAGTCAATCACAGGACTACCATATGAGGGAAATGAAAAAGCTATGAGAATTATAGCTGACCACATTAGAAGTTCAGTATTTATGAGTGCAGACCCAGCTGGAATTAAACCAAGTAATACAGACCAAGGATATATATTAAGAAGATTAATTAGACGTGCAATAAGATATGCTAAAAAACTAAATATAGATATAGACAGCAACTGGGAAGAACAAATTGCATTATTAATTATTAATAAATACAAAGAATACTATCCAGAACTTGAAGAAAATAAACAAGTTGTTCTAGATGTTTTAAAAGGTGAAAAAGTTAAATTCAACAGAACTCTAGAAAAAGGTTTAAAAGAATTTGAAAAAATAGCATCAAAAATTACAGATGGAAAAATGGATAAAGACAATGCTTTCAGACTTTATGATACTTTTGGATTTCCAATTGAGCTTACTGTAGAACTTGCAAATGAAATGGGAATAACTGTTGATGAAGAAGGCTTTAAAGAAAAATTTAAAGCACATCAAGAATTATCTCGTGCAGGAGCAAAAGAAAAATTCAAAGGAGGACTTGCTGCAACTGGTGAGACTGAAACTCAATATCATACTGCTACACACTTACTAAATGCTGCTCTAAAAGTTATTGTTAGTCCAGATTGTCACCAAAAAGGAAGTAACATTACAGCAGAAAGAATGAGATTTGACTTCTCTTGTGATCATAAACTTACAGATGAAGAAAAACAACAAGCAGAAGATTTAGTAAATAAATGGATAGATGAAGGTCTAGAAGTTACTAAAGAAGAAATGAGCAAAGAAGAAGCTATTAAATCTGGTGCTGAATGTATGTTTATAGAAAGATATCCAGATGTTGTAACTGTATACAAAATTGGAGATGTATCAAAAGAATTATGTGGAGGACCTCACGTATCTAACACAAAAGAAATACCACATATTAAAATTAAGAAAGAAGAAGCTTGTTCTGCAGGAATAAGAAGAATAAAAGCAGAATTTGTAAAATAGTATAGTGAGGGATAAATATGGAAGATATGGAAAACAAAACATTTATTGCAAAAACTAGAACTAAGTATGATTATGAAGCAATTAAAAAATTTAACCAAGTACATAGTTATAGTAGAGTATCTGGTTGGATAGTAAGTATGATTGCACTATTTATACTAATATTTGCAATAGTAGATACAAGTTTTGAATCATACTACAGAATACTTATCATAGCAATATCACTAATATGGTTTGTAGAGTTTTTAACACTACCAATAATTAGCGCAAAGCGAGCATATAAAACATCTAGACTTAGCCAAGATGCTGAAGTTGAAGTAGAATTTTACGATGATGAAATAAAAATGATAACTTTAAAATCTAGTCAAAAAGTTGGAGAAACTGTTATTAAATATGCAGAAATATATAAAATAAAAGAAACAAAAGACTTT
Source organism: uncultured Clostridiaceae bacterium (assembly GCA_947169155.1). Taxonomy (GTDB): domain Bacteria; phylum Bacillota; class Clostridia; order TANB77; family CAG-465; genus CAG-465. The sequence goes on from CAMVON010000002.1 coordinate 149,650, forward strand.
ATGTACATATATATTTCAGGAAATCAATCAGTTCTTGCTGGTAAAACAAATGTTGAAGGTGACCTAGAAAAAGCTAAAGATATATTACAAGAAAAAGTATCTAAATATAAAAGAAAATAATAGGAGGTATATTATGGACGAAAACTGTATTTTTTGTAAAATAATAAAAGGAGAAATTCCTAGTAACAAAGTATATGAAGATGAATATGTACTAGCATTCAAAGATTTACATCCAGTAACTCCAGTACACGTTTTAATTATTCCAAAAATTCATATACAAGATTTAGAACATGTAGATGAAACTAATTCAGTATATACTCAAAAATGTCAGGAAGCATTCAAAAAAGTGGCTAGCGAGTGCGGTGTAGCTGAATCTGGTTATAGAGTTATTTGCAATTGTGGAGAAGATGGAGGACAAGAAGTTAAACATCTTCACTACCATTTATTAGGTGGCCAAAAGTTAGGAACAAAAATCGTTCATGAATAATTTGTGTTATTAATGAATTTTTTGTTAAATGCGTGACTTTTATTTTTAAATGGGATATAATAATAAATGAACGTAGATAATCTACAAAGGAGGATATAGATTATGAGTAAAAAAGAGGAAAAAGCTGAAAGAGAAGTAGAAGAAATCGTAGCTAAAGACGAGGAAAAAGTTGAAATTGCTACAAACTTAAATATTTCAGAAGACGTTATTGGAATTATTGCAGGGCTAGCTGCTTCAGAAGTTGAAGGTATTGCTGGAATGCAACTTGGTTTTGTTGATGGAATAAACCAAATGTTTGGTAACAACAAAAAGTACTCTAAAGGTGTTAAAATTGAACTTGATGGAAGAAAAGTAACAGTAGACATTTTTGTAAATGTTAAATATGGTGTAAGAATACCAGATGTTGCTTGGGCTGCACAAACAGCTGTTAAAAATTCAGTAGAGACTATGACTGGTCTTGAAGTTGCTGCAGTAAATATCAACGTTCAAGGAATTATCTTTGATAAAGAAGATAAAAAAGCAAAAGAAGTTAAAGAAGAAAAAGTTGAAGAGGAAACAGAAGAATAATATACTAGTTAAATAAGCCCGAACACAATTTAAACTGTTTGGGCTATGTGTATATAAATTTTAGGAGGATGAAAAAATATGAAAGGTTTTGAAAAATTTATTTTATGCTTATTTTCAATTATCATGATTGTAATATCTGTATTTTTAATACTTATATCTACAAGTATGATTCAAGTAGGAGATCTATATAACGTTGCAATAGATTTCTTAATAGCAAACAAACTATGGGTTCTAGTAGTTGGAGCAGTTATTTCATTACTAGGTCTTGTTGGTCTATTCTCATCATCTGGAGATAACGATGAATCTAGAAGTGGACTAGCTATCAAAAATGATTCTGGTACAGTTTTTTTAAACAGAGATACATTTGAATCAATGATTATGTCTGTATGTAGAAATTATCCAGAACTTGTAAATCCTAAAGTAGACGTATCAATTGCAGAAGACGGAGTTAAAGCAAATATATATGCTTTAATTATGCCAGAAACAGTTGTACCAACACTTTCTAGTAAATTACAAGATAACATCATGCAAGTAGTTAAAAAACAAACTACTATTGAAATTAAAGAGGCAAACGTTAAAATTAAAGGCGTATATGTAGAACCAGTAAAGAAACAAAACAGTTAGGAAGTGATTAAGTATGAAAGAATTTTTAGACTATGTAGTAAAAAACAAATGGGTTATTATCTGTGTTGCAGTAGTTGTAGTACTATATGCACTTGGTATTGTAGAATTCTTAACTAAAGCTGTAATCCTTGTTGCATTACTAGCTGGTGCAGTATATTTAGGAAAATTCATACAAGATCATGAAGATAATATATTAGATTTCTTTAAAGGAAAAGGTAGACAACAAGAAGTTTACGTTTACAAAGAAGAAACAACTAAGAAAAGCAAAAAAGCAGACAAAGAATAATAGGAGAGTTTAAAATGAGTAGAAAAAAAGCAAGAGACAACGCTTTCAAATGCGTTTACGAGCTAGAGTTTGGTAGAGATGAAAACTTAGATAAAATTCTTGAATATTGCTACGAAGAAAATGACAACAAAGCAGAAGAAAAAGAATATATTGAAATGGTTTTAAAAGGTATTAAAGAACACCTAGAAGAAATAGATGAGATCATTCTTTCTAAATTGAAGAACTGGTCTTTAGACAGAATTGCAAAAATAGACCTTGCAATACTAAGACTAGCAATTTATGAAATAATGTATGTAGAAGATATTCCTGAAAAAGTAAGTGCAAACGAAGCTGTTGAACTTGCTAAAACTTATGGTAATAACGATTCAAAATCATTTGTCAATGGAGTTATTGCAAAAGTTATAGAAAGTAAGGAATCAGGGGATGGAACAAACACAAATTCTTAGTGTAACAGACATAAACAAATATGTTAAAGCACTTTTTGAAAACGATCCACTTTTACCAGAAGTAAGTGTAAGAGGAGAGATTACAAATTTTAAAGCACATTATACTGGTCATTTGTACTTTACTCTTAAAGACGAATACTCAACTATTAAATGTGTTATGTTTAAAGGATATGCACAATTTCTTAAATTCAAACCATCAGATGGAATGAAAGTAGTAATTAAAGGACAAGTTAGTTGCTATGAAAGAGATGGAGTATATCAAATATATTGTAAATCTATGAGCCCAGAAGGACTTGGAGATTTATATTTAGCATATGAGCAATTAAAAGAAAAATTAAATAAAGAAGGGCTTTTTGATGATATTCACAAAAAGCCAATTCCTTTCTTACCAAAAAGAGTAGGAGTTATTACATCACGTACTGGTGCAGTTATTAGAGATATAATTAATGTATCAACAAGAAGATATCCTAATGTTGATCTTTTAGTATATCCCGCTGCTGTTCAAGGAGTAAATGTAGCATCAACAGTAATTGAAGGGCTAAAAACTTTTAATAAACTAAACAATGTAGATGTAATAATAATTGCAAGAGGTGGAGGATCTTTTGAAGATTTATTTGGATTTAATGATGAGGCTTTAGCTAGACAAGTTTTTGCTTCACAAATTCCAGTAGTATCTGCAGTAGGACATGAAACAGATTTTACTATTTGTGATTTTGTGTCAGACTTAAGAGCTCCAACACCATCTGCTGCTGCAGAACTAGTATATCCAGAATATAGTGAAATAGTATCACGTATAGATAAAGATAAAAATAGAACAGTGATAGCTATTAAAAACTATATTGAAAGAAAAAGACAATATGTTGAAAGACTTAAAGCTGCAAAACTTGAAAAAGTACCACTAGATAAGATAAACAGATATAGATTAACAATAGATAATCTAATGATTAAATCTGAAAAAGATATAAGAAATAAAGTTAGTGAATACAAAAATAGATGTGTTCAAAGCATTAGTAAAATAGATGCTTTAAGTCCACTAAAAACATTAACTAGAGGATATAGTGTAGTAGAAAATGTAGATGGAAAGATAATAAAAACTACAAAAGATGTAAAACCAGAAGATATAATAAACATCACTGTAACTGATGGTAAAATATCTGCAGTAGTAAAGTAGGGAGGAATAACAATGAAAGATAATAAAACATTCGAAGACAGTTTAAATGAACTAGAAAAAATTGCATCTAATCTTGAAAATGGAGATTTAGGATTAGATGAAGCTATAAAAGAATTTGAAAAAGGAATAAACCTTTCTAAAGAATGTAGTAAAAAATTAGATGAAGCAGAAAAAAGAATAAACATTTTAGTTCAAGGAGAAAATGGTGAGCTAAAAGAAGAAAGCTTCACAGCAGAAGAATAACAGGTAACCCCTGTTATTTTTTTTCAAAAAAACAGAGTGACAAAACAACTAAAAACCTAGTCTAATTAATAGGGAGGGATTTCTATGAGGAAATTTTTTATTTTTTTAACAATTATCACATGCGTATTAAGTAGCTCTGTTTTTGCTATGACACCTACTTATGCAAATGATGCAAAATTTTCAAGAGGTGTAGGTAACTGTTGTTACTATGTAGATAGTGCTGCATCAGGTTACACTAACCAAATAAATGATGCTGCATACAACTGGGAAAATACTGGTTATGGCTGGAATCCAATCTATATGACAGCAGTATCTAGTAACTATGCAACACATATAGATTTTTATGCAGCAACTCCAGCTACAAATGTGTATTTAAATAGTTCAGTACTAGGATTTACTTCATTTTGGAATTCCAACAGTGCTGTTATTGTTACTCCACCATATTCACCAAGTTATAACTATTTCTATACTGAAATAATGTTTAATTTAAGTGCTAGTGATTCATATGACTATAGAACAGCAAAACATGAAATGGGTCATGCGTTTGGATTAGCTCATTATGAAAACAGCTATAGCATAATGTTTCCAGATTTGGCTGGCACATATGTAACAACTGTTCAACAATGTGATCATGATACAATTAACTATTTATATAATTAATTACAAATTTGTATATGTATAAATTTGCATTATATGATATAATTATTACAAATGCGGGGTAAGATATATGAAAGATATAGAAGATAAATTAAAAGAAAAATACGATAAAGTAGAAGTTCCAGATTATATGTTTGATACTGCAAGAGTATTTAAAAGAATAGAAGAAGAAAAGAAAGATAGCAAAAAGAAGATTATTTCTATAGCTGCAAGTATTATAGTTATATTACTTATTGTTGTTGCTTTAATTTTTACTATGCCCAATATTTTAAAAGAAGATATAATTGTTAACGAAAAAGGAACTACTGAAAATATAAATGGAAGTATAGTTATTAATAATAAAATATCTAATTACAATAAGAAAAATGACATAAAGATATCATTACTAAAAATTAATAATATAAATGACTCAATAATAATAGACAACATTCCATACACCATAGTTAAAGCTCAAGTATTAAAAAGTTACTTAGGAAATTTAACTGAAGAAATTGAGGTATATGTTCCTGGAGGAATATTTAGTATTAAGGATATAAAAGATAATGTTAAATATGATAAAATAGATGATATATCTAAATTTAAAGATGATGATTTAGTAAAAGTAACATATTACAATGAAATATATATTCCTGTTGCAGAAGAAGGAAAGACATATATTGCTACTTTAAATGAAGTAGATGGCAAATACTTTGTTAACATGAATGCAAAATATGGTTTCAAAGAGTATAATGAAGAAACTAATATGGTTACTATAAATGATTATGATGAACAATTAGACATTAATAAATATTTAGAGAATATTAAATAAGTATTTGTCAAATAATATTCATGAGGTGAAATTTGACTTTTATGGATAAAAAGAAAAATATTGAAATAGATATCGATTTAGAAAGAAAAATGCCTGAAAATCCAAGTTTGGACGGATACGACTATGTTTATAGACTAAATAATATAACTTCACTTGATGAACAAAAAATAAAAGTTGAAGAATTACAAAATATAACTAAAAAAGATAAAAATGAAAGTAAAAAAATAGAAAACAAGAGGAGCAGTTAGCTCCTCTTAAATTCGCTTTACATAAGCTATTTACTTAAGTTTCACGGTTTAATTTTTTTTACTTTTTTCTATAAAAAATTCTTAAAATCTATTGACTTTTAACTCTATCTGAATTATAATAATAACTGTCCAAAGATATGGGCCTTTAGCTCAGTTGGTCAGAGCACTCGGCTCATAACCGAATGGTCCGGGGTTCGAATCCCTGAAGGCCCACCATTTAAATCTTTGGGTAGGTGCCCGAGTGGCTAAAGGGGGCAGACTGTAAATCTGTTGGCTTACGCCTACGATGGTTCGAATCCATCCCTGCCCACCACTTAAATGGTTGGTGAATCTACACATTGTGTAGATTCTTTTTTATTGTTCATTATAATTTATTATTTAAATTTTTACATAGAAAAAAGAGCATGTTTTCATGCTCTTCATTTTTTTCTTTTTATATTATTTTGGCTATATTATACGTTAAATCTAAATAGTATAATATCTCCATCTTTAACAACGTAGTCTTTTCCTTCAAGTCTAACTAGACCTTTTTCTCTAGTTGCATTATATGATCCATATTTCATTAAGTCATCATAAGATACAACTTCTGCTTTAATAAATCCACGTTCAAAGTCTGTGTGAATTTTACCAGCTGCTTGTGGAGCTTTAGTTCCTTTTTTAATAGTCCAAGCTCTACATTCATCTTTTCCAGAAGTTAGGAAAGAGATAAGTCCAAGTAGAGAATAGCTTGCTTTAATTAATTTATCTAGACCAGATTCTTCAATTCCATAGTCTTGCATCATCATTTCTTTATCTTCATCATCTAGTTCAGATAATTCTTCTTCAAGTTTTGCACATAGTGCAATAACTTCAGCACCCTCTGCTTTAGCATAATCTCTAACTTTTTGTACATATGGATCAGTATCTATAGTTGGTAGTTGAGATTCGTTAACATTTGCAACATAGATTACTTTTTTATCTGTAAGGAAGAATGCATCTTTTAATGTTTCTCTTTCTTCATCTGTCATTTCAAAAGTTCTAACTGGTTTTCCATCTTCAAGGTGAGATTTAAGTCTTCTTAATAGTTCCATTTCAGCTATTGCTTTTTTATCTCCAGATTTAGTCATTTTTCCAACTCTATCCATTCTTTTTTCTAGAGTTTCTATATCTGCAAATACAAGTTCAAGAGAAATAGTCTCTATATCTCCAATAGGGTCTATTTTACCATTTACATGAACGATATTATCATCTTCAAAACATCTAACAACATGAGCTATAGCATCAGTTTCTCTAATGTGAGATAAGAATTTATTTCCCAAACCTTCACCTTTAGATGCACCTTTAACAAGACCAGCTATATCTACAAATTCTATTGTAGCATAAGTTGTTTTTTGTGTTTCATACATTTTTCCAAGTTCTTCAATTCTTTTATCTGGTACACATACCATACCAACATTTGGTTCTATTGTACAGAAAGGGTAGTTTGCACTTTCTGCACCTGCTTTAGTAATAGCATTAAAAAGAGTAGATTTACCAACATTTGGTAGACCAACTATTCCTATTTTCATAATATTTACACTTCCTTTTTCATACAAGTAATATTATACCAAATATGCTTTAATTGTCAAGGATTTAACATAAAGTAGAGAAGTATAAATAGTATAAAAAAATACCAAGAGTTTTAATCTTGGTATAGTAAAAATAAGTCTTATAACTATTTATAAATCATTATTTTTTTCTTGGTTTTAAATCTTCAAAATAATCTGAAAGATGAGTAATATTTCCTGCACCAATAGAAAGTACAATGTCTTTTGGTTTCATTTCTTTTCTTAACTCATTTGCAATATCTTCAAGTGTTGGAGTATAGATTGCTTTTGTACCACTTTCATTTACTAGTTTAACAACATCTTTTGAAGATATAGTTCCATCATCTACTTCTCTTGCAGCATAAATATCCATAATATATACAATATCTGCATCTACAAAAGCATGAGCAAAGTCTTCAAGTAATTCTTTTGTTCTAGAGAATGTATGAGGTTGGAAACATGCAATTATTCTTTTGTGTTTCTTTTGCTTTGCAGCAGCTAGTGTAGCTTTAATTTCTGTTGGGTGGTGAGCATAATCATCATAAAGCTCAACACCTTCAGCAATTGTTTTCTTGTATTCAAATCTACGTTTTGCACCACAGAACTTAGATAAACTCTTTTGCATATCTTCAAATTTAACTCCATATGCAAGACCAGTAGTAATTGCAGCAAGTGCATCATATACATTGTGAATTCCTGGTACTGTCAGATAGAAATTATATGTTTCATTATTTCTTGGGTCTGTAACATCAAAAGAGTAGAACCCTTTCATATTACATTTAAAGTTTTTAGCATAAATATATGCATCAGGTTCACTAAGTGAGAATTTAAATATTCTAACATTTTTTTGTTGTAATTCATCTTTAACATCTGCTAGAACTTCCATACAGTGTTCATCATCTTGGTTAATAACTAGTGTGCCATTTTCTGGTAGCATAAGTATAAACTCTTTGAAAGATTTCTTTATATCTTCAATATCTGAGAAGTAGTCTAGATGTTCTGCTTCAATATTTAGAATTGTTGCACAGTCATGTGGAAAGTTTAAAAAACTATCTACATACTCACAAGCCTCTAAGATAAAGAAGTCTGAATTTCCAAGTCTATAGTTAGTATTATTTAATTTTTCGTATTTAGAACCAACTTGAACGTTAGGATCAAGTCCTGCATCTATGAATATAGAAGAAATCATAGAAGTAGTTGTTGTTTTTCCGTGAGTTCCACTGATACAAATAGGTCTAGCATAACTTGTAAGTAGCATTCCCAAAAATTTAGCTCTTTCATAAGTTGGAATACCTAAACTTTTAGCACGTACAAATTCTGGATCATGTTGGTTAATAGCAGAAGTATATACAACAACATCTGCACTTTTAACAAGATCTGCATTTGAACCAATAAATACAGGGATACCATTTTGTTCAAGAGTTTCAATCATATCCCCATAGTTTCTATCTGAACCAGTTACTTCATAACCGTCTTTCTTTAATATTAAAGCGATACCGCTCATACTAACTCCACCGATCCCAATCATGTGGATCTTTTTAATGTTTTTTAAAGCTTCAAAGTCTTTATTCATTAAGTTCACATCCTTTATTTACAACTTTAATTATACTCTACCAAGATAAATTAGTCAATAAATGCTAAAAAATTAGTTATAATATACGTTATAAGCTTGAAAGTTGACAAAAAATGTTATATAATACTCACGCGGAGGTAGGAACTAAGATGATAATTGATAATATAATAGTAATAGCCGTAGCAATAATTCTAATAACATATTTATCAATCAATTATGTCAAAAAATACTCAGCTCTAAATTTACTTGTAATTGCAATAGTTGCTTTTTGCGTTGGAGTATATTTACCTGTAGTAATATATGGTGTTCAATTGAGAATAAGATATCAAATACCATTAGGAATTGGTATTTTTGTGTTACCATGCATTGTTGCTATTTTACAATATAATAATATTACATTTGGTAAGAATTTATTATTCAAAAAAGCAGAAGCTGCTTTTAATAACCAAAAATACTCTAAATGTGAGTCTTTATTATTAAAATACATATCAAAAGAGGGAAGAACACAAGAAGCAGTATTTTTACTTGCTAAATGTTATTTTGCAAACAAAGAATATCAAGAAGCAAAAGAATATATATATGAAGTAGTAGAAAAGGATAATCAAAACTACGAAGCATATTATATTCTAGGAAGAATTTTAGAGCTAGAAGAAGATACAGACTCTGCTATAGATATGTATCAAAAGTGCGTAGATATAAAGCCTACTTTTTATGATGCATATGAATCTTTAGGTATTTTACTTGCAGACCAAGGAAAATATGAAGAAGCTGAAAAAATCTATAGAAAAGCTATAGAATATCATACAGAATCATATGAGTTATTATTTAACTTAGCTATGATTCAACTAGAACTTGGAAAAACAGATGAAGCAGAAAAAAATTTAGAACTAGCACTAGTTATTAATCCAGAAATTAATGATGCTATATATACTTTAGGAAATATTAAACTTCTTAAAGGCCAATATAATGATGCTTTAAGCCTATATAGTGAGATAACAAAAACAGAAGATTATGGACTAAAAGCATATTATAAAATTGCAGTTATCTACGTAACAAAGAATGAAGTAGAAAAAGCAATAAGTGTAATAGAATATTTAATTAATGAAGATGAAAGCTATGTACAAAAAATAAGAGATGAATTTGTATTTAATTCTATTCGTTCTAAAATTGATACGATGCTAACAGAAAGAGAAAATAGAAATAAAGAACTAGCAAAAGCAGAAGAAACTGAAATAGAAGCAATAAGAGATACAAGAAAGAGCTGGTTTGGAAGAAATAGATTTGAACAAATAGATGATTCTCTAAATTATGATGACAATAATTCTATTTTATATAACGACATAGATATGAGCAAAACCGGATTTAGAAATCAAGAAGAAAACAAATAAAATTTTCTTGCAATAACAAAACAAATATTGTATAATAAGTGAAGTAAGCGAGAGTTTACTTCATTTTTTTAGCCGGTGTGCTGGAATTGGCAGACAGGATGGTCTCAAACACCATTGTCTTTGTGACGTGTGGGTTCGAGCCCCACCACCGGTACCAAAAAATACCCCACAAATTGTGGGGCTTTTTTTAATCTTTAAGTGGTGTTTCGATTTTTTCTATTGCATCAACTAGCTTTTGATGGTAGATTACAAAATGAATTGAAGGTGCATTTTCTTTAGAAATAATAACGCGATTACCACTAATAATAGATAAATTAATATTTTTAAAAGGACTTCTAGTAGATTCCTTGAAAGAATAATTAGTATTATCTTTAGCAAATTTCTTTATATCTTCAATATGTTCTAAATATTCATCATAAGTATATCGAATTTTTTTATCATAAAACATATAAGATAAAGATAAAGAGATAGAATTGTTTTCAAACTCATCTTTAGAAAAAATTGTAATTTCATCATTAAAAGAACAGTCTTTTAGAAGCGATACAATTCTAGTTTTTTCTTTTTTTAAATGTGTTATTATTTTATCAACATCGTCTTTATCTACATTATTTCTTTTTAGTATTTTATATAATAACTTCTCAGACATTGTATAAAAAGGAAGAGTAGCAAATATATTAATTCTGTCTTCTTTAATTTTTCTAGATTCATCAAATAGCTTTTCAAAATCTTCTTTTCTTTCAACGTTATAAATATCCATTAAAGGCATAGATTTTTTCCATATAGTTTTTGTATTTTCTACATAATTAGTTATTTCTTCTTTTTTATTTGTCATATAGAATACTGCATTATTAATATTTCCTGTGGCATAGTATCCATTAAGTGAAAAATAACCATTTGTACAAGTTAAATGACTAAATAAATCATTTGCATTATTTTTTAAATAGTGTGGTGTAATAAGACCAGTCATATATAAAGGAAGCCATCCTTCAAGTCCTAGCATTAACTCTTTAAAAGGTCTATCTATATCATGAATAATGTTTATATGAATTCCTTTTTTTAGACATGCAGCAAGGCCAAACATAAATTTTTTTGTAAAATCCATATCTTTAGATGCCTCAACCATAGACATATTTGAGTAGAAGTATAAATCATTACGAGATTTAGAAAGTGCAATAGCTTTAATTACATCTATTTGTGAATCTTTAAAACCACTCAAACCATAATATGATTTAGATTTTGGAAGTGTTACAGGAATAGTAGGTACTTTTAAAGTATCAAAATGTATTGCCTTAATATACTCATTTAAATCAAACTCATCTAGTTTATTTAAAAAACTCTCTGTAGGAGAAGAATACTCCACAGAATCTTTTTTAGATAACCAGTAAGATAGTTCTTTTATTAGATTTTCAGCTTTATCTATAGATGGTAATTCTTTATCTATCATATAAGATATTTTTTTTAAATCATTATCATTAAAGTAATTAATACTTACATACTTGCATATTGCAGAAATAAAATCACTTACATTTTGTGGTTTTCTCGAACCAGATCTAATTTTAGATAAATATGAAGAATCATATCCAATATATCTAGCAAGTTCGGCAACATTCATATTTAATGTAGAGATTAAAACATTAAAGTTTTCTCTAAATGTTTCAAAGTTTATATCTGAAATACCGATAGTTTCAAGCAATTCTTCTTTAATAGTATTTGGTTTTAAATCTATGTTTTTTTCTTTGGCAATTACACATATTCCATCAACTAGTGCATTAAATTGTTCACTAGGATACTTAGGAATTCTTTCTCTATTTCTATATCTACTAATTACAGCAGGAGAAATTAAAGAGGCATCAGATAAATCTTTTGCACTGCAGCCAAGAATATCTAAATAATCGTTTATTTTTTCACTAAAAGTCATAAAAATCACCTCAAATATATTTATATAATATCATAGATTACCTAAAAGTCAATGACAAGTATGGAAATATTTAAATGTTAAGAAAAAATATATGATACAATATTTTATATATAAAAGGGAGTGAAAATATGGAGAAAAAGAAAAAGATAATAATTATAGTTGTTAGCATTGTGTTAGCAGTATTATTAATAGGAGGGATTGTAATAGTGGCAATTAATCAAATGAGCGGAAATAACTCAACTAGTGAAAATGGAAAAACTACTTCAGGTGGAAAATTATTCTCTAAAGAACCTAAAGTAACAATAACAAAAAATGAAGCAAGTCAAGTAGAATATGATACTTACGATAACTCACTTGTATCATTTAAATATCCAAAAGGATGGACAGTTGAAATTGCTCCAGTAGATTATATTCATTATTGCTTTAAAGTATATAATCCAAAAAATCCAGACTATATGTTATTCTTTGGATTAAAGCATGAAGGATTCTTAAAAACAGAACATGCAAGACAAGTTTATGCAGGATATTATCCAGATGCAATATTTTCTAAACTTCCAGCAATAGATCCACAAACAACAAAAGCATATTATGAAAAATGGAATGAAATTGCAAAATACTTAAACGACGTAGATTTTAAATCTACACCAAATTTTGCACCAACATTTAACAATTTACAACTTGGAGATAATCTAGGAACTGTTACAATTGGTGGTGATATACTAAGAGGAACATATACTGGTAGTGATGGTAAAAAATGTCAAGGATTATTTACTGCAACTGTAAAAGATATAGGATCATATTATATTAGTGAAAATATATGGAATCCACTAGGGCCTCAAGTGGATGTATGGCCACTTAATGTTTATAATATTATATTCATGACAGCTCCAGAAGAAGAGTTCATTAACTGGCAACCAATACTAGATAATTGTTTAGCATCAATTGAGTTTAGTCAAACATTTATTAATGGATTTAATCAAGAAGAAACAACTATAACTCAAACTATAATTGCAAATCAAAAAGTATATGATTCAATTTCGGATATGATAATGGATTCATGGGAGCAAAGAAATGCATCAACAGATAGAATTAGTCAAAAGCAAAGCGATGCAACACTAGGATATGAAAGAGTATATGATACAGATACAGGAGAAATATATAAAGCTCCAAATGGATTTATGGATCATTATGATGGTACAAAATATGAACCAATTACAGATGATATGTATACTGAGCCTACAGCAGGTTATATAGAATAATAAAAAAAGTATAATTTTAGACTAGCATAGAAATATGCTAGTTTTTTTGTCGAAAACATTTAAAATAAATAATAGTACTTTTGAAAGCATAAAGCATTAGAATATAAAGAATGGAGAAAATTTTTTGGTGCAATAGAAAAAACAATTGAAGCATACAAATCAAGTGATTTCAACGTGCTTGAACATTTTGTCGGCGTGGACAAAAAATCACCAATGCCTAATGGTGGTACCAAAACAATACAAGACTACAAACTATCTCGTTATGCCTGCTACCTAATAGTTCAAAACAGAGACCTAAGAAAAAATATTAACATATATTAGATTACCATTTTGTCTAAAAAGACAAAGTGGTAATTTTTTTAAAACTGACCGTTCATTCTAATGACAAATATCGCATAATGTTATATAATAGTGAAGAATGAAAAAGGAAGTTGAAAGTTATGAAAAACAATATTAAAAGAATGGAAGCTACAGAATTTAATAATATTAAAGAAATAATATACAATTCTGCTAAAGTTCACAAAGAAAGAATTGCTTTTGTAGTTAAGCATAAAGATGAAAACAAAAATGTTACATATGAAAATATTACATATGAAAGGGTACTAGAAGATGTAAATGCTTTTGGTGCATCATTATATGATTTAGGATATAAAGGAAAAAGAATAGCTGTAATTGGTAAAAATAGATATGAATGGGTTCAAGCGCATTTGGCAAACCTACTTGGTGGAATAGTATCTATACCACTAGATAAAGATTTACAACTAGAAGAATTAGAAAACTCTTTAATTCGTAGTAAAGCAAACGCAATAGTACTAGATAATAAACTAATACCACTAGTAGAAGAAATTAAATCTAGAGGCAATACAGAGCTTACAGACTACATTACAATGGATGAAGCAGATGGATTCAAATCTGTTAAAGAGTTAACTGAAGCTGGTAAAAAAATACTTGCATCTGGAAATAGAGAATATTTAGATTGTACAATAGATAGTAATGCAATGGGTATACTATTATTTACTTCAGGTACAACATCTAAATCTAAGGCTGTAATGCTATCTCAAAGAAACATAGCAAACAATGTTTATGATTTACAATGTATGGAACCAATAGATAAAACAGATACAAATATAGCATTTTTACCTTTTCATCATATATTTGGTTCAACATGTATTATACTAATGCTTGCTGTAGGTATTAGAAACGTATTTCCAGATGGTTTAAAATATATAAAACAAAACATGAAAGAATATGAAGTATCTATGTTTGTTGGTGTGCCAGTATTAACAGAAGCAATATATAAGGCATTAATGAAAGAAATAGATAAACAAGGAAAAACAAAACTAATTAAAACAGCTACAAAAATTAGTAATTTCCTTCTAAAACTTCATATAGATATAAGAAGAAAATTATTTAAACAAGTAATAGATGGACTCGGTGGAAAACTAAGATTTGTTATCTCTGGTGGAGCACCAGCAGATCCTGCATCAATTAAAGGATTCAATGAAATGGGTATTACAACTTTACAAGGTTATGGACTAAGTGAAACAGGACCAGTTATTTGTGCAGAAAATTACAAATGTAGAAAACCTGGTACAGTAGGACTTCCAATGCCTTCTGATGAACTAGAAATTGTAAATCCAGATGCAGATGGAATAGGTGAAGTTAGAGTTAAAGGGCCAAATGTAATGCTTGGATATTATGAAATGCCAGAACTTACAGAGAAAGTTCTAAAAGATGGTTGGTTCTATACTGGAGACCTAGGCTATTTTGATGAAGATGGTTACCTAGTTTTAACAGGTAGAAGTAAAGATATGATAGTTCTTAAAAATGGTAAAAAAGTATTCCCAGAAGAGCTAGAAACTGTAGTTAATAGACTAGAACTTGTTGAAGAATGTATGGTATTTGCTATTCCAGAAAAAGATGACCCAAATGATTTTGATCTTGCAGTAAAAGCTGTATACAACAAAGAAGTTATAAAAGAAAAATATAAAGATAAATCTGAAGATGAATTAAAACAAATACTTTGGGAACAAATTAAACAAACTAATTTAACATTCCCAAAATATAAACATATTAAAAAACTATATGTTTCTCATGATGAATTAATTAAGACTACAACTAAAAAAGTTAAAAGACCAGAAGAAATGAAATTAATTAATAAAATGCTTGAAGAAGAAAATAAAAAATAAAAAAAGAAAACAAAAATCCACTTTTATATAGGAAAAAAACATAAATTATGGTAAAATAGCCTATGTGAAGGTGGATTTTTTATGAATAGAACAAAAAGAAGAATATTTACCACAGCAATCAAGCTATTTGCACAAAATGGATATGAATCAACTGGAATTGAAGAAATAACAGCAGTAGCAGGAGTTGCTAAGGGATCACTATATTATCATTTTGAAACAAAAGAAGAGCTATTTGACCTTCTTTTAGAAGAAGGAAGAAAACTACTATATAACAGTATTGAGATAAAATTTAAAAGTTGTAATAATGCATTAGATAAGTTAAAAGCAATTATTATGATTCAAATCAAATCATTAATAAGATACGAAGACTTTGTTACAGTAATAATTAATAATACTTTAGGAGATAATAGTAGAAGTAAGAAGAGTCAAAAAGCATTAGATGAATATATGGCAAAAATTCAAGAAGTAATTCAAGAAGGAATAGATGAAGGAATATTTTATGATGGTGATACAGAAGGTATTGCATACGGAATATTTGGAGTAAACTTTTCTAGCCTATTATACAGATTAAAGAAGAATAGAAATGTTACTGCAGAAGAAATATATAAAAGCTATATAGAAATAGTAATTCGTGGACTAACAAAAGCAAGCAATTAAATTTGCTTGTTTTTTTATGTATAAAAATAATTTTTTAACAAATAATACTAATGAATATAATGGAGGTAGATAATGAAAGATAATTGGATATTTATAGTTCTTGGAGTAGTAGTTGCTGTAGTTATAATCGCATTAATTGGATTTAGCATGATGAATAATGATATGGAAACTAATACAAAGGGAAATTTAAACAATGCAAATAATACAATAAACGAAAGAGGAATAGCAGATAATACAAACAATACTGGTAATACTAACAACACTAATAACAATAACACTAATAATTCTTTAATGGATAACAGAGATAATGAAAGTATGTTAGATAAAACCGAATTTAATAATCTAAAAAATGAAGCTGAAAAAATTGCAAGAGATATAGGAAATAACGTAGGAAACTTTTCGCAAGATGCAATAGACGCCTTTAATAAAGCAAGAAATGATCTTATGACATATGATCAAGAAGAAAGTCAGTCTCAAGAAGAAATAGACAGACGATCAAAAAATTTAAGAGAAGCAATAGATAATTTAAATATGAATAATAATACAAACACTACAAATAATACAAACAACAGATAAAGACTAGAATTAATCTAGTCTTTATTTTATGTTTACAATTTAAACAATATATGTTACAATACTCCTTGTGATTACAAAGGAGGAAGCACATGAAAGTATTAGTTACAGGAAGTAGCAAAGGAATAGGAAAGGCAATAGCTCAAAAATTTTTAAATGAAGGACATGAAGTTGTTGGAATGGATATTCTTGAGTCTACTATTTTTCATTCAAGTTATACACATCTAGTACAAGATATATGTGGAAAACTACCAGAAATAAAAGACATAGATATTCTTGTAAACAATGCTGGAATACAAGAAGGAGATGTCATTAAAACAAATCTTGAAGGAACAATAGCAGTAACAGAAAAATACATTACGCCAAGCATTAAAAGTATAGTATTTATTGCTTCAAGTAGTGCAACAACTGGTTCAGAATTTCCAGAATACGCTGCATCTAAAGGTGGAGTACTGGCATATATGAAAAATGTTGCTTTAAGAGTAGCTAAATATGGCGCAACAGCAAACTCTATTTCTCCTGGTGGAGTAATTACAGATTTAAATTCACATATCTTAGAAGATGAAAAACTATATGAGGCAGTATTGAATGAATCGCTTTTACACAAATGGGCAACCGCAGAAGAAATAGCAGAATTTGTGTACTTTATTTCAGTAGTAAACAAAAGTATGACAGGAGAAGATATCTTCATAGATAATGGTGAAAAATTAAAATCCAATTTTATTTGGTAGAAAGGTAAAATTATACTAGTTATTCTACGCCACCTAGTATAAAAAAGGAAAGAAGTATGAACATATTATTAGGAATAGTAAGCCTTTTATTAACTTTTAGCTTACTTATCATTGTAGAAAAGATATTTAAAAAAGAAGGATTATTTGTTTGGGTAAGTATAGCAACAATAATCGCAAATATTCTAGTTTGTAAAAGTATTGAACTTTTTGGTTTTACTACAAACCTAGGAAATATTCTGTTTGCTTCAAGTTTTCTTGCAACAGATATTATGAGTGAAAAATATGGAGCAAAGGAGTCAAGAAAAGCAATTATTTTAGGAGTAGTATCTCAAGTGATATTTGTAATAATGACTCAAATTGGACTATTATATATCCCTGCTTCAGAAGATCTTGCACAAGAGAGCATGAAAGGATTATTCTCAATTAATTTAAGAGTAAGTATTGCAAGTATAGTAATGTATTTTGTAAGCAATATGGCAGATATTTACATTTTTGAGAAAATTAAAGAAAAAGTACCAGGAAAATTATGGCTTAGAAACAACGTTTCAACAATGATTTGTAATTCACTAGAAAACTACTTTTTCTCTTTTCTAGCATTTGCAGGACTTATGGATATCCCAACAATTCTATCTATTGCAACTTTAGCATCAATTCTTGAGATAGTAATTGCTGCATGTGATACTCCATTTTTATACTTATCTAAAAAATTAAAATAGATAATTAAATAATATTTTTAAAAAATGAATAATAGAATAACATCCAAAAAATGGGTGTTATTTTTTGTCTAATTATAGAAAAAGCCTAAAAAGACTAGTAAATTTTTATGTTATTTAATATAATATTAAACGTAAATAGGAGAACAAGATATGTTAAGATTAAAAAATATTACAAAAACATATAAAACTGAGGGAACAGAAGATGTTCAAGCACTAAAAGGAATAGACATAGAATTTAGAAAATCTGAGTTTGTATCAATTCTTGGACAAAGTGGTTGTGGAAAAACCACTCTCTTAAATATTATTGGAGGACTAGATAGATATACAACAGGAGACCTAGTAATTAATGGAAAGTCAACAAAAAACTATAAAGACAAAGACTGGGATGCGTATCGTAACTATTCAGTAGGATTTGTCTTCCAAAGTTATAATTTAATACCTCATCAAAGTGTACTTGCAAATGTTGAACTATCTTTAACAATTTCAGGATATTCTGCAAAAGAAAAAAGACAAAAAGCAATTGAAGCACTAGAAAGTGTTGGACTTGGTGACCAAATACACAAAAGACCAAATCAATTATCTGGTGGACAAATGCAAAGAGTAGCTATTGCAAGAGCAATAGTAAACGATCCAGATATTATTCTTGCAGATGAGCCAACAGGAGCACTAGATACAAAAACTAGTACTCAAATTATGGATTTATTAAAAGAGATTTCTAATGACAAACTAATTATAATGGTAACTCACAATCCAGAAATTGCAGAGAAGTATTCAACAAGAATAGTAAAACTAGTAGATGGAAAAGTTACAGATGACTCAAATCCATATAACGAAAAAGAAGAAGTAGAAGAAAATAAATATGCAAATAAAAAGACTCATATGAGCTTTATTACAGCTCTAAAGCTTAGTCTAAATAACTTAATGACTAAAAAAGGAAGAACAATTCTTACTGCTTTTGCTGGAAGTATAGGAATAATTGGTATAGCATTAATTTTATCACTTTCATCTGGAGTAAATAAATACATAACAGATATACAAAAAGAAACTATGCTCTCTTATCCAATTGAGATTGAAGCACAATCTATGGATTTATCTAGTATACTAGGGGATGCAGGCTTTTATGAATTAAATGAAGCAGACCACGAACATGATGCAGTTTATTCAGATGTTACAGGAATTGAAAGAGTAAGTAAAGTTTCAATGACTATGACTAAAAATAATTTAACAGACTTTAAAAAATATCTAGATGATAAAGAAACTAAAATTCATGACTATCTAGGAGAAAACGGTGTAGTATACTCATATGATACAAGTTTTGACTTATACTCATATGATGTAGACGGAAAACTAGTAAATGCAGATGGTTCAACATTTGAATCTAAAAATAATGTATCAGGTGCCTTATCTATGGCAAGTAATTTTACATCATCTGCTTCAACTACAATGAGTACTAGAAATATTATAGATCAAATAATGCCAGGAACAACAGATGAGCAAGTGATAAGTCCTGCAGTTATAAATGAGTATGATGTAATTGAAGGAAGATTACCGCAAAACTATGATGAAGTAGTAATAGTGCTAGATGGAAATAATGAAATTGCTGCACCAACACTATATAAGCTAGGACTTCTACCTTCAAAAGAGTATAAAGAAATAATAAAAAAATTAGAAGCAGAAGAAGATATAACTGTAGAAAAACAAAAAATAGAATATAGCGATATATTAAATAAAACTTTTAAAATTATTCCCACTTGTGATTACTATATTAAAAAAGATAACGGATTATTTGAAAATGTTAAAGATAGCTCTGGTAAAGTAGAAGAACTACTTAAAGGCGCTATTGAATTAAAAGTAGTAGGAATACTAAAACAAAAAGAAGGCTCAAAAAATGCATTAATAACAGCACCTCTTGGATATACTAAACTTTTAACTAATTATATAATAGAACATACAAATAATTCAGAAGTAGTAAAAGCACAAGAAGCAGATGAGTCTAAAAATGTAATTAATGGATTACAGTTTAAAATATCTACAGATGATGAAAAAGTAGAAGAAGCTAAAAAATATTTAGCTAATATGACTGTTACAGAAAAAGCACAATTTGCATCTGCTATTATGGTCCAAACAGCAGATCCTACAATGCAATCTCAAATGATGTATTTATCTGAGTCTCAACTAGCAAGCTTTGTAGATTCATATATTCAAAATCCAGATAGAGATTTAATGATTAGAATGTATGATGATACAATAAGTCCAGGAACATATGAAGACAATATGAAAAATTTTGGTAAAGTTTCTTTTGATACTCCATCAAAAATACAAATTTATGCAGATACGTTTGAAGCAAAAGATGGAATTACAGATTGTATAAATGAATATAATGATTCTGTAGAAGAACAAGATAAAATTACTTTCACAGATTTTGTAGGATTATTAATGAAATCTGTAACAACAATTATTAATGCAATTTCATATGTTCTAATTGCATTTGTATCAATATCACTTGTAGTATCAAGTATAATGATTGCAATTATTACATATATTTCTGTTCTTGAAAGAACAAAAGAAATTGGTATACTAAGAGCTATGGGTACATCCAAAAGAGATGTTTCTAAAATATTTAATGCTGAGACATTTATTGAAGGATTTATTGCAGGAGTTTTAGGAATACTTGTTACAATGTTACTAAATATACCAATAGGAAAAATAATTCATGCAATAACAGATACAGACATGCGCCCAGTATTGCCACTTGGCGGAGCTATAGCACTAATAATAATTAGTGTAATTCTAACAGTAATTGCAGGTCTTGTACCATCAAAAGTTGCAGCAAAAAAAGACCCAGCAGTAGTACTTAGAAGTGAATAATAAAATGAAAGTCCAAGGAGAAATCTTTGGACTTTTTTATACATTCTTGTAAAAATAATTATTATATGATAATATCTAAATGTACATTTAAGGGAGGACAAAATGGAAAAAATAGTAATAGAGGTGGGATCTACCGTAACTAAAGTAGATAGCTTTGATGGAGAAAATATAAAGCATATTAAAAGTGTAACTATAACTTTTAAGAAAAACTATAAAGAAAACGGAAATAAATTAAAAGATGAAGATATAGAAAAGCTAATTGAAACTGTAAATGAAACGGACAAATCTAATCTTTTCGTATGTGGTACAAGCATATTTAGAGATTTAAAGGATAATGAAAGAGAAGAGTTCTTAAACTACTTTAAATCTAAAACAGGACTAGATTTTAATATAATTTCATCTGAAGAAGAAAATATATATACAGTAAAAGGCTCAACAAAAGTTGTTAAAGAGGCACTAGTATTTGTTGGTGGAGGTGGCTCTACTGAAATGTCTTATGTAAAAGATGGAAAAATTCAGCAAATGGTAAATAATAACTTTGGTGTTATGGACATAATGCATGAATTTCCAGATTTAAGTGAGGACATAGCTAAATCTAAACTTGAAGATGTAATGGATTATATAAGGCAAAGAATTGAAGTTCCAAACGTTCAAACAGATATTATGATTTTAGCTGGTGGAGGACATGGACTATTTGCAAGAGAATCTGGTGTTAGATATGAAAAAAACACATTATATGAAGACAAAGACGAACCAATTATGATGTATATAGTAACTAGAAAAGAAGATACTAAAAGATATTATACTGAAATTTCAATGGAAGAAATTAAGTCTCGTGTAGATGATCCTGCATGGTGGTTTGCAACACGTGCAATGTGTGCTTTTGTACTTGTAGTTGCAGAAAAAATAGGAGCAAAATATATAATTCCAACAGATATTTCAATGATTTATGGAATTGTTTAGGAGGTAAATAGATTTATGAAAAAGAAGGTACTTAAACAGATAGGATCAATTTTCTTGATAATTATAGGATGTGCACTAGCAGCATTTGCAATTGGTGCAATATTAATACCAAATCTAATTTTAGATGGTGGCATAAATGGTATATCAATAATGCTTGCTCAACTAACAAAACTAAAGCCAAGTTTATTCATAGTACTACTTAACTTGCCGTTTATACTACTAGGACTAAAGTCTCTAGGTAAAGAATTCGTATTAAAAGCATTATTTGCAATGTTAGTTTTCTCTGGTATGTTACTTTACACAGAAACACTAAGTATTGGTATACAAGATAAACTTCTTGCAACAGTGTATGGTGGCTTAGTACTAGGAATTGGAGTAGGGCTAATTATTAGATATGGTGGATGCTTAGATGGAACAGAAATTGCAGCTATAATCCTAAGCAAAAAATCTAGTTTTTCAGTAGGACAAATTGTACTAATTTGCAATATATTTATATATGGAACCGCAGGCTTCCTATTTGGATTTAGCAGAGCTTTATACTCACTTTTAACTTACTTTATTACTTTCAAAGTAATAGACTTTGTATCTGAAGGATTAGAACAAGGAAAAGCAGTACTTATTGTTACAAACCAAAGTGCAAAAGTTGCAGGAGAAATATACAAAAGACTAGGAAGAACAGTTACATCTTTTGAAGGTAAAGGATTAATAAACGGAGAAACAATGATACTTTACTCAGTAGTTACTAGACTTGAGCTAACAGAGATAAGAAATATAGTAGCGGCTGCAGATGTGCAAGCTTTCGTAACAGTAACAGATGTTTCAGAAATAATTGGAACACATATGAAGAAAAAACCAGAGATAGAGGAATAACCCCTATCTCTTTTTTTATCTTAACTTAATTGTTCCAAGTATAATAGAAGAATCATCATTGCCAATTCCTTCTAAAGTTAACTCATCTACAAAGTATTCAAACTTATCATCAAGATGAATGTCATCTAAACTATCTGCATTTCCTAAAGTAATATGTGGAGTATATTCAAATCTAGTATCTAAATGAGAGGCAAATATTTCTTTGTATAAAATGTCATGAAGCTTAATAATTTCTTCTTTTCCTTCAATACAATTTAGAAATATAACATTCTTTTTAGCATAGAATTCATCATAATATAAAGATAAGCCTTTAAAAGTAATATTAAATGCTTTAAATTCTTTTAGACTTTCTTGAACCTTTTGAAGTATTTCTTCATCACTCATTTCATCACCAAACGGAAAAACAATAGTAATATGAGGTGGAACCGCTTTTGCTAGTGGGTCATATTTGTCTCTAATCTCTTGGATTTTAGCAATATTTTTAAACTTTGGAAAAATTAATATATCACGTTTCATTTAAATCACCTACAGATATTATATATTAAAATTTAGAAGAAAACAAAAATATATTGTAATTTATTGTATGAAATTAATTTCTTTTGTGATATACTACTTACACAGGAGAATAGTATTATGGAATATTTAGATGTAGTAGACGAAAATAATAACTTAACAGGACAAGTAGTAGACAGAAACACTGCTCACAAAGAATTACTTTACCACAGGCATGTATCATGCTGGATTATGGATTTAAAAGGTAGAGTACTACTTCAGCAACGTGCTTTAATTAAAAGCAATAACCCAGGAATGTGGGCAAAAACTGGTGGTCATGTAGATAGTGGTGAAACACCAATTGAAGCTGTAAAAAGAGAAGTATATGAAGAAATAGGCTTGGTAATAAATGAGAAATGTTTAACAGAAGTTGCAATATATAAAAGCCAAAGACCAACAAGTGCATACTTTACATATAACTATTTATTAGTACAAGAAATAGATATAGACAAACTTGTTTTGCAAAAAGAAGAAGTAGAAAGTGTAAAATTATTTGAAATAGAAGAGTTAATAGAGGATAAAAAGAATAATCCTCAAAACTATACATTTTCTAAATGGAAAGATGAAGAATTTGATGCCCAAATGAATCTACTAAAAGCAGCAAGAGAAAAAATATTAAAGGAGTAATTATGATTAAAAATATTGTTTTTGATTTAGGAAATGTTATTCTTATGGATAAACCTATTAATTCATTAGATAATTTAGGCTTAACTGAAGAAGAATATGAATGTATAAAAGTAAATTACTTTTGGAAATGGAAAGAGATGGATGAAGGTAGTATGACACTTAAAGAACACTTTTTAAGTTCAGATATACCAGATTATCTAAAGCAAGATGAAAGAATTTTTGAAAGAGCAACTAACTATTACAAATATAGACCATTTAATGAAGAAGTAATAGATTTAATAATAAAATTAAGAGAGAACGGATATAAAATATATGTATTATCTAATAATAATCATGAAACATTTGAATTTTTACTAACTACTAAGCTAAAAGATATAATAGATGATTGGATTGTTTCTTGTGATTATCACATGGGAAAACCAATGCCAGAGTTTTATAACATATTATTTACAAAATGTAATATTAAACCAGAAGAATCTTTCTTTATAGATGATAGACCAGATAATATTCAAACAAGTGAGTCTTTAGGTATGAAAGGCCATATTTTCAACTACAGACAAGACGGAATGGATAAATTACTTCACGATTTAAGAGATTGTGATGTAAACATATAGTTTGAGGTGATTATATGAAAAAGAAGGGTATAATAATAACACTAGCAATATTACTTGCAGCATCAATTATTGCACTAGTAGTTCTATTATGTTCAAAAATACCAAATAAAAATAAAGAGAAAAAAGAAGTAATAACTTTGGTATCAGATTCAGACATTTATATTACAACAGATGATAAATTTACAACATTACAAAATGATGGCGGAAGCTATTATAATAGAGAATATGTTGTAGATTATAATACATTAGTTGCAACTGGATATGAAGACCATTATATAGGCTTTGAAGGTTTTGAATATCAACATAAAGAGTTCTATTCGAAACAATTAACACAAGAAGACTTTAAAAAACTAGAAAAAATTAGGACTGATGTTGCATTAAATCCACAAGAAGATGTAAATAAAACATATACATATTACACAATAGGTGGATATGGTGGCAACTACAAAATATATAATAGAGAAACTATTGAAGAAATAGAAAATATTTTACATTAATAGGAGATAAGACTATGAAAGAAAAAGTTAATGTATATTTTACAAAAGAGATTACACCAGAAAGTTTGGTAAAAATCTATGAAGCAGTAGGATATAAATTACCCGGAAAAGTTGGTGTAAAGATTTCTACAGGTGAACCTGGAGGACACAACTATTTAAAACCAGAACTAATTAAAGACATTGTTTCACATTTAAATGGAACAATAGTAGAAAACTGTACTGCTTATGGTGGAAAAAGACAAAATCTAGAAGACCATCTAAAATGTGTAGAAGATCATGGCTTTACTAAAATAGCTGATGTAGATATTCTAGATAGTGAAGGAGAGTTTTCTATTCCAACAATTCAAGGATGTAAACATTTAGACAAAGATATCGTTGGTTCTCACTTAGAAAACTATGATTCATTATTAATGCTTTCACACTTTAAAGGTCATGCAATGGGTGGCTTTGGTGGAGCACTTAAAAATATGTCTATAGGTGTTGCATCAACTGCAGGAAAACTAAACATACACTCTGCAGGAGCAGAAAACCAAGAACAAAGCTATGTATGGTCACATTTACCAGCTCAAGATGATTTTTTAGAGTCAATGGCTGAAGCTTGTTCTGCAGTAATGGATTATTATGACAAACGTGGAGGAATTGTATATATTAATGTAATAAACAATCTTTCAGTAGACTGTGATTGTGATTCAAATCCAGAAACTCCATGCATGCAAGATATAGGAATAGTTGCATCATTAGACCCTGTTGCATGTGACAGAGCATCTCTGGATTTAATATATAAATCTCAAGATCCAGGAAGAGAACATTTCTTAGAAAGAGTTGAAACAAGACACGGAGCACACACAATAGAACATGCTGTAACTTTAGGGCTTGGAACAACATTCTACGAATTTGTAGATTTAGATAAATAGAATTAAAAATAAATAAGACCTAGCATTTGCTAGGTCTTTAATTAGTTGTTGTCGTAATTTTTGTCACTTACATATGAAGCAACAAGCATAAGGATTGCATCATCACTTAAAACATCATTATCTACAATAAATACCTTATAGTCTTTGAAAAACAGAGCTGAAGTATATTTTGCAATAACATTGTCATTAGTGTCATATACATATCCATATGTGTCTAAGAAATTAAAATGTGCTCTACCAATCTTTTGTCCTTCTTTGTTGTATAATGTGTAGTTATTACCAAAAACAGATAATTCACCAGTCATTTCTACAGCAAATTCGTTATTTAGATAGATAGTATGAGAGTCTTGATTGATAAAGTGATATGCATCACCTGCATAAGCAACTTTTTGTTCATTTATTGTCATAGTAAGAGGATCTTCAACGATTCTAAAGATGTTGCCATCAATTTTAGAATAATCTTGTCCATCTTTTTTGACAGAAATATTAGTGTTTAGACTAATAATGTGAACATCACAATCATACTTTCTTGCACCATCAATTCCCTTCATCATAAAGATAGAAGCTCCAATTAAAACAGCAACAACTAAAATAACTACTATATCTACGATATAGTTTTTAATAAAACGGATCATAGTTAGATCCTCCTTTCTTAAAAAATATTAATTTTTATAAACTTAAATAAATAAGTTTATATATATATTATACCACATTTTAGCTAAAAACTCAATTTTAAGGCTTGTTTAAGACTACATAATATGGTATAATAATAAAGCATATTTATTTATTAAATCTTATAATAATTTCAAGGAGGTTTTGCTATGTTTAGCTTTTTATTTACAAACAAAAAGAAAAGCTCTGCTGTAGTTAGCAAGAGAGAGGAGCCATTTCCATCACGGATATGAGCTAAAACAAGAGTTAAGAAAAATACCATTATATGGAATAGAAATTCAAAATATAAATTTAGAAGCAATAGAAAACTACATATTTAGAGACTATGTATACCATTTTGAAAAATTTAGTGGTTACACACGAGAAGTAGCACTAAGAAAAGCTTTAAAAAAATATATGGAGAATTTTAATATAAAAAACTGTTAAGCAAGAATTAATTTTCTTGCTTTTTTTATATGTACATTGACGAATAATTTTGGTATAATACAAGTGGTGATAGAGGTGAGTTTTGTTCATTTACATTTGCACACAGAGTATAGTTTACTTGATGGTGCAATAAGAATAAAAGAAGTAGTACAAAAAGCAAAAGAATATGGAATGCCAGCAGTAGCAATTACTGATCATGGCAACATGTTTGGCGCAATAGAAATGTATAAAGAATGTATTAAGCAAGGTATAAAACCAATCATTGGTTGTGAAGTATACGTTGCTCCTCGTTCACGCCTAGATAAAGAAGGAAGACTTGATACAGAACCTAACCATCTAATACTACTTGCAATGAACAACACCGGATATAAAAACCTATCTAGACTTGTCTCAATGGGTTATACAGAAGGTTTTTATTACAAACCAAGAATTGATCTTGAAATCTTAGAAAAATACAATGAGGGGCTAATTTGCTTATCTGCGTGCCTTGCAGGAGGACTTGCAAGAAGAATTACAGCAGGAGATATTCGTGGAGCAAAAGAGCATATAGAAAAATATATAAGCATTTTTGGAAAAGATAGATATTTTCTAGAAATACAAGACAATAAATTAAGAGAGCAAATATTAGTAAATCAAAAACTAATTGAGTTTTCTAAAGAATATGGTTTGCAACTTGTTGCAACAAATGACTGCCATTATCTAAATAAAGAAGATTATGATTTTCATGAAGTGTTGTTATGCATACAAACAAGAAAAACACTAAATGATGAAGATAGAATGTCTTTTAAAGTAAATGAATTTTACTTTAAATCTCCAGAAGAGATGAAAGAAGCATTTAAAGCTGTTCCTGAAGCAATAGAAAACACATTAAAAATAGCAGATATGTGTAATGTAGAAATTGAATTTGGACATACAATTTTACCAGAATATAAAATTGAGGAAAATGTTACTCATTTAGAGTATTTTACAAAGAAATGCTATGATGCTATACCTAAGAAGTATCCTGAGTCAAAATGGAATGAAGTTAAAGAAAGACTAGATTATGAAATAAGTGTAATAGACAAAATGGGATATATAGATTATTTCCTAATTGTACAAGATTTCATAAACTATGCAAAGTCTCAAGGAATACCTGTAGGACCAGGTAGAGGAAGTGGAGCAGGTTCCTTAGCTGCATACTTAATAGGTATTACAGATATTGATCCTTTAAGATTTGGATTAATTTTTGAAAGATTCTTAAATCCAGAACGTGTAAGTATGCCAGATTTTGACGTAGATTTTTGCTATGAAAGACGTCAAGAAGTAATAGATTATGTGGCAGAAAAATATGGACATGACCATGTAGCCCAAATCATAACTTTTGGTACAATGGCAGCTCGTGCTGCAATTAGAGATGTTGCAAGAGTGCTAGACATACCATATAAAAAAGCAGATTCTATTGCAAAGCTAATTCCACATAGCTTTAAAATAACAATAGATGAGGCATTATCTGAAAGCCCAGATTTAAGAAAATTATATAATGAAGATATAGAAACAAGAAGAGTAATAGATATATCTAAAAAACTAGAAGGCTTGTGCCGTCAAGCGTCTACTCATGCTTGTGGTGTGGTTATTACAAAAGAGCCTGTAGTAAACTATGTCCCAATGTATGAAAATGAAGGACAACTAACTACAGAGTATACTATGACTACCCTTGAAGAATTAGGTCTTCTTAAGATGGATTTTTTAGGTTTAAGAACTTTAACAGTAATAAGTGATGCTAAAAAGCTAATAAAAAAGATACATGGAATAGATGTAGACTTTGGAGACTATGATGACCCAGGCGTATATAAAATGTTAACTCAAGGAAAAACACTTGGTGTATTCCAAATGGAAAGCCCAGGTTTTAGAAAAATGATGATGAAGATGGAACCAGACTCAATAGATGATATCATTGTAATGATTTCACTTTACAGACCTGGACCAATGGATCAAATTCCACGTTATATAAAGAACAAAAATAACAAAGAAAACATAGAATATACACATAAATCACTTGAAAAAATATTAAAGCCTACTTATGGATGTATGGTATATCAAGAGCAAGTTATGCAAATATTTAGAGAACTTGCAGGATATACTTTAGGACGTGCAGATATTGTTCGTCGTGCCATGGGTAAGAAAAAGATAGATGTAATGAATAAAGAAAGAGAAGTGTTTGTTGAAGGTGCAGCAAAAAATGGTATAGATGAAGTGTCTGCCAACAAAATTTTTGATGAAATGGCAGAATTTGCAAAATATGCATTCAATAAATCTCACGCAGCAGCATATGCAGTTGTAGCATATGAGACAGCATATCTAAAATATCATTATCCAGCAGAATTTTTAGCTGCAAATATGAATTCATTCATGGGTAACCAAAATAAAGTACCTATCTATATAAATGAGGCAAGAGAACTAGGAATTGAGGTATTAAGACCAGATATTAATGAGTCATATTCTCGTTTTGCAGTAATAAATGGTAAAATTAGATTTGCATTAAGCTCAATTAAAAATGTTGGCGAAAGTGCAATAGATGAAATTATTAAAGAAAGAAAACTAAATGGAAAATATACAAGTTTCCTAGACTTCTGCCAAAGAGTATCAACAGAAGCAGTAAACAAACGTTGCGTAGAAGGATTAATTAAAGCTGGATGCTTTGACGAACTAGAAAAAGAATACAATCGTTATGATATTCTAGAAAACTTTGAAATGATTATAGATGGAGTAAACCATCAAAGAAAGAATAACTATGTAAATCAAATGGACTTCTTTGGAGAAATTGAGCCATCTGGACAAAGTAGCATTAAAATAGAAAAAAGCGGAAGAATACCAACAAATAGAGAATTGCTAGATATGGAAAAAGAGATGCTAGGCCTTTATATCAGCGGTCATCCTTTAGATGAATACAAAGAATATATAAAAAAGAATGCTACAGTTACAACTTTAGAGTTAAATGAAGAAACTGAATCAGAAGAGGAAGAAACTGAATCAACTGAACCAAAGCAAAGTTATGATGAAAAAACAGTAACTTTATGTGGTATCTTTAACAAAGGAAAAGTACTTATGACAAAATCTGGCAAAAACATGATGTTTGCAGGGCTTGAAGATTTATTTGGTGAGGTAGAACTTGTAATATTCCCAACAACATATGATAGATTCTTTAGAATTCTAGAAGATGAAGCTATTCTTAAAGTTACAGGAAAAGTAAGTATAAAAGAGGAAGAAGGAGCTAAAATTCTTGTACAAAATATAGTAAATATAGATGAGGATATAAAAAAAGGACAAGGAAAAACTCAAACTAAAGAGCCAGTAATAAAAAAAGAAGAACAAAAAGTTGGGCTTAGAAAAATATATATAAGAATACCTAAAGATAAATTAGATTTAGAAGATAGAGTAATAGGATATATTAAAGATTTAAATAAAGAATATCCTGGTAAAAATCCAGTATATATTTTCTATGATGGGACTAACAAGATGAGACTACTTTCAAGTAATCATTTCTTACAAGACAATCCTTTAGTTTTAGAAAGACTAGAATTAGCATTTGGTAAAGAAAATGTCAAAATAAAATAAAAGATAGGAGATTTATCCTATCTTTTTTATTTTTATGATATAATCTAAAAGGTAAAAATAATACTTTTTTCTTGACTACATCCACTTACGGTGGTAAAATTCAAGCACAAATTAATTTACAGCCAAGAGAAAACTTAAAGGAGGGAATAATTATGAAAAGAGAACAAATAGATGAAAAATTTAAATGGGATATTAGTTCAATATATAAGACAATAGAAGACTATGAAAAAGATTTTAATATCGTAAAAGATAATATTTCTAAATTTGAACAATATAAAGGAAACTTCTTAGATTCAGTAGATAGATTCTTAGAATTCATGGAGTTATATGAAATTACTTCAAGAAAAATACAAAAACTTTCAATGTACTCACATCTTCAAATAGATGTAGATCCTAAAAATGAAGAAATACAAAACTTAGAATCAAGAATTCAAGGATTAAGTGCAATGTATAGTGAAGCATTAGTTTTTATGGACTTAGAGATAGGACAAAATGAGGCAAAATGCAACAAACTTTTAGAAGATGAAAGATGTAAAAAATATTCTAGAATGTTTTATAGCATATTAAGATATAATCCACACAAATTAAGTGATGAAACAGAAGAAGTAATAAACAAAGCAATGAATGCTATGAACTCATATGAAACATATAATGCAATTAAGCTTGAATATGAACCAGTAGTAATTGATGGAAAAGAATATTTCTTAAATGATGAAACATTAAGAGAATTCTTAAAAAATCCAGATGAATCTATTCGTAAACAAGCATATGAAAAAGTGTATAAAGAGTACAAAAAATATGCACCAATTTATGCTAAAACTCTAGAAGGTAGTGTAAAAGAAGATGTTTTCTACTCTAAAGTTAGAAAATTTGACTCACCTGTTGATGCATTTGTATTTTCAGATGAAGTAACATCTGATCTTTTCTATAAAATATTAAAAATGGCCAATGAAACATATCATGATTATTTTGTAGAATACATAGATTTATCTTCAAAAATACTTGGTAAGAAAATGGAGCGTTATGATTTATATCTACCACTTGCAAAAGAACCAGAATCTAAATATACATTAGATGATGCATTTAATCTAATATATGAAGCAACTAAAAATATGGGAGAAGACTATAAAGAAATATTAGATAAAGCAAGAAATGAAAGATGGATAGATTATCTACCACACGAGTTTAAAAGACATGGAGCATATTCTTCAGGATGTTACGATACAAATCCATTTATCCTTACAAGCTTTACAAATGATCTTGAATCTGTATTTACTCTAATTCATGAGTTAGGTCATTCATGTCATACATATTATTCTAAAACAAATCAAGAATTTATCAATCATGACTACAGAATATTTGTTGCAGAAGTAGCATCAACTACTAATGAAAATCTTCTTTTAAACTTACTTATATCTAAAGCAAAAACAAAAGAGGAAAAAGCATATCTACTATACAGAAAACTTTATGATTTCATAGGAACATGCTACAGACAACCATTATTTGCTCAGTTTGAAGACTCACTTCATAAAATGAGTGCAGCAAATGAAGGATTATCTATGCAAACAATAACAGATTTATATGAAGATTTAAATACTAAGTATTATGGAGGATTAATACCTGCAAATGAGTATTCTAAATATTCTTGTTTTGGTATTCCTCATTTCTATTCTGCATACTATGTATATAAATACACAATTGGAAATATTGTAGCTTCTGTTATTGCTAAAAGAATATTTGAAGGAAATAAAGAACATATAGAAAATTACAAGAAATTCTTGAAATCTGGATCTTCTATGTCACCAGTAGAATTACTAAGACTTGCTGGAGTAGATCCTCTAGATGATAATCTATATAAAGAGGCATTCGAAGGCTTCAAAAAAGATTTAGATGAATTTAAAGCATTAATGCTTGAAGAATAAATATAATAAAAAGAGTATAATTAATTTTATACTCTTTTTTGTTGACAAAATTTACTAATGTAATATAATTAAATATAAGCGCTAAATTAGCGTATTCTAAAATATAAAGGTGAAAAAAATTGGAAAGAGAAAAGAAAATAATTAAAACTAGTGCATTAGGAATAATAGTAAATATAATACTAGTTGCATTTAAAGCAGTAATTGGATTGATTACAAATTCTATCGCTATCGTATTAGATGCGGTAAACAACTTAACAGATGTAATATCATCTGTAGTAACAATAATTGGAACAAAAATTGCAAATAAGGCTCCAGACAAAGAGCATCCATTCGGACATGGAAGAGTAGAGTACTTTACATCTGTAATAGTATCTGCAATCGTTTTAATTGCAGGTGTTACAGCATTTAAAGAATCTTTAGATAAAATAATTAATAAGCAAGTAGCAACATATTCAATTGTTTCAATTGTAATTGTTGCAGTTGCAGTTGCAACAAAATTCTTTCTTGGAAGATATGTTAAAGCTACAGGTAAAAAACTTAACTCACAAAGCTTAGTTGCCTCTGGTGAAGATGCATTAATGGATTCTATATTATCATTTTCAACACTTGTTGCAGCATTAATTAACTATTTCTTTGGACTTGGTTTAGAAGGATATATAGGTATTGTAATATCTATAGTAATATTAAAATCTGCAATAGAAATGTTAAAAGAAACAATAGATATTATGATAGGGCAACGTGCAGATAAAGAATTAACTGATGAAATAAAAAAAGCAATAAGTGCATATGATAAAGTACAAGGTGTATATGATTTATCTTTACACACATATGGACCAGTTAAAACAATAGGTACAGCACACATTCAAATTCCAGATGATATGACAGCACAAGACATACATGTTTTAACTAGAAAAATTACAGTAGATATATTTAACAAATTTGGAATTATAATGACTATTGGAATATATGCAGCAAATGATAGCAGAGAATACAAAGAAATGAAACAAGAGATAGGAAGAATAATAAAAGAATATGAACATATTAAACAAATTCATGGTTTCTTTGTAGATGAAAAAGAAAAAGCTGTATACTTTGATCTTATCATTGGTTTTGAATGTAAGAATAGAGAAGAAGTAAAGGATGAAATAGAGAAAAAACTTAAAGAGAAATATCCAGAATATAATTTCTATGTAATAATAGATGATGATATAACAGACTAAAAAAGAGGAGCACTTAGTGCTCCTTTTAATCTTTTTACTATTTACTTATTTTTTTCTTTATTTTTATACTGTTTGCATGCTTCAATAAAAGCAGTAATAATTTTTCTGCTAGGCTCGTCATCTGTTCTTTCTGGATGCCATTGAACTCCAATATTAAATAGCTTGTCCTTCTTTTCAATTCCTTCAATTATATCTCCTTCAGCTTTAGCACAAACTGAGTAGTCTCCAGAATTTGGTACTTTAGTTCTATGAATACTATTTACCATTATTTTTCCTTTGCCAATAATATCATAAAGTTTTGTACCAGGAATAATATTTACAGAGTGAACATAGTCTTTTGTTAAATCTTTATGTCCTTCAATAAATATGTTTTTGTTTTCATTATTGTAATTGCACATTGTTTGCATTCCCATACATATTCCAAGAAGCGGCATATCTTTTTCATTTGCTCTGTCACAAATATATCTATCATAAAAATACATAAAATCTCCGCCTGGCATAAGAATACCATCACACATATCTATTTGTGTGTCAAGTATTTCTTTATCCTCATCTGTAAGAGGAGTTTCTCTGTTATTCATATACACCATATCTTGAGTAGGAAGTATTATATGTGGAATACCACCATTATTAATTATCGCTCTTCTTATTGATTCAAGTATTACTAGTGCATTTCTTCCATTATCTGTAATATATGGTCTTGCACTAACACCAATTATTGGTCTATCCATTTTTTATCACCTCAGCCATTATACCATAAAACGACATTATTCTTCAACAGAATAATACATACCTTGGTTTAAATCTCTTTCTATAAGTATTTTATCTATGCCATTTAAAACAAGCTTTTTATGCGAGTTCCAAGAAGGAGCTACAAGCATATCTTTTGGAGCATCTCCACTAATTCTATGTAGAATAATATCTTTACGGATATGAGTAATAATATAGCATAGTTCATCTAGATAATACTCTAAAGAAATAGGAGAGTAGGTACCTTCTTCATACATTTTGTTTAATTTAGTATCATTTGTAACGTATGTAGAATGTATTTTTAATCCTTGTATATCCAAATTATTAACAAAATTAACAGAATTTACAATATCTTCATGAGATTCTCCTGGAAGTCCTACCATAATATGTGTAACTACATCAATATTATACTTTCTAAGAATATTTACAGCATTTACAAAATCATCATTTGTATAACATCTATTAATTAGTTTTCCAGTATTTTCATTTGTAGTTTGAAGCCCTAGCTCAACGCATACATAGTACTTATTTGAGTACGAAGATAAAAGCTTTGCTACATCTTCATTAACACAATCTGGTCTTGTAGCAATTTGTATTCCTACGATTCTATTATCTACAAGGGCAGAGTCATATTTTTTCTTAAGGTTTTCTATCGTGTCATAAGTATTAGTAAAGTTTTGAAAATATACAATGAACTTGTTTGCACGCATTCCTCTGTAACTTTCTAAATGATTTTTTATTTGTTCTGCTATATCTATAGTTTTTAAATGTTCACCTGAGCCACGTTCACCGCAAAATATACATCCACCTACACCTTTTGTACCATCACGATTAGGACATGTAAATCCTGCGTCAACGCATATCTTTAGTGTTCTTTCTCCAAATTTTTCTTTTAAATATGTGTTTAAATGATTATATCTTTCCATGCACTATAGTATAACAAAAATTTACATAAAATACAAATAAAATATTAAAGAATAAAAAATATATAAAAGTAAATAATATAAGTAGGAGATGAGAATATGATATATAAAGAAGTGACACCAAAAATTCAATGTAATGTTTCAAAATGTATGCACAACTGCATAGAGGACTCAACTTGTAGGTTAGAAAGCATAATGGTATGTGAATGCGTAAATGATAAAAACAGCAATATGAAAGAAGACCAAACAGCTTGTGGTTCATATAAATATGGCGGAAATTTAAATAGTTCAGAAATACTTGGAGGAAATTAAAAAAGAGACTCACAAATTAATGTGAGTCTTTATTTTTTAATATAGACAAATGAATTGTTGAAATTTATAACGCATTAGAATATAATATAGGAGAAATAAGGAGTGAGAATATGAACGATAGAATAGTTAAATTCAAAGAAGAAATAAATGGGAAAAAAGTATCTGTAATAGGTCTAGGGGTAAGTAATATTCCTGCAATTATATATTTAAACAAACTTGGTGCAAAAATTATTGCCAGAGATAAAAATGAAGAAATACCAGAAAAGCTTCAAGGATTAGATAATATAGAATTTGTACTTGGTGAAAACTATCTACAAGGATTAAAAGAGTCAGACTACATTTTTAGATCTCCAGGTGTTAAACCTTGGACTCCTGAAATTGTAGAAGCAGTTGAAGCTGGTGTTATACTGACATCTGAGATGGAAACATTCATACATCTTACAGATGCAAAAGTTATAGCTATAACTGGCTCAGATGGTAAGACTACAACAACAACTTTAACATCACTATTCTTAAAAGAAGCAGGAGAAAATGTATATGTTGGAGGAAACATAGGAACACCACTTCTAGATAAAGTAGAAGAAATTACAAGTGAGGATTACGTTGTTCTTGAGTTAAGTAGTTTCCAACTTATGACAATGCAGGAAAAGACAGATAGAGCAGCAATTACAAATGTATCTCCAAACCATTTAGATTATCATCATGACTATGAAGAATATATTAGAGCAAAATCTAATGTTTTTAATTGCCAAGAAAGTGATGGAATATTAGTTTTAAATGAAGATAACGAATTTACTCCAAGATATGAAGCTGAGGCAAAAGGATTAGTTAGAAAATTTAGTCTAGAAAAAGAAACAAATGCTGTATATTATAGAGACGGAGCAATATATTCTAGAGTATCTGGTGTAGAAGAAAGAATAATGAGCATTGAAGATATTAAAATAGTTGGAATGCATAATGTAGCAAATATTTGTACTGCAGCAAGTTTAGTAATAGATATTACAGGAATTATGCCTATAGTTCATGTTTGCCAAACATTTGGTGGTGTAGAGCACAGAATGGAATTTGTTCGTGAAATAAATGGAGTAAAATGGTATAACGATTCAATTGCATCAAGTCCAACAAGAACTATAGCAGGGCTAAAATCATTTAAAGAACCAATAGTTCTTATTGCTGGGGGTTATGATAAACATATTCCATATGATGTAATGGGACCATACCTAATGGATAAAGTAAAACTTCTTATACTTGTTGGAACAACTGCACCAAAGATTCGTGAAGCAGCACAAACAGAAGCTCAAAAACGTGGTGTAGACACTATGCCAATAGTTGAGTTTACAAATCTTAAAGAAGCAGTAGATTATGCAAAAGATAATACAAGCTATGGAGATGTTGTAGCAATGTCACCTGCAAGCGCATCTTTTGATCTATACAAAAACTTTGAAGTAAGAGGAAATTTATTCAAAAAATATGTAAACCAATTATAGATAAAAATATTGAAAAACAAACAA
Source organism: uncultured Clostridiaceae bacterium (assembly GCA_947169155.1). Classification (GTDB taxonomy): domain Bacteria; phylum Bacillota; class Clostridia; order TANB77; family CAG-465; genus CAG-465. Next base: position 186,991 of record CAMVON010000002.1, read on the forward strand.
AATTGTGGTATAATAAAAGTGCATTTGATGGAGGTGTTCTATGATTAAACTAGTAGAATATACAAAAATCAAAACACAAATAAATAAAATTGAAGTAATACAAAAATAAGACGTACTGTAATAGTGCGTCTTTTTTGAGCTTTATATTACAATAATATTATATATATATTAAATAATTGAATAAAGTTATGTTTTAAGATATTATATGTTTGAAGTATTGTATTTTTTAGGAGGTATAGTATGAAAACACCAGAACAAAGAAAAGAATATTTAGAAAAAGTTAAAAATTTAAAAGTTACAGTAGATGAATCTAAAGTACAAAAAGATTCTATAGACAAAATAATAGAAGAAGTTGAGAGTGAAAATAAAGAATAATGAAAAGAATACAAAAAGGAGGATAAAAAATGGCTATTAGCACAGATTATAGAAAAAAAGACGTCCAAAAAAATGTAGAAAAGCAATTAGCAAGCGTAACAGCAGCATACTTAAGAGGATATGTTAAACTTGCAAAAGGTAGTGGCACAATGGAAGTAAATCCAAATGTGTTAAAGGATAGTATCATAAAATATGTTGCTGAAGTGTCTAAAGGAACAAGTTTAGTAGAATTAGATGCTGAAGGTAAACCTATTGAACCTAATGTATTTATGGACGAAGAAGGAATACATATTAATGAGTATACATTAGAAGTATTACCTTTTGAAGAGTTTGCAAGAGGAGAATATGTAAATACCGTTTATGATGCCATAGAAGAAGAACATGACTATATGGCGCAAATACTAGCTCAAATTAAACTTGCAGATAAAATGTCTAAAGCTAAAAGTAAAGAACCAATTGAAGGTGAATCAATTATTGAAAATGCAAATAATGCAAGAGTTTTAGTTCACCAAGAAGATGCTGCAAAACAAATTGCAATGCAAGAAGCATATATGGTTATGGGTGCAAATCTATCTAGAACCATTACACCAACTATGCTAAAAGAAATTGGATTTACAAGAGCAGATCAACAAGCAGTAGGAAGAAATGGTGAAGCATATGGTACAAGAAAAGAAATAGAGTCAGATTTAAAAATCCAATGTATTCAAGCTTCAAATAGAGCTGTTGAAGTTATGAGAGAAGAAGGATTTGAATTTGAAAATATTAGCCAAGAAAATATAGATGAGATAATTAGAAACAATCCTTCTCTAGTTAGTAAATATCCTTCTTTAGCATATGAATATAACAAAAATGGAAGACCTAGATCATATAAAGAGGCTAAAGAAATAATTGTTAGAATAAGACAAGAAAAGACTATTGAAAATCCAGATTTAGGAGCTTCTTATGATGAATTATTAACAGACGTAAGTATAAGAATAATAGAAAGAAAATATAAAGATGCAATTGAAAATGGAGCTAGCGAAATAGATGCATATGATGCTGTAATAGAAGAAATAGGGCAAGATGATTTTGAAGGTCTTCTTCCTGGAATGCAGAAATATCTAGAAGGTGAAAAAACATTAGAAGAAGCTACTACTACAACACCTCAACTAGATAGAGCAGAAATAGAAGAAGCTGTTCAAAGAATGGCACCTATACAAAAGAAATCAGGAGAAGTTGTGGGTCTTCCAGATGATATTTACCAAGAATATCAAGAAAATGGCGAACAATTAATTGGAGATAATGAAGAAAAAGATGAACCACAAAAAGAAGATGCAACTTTAAAAGATATTTTAGAAAGATTAACTCAAATTAGAGAAGAGCAACAAAGAGCAATAGAAGAACAAAAGGATAAAGAGCCAAATATAAGAATAGATCCAAATGTTTTTGTTAATGTAAATAATAGTAAAAAAGATAAAAATGTAGACAAACATAAAATTATTAACATCAACATTGACCGTTCAAAACATATAGATAATTCAGATCATTCAGTACATAATCATTATGATGAAAAAGATAAAGATAAAGATAAAGAAGAACCAAAAGATTATCATGGCAAAGATGGAAAAGATGGCAGTGATGGAAATAATGGTTCAAATGGCAATGATGGAAAAAATGGAAAAAACGGAAAGGATGGTAAAGAACCAGAGCCAATCGCTCCAGAACCACCAAAAGTTGAACCAGTAACTATTGTAGAGCCAATAGAAAAGCCTAAAAAAGAGCCAAAAGAAACAGAACCAATTCAACCAGAGCCAGTAGACCCTATTATAGATCCAACAATTATAGGAGTAGGAGGAAAACAAGAGGTAGAAAAACCTAAAGAAGATAAACCTATAGAAAAGCCAGAAGATGAAGTACAAAAACAAGATGAAGAACCTAAAGTTGAAGAAAATACTAAGGATAATCCAAATGTTGTTATTAATGGTGATGTGCATATTCATAATGGAGATAATAATGTAACACAAATAAATGAAGATATAGATATTACGCAAAATAATATTGAAATTAATAATATAGAAGAACAAAACAACAACACTATTCATGTACACTATCATGATGGCAGACCAGATGAAGTTATAGATATAACTGAAGATGTTGAACCAGTACAAAAAGAGATGGATGTAATTGAGGCAGAAGTTATAGAACAACCTCAAATTGAAGGTGAAGAATTAAAACAACTTCCTTATGGTGGAGAAACTATTGAGCAAGAAGAAAAACCAAATGATATAGATCCTGCAAGAATTGCACTAGAAGAAAACTTTATGGATTGTGCAACAGCAATATTTAATGCACATAAAGGAGATTTAAATCCTAATGAGTATAACGATTTAGTTGCTTCATATGAACAAAGAGTTGAAGATGGGTCTATAACTAAAGAAGATTTAGAAAAACTTAAAGAAAAAGCAATGCAAAAGAGATTTGAAGTAAATAAAATTGAAGAAAAGCTAAAATCTGTAAAAGAAGAAGAAGTAATATCTCATTTAGATGAATTAGAAAAGAAAATGGAAGAAGAAGGTTATCTAAAACCAGAAACAAAAGAGGTAATCGCAGCTATGCGAAAACTAGTTAATGACACAAAAAATAAGGAAGAAAATGAGCCAAATAAAGAGGAGGTAAACAAAAATGCAGGAGAAATACAATAATCTATATGAAAAGTTAGTTGCACTCAAACAAAAAGTGGATAATAATGAGATAAGTATGGATAGTCTTTCAAATGTTGAAATTGCAGCCTTATCTTTAATGTATGAAATTGAAATGATGAATTTAGATGAAAAATTAGCAATTGATGAAGCTCAATTAAATGGATATAAAATTAGATTTGCAAATGCAATCGAATATCTAAAGAAAAAGAAAAACTTCGAACTATAAAAACATAGAATTTTTCTATATTTTTTAACATTTTTGTTGACAAACTGCCAATGGCAATGTATAATATGTGTAAAGTTTAAAAGCTTTACACATTTTTTATGGGTGATAATATGGATAAAAACATTGAAATTTCTATGTTATACGATATTTATGGTAAGCTTCTTACTAATCGTCAACAAGAAATATTTGAAGAATATTATTTATATAATTTATCTCTAAGAGAAATTGCTGAAAACAAAAAAATCTCATATCAAGCGGTAAGAGATAGTATAAAAGCAAGTGAGACAGCACTTGAAAATTTTGAGTCTGTAACTCATACATTAGAGCTTAGAGAAAAAATGAACAAAGCATATGACTTATGTGATGAAGCAGACTTAAATGAACAAAGAGACAAACTTAAGAAATTACTAAAAAGCGAGGATGATATATAATGTTTGATAGTCTTTCAGATAAATTACAAAATGTAATGAAAAAACTTAAAGGACAAACAAGAATTTCAGAAAAAGAACTAAAAGAGATGTTAAGAGAAGTAAAACTTGCACTTCTTGAAGCAGACGTTAACTATAAAGTAGTAAAAGATTTTATTGCTTCAATTGAGCAAAAAGCTCTAGGTGAAGATGTAATGAAATCTTTAACACCTGGACAACAAGTTGTAAAAATTGTAAGAGATGAGTTAACAAATCTTTTAGGTGATACAAATTCTGGTATTAATTTTTCACCAAATCCACCAACAATTATTATGCTTGTTGGTCTTCAAGGTAGTGGTAAAACTACACTTTGTGGAAAATTAAGTAACTATTTAAGAAAACAAGGCAAGAAACCTTACATGGTTGCTTGTGATGTATATAGACCTGCTGCTATAAAACAACTACAAACACTAGGAAAAAGCTTAGGTGTAGATGTTTATAGTGAAGAAAACAATAAGAATGTTGTAGAAATTGCTAAAAATGGTATAAAAGCTGCAACATCTAAACTATGTAATGTAGTACTTATTGATACAGCTGGTCGTCTACAAATAGATGAAGCATTAATGAATGAGCTTGTAGATCTTAAAAAGGCAATAAGACCTCATGAAATAATGCTAGTAATTGACTCTATGGTAGGTCAAGAAGCAGTAAATGTAGCTAGAGACTTTAATGACAAACTTGGAATTGACTCAATAACAATGTCAAAACTAGATTCAGACACAAGAGGCGGTGCTGCATTATCTGTTAAAAGTATTACCAAAAAGCCAATTAAATTTGCATCTGTTGGAGAAAAGCTTAGTGACTTAGAGCCTTTTTATCCAGATAGACTTGCATCAAGAATTCTAGGAATGGGAGATGTATTATCTATCATAGATAAAGCCGAAGAAGCTTTTGAAGAAGAAGAGGCACTAGAGCTAGAAAAGAAAATTAGAAAGAGTGAATTTACATTAGATGATTATCTTGCTCAAATGAAGAAAATCAGAAAAATGGGTTCATTCAAATCATTACTTGCTATGATTCCTGGTATTCCAAAAGAAATCAAGGACGTAGAAATAGATGAAAAACAACTACTTCGTATTGATGCTATTATTACTTCAATGACAAAAGAAGAAAGAAGAAATCCTAAGATTTTAAATGCTTCTCGTCGTCAAAGAATATCAAAAGGAAGTGGAAATACTGTTCAAGACATCAATCGTTTCATCGATAATTTTACTCAAATGCAAAAAATGATGAAAAATATGATGAATGGCAATGGAAAATATCCAAAAATGCCAGGAATGGACAATCTATTTAAATAGTTAAAAACAAATAAAATATAATTCACTTAAGGGAGGTGAAACTTAATGGTAAAAATTAGACTAAGAAGAGATGGTGCTAAAAAAGCTCCATACTACACAATCGTAGTAGCAGATTCAAGATATCCAGCTGATGGAAGATTCATTGAGAAAGTAGGAACTTACAATCCAATGACTGAACCTGCAGAACTAAAACTTGATACTGAAAAAGTAGCAGAATGGATTAAAAAAGGTGCAAAACCAACAGATAAAGTTGCATCATTAATCAAGAAAGCTGAAGAAAAATAGGAGGACAAGTAAATGTATAAAGAATTATTAGAATACATAGTTAAAAATCTTGTTAGCTCACCAGATAAAATTGAAATTTCTGAAAATGAAAATGAAGGAAAGACAGTTTTAAAGTTAAAAGTAGCAAAAGATGATATGGGTAGAATAATTGGTAAAGAAGGAAGAATCATTCGTTCTATAAGAGAAATTATCTATGCATACGCTGCAAAAGATGGAAAAAAAGTATCTGTTGATGTTGAAGAACAAAAGGAGAACGCTTAATGTCAAGTGTTTTAATTGGACAGATAGTAAATGTACATGGTATTAAAGGTGAAGTTAAAATATATCCATATACAGATGATGTAGATAGTCTAGCAAAGAAGCTTAAAAAAGTATACCTAGATGAAGCTATGACTAAATCATATAAATCTACATGTAGAATTCAAAAAGGAATGCTTCTAGTTAAGCTTTCAGAAATAGACACTGTAGAAAAAGCAGAATCTTTAAGAAAGAAATATGTATATATTTCAGAAGACGATTTAGATGAACTTGAGGAAGATAACTATTATGTTAAAGATCTTTTAGGCTCAGACGTAATAGATATAACTACAAATGAATCAATCGGTAAATTAGATTATGTTTTTAATACAGGTGCAAATGATGTATATGAAATAACTAAATCAGATAATACTAAAATTTATTTACCTGCTATTAAACAAGTTATCAAGAAAGTGGATATAAAATCTAAAAAAATCTATGTAGAAATTATGGAAGGATTAATATAATGAGATTTATTGTGTTAACACTTTTTAAAGAGATGTTTGTTCCATTTGTAGAAACTAGTATTATAAAACGTGCAATAGAAAAAAATATTTGCTCTATTGAAACAATAGATATTAGAGATTTTACAGAGGATAAACATAACAGAGTAGACTTTCCACCATATGGTGGAGGAAGTGGTATGGTAATATCTGCACAACCTTTAAGTAAAGCTATAGATTATGCTTTAGATAAATTAAAAGATGATCTCAAAGAAACTAAGATATTATATATGTCACCAAGAGGAAGAGTTCTAAATTATAATATTTCTAAAGAATTATCTGCTTCAGATTGTAACTACATTATTATTTGTGGTCACTATGAAGGAATAGATGAAAGAATAATAGAAGAATATAATGTTGAAGAACTATCAATTGGAGATTATGTTTTAACTGGTGGTGAACTTGCTAGCCAAGTTGTAATGGATAGCATAATAAGATTACTTCCAGGTGCAATAACTGAAGGATCACTAGATGAAGAATCACATACCAATGGACTTTTAGAATATCCACAATACACAAAGCCTTATGACTTTCGTGGAAGACTTGTTCCAGATGTTTTGATTTCTGGACATCATAAAAATATAGCAGAATACAGAAAACAAGAATCTATTAGAATCACTAAGAAACTTAGACCAGATTTATTAGATAAATAAAAAAGATAAAAATAATTGAAATAATTCCAAAAAGGAGGGAAATTTAGTAATGGATATTATAAACGCAATCGAAAATGAATATAAAAAAGAAGAAATCGTACCTTTCAACGTAGGTGATACAGTTAACGTTCACTTAAAAATTAAAGAAGGAAACAAAGAAAGAATCCAAGTTTTCACAGGTACAGTTATTAAACGTCAAAACAGTGGTTTAAACGAAACTTTCACAGTAAGAAAAATCTCTTATGGTGTTGGTGTAGAAAAAACATTCCCAACTCATTCACCAAAGATTGAAAAAATCGAAGTTAAAAGAGCTGGTAAAGTTAGACGTGCTAGATTATATTACTTAAGAGATAGAGTTGGTAAAGCAGCTAAAACTAAAGAAGCAGCTGAAAACAACTAATTGAAAGTAAAAAAAGAATAAAACCGGAGTATTTGTTTGATACTCCGGTCTTTTTATTATATAATTATATAAAAATAATTAAAAATAGGAGAATATATGAAAAAAATATATATTATTGGACCAGTTGGAAGTGGAAAATCAACATTAGCAAAAGCTTTATCTAAAAAAATGAATATTAAATACTACGAATTAGATATGGTAATATGGGATGAAAATGAAAGAAAAAGAACAGATGAAGAGGTTAAAGAAATTTTTGATGGTATCATGTCTCAAGATTCATGGATAATAGAAGATGTTGGAAGAAAAACATTTTCTGAAGGTTTCAAACAAGCAGATGTTGTATACTATATAGACTTAAAACCTTCTTTAATATATAAAAGATGTATTATGCGTTGGATAAAACAAAAACTTGGAAAAGAAGAATATAATTACAAGCCAACGCTAAAAGGATTAAAAGATATGTTAGGCTGGGCAAGGAGTAATACTAAAAAAAGAGACTTAAGAATTGCTAGTGCAAAAGAATTGAACTCAAATGTGGTGATTTTAAATCTAGAAGATGTAAATCGTATGATTAAGGAGAAATAGTATGGAGATAGTAAAAATTAATAAAGAAAATATAGATGAAAAGCTTATCCAAATATATATAGAAGGATATAATTTTCATCACAATGGTAGACCAAAGACTTTTAAAGAAAAATCATATGAAGAGTTAAAAGATAATTTTATAAATGAGTTAGATGAATGCACAGTACTAGCTCTAAAAGATGAAGAATATAAAGCAATGGTTTCATATCACTATAATACTAAATACATTAAAGTTTTATGGGTAGATCAATTAGTAGTAGAAGAAAAGTCTAGAAACAAAGGATATGCAAAGATTTTAATGGATGAGATAAAGAAAATAGCTAAAGATGAAGAATGTGTAAGAATTGAGCTATGCTGTTGGTCTTTTAACGATAATGCAATGGAGATGTATAAACACTTAGGATATACCACACAAAGAACTATCTTAGAATTAGAAATATAACCAAAATGAAATATTTCTATTATTTACTATTTTTCTTAAATGGGATATAATAAAATGTGTATTAATATGTAGATTTCAAAGATTAATTTTATAGAGAAGAGGGAGAATAAATTGAAGGAAAACAGAATAATAGTAACAACAATGTTTTTAAACTTAATCGTAGCAATAATAAAGCTTGTAACAGGACTTGTATTTTCTTTTTCTACATTAATAGCAGATTCAGTTCAATCTTTTATGGATGTAGTAACAGATGTAACAAGTTTAATTGCAAATAAAATAGGAAAAAGACGTGCAAATAAAACTTTTCCATTTGGATATGGACAAGTATATAGTGTTGCAAATCTATTTACTGGTGCACTATTATTCTTAATTGGAATATTTATTCTATATCAATTCTTCTTTTTTGATGGAGTATTTGTTCCTAAAAAAGAATTATTTACTATTCTTCTATCTGTATTAGTGCTTAAAGGTGTAGTGGTTTTTCTACTACAACATTATGGAAAAAATTATAAAAGTGAATTAATGATAGAAGCATCAAAAGAATCATTTGCAGATTTCGTATCAACATGTGTAGTCCTTGGAGTTTCAGTATTATCACTTCTAGAAAAGTATATTCCAGAATCCATCAGCATAGATAAACTAGGAAGTTTGTGTATGGCTATATATGTTTTCTATATGGCTATTAAAATGATAGTTGCAAACATTCATGGAATGATGGCAAGAGCAGAAGATAACGAAGAAATAAAAGAAGATGTAGTAAAAGAAATTGAAAAGTACAAAGGAATTGAGCTAGATAAAATTAAAGTAATAAAAATGTCTACATACTACAGTGTATTTTTAAAATTGAAAGTTAATGAAAAGATGACAATTAAGAAATATATAGAAATTGAAAAAACTATTAAAAAGCATTTAAAAAACAAAAACAGAACAATTAGGTTTATAGATATAGAACCTGTAGATTAAGAGGAGTTAATATGAATATAGAAGAAGCTAAGAAAAAATTAAAAATATCTGAAGAAGAAATAGCAGCTTTAGAACATTATACTGGCTTTGAACATACAAGAATAAACTTGTTATGCAATATGGATCCTGAAGTAATTGAAAGCTTATCTAAAGATGGATGGCTCATGATTAAGGACAAAGAAGAATTAAAAAAATATATAGATAGATTTACTAATATTTATAGTGCTATGTATAAAAATTCTAAAAGCGGATATCACCCAACTAGACTTGTTAGAGGAACTGGTATAAGCGATGTTGAAAAGTTAAGAGGCGTTGCAAACCAATATCTATCTACAACTAGATCAATTGAAGTTGCCAAAACTTTCACACATGTTAAAGATCCAGCAATAGTATATCTAGATATGGAAGATGGAGTCCCTGCAATAGATATGGACAAATATCATAGTGAGAACGCAAGAAGTGAAGAAGAAGTTCTTATTGCTCCATTTTGTAGAGTGGTAGAAAACAAACTATATAGCAAATTTGACGGTTATACTTTCTATAACGTAAAAGTTGCAAAACCAGAACTTAAAGAAAAAAGTCAAGAAGACCTTGAATCACTACAAAACAAAGTTATTAACTCTTTTGAAGATAATTTAGAATTAATTGAAGAATATCAACAACTAAAAGACGATATTGAAATAATAAATGAAAGACTGCAAGCTGCAACAGTAACTGGCGCAGATAAAGAAGATATAAAGTACTTAGAAGATGAACTATTTAAAAAGAGAGAAAAATTCTTTGAAGTAACAAATAATGTTAATGACTATAAAAATAGCTTAAGAGGACTATTAGAAGGAAAATGTAGACAAAGAGAAATAGAAATAGATAAAGCAAAAGAAGAGATAGATAAATATAATTTAAAAGAGCAAGAAGAAACAAAGAAAAAAGTTGAAGAAGAGATTAGACAAGGACAAATAGGACAAACTAACGACCACATTACAGATACAATTAATAATTCTAAAGAGTTAGGAGCAAGTCTTGATGCAATATATGAGGATTTACTAAAAACAGATGAAAAATCTAGAATAATGGCAGAATCATTAGGAATACCATATAAATCTAGAAGTGAAATTGGAGACATTAGTAAAAAAATTGAAGGAATAAAAGAAATACTTGCTCAATCTGAAAATACTGCAAGCGAGCAAAAATTAGACGTTCAAGATAAGGATATTTCTAAAGATATAGCTATAGAAAAAGATAGTGAAGTATCTAAGTACAGCTCAAGCATTATAGAAGCTCAAAGATTAGTTCAAAGTATTGAGTCTTATGGTGAAGAATTTTCAGATGAAGAGTTCTTAAATATAAAAGAAGAAGTATATAAAAAAGCTATGAGTTTAATTAAAGAGGCAAAAACTTCAAAATTAAATGGCTTAAAAGAGGAAATTCAAAACAGAAAAGTAGGACTTTTTGGAAGACTACTTGGAAAAGAAAAATTAAGACAAGCAGAGCTTAAAAATATAGAATTAAAAATAGAAGCTGAAAACAACAAGAAACCGGATTTAAGATTTAATGATTTTAGTGTAAGAACAACATTAGCAACATTATATAATGCTAAAGAGGAATTAGGAGAAGAAAACAGTCATAATCTTTCAGATTTTTATAACAAAATTAAAGATAATTTTGCTTTAGAAAGTGGAAAATTTGATGATGAAAAAATAGCTCAAATAGCTAAAGAATTAGAAGGTAAAAATTTACCAATAGCATATGACCCAAAAGAGAAAACCAAAGTTAAGATTCAAAGAATACAAGAAGAAAATGAAAGATTAGAAATGGCTAATAAAGACACAAGAGAAGAACAAGATACAGAAGAAAGAGAAAGCTCAATAACAGATATGTTAAGATCTCTATCTGTTGTTAGAGAATGCGTAGAATCAAATCCATACTCGAAAGAATCAATGAAACAAAAGACAAAAAATATAGAAGAACAAGATAAAATTAGAGAGGCTTTAGAATCTCAATTTAAATAAAGGAGAAATACTATGAGACTACCAAAACAAGTGTTAATAATTCTATATAGAGTAAAGAATGAAAAGATAGAATATTGCATTTTCAAAAGAAGAGATTTACAAGTCTGGCAATTTGTAGCAGGAGGAGCAGAAGATTTTGATAAAGATATCATAGAATCTGCTAAAAGAGAGCTTTTTGAAGAAACAAGTATTAAAGATATTGAACTTGAAAAACTTGAAATAACAACAAAAATTCCAGTAGTAAATGTAGTAAAAGATTTTATATGGGGAAAAGATGTTTTTTATTCTGAAGAATTTGCATTTGCTGCAAATATTAATGATAAAGAAATCACACTAAGTTTAGAACATGATGAATATAAATGGGTAGATTATGAAGAAGCTAAATCTATATTAAGATATGATAGCAACAAAAGTGCTTTGTGGGAAATAAATGAAAAATTAATAAGAAGACTATAAATTCATAAGATATAAATAGAGGTAATTAGATGGATAAAGCAATAATAGTAGGAAATGCAATAGCTTTTATATCGGCAATGATAATGGTACTTGCAGGACTAATGCAAAATAAAAAGAAAATAATACTTACAGAGACAATTCATATTGCATTAGCAGTAGTAAGTGATTTAGTACTAGGTGGAATAACTGGGGCAATAGTAAATATGGTAAGTATGATAAGAAATTATCTGTGCTATAAAGATAAATTAAATATACCATTAAAAACGATTATTATAGTTTTAGCATCAACACTTACTATAATTTTTAACAATTTAGGAATTATTGGCTATTTGCCATTAATTAGCATAATTATCTATACTATATTTATAGATTTAAAAGATGTAGTAATATTTAAATATATAGTTATTTTCTCACTTACATTATGGTGCATATACGACTTTACAATACACTCTAACATATTTTTGCTTTTTGACATCTTATCTATACTATCTAATTTAGTGGCTATTATAAAAATAAAACAAAAGAATAATATAAAAAGAAAACAATAAAATGGATTACCTAAACAATTAGGTAATCTTTTTTGCTTATTATTTTACTTATTTACTTTATTAAATCTCAATATTATGTTATAATATAACCATATTGTGTAAACTTGAAGGAAAGGAAGGTGAATTAAATGGCAAAAAGAAATAAATATGATAACAAAGGTGATGGAATAGATACATCAAAATCTAATATAAACTGGTATCCAGGACATATGGTAAAAGCTATCAACGATATTAAATCTGTTCTAAAACTAATAGACATTGTAGTTGAAGTGTGTGACGCAAGACTACCATTATCTAGTTGTAATCCAATTATTGAAGAATTAGCTAAAGATAAGCAAAAAATAATGGTATTAAATAAAAAAGATTTAGCAGATGATGAAGAAACTAAAAAATGGATAAAATATTTTGAAGAAAAAGACATGATATGTCTTGCTGTTGATTCATCTGAACCTCAAGATATAAAGAAAATAATAGATGCAATTATCACTAAAGGTAAAGTTGCATACAAAACTAAAGTCGAGTCATTGAATGTAGACTTTAACCCGATTTATAGAGTGTTAATTGCAGGAATACCAAATGTTGGTAAATCTACTATTATAAATAAAATTGCCAAAAGAAATGCTGCAGAGGTTTCAAATAAACCTGGCGTAACAGTAAGAAAGCAATGGATAAGAGTACAAGATAACATCGAGTTGTTAGATACACCCGGCCTTTTGTGGCCGAGATTAGATAACAATAATGCAGGAGAAAAACTTGCATTAACTGGAAATATAAAACAAGAAATATTAGAAATAGAAGGGTTAGCTTGCAAAGGTATTGAATTTATGCTTGAAAACAAAAAATATTTAAGCATGTTTATAGAAAAATATAAATTAGAAGATGAAGATATTGAATATATAGATTCATATGATATATTAGAACTTGTTGGAAGAAAAAGAGGATGCTTAATGTCTGGTGGTCATGTGGATACAGAAAAAGCAGCAAAAATATTCTTAGATGAGTTAAAAGATGGGAAAATAGGCAGAATAACCCTTGAAAGTGTTGAAAGCGAGGATGTTAAATAATGAGTGAAAATAAAGAATTTGTAAAAGATATAACAAAAATGGATGAAGATTTTGCTAAATGGTACACAGATATTATTCTAAAATCTGAATTAGTAGATTATGCACCAGTAAAAGGATGCATGGTTATGAGACCATATGGATATGCATTATGGGAAAACATACAAGATGTTTTAGATAAAAAATTTAAAGAAACAGGACATAAAAATTGTTATTTCCCATTACTTATTCCAGAATCTTTATTAACTAAAGAAAAAGAACATGTTGAAGGATTTGCACCAGAAGTTGCATGGGTAACTCATGGTGGAGATAAAGAATTAGAAGAAAGAGTATGTATTAGACCTACATCTGAAACAATAATATGTACTATGTATGCTAAATGGTTAAATTCATATAGAGATTTACCATTCTTATATAATCAATGGGCAAATGTTGTAAGATGGGAAAAAACTACAAGACCATTCTTAAGAACATCTGAATTTTTATGGCAAGAAGGTCATACAATACATGAAACTCCAGAAGAAGCTAAAGAAGAAACTCACAGAATGCATCAAATATATGCAGATTTTATGAGAGAATATTTAGCACTTCCAGTAATAATGGGACAAAAATCTGAAAAAGAAAAATTTGCAGGTGCTGAAGAAACATATACAGTTGAATCAATGATGCATGATGGAAAAGCACTACAAGCTGGAACATCACACTATTTTGGAAATCATTTTGCTAAAGCTTTTGATATCAAATTTCAAAATAGAAAAGGTGAAATGGAATATCCATACCAAACATCTTGGGGAGTATCTACAAGAATGATTGGTGGAATAATTATGACTCATGGAGATGATAGAGGATTAAAACTACCTCCAAAAATAGCTCCAATTCAAGTAGTAATTGTTCCTATTGCACAACAAAAAGAAGGAGTTCTAGAAAAAGTTGAAGAATTAAAAACAAGACTAGAAAAAACATTTAGAATTGAAACAGATACAAGAGAAGAGGTAACTCCAGGATACAAATTTAATCATTGGGAACTTAGAGGTGTACCAGTTAGAATTGAAATTGGACCTAGAGATATTGAAGCAAATCAATGTATATTATTCAGACGTGATACATTAGAAAAAGAAACAGTATCTTTAGATGAACTAGAAGAAAAACTAACAGCACTTTTAGAAGATATACAAAACAATATGTATAAAATGGCAGAAGACAACACAAAAGCAAGAACTTTCTATGCACATAATTGGGATGAATATATTAAATTATTCTCAGAAAGAGAAGGATTTGCAAAAATTATGTGGTGTGGAGATAGGGCTTGTGAAGATAAAGTTAAAGAAGCAAATGCAACTACATTTAGATGTATACCATTTGAACAAGATAAATTCCAAGATACTTGCACAATTTGTGGAAAGCCAGCAAAACATATGGTTTATGCAGCAAGACAATATTAAAAATAATATAGTAATAATTAAGAAAAGAAGTACAATGTACTTCTTTTCGTGCGTTTTAGGAGGTTTTACAATTTTGGACAAAATTTATTATTTATGGTTGGAATTATTAAGAGAAAGCAATGCTATAATTAATTGTGAATATATAAAAGAAAATATATCAAATTCAAGCATAATAGCACTTTTTAAAGGAGAAAATGTAATAGATGAAAAGTTAAACAATAGTATAGTAAAAAGCTTTTTAGACAAAAATATAAAAGAAAGAACAATTAGACTATATAACAAAATTGAAGAAAACAAATTAAGGATAATAACAAGAGAAGAAAAAGATTTTCCAAAAAGAATGAAAAATGCATTTTGTATAATTACTAATTTAAATTTTACCAAAAATTTAAATAATAAAAATGTATATATTTACTATGCAAATTATTATTCTAAGGTTGCTAAGTCAATAACCAAATATAACTATGAAGTAATAAAAGAATTAGATTATAATTTATTTTGTGAATATGAGGAAATTGAAACCATAAAAATAGATAAATTAGAAAAATATCTAAATAACAAAAATAAAGAAAAATATTTATTTGACTTGAATAACTATATTTTTTATATTGCAGGAGAAATAGATATTTTATCTATTATAGATATGGTAATAATTATTGAGGCACAATATGAAGGAAATATAGTTGAAAAAGTAAACTATTTCGTAGAAAAATCTATACCAATTTTAGTTTTTCCAAATAGTATATTTAACAAAAATAGTTATTTTTCAAATTACTTAATTAAACAAGGAGCAGATATTGCACTTGGAAAGAGCGATATATTATTTGCGCTTAAGTCCTTATCCTGTTGACATTTTTTAAATATTTGTTATATAATTTTAAATGTGAAAAGAGGAGATATAAATGGAGGAAAATAACCTACAAGAGCAAGAAGTAAAAACAGTAAGAAGCGCGAATGCAGATAACAAAGAAAAGAAAGCAAAAAAAGAAAAAAAGCCTAGAAGTGTAGTTGATACCATAATTTCTATTGTAATTCTTTGCGTATGTATTGCTGGATTAATATATTCAGGTTCAAAATTATTAAATTGGCTTAAAAATAATATTACTAGTAACAAATTAATAACTGAAATTAATGATATTGCAGGAGTTCCAAATATTGGAAAAGATGAAAATCCTGGAGCAGAATTTGGACTAGATTTTGAAGCATTATGTGCATATAACCCAGACATTGTTGGATGGATAAGAATTCCTGGAACAAGTATAAGCTACTCAATATGTCAAGCAGATGACAATAACAAATATTTAAGACATTCAGTAGATTTAACATGGAATGAATTTGGATGGCCTTTTATGGATCATAAAAATGCATCAGATTTCACAGATAAAAATACAGTAATTTATGGACATAATATTGTTAGTGGATTAATGTTTGCAGATTTATCATACATATATAATGGAATACTTGGAAATGACGTTGAAATAGACATTTACAGAAAAGACTATAGACTATTAAGATATAAAGTATTTTCTTCATATATTGTAGATCCAGAGTTATATTATACTACAACTGCTTTTAAGGATAATGAATCATATAGTGAATTTTTAAATATAATTAAAAACAGATCATCACTTATGACAAACCAAACAGTCGGCGTAGAAGATAATGTATTAACACTATCTACATGTACATCAGACGCAAAAAGAAGAATTGTTGTACACGCAAAATTAGTTTCAAATGAACCAATGCCTAGATAATAATTTAAAAAGTGCATACTCAAAATAGTATGTACTTTTTTGTTTATTTAATCATTTAGAAATTTATTTAATAAATTTAATTTTATTTATTTACAACCAAAAACTTATGTTGTATAATAAATACCCTGCATAAGAGGGGAGATGGAGTCCTTGCAGAGATTGCAATTTGATATAGGGGAGCAAATTTCTAGAAAAGAATATTTAAGAAGAAAAAAGAAAAACTCTCAAAGCATAAAAAAGAGAAGTAAAATAACATATATTTTGATGGCTACATTTATGGCTTTAGCTATTTATATTGTAGTACAAGTTATTGTTTATAGAAAATATAATAGTTTTAAATATACAATTGGAGATGGAGTTAGTTCACAAGCTGTATACAATATCTATTTTGTTACAGAAGGATATACATATGATCCTATTTATTCAGTTAGTTCGATCTCATCTCTAGGTGAAAATGAAAAAACTGTTTTACCTTCTAGTAATATCAATGATATAGTAGTTGAAAAAGACTACTTGTATGGTATAAGAGACGGAGCAGTTTGCAAAGTTACTAAAGATAAATATGAAATAGAAGAATTATTAAATGATAATGTAAAAAAATACGTAAAAGATGGAAATATGATATTCTACACTAGTACAAGTGATGGTATACTTAAGTCTTTTAATGAAGAAACTAAGCAAACACATAGCTTTGATATTTCAGATGTAGAACAAATATTAATTGACTCTGGTAATGTATTTGCTATAACACATAAAACAGATGAAAAAGCTATTTATAGGTTTGATTATTCTGGTGATGGAAAGAAAAAAATATCAGGAGACTCTAAAGTTTCTTATGCAATAGCACATGAAGGTAGAATATATTTTGTAAATAGATCAGATAACAATCATATATGCTCAATAGACAAAGAAGGAAATGATTTTAAAACATTAGATGGAACTGTTGGAATTAGTACAACAGGTCCTGCTAAAATGGTAAATGGAAACAAGTATATGTTTGTTAAAGATAATAGCCTATATTATGTAAATAAAGCAGACGAAGATACTCTATGGCGTTATGACCTAGAGTCTGGACAACAAGAAAGAGTAATATCTGCATCAATAGAAATATTACAAAATGTAGATAATACAGTATTTTATAAAATAGATAAAGAAATGGGAGTATATCTATACAATTATGAAACAAAATTTATGTCATTAATTACAAAAAGAAGAGTAAAAGAATTTGTAATTGATACATATACAGATATATTTCAAGATTCAATGTAAAATATGAGGTAACAAAAAAGTTACCTCTTTTTTATTTTTCTTTTTATTCATATTTCCTTGAATTTAAAGGCTTTTTGTAATATAATAACCATATAGTATGCCTAAATTGGCTTGGAGGCGAATAATACGTGGTAAATGATAAAAAAATAAAGAAAAAAATGCTTGAGAGTGAAAAGCTCCTCTGCAAATATGCTGTTAAATCTAAAGAGGCAATAAGAGAATTTGAACAAGATGAAGATTATAGAACAGAATTTGCACGTGATGTAGATAAGATTATACATTCATCTTGCTATACAAGATATATGGCAAAAACTCAAGTATTTACTAATCCTTTAAATGATCACATTTCAACTCGTATGACACATGTTCAATATGTTGCAAAAGCAGCAAGAACAATTGCAAGAGCTTTAAGCTTAAATGAAGACCTCTGTGAAGCTATAGCATTAGGACATGACGTAGGACATACTCCATATGGACATTTTGGAGAAAGAGTATTAAATAAATTATCTAAAATGTATAATGATGGAAAATGTTTTGCTCATAATTTAAATAGTGTAAGAGTATTTAGAGTTATAGAGAAAAAAGGTGAAAGTGTAAATTTAACACTTCAAGTTTTAGATGGTTTTATGTGCCATAATGGTGAGTTTCTACAAGAAAAATATGCACCACAAAGAAATAAAACATTTGAAACATTAAATAAAGAATATAATGAGTGCTTACAAGATGAAAGTGCGATTAAACGACTGACACCTATGACACTTGAAGGCTGTGTCGTAAGAGTATCAGATATTATTGGATATATTGGAAAAGATATAGACGATGCAAATCGACTCGGTGTATTTAATAAAAACACATTACCAGAAATTGTTAAGAAAAATTTAGGTACAGAAAATGCACAAATAATGGATAGTATTATTACAGATATAATTAAAAATAGCTGGGGAAAAGATTACATATCAATGTCTCCAGAAGTATTTAAAGCTGTAAATGTATTAAAAGATTTTAATTATGAAAATATTTATCACAAGGCAATAAGTGAAGAACAAAGAGAATATTATACTAAAACAATTGAAACATTATTTAGTGTATATAGTAGAGCATTAGATCAAAAAGATACAACAAATGATATTTATAGAACATTTTTAGATAAAATGAACAAAGATTATTTAGAAAATACATCAGATGCTCAAAAAGTTATAGATTATATTTCTGGTATGACAGATAATTATTTAGAAAGAGAATACGAAAAATATAAATAAGGAGAGATATAAATTATGTATGATAAAAGTATAGATGCCAAATGGCAAAAAGTATGGGAAGATAAAAAAGCTTTCCATGCAGTAACAGGTGGAGATAAAGAAAAATTTTATGCGTTAATCGAGTTTCCATATCCATCAGGAGCTGGATTACACGTTGGACATATTAGAGCTTTCATGGGAATGGAAGTATTATCTAGAAAGAAAAGAATGGAAGGAAAAAATGTATTATTTCCAATAGGTTTTGATGCTTTTGGTCTTCCAACAGAAAACTATGCAATGAAAAATAACATTCATCCAAGAATTGTTACAGACAAAAATATTGCAATATTTACTAAACAATTAAAATCTGTAGGTTACTCTTTTGATTGGGATAGAGTAATAGATACTACAGATCCAAAATATTATAAATGGACACAATGGATATTCTTAAAATTATTTGAACATGGACTAGCATATAAGGACAAAACATATGTAAACTATTGCCCAAAATGTAGAGTTATTCTTGCAAATGAAGAATCACAAGGTGGAGTTTGTGACAGATGCGATAGTGAAATTGTTCAAATGGAAAAAGAAGTTTGGATGTTAAAAATAACAGATTATGCAGATAAATTACTTGATGGATTAAACGAAGTAAACTTCCCACCAAGAGTAAGACTTGAACAAGAAAACTGGATTGGAAGAAGTTATGGTGCAGAAATAGATTTCAAAGTTGCTGGAAAAGAGGAAAAATTAACAGTTTATACTACAAGACCAGATACTATATATGGTGTAACTTATATGGCTTTAGCGCCAGAACATCCAATACTAGACAAATACAAAGATGAAATCAAAAACTTTGATGAAATATTAGAATATAGAAAAGCTGCTGCAAAGAAAACTGAATTTGAAAGAGTTGAACTTGCAAAAGACAAAACTGGTGTAAAAGTAGATGGATTAGAAATAGTTAATCCTGTAACTGGAAAAGTTGTACCATTATGGGTAACAGACTATGTAATGATGGGCTATGGTACAGGAGCTATTATGGCTGTACCTGCACATGATACAAGAGACTATGAATTTGCCAAAAAGTTTGGAATGGATATTATTCAAGTTGTTGCAAACAAATCTGGTCAAGAAGTAGACTTAAGTAAAGAAGCATATACAGACATTGAAGAAGGAGTATTAATTAATTCAGATGTAATTAATGGCTTATCTGTTACAGAAGCTAAAGAAAAAATAACAAAATATCTAGAAGATAACAATATTGGTAAAGCTAAGAAAAATTACCATATGAAAGACTGGGCATTTGCAAGACAAAGATATTGGGGTGAACCAGTACCAATTATTAAATGTCCACATTGTGGTTTAGTACCTTTAAAAGAAGAAGACTTACCTCTAGAATTACCAGATGTAAAAGACTTTATTCCTGGTGAAGATGGAGAATCTCCACTTGCAAGAGTAGAGGAATGGGTAAATGTTAAATGTCCAAAATGTGGTGCAGATGCTAAAAGAGAAACAGATACAATGCCACAATGGGCTGGATCTTCTTGGTATTTCTTAAGATATATGGATCCAAATAATGATGAAGCACTAGCTTCAAAAGAAGCATTAAACTACTGGAAACAAGTAGATTGCTACAATGGTGGTATGGAACATGTAACTCGTCACTTAATTTATTCAAGATTCTGGCACAGATTCTTATATGATATAGGTGTTGTACCAACTGCAGAACCATATGCAAGACGTTCTACACAAGGATTAATTCTTGCACATGACGGAAGCAAAATGTCTAAATCTAAAGGAAATGTTGTAAATCCAGACGATATAGTTAAAGAATATGGCGCAGATACTTTAAGAACATATATCCTATTTATTGGAGATTATGGAATGGAAGCTCCATGGTCTGAAACTGGTGTTAAAGGTGCTAAAAAATTCTTAGACAGAGTAATGAGAATTGAATCTTTAGTAACAGATGAAGATATTGATTCTAAAGAGTTAGATAGAGAATTAAACGTTACTATTAAGAAAGTATCTGAAGACTATGAAGATATGAAATATAATACTGCAATAGCTGCAATGATGAGCTATGTAAATGTATTATACAAACAAGAAAAAGTATCTAAAAAATATGTAAAACCATTAATTCAATTATTAAACCCAATTGCTCCACACGTAACAGAAGAGTTATGGGAAAAACTAGGATTTGAAGGATACTTATTTGAATCTAAATGGCCTGAATATGATGAATCAAAACTTGTTGCAGATGAAATTGAAATTCCAGTACAAGTAAATGGAACAGTAAGATATAGAATTAACGTTCCATCAGATGCAGACGAGGCAACTATTGAAGAAGTAGCAAAAGCAGATCCTGCTTTAGCAAATTATATTGCTGGAAAAGAAATTAAAAAAGTAATCGTAATTAAATCTAAAATTGTTAACATAGTTATAGGTTAATTAATATAAAAGGTGGTATATATGAATCTATTAGATTACATTGGAGGATATAGAGGATTAGTAGTATCATTAGGACTAGCAGCTATAATAGCTATAGCTGTTATCCTAATATATATCCTTTGTACAAGAAAAAAGAGAATAAATAATAAAAATGTGCATATCCAAGCATACACAGACGAGCTAACTAAAAAAGGAAATAGATATTTATTTTATAGTGATTTAGATGCTCTAATTGAAAAAGATAAAAACCTAGCAGTATGCTTTATGGACTTGGATGGCTTCAAGCAAATAAATGATGCTTTAGGACATGATATGGGAGATGAATTATTAATTGCTGTAGCAAATAAGTTTGATGAGTCTTTACCAAATAATGCAAAAGCATATAGACTTGGAGGAGACGAGTTTGCCTTAATCATTAAAGATATTTATTCTAAAGAAGAAGTTATTTTAATCTTAGAAAATTTAAGAAATATAATGAACAAACCAGTAATGCTAGAAAATAATAGTATTGCAATAGAATATAGTTTAGGTGTTGTTCTTGCTGTAGAGCAAAGATATTCTAGGAAAGAATTAATAAACTATGCAGATAATGCTATGTATTATATTAAAGAACATGGTGGAAATGGATACT
The DNA here is from genome assembly GCA_947169155.1 of uncultured Clostridiaceae bacterium. GTDB lineage: Bacteria > Bacillota > Clostridia > TANB77 > CAG-465 > CAG-465. The sequence goes on from CAMVON010000002.1 coordinate 209,028, forward strand.
ATTTCCATAATGATAGTTTAAAAGCTCAATTAGAAAATAACGTCAAAATGGAAATGGACCTAAAAAAAGCATATGAAAATAACGAATTTGGTATTGCTTTACAACCAAGAATAAATTTAAGTGATACATCTAAAATAACATTTGAAGCGTTAACTGAGTGGAATCACCCAGTACTTGGAAAACTAGATGCTGCATATTTTATAGCACAAGCAGAACTTATGGGACTTACAATAAAACTAGATGAATATGCACTAAGAAATGCATGTGAGAAAATATTGTATTTCAAAGAAAAAGGCTATGATAATGTTCAAATAGCAATAAACATGTCAAATAAGAATGTATTTAAGAAAGAATTTATAGATTCAATATGTAAGATAATAGATGAATATAAATTACCTGCAAATTCTTTACAAATAGAAATGACAGGTCTTATTGAAGTGAATAAATTTGATTCTTATAGATATATGTTTGAAAAACTAAATGAGCTAAATGTTGAGATAGTAATTAATAGTTTAGACATAAATCAAGAGTCTCTTGAACTATTTGCTGAACTTCCAATAACAGAAGTTAAAATTAGTACATCACTATTAAGTGAAAAAATGAATGAAAAAGTATTCTCAGATTTAGTAGCACTTGCAAAAGATTTAGGATATAAAGTTATAGCTGCAAAAATTAGTGATGAGAAAAAATTACTTAAAGCAATAGAATGTAAAGCAGATAAAATTCAAGGTAATTTCTTATTCAAAAAACTTGATGAAAACATAGCAGAAGAACTATTACAAAACTATGGAGCATATAGATTAAGAATAGAAGAAATGGTTATAAATGCAAATAGAAACAGATAAAAAATATCTAAAAAGAAACTTAAAACTGTTGACAAATATTATCACTTAAGTTATAATAATACTTGTCAACAGATAAGTGGGCGCTTAGCTCAGTTGGGAGAGCATCTGCCTTACAAGCAGGGGGTCACAGGTTCGAGCCCTGTAGTGCCCACCACTTATTACTTGGCCTGGTAGTTCAGCTGGTTAGAACGCTAGCCTGTCACGCTAGAGGTCGTGGGTCCGAGCCCCATCCAGGTCGCCATACTTAACTCAAACTTTATGTTTGAGTTTTTTTTGCGCTCAAAATAAAATGCACATAAATTTTATATAAATAAAACAAATGATAAAAAATGACATTTTTCGTTGACAAACCTCCATAATTAGGTTATTATCTAGGTGACAATTATTTTAAGGGATAAGCTAACAGTTTAGCTTAATTAAATCTCGATATAATTAAGGAGGATTATTATGAATAATTTAAAAGTCTTTTCATGTCCCACAGCAGAAGCTTTTGGGAAGGAAGTTTGTGAAAACTTAGGTATTTCTCTAGGGGAAATAAAATACCAAAAATTTAAAAATGATAACACATTTTTAAAGGTACTTGAAACAGTAAGAGATAGTGATGTATACGTTATTCAAACCACACAACCACCAGTAAACGAAAGAGTTATGGAGTTACTATTTACTATTGATGCTTTAAAATGGTCTGGAGCAAGACGAGTTACAGCAGTACTACCATATTTCATGTATTCTAGATCAGATAAAAAGGATCAATCAAGAGTACCAATCAATGCAAAAGTAATTGCAAAAATAATTGAAGCTTCAGGGGCAGACAGAGTGCTAACTTGTGACCTTCATAATCTTGCAATCCAACCTTTTTTTAATTTCAATTGTGATGTTTTAACAGCACAATTAATGCTTGAGGATTACTTCAAGGATAAAGGTTTTAAAAATATGGTTGTAGTAGCAACAGATGCAGGTTCTACTAAAAAAGCACATAAGTACTGTAAATATCTTCAATGTCCAATGGCAATGATAGATAAAAGAAGAGACGGAAATGATGACAATGCTAAAGCAAGCACTGTAGTTGGAAAAGTAAGAGGAAAAACATGTATTATTTTTGATGATGAGATTGATACGGCAGGATCAATATGTGAAGCAGCAAGAATTCTTGAAGAAAACGGAGCAAAAGAAATATATGCAGGATGTACTCATGGGGTATTATCTGCAGATGCAGTAAAAAAGCTAAACGAATCACCAATTAAAGAAGTTGTAATGACAAATACTGTTCCAATACCAAAAGAAAAAATGGTAGAAAAATTTACAGTATTATCTATGGCACCAAAGTTTGCAGAGGCTATAAGATATTTACATGAAGGTAAACCACTAGGAAAGCTAATAAACAAAGATTAATATTTAAGGGTACATAATTTTATGTACTCTTATTTTTTATATTGAAAAAAGATTTTTTAAATGCTATCATTAAATATGAGGAGATAGTAATATTATGAAAAAAGGAAGAAGTAGTATCATAACTATTATTATAGTATTGGCAATAATTGCACTTATGGCATATGGTGTAATAAGATATATAGAAAAACATAAAAAAGAAGAGTCAGAGGAAGGACCAGCATATGAGTATACAAATTTTCAAGAAGAAGACTTCATGCAGTATGAATATGAAAAAATTGACTCATCTTTATCTGGAATATATGCTTTAGCAATAGAAAATGATTATATAGTAGGTGTTAAAGCTTATAACAAAACAGTAAATATTTATCAAATTAATCCTGAGCTAAATTATGATTATGCATATAGTAATGGACTATTATATATTGTCCAAATTGACACAGGAATAATGACAATATTTAATCTAAAGACATTAAGCGTTGAACAAGATGAAATCGCTTTAAAGCCAAATATAGAAGAAATAGAAGTAGAAAATAATGAAGTATTCTTTATTTCACAAAATGAATATTATAAATATGATGGAAAAGATGTAGAGTTAATATATGATAACGTTTCATCATCAAATTTTGTAATAAAAGCAGATAATACATATATATGTTTAGATAAAGTGTTTTATAAGATAGATAAAGATGGAAACATGAGTAAAATAGATGAAAATGTAGAAAATATCTATTATTATGATTATTATGAAAGAGACAAAATTGTATATGATAAATTAATAGATGAACAAGCTACATCTAAAAACATATATAACATATACAATGAAAATATATCTAACTCAATAAGAAATAATACATATTTTGTGGTATATGGAGCAAATGAATATATCTATACAACACAAGATAACGATGTAGTATTAATCAAAGAAAATGGAACTAACAAGTATTTATATAAAAGTAAAGAAGAAAATATAAATAATATATGTTTATTCAAAGATGGATATATTATTATATCTACAACCAAAGGAGAAACAATAATAGACTTAAGTTCAATGAATAAATTAATTAGTGATAACATAATCAATTTACAGAAAATAAAATATTTAAAATAAGAATAGAAAAGTCCTTTAAAAACATAGTATTTTTAAAGGATTTTTTTAAAAAAATTGTTGACAAATAATACTCATTAAGTTATAATAATACTTGTCAAGGTAAGTGGGCGCTTAGCTCAGTTGGGAGAGCATCTGCCTTACAAGCAGGGGGTCACAGGTTCGAGCCCTGTAGTGCCCACCACTTATTACTTGGCCTGGTAGTTCAGCTGGTTAGAACGCTAGCCTGTCACGCTAGAGGTCGTGGGTCCGAGCCCCATCCAGGTCGCCATATTATCCGGTCAGATAGCTCAGTTGGTAGAGCAGGGGACTGAAAATCCCCGTGTCGGGGGTTCGATTCCCTCTCTGACCACCAAGTACGCGGGAATAGCTCAGTTGATAGAGCGCTGCCTTGCCAAGGCAGAGGTCGCGGGTTTGAGCCCCGTTTCCCGCTCCATTTTTTATGTATTTTAGCATAAAATATAAAATTTAACATACTATATAGTATGGCAACTTAGCCAAGCGGTAAGGCACGGGTCTGCAACACCCTGATGGTCGGTTCGACTCCGACAGTTGCCTCCAAATTAGTCCAGCATAATGCTGGATTTTTTTATGCAAATTTTTCCAAAAAATCTTTTCTAAAAATCCTTTACTAATATAATTTTTAATGGTATCATATTATTAGATAGAGAAAACATTTTATGAAAATCTACACTATTTCATACGGGAGTCGGGAATAATGCATGTCTGTGTTGAATGCTCTTAATTTGAGAATCCTAGGAATTTTGCAACAAGACACCCACCTTTACATAAGGGTTTTATCATTTAAGTTTACTCTATCTTTTTTTGTGCCTATATGATAATATATATTTGGTGATTATATGGAAAAAGGAATATTACTTCCAATATTTTCTCTACCAAGTAAATATGGAGTAGGAGATTTTGGCAAAGAAGCATATGAATTTATAGATATTTTAAGTGAAAATAATATAAAATATTGGGAAATCTTACCAATAAATGATGGAGGACAATATCCATATTCTCCAAGAAGTTATTATGCATTAAATAAAACATATATATCTATAGATTTTTTAATAGATTTAGGACTAATAAAAAATGTAGAGTTTAGACAAAAAAGTAGTCGCATTACATATGATGATTTCAAAGAAAAAATGTATAAAGAGGCATATTCAAATTTTAAAAAAGATAATGAATACTTCAAATTTGCAAATAGCAAGAACATTCAAGAATATGCACTATTTATGAAAGAAGAATATAATCAAGAAATAGACTATACTTTATTTTTACAATATATTTTAGATAAACAGTGGAAAGAATTGAAAGAGTATGCAAATGTTCATGGAGTAAGAATAATTGGAGATATGCCAATATACCCAGACTTTCATTCATCTGAAGTTAAATATCATCAAAGATATTATGATGTAAAAGACGGAAAAATGGAATTTGTATCTGGTGCTTCACCAGACTGTTTTAGTGCTGAAGGTCAAAAATGGGGACATCCACTATACAACTTTGAAGAAATAGAAAAAGGCAATTTTAAATACTTAATAGATAGATATAAAGAATTTCTAAAAAGATATGACATTATACGAATTGATCACTTTAGAGCTTTTGATTCATACTTTAAAATACCAATAAATGAACCTGCAATTTCTGGTCATTATGAAAAAGGACCAGGAAATAAATTTTTCAATGAATTATTTAAAATTACAACAAGTGATAGATTTATAGTTGAGGATTTAGGGGATATAACTAAAAGTGTAGAAGAATTAAGAGATAATTATAATTTTACTAAAATGAAAATATTACAATATACGCTTAACCCAAATACGAAAAAAGATGAATATAATAATTCAAAAAATATGGTTGTATACACAGGAAATCATGATAACAACACAATAATTGGATGGTATAACAAATTAACAGATGAACAAAAAGAAAACATTAAATCTTTTTTAATAGAAAACGATTCATTTAAACTTGGAGATAAAATTAATGAGGCAATTATTAAATATGCATTAAAATCTAATGCAAAATATGTTATAATACCTGTACAAGATATTTTAGGACTAGATGAAAGTGCAAGAATTAATCTCCCAGGTCACGAGTTTGAAAACAATTGGTCATGGGAAATGGTAGATTTTAATGAATTTAAAGAAAAAATAAAAATACTTAATCTATAGGAGGAAAAGGTGAAAAAAATATACATAATCCTTACGCAGACAGGATCAGTAGTATCACGAATAGTTAAAGTATATACAAGAAAAAAATATGGACATGTTTCTATTTCACTAGATAGAGAACTTAAGAACATGTATAGTTTTGGAAGACTAAAAGCCACAAATCCATTTATTGGAGGATTTGTACATGAAAGTCAAAAACATGGTACTTTTTATAAATTTAAAGATACAACTGCAACAATTTATTCATTAGAGATAGAAGATGAAAAATATGAGAAGTTAAAGAATGAAATAGATACTTTTAAAAAGACAAGAAGAGAATATAGCTTTAATGCAATAGGACTATTTGCTGTTGCAGCACATTTAAAAATAAAGAGAAAAAATAAATACTACTGTGCAGAATTTGTACAAGAATTATTACAAAGAGCTGGAGTTCATAATGAATTTCCAAATATCATTAAGCCTGAAGACTTCTTAAAAATACCAGGACTTAAACTGGAGTATGACGGATATTTAAGAGATTATAAAGTATAATAATTAAAGGAGATAATTGTAAAATTATCTCTTTTTTCTTTACAATTTTTCTGTTTTGCAATAAAATTTTAGTGTAAGAGGTGATAATTAAATGGATGAAAACGAAAAGAGACTCGGAAAATTTGGTTTTGATGCTAAAGGAATGAGACATTCAACAGGTAATGTAAAAGAACAATTAGATGAAATTATGAATGATGAACTATTAAAAGAGGCGTTTCGTAAACTAAAAGAAAATCCAGAAGAAAGAAAGGATTATATTGCTCCCGGTGCCACAGCAAAAGAAAAAAATGAGATAAAAGCTTCAGATGAAGGGTATACAATTGAACAGTTAATAGATAAAGAATGTGGTGAAAAATATCCAGAAGAATTAAGAAGATTAGATTTAGAATTAATATATACTGGACTATTAATAGACAATCCAGCTGCTATTAGTATGTATTATTTTGTTGCACCACTTTGTCTTTTTGCAGATCCTAGAATGATAAACATATACAAAGGAATATTATTTACAGAAGGTGAAGCATATGCTCCTGCTATTGCAAAAGAAAACTTTAATTTTGCAAGTGAAGGCGGAGATGTATATGCATTAAAGAAAGAATTAAAAAAAGCTGTATTAAAGGGCAATTATAACTTTGAAAAAATATATACAGAATTAATGAAAATATTCATCCTAAGAAAAGCATATAATGGCATACCTATTGCAGAAATTAAAGCAAAAGTTGCTGCAATAACAAAATATGAATTGTATGATACAATGACTTCAGAAGAAGTTGAAGCAGCAATTGAACAAATCACTGCTACAGCTAAGTTTAAAAGCTCAATATTAAACACTGGTGTGACAGAATTCTTAGTAAAAGGAGATAACTCTTTAACAGGAGGATTGAGACTTCCATTCCCTATACTTAACCAAGTATTTAAAGGCGTAAGAAAAGGTGAAACAATGGCCTTCGCTATGCCATCTAACTCTGGTAAATCTAGACTTACAACATATATGGCAGCATATATTGCTTTTATCCATAAAAAGAAAGTTCTAGTAATATCAAATGAGATGTCAGAAGAAAAAATTAAGCTTTGTTTAATTACAACTATAGTAAATAATGCTGAAATACAAGGCTTACATGGTCAAAAAATTAGAAAAACAGAAAATCAAATGCTTGAATGTAAATATAGACCAGACAATCCTGCAGATGTAAAAGTAGATGATGAAGGATTTGTATTAAAAGAACCTGGAGAAACACAAGAACAATTTATACAAAGATTAACAAGAGTATCAACTGAGTTTAATCAAGTAACTGCAGCTACAGATTGGCTAGATAAAGAAATAAATAACTCAATTTACTTTATTAATATAACAGATCACACAAATGACGAATTAAAGAAAGTTATAACAAACTATTATTATAGATATAAAATCGAGTACATGTTCTATGATACTCTAAAGACAGATACAGCAAATATTGGTAATGGAGAAGAGATTAAAAAGACTGCAACTATTCTTTCAAATCTTGCTCAAAATCTTGGAATTTTTATATGTTCTTCATTACAATTAACTGAAACTTCAACACTTCCAGTAAATTTAACAATTAATGATTTAGCTGTTTCTCGTACTGTAAAAGAAGTATTAGATACTTTAATGCTTGTAAAACAAATTCAAAGAGAAAACTTAGAAGATTATGAGTACTCTGAAGAAGAAGTAGCAGAAAAAGGGACAACTCTTGAAAAATTTAAGGACCCAGATGTAAGATACTATTCATTTGTAGTAGATAAGAATAGAGCCGGCCCTAAACCAAAAGTTGTATTTAGATTAAACCTTGCATACAATGAATGGTTTGAACTTGGATACGTTAGACTAAAAGATAAAAAAGATAATTAATAAATATTATAAATAAGTGGTAGAAATACCACTTATATTTTTTGTAAATTTTTGTTAGGTGCTTGACAATTTTAAGCCTAAGCATTACAATATAAAACGTAAGGCAACATACAATTTTTTTGGAGGTGATTATTTTGGAAAAAAGAGTATTATTTCAAATTAAAAGTTTAGATAAAGAAATATTTAGAATATTAATGGACGGCGAAGAAAACTGTAATAAAAAACCAACGCCAACACAAATGCATATTATTAAATATATTTTAGATAATCCACAAAAAGTAATTCATCAAAGTGAATTAGAAGAGGTGTTGAATTTAAGAAGAGCAACAGTATCTGGAGTTCTTCAAACTATGGAATCAAACGGATTAATAACTAGAGTTGTAGATTTAAAAGATACAAGAACAAAGAAGATAATTTTAGATGAGAAAACAAAAGAAGTATTTTTAAAGAACAAAGAAAAATTAGACAATTTAGAAAAAGTAGTAAAGAAAGGAATATCTAAAGAAGAACTTAATACTTTTTTTGAAGTAATAGAAAAAATGAAAGAAAATATTAAAGAATATAGAGAATAAAGAAAGGATAAATATATGTTTAAATTACTAAAAAATCTTAATAGAAAAGACTGGCTTTTAGCATTTTGCTGTTTAATACTTGTTGTAAGCCAAGTATATTTTGATTTAAAAATGCCAGATTATATGTCTCAAATTACAAGACTTGTTCAAACTGAAGGAAGTAAAATGTCTGACATATTAATAAATGGTGCTTATATGTTAGCATGCGCTCTTGCAAGTTTTGTTTTAATGAGTATAGCTGGATATTTTGCAGCAACAGTTTCATCAAACTTCTCAATGAGAACAAGAAAGAAACTTTTTGATAAAGTAGAATCATTAGATACAGCTGAGGTAAAACAATTTTCTACAAGCAGTCTTATTACAAGAACAACAAATGATATTACACAAATTCAAATGGTTGTAGCAATGGGACTACAACTTATGATTAAAGCGCCTGTAACAGCAGTATGGGCTGTATTAAAAATATTAGGAAAAGGATGGCAATGGAGTCTAGCTACTGCAATTGGTGTAGTAATACTATTAACAGTAATAGCTATACTTAGCTCAATAGTTGTGCCAAAATTTAAAATAATTCAAAAATTAATTGATAGATTAAATGGAGAAACTAGAGAAAATCTAACAGGTATAAGAGTAGTAAGAGCGTTTAATGCCGAAAAATACCAAGAAGAGAAATTCCAAAATACAAATTCAAAACTTACTAAACAATTAATATTCAATCAAAAAATGTTTTCAATTATGCAACCAACAATGAATATGGTTATGCATACATTAACATTATCAATATACTTTATTGGGGCAATATTAATTAGTAATTCAGTATTTGCAGATAAACTAACTATATTTAGTAATATGGTTGTATTTAGTTCATACTCAATGCATGTAATAATGTCATTTCTAATGCTTGCAATGATATTTATGATGCTTCCTCGTGCTCAAGTTAGTGCAGATCGTATTAATGAGGTTTTAAATACTAAAGTTACTATAAAAGATGGAGATAAAACTCAAGGAAAAGAAATTGGAACAGTAGAATTTAGAGATGTTTCATTTAAATATCCAGATGCAGATGAATATTTACTTCGTAACATTTCATTTAAAGCAAACAAAGGAGATATAATAGCTTTTATAGGCTCAACAGGTAGTGGTAAATCTACACTAATTAACTTAATTCCAAGATTTTATGATGCAACAGAAGGTGAAGTACTTGTAGATGGTATAAATGTAAAAGAATATAAACTTGAAGCATTATATAATAAACTTGGATATATACCACAAAAAGCTGTACTATTTAGTGGAACTGTAACTTCAAATGTGTCATATGGAGATAATGGCAAAGAAGGTACAACACAAGAACAAGTTAAAGAGGCAATTAGAGTTGCTCAAGCAACCGAATTTGTTGAAAAAATGGACGATGGTTATAATGAGTATATAGCACAAGGCGGAACTAACGTTTCAGGAGGTCAAAAACAAAGATTAGCAATTGCACGTGCTATAGCTAGAAATCCTGAAATATATATTTTTGATGACTCTTTTTCAGCACTAGACTATAAAACAGATGCAAAACTTAGAAAAGAATTAAAAGAATATACTAAAGATGCAACTTGTCTAATAGTTGCACAAAGAATTGGTACTATAATGAATGCAGACAAAATTGTAGTATTAGATGAAGGAAGAGTGGCAGGTATTGGAACTCACAAAGAGTTGCTAAAAACTTGTGAAGTGTATGAGCAAATTGCTCTATCTCAATTATCTAAGGAGGAACTAGAAAATGGCTAACGAAAATAATACAAATACAACAAAAAATACTCCTCCTAGAGGTCCAATGGGTGGAGGAAGAGGCGAAAGACTAAGTAATCCTGGAGAAAAAGCAAAAGATTTTAAAGGAGCAGTAAAAAGATTATTTACAGAACTTAATAGATACAGAATACTAATGATTGTATCTTTAATACTTGCTGTAGCTAGTGCTGTAATATCTACAATTGCACCAGATAAACTTTCAAATCTTGCAAATAGTATTTCTAAAGGATTAATGGTAAATACTCAAAATATTCAAGTTATTAAAACTGGATTAGAAAAATATCCAAATTTAGAAAATATAGAAATTGGTTCTACTATAATTTCAGTAGAAGATCAATATAAAATGATAAGCATAATGAGTACAATGAATGAAAATTCTACATCTCAAGATTTATATGCAAAAGTAGATGAACTACCAGAAAGTGTAAAAACTGTAATTGAACCTAAAATGGATATGGATGAAGTAAGAAAAATAGCACTTGGTCTATTCATCATGTACACAATAAGTGCATTATTCATGTTTATTCAGTCTTTAGCAATGACAGATGTATCAAACAAATTTGCAAGAGATTTAAGAAAAAAGATATCTAAAAAAATTAATAAATTACCACTTAGTTATTTTGACCAACACTCAACAGGAGATATTTTATCTCGTGTAACAAATGATGTAGATACAATAGCACAATCTATGAACCAATCACTTGCAACATTATTTACTAGTACAGTACTATTTGTAGGCTCAATTTTTATGATGTTTTATACAAATTGGATTATGGCATTAACAGCAATACTAAGTAGTGCAATAGGTTTTATGGGTGTAGGAAAAATACTTAAAAAATCACAAAAATACTTTGTAGCAAGACAAACAGAACTAGGAAATCTAAATGGACATATAGAAGAAGTTTATTCAGGATTAAATGTAGTAAAAGTTTATAATGGAAAAAAAGAAGCAGATAAAACTTTTGATATACTAAATAATAAAGTAAGAGAGACTAACCAAAAGAGTCAATTTTTATCTGGACTAATGCATCCACTTATGGGATTTATTGGAAATTTAGGATATGTAATGGTATGTATAGTAGGTGCTCTTCTTACTATGAATAATATTATTACTTTTGGAGTAATTGTAGCCTTTATGATATACGTAAGACTATTTACAAATCCTTTATCTCAAATAGCACAAGCATTAACTTCACTTCAATCTACAGCAGCTGCAGGAGAAAGAGTATTTGAGTTCCTAGATGAAAAAGAAATGTCTAAACAAAACGAATGCAAAAAACACTTAAATAAAGAAGATGTAAAAGGAAAAATAGAATTTGAACACGTAGTATTTCAATATGATAATAACGATAAACCAACAATAAAAGACTTTACAGCAACAGCTCTACCTGGTCAAAAAATTGCTATAGTAGGACCAACTGGTGCGGGTAAAACTACAATGGTAAATCTTTTAATGAAATTCTATGAGATTCAATCTGGAGATATAAGAATAGACGGAGTATCTACAAAAGACTTAACAAGAGAAAATATTCATGAACTATTTACTATGGTACTTCAAGACACATGGCTATTTGAAGGAACTATTAAAGAAAATATTGCATATAATAGGGATAATGTAACAGATGAACAAATTAAAGAGGCATGTAAAGAAGTAGGAATTGCACACTTTATCAAAACATTGCCTAATGGATATAACTCTAAATTAAGTGAAAATGATAGTATATCTGCAGGACAAAGACAATTATTAACTATAGCAAGAGGTATGCTTGAAAACGCTCCATTCTTAATATTAGATGAAGCTACATCTAATGTAGATACAAGAACAGAAGAACTTGTACAAAAAGCTATGGATAAATTATCTGAAGGAAAAACTTCATTTATTATTGCTCACAGACTTTCTACAATTAGAAATGCAGATTTAATATTAGTTATGCAAGAAGGAAATATTGTTGAACAAGGAAACCATGAAGAATTAATGCAAAAAGGTGGAGCATATGCACAATTATATAATTCACAATTTGAATTATAATAATAAAATAATCAAAAAATGGCGACAAATCTAGTATTTGTCGTCTTTTTTTGTGAAAGGTACGTGAAAAAGGTAGACTCACTTATGTTTACCATGTTATAATAAAAGTGCGTAAAATATAGGTAAGATATAATTTAATTAAGTTGTATTGTTTAAAAAAGGAGAGTGATAATATGAAGAAAGTGCGTATTGAGAATTTCGCATTAGTAGCATATGTTGAGGAGTCAGATATTAGAGCACTAAAAAAACTAGAGTATTGTGGAAGAACACAAGACGAGAAAGGAAGAATAGTAAGCACAGTAAGACCGGAAGTCCCAGACGAAGTCTTTCAAGAAATTGAGGATGGACTTGAAGTTCAACCAATTGAAGACACCAAATATTTAAAATTTAAAAACATACATGCTGTAAATTATATCAAAGGCGCGCACTTTATACCCAATGAGGATTTCTTAGACAAAGAAGTCACTCGCGAAGATCTTGAAGCTATGCTCGAAAAATCTAAGACAGATTATGAGTATATACTTGAAACATTGCGTAAGCTTTATGCAAAAGAGCAAATTTCAGAGGAAGAAATTATAACATTAAGCCAGTGTGATGCTTTAAGTGTACGCTTAACTAGAGATGCTGTAAAGGCAGCATATGCAAATGATGATTTTGCAAGTGAGCTTCAGTATATTATTTGTGAAGAAGCAATAATTGTTCAAGCAGAGCATTATATGGATTCACTAAACACATACTGGAGACAAAAGGGTCACTTGAAGCCTGCACAAAGACCAATGGCAAAAGTATTATCAAGATTTCGCAAAGCATTTGGAGGGAAGTAATTTTCCCTCCTTTTCCATATTTAAAAACATAATAATAACCAACAAATACAATGTAAATTTAACAAAAATATAATACTTAATAAAATATAATTAATATATTGAATATTTTATTTTCTTATGATAAACTCTTTAAGTATAAGAGGTGTTTATATGTATTTATATGATCTAGACAGCAAAATATCAAGTAAATCATATGAATTATTAAATAGCCATATAGAAGAAGCTAAAAAATTGAGTGCAACTAGGATAAGTGAAATTAGAAATAAATGTAGAGATATACTATCACAAAATGGTATATTTGAAGATAGAAAAAATGGTAACATATACCTAGCAATGGAGAAAGAACTTAATAATTTAGAACGCAATATAGACTATTATAATGAATATTTACTCGAAGAAGTTACAAAAAATAAAGTAGAACTTGGAATAGAAAATATATCTCAAAAAATAGACAGCTTAGAGCAAAAATTTGAGTTTGTTTTTGAAAAAGAAAATATAGGTATAAACAAAGCAAATAGTGAACAAAAAATAAGAAGTATGCTATTTACATATTTTGAAAGCTATAAAAATACTACTATAGATATGCTTACAAAATCTGGATATAGTTTATATACAACAGAAAAAATAGAAGAAGATATATTAGAATTTGTAACATCTAAAGCATCAGATGTTTTTGCAGAAAAAATATATACAGATAGAGTAACTGCAATGCAAGATTTAACACAAGATTTAGATAATTTATCTTTAAGACTTGTAGATGAAGCACAAGCAAGATATGAATGTGAATTAAATGGTCAAATTTTTGACGAATTAAAAGATAAAAGAGATTCTGTAAGACAAAAAGCAGAATTATTAGAAAGCTTAAGAGCACAAATATATAGTTTAGATTTAAAAACTGAAGAATTAACTCAAGACACTCCAATGCAAACAGGAGACAGAATACTATTGTAGGTGATTTAATGAAAAAGAATAGAAGCTTAGCTGTAGTAAATGAGGATACTCTCATAAACAAAATAATAAAAAGCTTAAAAAACTTTTTGAACTTTAAACAACATAAAGAACAAAAAGAAGATAACTTAAATAGACGTGCTACAGTAATTAAAGCAGAAAAGATAGTAGATAAAAAAATTAAAAGAAATATTACTTATGCAGATTTAGCACAAATGGAAGAAAATATTTCAAAAAATAGAAAAGTAATAGATGATTTAAATGAAGAAGAACTAAATATGCTAGATGAATACTATGATGCAAGAATTAATGAACTAAATGCAACACTAAATGATAAAAAATCTAATTACTTTAAAATTGCAACTAAAAAAAGAGCATAAAAAAGATGTACAAAAAGTACATCTCTTTTTTTATATCTTTTTAAACCAATCGTAGTAGATATCAAAATCATCTCTATTATATTTATATGCTCTAATCATACGTATATATAAAGCAACTATTAAAATATTTCTTTTATGATTTATATCTTCATCAAAAAATGAAAGTATATAATCTATACTCAAATCTTTAAAGATTTCTATAGAAGAAAATATAGCAAAATAGAAGTCATATAGTCTATCACCAACAACAGGCATAGGGTCAATTACTTTAAGACTATTATTTTTATCTATCATAAAATTATGGGCTCCAAAATCGCCATGAAGTAAGTATTTAGAAGTTTTTTCATTCTTTATAAATAACAACGCTGCTTCAAGTTTTTTATCGCTTAAATTGTCATTATGAAGCATATCAATTTCATTTAATGTTTCATCTTTTAAAAACTCATACCAGCTCTTTTTATCTTCGTAAAGATAACCATAATAATCATAACTAAAAAGACTATATCTAGATACAATACTATATAAAGTTTCTACAATTTTTACATTAGATTTATACTTAAAAAGAACTCCATCAACAAATTCAAATACTGCAAATCCTAAAAATTTATTTGTGTATAGTAATTTTGCAAATTCATCTATATTTGTATATATACTTAAAAAAGTAACTTGTGCCTTTAGTTCTAACTCATCCATAGTCTTAACTAAATATTTATCATTAAGGCAAAAAACAGTTGAGCCAGAAACACCATCTGTAAAATATTTAATTGAACTAATATCTACATTTTTATCTAAATTTAATTTAATATCTTCAATAATTATAGCTATGTTTTCTTGCATAAAATAGCCACCTCAATATGTATTATATCATAATAATAAAAATATTATAAAACTATATAGAAAATATTTTTTCTTTAGTATATAATTTAATTATACAAAAGAGGGAATAGATATGATAGAAGATTTTAAAGTATTGTGCCATAGTGCAATACGTATTGTAGCAGATAAAAAAGTAATTTATGTAGATCCATTTGGCCTAGAAAAAAGATATTCTGATGCAGATTATATTTGTATAACTCATGCACACTATGATCATTTTTCACCAGAAGATATAAAAAAAGTAAAAAATAATGATAGTATAATACTAATTACAGAAGATATATTTCAAGATGTAGTAAAACTTGGATTTAAAGAAAATAGAATAGTAATTGTAGATCCTGGGCAAAAGTACAATATAAAGGGACTTTTGGTAGAAACTATACCAGCATATAACTTAGACAAAGCATTTCATCCAAAGGCAAATAACTGGGTGGGATATGTATTCAATATCGGCTTTGAAAAGGTTTATGTTGCAGGAGATACAGATGTTACCCCTGAAGCATTAAAAGTAAAATGTGACTTATGTTTTTTACCAGTAGGTGGCACATATACAATGGATTATGCAGAAGCTGCAAAGCTTGCAAATATATTAAAGCCAGCAATTGTTGTACCTGTTCATTATGGTAAAATTGTTGGAAGCATTCAAGATGCTAAAAATTTTAAATGCCTATTAAATAATAATATTGAATGTAAAATTATGATTTAGTTGGAGGTGTTTTTATGTTTTATAACCAAGATGATGAAGAAAATTTTTTATCAGACAAAAGAGTAGAAGAAGTTTACCAAGAAGAAAAAGCTACTCCTAGAAGACGTGGAGGATATGTAGAGGAAAATAATAGTCCAAAAAAAGAAGAAGAACAAAGAATAAAAAAAGCTCCTGTTCCACAAAGAAACGATGATGACGACGAGGAAGAAAATGATACTATAATTAATATTACAATAGTAATAGTATTTATCATTGTTCTTGTGTTAGCTGGCATAATAGTATCTAAAATATTCTTTGGAAAAGATAAAAATAAAACAGAAGATTCAACAACAAAAACAGAAACAGTAGCACCAACAAATGATACAAAAAAAGAAGAAACTAAAACAAATACCAATACTAACACTAATACTAATACTAACACAAATACTAATACAACATCAGATACATACAATGCATATCCTGTAACTATTGAATCAGTAGTATATAAAAAAGGTGGTAATTTCTATAACAATAACGAAAAAATCACAGGCGATAAGGTATATGTAGAGTATAAACAAATAAGTGGCCTAAAAAATACAACAAAACAAGCTGAAATAAATACATTACTAAAAGACAAAGTAATAGCTCTTTATGATAAAAACTATCTAGCAGATAAAGATACACTATTTGTAGATATACATACAAAAATTAGTGTAAACTTTAACACATTGTCATATGTAATATATCGAAGTGGCGAGGATATAGATGGTAAACATATATTAGAAAAAGTTGAGTCAATAAATATTAGATTATCTGATGCAAAAGAAATAGCTTTTGAAGATATATTTGTGACAGGTACAAATATAAAAGATGTATATAATTCATATGTTAAAGGTAAAGTTAGTGCATATTACTACACACCAGAAAAACTATATGTATATGACTCAAATTATAAAGAAACAATGATAGATATGAGCAAATATAAAGATAAAATATCTATTATGACAAAATATAATGAAGATAAAGATATATTCACTTCTCAAGCTAAATCTCAAAAAATGTTTACAACACTTTCAGGCACTGTAAGTGAAGAAACAAAAGAGAGAGCTTTCAAACAAAATTAGATAATTATAATTTAAGAATAACACTTTCTTTGTAAAGTGTTATTTTTTTCTTGTAAGAAATATTTAATAATGTTAAAATTTATATAGGTGAGATAATATGCAAGATAAAACTAACGTAATGAGAATACTAGATCAAAAAAAGGTACAATACATCCCGCATTATTATAATCCACAAGAAGCTATTGCAGGGCTAGATGTTGCAAAACTTTTAAATGAAAATCCAGCACAGACTTTTAAAACACTAGTAACAGTTGCAAAAAGCAATAATCACTATGTTTTCGTAATACCTGTAGAATGTGAGCTAGATTTGAAAAAGGCGGCAAAAGCAGTGGGTGAAAAAAATGTTGAGATGATTAAACAAAAAGAACTATTACCACTTACAGGATATATTCATGGTGGTTGTTCACCAATAGGAATGAAAAAGTATTTTTCAACAGTAATAGATAGTAGCGCATTAGAGTTTAACACTATTATAGTAAGTGCAGGAAGACTAGGTGCACAAGTAGAATTAAATCCAAAAGATTTTGAAAAAGTAATACGCATTAAATTTGAAAACATTACAATATAAAGGAGAAAAAATGACAGATACAGAAATAGTAACAATAAATGGATTAAATGTCATAGTACAAAGAGGTAAAATTAAAAATACATATTTTAGTATAAAAGATGGAAAAGCATACATGAAAGTATCAAAATATTGCTCTAAGGAAAAAATAATGGAAATGTTAGAATCAAAAGAAAAATGGTATAGGAAAAACTTACAAAAAAGCCATGAATCTAGAGAAATAGATTTAAAAAATAAAGAGTATATATATATTCTTGGAAATAAGATAAAAATAGAATATATATATGAAGATAGAACAACAGCTAAAATATTATTAAATGAAAATGAATGTAAAATATTGCTTCCAAAAGGAATAATTCTTACAGATGCTCATTATCAAAAGATGGAAAAAAAGTTAGATTCACTAGTTAAATCATTATCTGGTAAATATATTTATGATGCAATGAAAAAATATATAGCTCTTACAGGTTTAACACCAAAAGAAATAAAAATTGGAAAATTTAAATCTTTTTGGGGAAATTGTTCATCTAAAAAAATAATAAAAATGAATCAAAAATTAATATATTATGGAATACCACAAATAGAGTATGTATGCCTACATGAGCTAACACATCTAAGATATATGAATCATCAAAAAGACTTTTGGGAACATGTAAAAAAATATATGCCAGAATATAAACAAATATCAAGTGTACTTAAGTAGCCTTGAATTAACTTGTTTTTTAATATATAATATCAAAAAAGGGGGATAAGGATATGGATAAGAAAACAAAAATGATAATTTATGCAGTAGCAGCTGTATTTTTAATTTTTTTAGTAGTAATATGTGCAGCTAAAATTAAAGCTTCAAAACCAGCTACTGCTTTAAATAATTTAGTAAAAGAATTAAATAATGGTAACTTTAAGAAAGCTGGAGAATATTGTGTAGATAACACAATGGATGCATTTGGAATAGATGAAAGTATAGAAGATTTAGAAATGGTTAAACTATATTATAAAAATATAAGTATAAAAGTTAACAAAGTAACTAAATCTAAAGATAGTGCTGTATTAAATGTAGATGTCTCAAATAAAGACTTAGGCAAAATATTTAGCAACTATATGGGAAAAGCTCAAGAATTAGCTTTAGAAAAATTAAATACAAAGAAAAGCACAAAAGATATGGAAAATGAACTAAAAGAATACTTTAAATCACAATTTAGTTCAGAAGATATTGAAACAAAAACAACAAATGTAGATATTGTACTAAATAAAGTAGATGGTAAATGGAAAGTTGTAATAGATAGCAATTTAAGAAATGCATTTCTACCAGGGCTATATTCAGCAACAAACATATTTGCAACTTGTTAAAATTCAAGCGACATAGTAACTCTATGCCGCTTTTTTTATGCCTATTGCATTTTACATAAAAAAATGGTATAATCATTCAAGCAAATATAGAAACATACAATAAACGTGAGATTTCATCGTTTTGCAAAAAAATGCCGATTGGCGGAAAGGGAGGGAGATTTATGAAGATATTTAAATCTCGAATTGAAATATTTAAAAGAGGGGAATTGACACCAAAAGTTTTTGAGATGGTCGTAGACCATGGAGAAATTCTAGAAGATGAAGAAAGATTCAGAATGATGACTCTTGGCAATGAGGTTAAGTTTTATGCACTTGATGATGAAGGCAAAAGTGTAGAATGCAGCATTGAAGATTACAAAAATGAACCATATTATGATTTCTTGAAAAAGAAAGAATATGAGTATGTTAAATATTTACCAGACTTAGACGGACAATATATTGTTGACATGTTTGAAAGAAATAATGCACAAGACTATTTAGATTTTGATAATTACTGTATGCAAACATCATGTGATTATAAGCAACTACAATGTATGGAAGAAATCGATACAATTGTATATAAGTATGAACTAGACGTAGAAACACTTAAAAGAAAATTCTTAGAAATAAGAGAACTAGTAGATCTTACAGATGAAGAGTTAAATAAAGTACTTTGTAGATTACTAGAAAGAAAAATACTTAAAGAGGCACCATTTATTAAATCAATTAAAGTCAAAAGAGAATTAAATGGAAATCAAGAGTATTATGAAGTAGTAAGAATTAATGGTAAAAAATGTGAAGAATTCTACTTAAAAGGAGTAAATTCAACAACAATGCGTTCAGATGTAGCTATTGGTATGCCATTAATATATTTCAAAGGAAGAAATCAAATCGATGAATATTCAAACAATCCTATGAGATTTTATGAAGATGAAAACGATAATGAGATTCTTGTTTTTGTAGGAAGAAGAAAATATGGAGAAAAAGAAGTTGCTCAAGTATTCGAATCTGGATTCTATGATTCATACAAAAAGACAATGGTGTGTATAACATCTAAGACAAATATTGAGCATATGCTCTAAATAAGGCTTGAATTTTTATTCAAGCTTTTATATTATATTACTAATAGTAAAGGAGATTATTATGAATAAAAAAACAATGCTTGTAGATTTAGACTATGTTATTTGTTCCCCGGGATTTTTACCAATAGTAAATGAATTTTTTGATACAGATTATGAAGAAGATGATTTTGAAGAATATATAATAGATGATATTTTTGGTGATAGAGCACAAGAGTTTTATGACTATTACGTAGAACAAGACGGATACAAAGATGCAGTATTTAAAGAAGGAGCTAAAGAGGTATTAGAAAGATTAAGTAAGTACTATAGAATTCACATATGCAGTGCTTGTGTAATGTTTGGAGCAGAAAGAAAATCTGCTAAATTATTTGCAGATAAATATAATTTTTTAATACAACAACTTCCGTTTCTAAATCCAGAAGATATCATATTTACTAATTCAAAAAATATTTTCAAAGCAGACGTACAAATAGATGACAGACTCCAAAATCTTCAAGGTGAAGTTAAAACTAAGCTCCTTTTTGATGCATATCACAATAGAACAATAACAGATGAAGAACTTCAAAATCAAGGAGTAAAAAGGGTAAAAAGTTGGAAAGAAATCGAAAACATTCTTTTAGATAATATGTAAAGTAATATAAAACTAGTTAATTATTTAACTAGTTTTTTTATTTTTATTGTCAAACAAAAAAATAAATGCTATAATTAAGTATCCACTTTTAAAAAAGGAGTGATAATTATGAAGATATTAATTTTAAACTGTGGAAGTTCATCACTTAAATTCCAAGTCATTGACATGGATGGTGAAAAAATGCTAGTTAAAGGTAACTATGAATCAATTGGAGGAAAAAGAGCAAATTTAAGATTTAAAGCAAATGGTCAAAAAGTTGAACTTGAAAAAGCGGCTAGAGACTATGAAGAAGCTGTTAAATTCGTATTAAATCTTATTCAAAATCCAGAATACAACATCATTAAATCTTTAGATGAAATTGGTGCTGTAGGACATAGAATTGTTCATGGTGGAGAGTATTATAGTGAATCTGTATTAATTACAGATGAAGTTTTAGAAGGAATTAAAGAATGTATTCCACTAGCTCCACTACATAATCCAGAAGGACTTGCAGGTATTAAAGCAACTCAAAAAGCATTACCAAATACACCAATGGTTGTTGTTTTTGATACTGCTTTCCATCAAACATTACCAGAAATTGCATATATCTATCAATTACCATATAGATATTATGAACAATATAAACTAAGAAAGTATGGATTCCATGGTACAAGCCATAAATTTGTTGTAAGACGTGCAGCAGAAATTTTAGGAAAAGATTTAAAAGATTTAAAAATTGTAAACTGTCATTTAGGACAAGGTGCATCTTTGTGTGCTGTTAAAGATGGAAAGAGTGTAGAAACTTCAATGGGACTTACTCCTACTGGTGGTATTCCAATGGGTACTCGTAGCGGAGATATTGATCCTGCAATAATTCCATATTTAATGCGTAGAGAAGAATTAGATGCAAATGAAATAGATAGAATGCTAAATAAAAAGAGTGGTGCATGGGGTGTATCTGGTGTATCAGATGATTACAGAGATATAGAAAGAGAATATGCATATGGAGACCAAAGATCTATTCTAGCACTAGATTCTCAAGCATATATCATTGCAAAAACTATAGTCTCATACATGGTTCCACTTGGTGGACTTGACGTTATTACATTTAGCGGTGGTGTAGGTGAAAAAGGAATTGAAGAAAGAGAAAGAATTTGCAAATTCCTAGAATTTTTAGGAGTAAAAATAGATAAAGAAGCTAACAATATTAAAGGTGAAGAAAGAATTATTTCAACACCAGATTCTAAAATTAAAGTTATGATTGTTCCTACAAACGAAGAACTAATGATAGCTAGAGACACATATGAAATTGTAAGCAAGTTAAAATAGTAAAAAGGAGGGAATACCCTTCTTTTTTTATGAAAAAATAAAAAAAGTATTTAACAATTTTTTTATTAAGTGTATAATAAAATTGTATTTATTTGGAGGAGTCATTATGGAGGACAAAGATAGTGTTCCAGACAATCTAGATAATCCCAAAACAAATCTTAAACGTAGCTCAAAAAGATTATCCATTTTTTCTATAGCGATTATAACTATTGTTGTTATATTAAGCATTATTGGATTATTAAAAGTAGTTATAAAAAAAGATAAAAAAGATTTATCTCAAGAGGTATTTTTACTTAGTGATAAATCAACTCTATTATTTGTAGATAATGAAAATTATATTCTTAAATATAATTATAAAGACGAAGATATTACTATGTATGGAAAATATAGAGTAACTTACGATGAAGATATAAATGAAAATGTTAAATATTCATATAAAACATATATAGAAGAATTTAGAAAAAAAGATTATAATTTAAGCTTCTTAGAATTGCAAAATGAAGAATTATATATCAATAATGAAAAAAGTGAAAATGGCTATATAAACATGTATTATATTCTAATGCTTTACGAAGAAGATGGTAAAGCTCAACTATTAGGATATAATGTAGATACAGGAATAAAAGTTAAATTTGAAAAACAAGAGAAACAATTTAATAAATATTATGATGAAATAACGAAAGGGGTATAGATATGATAGGTTTTTATGCAGGTTCTTTTGATCCGTTTACAAACGGACATTTAGCAGTAGTAAAAAAAGCAACTAATTGCTTTGATAAAGTAGTAATAGGAATAGGTGTTAACTACTCTAAATCTAGAAGAATAGACGAACAAAAAATGAAAGTAGCAATCGAAGAAACAATTAAAGAGGAAAATATTGAAAATGTTGAAGTTGTATTATACAACGATTTAACTGTAGATGAAGCAAGAAAACATGGGGCAGACATGTTAATTAGGGGACTTAGAAATGGTACAGATTATGATTATGAAGAAAATATAGCTCAAGTAAATGAAAAAATTGCAGATATAGATACATGCTATTTTAGAGCAGGAAAGCTTGGATATTTATCTTCAAGTATTGTTATGGATATATATGGAAGCAAGAAAAATGTAGATGAATTTGTTCCAGCACCAGTTGCTAGACTACTTTATTCATTAAATAAATAGGGGGCGTTATTATGATTATAGGTATAACAGGAAAATCAGGAACAGGGAAATCAAGTATTTGCGAAGAACTTGAAAAAAGAAAAGGATTTTTAGTAGTAGATGCAGATAAAATTGTTAAAGAACTTCAAAGTAAAAAAAGTGATTATCTTCAACAAATTGTAGACATTTTTGGTGAAGATATACTTAATGAAAAAGGTGAGCTAGATAGAAAAAAACTTGCAAATATTATTTTTAATGACAAAGCAGAAAAAGAAAAAATAGATGAAGTTACATTTAAACATATCGGATATGAAATACTAAAAAAGATTAATGAAAATGAAGGAAAAGATATAGTAATAGATGCACCTCTTTTAATTGAAGCTGGTTACAACGAATTCTGTGATTTAGTATTCTATATTAAAGCAGATGAAAAAACTCAAATTGAAAGAATCTGTAAAAGAGATAATATAGATGAAAAAGCTGCAAAAACTAGACTATCTGCTCAAAATGATGAAAAGTATTCAATGAAATTTGCAGACTATGCAATAGTAAATGATAATTTAGAAAAAGCAGTAGATGAAATATTAGAGAAAATAGATAATGTATAGAGAGCCATAAGACTCTCTTTTTATTTTTTAAAAATATATTAAAAAATTATTGTATTATTTTTTATTATGTTATGATATAATTTAACCAATACAACATATTTTTATCACAATAAGGTGATATAATAATGCTGTATTTAGTCAAAGGTGGGATAATATGAAATTATTAGTAGTAGATGACGAAATAAAAATTAGAGCGGTAATAAAAGAATACGCAGAATTTGAAGGATATGACATTGATGAAGCAGGAGATGGTATGGAAGCAATTGCAAAATGTAAAGCAACAGACTATGACCTTGTTATTATGGATATAATGATGCCAAAACTTGATGGATATTCTGCAGTAAAAGAAATAAAGAAAGTTAAAAATATTCCTGTAATTATGCTTTCAGCTCGTGGCGAAGAATATGATAAATTATTTGGATTTGAAATTGGTGTAGATGACTATGTTGTAAAACCTTTTAGCCCAAAAGAATTAATGGCTAGAGTAAATGCAGTTATTACAAGAACTAAAGCAAATGGTGCATCAAATGTACCTCAAGAAAAATATGTATATGAGGGACTAGAAATAGATATGCTAGGAAGAAATGTATACGTAGATGGCGAGAAAAAAGATTTAACACCAAAAGAATATGAACTATTACAATATTTTGTGCTAAACAAAAATATTGCATTATCTAGAGAAAAAATACTAAATGAAGTGTGGGGATATGACTTCTTTGGAGAAGATAGAACAGTAGATACACATGTAAAAATGCTAAGAAATAATTTAGGACAATATAGAGATAAAATAGTAACAGTGAGAGGAATGGGATATAAATTTGAAGAATAGTAAAAACTCAAAATCTTTGAGCTTTATGCTATGGCTATATTTTATAATTCTAGCTGTAATAATATTTGTAATGCTATGGTTTATGCAAGTTGTCTTTTTGCAAACATACTATAGCACAATGAAAAAAGCAGAAACTGCACAACTTGGTACAGAAGTTGAATCTGCATTTGTCAGTGCACTAGATTATAAAGATCAAATAGATAATATGGCATACAAAAATTCAGCGTCAATATATATTTTCAATATGGATGGTGAACTATTTTACACTAACACTAGTTTTGGTGGTCAAATGTATAATTCACAAGCTCCACAAGGAACTCTTGCTCAAATGCCAGGAAGAAATGTATCTATAGATATAAGTGATATAGCACAAAAGCTAGAAGAAAGTCCAAATAAAAAAATAAGTTATACATTAGAAATAGATAGATTTAAATCTCAAGTATATGTTTATGGAAAAGAGATAACAGGAACAGATTATTGCTATGTAATATTAATGTCAATTGACCCAATTGATGCAACATCTTCAGTAATTACTTCTCAACTTATTTATATAACAATAATTTCACTTATTATTTCAACAGTTATTTCATTATTTATGTCTAGAAGAATATCTAGACCAATTATGCAAATGAATGAAAATGCAAAAAAACTTGGAAAAGGAGATTATGATATAACTTTTGAAAAGTGTGGATATGAAGAACTAGACGAACTTGCAGATACACTAAACAATGCTACACATTCTCTTGAAAAAACAGATGAAATAAGAAGAGAACTAATAGCAAATGTATCTCATGATTTAAAAACGCCATTAACTATGATAAAAGCTTATTCTGAAATGATTAGAGATTTATCTGGAGAAAATAAGCAAAAAAGAGAAGAACATCTAAAAGTTATAATAGATGAAACAGACAGACTTACTCGTCTTGTAAACGATATGATGGACCTATCTAAAATAGAATCTGGAATAATAACAATAAACAAAGAAGTGTTCAACTTTTCAGAGCTTGCAAGTTCTCTAATAGATAGAATTAAACTATCTAATATGGAGACAAAACATAATATTGAATATAGTATTCCAAAAGATTTATATGTATATGCAGATAAAACTAAAATTGAACAAGTATTATACAATCTACTTGCTAATGCTATTAAACATAGTGGAGAAGGTGTAAGAAATATAAAAGTAAATGTTACAGCTTCACAAAAAAGAGTAAAAGTAGATGTAATAGATGATGGCGTTGGTATTTCAGAAGAAAATCTAAAACATATTTGGGATAGATACTATAGAGCAAGTGAGTCATTTACAAGAAATGTTCAAGGAAGTGGACTTGGATTATCTATAGTTAAAAATATACTAATCAAACATTCATCAGACTTTGGAGTTTTATCTGAAGTTGGCAAGGGAAGTGATTTCTGGTTTGATATAGAAAGAGCTTCAAAAAAAGATTTAGATAATAAAAAATTATAAAAGAAGAACTTAATTGTTCTTCTTTTTTTCATTATTACAACATAATTTTTTCACAATTAAAAGATAAAATAATATTGAATTTAAAAATAGTATAAAAATCTATTCTCTAACATAATACTATTTTAGTTCATATACATTTAACATTATATTCATAATTTCAACACAATTAAATAATATAATGTAAGTGTAAGAAAGAGGTGATATATGGTGACAGGAGTTTGTAGATTTTAGCTTGAAAATTTACGATTAATTGAATAATTAGAATATATAAAACAATTCCTATACAAATAAATAATATAAAAAGAACGTAAAAAACAAATAACAAATAATATAAATAGTTTTTTCATATATAAACTTGATTTTTAGAAGACAGGGGGACGGATTACCTGTCTTCTTTTGTTATTTTTGTTGACTAAATATGTATTTTATGCTATTCTCAATTTGAGGGATAGATATGAAAAGAATTAAGTTAGAACATGATGTCCTACCAGGACTTAGAATAATTAAAACAGTAATTGCTCTGCTAATTTGTATGTTAATAAGCCTTGCTTCAAATGGCTATTTACCACCATATGATTTAGCTGTTGTAGCAGTACTTGCAATGCAAGATGATATGGCAAAAAGTTTCAAGCAAGTTCAAAATAGAATGGCATCAGCATTTATTGGCGGAATAATAGGAACTATATGTATGGCTATAGGAACTATTACAAATGAAAATTTATTAAAAATAGTTTTAGTACCAATAGGTGTTTTCCTAATATTATACTTCTGTGGAAAATTAATAAACAGAGCAGAATTCATAATCATTGCGTGTTATGTATTTTTAAGTATAACACTTGAGCAAAATCCTGAATTTTCATGGTTTTACACAATAAAAGTAATGGTTACAACTGTTGTAGCAAGTAATGTTGCAATAATTGTTAATTTATTTGATCCAAGAAGACACAAAAGAGTAACAGTTTATAAAGAGAAGAAATAAAAATAAATACATAGGGACAATTTAAAAGTCCCTTTATTTTTTTGCTTTTTAAAATATTAAAAAATGCCTATATATAGGCAATTTCACCTTGACATAAACTAGTATTTAAAGTATAATAATCATTGTATAAAAAGGGGGCAATTTAAATGAGTATATCAAAAGATGAAGTAAAACACATTGCTAATTTATCTAAACTAAATTTAACTGATGAAGAATTAGAAAAATATACTAATGAACTATCAGATATAGTGGATATGGCAAACGAACTTTCTAATATTGATGTTGAAGGCGTAAAACCTACTGCACATATATTAGATATCCAAAACGTATTTAGGGAGGATATACAGCAGCCATCTTACGATAGAGAATTAATATTAAAGAACGCACCAAGTAAAGACGCAGGATGCGTAAGCGTGCCAAAAGTTGTAGAGTAGAATAGGAGGATTAATTAATGGATTTATATAGTTTAACACTAGCTGATGTTGCTAAAAAGATTAAAGCAAAAGAAGTTAGTATAAAAGAAGTATTAGACGATATCTATTCAAGAATAGATACAGTTGAGCCAAAAGTTGAAGCATATATTACTTTAACTAAAGAAAAAGCATATGAAAGAGCTCAAGTTCTACAACAGAAACTAGATAACGGAGAAGATATAGGACCTCTAGGTGGTGTTCCTATTGCTATAAAAGATAACATTTCAACAGAAGGAGTTTTAACTACTTGTGCTTCAAAAATGTTAGAAAACTATACACCAATATATAATGCAACAGTTATTAATAAATTAGAAGAAGCTGGAGCTATTGTTATTGGTAAAACAAATATGGATGAATTTGCTATGGGTTCTTCAACAGAAACTTCAAAGCAAAAAGAAACTAAAAACCCATGGGATTTAGATAGAGTTCCAGGTGGTTCTTCAGGTGGTAGTGCTGCTGCAGTTTCTGCACAAATGGCATATGCATCTTTAGGATCAGATACAGGTGGATCTATTCGTCAACCTGCTTCATATTGTTCAGTAGTAGGTTTAAAACCAACTTATGGTCTTATTTCAAGATTTGGACTTATTGCATTTGCATCATCTCTAGACCAAATTGGACCATTTGCAAGAACAGTTGAAGATGCTGCATTAATGTTAAATGCTATTGCAGGACATGATGAAAAAGATACAACATCTGCAAACTTAGAAGAGAAAGATTATACTAAAGCATTAGTAAATGATATTAAAGGTAAAGTGGTAGGGATTCCTACAGACTTTATTCGTGAGGGTATAAGCCCAGATGTTAAAGAAGCTTATGATAAAGCAATTGAAACTCTTAAAGGTTTAGGAGCAGAAATTAAAGAAATTAGCTTAGAATATGCTAAATATTCTCTAGCTACATACTATATCATTGCAACAGCTGAAGCATCTTCAAACCTTGGAAGATATGATGGTATTAGATATGGTTATAGAGCAAAAGACTTTAAAGATTTAGATGATTTATATAGAAAAACAAGAACTGAAGGATTTGGTTCAGAAGTTAAAAGAAGAATTATGCTAGGTACATACGTACTTTCTTCTGGATATTATGATGCATATTACAAACGTGCACAACAAGTTAGAACATTAATTGTAAACAACTTTAGAAAAGCATTTGAAGAATGTGATGTAATTATGATACCTACTGCACCAAAAGTTGCATTCAAATTTGGAGCACATGATGCTTCACCTCTTGAAATGTATCTAGAAGATATTTATACAGTTCCTGTAAACATTGCAGGTCTTCCAGGAATTTCTATTCCGGGAGGATTTGGTGAAAATAATATGCCTATAGGAATTCAATTCATAGCAAATGCTTTTGATGAAATGAATCTATTACAAGTTGCATATACATTTGAACAAAATACTCCATATCATAATGAAGTACCAACAATGAGAGGAGGAAACAACTAATGAAAGATTACGAAGTAATAATTGGACTTGAAGTTCACGCAGAACTTTCAACAAATACAAAAATGTACTGTAATTGTTCAACAGAATTTGGTGCAGATCCAAACACTCATTGTTGTCCAATATGTACAGGTATGCCTGGAGTTCTTCCAGTATTAAATAAAAAAGTTGTAGAATATGCAACTAAAGCAGGTTTAGCTACAAACTGTGAAATTTCAAGATTTTCTAAGCAAGATAGAAAGAACTATTTCTATCCTGACCTTCCAAAAGCATATCAAACATCTCAATATGACTTACCTCTATGTATTGGAGGACATTTAGATATTAATGTTAATGGAGAACAAAAAAGAATTGGAATTACAAGAATTCATATAGAAGAAGATGCTGGAAAACTTATTCATGATGCTTATACTGGAGATACTCTAGTAGATATGAATAGATGTGCAGTACCTCTAATTGAAATTGTTTCTGAACCAGACATTAGAAGTGCAGATGAAGCAGTAGCATATATGCAAACACTAAAATCTATTCTAGAATACTTAGATGTTTGTGATTGTAAGATGCAAGAAGGATCACTAAGATGTGATGTTAACTTATCTGTAAGACCTAGAGGTCAAAAAGAGTTTGGAACTAGAACTGAAACTAAAAACTTAAACTCATTTAAAGCAATTCATAACTCAATCGAGTTTGAAATAAAAAGACAAATTGAAGAAGTTGAAAATGGTGGAAAAATTTATCAAGAAACAAGAAGATGGGATGATGCAAAAGGTATCGGTTATGCAATGCGTACAAAAGAAGATGCACATGATTACAGATATTTCCCAGAACCAGACCTTGCACCTATCGTTTTAAGTGAAGAATATATTCAAAACTTAAAAGACAATCTTCCAGAAATGCCACACATCAAAAAAGAAAGATACATGAAAGATTTTGATCTTCCAGAATATGATGCAGACATTCTAACATCTTCAATTAAAACTGCTAAATTCTTTGAAGAAGCAAATGATATTTGTAACAACCCTAAAGCAGTATCTAACTGGATTATGGGTGACTTCACAAGAATGTTAAATGAAAAGGAAATTGAAATAGATGAATCTAAAGTAACAGCTCAAAATCTAGCTGAATTAATTAGTTTAATAGATAAAGGAACAATTTCATCAAAAATTGCAAAACAAGTATTTGAAGATATGTTTGAAACTGGCGAAAATGCAAAAGATATAGTTGAGAAAAAAGGACTTGTTCAAATGTCAGATGAAGGTGCAATTAAAGAA
This sequence comes from uncultured Clostridiaceae bacterium, assembly GCA_947169155.1. Lineage (GTDB taxonomy): Bacteria > Bacillota > Clostridia > TANB77 > CAG-465 > CAG-465. The sequence continues at coordinate 239,329 of CAMVON010000002.1, forward strand.
ATTGTACAAAAAGTAGTAGACGCAAATCCACAATCAATTGCAGACTATAAAGCTGGTAAAGATAGAGCTATTGGTTTCTTAGTAGGACAAATAATGAAAGAAACTAAAGGTAAAGCTAACCCACAAATAGTTAATAAGTTATTACTTGAAATAATTAATAAATAGTGTATAATATTAGTATATAATTATTGAGGAGATGATAGTGATGAAAAAAACAAACATTATTCTAGGTGTAGTAATTGCATGTTTTGCAATAGTTGCTGCAATAATATTAATAGTTGCAATAGTAAGTAACATACCTAAGGAAACTATTCCAGAAAATGTAGATATGCAAGCACTTTCAAACTCAATAGAGGAACTAACAAATATGGATAGCACCAAGATGCAACAAATAACATCAGAGGATTTGACTAATGAATTTAAATTAGATTCATCTTGGATAGAAGAATATATTGGTGAGAAACCATTTTTAAATATTACTTCTAGTATGTATGTTATTGTTAAAGCTACAGACTCAAATGTAGATAATGTTTTAAATGCTTTTCAAGAGTATGGAAAATCATATGATGAACTATGGAAAGATTATCTTTCTGAAGAATATGAATTAGTTAAAAATAGAAGCATCGGTGCTAAAGGAAACTATGTATATTTTATTGTTAGCGATTATTCAGAAGAAATTGTAAATCTAATAAAATAAAATTGAAAATTAGAGAGGAGAAATCCTCTCTTTTTTATTTTAATAATATGTCAAAAATAAATCATTTATTTTACAAGAAAAGAAAGATGCTAATTTATTGCGTGTCCTTGTTGGAACATCATTTGAATATTTTATTATTATATTATAATATATAAATGAGGTAAAAATATAAGGGGTGGAAATATGAAGAAAAGATATATTATTGTCCCTGCTATATTACTTATAGGATTTATTATATCCACTGTAGCTATAGTTTTAGCTGCACCAACTATAACATTAACTGGTAGTGCAAGTGGAAATAATATGAATCTTACATGGACAAATAGCGATACAGTTAAGGGATATGGTTATGAAGTAGAAAGAAGTGTCAATGATGGTACATATTCACCACTTGGAGATTATGAAAGTAAAATTCAAGTGTTAAATGTATATCCAGATGTTGACCCTAAAATAACAATTAATACATATGATGGAGAAAGCTTGACAATAGATAAATCTGCATCATTAAAACAATGGATGGAATCAGCAAACTCACTAGATTCTAGAGGATATGGTAGAGGATTAATTGAAGTCACTCCAGTATCTAACTCAGCGTTTAATGCAAATCCAAGCGCATATTTAAAAAGAAATGCAGATGGTACATACAATTATTCAGTAGTTGTATTTGGTACATGGGATGCCTATCAAGGACAAGATTTAAGTGACGCTGCATATAATGTTATGAATGCATACTTAGCAGCTGGAAAAAGCTGTATAGTAGGTCATGATACTATAAGAGGTGATGAAGCAAGAGCAGCAAACTTTGCAAAACTTAGAGGATATTTCAACATTAAAACAGTTAAAGATGATGGAGTAACATTACCAGGTGGTGGAACACCGGATTATTTGGGAAATACAAATGTTGGGGAAAATGTTAGAGTAAGAATAAACACAAACAACAGATACACTACATACCCATGGTACATAGGTGGAGCAGGAACAATACTTACTGTTCCAGCATGTCATGACGTTCATCAAGTTGCATATAGTTCTATAGAGATGTCTTTTGCAGATGCCGGAAATTATACAGATCAAAATGGAAATGGTCAATGGAACTATTATCTAACAGTAAATAATAACTGTGCAATGATTCAAACTGGACATTCTAGTGGAGCTGCAACAGAAGACGAACAAAAGGTTTGGGCTAACTTACTATTCTATTTAGGAAGTTATAACAATGTAAATAAAACAACAGATTCAAACTATAAAGACATAAATGCACCTACAGCACCAGTTAAAGCATCAAATGAATTAACTGGAATTAATGGTACAGTATCATATACTGCACAAGATGTAGGAACAAAATATAACTATTATGTTAAAGCAACTGAAATTGCTGAGATGACAACAAGTACATCAAACACAATTTCAAGCACAATAACATCTGGAATTTCATATTACAAATATGTAATTGATGGAAATCCAACAACAACAGATTTAACTCAAACAACAACATCAACATCAATAGATTATGAACTACAAGATTGGACAAATACATATTTACATATTCAAACTATTGATGCTGCTGGAAATGTTAGTGGAATATCACATATATTATTACATGAGAATATACCACCAGTAATTACTTTAACACCAGATGTAACAGTATGGACTAACCAAGATGTTGCAATTACAGCTACAACAGATGATACAGATGGTAG
>CAMVON010000003.1 GCA_947169155.1 uncultured Clostridiaceae bacterium
AAAAGTGGCAACAAAAATTATAAATTTGGTAAAGTAAGTGAGAGACAAATTACAAGTTATAGGGATAATCAGAAGTTTAACTTTAAATAGCACTATTTAAGTACACACAATTATACTGACGTAAAAAAAAGACCATTGAATTTGACAAATTAAGTGATATACTATGTATAATGAAACAAATATGAGAGATGCAGAGAGTAAAACTACTCTTTGCACCTCTTTTTTTGTTTCTAGGTTTTGTAAAGACCTATGGTGTATTGTAAAATTTATTATAGAAAGAAGGGATAACAAATGATTTTTGGAAAGTATGGAGAAATGATTCTAACTAATTTGGAAAAAAATTATCCATTTAGAAAACAAGAATTAGAGCTTACAGGCGAACTAGAAATTAAGATATTTGAAAGAGAAAAGTATATTTTAGGTTTGAAAGAGCAAATTGAAAAGCAGATGAGAGAAAAATACAAAGCTCCTGATACACACGAAATATCCGTACTTGCTAAATATCAAAAAATGATAGATGCCCTAGTTGATGAGGCTCTAATGAAGGAAATTTTACAAAAAATATAAAAATTGAGTTAGGAAACTAGCTCTTTTTTTATGGAAAGGAGATTATATGCTTAATGTTTGGATTGGAAACTTAGGAAAGTATAACGAAGGCGAACTTGTTGGCGAATGGTTAGAACTTCCTGTTTCTAAAAAAGAATTAGATACATTTTTAAGAGAAAAAGTTGGACTCCAGCTGACACAAGAAGAAGTTGACAAAGCACTTGCTGAGAATGGTGTATGTTATGAAGAATATATGATAAATGACTATGAAACAGATCTACCTATTAAAGTTAGTGAATATAGTAATTTAACAATGCTTAATTTATTAGCACTTGCCTCAGAAAGAGTTAATAATATGGAGGCTGTGGAGGCTTATATTGACTCACAAAGTACAGATGATATTGAAGAAATAATAAATATTATGCTACAAGAAGATGAAATCCCCTTTTACTCTTATGAAGAAGATTCCGAATATCTTTCTAATGAAGAAAAATACGGAATGTCAAAAGCAAATTGGACTGGATTACAAGAAGTATTAGATCAACACAATGTTACAAGTTATTTTGATTATGAAAGATACGGAGCAGATGATGATGTTACATTATATGATAGTGGATATCTTGATAATTACGAGGCTAGTAACATTGATTTACATTATTATTCTTTAAAAGAAATAAAAGATGAACTTGATTACAATGAAGAAGAAACTGAAACTAATAAACTAAAAATTGTTTATAAAGAAGTTGGAAAAAATCCTGTTGTAATGGAAATTGATGATACACTAGAGGCTAAACAAAAATTAGTTGGTGGACTAATTGAAGTTGTACCATATAAAGAAAACTTACTTCTTATATGCAATGAAGAAGGTAAAATAGCAAATTTAAAGCCTAATCTTCAATTCGACTATGACTATATTTCAGGAAATTGTTTTATAGTTGGAGATGATTACGAAAATGCAGGATTTAAAAGTGTTGAAGATAATCAAATTGAAGATATTAAAAAAGACTTAGAAGATAGAGCAATTATTTTAGAAGAAATAGAAGAAACTGAAGATATGGAATTCTAAAAAAATTTTAAAAAGGGTTTTGGATTGAATTTTCCTCTATTATATAATTGATACAAGGAGGTAAAAATTTATGCCAGAAGAAACACTTTTAAATTCAATTTATTGGGATAGAGAACAAGGAAAACTTGCTAAAAGAAGTGAATACGAAAAAGAAATTTCTGATGAGATTAAAAGAGATGGCAACGAAGATAAACTTAGAGATCTTATTGATAACAAAATCTATAACAAAAAATTGAGTAAAAAAATTAACAATTTATTAGACCTTACTTTAGAAGATATGCTAAAAAGAGAAAGTGCAACTTTAGATAAATACTACAAACAAGGATTTAAAGATGGAATAAATTTGTTAATAGAATGTATTGAATAGGGTTAGTCTATGGACTAACTCTATTTTTAGGAGGCGAAAAGTTGAAAAATATAAGATTATTTATTCAAAGCAAAAACTTGAATATGCTACAAGCCTTTTCAGATGAAAGTTATTTATACAACTACATTGTAAACAACTATTCAGAACTTCCTGAAGATAATATTTTTAGAAATCCTACCTTCCTAAAAAAATTAGAAGAAATGATTTATTTCTCTAAAAATAATATTTCAGCAGATGATATTATTGTATGGAATGAAACAAGTCAAGAATTAAAAGATAAAAATGTTTCTTACTATGCTGTTATTATAGATCCTGCAAATGGATCATTTACTGTATATAATAATTTAAAATCTTCTATTCCCTATTTACAAATACATTCAGATACAGACATATTTGATGCTGTAAATAAAATAGAGCAATTTAATAAAGACCTCGAATTTGAGGAAGAAATGGAGATGTGAAATGAAAAATTTAAAGTTACAATGGATTGATAAAATCCCTCCTCTTGAAGAAAGAAATCCTGAGCTATTTTATTATGATTTAAGAGATTCTGAAATAGACAATGGTTATACTGTTGAACGAGGTGTACTTGTAAATAATATAGGCTCTCTTGTTACTAATAAAGATATTTTAGGCGATAAAGAATTTATAACAGATGAAGAACTAAGTAATTTACAATTTGAAGAAGTACACGATTTATATGTAAAACAAAACTCTATGGAATCAGATATAGAACTTGAATAGGAGGAATTATTTTGAGTATTGAAGATGCAAGAAAAAAGTTTGTGGTAGATAAAACACCTGAAAAGGAAGAAAAAGCTGAAGTACCTAAAATTGAAAATACTAATAATATTATAAATATTGAAATAAATAAATTGGTTGCTTTTAGAAAAAGGCAACCTTTTTCTATGTATGATGAAACTAAAAAGCAAGAAGTTTTAGAAAGTATTAAAGAAAACGGAGTTTTAGTACCTATTATAGTTAGAAAAATTGAAAATGATAAATACGAAATTATTTCAGGACATAACCGAGTAGAATGTTCAAAAGAACTACACTTATCCACTATTCCTGCTCAAATTGTGGATTGTGATGATAACAAAGCCACTTTAATTATGATAGATACAAACCTATGTAATAGAGATAAAATACCACCTGTTGAAAAGGGTTATGCTTACAAAATAAAAATGGAAATATTAAAAAATAACCCTAACATAAGTAATATCAATGAGTTTAACGATAATTCCCAATTTGGAACTGAGGATGGCAAAACACAGATTTATAGATATATAAGACTTACAGAACTAATTAAAACACTACAAGAAAAAGTAAACAATGAAATTATACCTTTTAATGCAGGAGTTGAATTATCTTTCTTATCTAAACAAGAACAAGAGATTATAAATCAGGTTATAGAAGATGAACAAATAAAACTATCACTTGTTCAGGCTCAGAAAATTAGATTAAAGAAAAACAATATTACTTATGAATTAGTTTTAAAAATACTAAAAAACGAGAAAATCAAAGTAGAAAAATTTACAGGTAAACTAAATAAACAGGTATTTAAAGAATTTAAAGACCGATTTAGTTCAGATAAAGAATTCAGTAATTTAGTTAAAAAATTATTAGATGATTACTTTAGGAGCGACAGCGATGTATAGCAAGATTCCCCTTTGTACTGACAAAGGGAGCAAAAAGTACCTTTTTTTGATCGAGTGGTTACACCACATAAGTTTTATTAGCACAAGGAAGGAGAAATATTGAAGAAAACAGACAGAATTGAAATAAGGGTAACTCCTGAAGAAAAGATGCTTATAACTTTAAAGAGCAAACAAGCTAATCAAAGTATTTCTGAATTCTTAATTAAAAGTTCTACTGAAAATAAAATAGTTGTTATAAATGATCTACCTCAAATGACAACAGAACTTAGAAGAATTGGAAATAATATCAATCAATTAACAAGACTTGCAAATAGCAGAATTATAACTTGTGTTGATTTAGAAGGTACTAAAAAGGAGTTACAAAAGCTATGGCAATCATTAAATTTATTAACAACAAAGTCGATTTAAGAAAGACTTTAGACTATATATGCAAAGAAGAAAAAACAGATAAAAAGCTAATTTCAGGTAAAGATTGCATACCTGAAAATGCTTACGAAGAAATGATGACAGTTAAGCAAATGTATAAAAAGCTAAAAGGTAGAGAAAAAATACATTTTATTCAGTCGTTCTCTCCTGAGGATAAATTAACATATAAACAGGCTCACGAAATAGGCTTAAAAATGGCTGAATATTTTAAAGGGTTTCAAGTTGTTGTTGCTACACATATTGATAGAAAGCATATACACAATCATTTAGTTTTAAATACTGTCAATTTTAAAACAGGATATAAGTTTCATCAAAGTAAATATGACTTGCAGAAAATAAAAGATTATTCTAATCAAATTTGCAAGGAATATGGACTTAGTATTATAGATCATAAATCAAAAGTTGCAGATATTAAAATAAATGAATATCAGGCAAGAATTAAAGGTATTAGTTGGAAACAAATTCTTGCTGAAGATATAGACAAAGTTATGGAAAAAGCAAATAACAAATATGACTTTTTTAGAGGGATGAACTATTTAGGCTATAAAGTAAATTGGAGTAATGAAAAATTAAGCATTATATATACTACTCCAAATGGTTATAAATGTAGTGATAGAAAATTACACCAAGAAAAGTATTTACGAGAAAATATGGAACAGTATTTTAAAGAAAAATCTAAGAAAATTATTCAAGGTGTAAACAAAGAAAAACACGAATATAAAAGTATTCATTCTAACCTTACAGACATTATTGAAATGTTAAGCAGAAACAAACAAGCTGAAGATACAACTACCTTAACTGGATTAAATGAAAGTGCTAAACGAGAACTTGCTATTGAGATGCATTATAGCACAGAAGAACTTGATGAAATGGAATTCTAGGAGGTGGTTATTATTGAAAAACAGAATATGTTAGTTCTCATAGTTGAAAACGATAAAGATCCTGAATTAAAACGAATTCCTAATAGACTTAATACATTAAGAAGAATTGTAGGAAATGAAAATATTGAAGTTATAAAATATAAAGATGTTTTAATTGTTTATGATGAAGATGCTTTTAAAAAGCTACTTCCTATAAATAGAACACTTGATGGCTTTAATATTAGAGGTAGTTTTGTTATTACAGGAAACGATGAAAAATATCAAGACTTCAAAGATTTAACTGATGAACAAATAAAAGCATATACTGTTGAATTTGAATTAGAAAAAGAACTAGAACAAGGAGATGAGTTAGAAAATGAATAAAAAGAAAATTGGAATTATAGCTGTTTTATCAATACTTAATATCCCAATAAGTATATATTTAAGTGCTATGATACATACAAAACTTGCAAATATAGAATTTTCTCAAATAGTAGTAGATAAGCAATTATTACTACTATTTTTTCTTGTCTATGTACTTTTTGAAGTTATAATTTTTATGCTTTTTGGATTAGAAAGTAAAAATGTTTTTCAAAGTGGAACTGTGAGTATTACAGATAAATTAAAAACACCTGAAATAATGGGACAAGGACAACACGGAACAGCTAGATGGCTTACTAAAAAAGAATTTAGAAAGCATTTTAAATGTAATACTTTAAGTGATACAGCTACTAAGTTTAATTCAGGTGGAATTATTGTAGGTTATGAAAAAAAGAAAAAAACTGAAGATATTTATTATATTGATGATAATGTTCATAGTTTAGTTGTTGGAGCTACTAGAAGTGGTAAAACTAGAAGTGTTGTACTTCAAACAATAGGTAATCTTGGCTTAGCAGGAGAAAGTATAATTATTTCAGATCCTAAAGCTGAGATATTTCATTATACCTCAGACTTTTTAAAAAACTTGGGTTATGACATTATAACTTTAGACTTTAAAAATCCTTCAAAGAGTACAAGATATAATTATTTACAACCTGTTATAGATGCAGTAAATAATAATGATTTTAGAAAAGCTGAAGAATATGCTTGGGATATAACACAAGGATTAGTTGGAGAAGATAATTCAAGAATGGAGAAAATTTGGAGAGATGGCGAAATGGCTGTAATTGCAGGAGCGATTATAAGTGTTGTATTTGACAATAAAGAACATCCTGAATATCAGAATTTAACTAATGTTTATTCTTTTATTTCAGAAATGTGTAAAACAGTAGGACAACAAATGCCTATAAACAAATACATTGAGAGCCTTCCTCCTGAACATCCTGCAAGTACAATATTTGGAATTGCACGAATTGCACCTGAAAAAACAAGAGGATCTTTTTTCACTTCAGCACTAATAACACTTAGATTATTTACGAGTAAAAGTATTTATGGAATGACTTGTAAGAGTGATTTTAGTTTAAAGCAATCAGGAGAACGAAAAACAGCTACTTATATAATTCTACCTGATGAAAAAACAACATACTATCCTTTAGCCTCTCTTTTTGTATATCAGAACTATGTTTCACTTGTTGAATCAGCTGATGAACGAGGAGGCGAATTAAAAACAAGAGTAAATTATATATTAGATGAATTTGGAAACTTCACTACTATACCTGCATTTAGCAATATGCTTACTGTTGCAGGTGGTAGAAGAATCAGATTTAATTTGTTTTTACAATCATTTTCACAACTTGAAAATAAATATGGTCGTGAAATAGCAGAAAATATTAGAGATAACTGTCAAACTTGGATATACCTTAAAACTGCCTCAAATGAAACAGCCTCAATTATTTCAAAGAAATTAGGTTGTTATACTACTTCAAGTTATAGTAGATCGAGCAGTTATAGTAAATATCAAAATGGCAGTAATTCAGAATCAGTAAACTTAATTAGCAGAAGTTTACTTACTGAAGATGAAATACTTAGAATTGAAAGACCTTATGTTTTAATAATTCAAACAGGTTTATTTCCTATTATAACTAAACTTCCTGATCTCTCAAAATGGAAATTTAATAGTTTATTTGGTATGGGAAATCAAGAACATAATAGAGTATTAAGGCTTAAAAGAGAATCTAAAAGACCTGTGAAAGAAACTGAAGAAATAAAACTATGGGGAATTTGGAATATGTATAGATAAGGAGAATTTATGTATGAAAAAGATAAAAGAAAGAACAAAAAGAATTTTAGAAAAAATAGGAAAAGCAGGACTTGTTACAACAAGTCTTTTTTGTGCAACAAGCACTTGTTTTGGAGCTGTGCAAGACAGCAAAATAGCAACAGGAACACAGGACTTAATAACTGATTTAACAAATTGGCTTTTAATTCTTGCTCCTGTATTAACTGTATTATTAGTTGGATATTATTTGCTTAGAAAATCATCTAGCGATGAAATGGATGGCAAAAGATGGGACTCAAGAATAAAAGTAGCAATTATTTGCTGTGTTGGTGTAATTGTTGCTAGTGGACTTATAAATTTGATAGTTGGATATTATAGATAAGGAGGTACATTTTGGAATCAATTTTAACTGGCTTAATTACCAGTATTATTGGTGGTGCTGATAATGTAATAAACTCTGCATTTAATGGACTTATTGATATGTGCTTTAATTCAGAAAATTATATAACTTCTAATTTTGGAAGTACAGTAATTAGTTTTTATAACTTGAAAGCACTTATATTAAGTTTATCTATATCCTTAATTGTATTAAAGTTTTTAAAAAAGGGTTTTGATATGTATGTAATGTGGACTGATGGAGAATCCGATACTCCTCCCCTTACTTATATAGTTTATTTTATAAGAGCAATAGTTGTGGCAATTAGTTTTTCTGTTCTCTACGATTGGATTATAGATATTGCTAAGTCGTTTGGAGAATCAATACTTACAGCAATGAATTTAGCTGATAATATTTCTTTAACGACTACTATTGCAAATATAGCAACATCAGGACTATTTACAGCGATTGTAGCCTTAATTGCTTTAATACTATTATTTGTTTTATATATACAATTTTTAATGAGATCCTTAGAAATGTTTGTATTAAAACTTGGATTTCCTTTAGCTTGTGTTGGTTTAGTAAATCCTGATGGAGGAGTTTTTAAATCATATTCAGAAAAGCTAATAAAAAGTATTCTAACAGTTTTAGTACAAATTATATTATGCAAAATCGCAATAATACTGATAATAAATGTAAAAATGTTATTTGGAATCGCCGCAATAATTATGGCGATTAAAACACCTAAGTTCTTACAAGAGTTTATGCTTGGTGGTGGAACAGGTGGAATTAGTAATGTAATAGTTACTACAAGTAAAACTATGGAACTTTCTTCTCAAATTAAGAGAAAACTTAGTACATTAAAGAAAGGGTAAAATATGGATACATTAAATGAAATAATAAGTTTATTAAGAGTTGTAATAATACCACTTGGAGTTACTTTCCGAGTGGTATTTTGCTTAATAAAAATGATCTATGATGAGGAGGCTCAGGGATCATACAAAAGAAAAATTAGAAATACCATAGTTTTTGGAATAATTGCAGAACTTACATTTGTTATTTTAGCATTAGTTCAAGGTTACTATGGTGGTAATGTTGGTGGAGGTGGCTCATCAGGTGGAGCTGGAGCTACTAGAAGTTTTTAAAGGAGGAACAAGATGAATAATGAAGATGATTACAAATTATATATTCCTTCTAATGTAAAAACTAGAATGGAATTTTTTAAAGGATATGGAGTTAAGGAACTCATATCTACAATAATTGTTTTTGCTTGTTTACTTCCTGTTAGTTTACTTATATATAAATTAAAAGGCAATTTACTGTTGCCTGTTGTTATTGAATTTATAGGAGTTGCAGGAACAATTATAGCAACTGCAAAAGATGAAAATAATTTATGTGTTACAAGACAAATTAAGTTTTTAATTGAATTTGCTAACACTCAAAAACAATACAGATATAGATACTTTAATAAATGGAGGTAGAAATTGGGAAAGTTATTTAATTTATTTAGAAAAAAATCAAAAGAGAAAACTTGTAATGAAGAAGTTGGTATTTTAGATATTAGAAATAACTACATTTATACAAGAGATGGCAATGTAATTGCAGGACTGAAAATATATTCTATAAATACACAATTACTTACTGAAAGAGAAAAACAAAATTTGATAAATGAACTCTCTGCTGAACTATCTTCAGAACAAGGAGAAATGAAATATTTTAATATTGCAAGAGCTGTTGATATATCTCCTTTGCAAGAATACTTAACGGAGATTATAAACACAACAGATAATACAAATCAGAAAAAACTTTTACGAACTCATTTAAACGAAGTACAAAGATTGTCTTTAAACGGAGAAATCGTTGAGAGGCAATCTTTTTTAATGCTAAATGCTAAATACGATGATAATGCTGAAAAAGATCTACTTAAAAGATGTTTAGATTTAAGTAACAAATTTGAAAGATGTAGCATAAAAACAGAAATACTTGATGAGCCTTCTCTAATACAATTATGTAATAGTTTTTTAAATATGAATTATGCTCATAGAGAAGATTCAGATGTTGAGGATAAAGTTTTAATGCTGAAGGAGGCATAAATTGAAGAAAAAAGAAATTGAAAGAATAATTGAAAATCAGACATTACTTAATATTCTTAGCCCTATTGGTGGTTTTGAATTCTTTAAAAATTATTTTAGAGTTGGAGATTATTTAGGCAGAGTTTATGTGATTTCAAAATACCCACAAAAAGCTAGAATTGGATGGCTTGAAAGTATTGCTAATATTCCTAATACTGTATGCACATTTAATATAACTCCTACTGAAAAAGATACTTTAATGCAAAATATAAGTAAAGGTATTAGACAAAATGAAATTCAGTACGATAGCATAAAAGATGAAATATTAAGGCAAAGAACTGAAAGGGAAATAAACGATGCTAGAGAACTTATAGAAAAAATAGATGTAAACGGAGAAACTGTTGTATATGTTACTATTGCAATAATGGTAATAGCTGAAGATATGGAAGAATTAAAGCAAAGGTCAAAAACAGTTCTTACTAAACTTGCAACAATGCAAATGAAAGGTCGATTATTAACTAATTTAAGTAAAAAAGCATTCAAGTTGATGTCGCCTTTTTCTATTACAGATCCTGTTGTAAAAGAAATTGCAGATAGAAATATGCTAGAAAGTTCTTGGATTGGTGGACTTCCGTTTTCAAGTTCAGGATTTAATGATGGAAACAAATATTACTTTGCTAGAGATACTAAAGGTGGAATTGTAATACTTGATCCTTGGAAAAGAGGAGGCGACCGAACTAACTCTAACTTTGTTATTATGGGTACAGCAGGAGTTGGAAAATCTACTGTTGCAAAACATTTAATTTTAAACGAATATATGACAGATACTAAAGTTATTTTAATAGATCCTGAGAGAGAGTACAAAGAAATGACTAAAAAACTTGGGGAAAAATGGATTGACATCGGTAGTGGTAAAGGTGGAATTATAAACCCTTTACAAATAAAAGCTGTTCCATTAGATGATGATACTGAAGAAGAAATTGGCTATAAAGATGAAGGCAAAGGAATGGGAGCTATGGCTTTACACTTCCAAACTCTAAGAACATTTTTCAAACTTCTATATCCTGAATTAAATTCAATTCAAATAGCTTATTTAGAAGAAGTTTTAGAAGAATTATACGGAAAATTTAATATTACTTGGAATACTGATATAACAGGAATTCCTAACAATAAATTTCCTATAATGACAGATTTTTATAATTTACTTGAAGAAAAAGCAAATACAGAAAAAGATAAAGAAAAACAAAAAGCCTTTGCTACTTTGAAAAGTTTAATTAGAGGAATTAGTACAGGTGCAGAAAAAGGATTATTTAATGGTTATACTTCTGTTGATGATATTGCAAAGGTTGTATGTTTTGATACATTCAATTTGCAAAATGCCTCAGATAGAATAAAAAAAGCTCAATACTTTAATATACTTACTTATTGTTGGGAAATAATGAGTAAAGATAAAGAAGAAAAAACAATGTTAGTTTGTGATGAGGCATATTTACTAATTGATCCTGAAGTTCCACAAAGTTTAATATTTTTAAGAAATGTTGCAAAGAGATGTAGAAAATATGAAGGAAGTTTAATTATTATTTCACACTCTATTGTTGATTTCTTAGATAGTTCTGTAAAAATGTATGGTCAAGCAATACTTGATATGGCTACTTATAAAATTTTAATGGGTACAGATGGACAAAACTTAGAAGAATCAACAGAGCTTTTTAAATTAAGCGAGGCACAAGCAGAATTCTTATATAAAAAGAAAAGAGGTTTAGCACTATTTATCATAGGCTCAAACAGAATATTTGTTAGATTTGATATATTCCCTATTGAGTTTGAGTATTTTGGTAAAGGTGGTGGTCGTTAATGGCGATAGATCCACATACAGCAAAAATTATAGCACAGGCTGTTATTAGTCAAATAACAGATGAAGAAAAAAGACAAAGGTTAATTATAGGAATTATTATTATGATTGTTACAATAACACTTATAATTTTAATTCCTATTTTTGCGATTACTTCTACTATTGATAAAATTAAAAGTTTTTTTGGCTTTGGAGATGATGGAACAACTTCAGATAGTTCTTACTATTCATTAGTTGAAATGCACGATACTTATGCTCCTACTGTAACGGTTGAAGATTTAGAATATAACGGAACATTCCCTATGCCTGTTCAAAATGCAGTTGTTACAAGTGAATTTGGAGCTAGAGTTCATCCTGTTACAGGAAAGCAAAGTTTTCATACAGGAATAGATTTAGCAGGAGCTTGGCACTCTAATATATCTTCAGTAGAAAAAGGTACTGTTGTATGGGCAGGAGTACAGAGAGGATATGGGAATTGTGTTGAAGTGAAACATACTACTGAAAATGGGACTGTGTATTATACCTTCTATGCACATTTGGCTAGGATTGATGTCGTAGAAGGTCAAGAAATACAACAAGGAAGTGTTGTAGGTATTCAAGGAGGCGATCCTAACCGTGATCCGAATCCTGGATATAGTACAGGCTCACATTTACATTTTGAAATTAGAAAGTCAGCAGGTGGCGACTTTGTAAATCCTAGAGAATACTTATTTGGAGATAAGGAGGTGTAAATTGATAACAGATATTTATACAACTGATAAAAAATATAATATAATTTATGCTGATCCACCTTGGAAGTATAAAACTTGGAGAGAAGGTACAGGAACAGCAGAAAAGCATTATCCTACAATGAATATCGAGGATATAGTAAATATGCAGAATACAATTAAGCAGATTTCAGATCGTGATTGTATTCTTTTTTTATGGGTTACATTTCCTTGCCTCTTAGAAGGACTAAGAGTAATGAAGGAATGGGGCTTTAAATATAAAACTTGTGGTTTTAATTGGATAAAACGAAACAAGAAAAGTAATACTTTCTTTTTTGGAATGGGACATTGGACTCGAGCAAATTCAGAACTTTGCTTAATTGGAACTAGAGGAACAATAAAAAGAAAATCTAACAAAGTATTTCAAATAGTAGATACTCCTATTGAAGAACATAGCAAAAAGCCTGACATTGTTAGAGAAAGAATAATAGAACTTGTTGGAGATTTACCACGAATTGAATTATTTGCAAGACAGACTGCAGATGGATGGGATTCGTGGGGAAACGAAGTTTAGAAAGGAGCTGATAAAATTGATTTTAGCAATTACTAGAGATAATGAAAAGCTAATTTATGAGGTTTGCAAAGAAAATGGCTTTGAAAGTCCACAGGTATTGACTGGAGTTGAAAGTTTAAAAAGGTTTGCAGTACAAGAACTTAGGAATTTGAATAATTATAATCAAATAATAATTGATGTTGCCTCTACTAAAGAAACGGAAGATGAAATAGTGCAATCAGTTGTTGCTATTAAAAGTATGTATAATATACGAATAATCATAGTTGCTCTAGGCTTTCAAGAAGGCAATAATCTACTTTCAAAATTATTTAGCGAAGGTATTTATAATTTTGTAAATGCTAATACTTATTTTGAACAAAAAGAACAATTTAAAAGTTGTTTAAGTAGTGAAGGCTGTCAATATAAAGATGCTGTGAGATTTAGACAAAAAATTGAAGATGGAAAGAAAAATAAAGTTATTATAAAAAAAGAATATAAGAAATTAAAACAATTTGTAAATATTGCAGTTGCAGGAACAGAAAAACATATAGGAGTTACTACACAGGCAATACTTATTACAATGTTTTTAAAAAGTCTTAATATGAATGCTTGTTATATATGTGCAACCGATAAAGATGAAATAAAGAATATTGAAACTTTAGAAGGTGTTATAAAAAAAGATGGATTATATTCATATAAAGGAATTGATTTATATAGTAATGACAATAAAGTTGATGCTATGAAATATGGTTATGATTTCTATATTTATGATTATGGAATACTAAACGAAATAACTTTAGATAACTTTTTATCTAAAGAAGTAAAAATAATTGTTGGTGGAACTAAGGCTTGGGAAACTGATGAAACTTTTAGAGTATTAAGTTTATTAGAAAAAATACCTGAAGTAAATTATATTTTTAATTATTCTAGTAATGAGGAAAAAACAAAGTTTAGAAAAATATTAAAACAATATATAAAACATATATATTTTTCTGAATTTACAACAGATGCCTTTAATAGCAGTATAAATACAGAAACATATCACGAAATCTTTAAAGACTATATTTCTGAGAAATCTAATAAACTTGAAGTAGTTGAGAAAAAAGGTTTATTTAGCTTTCTGAAAAGAGGTTAAAAATGCAAAAAAATTTATATAAAGATTATTTAAAAAAACAAAAAATAAAAGAAAAGTATGATGAACAAGTAGTTGTAAACGAACAGAGTCCTGTTCTAAAAGCACTACTTTTTTTATTTGATATTTTGTCAAAGATATTCAGTATATTATTCTATTTAGGCATTATAATATTATGCTCTATTGGAGCTACTTATCTTGCTAATAAATTTGGAATAATAAATATATTTTAGGAGGATGTAAAATGAAGTGGATAAAAAGAATATTAGCAGTATGTAGTTTTTGCACTCTACTTACTGTTTCAAAATGCTTTGCAGTAACATTAGATAAAACTAATGTTACAGATGATAAATTAAATTGTTATAGAACATATTTAGTACAAGAAGATGAACAAAATTCTTTTATAGAGAATATGGAAAAGAATATTGAAGTGTTTGGAGATAAATATACTTTTGATAGTTATACTATTGAAGGTGGATCTACAACAGATACGATTGATATTACTACTACTAAAAAAATAACAAGTAGAACGAATAATATAGAAAGCATAATAAATCAGCTTGGAAGTACAATTAGTTATAATCAAGATGGATATGTTGGAGAGTATTTATTAAATACACAAAACATACAAATTAAAACAAACTACAATGGCTTTAGAGAAGATTTAATTGAAGAAACGATAAATTACACTAATTTATCAAGAAATGACCTAGATTTTATACCTAAGCAAACAGTAAAAGATGGATTAACACTTGATTTATTAAATATTGAATGGGAAGTTGAAACAACAAAGATGATAGGCGAATATGAAGTTGCAGATCTTTATACAGCAAAATGTTATTATGCAGGAAAACAAAGAATTGATTACCCTAATACTTATAGCATAACAGCAGAATATACAGGAACAGCAACAAAAGATATTCCTAGTCCATATAAATATACAATAAAGTATAATAAAATTGAAGAAAAAAAGCCTGATCCTGTGCCTGAAGTAGTTGAAGAAAAAGACAATAAGCTACTTCCTATTGCAGGTGGTACTACTGGAATTATATTAGTAATTATATTCTTCTTTACAAGAAATATTACGGTTTATAATTACAGAGATGGAGAATATATTAAAGTTGGTAAAACTAGAATGAATAAAAACAATACAATTAACCTAACTAAATTTTCTTTATTTGAAACTACAAACAAATACAAAATAGAATTCTCTAAAGGATTAACAAATAAAATGCAAGGCAAAATGATAACTATTACAAAAGGAAATAATAAAATAAAAATGTTAGTAAATACTGATTATGAAAAATATAGTATTGAAACTAGAATTTAGGAGGCATTATGAAAAAAGAAAATAAATTTATAATTGCAATAATACTAATTGCTATTATAACTCTTTCAGGAGTTATTTTTTTTGCACTTAAATACCCATATATAAAAGCAAATAAAGATGCTGATAATATACAAGTTGGAGATAATACAGACTTAGAAGATACACCACTTAAAGATATTGAGCAAGATATAATTCATTATGATGATGAAATAGGAACACTTACTATTCCTGATATTTTACTTGACAATGCACCTATTAGAGAAAGTGTTGAATTAACTACACTTAAAGAAACAATAGGACATTTTCCTTCTACTTCTATTTATGAGGGTAATGTTGGTCTAGCATCTCATAATTCAGGAGAACAAGGAGATTTCTTTAAAAACTTAAAGAAAATAAAAATCGGTAGTGAGATATTTTATCAGACTAACTATGGAACTAAAAGATATGTTGTAACAGTAAAAGAAATAATTGATGAGGAAAATTGGTCTTATTTGCAACCTACTGAAGATAATAGAATCACTTTAATTACTTGTGTTGCAGGACAAAGAGAAAAACGACTTTGTGTTCAAGCAGTAGAATCTTCTGAAGGTATGGATTACGGACAATAAAAAAGTTTTGAAAAGGGTTTTGGATTGTCTTTAAAATCGTTTTATAATGATAGTATAAGGAGATGATCTATTATGAAAAAATATGTATTTTTAGCCTTTATTATAATATTTGGAACTTCTATATTGTCAGGCACAATGACTTACAATAAAACAAATAGGAAAAATGACATTAGTATTCCACAAAACATAGTAGAAAATGTGGATAACACAAGTCAAATAGAAACTTCAAATGAGGAAATATTATCAGAAGAAAAAACAGATGAAAGTATTTCTTCACAAGAAGAAGTCGAACAGACTCCAGTTGTAGAAAATACACCTGAAGTAAAGCAAAAAAAGCCTTCTACTCCTTCAATTACAGCGATTCAAGAACAACCTATTGTAGAAGTAAAACAGGAAAGTACAGAAATAAAAGAAAATAATAATAACAATACACCACAAACAAAAGAAGAAGCCATACAAACTGTTCCTGAAACACCTAAACAAGAAGTTATAGAAGAACAACCTGTAATTATTGGAGAAGAATATAAAACTAATGATGCTATGATTAACACTATTAAAAATGTTATAAATAGCAATCAAAGTGAAGATATGAAATTATATGGTTATAATGTTGTAGTTGATAGCTCTATTATTGACATTACTTCTCAATTCACATATACTGAACAAAGAGTAATTGATAAAATTAAATATAAATTTGGAACAATCAGAATATATGCAAGAGATTATTACAATAATGGAGAGTATATTTGCACACAATGTTATATCATATAGGAAAGGAGGAATTATCATAGACTTAGAGAAATTGGCAAATAAAATAATAGAATATGAGGCTGAGTATAATTGGTATGATCTTGTTGATGACTATGGAAATATTGAAATAGATGATGATGCAAGAAAGCATTTATTTGAAGAAACTCTAAGAGTATTGCAAAACAGCCCTGATGATATTATTACACACTTAAATACAATAAAAGAAGATTTAGAGTGTGATGAAGATTTTGAAAACAATAAGGAATATCAAGATACTAAAGAACTTATTGATAGTATTGAAAAATTTAAAGCTGAACAATTAGATGACAGCTTAGAAATGTAATAAATAGATATAAGGCACTTAACTAAGGTTAGGTGCTTTTTCTATGGAAAGGAATTGATAAAATGTTAAAAGTAAATAGTAAAAGAATAATAGCAATGTTAATGTTAGTATTAACATTATTTTCTACTTTAAGTCCTAGTGTATTTGCTACTGAAATAAGCTCTGCAAATATTGAAAATAACGGAGATGTTGAATGGCATTTACAATATTGGAATGAGGATAAAAATGTATGGTCTTATGTTACAACAACATATACTACTTATAATGAAGGTGGAAGAAGTTATCCTGCTTATTGTGTAAATAGAGAATATCCAGGTGTTGGAGAACTAGATGGCTATACTGTTGATGTCAATGCAAGTGTTACTGATGTTTTAGGAAATGTGCAAATATGGAGAACAATTATAAATGGATTTCCTTATAAATCAGCAGGAGAACTTGGCTTAGCAAATGACCTAGAGGCTTTTCAAGCAACAAAACAAGCTGTATATTGTATTCTATATGGTTTTGATCCTGCTAGTCGTTTTAGAAGTGCTGAACAAGGTGCTGATGACAGAGGCGATGCAATAAGAACAGCAATAATAAATATGGTTAATACAGGAAGATACGGAGCTCAAATGCCTTCTGATCCTGATATAACACTTTCTAATTCAGGAAATTTATATGAGGATGGAAATTACTATACTCAAAAAATAAATGTTTCAAGCACAGTAGATATGGCAAATTATACAATTACTGCGACTGCTAATTTACCTGAAGGAACAATTATTACAAATTCAAATGGAACACAAACAAACTCTTTCAATGGAAATGAAAGTATGTATGTTAAGATACCTAAATCTCAATTAGGACAAGACATTTCTAATGCAATAATAAATGTGCAAGGAAAATGTAAAACATATCCTGTATTCTATGGGCAAACTAGAATGGCTGAAACTCAAAATTATGCACTAACTTACGATCCTTTTGGCGATGGTGTTGGTCGTGCCACTTTAAATATTAAAACTAACACAGGAAAAGTTGTTGTTAATAAAACAGATGATGAAACTAAACAGCCTATTGAGGGAGTAAAATTCTCTTTAAAGAAAACTGATGGAACAGTTGTAGGAACAGCTACTACTGATAAAAATGGTGTTGCTACCTTTGAAAAGTTATATCAAGCAAATTATAAATTAGTTGAGGTAGAAACGAATCCTAAATATATTCTAAATAAAGTAGAATTTGATGTCCCTGTTGAATATAACAAGACAGCAAAAGTTGATGTTGAAAATGAACACAAAAAAGGCAATATAAAGGTTTATAAAATTGATAAAGATAACAATAGAGTTGTACTAGGAAATGTTGAATTTGACCTATTCTCGCACGAATTTGATAAGGTTATTGGAACATACCATACAGATGTAAATGGAGAACTTGAAATTAAGGATTTAAGAATAGGAGATTATTCACTAATCGAAAAGAAAACGAATAGATGGTACAATCTTGCTGAAGATACAGACATTGAGGTTGAATGGAATTTAACAAAAGAACTTCAAATAGAAAATGAGCTAAAAAAAGGCTCTATAAAAATTATAAAAGTTGATGAAGAAGATCACGAAGTAAAACTTGAAAATGTTAAATTTAAAGTTATGGATAAAGACAATAATGTTTTAGAAGAACTAACAACAGATAAAAACGGAGAGGCTGAAACTTCTAATTATCCTGTAAGAGATTTTTCAGAATTAAAAATACAAGAAGTTGAAACATTAGATACTTATGTTTTAGATGATGAAATTCATACTATTACACTTGAAGAAAATCAAATAAAAAATGTTACTTTTGAAAATGAAAAAATCAAAGGACAAATTGAAGTAACAAAAGTAAGTGCTAATGACAATAAATTAACAGGAGATAAAAAAGGTACTCCACTTGAAGGAGCTATATTTGAAGTATATAATTCGAACGATGAATTAGTTGATACTCTAACTACTGATAAAGATGGTAAAGCTATTTCAAAATTACTTGTAAAGGGAGAATATCACTTAAAAGAAGTTGACTCAGGATCACCTTATTACTTAATAAATTCAGATATATTTAAAGCTGAAATAAAAGAGCATAAAGAAATTGTTGGTGTAAATGTTGATGAGGAAAGTGTTGACATTGAGGTTGAAGTTGAGAAAAAAGGTTTTATTGAAACACAATCAAAAGACAGTATTTACTATAATTTCAAAAATATTAAAAATAAATCAAATGTTGCATTAGACAATTTTACTTGGCAAGATACACTACCTACACAAGCATTAAGAGTTGATAGAATTTATACAGGTACTTGGAATGAGGATTTAGAATATTCAATTTGGTATAAAACTAATAAAAATGACTATAAAATGTTAGTAGATAAACTAAGTACACAAGTTAATAACGAAATAAGCTTTAAGACTGCAGATTTAGAAGAAGATGAATTCATTACTGAATATGAATTTAGATTCGGAACTGTTAAAGTAGGCTTTTCAGAAGTAGATGCACCTGTGCTTTACTGTGATATGTTAGAAGGTTTAGGTAATGGTTTTGTATTTACTAACTATACAAAAGTATTTGGAACTTATGAGGATAAATATGTTGAAGATACTGATGAATGGACTACTGTTACTTATTTCAAAGAAATAGAAGTTACTCAAAAACTACCTAGAACAGGTTGTTAATATTGACTTTTAATCATTTTTTATTATAATGTATATGAATTTATGAATTCATATATATAAATTATTTTTTATTTATTTTAATAGGGGAGTATGGGTTTATAGCCTATCTCCCCTATTTTTTCGTTTCTATCCCCTATTTTATTGCATAAAAAAATACTAGAGCCACTAACAAGCCACCTAGTATTTTATTTTAAAGATTTAAAATATTCATCAGTTAAATCATTTACTGATATGTTAAAACATTTAGCGAATCCACATAGCTCGTAATCTACAACAGTTCTAATTCCAATCTCAATATTATAAATTGCTTGTTTATGAATATCTATTCCTAACAACATTAGCTTATCTGATAATTTTTGATAAGATAATTTATTTAATTCTCTATAATATTTTATTTTAGAGCCGACTACATTTAATTCGCCTTCTTTTGACCTTGTATTATTCATATCGACATCTCCTCTATCTATTGATTTTATAATAAAAGTTTGATATTATTATAAATGCCTGTATTTATACCTATTTATTATTCGCAATTTATATGCTAAAATACTAAAAATGTAGAAGGAGATGTTGAAATTATGAGTAAATTATTTGAAGAATACTCAGCAGATGAAATAGATGATGCAAAAGGAAAAATAAAAAGAATTGAAATTAGAAAAAAAGAATTTAATTTACTTAAAGAAAAATTAGAAAAACACTTTAATTTTGAAATTACAGAGTATATAATAGCTGATATTTTAGATTATGAAACATATCATCATACTTGTTTAATGATAAATTTAGCTGTTGTTAATAATAGAATGACAGTAGTTGATGGAGAAATATTAAAAGCAGGACTAAAAATATTATTTAATATTCAAAGTAGTAATGATAGGTTTGACAGGAGTGTTTATATGGATACTTTCGATTTTGATGTTTGGTATGAAAAGTACAGTACACTTGAAATTGTTGACCTAAAGAAACATCTTTCAAAAGAAGATTTTGATTTACTAAAGAGCTTAAATATTGAAATTAAGGATAAGGTATATACAGAGCAAGAATTTGAAATCTTAGATATGGAACTTCTAGGGTATTATATTGATGAAGATATGGATGAAGAAGAACTTAAAGAATCTAAGCCACTTCCTGAAGGAATTACAAGAGAAGAATACAATAAATTACTTGAAAAACTAAGCAATATATCAAGTGAATATAATTTTTAATACCAGTAGTTAGACTGGTATTTTTTGTGCTTGTAAATTTCTGTAAAATTGTTGAGAAAAATGTCGTTTTGTGATATAACATATACTAGAGTTTTTATAAGTAATTAAGGGGTTGAAATGATGGAAACAAATAAATACTTCAATCAGTATATAGATAGACTTGATGTAAATCAAAATGCACTAGAAAAACTTAAAGCTAACGAGATTATTACTTTAGGAAAATTAAGCAATTATAAAAAATCTCAATTAAAAGATTTTGGATTACAACAAAATGAAATAAGTAAAATTGAAGTTGAACTTGAATTATTAGGCTTATCATTAAAAGGCTCTTTATAATAGGAGGATAAATAATGAGTCATAAAAGTTTTTGGGATAGTTTAGGAGATACGATTAGCTTTATTATTTTTATAAAATATGTACTACCAATATTGATAATTTTTATTATTGGATTAGTAGCATATCAAGGCATATATGGATCAAGTATGGATAAAAAGTATGAGAATATGGAAAATGTTATTGTTACTTCTAAATTAGTAAGTACAGTTTGTGATTATGCAAGAGAAGTTTATAACAAAGAAGTTTTTTCTGAAGTAAAAGGAGATCCTGATAATTCAGATCCTATGAGTATGTATTCAGTTGAAGTAGATTATGTTTTTAATGATAATACAAAAACAGCTGAAGAATACGATTCTTTAATTAAAGATGAACTAACTAAACTATACAATAAACTTAAAGGAAAGGTAATTGAGAAAGACCAAATATTTGCTGAAACTGATAGAAAAAGTATAGGATTAAGTTTCTATATTCCAAACAATAACGGTGGAACTTCTATATTGTGTTCAGCCTCATTGATATATAACAAAGATATTGGATTTGTTGAAGAATCCTATCAAAAAGAGCTTAGCAGAACAATAGTAACAAGTGAAAGAATTGAAGATGCTATAAAAAGGAGCTATTAAAATAATTTAGGAGAATGATGAAATATGATTAATAATGATTTAACTTTCTTTACAAACGAGCCTGAAAGAAATTTATATGATAGATTTAGTAAAATACTTAACAGAAATACACAATTTTTTGATGTTCTTGTTGGATATTTTAGAGCAAGTGGATTTTATTTAATGCAAGATGCTTTGGATAAAGTGGAAAAAACAAGAATTCTAATAGGTATAAATACTGATAAACAAATTGTTGATATGTTTGAAGAAACACAAGGCGAAATAAAGGAATTTAGTTTGTCAAATAAAGAATCTATAACTGAATATAAAAAAGAGCTTGAAAAAGAATTTGAAAAGTCTGAAGATACAGAAAATGTTGAAAAAGGTGTAAATAAGTTTATATCATTACTAAAAGAAGGAAAGCTTGAAATTAGAATATATACTAAGCAACCTATACACGCAAAAATTTATATTATGAGAGATTTTAAGGATAGTGCTGATTTTGGTAGAGTAATCACAGGATCAAGTAACTTTTCTCAATCAGGATTAGTAAATAATCTTGAATTTAATGTTGAATTAAAAAATTCAGCAGATGTTCAATTTGCTTTAGAAAAATTTGAAGAATTATGGAAAGAATCTGTTGAAGTAAATCAAGAATGTGTTGATACAATAGAAAATAAAACTTGGGTTAGATCAGACATAACACCTTATGAAATGTATGTAAAATTTTTATATGAATATTTTAAAGAAGAAATAAACGATGATTTAATTGATAGTTCTAAAGACTCATCAAGATATTATCCTGATAGCTTTGTACCTTTACAATATCAGAAGGATGCTGTAATTCAAGCAAAAAGAATATTAGAAAAACATAATGGTATTTTTATTTCTGATGTTGTTGGTCTAGGAAAAACTTATATATGTGCTATGTTAGCTCAGGAATTAGATCATAAAAAACTAATACTTTGCCCTCCTGTTCTAGTGGATTATTGGGAAAATGTAATGTTTAATTTTGGAGTTAGAGGTGTAAAGGTAGAATCAGTTGGAAAGTTAGATAAAATTATTGAGAATGGTACAGAACAATACGGATATGTTTTTGTCGATGAATCACATAGATTTAGAAATGCTGAAACTGAACAATATAGACAATTACACGAAATATGTGTTGGAAAAAAAGTTATTCTTATTTCTGCAACACCACAAAATAACTATAATACAGATATTGCTAATCAATTATATTTATTCCAATCAAAAAATAAATCTACCATAGTAAATGCAAGAAACTTAGAATTGTTTTTTGATAATCTTAGAAAAAAGGTTAGATCTTATGAGAAAGATACTGATGAATATAAACAAGCAATAAGAGAAACATCTGAAGAAATAAGAGATAAAGTTTTAAGAGAAGTAATGATTAGAAGAACTAGGACAGAAATTCAAAAAACTTATGCTGATGATTTAAAGAAACAAGGATTAAAATTTCCAAAGGTTTCTGATCCTATAAAACTAATTTATGAATTTAGCGAAAATGCTGAAGAAGTATTTGAAACAACAATTCAAAAAATAACAGAGTTAAATTATTCAAGATATAAACCTTTAACTTATGTTAAAGATAATAAACTACAATCTAGTCAAAGATCTTTATTAGTAGGTCAAGCTAATATGGGTGGATTTATGAAAGGTATTCTTGTAAAAAGATTAGAAAGTAGTAAATATGCTTTTGAAATGACTTTAAATAGGTTTATAGATTCTTATAATGAATTTATAAAAATGTATAAAGAAAATGGTGTCGTTTGGATTAGTAAAAAACTTAATGTTGCTGAGTTATTAGATAATGATGATACTGAGAAATTAGAACAAGCTGTAAAGAATGAAGATGCTTTTAAGTTTAATGCAGAAGATTTTAACAAAGATTTTATTATAGACTTAGAGAAAGACTTAGCAATATTACAAAATTTAAAATATATTTGGGATACAGTTAAAACTGATGATAAACTAGAATATTTTATAAATGAATTAAAAAATAATAAAGACTTAAAACATAATAAACTAATTATATTTACTGAATCTAAAGAAACAGCTGAATACTTAACTAAGAGTATTGAAAATAGACTTAATGAAAATGTTATTGTATTTAGTGGATCAATGCCTGATAGTATTAGAACATCTATTAGAGCAAACTTTGATCCTAACTATAACAAAGATAAACAAAAGAATGATTATAGAATATTAGTTACTACTGATGTACTTGCTGAAGGTATGAATTTACATAGAAGTAATGTAATCATAAATTATGATTTACCTTGGAATCCTACTAAAATAATGCAAAGAGTTGGAAGAATTAACAGAGTTGGAACAGCACATAATGAGATATATGTTTATAACTTCTTCCCTACAAGCAAATCAAATGAACAGATGTCATTGGAAGAAAACATTATTACTAAAATGCAAATGTTTCACGATATTTTAGGAGAAGATTCAAAATTCTTAACAGATGATGAGGAAGTTTCTACACATGAGTTATTTAGAAGAATGACAACAATTATTGATGATGAAGATGAAGAAATTAGCTCAGAACTTTCTTATTTAAAGACAATCCGTGATATTAGGGATAAAGATAAAGAATTATTTGAAAAGATTAAAAACTATCCTAAGAAAATTAAAATCGGAAGAAAAAAAGACAATATAGATGGACTAATTACTTTCTTTAGAAAGGGATATTTAAAGAAGTTCTATATTTCAAGTGTTGAGGATACAAAAGAAATTACTTTTGAACAAGCTATTGATTATGTTAAAGCAACAAAATCAGAACAAAGCAAAAAAGTTAAAAGCGATTATTATGATTTACTAAAAGCAAATAAACTAGCTTTTGAAGAATCAGAAAAAGAAGATAATAGTAATGAAATAACTGCTGTGAATAAAAAGGGATCTAGTAATGCTAAAAATATTATTAAAGTGCTTAAAGAGTGCTTAAAAATGGAATCAAGTTTTACTGATATAGAAATTGATAATATAAATAAAATAATAAACTTATTAGAAAATGGCGAATTGCCTGTTAGAATAGTTAAAGATGGAAATAAAGCCATAAAGAAGATAACAGGAGTTAATGATATTATAAAATTCTATAAAGAATTGGAACTTATGATACCTAAAGTTTATCTTGAGCAAGAAACAAAAGTTGAGGCAAATAATAAGAAAATAAGTAAAAATGAAAGAGAAATAATCTTGTCAGAATACATTTTTTAATGGGGGTATGTAAAAATGGCGATAGCAAGTGATAAAACAAAAGAATATTTACAAATGCTTGAAGAAAAATTTGATATAAACAATTTTTGTGAATTTATAAAAGACTTATTGAACTTGGAAAATAGCAATATTGTAAATGGTCAAAAGCAAAAGGCTACAAGCGAACAATATAAAAATTATATAGACACCACTCAATTATATGCAAAATACGAAGACAATAAGAGAAGAACAATAGGTGTTTTAGTTATAAAATTACAAGATAATAAACTTCCCGCAAATGCTAGAACTTTGCAAAGAAATTACATAGCACACTTGCTAGATGCATATAGTTTAGATGCCTCACTATCTGCAATATATAGTGAAACTGATGATACTTGGAGATTATCTTTTGTAAAACAAGAATTAGATTTTGGAGATGGAAAATTAAAAGCAAAATTTACTCCTGCAAAAAGATATTCATATCTTTTTGGAAAAGATGAGCCTAATCATACAGCTAAAGAACAATTATTAGAATTATTAGAGAATAATAATAAGCAATATTCTATTGAAGAAATAGAAGAAAAATTTAGTGTTGAAAAAGTTACAAAAGATTTCTTTGAAAATTATAAAGAAAACTATTTAAAATTAAAAGAAACATTAGAGGCAAACGAGGAATTTATTAGTGAGGCTAATAGATGTGATTTTACTTCAGAAGAATTTACAAAAAAACTTATGGGACAAATTGTTTTTATATATTTCTTACAGAAAAAAGGATGGCTGGGTGTTAGATTAGTTCCTCAGTTATTAAGTATGGAAGAATACAATAACATCTATACCAAAAGTGATATTATTCAAAAGAAAATTTTAGATAAATACTACATTACTTTTAATGGTAATAAGAAAATTAAAAAAGAATTGTTAGAAAAATACAACGATAATAAACAAGAAATTGAGAGTTTATCAGATATATTTACTAATACAAGTTTTGATAATAAATGGGGATCAGGACAAAAGAGATTTATTAGAGCTATATTTGATAATTGTATAAATAGAAAAAAGAACTTTTTTGATGATTATTTAGAGCCATTTTTCTATGATGGACTTAATCATAAAAGAAAAAATCAATATTTTAGCTTGTTTAATTGCAAAATACCATTTCTTAATGGTGGATTATTTGAGCCATTAGACAATTATCAATGGGAAATAGCAAGATTTAATATTGATAATGAAATATTTTCTAATAAAGAAGAAACAGGAATATTAGATTTCTTTGATAGATATAACTTTACAATGAACGAAGAAGAACCTCTTGAAAAAGATGTTGCAGTTGATCCTGAAATGTTAGGAAAAATATTTGAAAACTTACTAGATGTTAAAGACAGAAAATCAAAAGGAGCTTTTTATACTCCAAGAGAAATTGTGCATTTTATGTGTCAAGAAAGCATTGCTAATTTCTTAGTAAATAAAGTTGGAGTAAAATACGAAGAAATTAAAGAATTTATACAATATGGAGAGATGATAAGAGATATTGACTTAAAAGATGCAACTAAAGAGTCTCACATAATAGGAGATTCAATATTCAATAACATTATTCAAATAGATAAGGCACTTGAAAATATAAAAATTGCAGATCCATCTGTTGGATCAGGTGCATTTCCTTTAGGAATATTAAACGAAATAGTAAAAATAAGAGATATATTAACTTCATATATGTTAATTTATAACAGACTTGGGTTATTTGGAAAGAAATATACAGAAGAACAGATAACTAATAATAAAAGAAGTATTTATAATATAAAATGGAATACAATAAAAAACAGTATATATGCAGTTGATATTGAGAATAGTGCAGTAGATATAACTAAATTAAGATTATGGCTTTCAATAGTTGTAGATCAAACTGATGATCCTGAGCCTTTACCAAACCTAAATTGTAAAATTATGCAAGGTAATTCCTTAATAGATGAATATAACGGAATAAAGCTAATTGATGAAAAATTTATTGAAGAATTAAAAGATCGTGAGAATGTAAAATTAAATGATGGTGGAAGAATAAAAAGCAAAAATAAGTATATTGATGTTTCAGCAAATCAAATACAATTTGGAGATGGGCAGAAAAAAGCCCAAATTGATGATTTAATTAACTTGAAACAAGAATTATACGGAGAAAATGAGCCTAGTAGAAAAAAATTACTACTTGAAAAAATAGAAATAGCTAGAAATGAATTATTACGATTAAACTTTGCTGGAACTAATAAAGAAAAAGAACTTTTAGAAATAGACAAATCACACAATAAACCTTATTTTGCTTGGATGCTCGAATTTATTGAAGTTTTTATATCAAATAATGGGTTTGATATAGTAATAGGAAATCCTCCGTATGTTGGAGAAAGTGGAAATAAAGACATTTTCCGACCTATTGCTAATACAGAGTTTGGTAAAAGATTCTATATGGGCAAGATGGATTTATTTTATTTCTTTTTCCATAAAGGAATTGATATTTCAAATAATATGGGAGAAATTGCTTTAATAACTACAAACTATTATACTACTTCTGATGGTGGTAAAAAACTAAGGAAAGATTTAAAAGAAAGAACATATATTAGAAAATTTATAAACTTTAATGAAATTAAAGTCTTTGATTCTGCTAGAGGACAACATAATTCTATTATGTTTTTAACAAAAAATAAAGAAGAAAAAATAAAATGCAATGTAGTATTATGTAATGGAAAGGGCAATGCATCAGCAAACGATATAAAAAATATCTTAATTGGTAATTATAAAAATAATATAAAAATTGAATTAGACCAAAATAATATTTATGATGGAGATAACTATTATATAAGACAAACAGGGGTACATTCAGTGGGAAACATATCCTCAGTTGAAACTATATTAGATAAGATGTCTAAATGTAAAAAACTTTCTGAGAACTATTTTGTAAATCAAGGTGTTGTTACTGGATGCGATACATTAACAAAAAAATATATAAACAGTTTTAACATACAAAATCCAAGAGTAAATGAAGGAATTTATGTTTTAGATTTAACTAATCCTGATGATGTTGAAACTGCAAACAAGTTTAAAGAAGGAAAGGCATTATTAAGAGATTTTTATAAAAATTCAGATATTGAAAAATGGGTTTCTTCTTCAGAGGCAAAAAAGAAATTGATTTATTTTCAAGGACAAATTGTAAAAGAAAAATACCCTGATATATATAATCATTTATTAAGATTTAAACCTATTCTTGAAAAAAGATTAGAAACATATAATGAACATTATCATTGGACGGCAATTCATAGATCAAGAGAGGAAAAAATATTCTGTGGAGAAAAAATTGTTGTACCTTATAGAACAAAGAAAAATACATTTGCTTATAATAACATAGAATGGTTTTGTAGATCTGATGCTTATATCATTACTGCAAAAAATGAAAAATCAAATTTAAAAGAATTGCTTGGAATTTTAAATTCAAAAGTATATTATCTATGGTTATGTTATAGGGGAAAAAGAAAAGGAGAGACTTTAGAATTATTCCAAAAGCCATTAACAGAAATTCCAATTGTTACATTATCAGAAGATGAAAAAGAAAATGTAATTGATATTGTAAACAAAATTATAAATCAGAAAGCATTAAATAAAGAATGTGATGTTACAGAATTAGAAAAACAAATAGATAATATTATTTATAATGCATTAAAACTAAATCCTGAAGAAATAAAAATAGTGGAGGAAAACTATAATGAATGAAATAAAATATGAAATAATTGAACAATTAGGTGTTCTATCTGAAACTGAAAAAGGATGGAAAAAAGAATTAAATCTTATTAGTTGGAATGAAAGAGAGCCAAAATATGATTTAAGAGATTGGTCAGAAAATCACGAAAAAATGGGAAAAGGCATTACTTTATCTAAAGATGAAGTTGATAAATTAAAGAGCATTTTAAATACTTTATAAGGAATTAAATATGATTGTTTTTATAAATGGAACTTATGGTGTAGGAAAAACACAAGTAGCAAATAAAATAAATCAATTATATGGGGATAAATCAAAAGTTCTAGATCCTGATCAATTATGGACTGACGAATTGAAAAAGAATTGTACTATTATTTTTGGAGATGGAGCATATCCTCAGAATAATAAGAAATTTCTACAAATATTAAAGAATAGATTAGATAAAGAAATTAAAGAATATAGAGGTATTCTTATTATTCCTATGACAGTAGCAGAAGATTTGAGTTATAATACACTTATATCACCGTATAACAATACTATAAAGCATTTTATTTTAACAGCTAGGGATGAAATAGTAATAGAAAGAATACATAAGGATAAATTAAGAGATCAATCATTTGCTATTTGCAATATGGAAATAAATAATAAATATATAAAAAATATAGAAAATGCCACATTTATTGACACATCAGATATGAGTATTGAAGAAGTGGCAAAATATATTATTGAAAGGATTTAGTATTATGGGTTTATTTAGTTCAGGTAGCGATAATCTTAAAGTTGGAGATAAGGTTAGAGTAAAGTATAGAGATCAAGAAGGCTATATTATTGATAAAAACGGAGATTTATATATGGTATCAATAAATAATGGTCAATATGTAGATTCTTATTCAGCTAGTGATCTTGAAAAAACTTGGTAATAATAAGAGAGTAGTATATTTAATTACTACTCTCTATTCTTCTCTAAAATACTCTACAAGCAGAGTTATAAAGTATTTAGGTGTTACTGTATCAGGTCTAAATTTTAATGAAAAAACGGAGCAAAGGTTATCAATAGACAGAGATCGATTTAATGTGTCTATTGAAGTTCTAATACTCCATTTAACTGTTTTCGGACTTATATTGTATAGTTTTGCTACCTCTGAATATAAGTCTTTTATATTATTTAATAAATAAGGTTGTTTATATGCTATATTTATTGCTGAAATTAGTTGTTTTCCTCTTGTAGAAAAAACATTTAATCTTAATTCTGTCAATATTTCTTTTAATTCTTTTTGATTTATTTCTTCATTTTTAATAGGTACTTCCTTTATAGTTTTTAATATGTACTCAAAGTCAGCAGGTTTAGGGATTACTCTAAAAACTTGTGCTGTATTATATAGCTTATGCAGATATTCTATACTTCCTGAATATACAATTATATTACATTTTGATCTTTCTTCAGAAAATCTACCAATAGTGTTTATTACATCAAGCCCACTTATTTTAGGCATATCTAAATCTAATAAGAGAACATCAGGTTTAGATTCAAAATAATTCTTTACAGTTTCCTCCCCATCTGTAGCACAAGATACAATTTTAATATCTTCATCATTTGTTAGAAATTCAAAACAACTTTTACATAGGAATTTGTTATCCTCTGCAATCATAACCTTAATCATTGTCTACCTCCATTAAAATTAACATATTGCAAAATTCCCAATTAGCTTATCTAACTGGAATGCATTATATCACTTTTTATGTGAACTTTCAATCATTTCGACAAAACTTTCCAATATTCGACAAGACTTTCAGCACTTTTCAACACTTTTTCAGCCCTTTTCATCATTTATAATGAAAAATTTCCAAAAAGTTCTAAGATATAGACAGGACAAGTAGTCCATAACTTAGAGGCTTTTATATTTCACAAAGGTTGAGTATGAAAATACTAAGGATGATAGAATATTTACTTTTATCTATGGACTAATTGTGCTTTTAAGGAGGAATTTTTATATGTTTAAGTTTTTTCTGTATTTAAGATTATAATTTTATATGTTTTAACAAGGTAATAATATAAAAATGCCTCTGTTCTATGGGCTTAACTGTGCCTAGAACGGAGGTATGCTTATGAATTCTAATTATAATGAGGAAACTGTTAGAGCATTTAAAAGTTATATTATGCAAATTATACAACACTCTGCTGTTGACTATATTAGAAAGGTAAAAAGTTCAAAATATACTGAAATTGCTTTTACTGATGCTATTGATAATACTGTGTCTTTGTCAAGTTTTGATGAAGGCACTTTTTTTGACTTTGATAGTATAAGTGATTTTAGTTTTAGCAATAAGAAAAATGAAAGAGCCTTTTATGCCTTAACTAAAAAAGAAAGAAAAATTTTTTTATTACTTGCTGATGGATATACTCCTGAAGATATTTCAAAAAAACTCAATATTAGAATAGATAATGTCTATTCTTCTATTTATGTTGCAAGAAAGAAATTTAAGAAAAGATGGGAGGAAAAATAAATGACTGAGGAAGATAAAAAATTATATGAATTGTTACTTTTAGCGAAGAAAGGAAATACTAAAGCTACTTTTGAAATAATACTTATGTTTGAAAAATATATAGATAAACATTGCTATATAAATGGCTGTTTTAATCAAGAATGTAAAGATTATATTATAGATAAATTATACATAGAAATAAAAAAATTCAAAAAAATTTAAAAAATTTTCAAAATTTTTTCAGATTTTAAGAAAAAATTTCGCCTATGTGTGTAACAGGACAAAAGCTGTTATGCACATTGACAATTAAATATATTAGTTACAAGACTTTAACTAATATAGGTAGCTCCAAGAAGGCGAATGTTAATTTTAATTAAATAGCGACTATAACAAGGGAAAAAGTAAACAATGGTAAGTTTATGTAGGCGAAGATCTATATTAGTGTGATAATGATACTTCGGCTCGGCTTAATATGATGTTGAGGAGTCGCTCGGTGGAAACGGAGAGGTGCAATTCCTATGTAGATGATGCCAAATCTACTTGTAACTAATCTTAAAAAGCTATGAAGGAGGAATTGTAAAATGGAATTATACAATATCAAAACTGTTAGCAAAAAACAAGCAAAAGCATATACAGTAATTGCACTTGATACTTTAAGTGTTGCTCCAAATGATCTTGATATAAAACTATTATGGGATGAGATTGAAGTTGTTATGAAATTGTACTCTCCAAGAGAGGCAACAATAAAAGCAAAACATATATTAGAAACAAATAAAACTAGATGGAAAAAAATTAAGTAAGGACAAGTTTGTATAGCTTGTTCTTATTTTTACTCATAAAAATCAAAAAAATTTATAAATGGGTTTGGGATTCGTTTTTGTAGGAGTTTATAATAAAAATAATGATATTTTAACTCTTTTACGAATTTCAAGGATTGGAGGTTTTGTAATGGATGAGAATAAAATATCAGAAGAATTTATAAAAGTTCTATTAAGTAATATGAAACAAGATCCTTTTGAAATGATGACAGTAAATGATGTGGCAAAAGATTTAGGTATGGGAGTAAATACAGTAAATTCAATTTTTAAAAGAGATGACTTCCCTACGATAAATCTAGGAAAAAGAAAAATAGTTACTAGACTTGCATATTACTTGTGGAAAATGAAAAGGAGAGATTAAAATGTATAATACTCGTGAAAAAGGCTCTATTTATTATAACAAAGCAAGAGATAACTGGACTGTTCTTTACTACGAAACAGATCCTAAAACAGGACAGAAAAAGAGAAAAAGCAAAAGTCAGCCAACAAAAGAAATGGCAGAAAAATTTTTAACTTCTCTAATGTATCAAAGAAAAAATCCTTTATATATGAAAAAACATAAAATTTGTCTAGGAGATTATATGAAATTAAGAACTAAAACAAAACTTGAAACAAATATAATTTCAGAGAATTCACTAGGTAGAATAAATCAAACATTAAATATAATTAAAAAATCTTATTTATACAATAAGAAGATTGATGAAATTACTACTGAAGAAATACAAAATTATTTTAATACTTTAACAGATTACAGTAGTTCTACTATAAATAAGATTTTTAGCGAGTTTAGGCAGATTTTTAATTATGCTTTTTCACAAAATATTATATTAGCAAATCCTATGGTAGATATAATAAAACCTAAAAGCAAGATTATAAATAAGCCTTTGAGAGCTTTAACTCTTGATGAAGAAGAAAATTTAGTAAATTATTTAACAGGAATAACTTTAAAAAAATGTAGATATAGAAATGTGTTTTTAATTCAAATGTTTACAGGAATGAGAATCGGCGAAGTGTTGGCATTGAAAACTACTGACATTGACCTTGCTCATAACCTTATAACTGTTGAAAGAACAATTAGTAAAGACAAAAATTCTAAAGTAATAATGGGTAAAACAACAAAAACTTATGCAGGACAAAGAGAATTGCCTGTACCTATTTTAATAAGAGATTTTATAATAGAACAAATGCAAATTGCAAATAAATCAAATCACAAAACAAAATTATTATTTAGGAATTCACTAGGAAATTTAGCAAATCCTGCACAGGTTAATACAGCATTTAAAGAAGTTATAAAAGATTTAGGTTACGAAGATATTACTTCACATACATTAAGGCATACTTTTGCAACAAGATGTATTGAAAGTGGAATGAAACCTGTTGTAATTCAAAGACTTATGGGACATACAAATATACAAATAACATTAAATACTTATACATCTATTTTTAATAAATATAAAGAATCAGAAATAACTAAAGTAAATAACTACTATTTAGAGAATAATATTATTACAGATACACATAAACAAATTAGTGATTATTCAGTAGTAGTGATTGAAGAATAAGGAGAGATATTTTATGAGTAGAAATCAAGGAGCAAGTTTATTTTATAGAAAAGAAAGAGATACTTGGATTGTTCAATATTATACAAATGGAGATAAAAGAAGTAAGAAAAGTTTTAAGGAAAAGCAGGAGGCTGAAAATTTTTTAGAAGAAATAATGTTTAAGAAAGATAATAAAAAATATGTTAGAAACAATGGAATGACTTTAAGAACAATAATTGTTAGTAATATAAATAAAAAGTTTGGATCAGGTATTATTTCTGAAGGACAACTTATGAGAACAAATAAAACAATAAAACAAATGCCTGAAGAACTATTAAATACTAATATTGAAGAAATTACTGAAGAAGATATACAAACCTATTTGAATTCTTTAAAAAATTACAGTAATTCAAGCATTAAAAAGTTTTATGAGTTATTAAGTCAGGCTTTTAGGATTGCATTTGAAAGAGATTATATAAAATTAAATCCTATGAAAAATGTTCTTAGACCTAAAAGCAAGAAAAAAGATAAAAAAGTTAGAGCATTGACTGTTGATGAACAAGAAAGATTTACACAATATTTATTAGATCAAAATATAAAAGATACACCTTATAGAAATGTATTCTTAGTTCAAATGTTTACGGGGATGAGAATCGGCGAAGTGTTGGCATTGAAGACTACTGACATTGACCTTGCTCATAACCTAATTACAGTTGAGCATACAATATCAGTTGATGCAAAAGAAAAAACTATACTTAAAGAAACACCTAAATCATTTAATGGAATGAGAGAGATACCGATGCCTTCGTATTTAAAACCTTATATTATGGAGCAAATGAAAATTGCTAATATAAATAATCATAAGGAAAATTTATTATTTGTAAATAGAAATAAAGGCTATGTGGATCATAGAATAGCAAATAAAATATTAAAAAAAATGTTAGAGGAACTGGATATAGAAGGCATATCTACCCATAGTTTAAGACATACTTTTGGAACAAGATGTATTGAAAGTGGTGTACGAGATGTTGCATTACAAAGAATAATGGGACATTCTTCAATTACAGCAACACTTAATAACTATGTAGATGTATCTGAGGAGTTAAAAGAAAGCGAACTAGAAAAAGTATATAGTTATTATAGAGAAAATATGAATATTGACATAGATGATTTTGACTGATTTTTGGGGAGCTGAAAATAGCTCCCCAAATTTCCAATAAAAATTTTTTGGGGAGCTAACTGTATGCAGTTGTGAAAAAGTCTGAGAGTGGCTATGAAAGTCCAACAGTGAAAAATAGTACATTTCAGCCACTTACAGACACTCTCAAATACACTTGAAAAGTAGTATAAAAATAGACAAAATAAAATGCCCGAAACCTACTGATTTCAAGCATTACAAAAGATTTTTTCTTTTGGTCGGAGTGACAGGACCCGAACCTGCGACCTCATGGTCCCAAACCACGCGCTCTACCAACTGAGCTACACCCCGATTTGTTACAGATGTAATTATAACACTAGTTTTATTGAAAATCAATAGTTTTAAAATAAAATTTTACATTTTTTTACTTTTGTTCTTTTCTTGTATATTTTATTATCTTTTTTACATTTTATTCATATTTTTTAGCATATTATCTTTTATGTAATCATTTAGACATTTTCTTTTCCTTAATTTGCCTATTTTCATTGACTTTTTTACCCCAAAAGTATATGATATTAGTGTATTAAATCGACCTTGAGGTCAATTATTTAGAAAGGAAGAAAATGAGCGTATATTGTGGAACAGATATAATAGAAGTTGCAAGAATAAAAAAATCTATGCAAAAGTCTATTTTTAAAGTTAGTATATATACAGATTTTGAAATTGAAGATATAGATAGTGCTTCAAATGAAGATGTAAGATACCAAAGATATGCTGGAAGATTTGCTGCTAAAGAGGCAGTATATAAAGCTTTATCTCCACTATGTAAACGTGAAGACTATGCACCATCATTTAAAGATATAGAAATTGCAAATGATGAGTCTTTAGGTGGAAGACCATTTGTTAGACCACTTTGTGATAAAATGATTGAATTATTTTCTAAGTATGATATTAAGTTAGATTTAAGTATTTCGCATGTAAAAGAAACTGCGATTGCAATATGCGTAGCAACAGTAGAAAAGGAGTGAAGAGAAAATGGAAGAAAATAAGAAATACTACATAACAACACCTATATATTATCCAAGCGGAGACTTTCATGTAGGAACATGTTATTGTACAATTATGGCTGACACATTAGCAAGATATAAAAGATTAAGAGGTTATGATGTATTTTTTATGACAGGCACAGATGAGCATGGTCAAAAAATCCAAGAAAAAGCCAATGCACAAGGTATAACTCCTAAAGAATTTGTAGACGAATTCGTAAGAAGAGCTAAAGATCTTTGGAAGGTATTGGACATTTCTTACGATAAATATATGAGAACAACAGACGATTACCATGTTAAAGCTGTTCAAAAAATATTTGAAAAACTTTTAGAAAAAGGTGACATTTACAAAGGAGAATATAAAGGATTATACTGTACTCCTTGTGAATCATTCTGGACACCTACTCAACTTGTTGATGGAAAATGCCCAGATTGTGGAAGAGAAGTAAAAGAAGTAAGTGAAGAAGCATATTTCTTCAAATTATCTAAATATGCAGATAGGCTTCTTGCATATTATGATGAACACCCAGAGTTCTTAGAACCAGAAATTAGAAAAAATGAAATGGTTAAAAACTTTTTTGAAAAAGGTCTTGAGGACTTATGTGTAACAAGAACAACTATTGAATGGGGTATTCCTATTCTTTCAGATCCAAAGCACACTGTATATGTTTGGTTAGATGCCCTAACAAACTATATAACTGCACTTGGATATACAACAGATGAAGATGAAATGTTTAAAAAATACTGGCCTGCAGATATGCACCTAGTTGGAAAAGAAATATTTAGATTCCATAGTATTATTTGGCCAGCAATTCTAATGGCTTTAGACCTACCTCTACCAAAGAAAGTATTTGGACATGGTTGGTTAGTAGTAAACGGAAAGAAAATTTCTAAATCATTTGGAAACTATAAAGACCCAAGAATATATATTAGAGACACAAGTAGAGATGCTCTAAGATACTACCTAGTTAAAGAAATAACATTTGGAGACGATGGTAACTTCTCAGAAGATCTATTTGTAGAAAGAGTTAACTCAGACTTATCTAATGACCTTGGAAACTTAGTAAGTAGAGTAACAGCAATGACAGAAAAATATAATAACGGAATTGTTGTTAAAAATGATAACCTACCTGTAGAAGACATAGATAAAGAATTAATTGAATGTGCAAAAGAAACTATTACTAATTTTGAAAACTTTATGGATGATTATAAAACAAATGAAGCAATTAGTGAGATTTGGAAACTTATCTCTAAAGCAAATAAATACATAGATTTAAGTACACCATGGATTCTTGCAAAAGAAGAAAAAACAGAAAGACTTAACCAAGTTCTATACAATCTACTTGAAACAATAAGAATAGTAACTATTCCACTACAATGTTTCTTTGTAGATACACCTGCAAAAATATTTGAACAAATTGGTGTAGGTAAAGAAGATACTACTTGGGAAACTTCAAAAACATTTGGAGTACTTAAAGATGGAACAAAAGTTACAAAAGGTGAAATCTTATTCCCAAGAATAGAAAAGACAGAAGAACTATTTAAAGTAGAAGAGGAAGAAGAACCTCAAGAAGATAAGAAAAATATAATCACTATAGATGAATTAGATAAAGTTGAACTTAAAGTTGGTCAAATACTAACTGTAGAAAAAGTTCCAAAAGCTAAAAAACTATATAAATTAAGTGTAGATGTTGGAGAAAAAACTCCAAGAACAATAGTATCTGGTTTAGTACCATACTACACAGAAGAAGAACTACAAGGAAAACAAGTTGTAGTTGTAACAAACTTAAAACCTGCAAAACTTTGTGGTATTGAATCTCAAGGAATGCTACTTGCAGCAGGCGATGATGATGTAGTAAAATTATTAGTACTAGATAATAATGCTGGGGTACTTGAAAATGGTTCAAATATACATTAAAATATAATTGATGATATGTTTAGAAATATTATAGGAGGTAAACAAAAGATATGAACGAAGACGAAAAAAAGGTTCAAGAAGAACAAGAAGAAGCTACTCAAACTACAGTAGAAGAAACTGTAGAAACTGCAGAAACAGAAGAAACTGCACAAGTAGAACAAGAAGAGCAAGCACCTGTAGAAGAAGCAACTCAACAAAAAGAAGAAGCTCCTCAAGACAGTGAAAAATACTACGATGATATTAATTACCAACAAAAAGAAGTATCTGAAGAAGTTAAAGCTAAAACAAGAGGAATTCTAAGAGAAGTACTAGACTGGGTAGTTTGCTTTGCAATTGCATTTATTGTTTATTTACTAATTAATTACTTCTTTATCTGTGCACCAACAGTAAAACAACAATCAATGCATCCAACTATTAAAAATAATGAAAAAGTCCTAACTATTAGACCTTGGATGAAAGGATCTAAATTTGAATATGGACAAATCATTACTTTTGAAGCACCTATAGACAATAAATTATACATAGATTCAGATGAAACATTATACACAGCACAATACGAAAACTACACAGGAATAACATTATTCCTATACAATTTCCTAGATGTAAATAAAGTAAGTTACATCAAAAGAGTAATTGGTCTTCCAGGGGATCACATCGTAATAAAAGATGGAATAGTTTATAGAAACGATGAAAAAATTGAAGAACCATACTTAAGAGAAATGAATACTGAAATTCAAGAACAAGAATATGCAGATGTTATAGTTCCAGAAAATACAATTTATGTAATGGGAGATAACAGAGAACAATCTAAAGATTCTAGAAGTTTTGGATGTATTCCATATGATAGAGTAAACGGATATGTTCTATGCAGAATTTGGCCTTTAAACAAACTAGGGGCAATTAAATAATCTAAAATATAGAAATTAAAAGGAGAAATAGATATGTTTGAAAATATTGTTGGACATCAAAAACAAAAAGACATTTTAACTAGAGCTTTATCGTCTGGCAATATTTCTCACGCATATCTATTTTTTGGTAATAGTGGTATTGGAAAATTTGCAATAGCAAAAGAATTTGCAAAAGAACTTTTACACACAGATAATGTGGACAATCATCCAGACTTTAAAGTTATATCTAAAATAGAAGATAAAAAAGATATTCTAGTAGAGCAAATAAGAAAAGAGTTAATAGATGATGTCTATGTTGTACCAGCTGCTGGAGATAGAAAAGTATATATTATAGATGATGCAGAAAGCTTAAATATTGCATCACAAAATACATTATTAAAAACACTAGAAGAACCACCTAGATATATAACAATTATTCTAGTTGCTTCTAATATAAGTGCATTTTTAACTACAATACTATCTCGTGTTAACCAAATACCATTTGAAGGAATAAGCAATCAAGAATTAAAGACATATATATATGAAAAATATAACACATCTTTATCAGACAATATTGTAGATTATCTAGATGGATCTATTGGAAAAGCAATAGATTTAATAGAGAATAATACACAAGAAAAACTAATAGCTGTAGATGAATTATATACTTGCATAAAAGAACAAAATGTTATAAAAGCTATGAAAAAAGTGCAAGAAATTAGTTTTGCACAAGACGATACATTAGACTATTTAGAGTATGTTTTATATAAAAATAATGCATATTCTGGTGTAAAAATAGTAGAAAATGCAAAAAATAGGTTAAAATTTAACGGAAACTATGATATAATAATTGACAGTATGTTACTAAGATTAATTGATAGCATTAAGGAGGAATAGATGAAGAAAGTAGGAATTAGATTTAAAAGAACTGGAAAACTTTCTTTTTACTTAACAGACGAAGATGGAATAAAACTATCAGATAGTGTTGTAGCAGATACAGAAAAAGGTGAAGAAATTGGTGTTGTAGCTAAAGTTGTTGAACCAGAAGATGGAGAAGAACTTGAAACAATAAAAAGAATGGCTACAGACAAAGACTTCAAAAGACAAAAAGAAATGGACGATAAAGCACATGAAGCTTTAAAATTCTGTAAAGAACAGGCAAAAAAACTTGAACTAGATATGAAAGTTCTTACTGCTGAATATACATTAGATGGAACTAAACTTACTATCTATTTTGTATCAGAAGATAGAATAGATTTTAGAGAATTAGTAAAAATTATTGCATCAAAATATAGAGCAAGAATTGAGTTAAGACAAATAGGCCCAAGAGACGAAGCAAGAGAATACCCAACACTAGGTATGTGTGGTAGAGAAGTTTGTTGTAGAACTCATATAGAAAACTTTGATCCTGTTACTATCAAAATGGCAAAGGAACAAGGATTACAAATTAATATGTCAAAGCTTTCTGGAGCTTGTGGTAAACTAATGTGTTGTCTACGTTATGAAGAAGAAACATATAAAGAAAACTTAAAACAACTTCCAAAAGTAGGCGAAATAGTTAAAGTAAAAGGTGAACAAGATAAAGCAAAAGTTACTTCAGTAGATATTTTAAATAAAATGGTAAAAGTTAGATTTAATTTTGATAGTGAAGATGAAGACAGATATGAAACTTATCCTGTAGAAAAACTTAAATGGACACCTAAAGCGCCTAAGAAGGAAGAAAAAGAAGAAGTTTCAGATAATGATGATGAAATAGTTGAAGAGTAGAAATGCTCTAGGAGGTGAAAAGAGATGAGATATAAAATTAGTGAAAATTGTATCGCATGTGGTGCATGTGAAATGAACTGCCCAGTAGGAGCTATTTCAATGGGTGATGGAAAAATGGAAATTGACCCAGAAAAATGTATAGGATGTGGAGCTTGTGCATCTATATGCCCAGTTGGAGCACCAAACCCAGAAGAATAATTTAAAATTTTATGATGACAGAGTTAAACTCTGTCTTTTTATATGTCTATTTTACTTTACATAAAATTGATTTTGCGCCTAAAATACATTTTTAAATTGTTACAAAATACTAGTTTTGTCTATGACAAATTATAACACAGAAAACACCTTGAAATCGCTTTGTGTATGGGCTTTGCAGTGGTATAACTTTAACCGAGGTGATTAAAATGAAAGAAAATATAGAAGACTATAGAAAAAATGGTCAAATAAATCTAGATGAATATTTTAGAAACAATCCATCTAGTTTCACATATCCATATTACATAGATGGATATGATGAGTTAAACTTTTGGGCTCAAGTAGGAAAGGGGAATAAAGAAAAATACATATATATTAAGCCACGGGATAACTATGATGAAAATCCAAATTATAACATCTATGCAGAATTAGTATATGAAGAATTAATTAAACAAGTAGGAATAAAAAGTGCATCTTTAGATTTAGGAAAATATAATGGTATGGATGCTACATTTTCAGATAATATCTTAGACGACTATGATAAAGATATTTTCTTAATTAACGGCTCTGAACTTGTAGAAGGTAAAAGATATCTAAGTGGAACAGAAAGTTCGCTAGATGACCTTTTTGACGCAATTGAGGACTATTGTAGAGCAGAATATCTAGAAAGAAATGTACAAAATGATTGTATAGAGGATATAGAAAAGATTTGTATAGCAGATATTTATACTTTATCTACAAATAGAAGAGTAACAGATTATGATTTTCTAGCAGGAAAAGATAAATATGGAAATGAGATTTTTAAAGTTGCACCAAACTGTCATAATACATATCCACTTGGGTCAAATAGTTCTTTAGATGATATGTATGATATGTTAGAAAATGAAGACATGCTAGCAGACAGAGTAAACACTTTTTATACAGATTCTGGAGTTCCAGAAAACAAACGCAATATAGACTATCCTTATTGGGAGGATACGCTATATTACATTATTGAAGAAAATCCTTATATGTTAAACTTTGCAAGAAATTGTGCAAAGAAGATGGATATAGCTAAAGCAATTTATAATGTAGAAGAAAAAATTAAATCTAGAATACCAATTGAGTATAAAGAATTTATGTATGAAGTATTTAATAACAGATTACAAAATATATGCGAATGTATAGATATAGATTATTATGAACTAATAGATCAAAAAGAGATAGAAAGAGAGGAGATATAATGTCTACATTAATTATTTCATGGGATGACGAAAAAATAGTTGAAATAGAAAAAAGAGGAGAACTATTTTACTCAAGTGTAATTTATGAAAATGTAATAAGAGCAAAAGAAAAAGGTTTTCCTATATCTCTATTAAAACAAATAAGCATAGTATCAGATGAACTTGCACCTATTATTAAAAGGAGAATACCAACACCTAAAACATTAAGAAAAAGAATATCATTTAAGAATGAAGAAGATGATAGAGAAGTAGAAAATGCAATATGTGAATATATAAATGAAACAAAATGTAGAAGACCTACAGATAAGTTTAGTATAAGAATAGATATAAACAATAACTAAATAAAAAAGAGATATACAATTAAATGTATATCTCTAATTTTTATCTTATTTTTCCTGTGTTTGGATTTTCTATCCAATCATCTGGTTTGTTTTTAGTATCAGAATTAACTACTTTAAACATAGTAGTTTTTCCACCATCTT
Source organism: uncultured Clostridiaceae bacterium (assembly GCA_947169155.1). Lineage (GTDB taxonomy): Bacteria > Bacillota > Clostridia > TANB77 > CAG-465 > CAG-465. The sequence continues at coordinate 42,080 of CAMVON010000003.1, forward strand.
TAACTTTATTTCCTGCTTTGTCTTGTGCAGTTCCAGCAGCTATAGTGACGTATTTAAGTCCACCTAAGTTACCAGAAATATTAGATAGTGTTACTGTTCTTTTTGAGTTTCCTTCACCTGTAATCTTAATATCTGCTTTAAATCCGTATAGTTCTATATCTTTTGGCTCTAAAGTAATTGAAGTGACTTCTTTGTTATCTTTATATATGATATCAAAAGTAATTGTTTCTCCAATTTCACAACTAGATTTAGAAAATTCAGCTATCTCCATTGTTGGAGCAACTTCATCTTTTTCTTCTGGTTTTTGCTCTGGATTTTGGTTGTTATTATTTCCGTTGTCTGTTGAAGGTGGTAATTGGTTATTACCATTATCTGGATTGCTTGGTTGTGGTTGAGGAGTAGGTTCTGGAGTATATGATGCTATAATTGTAAATCCAGTTGAATACCCTGTCTCTTTAGATCCACCACTTGCATTTGATGCAGCACCAGCTACAATACATATTTGCCCAACAGCACCAACACTACCTTGAATATTACTTAGTACTATAGTTCTTTCTGAGTTACCAGAACCAGAGATACTAATGTTTGCTGTAACTCCGCCAATAAGTCTAACATCACTTGGTTTTAGTGTTACACTTGTAGCCCCATTATATATAGATACTGGATAAGTAACTGTTCCACCAACTTCAACAGTTCCAGAACTTGGTCCACCTATACCAAATCTAGGAATAACAGCAAATACAATATTTGAACATGTACATACTAGTACCATTACTAGTACCATACATAAATATAATGCTTTTTTCTTCATATTTATCTTTCTCCTTAAATACATTTTTTATTATATCATAAGTAAAAAACGTAGTCAATTAAGCAAACTAAAAGATGGTAAATTACCATCTCTTAGTATTATTATTCTCTATTGATTGTTTAATTCATTTAATCTTTCATCTATTTTTTCAATCATTTCAGTATATTTTGTAACTTTTTCTTTTTCACCTTCGATTAATTTTTCTGGTGCTTTAGATACGAATTTTTCATTTGAAAGCATACCTTGAGCTCTCTTTAATTCGCTTTGTGCAGTTTCTTTTTCTTTTGTAAGTCTTTCAATTTCTGCAGCAATATCTACTAAATCATTAAATGGTATATATAGTTCAAGGTCTTGTGCAATGATTGAAATAGCGTTAGAATCAATTCCATCTTTTGTGTCTTGAATTTTAATCTCATTTGCAAATCCTAATTTTTCTAAGAATGCTTTACTTTCTTCAATTAAATCATTATATTTAGTAGTTACAAAGATTAATTCAGATTTTTTAGATGGATGAACATTCATATTATTTCTAATATTTCTAATTCCAACTATTAATTCTTTTAACATCTCAATTTGAGCTTCTTCGTCTTCAAATGCAAATTCATCTGTATATTCTGGGAAAGCTGTAATCATAATAGATTCTTCAGTATTTGGAAGCTCTTTATAGATTTCCTCAGTTACAAATGGCATTATTGGATGAAGCATTTTTAAGCTGTTTATTAATACTGTATAAAGTGTGAATTGTGCTTCTGCTCTTGTTGTACAATTCTCATCATATAATCTTGGTTTAACAAGCTCAATGTACCAGTCACAGAACTCATTCCAAATGAAGTCATAAATTCTTTGGCAAGCAACACCTAAATCATAATTATCCACATTTTGAGTGATTTCTTTTGCTAGTGTGTTAGTTTTAGATAATATCCATTTATCTTCAGCACATAGTTTAGATTTATCATAATCACCAGTAAATCCTTCAAGATTCATTAGGACAAATTTAGATGCATTCCATAGTTTGTTTGCAAAGTTTGAACCTTGTTCAACTTTTGCAGGAATATATCTAATGTCATTACCAAAAGTAATACCAAGAATTAATGAAAATCTCAATGCGTCTGTACCATATTCTGCTATAACGTCTAGTGGGTCAACTCCATTTCCAAGAGTTTTACTCATTTTTCTTCCTTGGTCATCTCTAACCATACCATGGATAATAACGTCAGAGAATGGCTTTTTACCTAGATATTCAAGACCACTAAATATCATTCTAGATACCCATAGAGGTATAATTTCATATCCAGTAACAAGTGTATTTGTTGGATAGAATGTTTTTAAATCCTCTGTTTCATTTGGCCAACCTAATGTTGAGAAAGGCCATAAAGCAGAAGAGAACCAAGTATCTAGTGTATCTGGGTCTTGTGTTAAATGTTCACATCCACACTTACTACATTTTTCTGGCATAGTTGCTCCAACATGAATTTCACCACAATTATCACAATAGTAAGCTGGAATTCTGTGTCCCCAATATAATTGTCTAGAAATACACCAATCTTGAATGTTTTCCATCCAATTGAAATATGTTTTATCATATTTATTTGGTATAAATCTTGTATCGCCATTTCTTACACATTCAATAGCTGGTTTAGCAAGTTCACTCATTTTAACAAACCATTGATCTGAAATATATGGTTCAATTGTTGTTTTACATCTTTCACATTTTGCTACATTATGTGTATAATCTTCTATTTTTAATAGATATCCTTGCTTATCTAGTAGATCTACTATGATGTCTCTGGCTTCCATAGTTGTTTTTCCTTCAACTTCTGGAATTAAAGGATGCATCATTAAATCATCTGTAAATACTTCTACAAATTCTAGATTATTTTTAATACCAGATTGATAGTCGTTTGGATCGTGGCAAGGAGTAAGTTTAACACATCCTGTACCAAATTCCATTTCAACGAATGGATCAGCTACAATTGGTATTTCTTTGTTCATTAATGGTAGAGTACAAGTTTTACCAATTAAGTGTTTGAATCTATCATCTTTAGGGTTTACTGCAACACCAGTATCTCCAAGCATTGTTTCAGGTCTTGTTGTTGCAACTGTTAAGTATTCATCGCTTCCAGTAATTGGGTATTTAATATACCATAAATGTGAAGCTTCTTCTTTATATTCAACTTCAGCATCTGAAATACTTGTTTTACAATTTGGACACCAGTTAATCATTCTTTTGCCTTTGTATATGTATCCTTTATTATATAATCTTAGGAATACTTCTTGTACAGCATTAGATAGTCCTTCATCTAAAGTAAATCTACTTCTAGACCAGTCACAAGAGCAACCAAGTTTTCTTTGTTGTTTTTGAATTGTTCCACCATATAGTCTTGTCCAAACCCAAGCTTTTTCTAAGAATTCTTCACGAGTTAAATCACTCTTTTTAATTCCTTGTTCCCTTAAACTTTGAACAACTTTCATTTCTGTAGATATAGCTGCATGATCAGTACCAGGAAGCCATAAAGTATTAAAGCCTTTCATTCTTTTATATCTAATTAGGAAATCTTGAATAGCAGCATCTAGTGCATGTCCCATATGAAGTTTTCCTGTTACATTTGGAGGAGGCATCATTATACAATAGCTTTCACGGCTTTTGTCCATACTTGGTTTAAAGTATCCTTTTTCCTCCCAATTTGAATAAATTTTATCTTCTCTTTCTTTAAAATTAAAATTACTTTCCATTATATTATCTCCTTTTCATTAAAATTATCTAATTAACAAGTATAAGCAAAATAAAGAAATCATGCTCACGACGGAAGCTATAACCTTTATTTTTCCTACCATGTTATTTTCTAAATCATAGTTATTGTCTATACTTTTTATTACCCATCTTGCGTTTAACACAAAGACTATTGAAACTAAAAGACAGACGAGTGTAATAAATATTCCAAAATCTTTAAGCATAATCTTTATCTCCTTTCAACTTAAAAATAATATAAAAAAACAGTCATTCTCCTTAAAACTTAAGGACGAATGACTGATAATTCGCGGTACCACCTTAATTCACAAACAAGTTGTGCACTTAATTAACAGATTTACCGACTGCAACGGAGCATACCTACACAAAATTAATCTTCAATATGCCAGCTCGCAAGCTACCTTCAAATGTGTTTTTATAGAAGACCTTTCAGCCTGGTCGAGTCTTCCTCTCTAAATATAACCTTCATTTTACTCCTCTTGGTCATAGCTTTTGTATCAATATGTCATTAGTATAACATAATATTTTCCATAATTCAAGAAAAATTTCAAATATACTTGTATATTTTTTTTGTTTTAGATAAAATTTAAATGAAGAAGTGTTTTTTGTATAAAAAATGAAAAATAAACAAAAATATGTATTAAAAGAGCGTTATTTTGGTTTACATAATTGAAAAATAACGTAAAATATGATATAATATTACATATAAAACGATAGAATAACAATGCAGAAAACAATAAAAAATTAATATTTGAAACGGAGGATAAGAATATGGAAGAAGATAAGGAAATGTTAAAACTTTTACATGATATTGAAGGTGGTAGAATTGGAGTTGAAGAAGTTGATGAAGAAACTGCAACAAGATTCCTTCAATTTATGAAAGAGCATATAAAAAATAAAATGGATGACATTAAGAGAATTAACAAAGAAATAGAAGAAGTAGAAGAAGAAACTGAAAGAGTTAATGCTGAAACAGCAGAAATTAACAAAGAGACAAGAAGAATAGAAGAAGAAAATGAAAAAGTAGATTCTCAATTAGTTGAAATGGAAAAAATAACAAAAGAATTCCAAGACAAAATTGAAAATATAACTGGAAACAATAATTAAATGTAGTAAAGGAGGAGATTAAAATGGATGAGAAAAAATTATTAACAATCAAAAATTCAAAAGCTAGAGAGATGTTAGAAGCTATTGCAATTAACAAACAAACAGAAAACTTAAGAAAAAATAAGTTAGGTTTGTTTGACAGAGCAAAACAAATCTTAAATAGTGCAAGAAATGCAAAAGATAATGCTATAGTTAAGATGAAAGGTGCAATCTCAGATTTACAACTTAAACAAAAAGTTAAAGATAATGCAAAATCTATTTTAATTGGTTCAACTGCATTTATAACTTTAACTGGAGGCATTATAGGATTTAATGCTCTACAACACAATGGACCAAGTCTTGAAGATGACGTTAAAGACAGAACTGTACTTAGAGTAGATGATGGAAACAAAGAGACTGAAGCTCCAACAGAAGATGAAGTTAAAGAAGAAAATCATAAAGATCCAAATCAAAAAGTTACAAAAAATGGTACTGTAGACAAACATGGTAAATATACAAATGAAGATGGTACATTAAAAGATGAAATTAAAACTACAACAGAACATAATAAAGCTCCAGAAACTAAAACTGCAACTGGATCTAAAGAAAATACAATAAAAACTGAATCAAGCAAAGAATATGAAAAACAACAAGATGCTAAAATTCAAGCAGATAAAGATGCAGGAAAAAGTGTAGAAAGCTATTCTTCTACTGTAGAAATAGGTGGAAATAAAGTAACATACAATATTGAAGTTACAACAGATGCAAATGGTAAAAAAGATACTTCAGTAACTAAGAAAGAAGAGCCAACAGCTCAAATTAGCAGCAAAGAAAATAAAGATTTATCTCAAGGTGAAGTTAAACAAGCTCAAGATGTAAATCAAGCAAAACAAAATATTGAACAAAAGAAAGAAGAAACAAAACCTGCACCACAACAAGAAGTTCAAGAAATGAGCGATGACGATTTAGCAGATTTATTCAAATAATAACTAACTAAATAGCCAAGTAGCTAAAAACTACTTGGTTATTTTTTTGCCAAATAAACTAGATTTTTAATGAAAGTAAACAAATTTAAACAAAATGGGTTTACATAATTGACAAGCTGTCTCAAAAGTGGTATAATTATATACGTGTTCAAAATTCGGGTGAACAAGAAAAAAATTATTAAATCTTAAGGAAAAATAAGTATTTAAACGGAGGATTTAGTAAATGAAAAAATATGAAAATATGGAAAAATTATTAGAAGATCTTAAGTCTGGAGTAGTCAGAAGTATAGATCTAGATGAAGAAACAGAATTGAGATTCATCATATTCATGAAAGAACATATAAGGAATAATATGGAAGAAATCGAAAACATGAATAAACAAATTCAAAAAACAGAAGAGGAGACAGCTCAAATCCTAGAAGAAACATCAAAAATGAATTTTCAAAATAAAGAGCTAAATTTAGAAAATGCAAAGCTAGATAAAGAGCTCATAAAACTAGCTTTAGCGACTGAAGATTATCAGAATAAAATTAATCAAATTAAAACTAACTTAAATAACTAATAGTACAAACATAATTAATGTAGTAGGAAATGAAGTAATAAATGGAGGAAAGAAAAATGTCAAAGAAAAGAAATAATTATATTAGTAAAACAATCGAATTAGATAATCAAGTAAATCAAGTAAAAAGAGAAACTGAAAAGAAAGAATATGAGGCAAATGTAAAAAATATTGAAGCTAAAGCAAATAAAAAAGTTGCTCAAGCTGAAAATAAAGCAGCTAAAGAAACTAAAAAAGCTAAATCTCATAAGTTAAGAAATACTCTACTTACAATAACAGCCATCGGTATGTTAACAGGTGGAGCAATACTATACAATGGTAAAAACGATGTAAATGTTAGAAAAGATAATCCAGATGATTCAAGTATAGTTATAAAAGACGATGATAAAGACAAAGATACAAATACAATTGATCCTGGTAAAGTAATCACAGATTATGACTATGTTAACAAAAACAAAGGTGGAAAAAGAACAAATAAAGGAACTTATGATGCTCATGGAAAATATACAGATTCAAATGGAAATTTAACAGATTCTATGAATCAATCACATGAGAATACAAATAATAAACCTCAAGCTAATTCTACAACTCAAGCTCCTGCAAACGTAGGAACTAAAGAAGGAGAAAAAAGCACTGAAGAGTATAATAATGAAACAAACAATAAAATAGACACTCAAGTACAAAATGGCGGTCAAAAACAAGAGATAGGTGGAGGAATAACTGTTGTAACAACTCCAGATAATGAAAACACAACAAATAGTAATACAACTACAAAGCCTCAAACAGAAGATAAATCTAATGTTGATGCTAGGAATGTAACTCCAGATACATCTAGAAAAGTAACTGGAAATATAGTTGAAGCTCCATCAGACGAACCATCAGTTTCAGCAAGTTCTACAAGCACTCCAGAAAACAATGGAGTACAAGCAATGACAGACGAAGAACTTGAAGAATGGGCAAGATAAAAATAGGATAACCAAGTAAAAATATCATTACTTGGTTATTTTTTTTACAAAAACTATATACTTTACATAAAATTTGTGATATAATAATGGTACCTAACATTTATGTTGTATCAATTTTGTGTACATGAATGGTATTTATAATTATGTAACTTTTTAGTTGCAAAATGCACTAAATACTTGAAATTTACATAAAAATATGATATAATATAGGTGTAATAATATTGGTCGATATTTGAAGTTATTGCTTCGAATGAGTTAAGTGTAAAATATAATGTCTAGAGAAATCTAGAGTTTTGTCCGTTATAACACGTTTGCTTATTCTGCATGACTTCATTTTTTTGTACTCAATATTGTTATAGGTTTGGACGTTAAGACGTTCAATATTCCATAAATTTAAAATAATAGGAAAGGAAGGAGAATAATTATGGAAAAAAGTAACAATCAATTAAGTAACACCCAGAGAGGAGGTATGTTAGAAACATTATTCTTATGTTTAGCTCCAATGCTATTCTGGATCATAGTTAAAGAAGTGCTATGCACGGGATTGTTCATCACTTTGTTGATGGTAATCAAATATGCTATGTTAAAGAAAGCTAACGCAAAACAAAGAGGATTAGTTCCTAGCAAATACTTCTACATTACATTTGGAGGTCTAACAGCTGTAATAGTTGCTATTATGGGTTACCATATGGTATTCTGTCACAATGTTAAGACTGAAGATAACGTAAACAAAGAACCTGAAACAGTTGAATCTGTTCCAGAAGAACAAAAAGAAGAAGTTAAAGCAGATGACAAAACTGAAGAAACTTCAAACCAAAAAGACCCAAATGGTCGCAAAGTTGCTGGTTCAAGAACTTGGGATGCACATGGTGCATACACAAATCCTGACGGAACTTTGAAAGATGCAATCGTGGCTAAGAAAGAAGCTAACGATCCAACAAAATCAGCTCCAAAAGCTGAAACAACTACTGGTAAGACAGAAAACACAATCGTTGACAATTCAAATGCGAAAGCAGATGAAAAAACAGAGAAAATTATCGAAGAGGCTAGAAAAGATGATACTAAGAAAGTTGAAGACTATAAGAACGACATCGTAGTTATCACTACTCCAGCTACTGAAGATAAAAAGGTTGAAGAACCAAAATCTGTTGATCCTGCAAAGGATATTAAAGTTGACGAAAACGAAGTAAAGGACATTCCTTCTAACGAAAACAAAGTTGAAGAAACAACTATCTCAGAAGTATCTGAAGAAGACGACAAAGTCGTTGAAATGGATAAAGATGAATTAGCTGAAGTATTCAAAAATGTTAAGAAAGAAGAAAAGTCTGAAAAAACTGCACCTAAAACTGAAGAACCAAAAGAAGAAGTTAAAGAAGATGTTGAAACTAAAACAGACGCTGTTGTTAAAACAGAAGAAGTAGTAGAAGAAACAATCGTTAACGAAGAAGCTAAAGGTAATGTTAAAGTTGAAGAAGCAGTTGAGGTAAAAACTGAAACACCTGTTGTTGAAGAAAAAGTTGAAGTTAAAAGTGTAGAAGCAGTAAAAGTTACAGCTATTGATGGTTATAATGCTACTGTTGGAAGCACAATTCAATTTAAAGTATCAGGAGACGACGTTAAAATCGATGGATTAGACGGAATCAACTATACATTCAACAATGGAATACTTAGTGTAAACACTGGATCTGAAGCTACTGTATTAACAGTTGAAGCATCAAACTCAGTAAACACAGTTTCATTTGACATCACAATCAATGGAATTGCTCAATAAGCTAAGTATATTTTCTGAGTTACCATACAACAAGATGTTTAAATAATAAGGTTTGGCAAAGAAAGCGTACTTGATTAGTTTTATGATTGGTATAAAGTTTTTTAGCATCAGAAAAAAACAAATCAGTACACAATAAAAGAATCAGTTTTTGTACGAAACGTGGTTGAATAATAAAAAGGAGTCTTGATTTTATTAATTTTATGAAAGTTATCGGAAACTCGCTAGAGTTCTTATAATGGAAGTGAATTAATAAAATATACACGTTTGGGGGCAACAAAGCTTATTAAATTCTATGTTGAATTTTTTAAGACTGACTTTACATCCTAAGAGATACATTGATACTGACTCATGAAGGAGAAAAACCCAATGGACACTTGTCCAGTACGCTTCTTTATTTATTATTTATTCGGACACTATCCAAGTTATTTAGGTAACGGGGGAAATATTGTGTTAAAGTTTTAATACAATATTTTTTTTGCCTTTTTTATGGTAAATACAACTATTTTTCTTAAAAAAAGCAAAAAATAGGCTATCCCCGAAGGGATAGCTTGAAAAAAAATTATTAAAAAGGATTATTTTAACCACAAGGGTTAAAACAAGTAGATCAGATTCGAACTGACACACCGGCATTGCCGAGCTCTTCCATTGAGCTTACTACACTTATATTATAACATTAATTATTTCAAAATTCAAGTGTATTGTATAATGTGGTATAATATTTCAAGGAGAATAAAATGGAAAGATATAATAATTGTAAAATATGCCCACGTGAATGTGGTATAGATAGAACAAAACATAAAGGAATATGTGGTGCAACAGACAAACTTAAAGTAGCTCTTGTTTCAACACACAATTTTGAGGAGCCATGTATTAGTGGTAAAGAAGGCTCAGGAACAATATTTTTTTCTAACTGTAATTTAAGATGTGTATACTGCCAAAACTATGAAATATCTAGAGATGGCTTTGGAAAAGAAATAACTATTGAACGCTTGGCAGATATAATGATAGAACAACAAGAAAGAGGAGTAAACAATATAAATTTAGTTACGCCAACAATGTATATAGATAGTATAATTGAAGCAATTAAAATTGCCAAATCTAAAGGTTTATACATTCCAATAGTATATAACTCTAGTGGTTATGAAAAAAGTGAAACAATAGAAAAATTAAAAGGATACATAGATATATATTTACCAGACTTTAAATATGCAACAGATAGACTTGCAAAAAGATATTCAGGAATAGATAACTATGTAATAAATGCCAAAGAATCAATTGCTAAAATGATTATGCAAGTTGGAAAACCTGTATTTAATGAAAAAGGAATACTAATATCTGGTGTAGTGATACGCCATATGATACTACCAAATAATGTTTTAAATACTAAATCTGTACTAAAATATATAGCAGATAATTTCAAAGATAAAGCATTAGTAAGTGTAATGGCACAATACTTTCCAACTGGAGATGCTATAAAAGACTATCCAGAGATAAATAGAAAGATAACTAAAGAAGAACTTGAAGAAGTAGAAGATTACTTAAATGAATTAAATATAGAAAATGGATATATTCAAGAGCTTGGAGAACATGAAGAAGAATATGTTCCAAATTTTAATTTAGACAATGTATAGTAGATGATATTAGTCATCTACTTTTTTTATTTATTTTCTATTATTGTTAAATTGAAGAAAATACTATATAATTATCTTGGTGATTAAATTATGAGTTTTATAGATGAATTAAAAGAATACCAACCTAAGTGTGAACAAGAAGCAAAAGACAAGGAATATATGTTAGAAGCATATGAAACATTCCCTAATATATTTGTCAGAGAGAATAATTTTGTACATTTTACATCTTCTGCACTTGTAGTAAATAAAGATAGAACAAAAGCCCTACTTATATTCCATAATATATATAATTCGTGGGCATGGGTAGGTGGTCATGCAGACGGAGAAGAAGATTTACTTGCTGTTGCACTTCGTGAAGTTACAGAAGAAACATCTGTTAAAAACTTAAAAGTTTTAGGCAATGGAAAAATAATGACTATTGATGCACTTCCAGTTGCTGGACACATTAAAAGAGGAAAATATGTAAGCGCCCATGTTCACTTTAGTGCTGCATACATCTTTGAAGCAGATGAAAATGAGCCTATACAAATAAAACCGGATGAAAATAGTAAAGTTGCGTGGGTTCCATTAGATAAAGTAGTAGAGTTATCTACAGAGCCACATATGAAACCTGCATATCAAAAATTAGTAGATATTGCTAAAACATTATAATTAAATTATTGAATAATGTTTTAAAAGATTATATAATTAATATACTAAAGATAAAATGAATAATATTGGAGGGAGTATATGGAAATAAGAGAAATCTTTGATACAATTGAAAGTGACTCTAATATGGACGAAGAACTTCAAAGAGATATTCTTGAAAAGATAGATAACATAGCTCGTGCAGATAAACTAGTTGATGGACTAGAAGAAAAAATTGAAGAACACAAAGATGACCTTTCAGAGAAAGAATTAAAATATATAATAAATAAATGTATATCATATAAAAGCGTTTTTTATAGATTTAGAAATGGTGGAATTGTAGACTATGATCAATTAAACGATATTACTTCTAGAATATTTGCTCTAGAAGAGAGCATTCGTGTAAATGATTTTGCTAAATGGAAACAAGAACTTCTAGAATATAAAGGCTCTAAGGAAGATAAAGAAGAAGATAAAATGCTTAAGAATATGCTTATGGTTGTACCAGAAGAAGCAAATGTTGTAGAAAAAGTAACTAGAATGTTTAAAAGAGCTTTTTGGAAATTAAAACAAAAATCTCAAAAGCATAAAGAAGAATCTGAAAAAGTAATTGAACTTCCACAAAATACATTTGTAGATTTAGCTGCAGAAGATGAAAGTTTGAATCCAAATTTAATTAAAGAAGAAAGTATTCAACCACAAGAAGAAATAGATGAAGAAGAAGCTTTAGAAGATAAATTTGGAGATGACTTCATAGAAGAAGAAAAAATCACAGAAGAACCAATAGCAGAAGAAGTAGTTGAAGAAACTACTCAAGAAACTCCTATAGAAGTAGAAGAAAAGGTAGAAGTAATAGAAGAAGAACCAGTTAAAGAGGCACAAGAAATTGTCCCAGAAACAATAGAAGAAGTTGAAACTGTTGAAGAAATTTTAGAAGAACAACCAAAAAGAAGAAGAGCTGCAGTTATGAAAGAAGAAAAAGAGGAAATTAAGGAAGAAGCTAAGGAAGAAAGTGAAGAAGTACCTCAAAAAAGAGTAAGAAAAGCTGTTCAAAAGAAAAATAAATAACAATAATTAAGCCTACATATGTGTAGGCTTTTCTTTTTACACTAAAAAGTTGACATAAATGTAAAAAAGTGGTATAATAATATCGCGATTGATTATATTCAAGTTCATCAATGATTATTCATGAACAATCGTAAAAAAAATATTCGTCATATAAGGAGGAAAAAAATTATGACAAAAAACACTTTTGTTAAAACAGGAAGTTCTAAAAAAGAACAAAATGAGGTTGCTAGATATCTAGCAGTAAGAAGCAGTGATCGTATTTTGTATGATCCAAAACAATTATTAGTAATTGACGACAACAATTTAGTTGAGGAATTACAAGTAATAGAAGACGAAGATTTAGAATATGGGAATATGAAAGTAGTAAGAGTCGTATTTTCAGACCGTGTAAACAATGAAGAAGCTCATGAAAAAGCTAAATTTACAATGGATATTATAACATCCTTAACATTAAGCCAGTTTGAAAGAAAACTAGCAAAATGTAACAATGAGTCTGAAGTAGAAGACTTATGTGAATAGAAAAATCAGAGGAAATCCTCTGGTTCTTTTTTTGCTTTCAAATGTTGTATTATGTAGTGCAAAGTTGAAAAATAGCGCGATTTGTGGTATAATATAAGTGTAGATATATTTATAGCTACGGAACGAAATTATGTTCTAGATTATGTGAAAAAATTTTTTAGCATTTATGAATGCTTTGCCACATTAAAATCTATAGAATTTATGTTCGTTAATTAAAAATACAAAGGAAAGTGAGGTTGAATAATATGGAATTATTCAAGAAATTATTAAGGGGAACTAAGGAAGAGGCTATGGAGATTTTAATGAAAGGAGAGTCTACTAAAGGATTTGACAGAGCTGTAGAGTATGCTTATATGCATTATGAATCTTATCTTACAGGTAATACTGTAGTATTTAGAGATGGTGCAAATAGAGTAGCCAAGGTAGATCTTGATACAGTTACTGCAATTCTTGGTGTTGAACCAGCTTTAGATAGACGTTAAGCATTGATTTCCATAAGTTCAGATTATAGTATCTGAGCTTTTTTTATTGCTCACTTCCTTGACATAATTCGACCTCTATGTTATAATATTTTATGTAAACAGCATAGATTTACCTTGAAAGAAAATTTTTAGAAGGGAGGCAAGAATATGTGTAATAATATTCGAGCAAATATTTTAAAGAAACCTCAGACAAAGGAGGTCGTAAAAGACAAAATAACAGATTGGATTGAAGATAGACCCAATCTAACAGCTAATGGTAAAGCAAAAAGAAATAAGGTGCAAGGTGAAACCTACATTTCGTATGAGAGTGGTTCACCACTAAAACTTCATGATGGCACTAGAATCCATAGCATAAAAACAAAGAAAATAGATGATAAGTTTAAAGAAGTAATTATAGAATTTGTATTTGCAAGAGAAAGTAAAGAACAAACAGTAAGAATAAAAAGATATGCAGATGATTCGCTAGATACTTTAGAAAACTTTTTAGAAAATAGTCAATCAATATTTCAAACAAGGAATATAGACTTAAATTATGACTAATAAATTAGAGATGAATAATTCATCTCTTCTTTTTTTGCAAATTTTGAATTTAAGAACTTTTGTTACAAAAGTTACTAAATTATTAAAGATGAATCTAAAAGTTGAAAATTTTTACCATATTGCGTAAAATAAGTATATATCAGTTGTAAAGAGGAGTTGCAAAATCATACGAAAGAGAAAAATTACAAAAAAATTACAAAAATATTAAATTATTTTCAAAAATATCTTGTCAAAATGAATATCGTATGATATAATGAACTCCTTTTTGATAGGAGGTTAATGGTGAATTTAGAAATAGTAACTACACCAAATGGCGCTGAGCTAAAAAGTATAATTTACCAAGGCAGACAATATTTACATCAAGGAGAAAAAGTTCTAGACGAAAAAGGCAATGTATACTGGAAGCGAAGAGCACCTATCCTTTTCCCAATAGTTGGAGCATTAAAGAATAACACTACTAAAATTGGAGAAAAAGATTTTTATATGTCACAACATGGATTTGCGCGCGACATGAAGTTTGACATTGTAAAGATATCAGAAAGGGAGCATACGTACGTATTAAAATATAACGAAGAAACTCTCAAAATGTATCCATATAAATTTGAGTTGTATGTAACATATACTATACGCAACAATAGTCTTACTGTTTCATATAGGGTAAATAATGTGGATGATAAAGAGATTTATTTCGCGATAGGCGGTCATCCTGCATTCTCAATTAACTTGAAAGAGAACAGGTATAAAGTTGAGTTTGATGATATTGAAGAAGATGTTAGGTTTTTGCAATTAGAGAACGGACTTGTATCATATAATAATGATTATGTGAATAGTTCGTGTATGACAGATAAGAAATTTATCAATATTAAAAAGGACACTTTTGCGCATGATGCGATCATAATGAGTGATTTAAAGTCTAGAAAAGTAAGGTTGATAGAAAACGATAAGGAACTATTAGAAATGGATTTTTCAGGGTTTAAGTATTTGGCTTTATGGTCTAAGAATAACGCGCCATTCATATGTATTGAACCATGGTATAATACTGCGGACTATACCGATTCAAACGGAATGTTTTTAGACAAAAAAGACATAATTAAACTTGAGGTTAACAAGTCGTTTAAATGTGAATATACAATAACATTTAAATAAATAAAAAAGTGAAATTTGGTTTAGGTATACCGAAAGCATGCGGTATACCATTTTTTTATGCAAAATAAAAGCAGGGAATTTCCCTGCTTATTTACGTATTAAAATATAAAATTTGGTTATTATTTAATTACTATATATTAGTTAGTAATTCCTCAACTTTATCTGTTTTTTCAAAAGATACATTTAAATCTTCTCTTCCTATATGACCATAATGACTTAAGTCTGCAAAAGGTAATTCTTTTAGGTTTAAAGATTTAATAATACCTTCTGGAGTTAGATTAAATACTTTTTCTATTGCATTAAGTATTTTTTCTTCTTCAACTGTATTTGTTCCAAAAGTATTAATATAGATTGATACTGGTGCTGAAACTCCAATTGCATATGAAAGTTGAATTTCACATTTTCTTGCAAGTTTAGCTGCAACAACATTTTTTGCAATATATCTAGCAGCATATGCAGCACTTCTATCTACTTTAGTTGGATCTTTTCCACTAAATGCACCGCCACCATGACGAGCATATCCACCATAAGTGTCGACAATTATTTTTCTTCCAGTAAGACCACTATCACTTTCAGGTCCACCAATAACAAATCTTCCTGTAGGATTGATATAGTATTTAGTGTTTTCATCTAGTAATTGAGACGGAATAACAGGAAGAATAATTTCTTTTTTTACAGCATCTCTAAGATCATCTACTGAAATAGTGTCTGTATGTTGTGTAGAAACAACAACTGTATCAATTCTTACAGGTTTATCTCCATCATATTCTACTGTAACTTGTGTTTTTCCATCTGGTCTTAAAAAGTCTAATATTTTGTTTTCTCTTGCATATTCAAGTCTTTTTGCAAGTTTATGTGCAAGTGAAATTGGAAGTGGCATTAGTTCTTCTGTCTCATCACAAGCATATCCAAACATAATCCCTTGGTCTCCAGCACCTAGAGTTTCTTCGTTATCATAAGATGAGTTAACTCCTTGTGCAATATCTGGAGATTGTTGTTGTAATCCAATGATTACTTTGCAATTTTCAACATCAAAACCAGAACCCGCAACAGTGTATCCGATTTTTCTTAATGCGTCTTTTGCAATTTTTTCATAATCTAGTTTAGCACTAGTTGTAATTTCTCCAAAGATAAATAGTGTATCTTTAGAAATAGAAGTCTCACAAGCAACTCTAGAATTCTTATCTTCTTTTATTGCTGCTTCTAAAATTGAATCTGAAATGCAGTCGCAAACTTTATCTGGGTGTCCTGCAGTAACACTTTCAGATGTAAACAAAAATCTACTCATTTTAACACTCCTTTCATAATGAATATATAAAAATAATATTAAAATATATTGAATAAGGCATAAACGAAAAAAGACTAGCACTCGCATGCTAGTCTAAAGCTTATCTTTCGGTCTAGTATGCCGCAGGAATTAGCACCTTACATTATGCAGGTTGCTGGACTTCATAGGGCCTGTCCCTCAGTCACTCTGGATAAGATATATTTTAATTTGAAAATATTATAATACAGCACAGTAATGTTGTCAAGTAAAAAAAGAACAAATATTTGATTTTTTATTGAAAAGAAGTTCAAATTAAAGTATAATATACATACTAGAAAGAGGTAAAATTATGTTTGAAGATAGCTTTGTAATAGTGGATTTAGAAACAACAGGTTTAAGTGCACAAAATGCAGAAATAATAGAAATTGGAGCAATTAAAGTAGTAGATAACAAAGTAGTAGATACAATGGATGTATTTGTTAGACCATCAAGACCTCTCCCATGGTTTACAACAAATCTTACAGGAATAACAAATGAAATGGTAGAGGAAGGGTTAAGCTGTGAAGAAGCTTTACGTGTTTTTGATGAATTCTCAGGTGATTTAAGACTTATGGCTCACAACGCTAAGTTTGATATGTCTTTTATTAATAGATACATGGAATTAAAGCTTGGTAAAAAACCAAGACAAGATACAATGGACACACTAGTACTATCTAGAAATATCCTAAAGGGCTTACCAAATTATAAACTTGGAACACTAGCAAATCATTTTAATATAGACTATAGTGGTGCACATAGATCTTTAAGAGACTGTGAAATAACTTTAGATGTATATAACAATATACGTAAAGTATGGAATGGAGAAGGTGTATAAAGTGGAAAACGTAGGACTAAAACGTGGATATCTTGAATTAATGGATTATAGAGAAGATTATAAAGATATTTATGAAAAAGAAAAAGATGAATTATTAAATATTTATAAAGATAGAATATTTAAAATTGACCATGTTGGAAGTACAAGTATCAAGGGAATTAAATCTAAACCAATTATAGATATACTTATACAAACAAATGATTTAGAAGATTTTAAAACATATACTGAGTCTAATGTTGAAGGAGATATTTACACTGTAAAAAAAGAGCCAACTATGGGTGGAGATTATCTAATACGTAAGGAAGAAGATGGAAAAGTAAAAGCGTTCATTCATGTATATAAAACAGGAGATATGAATGGTATAACATCTATTATGTTTAGAGATTATATGAATTCACATGAAGATGAAGCAAAAAGATATGAAGCATTAAAAGTTGAACTGGCTACTAAGTACAAAGATAATAGAAAAGAATATACATATGGTAAAGATTCATATATTAAAGAAATAATTAAAAAGGCAATTGAAGAAACAAATAATAAATAGAAATATAAGAATATAGAGTAAATCTATATTCTTTTTTTATCTGTTACAAAAAAATAGGAAAATAAATAATAAGAGAACAATTGTAAGCTTGCCATTACAAAACAAATTTTCTACACATGAATTGTTACAAGTCATATATTAAATCCTCTATTGTCATTCATAACCCAAGAAAAATCTCCTCTTGTAGAACTTCTAAGCCTATCCATTAATTCAACATAACCGTTTGGAGAATCAACTATTACATCATTTCCAGGTAACCAATTTGCAGGTGTTAAAGAATTGCTTACATCAGTTTCTTGCATTGCACAAACAGTTCTTAGTATTTCACTCATATTTCTTCCTATATTTTTAGGATATGTAATATTTGATCTTATCACTTGATTAGGATCAATTATATAAACAGAGTTTGCACTTGAAGTGTTATATAGATTAGATATTTCTCCAGTTTCATCAGATACTATAGCAAAGGGAACAGATACATTAGTATTTTTAGATATATCGTTAATCCATGCTATATGAGTAGGAAGTGTATCCTTGCTAAACATTAATATATCACAATTATTATCCAAAAAGTTATTATATAGTTTTGAAAGAGCAATTACCTCAGTAGTACAAACAGGCGTAAAGTCATTATCATAAGACAAAATAACTAACCATTTGCCCATATAGTCAGTAAGTTTAAGCGGCCCTATTGTTGAGTTTGCACAAAATCTTGGCGCTAAATTCATATTATTCATATTAACCTCCTTACTGTATAATATGCTAAATATAGGCGTTTGTTAAACAATATGTAATATTGTTGTAACATTTGGTTAACTGCCAAGAAATATAGTTCGTCTTTTTTAAAACATTTTACTAATTAACTTATAATTTTTGATTATTTATTATATTATATAAGTACGTACAATAGTTGGGGGAGTGATTTGTATGGATAAGAAAAAATTACTAGTATTTGTAGCTGTTATTCTTGCAGTTGTTTTTGTATTTAATAATGCTACAGTAAGAGCTGAAACAGAATTTTTAGGTGGAAGTAGACCACTAGTACTTTTAGAAGAGGAAGAAGAGGAAGAAGAAATTGTAGAAGAACCAGCAACAGAAGAAGTACAAACTCCAGTAACAGAAGAAGTAACAACAATCGTACTAAGTGAACGACCAGCTATAACAGAAGAATACTACTATGAGGAACCAGAAGTTGAAGAACCAGTTGTAGAAGAACCTGTAGTAGAAGAAATGAAAGAATACAAAGCAGACGCAACTGAAAAAGAAGAGGCTGTTGAAGCTGTTGAAACTGAAACTACAGGAGCTCAAGAACCTGTACAAGAACCAAAAACAGTAAATACAGGAGATATAGATTTAGCTCAAGTACTAATGATTGCTGCATGCTCATTAGCAGGAGCATATCTTGCAGTAAAGCAAAAAGCTATTAACTAATACAAATAATTTAAGCAGTATAAAATATACTGCTTTTTTTGTATCTTTATAACTAAAAAAGTATTGTTTTGTCTAAAAATATCTAAAGCCTTTAAGCTATTTGTTTTGAGAGTATAATGGTTTTGTAAACAAAAATCACTATAATAAAATATGAAAACTAAAAAGTCTATCCATAATATAAAGCAAAGCTTATAGTGATAATTTTTATATATAACACTTTAAAACTAATAAAAAGGGAGGCGAAAACGAAGGATAAAACTAAAGATTTCCAAACAGCAGGAGAGGTTAACACCTCTCTTTTTTATATAATAAAAAAAGCGGGTAAAAATCAAATTTACTCGCTTTTGTATTACTATTTTCTTTTAAAATAATATCTAAATAAAAGACCAACACCAACAGCAATTAATCCAACAATAATAATATAGTCAAATAGTGTCATATATTGTAGATGTATACCAGTATTTAGAATTATACTAACAACAATTAATATACCGCCAACAGCACTTAATATTTTTGCCCACAAAGATTTTGGATTATAACACATCCACATAACTCCAAAAATAAGTGGAAGGATAACTAGACCAAAGCCCATATTAAATCCCCATAAGCTTAATCCAAAAAATCCAGATGTAACTGTCACTTTTCTACTAAGTATAAATAAACCAATAATTAGTAGTAAAGCACCAACTACAAAATATAGAGGATCTCTTTCTTTTTCTGGTGTTTTTTTCTTAACATCATCCACAATTTTTTCTATTGTGCTTCTTTCATCTTTTTCACTCATTGTATTCACCTCATTATTATTACAATAACTATTATACTATAAAATGAAAAAAAGGTAAATATAGAGAATGTACAAAACATAAAATCTGTGATATAATACTCACACATTAAAAATATACAGATGAAAAAAATAATTTTTAAGGAGGGATGAGTATGTTTAAAAATTTTGAACTACTACAAATTGGGGATCCTATGTTAAAACTTAGGGCTAAAGAAGTAGATATTGAAGCACTTCAAGAAGGAAAGCAGGATGCACTGCTAAAAATAATGAGAATGGTAGCAAACAAAAATAATTACTTTGAGCTTACTGCACCACAGATGGGCGTATTATTAAGAGTGGTAGCACTAAAAATAGATTTGTTTGACGAGAATTATCCACAAAACATTAAAGATAATGAAGTTATACTAATGATTAATCCAAAGATTAAGCATATTGAGGGGGTAACAAGTAGCGCAGAATATGAACTATGTACAAGTTGCAAAGGTAGAACATCTTTAGTAGATAGACCAGATAGAATATTCTTAGAATATTTCACACCTGAAGCAATTAAGGTACAAATATTTGTTAATGGATATTCTGCTCATATTGTTCAGCATGCAATAGACCATTTAGATGGAAAAGATTTTCTTATCTTACAAAATGAAGAGGAAGAAATAATACATAGGCATAGATGAATTTTATAAAATAAAATGATGGAGATTTTCTGTCATTTTATTTTTTGCTCTTTTCAAAACTACTATCTTTAAGATATAATAATATTATCTAAGGAGGATAATAATATGTCAGTAAAAATAATGTATTATGTACATGGCACAACAACAGATAATGAAAAACATGTTTCATCTGGTTGGAAAAACGTTGAACTATCTCAAAAAGGTGTAGAGCAAAGCTTTGCATTAAAAGAAAAAGTACCAATGGAAAAAATAGATATTGTTTTTTGTTCAGATTTAAAAAGAGCAGTCGTTTCAGCAAACAATATTTTTGGTGGTACAAAAGAAATAATTGAAGACAGAAGAATACGTGAATGTAACTATGGAGACTTAGATGGAAAAGATACTGCTTTAGTAAAATATGAAGAACATATAGATATTCCTTTTCCAAATGGTGAATCACTTAAAGATGTTGAATCAAGAATAAGTGACTTTTTAAAATATTTAAAAGAAAACTTTGATGGAAAGACTGTAGCTCTTGTTGCACATAAAGCTCCACAACTTGCAATAGAAGTAATTACACAAAATAAATCATGGGACGAAGCAATTCAAACAGATTGGAGAAAAACAAAAGCATGGCAACCAGGCTGGGAGTATGAAGTAAAATAATATAAAAGAGGTGTTTTATATGATTGAGTATTTAGGTATAGATATTGGTGGAACAAACATTAGAGTTGGAGCAATAGACGAAAAAGAAAGACTTGTGTGCTTCAATTCACAAAAAACACTTGAAAATGTAAAGACAGCAAATGATTTATATAGAAAAATAAAAGAAATGGTAAAAAGTATAACAGATTATGAATCTGTTAAAAGAATTGGCGTAGGATATCCAGGTGCAATAGATGAAAAAGGAAATATTACGACATCCAGAAATATACCAGTTTTTAAAACTTTTCCGCTTAAAGAAAAATTAGAAAAAGACTTTAAAACAGAAGTAATAATAGAAAATGATGCACGAGTTGCAGCACTAGGTGAGGCTACAAAAGGTGCAGGAAAAAATTCCAAATCTATATGCTACGTAACTATTAGTACAGGCCTTGGAGGAGGAGTAGTAATAGACAATAAAATATACAAAGGAGATACCAATATTGCAGGATACTTTTCTCGTATGATGTTAGACTCAGAAGATATAGCAGAACATAGACTAAGTGGGACTTATCTAATCCAAAAAGCAAATAGAGAATTTTTCTTAAATGTAAATAATGTTCAAGAAATATTCTTGTTAGCAAAGAAAAATGATGCTGCAAAAAAGATACTAGAAGACTTTAAAAAATATCTAACAATGCTTCTTTTAAATATATCAATTACTATAAATCCAGACACAATAGTAATTGGTGGTGGAATAATGAATGCTAAAAAATACTTCTTTGATGAAGTTAAAGAAAACTTTAAGAAAAAAGCTCATAGTTTTGCTAAAGAAACAAACATAGTACAAGCAAAACTAAAAGAACCTGGAATAATTGGTGCATGCCTTATGGCAAAATATAAAGAATAAAAAGTGAAAAAGACTAACAAAAATGTTAGTCTTTTTTTAATGCAATTTTTAATGCAACCCGAATAAAAATAGCTATAATTATTAGTAAAAATACAATTTTAATAAAAATTAAAAGTACATTAAATCCTTGAAAATACAAGCATAAAAAAATACAAGCTAAAAGCTTGTATTAATATTCTGGTGGGAATGACCGGAATCGAACCGGTACGGGATTTGACTCCCGCAGGATTTTAAGTCCTGTGCGTCTGCCAGTTCCGCCACACTCCCGCTCAAGAACAACATTATTTTAACACTTATATGTTTAATTGTCAATAGAAAAAACACATTAAATTAAATAAAATTCTAAAGTAGAATTATTTTTATGTTTAGTTGTACTTTATCTATATTTGAAACAAATAGATTTTTTTACAGATATTTTGTCTAAAAACATTGTAAACAAAAAAAATAAGTGATATAATAACGTTTCGTGGTAAAGGAGACATTATTATGATTAAAATTCTATTTTACGATACAAAGGAATATGATAAAGAGCTATTTAATAGCTATAACAAAAAGTATAATTATGAAATAAAATACTTAGAAACAAAACTAAATCATGAAACTGCACCTCTTGCAGCAGGATATGATGCAGTATGTATATTTGTAAATGATATTGCAGATAAAGAAACATTAGAAATACTAAAGAGTTGTGGAGTAAAACTATTAGTGCTAAGATGTGCTGGATTTAACAATGTAGATATTGCACATTTACCAGAAGGATTAAAAGTTGTAAGAGTTCCAAGATATTCACCAAATGCTGTTGCAGAACACGCAGTAGCACTTCTACTTAGTGTAGACAGAAAAATATATAAATCTTACCAAAGAACAAAAAAATATAACTTTACATTAAATGGTCTTCTAGGTTTTGATATTCATGGAAAAACTGTTGGGGTAATTGGTACTGGTGCAATAGGTAAAGTATTTATACAAATCATGAAAGGTTTTGGAACTGAAGTAATTGCATATGATGTATATGAAGATAAAAAAGCTGAGGCTGAACTTGGATTTAAATATGTATCATTAGATGAAATTTATGAAAGATCAGATATCATTTCTCTTCATTGCCCACTGACAAAAGATAATGAAAACATGATAGATAAAGTGGCTATGAAGAAAATGAAAAAAGGCGTAGTAATAATTAACACAAGTAGAGGTAAACTAATAAACTCAAAAGATTTAATTAAAGCATTATCTACTGAAAAAATAGGTGGAGTAGGACTTGATGTTTTTGATGATGAAGGAGATTTCTTCTTAAATGATATGTCTAATTCATATTATAGAAGTACAGAATTATCTGTTTTACTATCTATGCCAAATGTTGTAATTACTTCACATCAAGCTTTCTTTACTAAAGAGGCACTAGATAAAATTGGAGAAGTATCAATGGAAAATATTAAATCATTCTTTGAAACTGGAGAATGTGAAAACTTTGTAGAGTAATAATTAATATAAATTAAGTGAGTATTTTTACTCACTTTTTTTATTTCCAAATCCAGTTAAAATGTTAGATATAGCAGTAGAACCTAGCACAACCCCATTTACTATTATCATAGCAGTTTGGTTTTGAATATGAGAAAAATTCTTTTGTATATAATCTCTAATACCATTTGCTGTATTAATTGCGTTGTTGCGTATTTCATTAAAATCTGTTGC
Source organism: uncultured Clostridiaceae bacterium (assembly GCA_947169155.1). Taxonomy (GTDB): domain Bacteria; phylum Bacillota; class Clostridia; order TANB77; family CAG-465; genus CAG-465. Next base: position 65,817 of record CAMVON010000003.1, read on the forward strand.
AAATTCATATTCAATTGGAGTATAGCAATATAGCACTACTTGTGCAATTCCATCTCGCATTTGAAATCTATGAGTAATTTGAATCATATAATCACCAATAATATTATTAGAAAAAAGTAGTATAAATATTCAAAAAAATATAATTTGTGATACAATATATTCGAGGTAATAATTATGAAAAAGATAAAAACGATATTAATAGCATTATTATGTGTTTTAACGTTATGCAGTGCAGTTTATGCAGATGAAATTAATTCACCATATTATGGCGTATATAATGCAGAAAATATGGAATTACTAATTGGAGAAAATACACAAGAAAAAATTTCTATTGCAAGTATAACAAAAGTAATGACTGCAATAGTTACAATAGACAATATACAAGATGTTAATGATAAAATAACAATTGATATGGAAAACATTTATGGAAAAGTAGATGAAGATTTAGTAACAGCGGGACTCTTAGACGAAGAAACACTAACATATTATGATTTACTTGCAACAATGCTTGTACCATCCGGAGCAGACAGTGCTGTTTATCTTCAAAATATAGTATTTGGAGATGAAAATGTATTTATAGAAAAAATGAATGAAAAAGCACAAGAAATTGGAATGTATAATACACATTTTTCTAATGTAACTGGTCTTGATGATGAAAATAACTACTCAACTATAGAAGATGTTGCAAAAATGATGAATTATGCAAGAAATAACCAAACTTTAAAAGAAATAATGTCACTTAAGACATATACAACAAGTGATGGAAATATAACTGTAAAAAGTACAATTAGTAATCTTTCAACTAAAGCTGGAATTACAACTCATCTAATACTTGGTGGAAAAACTGGAACAACAGGGAATGCAGGAATATGTCTTGCAAGTTTTTCTAGAGATGAAAAAGAAGATGTAGATTTAATAGCAGTAGTTACAGGAACTAATATGTATTCATCAACTCCATACAATGTTATAGATTCAGAAAAATTATATGAAGAGGTAATAACTCATTATATATACAGGCCAATAGTATTAAAAGATGAATTATTAGTAAGACTTCCAACTCATCTTGCAAAAGAAGAAGTTATTGAGATACATGCAAAAGAAGATATAAAAAAATATCTAGCAAATGTAGATTATGATAAAGTGGATATAATTTATGAAGGCGAAGAAGTAATAGAGTATAACACAAAAGTTGGAACAAAACTTGGTACTATTACATATTACTATGATTCAAAAGAAGTAGGAAGCATGGATGTAATACTTGAGGAAGAACTTCACTTAGATATTGTAAAGTGGGCAAAAGAACATAAAAAAGAATTGGTAACTGGAGTAGTAGTATTTCTATCACTTATAGTTATAGCATTATTATTTACCAAAAAGAAAAGTAAAAGATAATATTAAAAAAAGAAAATCAAAAAACAGAGTGAAAACAATCACTCTGTATTTTTTTATTTTATTATAACTGCACCATGGAATATGTCTGTATTCTTGTTATAAATATATACAATATTATCTTTGTAATAACATTCAACTGTATCAGCATAAGTTATTTCTCTTTTAAATACTATATTAATATTTTTAGCATTATTAAGTATTTCATCTGGTACAATCTCACTTGCAATAGATAAGTAACTTAAATTATTTACATGATGGTTTACATCTAAGTCTCTCTTCATTATTTTATACTCTAGTGAAGAATCATATTCTTCAGGCATAACAAATTTTTCTTTTAAATCATCTTCAAAAACTCTTTGTTCAACAACACCATATTTTTCTTCCATTTCATCAGGTATTTTCAATACTTTATGAGATTCTATATCTACTAGTGTCCACTTTGAGTCTGCACGAGCTATTAATTTTTCTCCAACATACATTTCAAAATTTCTTATTGAATATAACTTTTTAGAAAATGTAGCCCATGTTTTTATAGTTATTTCATCATCATATTGTGGTCTGTCTATTATTTCAAGTCTCCAATAAAGAATAACCCAAGTAAAATGTGTAGCTTCTGTTTGAGTAATTCCAAATCCTATTTTTGTACTTGCAATATTTGCTGCTTCTTGAAACATACGTAGAAAGCCTCTATTATTCATTTTTAAATTAATTCCTATATCCTCAACAATAGGTTTTGTTTTAATTTCAAGTATTCCCATAATTATAACCTCACTTTAATCTGTATTTTACCATGAAGAATAAATATAGTAAATATATAATTAAATAATAAAAAGTCGTTTTTTTATAATTTTAACTTTACTACTCAAAATAATTATGCTATAATAATCTATGTGAGAGGCCCCTTGGTCAAGCGGTTAAGACGCGACCCTCTCAAGGTCGAATCATGGGTTCGATTCCCGTAGGGGTCACCAAAAAAATAAAAAGCACCAATAAGGTGCTCTTTTTTTATTTACATATATGTATCATCATCGTCAGTAAATAATATTTCATCATCCATATCATCTAACCTTGTATCTCCTGTGTCAAAATCTTGTTCTTCAACACTTTTTTCTCTTTGGTCACGAATACATGCATTTTTATATTTTTCTATACTAAAATTACCATTTTCATCTGTAATAAATTCAAATCTTCTCTTTAAAATGAAGATTGCTTCAACTGGGCTTAAATTAACTATAGTTTTATTACCTTTATCATCAAATGAATCAGCAGTATTACTATTTAAGACGTTATATATATAATTTAAATCTAAATCTATCTCATAAAATTTAGGAGTTATTTCTTTAATTAACTCAGAAGTTGTTAGAGATTCGTCTACAACAATACTTCTGTAGTGATACATTTGGTATAAAGCTTTTCTAATTTTATTTTCTAACAATTCTTTAGTTGACTCAATGCCATTATTTTCTTCAATGTATTTTAATGCTTCAAAGTAGTCATCAATTGCATGAGCTGCATAATATGAAGAATTTAGAAAATAATAAAAACTATCTTCAGTTCTATAATTATTTTCATAGTCTAAAAGTTTACGTAGAGTATAGTCACCTAATAGAATTGGTTTAACATAATTGAGCAAACCATCAACCATACAGTAGTATTCTGCAAAAATATAGCTGTTTTTAAACATTGAATCTGCTATATTTTGTATTAAAGCTTCTCTTTCAATATTAAATTTATATTTAATACCAGTTAGTTCAGCAATGTATTTTCCCATTTTAACGGCAATGTCTAAATATCTTTTATACGATAACTTTAAGTTTTTCTCTTCTTTATAATTATTTTTATCTAATAAATTTCTAAATTCTTCAGCTCTATTTTCCATGACTTACTCCTTATATGTTTAACATTATATACTAAAATTATATATTGTGCAAAAAAATACACTAAACTTTTTAGCTTAGTGTATTATATTTTAAATTATATTTTTTGTTATTTTATTTCTCCTAAGAAATATTTTTTCTTACCTTTTCTAACAACAACATATTTGTCGTCTAGTGCAAGGTCTTTAGAAATAACAGTTTCAACATCAGTAACTTTATCTCCATTGACTGTTATACTTCCAGCATTTACAAATTCTCTAGCTTCTCTTTTAGAAGTACAGATTCCATTGTTTGCTAAAAAGTCTATAATGTTTTGTTCTTCAGTAATATCTATATGATCTACTTTAGCAAAAACTTTAGAAATTAAGTTAGAAGGGATATTTTTAATATCTCCGCTAAATAATGCACGAGAGATTTCAACTGCTTTTTGGTATTCTTCTTCACCATGAATGTCTCTAATAACTTCATGAGCAAGAGTTTCTTGAGCAAGTCTTTTTTCTGGCTCTGCATTGTGTTTTGCCATTATATCTTCAATTTCAGGTCTAGTTAAGAAAGTAAATCTCTTTAAGTAAGTTTCCATCATTGAATCTTCTAGATTAAATAGGTATTGATATAATTCGTATGCAGATGTTTTTTCTATATCTAGCCATACTGCATTTCCTTCAGATTTACCCATTTTCTTACCAGTTGAATCTGTAGCAAGAGGAATAGAAAATGCATATACCTCGTCTCCTGTAAGTTTTCTAATTATTTCAATTCCTGTAGTTAGGTTACCCCATTGATCTGAACCACCAATTTGTAAAGTAACACCAAATTCATCATGAAGATGTTTAAAGTCTACACCTTGAATTAGCATGTATGAAAACTCAGCATAAGAGATACCAATTTCTAATTGTCTCTTAACTAAGTCTTTACTTAACATGTAATTAACATTTATATATTTACCATAGTCTCTTAAGAATTCTATGTAGTTAACATCCTTAAACCAATCTAGATTGTTTACAGTTTTAATACCAAATAGTTTTTCTACTTGTGCTTTAAGCTTAGTATAGTTTTGTTCAATAACTTTAGCATCAGCTTTTTCTCTTTCTCCTGTTCCTCTAGGGTCACCAACTAGTCCAGTTGCACCCCCAACAAGAAGTATTGGTGTGTGTCCAGCTTTTTGAAGTCTCTTAGCTACTAGGAATGTAGAATAATGTCCTATATGTAGACTATCTGCTGTAGGATCTGTGCCTAGATAGAATTTAACACCTCCATTATTTAGTTTGTCAATTAAGTCTTCGCTACTAATGTCTTTAATTAAACCTCTCCATTGAAGTTCTTCATATAGTGTCATCTCTTTTTCCATTTTTCTCCCACCTTTCTTGTATTCAATATACGATTAAAAGTATACCATATTAAAATTAAAAAGAAAAGAAAGAATGGTAGTTTTTTTGCAAAATTTAACGTAAAAAGGTATAAATCTGTTTTCTCTTGCAAAAAATAAATAATTATAGTAATATATACTTGTAGTTAAGAGGTGAAACTTTAATATGACTAAAAGAAAATCATTACTTAAAAATTTTTATCCAAAATATACTTTTGAAAAAGTTGAGGACATACCATATGAATTACTAAAAAAAGATGGAATTAAACTTATCCTTATGGATATGGATAATACTTTAATAGATAACAGAAAAGAATATTCTAAAGACTTAAAAAAATGGATTAAAGATATAAAATCCAAAGGAATAATTTTATACATTGTTTCTAACTCTTTTTCTACAAAAATAGTAAAAAGAATATCTAAAGAACTTGGTATTAGATATTATTACAAGGCTACAAAGCCAAGAAGAAAAGGATTTAGAGCTGTTTGTGAACAGTTTCCAGATATTTCTAAATCTGAAATTATGATGGTAGGTGACCAATTATTTACAGATGTTTGGGGCGGAAATAGGTTCAATATTAACACTGTATTAGTTAGAAGAATAAATAAAAAAGAAAATATTATTAGTGCAATTAAAAGACCAATTGAAAGATTAATTTTAATTCACTATTATAACAAAGAGGAGAATAAGGAAAAATGCAAAGTATAATAACAATTATTGTATTTATTGTATTAAGTACAATTCTTGCTGTTATTACTACTCACTTTACTCTTTGCACAGACTCAAAAAAAGGTGAAGATTTTAATATTAAAGAATATACTTATAGCTTCAAGAATTTAAGACTCAATCTGAAGTATATAATTATATTCTTTATTTTATTTCTAGTAATAGTAAAAAGAGCAGAACTAAGCTTAATACTAGTATATACACCAGCTATACTTGGACTAATACTAGCTTTAATTACAGATATAAACTATATGATTATCCCAGATACATCAAGTGTTTTAATACTAACTTCTGGAATATTAAATATACTTTTTAACTTTTCTAAAGAGGCTGTTATATCTAGCTTACTTGGAATGCTATTTGGATTTGGAATATTATTTGTAATTAATCTAGTATTTGAAAAGATTACTAAAACAGAAGGTTTTGGCTTTGGAGATATGAAATTACTTGGAAGTATAGGGCTACTTGTAGGATTAAAAAGTATAGCAGTAATATTTTTTGAAAGTATATTAATATCTAGTATATTTGGAATTGTGTTTATTGTATACAAGAAAATACAACAAAAAAGAAAAGGTAAAAAGAATACTAAAAAGCTAATAGATACATATCTACCATTTGGCCCTGCAATAATAATTAGCACAATAATTACACTAGTGATTCCATCTACAATTATAATTAATTTTGTAGACTATTTAATAACTTTAATCGTAAACAAAATGATATAAAAGTGGTAAATTATTAAAAATACAAATAATTTACTGCTTTTTTTTACGTTTTGTAACAATAGCTTCCTTTACTTTTTTACATAATTATTGTATAATTTAGGATGTATAAATAGATTTAAATGAAAGGAAAATATATTATGAATAGACCAGAATTATTAGCACCAGCAGGAAGCTTAGAAAAAGCTAAAATTGCATTTATGTATGGAGCAGATGCAGTATATGCTGGTACAGCAAAATTATCTTTAAGATCTAGAGCAGAATTAAATGATGATTCTCTAGAAGAAACAATTAAATATGCTCATAGTATAGGTAAAAAAGTATATGTTGCTCTAAATATCTATGCTAGTGATTTAGATTATGAAGAAATAGAAAACCAAATAAACATATTAAAGAAAGTAAAAGCAGACGCTATTATTGCTTCAGACCCAGGTGTAATACTTAAAATAAGAGAATTAGCACCTGAAATAGATATACACATTAGTACACAAGCAAACACTGTAAGTTTACATGCTGCTAAATTTTGGCAACAATTTGGAGCAAAAAGAGTTATTATTTCTCGTGAACTAAGCAAAGAAAGAATAGAGTATATCATGAAGAATAAACCAGATGACTTAGAAGTTGAAATGTTTATTCATGGAGCAATATGCTACGCATATTCTGGAAGATGTTACTTAAGCAAATATCTTGCAGGAAGAGATGCAAATTGTGGAGACTGTGCACAACCTTGTCGTTGGCAATACAAAGTTACTGCAGAAGAAGTAAATACTCCAGGAAGTATAATTAATGTAGATTATGATGAAAAAGGAACATACCTATTCTCATCTAAAGATATGTGCTTGATTCGTCAAATACCAGTTCTATGTGAAATGGGAGTAGACAGCTTTAAAATTGAAGGAAGACTTAAAACAGATTACTATCTAGCAACAGTAGTACGTGCATACAGAAATGCAATAGATGACTATTACAAACTAAAAGAAGAAGGAAGAGAATCTGAATTTAATGCAGATAAATATTTAGTAGAACTTGAAAAAGTTAAAACTAGAGGACTATCTGAATTCTACTTTAGTGATTCAAATAACCAAGATATTCATGATTATGACGGAAAAAGTGAAAACTTAGAATATGAATATGGTGCAAGGGTTGTAGAAAAACTAGAAGGAGATATCTATGCTGTAGAAATTAAAAACAAGCTAAGCGTAGGAGATAGACTAGAAATCTTAAGACCAGATACAATAGAAGAAGCTGCTTTTAATATTGAAGAGCTTTATGATATTAAAAATGGAAAAGCAATAGACACTATAAATCCAGGAATAAAAGGACAACAAGTAAAACTTAAAATTCCTTTTGAACTAATACCTGGTACAGTAATTAGAAGAAAAAGATAATAACTATTTATTTGGTTTAGGAGGTGAATATATTGAAAAAAGAAGGAAAAGGATGTCTTGTATTTATTATCATTGTAATTGCTCTTTATGCAATCATTTCTTCAATGGTAAGCTCTGTAAAAGACAAGATAAATGAAGAAACAATCCATATTATTTCTAGTACAGATAATAAAAACATAGAAAAAGTACTTACAGATTATGCTAAAGAAAGTGGAATTAAAGTAAGTGTAGATTATGCTGGAACTCTAGAAATAATGGAAAGACTAAATGCTGGAGAACAATATGATGCAGTATGGGCATCAAACTCAATGTGGTTATATATGCTAGATTCTTCAAAAGCTAAAACTTCAGATTCAAAAATCATAAATATGAATCCAGTAGTTTTTGCAATTAAAAAGAGTGTAGCTAAAGATTTAGGATTTGTTGGTACAGAAGTTAAACTAGAAGACATTATTAAAGCAATAAGAGAAGGAAAACTTAAATTTGCAATGACTAGTGCAACTCAAACAAACACTGGTGCATGTGCATACTTAGGATTCTTAAGTGTACTTTCTGGAAATCCAGAAGTATTAACAGAAGAGTATTTAAATGATCAACAAATAAAAGACGAACTTACAGCACTATTTAGTGGTGTAAACAGATCTTCAGGAAGTGAAGAATATCTTGAAGAAATGTATTTAGATGGTCAATGTGATGCTATAGTTACATATGAAACATCTATAATTAATGTAAACAAAAATATTAGTAATCCAGATGAGCAATTATATGGAGTATATACAGTCGATGGTGTATCAATTAGTGATTCGGTATTTGCATATTTAGGAAAAACTAATACAGAGAAAGAAGAAGCTTTCTTACAACTTCAATCATACTTACTATCTAAGGAAGGTCAAGAAGAGTTGATGAAAACTGGTAGAAGAACATGGTATGGTGGTGTTAAAGAAGATGTAGATAAAACAATCTTTAATCCAGAGTGGGGTATAGATACTACAAAATATTTAATACCAATTAAATATCCTTCAACTGATGTTATTCAAAAAGCTTTAGGATTATATCAATCTGAACTTAGAAAACCAACACATATTGTATTTGCTTTAGATTACTCTGGAAGTATGAGTTATAATAATGGAATAGAAGATTTAAGAAATGCTATGAAGTATATTTTAACTGAAGAAGAAGCGTCAAAAAATTATCTTCAATTCTCAGAAAAAGATAAAATATCATTCATACTATTTAACTCATATCCAAGTAATACATATACAATAGAAAATGGATTAGATACAAAGACTATATTAAATAGCATTAATACTACTTCACCAAGTGGTGGAACAAACATATACGATACTGTTACTCAAGCTATTGAAGTACTTAAAGAAGAAGATAGAGATAAATATAACGTATCAATAGTACTAATGACAGATGGAGAAGGAAATAGTGGAAGCTACAAAGATATGAAACAAGCTATACAAAATGTATCGCCTGTAATTCCAGTATATTCAATTATGTTTGGTTCAGCAGACGATGAACAATTAGAAGATATTGCAGATCTTTCAACAGGAAAAGTTTTTGATGGTAGAACAAATCTACTTGAAGCTTTTAAAGTTGTTAGAGGATATAACTAGGAGGTATAAGAGATGAAAGCATCATATATAATTTCAATAATTATAGCAATTATAGCTTTTTGTGGATTATACCTAGGACTAGATTTAAATGTAATATTTAGTATTTTCATTTCTCTTGGTTCATACTATGCCTTAACATTAATATTTAATAGAAATGAAGTTTTACAGGAAAAAATAGATCTTGAAAGACTAGAGTATGAACAATTAACAGCTCAAGCAACAAATACTATTAAACAGATTAAAGGATTAGAAGGAAAAATTGAAAATCAAGGAATCCAATCTAATATTTCTCAAATTTGTGAAACATCAGATAAAATATTGTTAAGCTTAAAAGAAAAGCCAAAGAAAATGAAACAAGTAAGAAAATTTGTAGATTATTATTTACCATTTACATTAAAAATATTAGATCAATATGACAGAGTAGAAAATCAATCACTTACATCTCAAGAGAGTATAGATTTCATGGAAAGGGTTGAAAGAATGCTAGATAGAGTAAAATTAGCATGTGAAGCACAACTTAATAACATGTATGATTTAGATATCATAGATACTAATGCAGATATCAAAGTATTTGAAACAATGCTTAAAACTGACGGATTAGTAGATAATAATATGAACATTATTGATGTAAAGAAAGAGGGTGAATAATATGGCAGAGGTATATGTAGATAACAAAAAGAAAAGAAATCAACAAACAGCAATAGGATTTGGTATATTATTCGTATTAATATTAATAGTTCTTGCTGTTGTAGGACTTAAAGGTTTAAAAGAAGGTAAAAAATACAAAACTACTACTATTTATGGAGCAGTAGGCGGAGGTAAAGAAAACTTCTTAGCAGATGAAGATTTTAACGAAATATTAGCAAAAGAATATGGAATTAGCGTAGTAAATGACAACTGGAGTAATGGAAAACTAGTAAAAGAACCAGTTGTAAGAAAAGATGATGGAGCACATTATGACTTTATATTCTTTTCAGATCAAAGATTCTATGAGTATTATAAAACTGCTGCAAATAAAGAGGCAGGAGAAGCTCCAAGAGAAACTGTTCTAAATGGTAGTTTAACACTAAACACACCAATAGTTATTTATAGCTGGGATGTTGTAGTAGATGCTTTAATGAAAGAGCAAATAGTAACTCAAAAAGATGGAGTATACTACATTACAGATATGAATAAATTATTAGACTATATTCTAGAAGGTAAAAAATGGAAAGATATTGGACTTGATACTTTATATGGTTCAATAAATATAAACTCAACAGACCCTGTTACATCTTCTCCAGGTGCAACATATTATGGATTATTATTATCTATAATGTGCGGTGGTGAAGTTAACGAGGCAAATATTGAGGAAAATTTACCAAAACTAAAACAATTCTATGAAAAATCTGGTTATATGAGCTTTGCACCAGCAGATCTTTTTGATAAATACCTAAAAACAGGTGTTGGAGCTTATCCAATGATTGTAGATTATGAGAAGAGTATAATTGACCTTGCAAACTCAAATCCAGATGGATTTGCTCAAGTAAAGGATAAAATAAGAATATTATATCCAGTTCCAACAATTTGGAATTCACATTGTATTGCAACATTAACAGAAAAAGGTAATACATACTTTGAAGCATTTTCAAATAAAGATATACAACAAATTGCATGGAATAAATATGGATTTAGAACTGGTGTTACTGGTGGTAACTATGATGTAAGTAGTGTAGGAGTTGATGGACTACCACAATCAATTGATACTGCAGTATCAGGACTTAGAATCAATATTTATAATAGATTAATAGAGTACTTAGGACAGTAAGGAGGATAAATAAGTATGGAAAACGAAAACTTAGTATTAGAGGTAAAACCTGAAATCTCAACTGTAGAGATTGAAAACGAGCTAGTAGCTCACAAAGCAGTTAGTGAAGAAGTAGTAGAAAATTCACTAAACTATGAAAAATTATCTGATGCAGAAAAAAATGCAATAGATGATTTTATTTCAAAAGTAGATGTTAAAGACACATCTGTAATTCTTGCATATGGTGCTAGTGCACAACAAGAAATTGCAAAATTCTCAGATGAAGTATTAACAAATGTTAGAACAAAAAATACAGGTGATGTAGGAGAACTTCTTACTGATCTAGTAGTAGAAATTAAAGATTTCGATAGTGCAACAGATGTAAACAAACCAGCTGGTATATTTGGAATATTTAGTTCACTTAAAAAGAGAGTTGAAAAACTTCTTGCAAAATATGATAAAGTTAATAATAACATTGACAGAATTGAAAAAAGACTAGAAGGACACAAAGTTCAAATGTTAAAAGATATTGCAATATTTGATGAAATGTATGATAAAAACTTAGATTCATTCAAACAAATATCTTTATACATTATTGCTGGTGAGAAAAAACTTCAAGAATTAAAAGAAGTTGAACTTCCAAAATTACAAGCACAAGCACAAGAAAGTGGAGAACAAATTGATGCACAAAAAGTTAATGACTTAATGGCTATCATTAACAGATTTGAGAAAAAACTATATGATTTAAAAACAACAAGAATTATCTCAATTCAAATGGCTCCACAAATTAGAATGATTCAAAATAATGATTCAGAACTTGTAGAAAAGATTCAATCTTCAATTACAAATACTATTCCTCTATGGAAAAACCAAGTTGTTATTGCACTAGGACTAGCTAATGCAAAAACAGCTTTAAATACACAACAAGCTGTAACTGAAATTACTAACGAAATGTTAAAGAAAAATAGTGAAAACCTAAAACAAGGAACTATTGAAATTGCAGCTGAAAGTGAAAAAGCAATTGTTGATGTTGAAACTCTTAAGAAAACAAACAGTGACATTATAGAAACTTTAGATGCTTTAATCAAAATACATGATGAAGGTGCTAAACAACGTAGTGAAGCTGAAATAGAACTACAAAAAATCGAAAAAGAATTAAAAGATAAACTTGTAGAAATAAGAGATCAAAAACAAGCTGAAGCTGTTGAAGAATAATTTAAACAAAAAAAGATACGGGAATAAACATCCCGTATTTTTTATTTTCTATTCTAATGAATACTCATCAGTAAGATTACCAACAATTTCTTCTACAGCGTCTTTTAGTGTTATAACACCAGCCATTCTATTTTCATCTTTAACAATTACCATAGCTTGTTTTTCAGATTGCATCATTCTAAAAATATCATCTATTTTATCATTTATATCAACAAAGTATGGTTGATGCATTGCTGTTTTGTAGTCTAATTTTCCATTTTGAGAATAGCGAATTAATAGTTCTTTTACAACAAGTATTCCCACTATATTATCCATTCTATCTTTATATACAGGTATTCTAGAAAAATTACAGTTCTTGATAATATGAAGTAAAGCTTTCTCGCTTGTATATGTATCAATAGCTATAACTTTTTCACGTGGCGTCATAACTTTTTGAGCAGTTGTATCATCAAACTTGAATACTTTAAGAAGTAAATCTTCTTCTTCCATGTCTATTATACCTTCGCTTCTACCTCGAGATATAATAGATATTATCTCATTTTCTGTAATAGTATCATCAGTCTTCTTCTTTATACCTAAAAGCTTACATACAAAGTTTGTAGTTGCACTAAGTAGTATTACTATTGGATAAAATATCTTTTGAAAAATACTAATAGGTAGACTACAAGAATATGCTACTTTTTGTGGAGAAGCAAGAGCTATTCTTTTTGGAACAAGTTCACCAAGTATTAATGTAAAGAAAGATAATACTAAAGTAACAAGTATAATTAGTATTGTTTCAGTAGAAGAAAGACTAAGTGGAATAAGTGGAGCAACTACTTGTGCAAGTTTTTCAGCAAGAGTTTCTGCGGCAAAAGCACTAGACAAGAAACCAATTACTGTAATACTTATCTGTATAACTGCTAAAACATTACTTGAATTTTCTAATAATTTTTTAACTCTTTTTGCTTTTTTATTTTCTTGCTTAATATCATTATCTAACTGGATTTTATTAATAGAAACAAATGCCATTTCAGCTGCTGAGAAAAATCCATTAATGAGTATTAAAACCAAAAGCAAAAGTATTTTTAATACCATATAATCAACATCCTTTAATAATAAGTTATCATATATAATAAAAAAATACAATAAAAAATGGAAAATTAAAAATGAATAAAAATAATAATTTTTTATGTTGAGTATTGAAAAATAAAATATAAACGAATAACATAATTACATAAGAAATAAAAAAGCAAGCAATGGTTCTTGATTTTTTATCAAAAGTATAGTATAATACAAATAGTAAAAACGAACATAAATTTTTTTTAGTAAACAACCTCTACGGGAAAAAGGATGCATTTTTAGTGCATCCTTTGTTTTTTATTTTTGTATAAACATTAATGGATCCATACCGCTAGACTCCTTAATATCTTTTCTAACAGCAAAATGTAAATGTGAATGTTCGTCATTCATTACATTTTGTACATTGTCTTTTCCACTTATTGTTCCAATTACTTGGTATTGAGATAAATATTGACCAACATATACATAAGTAGTGTTAAGATTTGCATAGTATGTATAAATTGTATAGTCTTTAATAACATGTTTAACTAACACATAGTTGCCATGCTTTGAATCATTTCCAACATCAACTACAACACCATAATTTGCACACATTACTTCTTGTCCGTTATATCCGTTTAAATCTACTCCATTATGAGCAAAATCATATGGCTTATTTAGTGTTGAATCTGAAAGGGGATTAATTAATGTGCCTTTTAAGTCTTTATAGTAGTTATAACTTGTATAATATACTATATTACTCCATAGGTCAAATTTTAAGTCAAAATTAAGTGAATTTGAATCATCTTGCATAGCATAATACATTCTTTTTTCATCTAGTTTAGCTTTTAAAAATGTTATTGGCTTAAAAACCCATACAAGAAGTACAATTAGTAGCACAGCTATTAATTTACCTGTATATTTAGATTTTGGCTTTGTAGAAGCAATAAAATCATCAACTTTTGAGTTATGTTTGTTTATTCTAAATTTTTCTTTCTTTTCTGTTTTATCTTTTTTTATCTTACTAACTGCATTATTTTCTTTAGGACTTTGAGTGTAATCTGGCTCAACTCCAATATACTTAATATCGTCTGCCATTATTCTTTAACAACAATACCTAAAAGTTTAACAAAGGCAAGGCTTTGTGAACCTGTAAGTATTACTCCTTTAATATCTTTTGGATAAACAGTAATTCCAGATATTTCACTATCTCTTAAATCTAGTCCTGAAAGTTTTGTATCGCTTAAGTTTGCAAAACTTAAGTCTGAGTTAGTAATCTCTAAGTTTTTATGTTTTACATCTGTAAAGTTAGAATATCTCAAAGATGAGTTAGATATATCTACATAGTTCATTGAACTATTATCTAATACAATATCATTTAACACACAATCTTCAAATTTAACATTATCTAAATATGATGAAGTAGCTATTGCTCCTGTTAATTTAGAATTTTTAAATAGTACTCTTTTGAAAGTAGATTTTTCAAAATTAATTCCTGTTAAATCACAAGAATCAAAAACTACATCTTCAACTTCACATTTTGGAAGTATAGTACCGCTAAATTTAACATTTTTAAAATAACTTTTAGAAATAATCACTTCATCTAATTCAAAATTTGCTATTTCTTCATTTTGTATTCTGCAGCTATCTATTTTGTCTGAATATTTAAGATAGCCAGTAGGATCAAAAAGAACATCTAGCTCTATAGGAAGTCTTGGTCCTGAAAGCATTTTGTTTTCCCCCTTTAGATATTATAAGTATATAGACTTGTTTACGTTTTGTCAAATAATAATAAAAATATTTTAAAAGTGTGGAAATAATTTATTATTTGGTATATAATCAAAAAAAAGATTGCATATTTAGGGGGAAAATATGGAACTAAATCAAAAGGTTGAAAATATGCTGACACCGGAACAAAAAGCAAATTTTCAAAAAGATAATGGGAAGTTCAAATTACTAAATCAAATAGTAATAATACCAATTATCACAACACTTTTGGGAATCTATTTAGAAAACTTTATTATAGTTGGTGTATCAATTGCACTAATTATAGCATTTCTAGTACTAAAAACGTACTCATTTACACACAGAAATTTAGTATATGAAAAAGAGATAATTCCTATAGTATTAAATGAAATATTTGAAGATGTGTTATGCATGGACAAAGATGAAGAAATTAAAGAAAACTTTAAAAAATCAAATCTTGTTGATGATTATGACAAGTTAAAAGTAGACAGAACAGTAGTTATTAGACAACCAAATTACGTTGTTAATGTGTCAAAGATAAATATATTGTCAGAAAGCATTGAAGAAAATGATGGAGTAGTAGATAAAGAAATAGAAGATAAAATGAGTGGCTTATTTGCATATACAAGACTGCCTTCTAAATCATTAATAGATTACAAAGTATTAAGAAAAGGGTTAAATGCATCGCTAGATGATTTAATTAAAATTCCAAATATAGATTTTGATAGAACATATGATGTATATGCAAAAAGTCCAGTGGAAGTAAGAAATATTTTGTCTTATGGTGTTATGGCAAGAATTCTAGATTTTGATGCTGAACTTGGAAAAATAATAAGTTTTTCAATAGTTGAGGATATGTTATATATAGCAATAGATTATCCAAAGTTTTTAGAATTTAAAGGAAAAGGTAGAACATTTATTATTGAGTCTCAAGCTCAAGAAGATTTAAGAGAACTTGAAATATTAGATATGTTTATTACATACATAATGAATATGTATGAAAGATAGAATAAGACTATTAGTACAAATAATAGCCTTATTTTTTTGCACTAAAATTACAACATAAATTCTAAAAAAACGCTAAATATAAATAAAAATAGACAAAATGAAATAATAAATAAATATTAATGTTAACAATAAAATATTAATACCAAATGTTATTAATATAAAGATTTTATCTTGAATTTAATTAAAAATAGCTATATTGCATTATTAATAAATATAATGCTATAATTTTGGTGTAATTAAATAGGAGGAAAATTTATGTATTGTTCAAAATGTGGAAATGAAATTAAAGATGGTTATCTTTTTTGCGATAAATGTGGAACCAAAGTAGAAATACCAGAAGCTCCTCAATTAGAAAAAGAACCAGTTAATACTACTCATGAAGAAGTAGTAGAAGAGGTTACTCCAAAACAAGAGGGAGTAAGCGAGGAAAGACTAGATGAAATACTTAGTATGCTAGATGAAGAAAAAGTAGAGGAGAAAGTTGAAGAAACTGTAACTCCTGCAGTAGAAGAGAAAAAAGAGGAAGTTAGCCAAGAAAGAGTAGACCAAATATTAGGAATGCTAAATGAAAAAGAGGATGTTAAAATTGAAGAACCTGTTATAACTCAAGAATCAACTCCAGTGGTAGAACCTCAACCAGTTCAACAAACAGTTATACAAGAACCTGTAGCGACAACTATTGTACCAGAGACAAACAGAGTAGCAACAGAGGTTGTTTCAAAACCTGTTACTCCAAAAGTTGAACAACCAAAATCAACAGATGTAAAAAATGATTCACCACTAGGCTTAATTTCAATGATCATTGGATTACTTTGTATACCTTTGGCAGTATTTATTAAACTATGGGTTATTCCAATAGCTATTGCAGGTATAATAATTGGTGCATGTCACAAAGGAAAAGATGGAAAAAAGACAGCAGGTATAGCATTGAGTGCAGCAAGTATTCCAATTGCAGTTATTGTTGCAATTATTGCAGGAATCTTTGGACTTGTTGGAGGACTATTTAACCTTGCAAGTGATACTATAAAAGAAGAAATAAAAATTCAAAATCAAGTGGAAACTAAATCACTTGTATATAGTGGCGATGGCTATACACTAAATTATGATTCAAAATGGAGAGCTACAACTGAAAGCGAAACTTATGAAGATGCCTTAGAATATAAAAATCAAAAAGATTATCTTGTCCCAATAGATGTTACTACATTTTCTGATATTGATGAATTTAAAGATTTAGATATTTCAACAAAAGAAGGAAGAAATAAAATTTATTCTGATTTTTCTGAATACTGGATTGAAGATCAAGAAGATGAAGATACAATTGTAAAAGAAGGATCTCAATTTAAATTATTAAAAGATGATATTTATTATGCAACATTTGAATATGAAAATGTTGAAAATGATATGACAGGGCATTATATTCTTATGATTTCTAAAAAATCAAATGTATTTATTACTATGGCTACAATATGCTCAACAGAAGATTTAGATGATTTTATGGATGAAGTTATAAAAATACTAAAAACAATAGAAATTGATGAGCGTTAAGATATACTAATAATTCATTTGAACAATATTTAAACATAAAAAAAGAGGATATTAGAATCAAATCTAATATCCTTTTATTTTTTAGTTTAATGTATGTAACTATTTTTCTTTCTTTTTAAAACTAAAAATTCCTAAGACTTTTGTAAATCTATCAACTATTTTATTACTATGAGCTTGAGCAACAAGTTTAAATTGTGCTTTACCACCAATTGTTAATGATGCAACTAATGCTGAAATGATTACTTGCATATTAATTGGTAAGTTATATCTTTCAGTAATTTTTAATGCAATTATTGTACCTACGGCACCACTTATGATACCACATACGTCACCAATTACGTCGGCACATATACTAGATACTTTAGGAGCATTTCTAATAAGTTTTATAGAAGTTTTAGCTCCATCTAATTTTCTACTTGCTTTAGAATGGAATTCTTTTTCCTCAGCATAGTTAACAGCCATGGAAATCATATCAAAAAGAATACCAAGAGCTATAACAAGTAATAATACTAAAATTGCAATAGGTATAGGTAGTATATTTACTGTCTCAGTTGCAATAAATGAGAAAACAATTGATAGTATAAATGATAAAAGCGACACTGTCGCTACCCATTTACCAGTCGAACTGTTATCTTTCTCATCTTTTGAATCTTTCGATTTCATATTTATATTATCTCCCCTTAAAAGCAATAATAAGATGGTGATTTCTTAAGTAAATACTATGGTTTAGGTCCAGTAGAATTTCTCTGCAATCTACTAACCATTGCTAGTTAGCCGTTTCCGTTTAAAGACAACACATGGAGGTTACCCTTACCATGAACTGGATCGCCACTTAAATCCATACTTTAATCCTTAAAAAATCTTATCCTTTTGGACAAACATCCTAGAAGTTTTCCTTTGGTGTGCACTGTACAATTACTAGTCTCTTTTGCAGTGTAAATTTCATTACCAGATATCAACTTATAATTGGCCACATATAAGTTCATACCTTTTTAACGGGTAAATCCCAATAACACCACTCAAGACAGGCTACGCTACATATTGTGTCTTGGCACGCAATGTAGGGTTTTACTAATTGTGTCTATCATCATATTTAGAACTTTTAGCCTCAGCGAAAATAGGATGCGGTATTATATGCCATTATAATCTACTCCTAAATTCTTTACTCCCAGACCACACGCAAAACTGGGCGTTTCGCGCATCGACCAGAAACTTCAACGGTATGCCTACTAGTGGATTTTTAGCCCCACCCTCGTAAAAGTTCGTGCAACTAGAATAATGCACCATCACATATTATTATACCACAAATTAATCAAAAATGCAAGTTGATTGCATATAAAATAGGTTACATAACATATATTACAGATGTAGAGCCAGTTACATGAATTAAAAAAAGTTCAAAAAAATACAAAATTTTCTATTTTAATCTTTTCTTTTTTGTAATTTATGGTAAAATCTTTCTCAGAGGTGATATATACTATGGCAAGAAAGGGAAATAAGAAAAGTTCCCTTCTCGAGATAATTATTGGGCTAGGTTTATTGGCATTAATAATTTTTGCTGGTAGCAGATTAGACTCGTCTATAATTAACGACTTCTTGAACATAGAATCAAACTCGCTAGAAAATGTTGAGACTATACCAGGTCAAAACACAACTCCTACCGCAGTGGATGGTAATCTAGTAATTGACTATATTGATGTTGGTCAAGGCGATAGTATTTTAATACGTCAAGGTGAGCATGCAATGCTTATTGATGGTGGAACAAGTGAATCCAAAGATACTATTTTAAACTTCCTTGAAGATGAAAATGTAGATCATTTAGATTACATTGTGGGAACACATCCACACGAAGATCATATTGGAAGCTTAGATGATGTTGTTACAGCTATAGATTTTGATACTATTCTATTTCCAAAAGTTACAACTACAACAAAGACTTTTGAAAACTTAGTACTAGCTGTACAAAACAAAGGAAAAAAATTTAAGACTCCAGTAGTTGGGGAGGAATATTCTTTAGGTGAGGCAAGATTTATTATATTAGCTCCAAATTCGGCTTCATATCAATCGCTAAATAACTATTCTATTGTTATTAAGATGACATATGGTACAAATACTTTCATGTTTACAGGAGATGCTGAAACACTATCAGAAAAAGAAATATTAGCTTTAGGCTATGACTTATCTGCAGATGTGTTAAAGCTAGGACATCATGGTGCAACAACTTCAACTTCACAAAAATTCTTAGAAGCTGTAAATCCTAAGTATGCTATAATATCATGTGGAAAAAACAATACATACAAGCATCCTACCAAAACAACAATGGATAAAATGGTTAAAATGCAAATTGATGTATATAGAACAGATGAACAAGGAACTATAGAACTGGTAAGCAATGGTGAGACTATTACATTTAATGTTGAACCAGGTAGCTATAGTTATATGGGAGGTTAGCTATGCAAGGTATTGTAGATAGAATAGAGGATGATATTGTAGTAATAGAAGCTGAGGGTACTATGTATAACGTAGATATCGAACTTATTGAAGACGAAATTTCCGAAGGAGATGTAGTAGATATTGAATTTTCAGATAATGAAATAATCTGTGTAACTAAAGATTATTCACAAACCAAAGAGCGAGAAACGTATATAGAAGAGTTAACTCGAGATATGTGGGAATAATAATTAAGGAAATAAAACATAAATATACTGTAGGAGGTATGTTTATGTTTTTTTCTTATTTAATACAACTATTTACTAGTCTTTTTGGACTATTTGGTTATATATCTCAAGATAAGTTATATCCTGAACCATTAAGTAAGACTGAGGAAGAATATTATCTAAGAAAATATTTTCAGGGAGACAAAGAAGCAAGAAACATTTTAATAGAACACAATTTAAGACTTGTTGCACATATTGCTAAAAAGTTTACAGATGATAAACAAGAATTAGAAGAATACATTTCAATAGGCACTATTGGACTAATAAAGGCTATAGACAGCTTTAAAGAGAACAAGGGATATAAGATTAGTACTTATGCTTCAAGATGCATAGAAAATGAAATATTAATGAATATACGAAGTACAAAAAAGATAAAGCAAGAAGTGTCCCTCAACCAAGTAATAGGAACAGATAAAGATGGAAATGATATGGAATTAGAAGATACACTAGTAATACAAGAAAAAGATTTTGCAGATTCTATTCATGATAGAACAATGCTAAAGCAGGTTTTATCTTTTATGAATAAAAATTTAGATGAAAGAGAAAAGTATATTATGAATAAAAGATATGGAATGGATGGCAAAAAAGCAAAAACACAACAAGAGATTGCATCCGAACTTGGAATATCAAGATCATATGTGTCAAGAATTGAGACAAAAATTCAAGACATGCTATCTAAAGTATTTAAATATCAGTAAAATAATCTAAATAAAATATTACATAATTCGTTATAAAAATATTGTAAAATAATCACCTTTATGCTAAAATAACTACGATAAAAAATTAAATTGGATAAGATAATTAGGAGGAAACAAAAGTGAAAAGCAAAAATTATCTAGGAAAGCCAGATGAAAATAGAGGAATATTAATAGCACTAGCAATATTTGTAGTTATATTTGCAATAGTATTTATAATAAATGCAATATCTAAAAGTAAAGATATTGAAGAAGTAGTCTTTGAAGAAGATTTTGCAGTTGTAGAAAAAACTACAGCTTCAGTCAACAAACTAGAAGTTACAGATTCAAAAGTATTAATTGAAGGAATATTAAAAGCAGGATTGACACAAGCAAGGATAATTAAACTAAGAGATGTAGATTTAGTATTAAGAGCAAATCAAGAAGATAAATATGAATTTAACCTAGGTTATCATATATCAGCAGAGGATATAGACTTTTCTACTAATCTTAAAGATAGTATAGTTTTAGATTTGAATCAAATTGAGCCTGGAGAATATAAGGCTTTCTTGAGAATTAAATTTGAAAGCTCATCAAATGGCCAAGGATATGCATATAAGTATTATTCATTATCAAATGGAGCTGAACTTACAAATATTGAGCAAGAAGGCTTAAAAATATCTTTTGATAAATACAAAGGTGTTTTAGACTATTTAACAATAACTAAATAAAACTTAAAATATAAAAAATAAAGGAAGGATTTAATCCTTCCTATTTTTTAGTCTATATCGCGTAAACAATAAGCTTTTTTAGCTCTCATAACAGCAGAATGAACACCTTCTTTATATATTCTCATGTATGAGGTATTGTCCCATCTACCATCAATTCTTGTAGCTACTCTTTTTAAAGTTACTGTTCTATTATCCATATCTATATTTTCAACTTTATACATTTTAACAACATCACTATCTAATGCATAATTAGCTTCAATATATATTCCTTTAGTAGATATTCTAACTAAACTTTTAGATTTAAAATATCCAACACCTGTACGCATTATTTTTTCGAGTTTTCCTGTAGAAGCACAAAATGCTGCTGCAGCACCATATCTTGCTTTTGGTTGCATAAATCTAAATGTTTGAATCCACATAGCAGGATATCCTTTTTTAGTAACAGTGATTTGTTTTACTAGTCTTTTAACGTCGTCTTCTTGAGTCATTTCTTCTAATTTTTCTTCCATAATTTATACCATCCTTGTACATATGAATTATACCATAGTATATGTGTAAAGTCAAAAAAATTATTTTTAAAAATTTTCTCAAAAAATGTATACATATACTAAAATTTTTGTTATAATTTTACATGAGTTAAATGAAAAAAGACGGAGGTAATATATGCAGCTAGGAAAAAGCTATATCGAAGATATAGAAAGAATCTGCAGAGCTGCTGATGACTATGTAGCCGAAGGTAATAATGATGAGGCATACAGAAAATATAAAGAGGCTTTAGACATTATTCCAGAACCTAAAACTGCATATGAGACAGCAACTTGGATTTTTGTATCAATTGGAGATTTATATTTTAAAACTGGAAGATATGATTTAGCAAAAGATTACTTTTATGAAGCAAAAGAGTGTCCAAATGGTGTAAGCAATCCATATGTATTATTTAGACTAGGGCAGTCATTAGTAGAAACAAATGATGAAAAAGATGCTAAAGAGTTTTTACTACGTGCATATATGCTAGTAGGTGATGATATTTTCTGGGATGAAGATGAAAAATATTACAACGTAATAAAAGAAATGATTAAAATAGATGAAACGGATAGTGATATACTATAGTATATAGTTAGTTACTATTCGTTTTTTCTTGCTAAATAACATAAAAAATGGTATAATACTGCTGTCAACAAAGATAAAAAGGAGTTTTTTAAATAATTTTTTAAAGGAGGCGGTATTATGATTATAATGCTAATTGAATTACTATTTGTTTACCTATTAATGAGATTTATTGAAGAAATAGGATTAAAAGGTTCATGTATATTCTATATGGTATTAAATGTACTTAATGCTGCATTTACTACAACTATTACAATATCATCTATTTTATGGGCTGCACTATATGGCTTAATTTATGGTGTTATTGCATACATTGCTGCTAAGTTTTTCTTATTCTTAATAAGGGTACTTGGTACACTTGGTGTTGTTTTAGTAATATTAATATCTGTATTAATCATACTTGGACTATTTGGAATAGTAATATAATTTAATAAAAAGGAGAGTTTAATACTCTCTTTTTTGTCGAAATTTTTGGTACGATTTTCTTTGACTTTTCAGTATTTGAGGGGTTATAATTGAGTCAGCCTTAAAGGAGGTGAGAAGTTGCAAGTAAAAAGACGGAAAAATATCTTACTTTTGTTATTATTCATAATAATTACGATTTTTACAATTTTCATTTATTCAAAAATATATAAGATTAACGTAAGTGATTATCCTCCAAAAACACTTAATCTAGAAAATATCAAATTATATCAAGACGACAAAATTTTTATTCGAAAAGATGAATGGACATTATCCATTCCAAATTTAAATCTATATAATATCCCCATAATAGATAGTATCGAGGTAGATAAATTAGAAGACTATATAGGTCATTTCCCAATAAGTTCATATTTAAAAGGTAATATTTGTTTAGCTGCACATAATGATGGTTATAAAAATAATTATTTTAAAGACATTAATACACTATGTGTTGGAGACAAATTAATATATTCGTTTAATAATATCGAAAAATCATACTATGTAGAAAAAGTATATAGTATAGCTAGTACAGATTTTTCGTTTTTTAACTTAGATCAAAAAGATAAATTAACTCTTGTTACTTGCATATCTAACTCACCTCATATGAGGCTTTGTGTAGAAGCAGTTAATAAGGAGTGATTTCATGACAAAAATATATGAGTATAAAGATTCAATGCTTGGATTAATACACAAAAAAAGAAGGAGATTATTTGCATACTTAAGACAAAATCAGATAAGAAGAATTAAAGCTATTATATTCATTTTAGTGGTTGTATTTTCAAACTGTTCAGTTTTTGCAGTAGAAAATACAAACATTAGCTATGGAAAATATAAAATTAAATCTATTCAAGATCCATTCATGTATGTTATATTTAATGGAGTTATGCAACCAAATTATATGTATAGCTATTTAGATGGACAAAAAGAAAAATGTGTATACTGTTTAGAAAGAGGAAAAGTTGGGCCAGAGAGCAAAGATGAGTATTTAGTAAAAGCTAATGAAAAAATATCAGATGATATGCTACAACTAATACTTTTAAATTGTTATCCATATAAAAGCCCACAAGAGTTAGGACTAATGTCTATAGAGCAAGCAAAATTTGCATCTCAGTTTGCAATTTGGTGTTATACATCTGGTGTTCATATAGATAGTATAGAGCCTATTAGTGATTTAAATTTAGACATGATACAAGCAATTAAAAAAATATACTATTCTAAAGATGGAAATATAGAAGATTATAAGATTAACCTAAATATTAAAGAAGATAAGATGCAAATAGAAAATGGATATATAACTAAAACAATTGAAGTAGATACAAAAAATATTTTAGATTATAATGTCACATCCTCAGATAGTAATATAACAATTAAAAAAATAGATAATAAGTACAAAATATCATTACCACTAGATAAGATAGAAAACAAATACAGCACATCTTTAAAAATAGAATATAGTGCCAAAGAAAATATTTCATTGCTTGGGAAAAAAGAAAATGAACAAGAACAAGACATGGCAATACTTTTAGATACTAATTTTAGTGGCCAAGAATGCTATATGTTAAATTTTGCAGTAACTACAACAGAATTTACATTGTTAAAGGCAGATAAAGATACAAGAGAAGAAATAAGTGGTGTAGAGTTTAGTATAAAAGACAGCAACAATATAGATTATGGAACAAAAATAACAGATGAAAATGGTAAAATATCTTTAAAAATAAAATATGTAGATAATGTAAATGTTATTGTTAAAGAAATAAAGAGTAAAGAAGGATATATCTGTGATTCAAAAGAAAAGATATATGAATTAAAAGGAAATCCGGTTTGCTGTAAAACAGTAGAAAATGAAAAAGAAAAAGGCATAATTCAAATAATTAAAAAGACTAAAGAATATAACGAAGTAACTCAAATTAAAGAAAATACACCACTTGAAAATGTAGAGTTTGAAATACTAGATAGTAATATGAATCTAGTTCAAAAAATAATAACAGATGAGTATGGCTATTGTGAAACAGTAAGAATTCCTATGGGAAAATACTATATAAAAGAAACAAAAACAAATCCAAATTATAAAATGTTAGATAAATTGGTTGAAGTGGAACTAAGAGAGAATGATGATCAAATATTAATACAAATACTAAATGAAAACGCCACTATAGAAAAAGAATTACCAGTTACAGGAAAGTAATAATTAATAATAATAAATAATAAAATTAATGTAATATATTGTAAATAAGCACTTTTTAATATATAATTGTGGCGGAGGGATGTTTATGCCAAAAACGTGGTATAAAGTTGTTTTAGGAGCTTTAGGAGTATTCCTAGGTGCGCTTCTAATAGGCTTCATAATAATTATATTTAGTGAATATTTTCCAGAAGATAGGGAAGATGTAGTTATAGATGGTACTGGAGCAAAAACTATAAAAGAAGGAGATGCTCTAAACATTATTACATACAATCTAGGGTATTTATCTTTAGATAATACTCAAGATTTCTTTATGGACGGAGGAAAAGGTGTTCGTCCAAAAACTGCTACTAATGTTACAAAAAATTTAGCTGCAGTAAAGACATTTATTGAAAACCAAAATAATGATATTTTTCTTTTCCAAGAAGTAGATAAAAAAGCAAAAAGATCATATAACATTAATGAATATGAAGGATTAAAACAAGATTTTGATGGAACAGCTGCTTATGCTGCAATGTTTAATTCATTATATATTCCATACCCAATTTTTAATCCTATAGGCCATGTTGAAAGTGGAGTAGCAACATTAAGTAAATTTGGTATTACTCAAGGCACAAGAATTGCATTGCCATCACATAGCAGTTGGCCAAAAAGAGCTGTAATGTATAAAAATCCAATACTTGAAACAAGAATTCCAGTAGAAGGTTCTAGTAAAGAGCTAGTTGTATATAATGTTCACTTAGATGCATATGGTGCAAAAGGTGAAAACTCAGATCAATTACAAATATTACTAGATAATATGACAGCTGAGTATGCTAAAGGAAATTATGCAATAGCTGGCGGAGATTTTAACCAAACATTTCCACAAACAGACTTAGAACAATTTCCATTAAATGATAGTAAAAACTTCTATCCAACACAATTATCTCAAGAGCAATTACCAGATGGATGGAAATTTGTAACAGATGCAACTAAACCAACATCGAGATTACTAAATGAAGTATATAGTGGTAATTATGACAATACACAATTATATGTAATAGATGGATTTTTACTAAGTCCAAATATTGAAAGTAAGAGTGTTATTACTATTGAAAATGGTTTTTCATATAGTGATCATCACCCTGTAAAAATTAGAATAGAATTAAAAAAATAAATATAAAATAGTAAAAGAGAGGTTAATATGGAGATTAAAGAAAATATTTACTATGTTGGAGTTTTAGATGAAGGTCTTAAAACTTTTGATGTAATAATGAATACAAAATATGGTTCATCATACAATTCATATCTTGTTAAAGGAAAAAATAAAGTTGCTTTAATTGAAACTGTAAAAAGTGAATTTGCAGATGAATTTATTAAAAATATAGAAAAATATGTAAAAATATCAGACATAGATTATTTAATAGTTAATCATACTGAACCAGACCATGCAGGTTCTATTGGAAAATTATTAAAAATAAATCCAAACATTGAAGTATGTGGAACTAAAATGGCAATAGATTTTGTACGAAATATTATTAATTTTGATTTCAAATCTAATGTTTTAAGTGCAAATGATAGTATAGATTTAGGCGGTAAAGAGTTTAAATTCTTTGCATTTCCAATGCTACACTGGCCAGATTCGATGTACACATATTTAAGAGAAGATAATATGTTATTTACTTGTGATTCATTTGGAGTACACTATGCAAGTAAGGTGTTATACAATGACCTTGAAGAAAAGGGTGAAGTTTTAGAGGACAAAACAATAGTTGAACAATATAAATACTATTTTGATTGTATACTTGGACCTTTTAAAACACCATTCTTAATCAATGCATTAAACAAAATTAGTTTAATTCCATTAGATTATATTTGTCCAGGACATGGTATGATTATACGTAAAGATATACCAAAATATATTGAAATGTATAAATCTTGGTGTACACAAACTGAAGAGGTTAAACCTAAAATTACAATATGCTATGTATCATCATATGGATATACAAAAAGAATAGCAAGAGCATTAGTAGAAGGAATTAAAAAATCTGGAAAAGATATAGATATTAAAGAATATGATTTACAAGTAGATTCAATGGAGCAAGCAAAAAAAGATCTTGCATCTTCACAAGGAATTGCTTTAGGTTCACCTACAATTCTTTCAGATTCTCTACCACAAATATATGATGTAATGTCTGTATTAAATCCTATAGTAAATAAAGGAATGTATGCATTGTCTTTTGGATCATTTGCATGGAGTGGAGAAGCGTCAGTAAATATTAATAATAGATTCGAGGCTTTAAAATTTAATATTGTTCATGAACCAATAAGAATAAAGTTAAATCCTTCTGAATATGATATAGAACAAATAGAAATGATTGGTGAAAATTTCGCCAATACAATAACTACAAAATAAACAAGAGTGCAGAGCAATCTGCATTTTTGTATTTGAGGTGAAAAATGATTTTAATATATATTTTTTTAGGTATATTGATATTACTATGTATATTAATTTATATAAGCAACAATATGCTTAAAGTAACAGAATATAGAGTAGTAAATAGCAAAATACCAAAAGCATTTAATAATTTAAATATAGTTCAAATATCTGACACACATTCAAAAATGTTTGGAAAAAACAATGAAAAGTTTATTAATCTAGTTGAAAGTACAAACCCAGACATTATAATAATGAGCGGAGATATAATAGCAGGCAAAAAAGGAGACATACAAAAGGCAATAGAAATGTTTAAAACTCTATATCAAAAATATCCTGTTTATTATGCTATTGGAAATCACGAGTTGATGTTAGACAGTAATAAATTAAATAAATATTTAAAAATGCTTAAAGAAAACAGAGTAAAAGTACTAATAGATGATAGTACATATTTTGAAAAAAATGGAGAAAAAATTAGAATAATTGGAATTAATTACGACGAAAATGCAAATATGGAGAACAATTCTATTGACAAAAACAAAAACTTTGTTAAAATTATTAAGGATAAAATTAACGATATTAACAAAGATGAGTATAACATTTTAATAGCACATGACCCAGAAAACTTTGAACTTTATGAAAAAATTAAACCTGACTTAATATTTTCTGGACATGACCATGGTGGCTTGATTCGTTTTGGAAAAGTTGCACTTTTATCTCCAAGAAGAAAGTTTTTTCCAAAATATGCTTATGGTAAAAATATTATAAACAATACTACAATGATAACAAGCTCAGGTATAGGAAACGCAAGAATTCCAATAAGATTATTTAATAGACCAGAAATAGTAAAAGTTATATTAAAAAATGAATAATATCTTGAAAACCACTCAAGATATTATATTTTTTTCTGCTATAAATAATAATAAAATAAAAAATGCAAATAATATGTAAATTATTGTTGCAAAATTATGTAATGTATGTTATAATCAACTTATGTGTTTAAGGGAGGAATAGAATGGAAGAGTTAGATATAATGGAACTTTTATATGCTTTAAAAAATAAAATAGTATATATAATAGTTACAGTATTAATATTCGCCGTACTTGGTTTTGTATATTCTAAATTCTTAATTACACCAATGTACAAATCAAGCACTTCATTCGTACTTTCAAAATCTACAGAAAGTACAACACAATCAGGAACAACAGTAAGTGAAGGTATTACACAAAGTGATGTAACACTTAACTCAAAACTTGTTTCAACATATAGTGAGATAATTAAATCTAAAACAATAGCAAAAGAAGTTATGCAATCATTAGGTCTTGATATGAGCGTAAGTGAATTTAGATCAAGAGTATCAGTATCTTCAAAATCAGATACAGAACTTATCGAAATCACAGTATCAAATGAAGACCCACAAACTAGTGCAGCTATAGCAAATTCTCTAGCTGAAGTTTTTAGAGATAAAGTATATGAAGTATATAAAATAGATAACCTATCAGTTATAGATGAAGCTGAACCAAATCCAGTTCCATATAACATAGGAACTGTTAAAAATATTCTATTATTTGCAATCGTAGGATTAGTATTATCATGTGGAGTAATCTTTGTTATAGTTTACTTTGATGATACAGTAAAAGAAGAAAAAGATGTAGAAGCTTTAGTTAATATTCCTGTTATTGCAGCTATACCAATACTAGAAGATACTGAAGGAGGTAAATTAAAATGGAAAAAAGCGAAATAATTGTAAATGATTTTCCTCGTTCACCAGTAGCTGAATCATTCAGACTTTTCAGAACAAACTTATTATATCTTTTTGAAAATGATGAAAGCAAATCAATTTGTATAACAAGTTCAAATGCAGGTGAAGGTAAAAGCTGGGTTAGTGCTAACCTTGCAATATCATGTGCTCAATATGGTAAAAAAGTTCTAGTTATAGATGCAGACTTAAGAAAAGGAAGACAACATAGAATATTTAAAAAATCTAATAGAACAGGTTTATCTGATTTATTAAAAAATCTTAGAGGAAATATCACAGCTGAAGATATAGATAAAATTCAAGAAGAATTAACTTTAAAAATTCAAGATACAGATGTACCAAATGTATATCTATTAACATCTGGTCCAGTACCATTTAATCCATCAGAATTATTAGGTACAGCAAACATTGACTTATTACTTGAATTACTAAAGAAAGAATTTGATATCATTATAATAGATACTCCACCAGCTGCAATCATTGCAGATGCACTAATATTTGCAACAAAAGTAGACCACATGTTTATAGTTGCAGCATCTAGAAAAACTAAAAAAGAGTATTTATTAACAACTAAAAAAGCTGTTGAATCTGTAGGTGGTAAAATTTCAGGAATTATATTAAATGAAATAGCTGCCGGAAGAAGAAAAGAATATTCAAAATCATATCAAAAATACGTTATTGAAAAATAATATACAATTAGATTTTAGCAGAGTAAATAGCAGTATTTACTCTGTTTTTTTATTATATTTTAGAATGGAGGAAAAACTATGATAGATATGCATTGTCATATCGTTCCCTTTACAGACGATGGAGCAATAGATAATGATGCAAGTATAGAAATGGGAAAACTTGCTATGGAATGTGGATACACAGATATAATTTGCACATCTCACTACATTATTCATGATATAGAAAATGATTACAATGAGTATAGGGATAACATTGAAAAGCTAAATAAACTATTTGAATCAAATGGTATAACTGTTAAGCTTCATCCAGGTAATGAAATTTTCTTTACTAATGACATTGTAGATCTAGTAAAGCAGAAAAAAGTAAGTTCACTAAATGATACCAAATACATATTAGTTGAATTTCCATTATTTAATAACACATTACCAATGAATGCTTTTGATGAGTTTAATGCTCTTCAAGATGCAGGATATATACCAATTCTTGCACATCCAGAAAGATATGACTTTGTATCTAAAGGAGTAGAATGTTTAATACCTCTTGTTGAATCTGGAGTATTACTTCAAGCAAATATGGGAAGTATAAATGGAAAATATGGAAAACATGCACAAAAGAATATAAAGAAAATGTTAAAACTTAACATGGTACATTTCTTTGGCACAGACTCACATAATACTTCTGTATATGAAATGCAAGAAAAAGCTTTAAAGAAAGTTAAAAAAATAATAAAAGATGAAGAACTTATTGAAAAGATTTTTGTAGAAAATCCTCAAAAAGTTTTAAACAATGAAAAAATAAGCATATGGTACCCAAAGAGCAAGTAAAACACTTGCTCTTTTTTATTGTAAATATTTAATTTCTATGATACAATTTTGTTGGTGATTATATGGACAAAATTGAAAAGGCAATTATAGTTGGTGCAAATATCGACCAATATGAAAGATTTGAAAAATCAATGGATGAACTAGAAAACCTAGTTCTAGCTTGTGATATAGAAGTAGTAGGACGTGAAACACAAAATTTACTTGAAGTAAATAATGCTATGTACATTGGAAAAGGAAAGGCAGAAGAAATAGCAACAAAAGCTGAAGCACTTAAAGTAGATTACGTTATATTCAATAATGAATTATCTGGAAGACAAATGAGAAATTTATCTAAGATAATAAAAGCAGATATTCTAGATAGAACAGCATTAATTCTAGAAATATTCTCAAGACGTGCTCGTACTAAAGAGGCAAAACTTCAAGTTGAAGTGGCTCGTCTTGAATATATGATGCCACGTCTTGTTGGAATGCATGAAGCACTTGGAAGACAAGGTGGTGGTTCATTCTTTAACAAAGGTTCTGGTGAAAAGAAAATAGAGCTAGATAGAAGACTTATTGAAGAAAAATTAACAGACTTAAGACATGAACTTGAAGAATTATCTGTGGATAGAGAAGTTCAAAGAAAAAAACGCGAGGAATCTAATATTCCACTAGTGTCTCTAGTAGGTTATACAAATGCTGGAAAATCTAGTTTAATGAACTATATGATAGATAGATTTGTTAAAGATGAAGATAAAAAAGTTTTTGAAGAAGATATGCTTTTTGCAACTCTAGAAACATCTGTAAGAAAAATTGAACTAGAAGATAATAGAAAGTTCCTTCTTTCAGATACAGTTGGATTTATTAGTGAACTTCCTCATGATTTAATAAAAGCATTTAGATCAACTCTTGAAGAGATAAAAAATGCAGATCTTTTAGTACAGGTAATAGACTATTCAGACAAAGATTTTGCAGAGCATATGGAAGTAACAAAAGATACTTTAGAAAAGATAGGTGCAGGAGATATCCCTGTGATATATGTGTATAACAAATCTGAACTTATGCTTGAAAAACTACCACTTGTGGATGGAAATGAAATTTATCTATCAATTAGGCAAAAACGTGGTATGGATGAGTTAATAGATATGATTATTGACAAAATATATAGCCAGTACAAAAAAGTTAAAATGCTTATTCCATTTAGCGATGGAAGCATAGTTTCATATTTAAATGAACATGCAACTGTAATGAATACAGACTATGATGAAAAAGGAACAATTCTTACAGTAGAATGTACACCAGCTCAATATAACAAATACAAAGAATATATAATTGAAGAGGAGTAAGAAAATGGAAGAAATTAAACAAATATTTTCAAAAATAAAATTAACAAATATTTTATCATCTCTTGCTATAATCATTATCAGCTTTATTATATATAAAGTCATAATTTATCTAATTACAAGAGGTGGTGAAAAAACTCAATTAAGTATGTTTACTAGTAAAAAAAGTAAGACATATATGAAACTCCTAAAAAGTATAATTAGATACGCATTTACAATTATTACTATACTTATACTACTTCAAGTAAATGGAGTCAATGTAAGTTCACTTCTTGCAGGAGTTGGAATATTTAGTGTTGTTGTAGGTCTTGCTATTCAAGATGCTCTAAAAGATATAATTAGAGGAACTACTATTTTATCAGATAATTATTTTAACGTAGGAGACGTAGTTAAATATGGAGAAATAGAGGGAAAAGTTGTAGCACTTGGGCTAAAAACTACAAAAATTGAGTCTTTAGTAGATAATAATATAATATCAATTGCAAATAGAAATATTGAAAAAATTGAAGTACTTAGTGGTATTATAAATGTAAATGTTCCAATGCCTTATGAGATAAAAGTAGAAGAAGCTGAAAAAGTTATAAATGAAATAGTTGAATGTGTAAAATGCAACAACAATGTTAAAAATTGCTGGTATAAAGCAGTAAATGAATTATCAGATAGTTATATAAATTACTTACTTCAAGTAAATTGCGTTCCACAATTTAAACGTCAAGTAAGAAGAGATACATTAAGAACTGCATTACTTGTTTTAGAAGACAATAATATTGCAGTACCTTACACACAAATAGATATTCATAACAAATAAAAAACATAAGAAGTATAGAAAAATATACTTCTTTTTTTATAATTAAAAACAAATGACAAATAATAAAATTATGGACATAGTTGCAAATATAATTATTGGATTAACAAATGGTATATTTTCAAGTGGTGCTGGTCAAATTTTGCTTTTATACTACATTTATTTTAAAAAATATGATTCGAAAGATGTTAGAAATTTAAGCCTTGTAATAATGCCACTTATATCAATTCCATCAATGATTTATTACTTTTCAAAAATTGAAATTAACAAAAAAGAAATATTTATATTATGCATTATCTCAATCATATTTGGAACATTAGGAAATACAATAATGAAAAAGATAAACTCAAATATACTAAATTTAATTTCAGGAATTATATTAGTAACTATTACAATAGTTAATATTTGGTGTATAAAATGATTTATATAATCTCTTGCTTATCTTCGTTTTTATCTGGTTTGGGAGTGGGAGGAGGATCATTATTTGTTTTAATACAAATAATGTCTAAAAACCAAAATTTGAACCAAATAAGAGCATATAATTTGACAATGTTTGTAAGTATTGGAATTATTCTTGCAATAAAAAATAAAAATGAAGTAAATAGATTAAAAATTAATAAGTTTTCTATAATATTATTTGCAGCAATAGGATCAATTATTGGTGCAAAAATTGGAAATAAAACTGATGAAGCAGTAACAAAAAGAATTTTTAACATTTTCATGTTAATTGTTGGACTATATGAAATAATTGTCAGTTTAAAAAGAATTAAAAATGGTAAGAATAATAGCATGAAAGGAGATAAATAATATGAACTTTTTAAAAGGAACAATAATAGGAATGATAGCAGGTGCGTGCATTGGTTATATGGAAAATGAATCAATATGCAAAATTATGAAAAAAGGTGAAAAAGAATTTAAAAAAATGAAGAGAAAATTTGGAATGTAGTAACTAAAAGCTAAGGTAAATCAAATTACTTTAGCTATTTTTATGTAAAATTGAGATATTTTGCACTTTTTCTAATACTACACTTGATATTTCTAACTATTTAATATATAATTATATGTGTATAAATTTAATTATGTAAGATAATGGGGGAGTTATTATGCAATATAAAAAAGTTATAACTTTATCACTAATATTTGCTGTTGTTTTTGCAATTGTTAATGAATTTGTTTTTGCAGCATCTACAGCAGTAACAGGAGACGGTATATTAGATGGTGCTTTAAAAGTACTAGTTATGATACAAAAATACTCATGGCCAGTAGTTACATTACTTATGGTTTGGGCATTATATAAATACTACGTTATGGGTAATGAAGTTCTAGCAGAAAAAGTTGTAGGACAAAGAATGGTAGTTGGAATTGCTATATTTATGGTAGTTGTACAATGTTTACCATTAGTTTATGCATTCTTTATTGTTTAGGACAAGAGCAAAAGATTATAGACATATTATAATTAATATGCAACCTAAAATTTAATTTATTGAAAGGGAAAGAGAATATGAGGGTACTTTTTGGAATTAGTAACGATGCCACAATAGCTGGTATTGCTAGATACTATGAAGAAAAATATAATGAAAAAATAGAATATGATGTGGCTTTATATTTCAATGACTTTAGTAGCAAAATTGCATCTGGAGACTACGATAGAGCTCTACTTAGTGAAGAGCTTGAAAAAATGCCAACTAAAAGTTACGCTGAAGCTGATAGACTAATATTTGAATATATAGATGGAATACTTAATAATTTTGATGCTAAAGATTTAGTTCTTCTATGTTCTGAAAGAAGAAAATTAGGAGATGATTTCTTAGCTAGATTATTTGCTATTGGTGTATATACTACACTTACTGGTACAGATAGAACAAAAGGAAAAGTTTGTGAAGCATTACATAGTCCATATACAAGAAGAGATATGAGAAAATACTATGATAAATCACAAGCAAGTAATGTTTTTAATGCATCTGAAGTAAGTGAACTTGAACTAAGAAAAATTCTAACATACTTTAGAAATTTAAATGGTGACACTAGCAGATATGTAGAAATATTTGATAGAATAAACCAACAATATAATAGCGAACAAATGGCTATTATAATTAGAGTTTTACCTAAAGAAGTAAGAGATTTCTTAGAAAAAAATAGTGAAACATATAAAAGTTTGGTTGCACAAAGTCAAATACAAGCTGCACCACCAGTGCAACAGCCACAACCACAACAACATATTCAAACAAATAATAACAACTATGAGATTAAAAAAGGCGACGATATAGCAAAACAAATAGTAATAAAAGAAGTACCAAAAGAAGTAGTTAAAGAAAAAATTGTTACTCAAGTAGTTGAAAAGAAAGTTGTAGAACAACTATATGATGTTCCAAAAGATTATAGAAAAACTGTAATTTTTGTTGGAGCTCCAAAAGTTGGAACATCTTTCTGTATAAATGCAATAGGAACATATCTTGCAAAACAAAAAATAAAAACAGCTATTGTAGATATGACTAGAAAAAGAGATATGTATACTATATACACATATGATAACACTGGTAAGAGAAATATAGCAGGAGACAGCATGAAATATGCATCAAATGGTAAGAATGAACCATTAATTTATGATAAATTAAGCATATATACTGCAGTACCAGGTGAAGATAGAAAATCATATAATCCTAACTTACTTGTAGAAACAATTTCTAAAAATAACAATGTTGTACTAATAGATGCAGACTTTAGTACACCACTAGATTACTTTAGACTTGCCAACGACATTTATATTGTTCAAGATATGAATATATTAAATGTTAACCAAATCACAATGTTTTTAAGAGAACTTAAACAACGTGGCATAGGTATGGAAAAAGTTAAAATAGTAATAAACAAATATGTAGATTGTTCTTTATCTTCAAAAGATATAATTGATGGTATAGCAACATATACTAGTTATGATTTAAAAATGTTTGATGAATTATTTAATCCAAAAAGAATACAATACTTTGTATTACCATTTAATGTAGATAACTATAAAAAATATATAGACATGGTATACAAATATTCAAATAAATTTGCAAGTTTTTCTAAGGATTTCCAAGAAAACTTAAATGGAGTTATAAATAGTATTTATCCAACCAAAGGAGATGTTAGTGTAAAAGAAGAGCATTATACTGAAGAATCTAATAAAAAGAGCGGTGGATTTAGCCTATTTAGAAGAAAATAGAATACTTAACAAAAATTGTTTTGATTATATAATTTAAGGGAGTGTGATAGATATGAATCAAGATACAACAGTTTTTAAACCACAAAAAGATGAATCAAAAAGAGTAAAGGAAATTATGGAACAAGTAGTTGCAGCTCTAAAAGATAAAGGATATGAGCCAACTAGCCAAATAATAGGTTATATATTATCAGGAGATCCTACATATATAACATCTCACAACAATGCAAGAGCTTTAATTTGTAAAATTGAAAGAGATGACCTATTACAAGAAATGATTAAAAAATATCTAGATCTATAATTTATAGGTGAAAAATGAAAAGAATATTAGCAATAGATTATGGAGATGTAAGAGTAGGCCTTGCAATTTCAGATGAACTTGGAATTACAGCACAAGGCTTAGAAAATCTTGTAATCAATGGTAGTGATAAAAAATTCATATCTGGTATTAGAAAACTAATGCAAGAATATGGCTTTGAAGAGGTTGTTATTGGATATCCTAAAAATATGAATGGAACCAAATCTCAAAAAACAGAAAAAGTAGATTCACTTATTCCACTACTTGAGGCTTTAGGGCTAAAAGTTCATACATGGGATGAAAGACTTACTACTGTTTCTGCATACCAAACAATGAGAGAGATGAATATATCTCAAAAGAAAAAGAACACATATGCAGATAGACTAGCTGCAACATACATACTAGAAGGATATTTAAATTCAATATCTAAATAAGCAGGAGGAATTAAAATGGAAGAATTTGGAGGATGCTCAGGTTCATGTAGCTCATGTGCTGGATGTGGACCAATGGACATGGAATCATTACCAGTTTTAACTTTAACAGATGAAAATGGTAAAGAAACAACTTTTGAAAAATTAGACGTTGTTGTTTTAGAAGATGGAAGATCATTCTTAATTGTTTCAGAAATTACAGAAAATATAAGTGAAGAAGTTGAAATTGTAATTCTTGAGATAAAGACAGAAGATGGCGAAAATGTATATGATACATTAACAGACAAAGAACTTCAAAAAGAAGTATATAAAAGATTTTTAAAACAACAAGGAATTGAAGAAGTTCAAGAATAAAGAAAAATTAGATACCAAGAAATTGGTATCTTTTTTTATATTTTTGTGTTAATTATTAAAACTTTGTGACACTAGTGAATTTTTGGTGAAATGCTACATAATATGTTTATTTTGCACCTCTGTTGTGATATAATAACTATCGGTGATAAAAAAATGGAAAGTGCATACAAATTATTTAATATTAGTGAAAAATTAGAAAAATTGGCAAGACAATCTGAAGATGAATGTAAAGAAGTCTTCAAAAGAATAGAGGAGAATGCTTTATACAATCAAGCAAGAGTATTAAAAGCGTTTCAATCTGTACCAATTACTACAACACATTTTGGTAAAAGTACAGGTTATGGTCATGGTGACCCAGGAAGAGAAGCAATAGAAAAACTATATGCAAATCTTTTTGAAGCAGAAGCAGCTCTAGTTAGAGTACAATTTGTAAGTGGAACACATACACTTGCTACTGCACTTAAAGGACTACTAGAATATGGAGATGAAATGCTTGCTATATCTGGAAGGCCATATGATACTCTAGCTACTGTAATAGGCTTAGAAGGAGACAATGAAATGTCTCTTTTAAAAAGAGGAATCAAATATGCTCAAGTAGATCTAGATGAAAATGATAATTTCAAATGTGAAGAAATTAAAGACTATTTAAAAAATCATAAAGTAAAACTTGTACATATTCAAAGATCAAGAGGATATGCAGTAAGAAAAGCACTATTAATTGCAGATATTGAAAATGTTATAAAAGAAATTAGAAGTGTAGATAAAGATGTAATTATATTTGTAGACAACTGTTATGGTGAGTTTACTGAAACTAAAGAACCAACTGCAGTAGGCGCAGATATTTGCTGTGGATCGTTAATTAAAAACGCTGGTGGTGGACTATGTGAAATGGGTGGATATGTTGTAGGTAAAGAAGCTCTAATTGAAAGAGTAGTACAAGAGCTATATTGCCCAGGACTTGAAAGAGATAATGGTGCAACACTAGGACAAAACCAAAACATAATTCAAGGATTATTCATGGCACCAACAGTAGTTGAAGCAGCACTAAAAGCAATGACATTTGCTTCTAAACTATTAGAAAATCTAGGAATGGATGTATTTCCTAAATATACAGATATCCGTAGCGATATTGTTCAAATTATTAACTTTGGAGATAGGGATAAGTTAATTAAATTCATTCAAGGTATTCAATATGCTTCTCCAATAGATAGCAATGTTGTACCAATGCCTTGGGAGATGCCAGGATATACAGATGAAGTAATAATGGCAGCAGGAACATTTATGGAAGGTGCATCTATTGAACTTAGTGCAGATGCTCCAATGAGAGAACCATATGCTTGCTATATGCAAGGTGGTCTTTCATACGAGAGTGCAAAACTTGCAGTATTAATTGCTGCTCAAAAAATGTTAGGAGAATAATATGAAAGTAATTGTAGTAGGTGGTGGAGCATCTGGAATGATTGCAGCTATCACTTCAGCAAAGCAAGGAAATGAGACTATACTTATAGAAAAAACTAGTAGTCTTGGAAATAAAATTAAAATCACTGGAAAAGGTAGATGTAATGTTACTTTTGATGGAGATATAGAAGACTTTAGGGAAAATATTAAGCACAACAATAAGTTTATGTATAGCTCATATATGAATTTTTCAAACAAAGATGTTGTAGAATATTTTAATTCTCAAGGAGTAGAAACAAAACTAGAGCGTGGTGGAAGAATATTTCCTGTATCAGATAAAGCACAAGATATAGTAGACGCATTAGTTAATGACTTAAATAAACACAACGTAAAAATTATGCTTAACACAGAACTTAAAGATTTAATTATAAAAGATGGAATATGTGTAGGTATGGTAACTCAAAAAGAAAAAATTCTAGCAGATAAAGTAATTATTGCAACAGGTGGAAAATCATATCCATCAACAGGAAGTGATGGGAAAGCTATAGATATACTTGCAAAAAATGGCATAAGTATAACTAAGCTATTACCAGGACTTGTACCACTAAGAAGTGAAGATAGGATTTGTAAAGAACTGCAAGGATTAACACTAAAAAATGTCTCGCTAAAAATTATAGATAGTGGAAAAATAATATATGATGCATTTGGTGAAATGCTTTTTGCACACTTTGGACTAACAGGGCCAATAGTTTTGAGTGCAAGTAGTATTTTAAATAGAGTAGATGATATAGATAATAAGTTAAAAGAACACAAAATAATAGCATCAATAGATTTAAAACCAGCATTAGATATAGATACTCTAGATAAAAGAATTCAAAGAGACTTTCAAAAATATACAAACAAAGAATTTAAAAATGCTTTAGATGATTTACTACCACAAAAATTAATACCAGTAATAATTTCAAGAAGTGGAATAGATGAGTTAAAAAAAGTTCATCAAATAACAAAAGAAGAAAGAGAAAACTTAGTAAAAGCAATAAAAAATCTAGAAATAAATATTACTGGATTTTTAGGATATGATGTAGCTATCATTACATGTGGTGGAGTAGATGTAAAACAGATTAATCCAAAAACAATGGAAACAAAAAATATAAAGAATTTATTCATTGCTGGTGAGGCATTAGATGTAGATGCTTTAACAGGTGGATTTAACTTACAAATTGCATTTTCTACAGGTGTTGCTGCAGGAAATAATTATTAATATATAGAATACAAGAATAGAGAATAGATTAGAATATAAATATAAATAGTTTTAGATTTAGGAGGAAGATAAAAATGGAAGATAAAAGTTATGACATATACAAAGAAAAAAGAAATACTAATGTAGGACTAATTGTTGGAATTCTTTGTGCTATGGTTGTAGTATCAATAATTAGTTCAGTATTAACATATAGTTTAATGAGTAAAGGACAAATGCAACTTGTTGGAGCAAATAACACTACATATACAGTTGAAAATGTGGAAAATCCAGTTGTTGCTGTAGCAGAAATTACAGGCCCATCAGTTGTTGGGGTAAGTGTAACATTTTATGAGCAAAGTTTTTGGGGAGAACTAGCAGAAGGAGAGGCTGAAGGAT
This sequence comes from uncultured Clostridiaceae bacterium, assembly GCA_947169155.1. Lineage (GTDB taxonomy): Bacteria > Bacillota > Clostridia > TANB77 > CAG-465 > CAG-465. The sequence continues at coordinate 106,260 of CAMVON010000003.1, forward strand.
CAGGTGTTATATATTCAGAAGACGGATATATAATTACAAACTATCATGTAATAGAGCAAGCAGTGAATTCTTCAAATTCAGCAGTTAAAGTTACACTTGCAAATAAAGAAGAATATGAAGCAACAATTGTAGGTGCAGATGAAACAACAGACTTAGCACTTTTAAAGATTGAAGCAGAAGGACTAACACCTGCTAAATTTGCAGATTCAGATAAAATTAATGTAGGTGAATATGCTATTGCTATAGGTAATCCACTTGGAAAAGAATTTGCAGGAAGCGTAACAGTAGGATATATATCTGCAGTAAATAGAACAATAACAGCAGATGGAAGAACATATAATGTTATACAAACAGATGCTGCAATAAACCCAGGTAACAGTGGTGGAGCACTTGTAAACTCTAAAGGTGAAGTAATAGGAATTAATACTGTAAAAATAAGTGATGAATCAGTTGAAGGATTAGGATTTGCTATTCCAAGTAATTATGCATTAAAAATAATAGAAGAATTAAAAGAAAACGGAAAGATAGTTAGACCATATATTGGAATATATGGAATAGACTTAGATAAAACATTAGCATCAAGAAATAATCTTGTAGAAGGTGTATACATATATAAAATTAGTGCTAATTCACCAGCTCAAGAGCTAGGATTACAAAGAGGAGATGTAATTGTAGAATTTGATGGACAAAAAGTTTTAACAATAAATGAAATAAATACAATAAAAAATGAAAAAAATATTGGAGATAAAGTAAAAATAAAAGTATACAGAGATGGGGATTATAAAGAAGGCGTTTTAACACTTGGTAGTGATGAAAACGTATCTACATCAAATGTAACAAATTAGATAAAAGATAGAAGGAGCCTAAGTTTAGGCTCTTTTTTTATTTTTAAAAATATGTCGTAAAATGTTATGTAAAGTATTGAAAAACGCAAAAAATAGGTGTATAATATCAGTCATATGAACAATATATTGATTGGCTTGATTAAAGTCAAAAAACAATGAGAAAAAATTATTTAAAAAAGGGAGGAGATATTTTTTATGAAGAGAATACTCAAAGTATTTGTTTTGCTACTATTTTTAGGAGTAGCTTTTATTGTGGTGAATTTATTTTTCACAAACAGTTTTAACAAATTAAGTCTACCAATTTTATCATCTACATCTAAGGAATTTGGAGAATTAGTAGATGTTGAACAAAAGGAAGACAACTTTGAAATTTACAAGCAAACTCTAAGTTATTCAGAGTTTATAGACAACGATGTTAATTCAAAAATTGAAAATGATGTAAATGCATTAATTGCAACTACAGCTGGCAAAGAAGGTGTTAAAGAACACGAAAAAGCAGTATACAAAAATGTTATTGATACATATGTAATCAACGATAACATTGTTAGTGTAAAAGTTACATCATCTGTCAAAAACTTATATGAAGACAACTATACAAAAACAGTTACTTTATATAATTATGACACAAAAAATCAAAGAGCAATATCGCTAGATGACTTTTTCAAAGATGGATACAAAGATACTATTGCAAATAATTATACAGATAAATATTTACTTACTAAAACAGGTGTAGATTTTTATACAGATACAAAAAAATCTGGTTCATGTAAGTATTTAGATCTTAAAGATTATGCAATAAGTAAAACTTTGACAAAGGATAATTTTGGAGTATCTGAAGAAGAATACAAAGAAATTTTCAAAAACTACATAGATCCAAACAAGAAAATGATAGCAATTACTTTTGATGACGGACCACATCCAACAAACACAGAAGCAATTCTAGACATTTTAGCAGAATATAATGTTCATGCTACATTCTTTATGTTAGGACAAAATGTACAAGCATATCCTGAAGTTGTAAAGAAAGTGTATGAAGGTGGACATGAAATTGCTAACCACTCTTGGAATCATCCACAACTAACAAAATTATCTGCGGATAGCATTGCTAAACAAATTAATGATACATCTGATGCTATATACAACATTACTGGATACAGACCAAAACTTGTAAGACCACCATATGGTGCAATGAACGACACAGTAAAATCTACAATACAAGAGACATTAATTCTTTGGAACATAGACTCACTAGATTGGAAAACTAAAGACCAAAATCAAATAGTTCCACTAGTAATGAGTGATGTTGAAGACGGAGATATCATCCTTCTACATGATATTCATCCAACAACTACACCTGCAGTAAGAAGAATTGTAGAACAGTTGTTAGCACAAGATTATCAAATAATTACAGTTTCTCAAATGTTAGAAGCAAAAGGAAAAGACACTGTAAATATTAAATATTTTTATAGTGCTCATTAAAACATATAAACTACTAAGATTAATGTCTTAGTAGTTTTTCTTTTTAGACAGGAAAAATGTGCTTTTAACTTTTGCACTATTTATTTTTTTATAGTATAATAATGATGTTTGAGGAGATAGATATGGCAAAAAAAGTAATAGTAACAGAAAAACCTAGTGTAGCAATGGAATTTGCAAAAGCTTTAAAGATAAATACTAGTAGAAAAGATGGATATATTGAATCAGACGAATGGATAATAACATGGTGTTATGGACATTTAGTTACAATGAGTTATCCAGAGGTGTATGATGAAAAGCTAAAAACATGGAGACTTGATACACTTCCTTTTCTACCAACAGACTGGAAATATGAAATATTACCAGGAACTGCTGGCAAGCAGTTTTATACCATTCAAAAAATACTTCAAAGAGAAGATATAGATACTATATACAACGCAGGAGACTCTGGACGTGAAGGAGAGTACATACAGCGTTTAGTATACATGATGGCACATCCTAATCCAAATGCAAAATTAAAAAGAGTATGGATAGATTCTCAAACTGAAGATGAAATATTAAGAGGCATAAGAGAAGCAAAAGATTTAGATGAATATAATTCTTTATCTGATGCTGCATATTTAAGAGCAAAAGAAGACTACTTAATTGGAATTAACTTTTCAAGACTACTATCATTAATTTATGCAAGAGGACTTGCAAAAAAGATGGAAGAAGATAGAGCAGTAATTTCAATTGGTAGAGTTATGACTTGTGTATTAGGCTTAGTAGTAAACAGAGAAAGAGAAATTAGAAACTTTAAAAAGGTTTCTTTCTATAAAATTCGTGGAGCATTCCAAAAAGATGAAAGCTCTTTGCTTGCAGATTGGAAAGCTCAAGAAGGCTCAAAGCTCCTAGATTCTCCAAGACTATATAATGAAACAGGATTTAAGAAAAAAGAAGATGCTCTAAAGTTTATAGACTATCTAAAAGGAAAAGAAAAAGCAGTAGTTGAGTCAATTCAAAAGAAAAAGAATAAAGAAAATCCACCACTATTATTTAATCTTGCAGAAGCACAACACGAATGTACTCGTAGATTTAAAATCAGTCCAGATCAAACATTACAAACAATACAAAATCTATATGAGAAAAAGCTTGTAACTTATCCAAGAACTGATGCAAGAGTACTTTCAAGTGCTGTTGCAAAAGAGATAACAAAGAACTTAAATGGATTATCTAAACTCAAAATAGATGATGAGATAACTCAAGCTATTCAAACAATGGCTAAAGAGAAATACAGTACAAAACTAGAAAAGACAAAATATGTAGATGATTCTAAAATAACAGACCACTATGCAATAATTCCTACAGGACAAGGTGGAGAAAACTTAGAAGGTTTAACAGAATTAGAAAAAAATGTATATATTTTAATTGTTAAAAGATTTCTAGCTATCTTTTATCCACCTGCAGAATATAATAGAATCACAGTAACTATAGATGTAGATGGAGAAAAATTCTTTGCAAATGGTAAAGTTTGTACTCAAATGGGCTATCTAGAGTTATATAAAAATGATAAGCTAAAAAAAGATAACTCTAAAAAAGAAGAAAAAACAGACGATGAAGATGAGGATAAAGAAAAGGAAGAAGAAGAAACACTAGATGATGTTGAAATTCTTTCAAAACTAAAAAAAGGAGATATCCTTACAGCTACAGAATATACAATTCGTGAGGGTGAGACAAAACCACCTAAAAGATATAATTCTGGAGATATGGTTCTTGCAATGGAAAATGCAGGAAAGCTTATTGAAGATGAAGAACTACGTGAACAAATAAAAGGTAGTGGAATAGGAACATCTGCAACTCGTGCAGAAATAATTAAAAAGCTAATACGTATAAACTATATTGCAGCAAACTCAAAAACACAAATTTTAACACCAACAAAAAGAGGAGAAGCAATTTATGATATTGTAGCATCAACTATGCCAGATATGCTAAATCCAGAACTTACTGCAAGCTGGGAAAAAGGACTAACAATGGTAGAACAAAAAGAAATCAGTGCAGATGAGTTTATGCAAAAATTAGAAGCATATGTAAGAAACAAGGTAGTAAAATTTAAAAAGAGCAGAAATGAATACTTGTATGGGTATTAATTATTGCTTTTTTAGGATTTTATTGTATAATTATTGTATAAGATTTTTAAAGGAGAGAAAATAATATGGATTATCAAGAAATTGAAGACAAAATGCAAAAAGCAGTAGATTATTTACAAGAAGAATTAGTAGCAATTAGAGCAGGTAGAGCAAATCCTGCTATACTAAATAAAGTTACAGTAGATTACTATGGAGCACAAACTCCACTAAACCAAGTCGGAGCAATCTCTGTACCAGAAGCAAGACAAATATTAATAACACCTTGGGATAAATCTTTAATTGGACCAATAACTAAAGCTATTCAAATGGCTGAACTTGGAGTAAACCCAATTAATGATGGAAATGGTGTAAGATTAACATTTCCAGAATTAAATGAAGATAGAAGAAAACAAATCGTTAAAGAAGTTAAATCTTTAGGTGAAGATGCAAAAGTTGCAGTAAGAAACGTAAGAAGAGACGGAATTGACGATGCTAAAAAACAAGAAAAAGCTGGAGAAATCACTGAAGATGAATTAAAAGGTGCTGAAGATAAAATTCAAAAAATAACAGACAAATTCACAGCAAAAATAGATGAAATGATTTCAGCTAAAGAAAAAGAGGTTATGGAAGTATAATCTAGTAAGGAGAGAAAAATTGAATAATGGAGTAAAAAGAGTAGCAACAGCATTAATATTAATGCTAACCGTAATTGGTGGACTTGTTTTAAACAACCAAATAGTATATTCAATATTTACTACTTTACTAGCAATAATTGGAGTATATGAATGTAATAGGGTTTTTAAAGTTAAAGGACATCATCCAATTCCTTTGGTTGGATATTTAAGTTGCCTAATTATACCTTTACTTGGTAATGTTCCTACAGATTGGGTGCTAAATGTAATTCTTGTAGCACTTCCATGCTTAATATTATATTCATTTGCATATATAATATTTAAGAAACTTGAAGTGACTGCAATAGACGTAGCAATTACATTTTTAACAATTATTTATTCACCATTTATGTTTGCATTTATTAAATTATTACTTGCACAAGCAGATGGTAGAATATTTTTCCTACTAGCAGTAACTTATGCTAGTGCAACAGATACTTTTGCATATGAGATAGGATCAAGATTTGGAAAGCATAAATTATGCCCAGCAGTAAGTCCTAAAAAAAGTATCGAAGGTTCAGTTGCAGGAATAATAGCATCAGTCGTAATAAGTGTTTTAATATGCTATATAACTAATACATATTTTGGAACTAACTTTAATCTAATATTAATGGGAGTTATGGGAGTCGTATTTAGTATAGTAGGTCAAATTGGAGACCTAGCAGCTTCTAGTATTAAACGCTATTGCGGAGAAAAAGATTTTAGTCAATTATTACCAGGACATGGTGGAGTATTAGATAGAGTAGATTCTGTACTATTTATTGCACCATTTTTATACATATTTTTATATCTAACAAAACTATTATAAGGAGGCATAATTTTGGTAGGATTATTAATAACTATTGTAAAACTATTAGTAATTATTCTTTGTGTTGCAACTATTCATGAATTTGGACATTTTCTAGCAAGTAAATGTTTAAAAACTGGAGTAGATGAATTCTCAATAGGATTTGGACCAAAGATTTTTCAAAAGAAATTTAAAGGTACAATGTATTCTTTAAGATGGTTACCACTTGGAGGATATTGTGCAATTGAAGGTGAAGGTGGAGAAGAATCTGAAGAAGATGAAAAGAATAAAAATAAAGAGCCTGCACCAACATCATATCAAGCAAGAAAATGGTGGGAGAAAATAATAATTCTTTCAATGGGAGTTATATTTAATTTCATCCTTGCAACTGTAGTATTCTTATGTGTTTATCTACCAGGTAATGTAGCTACAACTACAATACAAGAGCTAAGTGAAGATTCAGTATTAATTGAAGCTGGTCTTCAAGCTGGAGATAAAATAGTAAGTATCAACGGAAAGAAAATTGAACTTTATAGCCAATTATCTAATTATGAATTAAAATCTGGAGTTACAGATGTAACTATAGAATATGAAAGAGATGGTCAAGTTTATTCTACAGAAGTAAAAAATGCTCAAACAAAAGAAGGAAAAATTGGTATTACATTTGTTCAAAACGAAGAAGGTGTTAATACTAATGAGATAGAACTTGTTGGAGCAGGAACACCTGCAGCAAAAGTTGGAATTAAATCTGGAGATATAATTTTATCTATAGATGATGTATCAACACCAGATGCGAAAAATATAGTACAAGAAATTAAAAATAAAGGCGATAAAGAAATTAAAGTAGTAGTTCAAAGAGGAGAAGAAACTAAAGAATTTAAACTTGTAGCAGAATCTAAAGAAGTTATGGATTTAGGTATAAGAAGTGTTGCAACAACAAAATCTAGTGTTAAATACTCATTCATTGAAACTACAGAAAACATTAAAAATATTGTAGGATCATACGTTAAATTATTTACTGGAAAAGTATCAATAGGCAACATGTCTGGTATTGTTGGAATAGGTGAAGTTGTTTCAAAAAGTTCAGGACTTTTAAACTTCTTCTATCTAATGGCAATGATATCTATGGCAGTAGGTGTTGCAAACATACTTCCTTTCCCACCACTTGATGGAGGAAAAATAGTAATTGTATTAATTGAAGCTATTACTAGAAAGAAAGTATCAGAAAAGGTTGAACTAATTATTTCATATATAGGTTTAGCATTACTTCTAGGCTTAACATTATTTGTAACCGTTAAAGATATAATTAGAATAATTTAGGAGGGATTTATATGGTAGCAAATTATACTGTATTAATTTTTGCAGCAATAGCTGTAATTGTAATTGCAAAACTTCTAGCATGGCCAGTAAAGAAAATAATAAAACTTGCAATTAACTGTGCAATAGGTGCACTACTTGTATTTTTAGTAAATACATTTGGTGGTGCAATAGGAATATCTATTCCATTTAATATTATAACTGCATTAATTGCTGGTGTATTTGGAGTTCCTGGAGTTATATTCTTAGTAATTTTAGGATTCTTCATATAATACAAATTTAAATATAAAAAACAAATAAAAAGACATATTGTATATTAAATTCATTAATTACCAAAATATTATTAGGTGATTATATGAAAAAAATAGCAATATGTCTCTTTTTATGCCTACTTTTAATAGCAACTATTGTATATTCTAAAGAGGCACAAAGTTCAATTTATACAGATGTACCATCATCAGATAATATGGTAGAACTTTTAGCAAGACTAATTAATGCAGAAGCAAGAGGAGAAAGTTACTCAGGTCAAGTAGCAGTAGGTGCAGTAATAATGAATAGAGTAAAAAGTCCACTATTTCCAAATACAATTGCAGGTGTAATTTATTCTCCTGGACAATTTTCCTCTGTTGCAGATGGTCAAATCAATCTACCAATTGAAGAAGACTCAAGTGTATATATGGCAGCACAAGATGCAATAAATGGTGTAGATCCAACTTCAGGCGCCCTTTATTTCTATAACCCAAGCAAGACAAAATCTAAATGGCTTTTCTCACTACAAACGGTAACAACAATAGGAAAACATGTATTTGCAAAGGAGAGATAATGGAAAAGTTTGAAAAACTAGTAATAAGAATAAAAGAAAAGCTTGGAGATAAAAAAGTTGGAATAATATATTTTGCAATAATAGCAATAATAACATTATTTTTTATGAACATTCTTAAAGGATATAAAATTGAAAGACAAGAAAGAGAAGATTCATATAATAAGGCACTATATAACTTTATTGGAGATATAAGTAATATAAAAAATGAGATGTTAAAACTTAAAATAACTACAAATGATACATATACTTTAACAACATTAGCAAGTGTTTTTGCAAAAGCTAACAGTAGTATATCTAACTTGTCTACACTGCCTTTATCACCAAACATAACAGAAAAAATAAATATGTATCTAACTCAAACTAGTGATTATTCATATACACTTATGCGAGCAATTTTAAATAGTCAAGAATTAAAAGAAGATGATATAAGACAAAATATAGATTTGTTGTATAACAAAATAGACGAGCTAGATAAAGCATTAAATTCTTTATACATACAAATAAATGAAAAAGGAATAAAATGGAACGAGTTAAAAGAAGAAGGGGATAATATATTAAATGATCAAATAACAGATATAGATAGTACAACAAGTGGTAAAATAATAAAACCATTTACAGACTATGAAGGCATCATTTATGACGGAGCATTTTCAAATCATATATTGTCTTTAAAGCCAAAATCGCTATCAGATAGAATAATTTCACAAGAAGAAGGAGAAAGCCTTTTAAAAGACAAATTTGAAACGATGAACGTACAATTTATTGAAGAACTAAACGGACAAATTGAATTATACAAGTACAAGGTAGATGAAAATGAAGTATATATAACAAAACAAGATGGAAAACTATACCAAATGATAGGAAACAGAAAAGTTGAAGAAAAGAAAATTGAAAGTAAAGAGGCAATAGATAATGCAAAAGAGTTCCTAAAAAAATGGAACATAGAAAGCATAGAACAAACATATTACCAAGAAATGGATAATACTCTAACAATTTCTTTTGCAGCAATTCAAGATAATGTAATTTGCTACTCAGATTTAATAAAAGTTAAAGTCGCACTAGACAATGGCAAAATATTAATGGTAGAAGCTAATGGGTATATATTTAACAATCATCTGAGGGTAATTAATCCTGTTAACACAGAACAAACAGCAAAAGAAAAAATAAATCCAAACTTAAATATAGAAAAAACAAGACTTGCTCTTATTCCAACTGAATCTAAAGATGAAGTATTATGTTATGAATTCTTAGGAAGCATAGAAGATAAGAAATTTTTAGTATATATAAATACAGCTAGTCTAATTACAGAAAAAATTTATATATTACTAGATACACAAGGTGGTACTCTTGCAATTTAGTATTAAAATATGATATATAATAATTGGTGATATTATGATACAAAATGCAATGAAATGTAAATTTTCATCTAAAGATTTATTTGCTGCCAAAAGAAATGAAGATGGTATGCTAGAGTTAGATGAAATGATAGGTGACTTTCCAACATATTCAAGAGAAAAAGTAGGTACAGCAGAAAGACAAAAGAACTGGTTTGAAACAAAAGATGGAAAACAATATATGTTAAAAACTAGTGTAGATAGAATAGATAACTATTCACATTATGCAGAATTAATAGCTATGAAACTTGCTCGTCAAGTTGGACTTGGATATGCAAATTATGATTTAGTAAAATATGATGGAAAAGTTGGCGTAATAACAGAGTCAATACTAGAAAAAGAAGATGATGTATTACTAAGCTTTGAAGATTTAATTGGAACATCAATGGCTCATCCAGACAATCCATCAATAATAGATTATCCAGATTCAATGAGAATGCTTGCAAAATCTTTAAAAGAAAATGGATATAGTGAACAAACTCAAAAGAAAATAATAAAAGACCTTGGAAAACTTCGTGTTTTCGATTTTCTAGTAGGTGCAGAAGATAGACATACAGAAAATATAGGCTTTATGGCAAACAAAAAAGATAAAACAAAACTTGAAGTATCTAAAATATTTGATACAGAAAATTCACTACTATTAGCAGATCATGTAGAAGATGTAATGGCTTATGCTTTTGATCCAAAACGTTGTGAACAAGCAGCAAAAGATGTAATTCCAAAAGTTGCACTTGTTCCAAACGAAGATGCACAAGGAGAAGAAATAGCAGATGCAACTTTAGAAGTTACATTAAGTGATGATTTCGAACTAGAAGATTTTCTATCATATGCTACAGAAACAATGGATGTAGATAAAGCAACAAAAGAACTAGAAGAAGAACTTGGTACAACATTACCTATAGAGGTTAAAAGGGTTGCTAAAGCAGTACTTGAAACAAATAAAAGACGTGCAAAAGATTATCTATATGGTGAAATGGAAGTAGACTACGATTCAGATTATATAGATAAGAATAAACAGATAATAAATGATGTAAGAGAAAAGCAAAAGAAAGACATTGAAGATATTGACTAGGGTTTACATAAACATTGACTTTTATACTAAATTATGTTATAATACTTATTGACATCATTTAATATGAAAGGAAAATTAACGAATGGGGGTTTTGTTATGAAGTACAAAGTAATGTATGATGGAATAGTGATCGGAATGTACAACGTTATTAGTAACAGTTGTGTTGAATATACAATAGATAAAAATGGAATAGATGAGTTAAAAAAGAAAGGTATTGAAGTTTTACCAATGATTTCAAAAGATTATACAGGTAAAAGTTTTCCATTCTTTGATAACAGAATCAGGAACTGTAAACGTTTCGAAGGGGTATCTATTGGATATCAAACCGATCCTGTTGTATTAGAAGAGATGAGTTAAAAACTCATCTCTCTTTTTATATTTTTTTAACCAAAATTTCATTGCAATACTATACCCTTTTTGATATAATAACCATAGTAAAAACAAACAAAGGTTTAGAGGTGAAATATGGAGTATATTTTAATTGACCCTAGGATGAGAAATGTGGAAAAAAACACATTAAAATACCTAGGATATGAGTTAGTACCAATACAAAGAAGCAATAATGTATATCCAGAAATATCTTCTCATGTAGATATTTTTACTACAAAAATTGGAGATACATTAGTAGTAGAAAAGTCTCAGTTTGAAGACTTAACTTTTATGCTTAAAAAGAGTGAATATAATATCGTATGTGGTAAAGAGCAAATTGAAATGCATTATCCAGATGATATCAAATATAATGTAGCAATAATTGGAAACTATGCTGTACATAATTTTAAATATACAGATAAAAAAGTATTAAAACTACTTCAAGAAGGTGGCTACGAGCTAATTGATGTTGAACAAGGATATACAAATTGTTCTATAGCGGTAATAGATGATACAAGTGTAATTACAACAGACAAAAAAATAGCAGAAAGACTAAGAGCAAATAACCTTAGTGTGCTACTTCTAGACTACACTCCAGATATAAAGCTACTAGATGAACACGGAAGATATAGCTCAATGCAAGGTTTTATTGGTGGAGCAATTGGAAAAGTAGATAACAACATCATTATATTTGGTGATTTAGAAAAAATAGATAGAGATGGACAAATACGTAAGTTTATAACAGATAGACATTTAACAATAGTTGAGTTTAATGGACTAGATGTAATAGATTACGGCGGAATATTAGAGGTGTAAAATGAGCGATTTATTAAATGGACTAAATGACAGACAAAAAGAAGCGGTTGAATACTTAGATGGACCACTTCTAATACTTGCAGGTGCAGGTTCAGGAAAAACTAGAGTTTTAACATATAAGATTGCATATTTACTTGAGAAAAAAATAGTAAAACCTTGGGAAATACTAGCAATCACTTTTACAAATAAAGCAGCAAAAGAAATGAAAGAAAGAGTAGAAGGATTAGTTGGAGCAGAGGCACAAGATATGTGGCTTGGAACTTTCCACTCAGTATGTGTAAGAATTCTAAAAAGAGAAATAGAACTATTAGGTTATAGTCGTGACTTCAATATTTTTGATGAAATAGACAAAGATAAAGTAATAAAAGAAGTTATGAAAAAACTTAATATTGACGATAAAATATATCCTACAGGACTAATTAAAGCAGAAATTTCAAAAGCAAAAGAAGTCATGAAGGATGATAAACAATATGCAAAAGACGCTCAGGGAGACTTTAGAAAAGAAGAAATAGCTAAAGTATATACAATGTATCAACAAACACTAAGAACAAATAACTCAATAGATTTTGATGATATCATAATGCTTACAGTACAACTTTTTTTAGAGCATCCAGATAGACTAGAATACTACCAAGAAAAATATAAATACGTTCTAGTAGATGAGTATCAAGATACAAACAAAACTCAATTTTTACTTATCTCACTTTTAACAGCAGGAACAGGAAATATTTGTGTAGTAGGAGATGAATCTCAATCTATTTATGGATTTAGAGGTGCAGATATAACAAATATTCTAAACTTTGAAAAAGAATTCCCTAGTGCAAAAATAATAAAACTTGAAGAGAACTACAGAAGTACAAAAAATATTCTAAATGCAGCAAATGAAGTAATTAAGAATAACTCTTCTAAAATAGACAAAGTACTTTGGACACAAAACAAAGAAGGAGAAAAGATTAATTACAAAACTCTAAACAATGAGTATGAAGAAGTTGAGTATGTAGTAGAAACAATAGATGATTTATGCAGAAAAGAAAATAAAAAATACTCAGACTTTGCAGTATTATTTAGAACTAATGCACAAGCTCGTGTACTTGAAGAAGTATTCATGAGAACAGGAACTCCATATAAATTAATTGGTGGAATTAAGTTCTATGCAAGAAAAGAAATAAAAGATATAATTAGTTACTTAAAATTAATAAACAATAAAAATGATAACATAGCGCTAAAACGTATTATAAATGAACCAAAAAGAGGAATTGGTGATACTGCTTTGGACAAGCTAGATCAAATGGCACAAGACAAGGGTGTATCAATATTTGAACTAATTCAAGATAACCTTAACCTAGCAGGACTAAGAAGTGCAGGAAACATCATACTATTTAGAGATATGATGAATGATTTAATGTCTAACAAAGAAACATTCAAAGTATCAGATTTAATTAAAAGAGTACTTAAAGTAAGTGGATACGAAGACATGTTAAATGCAGAAGGTACAAAAGAAACTGAAATCCGTTTTGAAAACTTAATGGAGTTTATTGGTGTTGCAATAGAGTTTGAAAATGAAAATGCAGAAAACACACTAGAAGACTTCCTAGATAGTATCGCATTAGTATCAGATGTAGATAACCTAGACGAATCAACTGAAGCAGTAACACTTATGACTATGCATAGTGCAAAAGGTCTAGAGTTTGATGATGTATTCTTGGTAGGAATGGAAGAGGGATTATTCCCATCTAAACGTTCAATAGAAGAAGATGCATCAACTGAAGAAGAAAGAAGACTTTGCTATGTTGCAATAACTCGTGCAAAAGATCAATTATTCTTAACAAATACTAAGAAACGTACACTTTATGGTTCAACAAGTTTCTCACTTCCATCTAGATTTATAGATGAAATACCAGATAACTTACTTACAGAAGACTCAATTGAAAATAAAGAATCTAGAGGAATAAAGAGACAATCATCATTCTTAGATGATGAATATAAAAGAGTTGAAACATATTTATCTAATAGAGATAGAGTACAAACAAGTCATAGCACAATGAAACCACAAAACAAACCTAAAATTGGTGTAAGTGTTGAATCATTCTTAAAAAATCTTTCAGGAGCAACTGCTGCACCACAAAAGCAAATGCAACCTGGAGAAATGAAATACAAAGTTGGAATGGAAGTAAAACACAAAAAATTTGGTATTGGAACTATACAAAATATTGAGCCAGAAGGTGATGATTTCAAACTTGAAATTATGTTTGAAAACTCAGGTTTCAAACGTTTAATGGCAAACTTTACACCACTTGAAATAATAGAATAAAATAGGAGGGAGAAAAAATGAAAAAGATAACTTTTGTTACTACAAATAAAGGTAAAATTTCTACAGCAATGAATTATTTAGGAGATGCAAATATCGAGGTTGAACCATATAACTATGAACTAATTGAGCCTCGTACAGATGACATTCAAGAAATAGCAAGACAAAAAGTATTACAAGCATATGATGTTGTAAAACAACCATGTATTGCAATGGATTCAGGTTTTTATATTGAAGCATTAAATGGATTCCCAAGAGCATTTGTAAACTTTGCACTAGATACAATAGGAACACAAGGAATACTAGATATTATGCGTGGAAAAGAGAATAGAAATTGTGCTTTCAAAGAATGTGTTGCATACTACGATGGAAAAGATATAAAATACTTTTTCTATGAACACAAAGGTACAGTAGCAGAAGAATATAGAGGACATGACAATGAAAAACAATGGTCACCTCTATGGCATATCTACAAAGATTCATTTGATCCTTCAAGAACACTATCTGAACTATCAGATGAAGAAATAGATGAACGTAGAAAAGTAACAGGTTCGTCACTTCAAGAATTTGCTAAATGGTTTAAAGAACAATAATAATTTAAAGTTGGGAAGTAATTCTCAACTTTTTTTATTAAAAGTGTAACAAACTAAAACTAATTAGTGTCATTATTGATGAAAGAATAACAAAAGTAGGTGAAAGTATGGAAGATAATATTAAAAATTATATATCTAATGGAAATATAGATATGGAAAAGATGATAAATAAATACAAGGGATATATTAGAACTGTTATTAGTAATGAAGCAAAAGAATACCTAAGTGAAGAAGATATAGATGAGGCTATATCTGATGTATTCATTAATATATGGCATAATAAAAATAGAATGCTAGAAAGCAAAAACTTAAAAAATTATATTGTAGGTATATCTAAAAATGTGACTAGAAATAAGATAAGAGAAAAAATAAAAAAATATAGTGAGGTTGAACTTAATGAAGATATAGTATCAGATACAGAAGATTTAGAATTAATACTAAATAATAATCAAATAGCCGAAGCAATAAAAGAGGAACTTAATAATTTATCAGAAGATGAGTATAAGGTATTTTGCAATTACTATTACCTAGACAAAAGTACAAAAGATATTGCATATGAATTAAAAATGTCTGAAATTAATATTAGAGTAAAACTACACAGAATAAGAAATAAACTAAAAAACAAATTATCAAAAAAAGGAATAGATATAAGTAAATATATTGGAATTGCTATTCTGGTAACATTATTAATCTTATCATTTGCTGGAGCTAAAGCTATTGTTAAATACTTCTTTAAAGATGTATCAAAAGGTGTAAAAACAGCAGAAGGCAATGGATATGTACAAGAATTTGAAGTAGAAGAAAACAATAGTAAAGTTGACATTCAAGTAGAAAAAATAATAATGGATGACTATAATTTAAACATAATGTTTAATATTAAGTTACCTCAAAATATAAAAGTTTCAGAGATTAAAGAATGCTCTTTTACAGACTTGTTTATTACAGATGAAAATGATAATTGGATAGTAACCAAATTTCAAAGTGAGAAATTAACAATTAAAGAGGCAGAAGAAATAAGAAATATGATGAATTATCCCGGCCTGAATCTAGGAAATGAAAGCTCACATATAGCAAATTATACAGATGATTCAATTAAATATTCATATACAACTAATTCAAATGAATTTCCTAAGTCAAAAACATTAAAGATACAAATGGATCAAATAATATTAGAAATGAATAATGGAGAAAATATAACTCTAGATGGATATTGGACTATAGATATAGATTTGCCTGAAGAATTTTATAACAGACAACAAATAGTATACAATTTAAAAAATGTTAGTGATTCAAGATTTGTTTTTGAATATTTTATAGTTTCTAAAACAGGAGCAAAATTCATGTATACTAGTTCATGGGTTAATCCTGATTATGATCCAAATGATGATAAAGAAACATTTGAAAAAAAGTTTAATGCATGGTTGGATGATCCAAAATGGAACCACATAGATGAATATAGAGGACTTTATGTAGAAAATGAAAATGGAGAAAAATTCTATCAATCAGCAAAATCAGATGGTGATGGATATACAGATGTTGCTTGGAATGGAAATATAGAAAGTATGAGTACTTTAGAAATAACAGAGTATGATTTGACAGATAAACTATGGGTTCATCTAAAATACACTAAAGAGTATTATGGAGAAGATGGAGAAGTTATATTTGAACTTGAAAGAAGTAAATAAAAATACAGGACTAAGTCCTGTATTTTCTTTTTTATATATTACCGTATGCCATAATAAAAGTAATAATTAAATAGCATATAGGTAATACATAGCTTATTTTTTTGTTTTTAGTGAAACTAAATACTGAAACTAAGATAATAAACAAAGGTATAATGAAAAATATAATTAGTAGATTTCCGCTGTTCACTATATTAAAATGATTAAATACATTATTAGGCATCATTATTGCTTCAAAATATAGTGGATATAAACTAAAAACCAAAGTAATAATTTCAATTACAAATAATGCAGTTTCTAATTTAACCTTTGAATATAGTAAAATTACAAAAATTACTACTAAAGTAAAAGGTAAAAAATTAAATAAACTCAATATACTAAAATCCATATTGTACTCCTTTTATACATCAAAATTAATTTTTTTCTTCTTGCTTATACCTTTAAGTTGAGCATTAATTCTATCTATTGTTTCATCATCACATTCATCCATACAAGTATAAACAGAAGCATATTCTTTAGCTTTCTTTAAGAATTCATTGTTTTCTGTTTCTTTATACTTTTCAAAATAAATGTATATTAAATCTTCATAAGCTTTGTATATTCCATGTTCTATACATTCTTCAAGAAGTTTAATGCTTTTTTCTAAATCTTTAGCAATACCAATATCTGCTTGGCCTGTCTCGTAAAAATAGTGTGCTAAGTTATACTTAGACCAGAAGTTTATTGAATATACTGTTGCGTCAGTTGCTAAGGTGTAGTAATCAAAAGCTTTTTTTAGATTCTTCTTAGTACCAAGTCCAAGTCTATACATTTGACCAAGTTTGTTTCTTGCCCAGCTTTCACCCTGAGCCGCGCTAGATTTATATAACTCTTTTGCTTTCTTAATATTTCCTTCTTCTTCAAGCATAATACCAAGGTTGTTTATTGCATAAACATAGTTTTTATCTGCTGCAAATTCAAATAGTTTCTTTGCTTTCTTTAAATCTTTCTTTATGAATGGTACATCACCATTTTTAAATACAGTACCTAAGCTATTTATTGCACTAATGCAATTTAGATGTCTTGCTCTGTTAAAGTATCTAAATGCATTTTTTAAATCTTCACGGCTTCTAGTACCAATAAATCCATTATAGTATAAATGCCCAATAGCCCATATTGCATTTGGATGGTTTTTAGCTGCAGCTCGCATAAAGAAGTTGTAGCTTTCTTGGTATCTAGGGTATCCTGCAACTTGTCCGTATAACTCTAGCGAACCCATTTCAAAACATGCATATGGATTATCTTTTTTAGCAAGTTCATGTACTCCACGAATAGACCATAGTCCACCACGAAGTTGAACTGTAACAAACTCTATTGCGTCATCAGATGATACTTCAGAAGAGTATAGAAAATCATCTAGTGTATCCATAAATTTATCTTCAATATATACTGGTTGTTTTTTATCTAATATAACAAAGAATAGTACTTCAACGAAAAACTTGTATAGATTCTTTTGGTCAAGTAATCTTTTAAGTTGTCCAGAAAATTCTTTAGTTACTTCTAGATCGTTTTTAGAAATGTTATATAATCTTAAACATACTTTATGAAACTTAGTATTAGAATTAATAACATCTATTGGTTGGTTAAAGTAGTCCTTAGTAATAAAGACATTCTTGTTATCTATAGTAGCTATTATATTTAGTATTATATTCTTAAATATAGTTTCATCTTTTTGGTACTTTTGTCTCCATTCTACATATATGTTTTTGTATGTAGAGTTAATTGCTCTAACGCCAGTACAATAGTTGTTTACTGTTGTATCGGATATTGAGTCAATATCAAAAAGGATACAAAATATCTCAGATTGAATAGTAAAATTCTTGTTATTTGTTTCTTCTTTTAATATTCTAAATAAGTTACCCAAAGACAAATGTCTATTGTTGTTATTTAGTTTAACATAGTTCTTTTTACTCATGTTTTCTCCTTGTGAATTTAGTGTGGATTTATCTTTTTTGCTGTAGTTTAATATGTGTTGCAAAAAGATATTTTTTTGCGTATAATAATTATATACACAAGAACATTATAGCATAAAACAAGTAATAAAGCAAAGTTTGACATAATATTACTACATTTTTCACTATTTTTTGTGTCTTGTGAAAAAAGTGAGGATTTTTTATGAAAGCAAAGTTATATATAAATAGACAAAACTTGAAAGAAAACATAGAATATATAAGAAATAAAATAGGAAATCGTAAAATAATAGCAATGGTAAAAGCAAACGCATATGGAACTGGAGATACTTTAGTAGCTAATGAACTACAAAATATGGGAGTAGATGCTTTTGGTGTTGCAAACATTGAAGAAGCAAAAAGAATAAGAGATGCAGGTATAAAAGGAATGATTCTTGTTACTTGCGTTGTATATACAGATGAGCTTAAAGAGGCAATAGCAAATGATATCTCTATGTCAATAAGTGATATAGAAGAATTAAAATACATAGATGAAGAAGCAAAAAGACAATCTAAAGTTGCAAAACTTCACATTAAAGTGGATACTGGTATGACTCGTCTTGGCTTTACACCAGAAAATGTATTAGCGGCGATAAAAGAGATTGAAAAACATGAAAATATAGAACTTGAAGGAATCTATACACATTTATCTTGTGCAGATTCAGATGAAGAATATACATTAGACCAAATTAGAATATTTAGAGAAACTGTTGAAGATGCAAAAAGAATTGCAGATTTCAAATACATTCATATTCTAAATTCAGATGGAACAGAGATGTATACAGATGAACCACAAATTGATACACATGTACGTGTTGGTATATCAATGTACGGATATAGCAAAAATATGCAACCAATAACTAAACTTACAGCACCTGTTATCCACATTAACAACATAGAAAAGTACACAAAAGTTGGATATTCTGGCATATATATTGCAAAACCAAACACCAAAATAGCAGTAGTAAAAATTGGATATGCTGATGGTCTATCTCGTTGTTTATCTAATAACTTGTCTGTTACTGTAAATGGTGTAGAATGTGCACAAGTAGGTAACATTTGTATGGATATGATGATGATAGATGTAACAGACGCTCCTGTTTCAATAGGAGACGAAGTAGTAATTTGGGATTATACAAATGATTTAAAAGATATAGCAAAATTATCTCACAAGATTGTATATGAAGTAATATCTAATCTAGGAGATAGAATTGAAAGGATCGTGGAATAGTGGAAATAACAATTAAAGGCCTTAAAATTAATTATATAAAAGAAGGGCCAGAATCTAACACTAATATTTTAATACTACACGGATGGGGAGTAGATCATACAACATATAAAGATATGATTGCAGAACTTTCTAAAAAGTTTACAACATATGCAATAGACTTCCCAGGTTTTGGCAAAAGTGACGAACCAGATAGTAGTTATACAGTAGAAGACTATGCAAAGCTTACATTAGAGTTTATTGAAAAAAATAATATGAAAAATGTAGTACTAATTGGTCATTCTTTTGGTGGAAGAGTAATCATTAAACTTACTGGAAAGTTAGGTTTTGAAGCTAAAAAAATAATTTTAGTAGATAGTGCGGGAATTAAACCTAAAAAGACTTTAAAAAGAAAATTAAAAGAGGTATTATATAAAGTAGCAAAAGGTACAATTAAATTATTCTTAGGAAAGAAAGCAGATAGCGTAATTTCAAAATTAAGAAATAAAATGGGTTCCTCAGACTATGTTAATGCAAACGATAACATGAAGGAAGTATTCAAAAATGTAATTAATGAAGACTTAACAGAATATCTTCCAAACATTAAAGCATCAACATTACTTATATGGGGAACACTAGATACAGAGACACCACTGTCTGATGCAAAAATTATGGAGGCAAAAATACCTGATGCAGGACTTGTACAAATAACAAATGGAGGACATTTTAGTTTCCTAAATAATCCAGTGTTATTTAATGCAGTTGTAAATAAATTTTTAGAGGGGTGTGATTAGATGGTACTAAAAATATGCGTGCTACTATACGTAGTTTCTCTAGTGCTAATTGTAGTTAACATTAACAAATTTATGCATATATTCCAACAATCATTTTATGAGATAGATGAATTTTTACCAGCAATAAGAACAACAAAATCTTTATACATAAATGGATATAATGCAATATTATTAATATTTGCTGTTGCGACATTTTTTAATATTTATATGATTGTTCCATTTACTCTAGCAAGTATTTTTACAGCATATAAAACAGTGTCAAATAGAGCAGTTGCAAAGAAAAAGTTTGTATATACAAATAGGGTAAAAATTACTTATGCAGTAATAGCAATAATTATGATATTAATTGCATATGGAGTATGGACATTAAGAGAACAAGGAATTATTCCAATCGCTCTATGTATTTTATCATTATATAGATTTGTAGCTATAGATTTAATATTCATTGGAAATTTTTTAGCAAAGCCAATATTAAAAATATTTAATAGCAGATACATTAAACAAGCTAAAAAAATAATGGAAGAAAACAAGAAAATGGTTACAATAGGTATTACAGGAAGTTATGGTAAAACATCTACTAAAAATATTGTAACTGCACTTTTAGAGGAAAAGTTTATTACTGTAATGACACCAAAAAGTTTTAATACAACTTTAGGTGTAGTTAAGACTATTCGTGAGCAAATAAAACCATATACAGAAGTATTTGTATGTGAGATGGGAGCTGCGCGTTTAGGAGAAATAAAAGAGATTTGTGGTATTGCCAAACCAGATATATCTGTTATTACTTCAATTGGACCACAACATTTAACAAGTTTTAAATCTATGGATAACATTGTTAAAGGAAAATTTGAAATAGTAACAAATGCAAAGGTTAATTCTACAGCAATACTAAATATAGATAATGAATATATTAACCAAGGAATAGAAAGATTTGGAAAAGATAAAGATATTATTTCTTTTGCTGTAGAAGGAAAAGATGCAAAATACACCGTAGAAAATATAAATATGTCAGACAAAGGTAGTGTTTTTGATGTTGTAGCACCAGATACAAGAATAACGGTTGAAACAAAACTACTTGGAAAACACAACATTGCAAATATTGTATGTGCCATAGCAATTGCACGTGAACTTGGTATGACAAATGAAGAAATTAGACGTGGAATAAGAAAAATTAAACCAGTAGAACACAGACTAGAACTTAAAAATATGGGTGGAATTCTTGCACTAGATGATGCATTTAATTCTAACCCAGCAGGTTCAAAAGCTGCAATTGAAACATTATTAATGTTTAAAGACAAATACAAAGTATTAGTAACTCCTGGAATGATAGAACTAGGAGAAAAAACAGACGAACTAAATGAAAAATTTGGTGAGTATGCAGCAGACTTAGACTATGTAATACTAGTTGGAAAAGTAACAACTAAAGCAATAGAAAAAGGCCTAAAAAACAAAGGCTATGAAAACTATATTGTTGTAAATGATCTGTATGAAGCATTTGCAAAACTACAAGAGATTCAAATAAGTCATGAAAATCTACTTGCACTTTTTGAAAATGACCTACCAGATAGTTACATTAAGTAAGAAAGGAAGTAATTAGTTATGAAAACAGTAGTTGGAGTATTTTTTGGAGGAAAAAGCGTAGAGCACGAAGTATCAATTATTTCTGCTTTGCAAGCAATGGAAAATTTAGATCAATCTAAATATGATGTAGTACCAGTGTATATTTCTAAAGATAATAGATTTTTTACATCTGAACTATTAACTAAAATTGAAGAATTTAAAGATTTAGAAGAAGTTAAAAGACTTGCAAACGAAGTATATTTTACAAGCGAAGAAGGAAAACTTGTATTAAATGCTAAAAAAGGAATATTTAAGAAAACTCTTGCAAAAATAGATGTAGTATTCCCAGTAGTTCATGGATTAAACGTAGAAGATGGAACTCTAGAAGGACTACTTGAAATGTACAACATTCCATATGTTGGATGTGATGTATGTGCCTCTGCAGTAGGAATGAACAAAATAATATTTAAGAAAGTATTAGAGGCTTCAAAACTTCCTGTAGTAGAATATGTAACAGTAAATGCACAAGAGTTTCAAGAAGATCCAGATATGACTTATGAAAAAATAACAAGAACTCTAAATCTACCAATAATTGTAAAACCAGCCAACCTTGGCTCAAGTGTTGGAATTGAAGTTATTAAAACTAAAGATGAATATAAAGAAAAAATGCAAAATGTATTTGTATTTTGTGAAAGTGTTCTAATTGAAAGATGTGTAACTAACTTAAGAGAAATTAACTGTTCAGTTGTTGGTAACTTCGCAGAACAAGAATGTTCAGTTTTAGAAGAACCAATCAAAACAGATGAAATATTAAGTTATAAAGATAAATACATGGGAGATGGAAAAGGCACAAAAGGAGTAAAAGGTGGAAAACTTGGAATGAAAGCAGGCGGACCAAAAAGCTCTGGTATGGCATCTCTAACAAGAAAAATTCCTGCAGAACTAACTAAAGCTCAAGAAGATGAAATATATTCTCTAGCAAAAGAGACTTTCAAAGTATTAAACTGTGAAGGTATTTCAAGAATAGACTTCATTATAGATGGAGATAATAATAAAGTATATGTAAACGAAATTAACACAATACCTGGATCTTTATCTTTCTATCTATGGGAACCAAAAGGCATACCATTTAATGAACTTTTAGATAAAGCTATAAGATATGCAATTAAGAGAAAAGAAAGAAGAGACAAAATTACATATTCTACAAACGTAAATATTTTAAATATGACTGCAAAAAAATAATTCAATATTCACAATTAAAATAATTTATAGTATAATATTTTTGAAATTGTGACAGGGGATATAATTATATGAAAGAAACATTATTTAATATATTAAAAACAATGATATTGCTTGCAGTTATTGCAGGACTATTCTATATGACTAATATGAGTACAACTAGTGCAAATATTATTAAAACAGATAATCCTAATCTAACAATATTTGGAGATAACATAGATAGCAGTTATCAACCATATATTAAAGATGGAAAAGTATATATAAGCACTAAAACAGTTGGAAACTTTATAGATGACAAAATAGTATTTGCAAGTGATACACAAAAAATAATAATTACTACAGACGATGGAGTATATAAATTCAAATTTAATAGTGATACTGCAACAAGAAACTTCAAAGAGTATAACTGTAATCAAGCATTAATTAGACATAATGAAGCTGCATACATTGCTGTAGATGCTATTAAGGATATATATAACATTAAAAGTGATTATAATGAAGAAACAAATACTATTTCTATAGATAAAAAAGGTACAAGTGACTTACCATTAAATTATAATAAAGTAAATGTTTATTCAGATTTAAAAACAGATTCTAATATTTTAGAAACGCTTGGTATGAATAATACAGTAACAGTTTATACAGAGAGTCTAAAACATAATAGATGGTATAAAGTTAAAACAGATAGCGGAAAAATTGGATATATAGAAAAATCTGCTGTTACTGTAAAGAGTGAAGAAGAAATAGAACAAGAACAAAAAGAAGAACAAAAACCACAAGAAAAAATAATTGGATTTTGGCAATATGGAAGCAAAGTTGAAACTCTTGGAGATAAAATTGATGCGGTAGATGTTGTAATGCCAACATGGTTTGCTCTTTCTGCAGAAGATGGTAGTGTTGAAATGAAATATAGCAAAGAATACTATCAAAAAGCAAAAGCAAACGGATATAAACTATGGCCTATTATTACTAATGGTTTAGATAGTGAATCTAATAAATATGTTGAATATACATCTAAATGTATGAATAGTGAAGAAAATAGAGAAAATCTAATTAAAAATATAATAGATATTCTTAATACATACAATATTGATGGAATAAATGTAGATTTTGAAAATATGAGAGAAGAAGATAAATATATGTATACTCAATTTTTAAGAGAACTACATCCATTAATGAAAGAAAATGGAAAGACATTATCTGCAGATATATATTTCACAAGTTATATAGATAGATCAGGGCTAGGACAT
This sequence comes from uncultured Clostridiaceae bacterium, assembly GCA_947169155.1. GTDB lineage: Bacteria > Bacillota > Clostridia > TANB77 > CAG-465 > CAG-465. The sequence continues at coordinate 130,556 of CAMVON010000003.1, forward strand.
GCATGTGACTATGTAATGCTTATGGGATATGATCAAAGAGGAAATTGGTCAACCGAAGCAGGATCTATTTCTGAAATATCTTGGGTAGAAAAACAGCTTTTATCACTAATTAATGATTCTGAAATTGACCCATCAAAAATAATATTAGGTGTACCATTCTATACAAGATTATGGAATGAAGCACAAGATGGAACACTTACTACAAATGTTTATAGTATGCAAAATTCCCAAGACTTCATAGATAAATATAACTTAGAAAAGAAAATGGATGAAGAAGCAGGACAAAACTATGTTGAATTTAATGATACATATGTAACATATAAACTATGGATTGAAGACGCAGAGTCAATGCAAAAAAGAGCAGACCTAGTAAATAAATATGGCTTATCTGGTGTTGCTGCTTGGCAAAGAGGATTTGAAACTCCAGATATTTGGACAGCTTTAGATAATGCACTAAAAACAAAATAGTAAATATTATGTAATTTTAAAGTAGAGGATAAAACCTCTACTTTTTTTAGGCTTTTTATATATGTTATATAAATAAAAAAGAAAATTAACAACTTATTTAACATAAAATGCTTAACAAATCAAACAAAGTGTGATAAAATAGAACGTATAGGAATTTTTGTGATAGGAGTTGAAATCATGTTAATAAACGCAGAGGAAATTAACAACGTACTGTTCGATGCTGGAACAGATATATCAAACAGAGGTAAAAAATACTTTGAACAAGATAGGGTTAAGGTTGCAGACTTTAACAAAGTATCAGATAACAATTACGTTGCTAAATCTTATGTTGAAGGAACATATATATACGAAACAGAAATAAGAAAAACAAATGGAATATTATCATATAAATGTGAATGTCCAACACATACTAAAAAACAAGCAACTTGTAAACACGTTGTTGCTATGATTTTTGATATGTACATAAACGAATCATCATATTTAAATTGTGCAAAAAAGAACGAGTCAGCAAACATAGATGATGATGTAATAGAAAATAAATCATATAAAGATAAGATAAATGAGCAAAGAGAAAACAATGGCCTTATGACATATTACGAAAATCTAGAGTTAAATAGAAACATAGATAAAGAAAGTGTATCAATAGAGCCAACATTTGAATTTATTGATCTTCCTCAAAAAGAGCTTGAAGTATCTTTTAAAATTGGTAAAGATAGAATGTATATTTTAAGAGATTTATACAAATTTAGCGAGGATATGCATGCAGGAATAGTTTCTAAATATGGCAAAGAATTAGAATTTAAACATTCTCTTGAATCATTTAGAAAAGAAGACCAAGCATTAGCAAAACTTATTGTTGCCAAAGCGCTAGAATATAATGAGTTTTCAAAACTTGGAACTTATCACTTTACAATAACTAAAAAATATAAAACAAATTTTAAATTAAAATATTCTCTATTAGATGAACTATTTGAAATATTAAAAGATAAAAAAATAGCTATTACAGGTTATGACTATGAAAAAGCATATGGAATGATTACACTAGAAGACAGTGATCCTTCTTTTGATATAGATATACTAGAATCAGAAAAAGGAATAGACATTGTTTCAACAAGTGACAAATTCTATGTATTTGAAGGGCAAGAATATTCATATGTTTTATACAAAGATAAACTTCACAGATGTAGTGAAGACTTTAAAACAAAAGTATTACCTTTAATAGATAAAATATCTAAAGATCCTGAAGGGAAAATCACAATCTCACAATCAAGTGCTACAAGCTTTTGTGAATATGTAATACCAGCACTTAAAGATAGTACAAACTTAAATATAGAAAAAGGTTTACTTGAAAAATATAAAGCAGAAAAATTAGGAACAAAAATATTCTTAGATATAGATTCAAAAGGAAATATAGTAGCAGAAGTTAAATTCTGTTATGGTGATACAGAATTTAATCCTTTTGATAGAGACCTTAAAGTAGAATGCAACAGAAATATTATTGAAGAAGCAAGAGCAAAAGAGCTATTCAAAATGTATAACTTTGTAATTAACTTTAAAAAACACATTATATATCTTTCAAATGAGGATGATATCTATACATTTTTAACAGAAGGTGTAGATAAGTTTATGGAAAGATTTGAAGTATTAATTACAGATAAACTTAAAAATAGAAAAATAATCTCTCAAAAAACTTTTAATATGGGAGTAAGAATAGAAAACAACTTCTTAGATGTAGACTTTAATGATTTAGGATTAGATGAAGATGAGCTTAAAGATATATTCAAAAGATACAAACTAAGAAAAAAATACTATAGACTTAAAGATGGAAGTTTCATTAACATAGACTCACAAGGAATAGACACATTAGTAAATCTTGCAAAAACTTTAAATATTTCAGAAAAAGAAATTGCAAGTGGCTCAGTTCAAATTCCAAAATACAGAGCATTATACATAGACAATATTGCAAAGACTGCTATGAAAGATATTACTATAGATTTAGATAAGAACTTCAAAGATATAGTAAATAATGTTAGTGATGTGGAATATGAAAAATTTGAAGAACCAAAAGAATTAAAAGGTGTTCTTCGTTCATACCAAAAAACAGGATTTAACTGGTTAAAAACACTTGAAAAGTATGGCTTTGGCGGAATACTTGCAGATGATATGGGACTAGGTAAAACAATACAAGTTATAGCACTACTTTTAGATGAAAAAAATCATAGTGAAAGAACATCAATAGTTGTATGTCCAAGTTCATTATATATTAACTGGCAAAAAGAAATTGAGAGGTTCTCTAAAGACATTAAAACATTAATAATATCTGGAAACGCAGAACAAAGAGAAGAACTAATAAAGAAGATAAATAAATATGATGTAATTATTACTTCATATGACCTATTAAAAAGAGACATTGAGCAATACAAAAATTATAAATTTAAATATGTAATTGCAGATGAAGCTCAATATGTAAAAAACAATAATACTAAGAATGCTAAAGCGTTAAAAGAATTAAATAGTGAATCTAGATTTGCATTAACTGGTACACCAATTGAAAACTCTCTTGCAGAGCTTTGGTCAATTTTTGATTTCATTATGCCTGGATATTTATATACATACAAAAAATTTAAAGATGAATTTGAAACACCAATTATTAAAGAAAATGATAATGAAGCAATGCAAAGATTACAAAAAATTGTTGCACCATTTATTCTTAGACGTATTAAACGTGATGTACTAAAAGAGTTACCAGATAAAACTGAACAAATCATGTATTCTAAGATGGATGAAGAACAACAAAAACTATACACTTCATATTTAGCACTAGCAAAAGTTAAGATGAGACAAGAAATTGAATCAAATGGATTTGAAAAATCTAAGATGAAAATTCTTTCTCTTATTACAAGACTTAGACAAATATGCTGTCATCCACAATTATTCTTAGATGATTATAAAGGTGAAAGTTCAAAACTTAACCAATGTATGGAAATAATTGAAGGAGCAATTGCTGCAAAGCATAAAATACTACTATTCTCAGGATTTACTTCTATGTTTGATATCATCATACCAGAACTAGAAAAAAGAGGAATTGAATACTCAATGCTAACAGGTCAAACAAAAGTAGATACAAGAATTGAAATGGTAGATGAGTTTAACAAAGATGAAAACATTAAAGTATTCTTAATTTCACTTAAAGCTGGTGGTACTGGACTAAACTTAACAGGAGCAGACATGGTAATTCACTATGATCCATGGTGGAACTTATCTGCACAAAATCAAGCTACAGATAGAGCATATAGAATTGGACAAAGAAATAATGTTCAAGTATTTAAGCTAATAAGTGAAAATAGTATAGAAGAAAAAATACAAAAACTACAAGATAGAAAACAAGACTTAACAGACTCTGTAATTAAATCTGGAGAAACATTTATTTCAAGAATGTCTAAAGATGAAATTATGGCACTATTTGAATAAAAAAATAAAGTATCTCATTTTTTGAGATACTTTTTTTGACAAATAACTGTTTTTTGTCGATATTTTACGACCGATTATTTCTTGAATTAATTGATATCACTAGCTTTTAAGAGTATAATACAAATGTGTGTACACAACAAAAGAGGACCTCTAGATAGGAGTAAAATGAATACAAACAAAGCAATTTTAAAACCAACAAATGATTATGTATTTAAACGAATATTTGGATATAAAGGAAATGAAAAAATAGTAAAGGGATTTATTGAAGCAATAATAGGAGAATCTTTTACAGATATTTATATAGAAAATCCTATTTTGCAAAGTGATGATATAACTGGAAAAACTGGCATTTTAGATGTTAGGTTAAAAGCAGATAATTCAAATGTAGATATAGAAATGCAAGTAGTAAGAACAGAAAACATTCAAGACCGAGCATTGTGGTACTGGTCAAAAATGTTTCAAGAGTCAATAATAAGAGGTGAAGACTATAGTAAAACTAAAAGAACTATTTGCATAATAATAACAGATTTTAATATAGAATCATTACTAAATAACAATAATTATCACAATAAATATATGGCACTAAATTGTAGTAAAATAGATGATTGCTTGACAAATAAAATGGAAATTCATATAATTGAATTAACTAAAATAGATAGTACAAATTCATTAGGTGATATCTTAAAAGAATGGTGTACTTTTCTGAAATATCCAGAAAGAATAGGTGATTTGGTTATGAATGAAGATGAAAATATAAAAGCTGCTAAAGAAGAACTAGATAGAATAAGTTCAGATGATTTAGAAAAAAGACGTGCAGACGAAAGAGAAAAAGCAATTATGGATCATAAGTGGTGGAGAAATAGTGCTATTAAAGAAGGAAGAGAGATAGGAATAAAAGAAGGAATAAAAGAAGGAATTAAAGAAGGAATTAAAGAAGGAAAAAAGAAAGTTGCTAAATCTCTCATTAAAGAAAAAATGCCAATAGAAAAAATAATATCAATTACTGGTCTTTCAAAAGAAGAAATTGAAGAACTGCAATAAAAAAACATAATAAATATAAGAAGAGCTTATGCTCTTCTTTTTTTTGACTTTTTTAGAACAAATAAATATGTGACTATCATATAATGCAACAAATTTTTTAAAGCTTAAGTAGTATTCTTATATTAAGAGGTGGTTATATGATAGAGGAGATACTAAGAATTATGCCAAGATTTATAGCAGAAGAAATAGTACATCTTAATTTAAATAATAGTATAACTGAGATAAGAATAAGAAGTAAAAATAAGATAATAGTTATTTGCTCTAAAAACGAATTTGTACTAGATTTAATTGCTTCACCTAAAATTATACTAGATATACTATTAAATGTTTCTAAAATGTCAATATACGCAATTCAGACAGATTTAAATAACGGCTTTGTGGTGATACGTGGAGGACATAGAATTGGAGTATGTGGTGAGGTTGTATATGAAAATGGAAGAATTAAAAATATAAAAAATATTTGTAGTCTAAATATTCGTGTAGCAAGACAAATATTTGGTTGTGCAGACAGCGTTATGCCACAGATAATTATAAATGGAATATTTCAAAACACATTAATTGTGTCTCCACCTGGTTGTGGCAAAACAACATTACTAAGAGATATTATACGGCAAATTAGTAACGGGATTAAAACATTAGGGATTAATGGTAAAAATGTAAGCTTAATAGATGAAAGAGGAGAAATAGCTTCTTGCTATGAGGGGGTGCCAACCTTAGACATAGGAATAAGAACAGATGTAATGAGCAATATAGATAAAAGTACAGGGATGTCTATGGTAATAAGGTCAATGGCTCCAGATATAATTGCAACAGATGAAATAGGAAGTGCAAAAGATATATTAGCAATTAAAGCAGCTATTCTTTCAGGAGTAAAAGTAATATTTACCATGCATGGAGACAGTCTAAAAAGTGTATTAGAAAATACAAATGTTAAAGAACTCATAGATATGAATGTGTTTTCTAAAATAATACTTCTGTCTTCTGGAAAAATACCAGGAATAGTAGAAAAAATTTATGATGGAGGTGCATATGTTACTAATTAAAATAATTCTTGGAATCGTAATAGTATGTATCACAGGACATATAGGAATAGAAATGTCCAACATGTTAAAAGCAAGAGAAGAAATATTAACAGAGTATATAACATTTGTAACACTGGTAAAAAATGAAATGATATACATGAGAGATACACTTCCACATGCTTTTGAAATTTGTAGACAAAAATTAAAAACAACTTTAAAAGATGTAATTGGTGCAATAGTAGTAGATATGGAAAAGTACGGAGTAGAGAGAGTAGATGTATCTATAGAAAATAATGTAAACAATCTAGATGCATTAGAAGAACAAGAAAGGCAAATTATTTCATCAACTTTTAAAAATTTAGGAAGAAGCGATGTAGATTCACAAATAAATATAATAAACAATAGTATTGAGATAGTTAAAAGACAGATTAAAGAGGCAGTAGACAAAAAGAATAAAAATTCAAAGGTATATAAAACTATAGGAATTATTACTGGGCTTATTGTAGTAGTTATATTCATTTAAGGAGGCTTTATGGATATAGAGTTATTATTTAAAATTGCAGGAGTAGGGATACTTGTAGCGGTATTAAACCAAGTGTTATCTAAAGCTGGAAGAGAAGATCAAGCAATGATGACAACACTAACAGGGATAATAATAGTGCTAATGATGGTAGTAACAAAGATAAATGAATTATTTCAAGTAGTAAGGGATACTTTTAAATTATGATTATATTAAAGATTGTAGGCTTTGGCATTCTTGCAACTCTAATGGTAGTTATACTAAAAGAAAATAGTAAAGAAGTAGCTATTATATTAATAATAGCATCATCAATTATATTGTTATTATCAACTGTAAATTATCTAAAACCTATAGTTTCTATGATAGAAAATATTGTCTCAAATTCTTCTATAGAAAGTAGTTATATCTTAGTTATATTAAAGATTACTGGCATTGCATATTTAATAGAATTTGGAAAAGATATATGCATTGATGCAGGACAAAACTCAATAGCAAATAAAATGGAAATAGCAGGGAAAATAATAATCGTATCTCTTTCTGTACCAGTTATTACATCTGTATTTGAAATAGTGGAAAAACTAATATGAATATAGTTGTAATTATCATAATACTATTATTCTCTAGAAATGTTTATGCTACAGATAAAGTGTCAGAATCATTTGACATAGGAGGATATATAAGTTCTTTGAATGATGTAGTAAAAAATGAAGAGGGAATAGATGTAGACTTAAATAGTATATACTCGAACATAATAAACGGAAAAGATGAAGAAAAGAAAAATATTATTCAAAAAGTAGTAGCAGTTATTGTTTCTCAAATAAAAGAAACAATAAAAGCATCTACGGCTTTAATATTAATAATTCTCCTTGAAACAATACTTTCTTCATTAGAACTAGATAAAAATAGCCAAGCAGTAAAAATATCTAAATTAGTAATAATAATATCTGCTACAACAATACTGCTAAAAAATTATATTCAAGTGCAAGAAATACTAAAAAATACAATTAAAACTATATTATATCTTTTAGAACTATCTACAACATTTTTATCAGGAGTTTTAGTTGCAACAGGAAAAATAACAACAACTGGAACAATAGCTCCACTAATAATGTTTGTAACAAGCATAATACTAACAATAACAAACTACATTTTTATACCATTATTTAATTTAGCTATAGTAGCTCACATAACTTCTGAGATTTCTGATGAAATTAAGTTAGAAAAGCTAGCAAATCTTTTTAGAAAATCTAGTATGTTCATATTTACTACATGTATTAGTATATTTGTATTTGTTTTAGCGCTAGAAAATACAATTACAAAATCTGTAGATAGTATATATTTTAAGACAACTCAAAATATAGTTGCAGATACTGTACCTGTAGTTGGAAAGTTTTTAGCAGATAGTTTAGAAACAGTATTAGGTGCAACAGAACTTGTTGGAAAGGTAGGAGGTACACTATCTATAATATCTGCTGTACTAATTATTATTGTACCTGTAATAAAACTTGTAGTAATTATGGGTATATATAAAATCATAAGCTCAATATGTCAAATGGTAAGCTATAACAAATCACTTGGAAATATAATAGATTTTTTTGCAAATATATATAAAGATATGTTAGGGATAATTATTGGAACAATGGTAGTATTCATATCTGTTACAGGAATTATAATGTATACAATAAGTAAGATTACATAGGAGGAAAAATATGATAGAAATTGTAAGAGATTGGATGGGGTCATTAATTAGTATTTCCTTCTTGGTAATACTAGTTAAGTTAATAGTACCAAATTCAAATATAAAAAAGTATATATATTCATTGCTAGGTATAATAACAGCTATAGTTGTTTTTAAGCCTTTAATTAACAACTCTAACTTAGAAAACATATTATTAGATGCTACAAAAAATATAGATTTTAAATCTAATAGTTATAAATATACAGATATATCAAACTATGAAGAAATTAATAACAATAATATCAAGGAGGCATTTAAAGAAAAACTTGAATCAAGCATAATAAAACTAATTCAAGAAAATACAAATAATAAAAAGGAAAATATCAGTGTAGATGTTGAAATTACAAAAGAGTACAACATAGAAAAAGTAGTAATAAATTGTGAAGATACAAATAAAGAAGAAATACTAAATCTAGTATCTGCAAACTATGATATACCAAAAGAAATAATTATAATTAACTAGGAGGATATATGAATAATTACTTAGAAACAATGAAAAATATTCTAAAGGATAAAAAGAAGAAAAAAGAAAATATGATATTCATAGTAGTCTTGCTAGTAGTGCTATTAATTAGTATAAACTATATATTTAACGATTCACAAAAAGAGGAAAGAAAAATAGAAGATGAATATAAAGATGAAGTTAAAGAAAGTAACACTCAAAAACAAAATACAAATAGTTTAGAGGAAAGATTAACTCAAATTATTAACCAAGTAGAAGGAATAAGTGATGTAAGCTTAATAATTAATTATAAAGATAGTGGACAAAGTGAATATGTTTTTAATACAAAAGAAACTATAGCAGAAGAAGGAAATGTATTAAATCTTGAAAAGGAAATTGCATATAATGAAAGTAGTGGACAAAAAAGTGCAATTAAAACTACACAAAATAATCCTCAAATAGAAGGAGTAATAATAGTAGCACGAGGTATAGAAAATAGTGAAAATAAACAAAAGATACAAAGTGCTATAGCAAGCCTTTTAGGCATTGCGTCATATAAAGTGCAGGTATTAAATAGGAGGTAATATGAAAAACAAAGAAAAGTATAAAAAATTTGGCTTAGCTCTAATTTCATTTGTTTTAATGATATCAATTGCAGGATATATAAATTATAGGTATGATCCAGAAAGAGAAAAAAATCTTGGTCAAACTGTATATGTAAGCACAAATAATGATGAAGTAAATATTTATGAAGAAGAAAATCAACCAATAAAAGATATAGAACAAGAAGAAGAAACTGTTATTTCAAAGTATAGAGAAGACAGAGATAACATGTATATGGAACTTGCAAATAGTTACTCGTCAGTAATAAATAACAATAATACATCTCAAGAAACATTAACTGAATATCAACAAAAATTAAGTGGACTAGTTCAAGAAAAAAACAAAATCCTAATATCAGAAAATATAATTAGAATGAAAGGTGCAAAAGATGTAGCTATAGTTATAACGGATAGTACACGTGCAAATGTTATTGTTGAATCAGATAATTTAGATGATAGTTTTATTGCGCAAATAGTAGATGTTATAGTTGAAAACTTTGCTATTTCTCCAGAAAATATAACTGTAGAAAGCGTAAATGTGTAAGAATTGTGAAAGATGTTATCATATCCTTTTTTAAACTTGCTAATAGTTAAAAATAATGATATTATAATATAAGTATTGTTGAAAAAAATATTTTTTTATGATAGTATTTTTTTATGAAATTAAGTTAAGGGGAGAGAAAATTAATGAAAAAAACAAAGTATATTATAATTATCGTTATTTTAATAATAGCTTTAGGTCTAACAGCAGCATACGCTATATTAGGACCAAGAGGTTTTAAAACTACAGAAAAAGGAAAAGCATTCTTAGATGATGTATTAACATTACAATCTAACTTATCATATTATGTAGGCGCTTCATATTCAGATTCTTTTGGAGTATATACTAAAGAAGAAATACTTTTAGGAAAAACTGAAGATGGAGAAAAAATTAAAGATAATGAAGATAACGTATTACCTACACTAGTAAATGAAGAAAACACAATTGAATACAAAGGTGAAAAAGGATACGAATTAAATATTGAATTTGTTAATACAACTTTAAAAACTAAAATACCAACATATGAGGGTGTAACTTTCTATGTTGTTGATGGAGATTTAGTTAAAGTTAAACTAGATTCAACACCAGACTGGTGGAATAGCAACTACGACGGACTAAAAATATAGTAAAAAGGGGAGATCCTAATGAAGAAATTCTTTAAGGTAATTGGCATATTAATTGCTATTGCTATATTGGTTGCGCTAGGATACTTATTAGTTAGAAAAATCAAAGCAGATACATTAGCTCAAAGAGATTTACAAATTGAGGCAAATAATATTCAAGCAGAAGCAGAATTTCTTTGTGATAGAGCAACAAAAAAATTAACAACTTTAATAGATGAAATAGAAACAAGTCTTAAAGTAAATATTGAAGTAGCAGATATTGGTGGGTTAAATGAGAATGATATATATTTTGTAACACCAGTAGGAACAAATTATATGTATATAACTAAGACTAAAGTTGAAGATAAAGATACATTTGCAATAGCTACAGACAATGCAAAAGATGCAAAATATATTGTATCTCTTAAAACTTTAGGATTAGATGAATGTGTATACACAAATATAAAAGATTATAGTATAGATAAAACTGGAAAAATTACATATAATGAAAACAAATAGTAATAAAGAGGCAAATTATTTTGCCTTTTTTTTATAAATTATATAAAAATAAAAAATCTTATGATATAATTAAAAAGTAATCTAGGAGGTAAGATTATGGAAGAAAAAAAACTACCTATTGGTGAATTATTTATAAGAAGAGGAATACTAACTGAAGAAGAAGTTAACATTGTTCTAAACTATCAAACAGATCATCCAGAACTAAAATTTGGTGAAATAGTTGACGTTTTAGACATGTGTGATAAACAAGCATTATTAGAGGTCTTATCAGATAATTTAGGAGTAAAATCTGCAATTATTGAAAGAAAACTATCTGTTAATCCAACAAATTTTCTTCCTTCAGACATTATAATAACATATAGAGCTTTACCTTTTGAAATAGTAGGAGATACAATTTGCGTTGCTTTTGCTAATCCACAAGATAAAGAACAAGTAGAATATGTAACAAAATTAATAGAAAAAGAAGGATATAAAATTGAAGTATATATTTCACTTTATACAACAATTCTTGCACATATAGAAAAAATAAAAAATTCTAAACAAGTTAGAATGATTTTTAGTGACACAAATTCAGAACCAGAACTAAAAGAGTCAGATATAGAATCAACTATTATTGAAGACTTAAAAAAGAAAATGGGCAAATAATGTGATAGCTATGTGAAACTTTGAGCCAGAACGTATAGTTCTGGCCTTTTTTGTTTGACATAACTAAAAAACGTTTGGTATAATTAAAGTGTAAGTTACAACAAAGATAATAGCATAAAGTTATGCTACAGATTAATAATATGAATAATTTCATAGGGAGGAGATATGCATGGTATTGCAAAAAATAGTACTTAAAGATGGAGTGTTTGAAAGTATAGATTCTGAAGAAAAGATTACAAATTTTTCAAACAAAAGGATTAATGTAGGTAACTGGTGCTTTAAAGTAGAAGATGACGGAAGTGTAGTATTTAAGAAAAATTATTGGAGCTTTTTTAGACTATTTAGTGTAGTATATTCTTTAGACAGAAATGGCCTAGAAAAACTTGTAATAAAAAGAAATGGCGAGACTATAAAAACTATCAAGAAAAGAAATGTCTTACCACAAGGTCAAAAGTTAGAAAATGGAATATTCTATATTGAAACAGCAGGAAACTATTTGATAGATATATTATTTAAGAATACTCATTTAATAGACTTCAAAAGAAAGAATTATCTAACAGAAATAGTATATAAAGATCCAAATAGTAAATACATAATAAGAACATCTAGAAGAAGAATAGGATATTGCAGAACAATACTTGAAACAGATGGCAAAAAATATATTGTAAGAAAAAGCAAAAAAGAAGATGCGGTTGAAGAGGAAGTTTCAATAGTTAATGCAACATGGGTTATCTTAGAAATTGACAGAGAAGAATACGATGAAAATCTTGGTAAACAGATATCTAAACATACAAGAGAACTAATTACTTTAAAAGATCCTTTAAGTATTAAAAAATTCAATGATGGACAGTTTAATTAGACTGTTCTTTTTTGTTGACATAACTACAATTTGTGATATAATAGTATCATAAAAATAAAGAAAAGGATGCTAAATTTAGCAAAATGGTGAGTATATGAAAACAATTGTTGTTGAATTAAGAGGAGGTAAGTTCTACGATGTAAGAGTAAAAGGAGAAAAGAATATATTATTTACTCCTACAAAGTTTGACTTAGATGGTTGGCATTGTGAAATCGATTCATATGGAGATATTACATGTGAATATGTAAGAGTAAAAAAGGACGATCATTATATTGTGACCTACACTTTAACACATGATGGCATTGAAACTATTTATAACAAAAGAACGGGTTATCCATCAAATATGTTAGAAGAAAGAAAAGTAGGAAATACAATAAAAAATGGCACAATTTATTTGTTAGATTTACCAAAAGTAAAAGCAAAATCTGCATATTTTAAACCTGAAAGAAAAATATGCACCATGCGTGATAATAGTAATCTTTAATGATTACTATTTTTTTGTTCTATATACATGTTAGCAGGAGCAGGAATCTTAGTTATAGTATCAACTTTAATTACAGGTATTTCTCCATTATAGTTTCCTTTAATAATTTTTCCTGTTACTTCAATCCACTCGTTTTCTTCTAATGAAATAGTGCCATCATACATAGACATAAAACCTGCAACTTTTGTAGCATTTCCATCAACCATAAATCTACCGCAAATAAAGAAGTTCTTATCAAAATCTGCAAGAGTATAATAAAATCCTTGAACTTTAATTGTTTTACCAACATTTTCATCTATTGAGTTATGTATTTTTTCTAAAGTAGACACATAATTATCTTCATTTACATTAAAATCATAGTTTTCTATAGCAGAGCTTGTTAAAACTAATTTATCTGTGCTAAATAAATGAATAACTCCAAACACAAATAAACCTAAAACTATAAAACAACAAATAGCCTTAAAATAATTCATTTTTATATTTAAAATATACATTAAATACCTCCATAGTGTCTATAATATATATATTTAAAACATATCGTTTTATGATAAAATCGTGAAACCTAGCTAAATAAGTGCTATATTTCTTTATTTTTTTTCGTATTTATGATATAATTTGCTTCGTAACAAGGGGGACTTAAATATGAAACTATTAGAGAAAATATTTGGAACATATAGTGGAAGAGAAATTAAAAAAATCGAACCACTTGTAGATAAAATAGAAGAATATGAAGAAAAATATAAGTCTTTAAGTGATGATGAATTAAGAGCAAAAACAGATGAGTTTAAAAAGAGATTAGCAGACGGAGAAACTTTAGACGATATCCTTCCTGAAGCATATGCTACAGTTGCAGAAGCAGCTAGTAGAGTACTAGGAATGAGACACTTTAGAGTTCAACTTATTGGTGGTATTATTATTCACCAAGGAAGAATTGCAGAAATGAAAACTGGTGAAGGTAAAACATTAGTTGCTACTCTTCCTGTATACTTAAATGCACTTGCTGGAAAAGGTGTACATGTTGTAACAGTTAACGATTACCTAGCAACAAGAGATAGTCGTTGGATGGGTAAATTATATAATTTCTTAGGAATGAGTGTAGGTTTAATTGTAGCAAACATGACACCAGATGAAAAAAGAGCTGCATACAACTCAGATATAACATACGGAACAAACAACGAATTTGGTTTTGATTATCTAAGAGATAATATGACTATTAACAAAGAAGAAATGGTACAAAGACCACTAAATTATGCAATAGTCGATGAAATAGATAGTATTTTAATAGATGAGGCAAGAACTCCACTTATCATATCTGGAATGGCTGGAGCATCTAAAGAAATATACAAAAGAGCAGATGCTTTTGTTAAAAATTTAAAACCAAGAAAAATTGTTGAATCAAACGATAAAGAATTTGATGGTTCAGATGAAGATTATGATTATATTGTAGACCTAAAAGCAAAAACTTGTGCTTTAACTAATACTGGTACTAAAAAAGCAGAACAATTTTTTGGAATCGAACAATTATCAGATTCATCAAATCTAGAAATTTCTCATCATATCAATCAAGCATTACGTGCATATGGAATTATGCATAAAGATACAGACTACATAGTAAGAGATGGAGAAGTACTTATCGTAGATGAATTTACTGGACGTATAATGGAAGGTAGAAGATATAGTGACGGCCTTCACCAAGCAATTGAAGCAAAAGAAGGAGTAGAAGTTGCAAAAGAATCTAAAACATATGCAACTATTACATTCCAAAACTTTTTTAGACTATATGAAAAACTAGCTGGTATGACTGGTACTGCAAAAACTGAAGAAGAAGAATTCAAAGGTATATATAAACTAGATATCGTAGAAATTCCAACTAACAAGCCAGTACAAAGAAAAGACTATACAGATATTGTATACAAAACTGAAAAAGCAAAATTTAATGCCATTGCAAATGAAGTTAAAGAATGCTATGAAAAAGGTCAACCAGTTCTTGTTGGTACAATTTCAATAGATAAATCTGAAGCAATTAGTAAAATACTTAAAGGAATGAAGATTCCACACCAAGTATTAAATGCTAAATATCACGAAAAAGAAGCTGAAATTATAGCACAAGCTGGTAAATATAAAGCTGTAACTATAGCTACTAACATGGCTGGACGTGGTACAGATATTATGCTTGGAGGTAACTTAGAATTTTTAGTAAGAAGTGATCTTGCTAAAAAAGGATATACTCCAGAAGAAATTGAACTTGCAATTACTCCAATAGAAAATAAAGATGAAAGAGTAATTCAAGCTAAAAAAGATATGAAAGAAATTGAGGATAAATATAGACCTCAAATCCAAGAAGAAAAAGAAAAAGTAATTGCTGCTGGGGGACTTAGAATAATTGGTAGTGAAAGACATGAATCTCGTCGTATAGATAACCAATTAAGAGGACGTTCTGGACGTCAAGGTGACCCAGGTGAATCACGTTTCTATATTTCAATGGAAGACGATCTTCTAAAACTATTTGGATCAGATAGATTAAATGGTGTTGTTGAAGCATTAAGACTTCCAGATGACATGCCAATTGAAGTTAAAATGCTTGCAAATACAATAGAATCTGCACAAAAGAAAGTTGAAGGACGTAACTATAGTATAAGAAAAACTGTTCTTGAATACGACGATGTTATGAATCAACAAAGAGGAATAATATACGAACAAAGAAAAGAAGTTCTAGAAGCAGAAGATATTGCAGAAGTAACTAAAAAATTATATGCAGGAATCCTTGCAGGAATTTCAGCTGAATATTTTGAAAACGCAGACAATATTGATTCTATAGATTATTCTGCAGTAAATGCAATTCTTAAAGCACAATTTGGAGAAGACAATATAATCTCTAAAGAAGATATTAAAACTCTTGATCCAGAAGATATGAATAAAGTTTTAAATGATAAGATAGATGCAATATATAACCAAAGACTTGAAGAGGCTAAAAATCTAGGAATTGAAGAAGACTTTAGAAGAATATCTAAGATACTAATTCTTAATACAGTAAATGAAAAATGGATGGATCATATTGATGCAATGACTGCATTAAAAGAAGGTATTGGACTAAGAGCTTATGCTCAAACAAATCCATTACAAGCATACAAAATTGAAGCATTCAATATGTTTGAAGAATTAAACAATACAATTAGAGAAGAATCTGTAAGAGCAGTATTCTCACTAAAACCAAGAAAGAAAGAGCCTCAACCACTAAGAATTAACTTTATGCCAAAAATAACAAACCTACAAACTAGTGGTGGAAGCAATGAAGACACACCAAAAAGACAACCTGTTGTAAACAAAGAGAAAAAAGTAGGTAGAAACGATCCTTGCCCATGTGGTTCTGGGAAGAAATATAAAAATTGTTGTGGTAAAAACGCTTAAAATACAGTAAAATGGCACTTTTCAAAAACAGCAAAATTATCGAAAAACAAAATATGTGGACAAAATTCTCCACATGACCACATTTTGTCCACATAATAAAAAATATAATATTACAAGCAAAAAAGTAATAGAAATTCAAAAATTCTATTGCTTTTTTTATTATAGCAAAGTATAATAAGTATGAAAAGTATAACAAGTATAAATTAAGGAGGCAAAAATGAAAAAAGATAAATTTGTTGGGATAAGCAAAGTTGGAGAAAAAGGTCAAATTGTAATACCAAAAGAAGCAAGAGATATGTTTGATATAAAATCTGGAGATTCTATTATTGTAC
>CAMVON010000004.1 GCA_947169155.1 uncultured Clostridiaceae bacterium
TTAAAGGTGAAATACCTCAAAACGTTTCACATAGAAATAAAATGTGAAACAAAATGAGCACTTTTTAAGGCAAAACACCATAAAACGTTTCACATAGAATCAAAATGTGAAACAAAATAGGCATTTTTAAAGGTGAAATACCTCAAAACGTTTCACATAGAAATAAAATGTGAAACAAAATAGGCACTTCATGAGGTAAAATACCTCAAAACGTTTCACATAGGATTAAAATGTGAAACAAAATAGGTACTTTTTAAGGTGAAATACCTCAAAATGTTTCACATAAGATAAAAATGTGAAACAAAATAGATACTTTT
The DNA here is from genome assembly GCA_947169155.1 of uncultured Clostridiaceae bacterium. Classification (GTDB taxonomy): domain Bacteria; phylum Bacillota; class Clostridia; order TANB77; family CAG-465; genus CAG-465. The sequence goes on from CAMVON010000004.1 coordinate 318, forward strand.
AAAGGTAAAATGCCTTAAAACGTTTCACATTTTTAGACAATTTAGCTAATTTTTAGTGTAATTATTTGTAAATTTTGTAAAATAGTTTCACTTAAACGAATGTTTGTGGTATAACTATTATGATGTTTATAAATAATAATTTAGTTATAAGCAGATAAAGGTGGAATAAATGGAAAATAAATATAGAATAATAGAACTAATACAAAAGCTAAAGTTTTTAGAAAATAAATTAGATAGTCTAACATATGGATCGCTAGATATCAGAAATAATAAATATATATATGTCCATTATAGAAAAGATGGAAAAATTAAGACTGAATATGCAGGAGAATATTCAGAAGAATTATATAATACAATCATTAAAAATAATGAAGAAGTAAAAGATATAAAAAAAGAAATGAAGGAGATAAAAAAAGAATTATTATCAAAAAAATATAAAATAGAAGCAATAGATGAAAACATACATAATACAGTAACTTTATTAAATGAAAGAATAGAAGAGATTATTTACTATCAAGCTAAAATAGATAATAACGATATTACTAGAGAAGATATATCAAATATTTTAAGTGGAAATTTTGTTAACAATATTCATCCTAAAAATATAACAAAAATATTAAATATAAGAAATGCATGGGAATTCATACTTTATGATGTAATAATTACTTCTAAATCAAATTTTGAATTATTGTGTGAATTAAATAGAATTATTTTAAGTGGAATAAATCTTAACGCAGGTAAAATACGAATAACTACAAAGAGAATAGAGGGCACAGCATGGATTCCGGATATACCAAATGCTAAGGATATTAGTAAAAATATAAATGAGATTATTGATAGACAAATCAGTAATGTTAGTAAAGCGATTGAATTATTTTTGTATATTGCAAAGAAACAAATATTTTTGGATGGTAATATAAATACAGCTTTAATGTTTGTAAACCACTATTTGATTGCTAATGGATGTGGTATTATTTCTATACCTGATGATTTAACCGAAAAATTTAGTACAATGCTTATAAATTACTTTAATGGTAAAGATACTAGAATAATAAAAAAATTTATTATAGCTAGATGCTATATTAAATTTGAAAATGAAGAAAAATATATAGTTTAATTGTTGACATAAAAATAAATTGTGGTATAATAGTAAAGCGTGTAAAAATATGAAACTATTTCACAAATTTATGAAAGGAGGAAGATTCGTTTATTTATTATTATTAAAAGGGAGGATTTTTTATGAAGATATCTAAAAAATTGAAAAATGTTATAATTTTAGAGGGAGAAAAAGCTAATTTAAACGAATTTTTAAAGGAACTATTAAAAGAATATAAGCTATTGTGTGTTAAAACACCAAAGCAATTACGGATCAATTGACAAAAGATACATTGAGTCAAATTGGAGATTTAAAGTAATTGATACAGACTTATCTGTAATTTACGGCAGAACAAAAAAGAAATGTTTTATTACATTCTTTAATCCAGATGTAGAAATACTTGCTTTAGAATTAATTAAAAAGTATAAACTAAATGCAAGTTATAGATACTTTATGGAAGATTTAAAGTTTGGAGTTGTATTAACAGAAGTATATGTTGATGGTGTTTTAGATGATTTTTATGAAACAAGACCATTTAGCATAAGCAATTATAATGTAGCTAGATGTTTTGAATAAATAAATAGAATAAAAAGGAAAGTAAGGGAATGATTAAATATCATTCCTTTTTTTTGTCTAATATTGTCAAAAAAGCTACTTGAATACATCAAGTAAGTTGAAATGTTGACATAATTTAAAATGCATGTTATAATTATAAAACATTTAGAAAATCTATACACAACTAATAATTTAGGAGGTGATGAAATATTATAAAGATAATATATCGGTTGTGATTTTAGATGTTTACCATTACGTAGGAAAAGATAAAAATTATTTGAAAGGATGGATTATAAATAATGAATACCATAATCAAAAACAAAGTTGCCCTTTTAGGAAATGCTGACTTAGTCAAAAATATCGTAAAAGGACTAAAAAATGAGAGAGGTCAAATTGACTTCAATAAAATTGAACCTATGGATGAAGACAGCGATGATATAGTAATAGATGAATATACAAATCTATGTATGAATGTATATTTGAGAACAAATGCTGGTACTGAAGAAGAGGCTGAAAAATTAATTGATATGTTTGAGTTTATCTCAACAACAAGGAATGAGCCTAACACATTTAAAGTACTAACAGATGTACAAATCAATAGTGCTAGATCGCATGTAAAAAGTGAACAGCTGATAAAAGATATAGAGAAAATAATAGAAAGAATAAAATCTAAAGCAATATTTAATGGGTATTTAGTTAGAGATGCTTTATGGGGAACTGGCAGTGGGCCAAAAGATGCAAAAGTCAAACATGACAATACTTTGGTATTTGATACATACAATCAAGCGCCAATTCTGCTTTTTAAAAAGTTATCTGACAAGTATGATAAATTACTTATTGAATATACTTATTATATTGATGGGAAGGTAACTAGAGCATACATTAAAAACGGAAATGTTTCTTTTGATTACGATGAAAATAGAGAATATCATGAAGATAATCCATTTTCACTAATCACAGAATATGTATGCCTGTAAATATATATAGAGAGTCTTGCAAGTGCAAGACTCGTTTTTTTATTTAAATAGCAAAACATATGAATATTCAATTTGACAATTTTACATAATAATAGTATAATAATATTGTTCTAATAAAGAATAAATGAACTAACTATGTTCATTATATATAAATATTAACTAATAACTTATAGGAGGTCAGCTATGATTCATAGCTTGCTAAAAACAAACGAAGACGTACAAAGCTTTAACACGATGTTAATCTTTGTAGTAATATTTATAGCAGTTGTAAGTTTAGTGCATATTGGGTTACTTATGTACTTTAGGATTAAATCGCATAAACTATACGATGTTAAGCGAGATAAAACTAAAAAGTTAGAGAGCGGAAAGTTAAGCAAAGGTCAAGAAAAGAAAGTTACTGAACAACTAGATAAAAGTGAACATGATATTAAACTTATTGACTCAAGAAATAAAACTGAGTATTCAATTTTTAAATCTGTTATGTGTATTTTAGTAGTAACATTTACTATTCTGACACTCGCACGTGCATACTTTTTAACTGGTATTGGCGGAAAAGTAAGTGACATTCATAAAGTTAGTGATGTTTGCAATAATGGTATATGTGTAGAAGCATATTATACTGTTAGATATAATGGTGTAGACCAAGAAACAATGACTATCTTTGTGAGAAACACATTACCAGTTACAGTTAAAACTGCAACAATTAAAGAACATATAACCAACAAAACTGTTCAGATAAATGATTTAGATAAAGATGAAGAAAGAATCTTATCTTTTGAAATATATCCACAGGAGGGTTATAGGTTTGAAGTTGAGTCTTACGAGATAAAGACTAACGAAGAAAATAAATAAAATAATTTAGAGTGGGTACATATGTACTCACTCATTTTTTATGACTAAATTGTTGACATAACAAAACTCGCGTGATATAATAGACAAGCAACTTAAAATATTGTACAGACAGAAATTTAATAATGGAGGTGTTTGTGATTTAAAAATTAATTATCTTTTCTAAAGGGGATTTACGGTTCAAAGTGAGAAAAATTTTTGAAAGAAAAGGAGTGATGTTATGACTAAAATGTCAAAAGCATTAACTGATGTGGTTAGCATCAGTGGAGAAAGTAAGGATATTAAATCATTACTTAAAATTATGAAAGATAATGGAATTAAAACTGTATCTGTGAAATGTCCAAAAACAGGACAAACTGTTGAAGAAATAAATGATTTCATAGATAAGAAATGGAAAGTCACAAAATTTAATGTATTTAGCAATAAAGTATTAGTAGCTACAAAAAAGCCATCACACATTTATATAGTGTATGGAGACAGAAACTTAACATACTCATTAAGAGCATTTGCTAATAGATTTGGATTAGATTTAGATCATATATTCGTATCTAATAGCGATGAAACTGGAGTAATTGTTAAAGAGCTACTATGTGAAGGAGCAAGAGCAGAACAAATTAAAGTATCTGAAAAGTTTAATAAAAAAGACTACGGAGTTGGTATGTGTTTTGCAAATAATGTTGATGTTTAATTTGGCATTATAATATAGATTAGGACCTTGAAATATCAAGGTCCTTTTTTTGACTAAAAAAACATCTTTTGATATAATAACCAAAAAGATAAGGAGATATTAATGGAGAAAAAAACACGAGAATTAAATTACGATATATTAAGAATTATTGCATGTATAGCAGTTATTTTAATTCATATCAGTGCTATATATTATTATTCATTATATGATTCTAGTTACTTTGGACAAACATATGATAGTAATCACTTTACAATAGTCTTTCTAAACGTACTAGGAAATTTTGCAGTTCCATGTTTTGTAATGCTAACAGGGGCTTTTGTTTTATCTAATGACAAAAATCAAGATAGACGTTATTTATACAAAAAAGCAATAAAAAATATTTTAGTACCAACAATAATAATAGGAATAATATATTTTATATACAAAGAAGGAGTTACAATTAACAATATAATTCACCATAAAGAAAATTTAATAAATATTAATTATCCACTTAAAATATTAATATTTGGCGAACCATGTTACCATATGTGGTATATGTCAATGTTAATTGGTTTGTACATAATCATCCCAGATATAATTAAATACACAAGAAAAATAGAAAGACATAAGAAAAGCAGCACTATATTTGCTATTATAATATTGTATTTATTAATATGTGGTCATTTTGATACATCAAAACTAAAATATTCAGTAGCAATTTTTATTCCGTATATAAGTTATTTATTATTAGGTTATTTAATTAGAAAAGGAACAATTAATAAAAAGAATAATATAAAAGCTATGTTATTTATAATGGTAGCAATAGCAATAATGTTTGTCCATTCTTTTTTAGTAAATGAATTTCATCTTTGGAATCAAGAAAATGAATTGGTTTTAGGACTGTTTGGAAAAGGTGCATTTAATCCTTTAATTATACTTTCTTCATGTTGCTTGTTTATAGGATTTTCGTATATGAAAATTGATTCGAAATTTAGCTTTAAGCGATTACCTCAGGAAACATTATATATATACTTGTTCCATGTATTAGTTATAGAGACAATATCAAAACCTATAATATATAAAGTTGGAATGAAATTAACTCCACTTGTAGCAATACCACTATATGTTATGCTTACTTTTATTATTTCATGGATAATAACAAAAATATATATGTGGTTATTTAGTAAAATAAATAAAGATTATAAATTAGAAAATAAAATATATAAAATATTAAATTTAGAAAATAATAATTAAAGAGTAGAACAGAAATCTGTTCTATTTTTTTTCACTATTACTTAATTCAAGTAAAATAATATTTTTTCTTGACATAACACAAAACGGATGGTATAATAAGCTTGCTTTTAAAATATAAGTCACGATGGCTTTCAATAATTTGAAAGTTGAATTAGAAGCTACACTAATGTGTAACATCGTAAGAAATAGGAGGGACATGTATATGTCAAATAAAATTATTGAATTGTCTCAATTTGGAGGCAGCGTCGCAGTATTCCTTTTAGGATTACTAATTGCAATACTAGTTATACTAGGTATCTCTGGGGTGATTTATTCCATTCACTCACGTAAAGAAAAGAGGCTTAGAGAAACGAAGTATAAAGCAGATAGTGATTACTCAAAGAGGAATCTAGAAATTGTAGAAAATGATGAATTAAACTACGACCAAAAACAAGCCGAAAGACAAAAGGCTAGAGATGAAAGGGATGACGTCTACAAAGAAGTAGATGACAAAATCAAAGTACTAGATAAAAGGTACAATGCAATAGATAGTTTCCTTTCAGCACTTAGAATTGGTGGGTTCGTTATTTTCTGGACAGTTTGGATTTGCTTCATAATCGTCGGAGGATCAATTGGTGGTTCTGTCAAAGACATTAGAGAAGTAAAAGACACAGCAAAAGACAACATTGCAGTAACTGCATACTACAGAGTAGACTACGAAAGAGTAGAACAAGATACTTTAACAGTATTCGTTAAGAACGAATCAGATAAAGTTCTAGACAAAGCTACAATTTCAGAAAAAGAAACTGGTGCTTCAACTAATGTTTATACATTAGAACCAGGACAAGAAAAAATAGTCTCAATTGTTGTTTATCCTAACAAGGATGGCAAGTATGAATTCGAAATTAGCAACGTTGAATTTCATCAATAGTTGATCACATAACGGTGAGCAGAGTAATATCTGCTCACTTTTTTTGCATTTTTCTTGCAATTTCAATAAAAAGGGTTTATAATACATAAACGTTGTATTAAAATATATGTGAAGGAGATAAAGTAACTCTATTGAACATGAAAGATAAACAAGATATAAATAAAGAAAATAATATAAAGTATATATTAAAACAAATAATATACGCTTTGTTTGTTGTATGTATAGCTGTTATAATTTTTAGTTTTTCAAATGAAGTAGCAGATGAATCATCTAATACTAGTGCGGGTGTAATAGAAAGATTAATAAATCTAATATATAAAAATATTACACAAGAAGAACTAATTAAAAAAATAGAAATACTTCAACCTATTATTAGAAAGTGCGCACATTTTATTCTATATGCATCTTTAGGATTTTTTACATATAATCTTGTAAGAACAATAAAGAAAAATATTTTAAAAAATAGGAAAAATACAACAAAAACATTTTTAATCATTTCGCAGATATTTTGTACAACATATTCAATTTCAGACGAAATACATCAAAAGTTTATTCCTGGTAGAAGTGCAGAGTTAAGAGATGTAATTATTGACAGCTTAGGAGCTTTAACTGGTATTTTAGTCTGCATAGTCTTTTTAAGACTAATAGAAAAAATAGTTATAAATTTAAAAGAAAAAAATTAATAATAATTAAAAACTGAAATTTGGTAAAAATAAACCTAGAATAGCAAAATATTCTAGGTCTTTTTATTATCTTATTCTATTTAATCTACAAATTTTTAGTTTATTATGACGGTTTAAATATCTAAATACACCATTTGGTTTTTCACTACTTGCTACATTCCAAATTGTATTACACATTATATCTGCAATTTGAACCATATAGTTTTTTCTAGAATCCCAGTAAGAAACATCTAATTTAAAACGCATACCTCTTTCAATAATATAATGAGTTTTAAGATACATCTCTAATGAATTAATATCCTCAATTTTCATAGAGGATCTATCTACGTTTATTTGCAAGATTTCACCACTACCTGTTTTAATCATTCTTTTTGAAATCATAAAATCTACTAGCTTACGTATAACAAAGTTATAATATAGGTGTGTTTCATCTATTTCAATTCCAATTCTATCTTTATCTACTATTATTCCAACTATATACATTCCATCCATTTCTTGTAGTTTAATAACTATATCCATTTTTTCTTCCATATTTAAGTAGTTGGCTTTAAGTTCTGTTTCAAAATCCATATTAAGTTTCTCTTTTAATTCGTGGTTAATTTCAACATATGATTTTTTTATATCTGTATAGTTATTTGTATAAATACCACCAATTACAAAGAATCTATCTGAACTATTTTTATGAATATTTCCAGATTCATCTAAAAATAAATATTGCATATATAACCTCCAACATTTAGACTACTAAAATTATATCACAAGATAAAATAATAAAAAAGACCATAGAAATACTATGGTCAAAATTGTGTCTTTTTGAAAAATGATAATAATATTATATCATATCTAGAAGCAAAAATAAATACATTTAAAAGTGTTTTTGTATTTCATTGAATTTTCACATAAACTCGTTGATTTAACACAATTTTTCTAATATAATATAAGTGTGAGAGGGAGGTGAGTAAAGCAACTGAATTAATATTATCTAATAATAATTTAAAAGAAAAGGATGATGAAATAGAATTAGAGAGTAAACAATATAATGATCTGTTAACTATATATGGGTTAGCAATGAACCAAGTGGTAAATACAGCTACAAATATTAAAAACAGATTAAATGAAATATATAACTATAATCTAATAGAAAAGATAGATTGTAGAGTTAAATCTAAAGATAGCATATTAAGAAAGATGGATAAAAAGGATATCCCATTTACATATCAAGCAATGGTAAAATATGTAGATGATATAGCTGGAGTTAGAATTATTTGCCCATTACAAGATGATGTATTACTCGTAAAAGAGGTAATAAAAAACATGCCAAATATTCATGTAATACAAGAAAAGGACTATATTACTACTCCAAAGAAAAGTGGATATTCTGCATATCACTTAATTGTTGAAACACCATTAACTATAAATACAGAAACAGTAATAATGAAAGTAGAAATACAAATTAGAACTGTAGCTATGGATTTCTGGGCAGAGATGGAGCATGACATCAGATACAAGAATAAGACTAATAAGCAGCTTACAAAAACAGAATCTAAAAAGCTTACATGGTATGCTAAAAAGTTAGAAAAACTACAAGAAAAAATGGTTAGATTATATAGAAAACAAGAAGATAATACCACTATGGTAAATTATTAAAAAATAAAACAATAATTAAATAAAATAAAAATAAGTTAAATAAAAATGAGGTTAGCCATGTGTCTTTGTGCCATGGCTAACTTAAATAATGCTTTAAATGACCTAAAAGTCATATTAAATAAAATCAAGATATGAAAAAATATAAGAGAGGTGGCTAAGTGGAAAAATTAAAAAAATTAAAGAATTACTTTTCTATCATTGATATAATATTCTGTTTGTTTTTAGGAACTGCATTTAGTATATATCCAGAATATTACACAAAAGGTAGTTGTGAGGCAAGTCCTCATCTAGTAATTAAATCAATAGGATTGTTTTGTATTATATTCATAGTAAGCATTGTTATTAAAATGTTAATTAGTAAAATTAATAGCATAGAGGATAAAAAAGATGGATTAATAAGTAATTTATTTAATAAAGAAAATAAGATATACAAATATAGACTATTCATTTTAGCTGGAATAATCCTATTGCTTTGGTTACCAGTAATAATAAGTTTATATCCTGGAACATTATCAAATGATACATGGAACCAATTAAATCAATATATAAATCTATCTAATGGTGAACATCTTCGTGATCATCATCCAGTATTTGATACTATATACATTGGTTCACTAATAGTTCCAATAGCAAAATTAAGTGGGAATTGGCAACTAGCGTTTTTCATATATGTAATAATTCAAGCAATTATAACAAGTTTAGTATTTGCTTATTCACTAATATTTGCAAAAGAAAAACTAAAATTAAATAATGTATTTATTATTATATTTTTAGTTACATACGCAATTTTACCTATATTTCCTGCAAGTGTACAAGCTATAAATAAAGATGCACTATTTTCATGGATATATGTTTTGTTCTTCATAAACTTTTTAGATATTGTTAGAACAAAAGGAAGTCAATTAGAAAATAATAAGTTTTTTGCTGCAACTATAGTATTAGCACTATTTTGTTGTTTAACTAAAAAGGTTGGAATGTATGTATTACTATTATCTTTAGTGCTATTACTATTATTTAAAATAAGCAATAAGAAAAGAATAATTTGTATTATAGCTTGTGTTATTATTTTAATGAAGATAATAATGCCTTTTATACTTGAAAAATTCCAAATTGAAAAAAGTGGTCAACAAGAAAAATATTCATTATTCTTCCAACAAACAGCTAGATACTTAAAAGAGAATATGGATGATATTAATGAGGAAGATAGACTACTAATAGAAGAAGTAATTGGACAAGATGTAAATGAAATTGTAAAAGTATATGATGAAAAATATGCCGATCCTGTAAAGGGATATACACAACGAGCTACAGACGATAAATATACAAAATATTTATTCGTATGGGCAAAACTTGGGCTAAAACATCCATCATCATACATAGATGCAACAAATTGTATGTGGTCTGGTTGGATTAATTATACTATGTATAAGCCATTGATGAATATGAATCATCATAACCAATTAGATACAGATTATATGGATGAAAGTGTAAGTCAAAGACATGGTACAGCAAAATCTGCAGAGTTTATACAAAATGCATATGATACTTTATACAAAATACCAGTAATTAAATATCTATTAACACAAGGTATGTATATAGTAATTATTCCGTTATTTGCTTTATCTACAACATTGAAAAAAGGTGGAAAAGGCAAGGGCTATTGGATAGGAATTATACCACTATTTTTATCTATTGCATTAGGTTGTTTACTAGCACCAGTTGCAGATAATATTGAAGGTCAAAGATACTTATTCCCAGTAACATTTACATCTGTAGCAGTATTAATGTGGACAGTATTTGTACAAAAAGAAAAAGAGCAAGAAATAAAGTAAATAATATAAAATGGTACACCCGAAAGGGTGTATTATTTTTAACCTAAAATTAGCAAAAACAAAAAGATTACCAATGTGTCAACTTGACATTTTGAACAACATACAAATATGAATAAATATTCATAAAATAAATTACATAAAAAACGCAAATTTTTTGCACTTTTTTGTTGACTATTTATATTAATAATGATATAATAAAATCCGTCGAATATATAATTTGAGTAAAAGTAAATTGTAAAATTTATGAAGTTGAAGATTAATGTAAAGTGCAACTTAGGAAAAACGTAACATTATCACACCACTAAATGTAGTATAGCGATAATTATATGGATATTTTAGACGGGATAAAAGAACTTAGTTATAGACAGATGAAGCACGAACTAAAATACGTATGTTATTCTAAACGTAGTACAAGCAGTAGATTCAAATGCAGCAAAGTTTTAATGTACAAGATAGGGGTTGTGTTCTATCTGTATTTTTTTGCGTTTAAAAGAAACACACAAAAAAGTACACAATGCATTAAACAATCATAAAGAGTAATCATTTTACATCACACATCATAAAACTTATTACCAGTTATATACATTACGAAATTAATTTAAGTTTTGGGGGAATACAAAATGTCAAATTTAAATGAAGCAGAAGATTACAAGATATTAAGTTTTGAAACAGATGCAAAAATACCAGAAGTTAAAAACGAGAATGATATTATTAAATTTAACGAAGCACAAGAAGTAGCTCAACCTACAACTAAACACAAGCTAGGTGCTTACCACTACTTCAAAAGAGGATTAGACATAGCTATATCTTCAGTAGCTTTAGTGTTGCTTTCACCAGTATTTTTAGTTACAAGTATTGCTATTAAATTAGACTCTAAAGGACCAGTTATTTTTAAACAACAAAGAATTGGTAAAGACGGAAAAATATTTGAAATCTATAAATTTAGAAGTATGGCTGCAGATAATGACGCTTCAGATTTATCTACACCAGATAAACATACTAAAGTTGGAGATTTCATTAGAAAAACAAGTATAGATGAATTACCACAACTTGTAAACATCTTAAAAGGTGATATGGCAATTATTGGACCAAGACCTTGGACTCCAGTGTATTACCAAGATATGACTGAAGAGCAAAAACATAGATATGACGTTTTACCTGGTATTACAGGATTAGCTCAAGCAAGTGGTAGAAACTGTACTAATGTAATAGACAGAATTAACTATGATCTTGAATATGTAGACAACTATAGCTTAAAAAGTGATATAGACATAGTATTTAAGACACTTAAAGTTTTAGTATGTAAAGAAGACGGTGCTGATGGTGGTAAAGGTACAGTACAAAATGATTTAGACTTACTAAGAAATCAACACTTAATTATAAATAATGAGGTTAATATTGAGAACACAGATTTAAAAACAACATTGTAAAGGAGATAAAATATATGAAATATACTAATTATTCTGTGTTAATGTCAGTTTATCATAAAGAAAATCCAAAATATTTAATTCAAAGTATGGATAGTATGTATAATCAAACAGTAAAGACAAATGATTTTGTTTTAATTTGTGACGGACCATTAAACGATGAATTATATAAAGCGATAGAATTTGAAAAAGAGAAGTTTGGAGACATTCTTAATGTGGTCAGATTACCAGAAAATAAAGGATTAGGAAATGCTTTAAGAATCGGTGTGGAAATATGTAAAAATGAATTAATAGCAAGAATGGATTCTGATGATATATCAAAAAGAGATAGATGTGAGAAACAATTAAGAGTATTTAATGAAAACGAAGGGGTTAGCGTTGTAGGAGGATGGATTGAAGAATTTACAGATACAATAGAGGTAATAAATTCTATGAGAGTTGTTCCTGAAACAAACAAAGAAATAATAGAATTTTCAAAATTCAGAAGTCCGTTTAATCATCCAACAGTAATGTATAAAAAGAATGATGTATTAAAAGCCGGAAATTATAGAAGTGATATCAGAAATACGCAAGATTATTATTTGTGGATTGATATGCTTACAAAAGGATATAAAGGATACAATATTCAAGAATCATTACTATGGATGCGCGCTAACTCTAATTTATTTAAGAGAAGAGCAGGAAAAGAATACTTAAAATTGCAAATAAACTTATTAAACATAATGAAACAAAGAAAATACATTTCAAATTTTCAATATATAAAAAGTTTTACTTTGAGAACATTGTCTTCGTTGGCACCAAATTGGTTGAGAAAAATGATGTTTAAAAAAGTATTAAGAAAAGAAGTAAAACAAATTAAGGAGTAAAACATGAAAATAATGTTTATAATTCCACGTATGAACGGTGGAGGAGCAGAAAGAGTTGTAGCAAATTTAGCAAACTCATTTTCAAAAGAAAATAAAGTAATGGTGTGCACTTTGGTATCAAATGAATCTTTCTATGATTTTAACAGTAACAATATTGATTTTAAAAGTGCAGGTTATTCAATTGATAGAAAAAACAAAATATCAACTTTAAATTCTTATAGGAAACTATTCTTTAAGTCTTTAAAATATTTAAAAAGAAAAATTAATGAGTTTGATCCAGATTGTATTATTTCATTTTTAATTGAAACAGATATTTTAACGTATTTGGTTACTCGAAAAAATAAAAAAATAGTAAGAATTAATTCAGAAAGAAATGATCCAACAAGAAGAAACAAAATTATAAAAATAATTCTAAAACACATTTACAAAAAATCAGATTTATTTGTTTGTCAAAGCAAAAAAATTTATGACTATTATAAATATATTGATGCCAGAAAAAAAGTAATTATTAGTAATCCAATTGACAATACAAAATTACCACAAATAGTAAAAGATGAAAGTAATCACAATATTGTATCAGTCGGTAGATTAACTAGCCAAAAAAATTTTGAATTACTTATTAACAGTTTTATAATAGCAAAAAATTCAATACCAGAAGATAGCAAATTAATTATATATGGAGAAGGAAAACTAAGAAGTAAGCTAGAAGAATTAATTGCAAGTAATAAGTTAAAAGAAAGAATTTTGCTACCTGGAGCAAAAAAAGATATTTTAAACGTTATTAATGGTTCAGCATTATTTGTTATGTCATCTAACTATGAAGGCTTTCCAAATGCATTGTTAGAAGCAATGGCTATAGGATTACCTGTAATATCAACAGATTTTTACACAGGAGTAGCAAAAGAATTAATAAAGAAAGATAATGGAATAATTGTTGGTATAAATAATGAATTAGAAATGTCTGAAGCAATTATAAAAATGATGAATAGCGACACTTTAAGAAATACATGCAGACATAATAATATTAAAATCAGAAACAAGTATAATATAGATACTATTTCCTCACAATGGATGAAAGCAATAGAAAAGGAAGTTGAAATTAATGAATCAAAGAATTAAACAAATATTAAAAAATCCTTCATTATTATTTGAAATTTTAGGACATAGAGGATTGCTAAATTTTATAAAAGATGAACAATATTTAAAGATTCTTTATAGAATAAGAATGAAAAAAAATTTAAATATAAAAGATCCGGTGAATTATAATGAAAAACTTCAATGGCTAAAATTACATAATAGAAAAGAGATTTATACTAAAATGGTTGATAAATACGAAGTAAAAGAATATGTAAAAAACATTATTGGAGAAGAATATATAATACCAACTATAGGAATCTATAATAAATTTGAAGACATTGAATTTGAAAAATTACCAAACCAATTTGTTATTAAATGCACCCATGATTCTGGTGGAATAGTTATTTGTAAGGATAAAACATTGTTCAACTATAAAAAAGCAAAGAAAAAAATTAATAAATGTTTAAAACATAATTTTTATTATGGACAAAGAGAATGGCCATATAAAAATGTAAAACCTAGAGTATTAATCGAAAAATATATGGAGGATAATATAAATAAATCTATGCGAGATTATAAGTTTTTTTGTTTTAATGGGGAACCAAAGCTGATGTACATATCCGAAGGACTAGAAAATCACGCAACAGCAAAAATATCATTTTATGATATGGATTTTAAAATTACAGATTGTAAAAGAAGTGATTATAAACAACTTGATTATACTCCAAAAAAGCCTAAAAATTTTGAATTAATGAAAAAATTTGCGGCTATATTATCGAAAAATATTCCTCATATCAGAGTTGATTTTTATGAAATAAATGAAAAGTTATACTTTGGAGAATTAACCTTTTTCACTTGTTCAGGATTCATGCCTTTTGAAAGTGAAAAGTGGAATAACGAACTGGGAGAATTAATTAACATTAATAAAATGGAGGAAAATAAATGAAAATTACATTTTTAATTAGTTCTATGTCAGGAGGAGGTGCTGAAAGAGTAACTTGTAACTTGGCAAATTATTTAAATAATCGTGGAAATGAAGTATGTGTTATAACAATGTCTGATAATGAAGATACGTATTATTTAGATAAAGGAATTAATAGAGTATATTTACTAAAGAAAAAAGAAAAAAGAAACAAGATAATAGATAATATTACAAGGTTCAAACGTCTTTCTAAATATATGAAGGAAACAAAATGTGATGCATATGTTGTAATGCTTCCAATAACAACAATAATGATGATGTTATTAAAAAACAAGACTAAGGCAAAAATTATTGCATCTGAAAGGGTGGATCCAAATTCATATAGCCCATTGATGAAAATAATATTAAAAAAAATGCTAAAAAAGGCAGATGGACTAGTTTTCCAAACAGAAGATGCTATGAATTATTATAATCTATTTGAAAAAAAACAAATAGTAATACCAAATGCTATCAATGAGGATTTTATAAATTTTAATTATTCTGGCAAAAAAGCAAACAAAATAGTATCAGTAGGAAGATTATCAAAACAAAAAAATTTTGAACTACTAATTGAATCATTTAGTGAAATAATTAAGAATCATCCAAATATTGATTTGATAATTTATGGAGAAGGACCTGAAAGGCAAAGGTTACAACAAAAGATTAATTCATTAGATTTAAATGAAAATATTAAGTTACCAGGATATTCAAAAAATATTAAAGACGAGATAAAGGACGCAAAAATATTTGTTATGAGTTCAAATTATGAAGGCATGCCAAATGCACTTATGGAAGCAATGGCTATGGGAATTCCTTGTATATCTACCGATTGCCCATGTGGTGGGCCTAAATTTTTAATAAAAAATGAAGTTAATGGTTTACTAGTAAATGTTAATGACAAAAAAGAATTGATAGTACAAATTACTAGATTACTTGATGATCATAAATTATCTGAAAAAATTGGTAGTAATGCTAAAAGAATAACAAAAGAACTAAATCCAGAAATAATATATGGAAAATGGGAAAAGTTTATTAATAGCATAACAAAAAATAAAGGAGGGAATTAGGTGAAATTAAAAAATGGATTAAGAATACTGCTATTATTATTAAATATAGTTTTATTAATTCTATTTCTTGAAATTTCCAAAAACATTATTTTCGCAATATTAATGACTTTGTACACATCACTAATATCAATATTAATTGTTAACTTTAAGAAAAATGCTTTTTTTGTTTTTTACTTAATATCATTTGGAACATTCTTGTTACTAAAACCAATTGCTATAGAAATGTTAAATTATACAAGTGAATACAGAGTTATGTTATCTAATGAAGAGAAAAATATCACATATATATGTTTAATATTATCGATAGTGTTTCTAGCAATTGGCTATGGATTTAGCAAAATCATAAAAAAAGACACCACTTTAAATAATGATATCATTGATGAAAAAATAACTACATTTAAAAAAGTATCTTTTTATATAAGCATCATATTTCTTATTTTAGAAATAATTGATAACATAATTAGATTACAATTCATTAAAGAAGTAGGATATACCGCTAGTTATTTAACAAACATATACAGTAATCGAGGCCTAATAGAACCTTTTAAAAGTTTAGCATATTTAGCACCAATAGCTTATTCACTATTTTTTGCCACTTGTCCATCAAAAAAAGAGTGTAGAATACCATTTGTTCTTTTATTAATAAGTGGAATAGTTCAGGTAATGGCTGGAAATAGATTTGAAATAGTATCAATTGTGTTCTTTATATTAATCTATGAATCAATAAGAGCAAACAATGAAAATAATGAAAAATGGATTAACAAAAAACATATAATTCTTTTAATAGTATTAAGCCCAATTATTATTGCTTTGCTGCAATATACAATATATTGGCGAGATGGAAGTGTAATTAAAGTAAGAGAAAATGTATATTCTGATTTCTTTTATTCTGTTGGTGGATCGTCAGATTTAATTGGTTTTGGAAACAGATATATAGAAGAATTAAACAATCATCCATACTCTTTTGGAAATACTTACAGAGCGTTAAATGATAACATAATTTCAAAAACTATTGGTTTTTCAAAGAGTTATCAAAATCAGAGTATTGATAAAGCATTAAATGGCCATTCATTAGCGTCTTCATTAAGCTATAAAATATATCCTAAAAAGTATTTAGCAGGATATGGAATGGGAGATTGCTATATTGCAGATCTGTATGTTGATTATTCTTATATTGGAGTAATTATAGGCAATATTATAATAGGTTTTACAATTGGATTTATAACAAAAATTAATATAAAGAATTATGTTCATTTTTTTGTTTGTATCTTTTCTATAGTATATATATTAAGAATACCTAGAGATACGTTTGACTACTTATTAGCACAATTTGTTGGATTAAAAAACTGGTTATTTATTATTGCGTTTATTTGTATAATAAAAATAAAAAAAAGGAGAAATAAGAATGAAAAAGATAGCTATATTAATATCGGAGCTTAATTTTGCCGGCGCACAAATAATGATTTATGAATTATTAAAAAAAATACATAGTAAATACACAATTAAAGTATTTGTCAAAAATAAAGAATTGCATAATGATTTGGAAAATAAAATTAGAGAATTAAATATTGAAATCGTTTATATAGGTGATTCTAGTGATTGTGGAAAATTTAAGAAAATATTAAATTTTATAAAACTAAAAAAAGAAATTAATTTATTTAAACCTGATCTTATACATTGTCATTTGGTAGAAAAATTTGCATTCTTATATTCATTAATTTACAGAAAACAGATAGTATTCACTATTCATAGTTGGCCTGATAGAATTATAACAAGAAATAATAATAAAATATTAATTTTAAAACTATTAAAAAAGCATCAAATTTACTTTGTGGGATGTGCAAAGTGTGTTTCAAATAGATTTGATGAAATAATCAATAATAAAGAGATTGGATATAATTATATCAGAACAATTTATAATCCAATAGATCTATCAAAATTTACCAATTTTAACAAATTAAATAAAATAAATAATCAATCATTTACTTTTGTTAATGTTGGAAGGTTATCACCAATAAAGAATCAAAAATTATTGATAGACTCTTTTTATCAAATTCAAAAAGAATATAATTGCAAATTAATTATTATCGGTAATGGAGAATTAAAAAATAAATTAAATGAATTAATTGAAAATTATAAACTTAAAGAAAAGGTTGAATTAAAAGGTAACTTAAGTAATGAGGAAGTCAATAAAATGGTATTTAATAGCGATTGCTTCGTCTTAACATCAGACTCGGAATGTTGCCCAATGGTAATATTAGAAGCATTAGCACTACGAGTTCCTATTATTTCCACAGACGTTGGTGGGGTTAGTGAAATAACAAATAAAAATTGTATATTAATAAATAAAGGTGATGAGGAAGAATTAGTAAAATCAATGAAAAAAATTATTAATAATAAAACTATTTATAATGAAATGGCTCAAAAAGGATTTGAAACAATAAAACAATTTGATTCTGAAAAAATAGCTCAAGAATATTGCAAACTTTATAATGAAATTATTAATTAAAAAGGAGGATATAAAGTTGATTAAAAGCAAAGAGGATTTAAATTATTATTTGAAATGTGATAAATCCGCATTAAGAATAACTTATAAACATCCAAGAATTGGATTTAACAGAGATATAATATGGAAGTTTGAAATATTATTAAGAAAATGTGAGTATCTAAATAATTGTCACTCTATAATAAACAAGCTCCTATTTTTATTTTATAAAGTTAAATTTCATAATTTATCAATAAAGCTTGGTTTTTCAATTCCATTGAATGTATTTGGACCGGGATTGTCTATTTCACACTACGGTACAATCATTGTAAACTCAAAAGCTAAAGTGGGTAAAAATTGTCGATTACATGCTGGTACTATGATAGTAGCAACTAACGGAATTAACGAAGCAGCAACAATCGGGAATAATGTATATATAGGTTGTGGAGCAAAAATAATTGGAAATGTTACTATTGGAGATAATGTGTGTATAGGAGCGGGAGCTGTTGTAACAAAATCTTTTGAAAGTAATATTACAATTGCAGGAGTGCCAGCTAAAATAATATCTGAAAATAAACTTATTAAAAATAATAGTTAAAAAATCATAATGAAAGGAATATAATATGTCAAAAAGTAGAACAGAAAACACAGTTAGAAATATTAGTGCTGGTTTATTTAATAGGATGATAACGATTATCTTACCATTCATCAATAGAACAGCAATATTATGGATATTAGGAACAGAATTTACAGGACTAGCTAGTTTGTTTTCATCAATATTAAACGTATTAAACCTTGCTGAATTAGGATTTAATACAGCAATAGTACATAGCTTATATAAACCTATGGCAAATAAAGATGAAAAGAAAATATGTGAAACTGTCTCATTGTTTAAAAAAATATATAACATTATTGGAACAATAGTTTTAATTGTAGGATTATTATTGGTGCCATTCTTACCATATTTAATCAAAGGAGAGTATCCAAATTCTATTAACTTATACACTATTTATATATTATACTTGGTCAATTCAGCAATTAGTTATTACTTATTTGCGTATAAAGAATGTTTGTTAATCGCTGATCAAAGAGATGACATAGCTAAAAACATTAGAACTTTTGTTAATATTATAAAATATATTTGTCAATTTATTGTATTATTAGTGACAAAAGATTTTTATCTATATCTCATTGTCTCTATATTTGGAACTATTTTAACAAATATATGTATTCAATTTGCTACAGTAAAAATGTATCCGTTTTACAGGAAGATAAAAGGAAAGCAAAAAATTGGTAATGATCTAAAAAAACAAGTTCAAGGATTG
Organism: uncultured Clostridiaceae bacterium; assembly: GCA_947169155.1. Lineage (GTDB taxonomy): Bacteria > Bacillota > Clostridia > TANB77 > CAG-465 > CAG-465. The sequence continues at coordinate 19,996 of CAMVON010000004.1, forward strand.
ATGATTAATAAAATTTGTGACACTTTTAGAAACTCATTTGATTCTTTAATTATATCAAGTTTTATAGGCCTTACAGCAACTGCAATATACGGAAATTATTATTACATATATTCTGCAATATACGGAATAATGTTAGTGATATGTAATGCAATGAGTGCAAGTGTAGGAAATAGCATAGTCAAGAAAGATGAAAATGAAAATTATAAAGATTTATTAATACTATCACAATTGTTTTCGTGGATTCTTGGTGTAGCAACAGTATGTCTACTATGTTTATATCAACCGTTTATGAAAATTTGGGCTGGCAGTGATTTGCTTCTACCAACCTTTGATATGATATTGTTCTGTATTTATTTTTACATTATTAATATGAATAATATTAGAAACCAATATGTATCTGGCACAGGTATCTGGTGGAAACTTAAGATATCATATGTAATAGAAGCAATTTCAAATCTTTTATTAAATTTTATTTTAGGAAAACTATTTGGAATTACTGGAGTAATATTAGCAACAATAATAACTATATTCTTATTTAATTATTTACAAAGAAATAAAGTACTTTTTAATAATTATTTTAAAAACAATAGTATTTTAGTATTTTATAAAGAGCAATTTTATTATTTGTTTATAACAATTATTGCATCAACTATTTCCTATCTAGCATGCTTACTTATTAGAGACAATAGTATATTACATATTATTATTAAAGGAATTATAGCCTTTTCAGTTTCTAATATAGTAATTGCACTAAGTTACATGTATACAAAGAGATTTAAAGATACAAAAGTAATGATTAATAGAATTATTAATACTTTGCTCCATAAAAAGAAAGCAATTAAATAAATGAAAGGAATGAAATTATGAATAAAATTAATTTAGAAAACAAAAACATATTTATAACAGGAACATCAGGATTCATAGGATATTATTTAGCAAAAAGAGTATTAACTGAAGTAGAAGGCGTTAAAGTAATTGGTCTAGATAATATGAATGATTACTATGATGTAAGATTAAAAGAAGCAAGATTAAAAGATTTAGAACAATATTCAAATTATACATTTATTAAAGGTGATCTTGCAGATAGAGAATTAATAAATAAAATATTTGAAGAATATAAACCAAGTGTTGTAGTTAACTTAGCTGCACAAGCAGGTGTTAGATATAGTATTACTAATCCAGATGCATATATTAATTCTAACATTATTGGTTTCTATAATATACTTGAAGCATGTAGATACAATCCAGTAGAACACCTAGTATATGCATCAAGTAGTTCAGTATATGGTGGAAATACTAAAGTGCCATTTTCAACTGAGGATAAAGTGGACAACCCTGTGTCACTTTATGCAGCAACAAAGAAAAGTAATGAACTATTAGCACATAGTTATTCTAAACTATATAATATTCCATCAACTGGTTTAAGATTCTTTACAGTATATGGACCAGCTGGAAGACCAGATATGGCATACTTTGGTTTTACAAACAAACTAATTAAAGGTGAAACTATTAAAATATTTAACTATGGAAATTGTAAAAGAGACTTCACATATGTAGATGATATTGTGGAAGGAATATTAAGAGTAATGCAAGGAGCACCAGAAAAGAAAAATGGGGAAGATGGATTACCTATACCACCTTATGCAGTATATAACATAGGAAATAGTAATCCAGAAAACTTATTAGACTTTGTGACTATATTACAAGAAGAATTAGTAAGAGCTGGAGTACTACCACAAGATTATGACTTTGAAGCACATAAAGAATTAGTACCAATGCAACCAGGAGATGTACCTGTAACTTACGCAGATACAACACCACTTGAAAAAGATTATGGTTTCAAACCTAACACATCATTAAGAGAAGGTTTAAGAAAATTCTCTGAATGGTATAAAGAGTTTTACATGTAATTTTGATTTGTTAGTGAAAGGAGAAATATAGTATGAAAATAGCAGTAGCAGGAACAGGATACGTTGGATTATCTTTAGCAACTTTATTAAGTCAAAAAAATGAAGTTTACGCTATAGATATTATTCCAGAAAAGGTTGATATGATAAACAAAAGGGTTTCTCCAATAAGAGATGAATACATAGAAAAATATTTTGCAGAAAAAGAATTAAACTTAACAGCAACACTAGATTACAAAGAAGCAATTAAAGATGCTGAATATGTTGTAATTAGTACACCAACAAACTATGATACAGAAACAAATTACTTTGATACATCTTCAGTAGAAGATATTATTAAAAAAGTAATTGAAGTAAATCCTAACGCAACAATGGTAGTTAAATCTACTATTCCAGTTGGATTTATTAAAGGTGTTAAAGAAAAATATAACATAGACAATATTTTATTCTCACCTGAATTCTTAAGAGAAGGTAAAGCCCTATATGATAACTTATATCCTTCAAGAATTATAGTTGGAGAAAAAAGTGAAAGAGCAACTATATTTGCAAACTTACTTAAAGAATGTGCATTAAAAGAAGATATAGATGTATTATTCATGAATAGCACAGAAGCAGAAGCTGTTAAATTATTTGCAAATACATATCTAGCATTAAGAGTTGCATACTTTAATGAATTAGATACATATGCAGAAATTAATGGATTAAACACAAAAGATATCATTGATGGTGTATGTTTAGACCCAAGAATTGGAACTCACTATAACAATCCATCATTTGGATATGGCGGATACTGTTTACCAAAAGATACTAAACAATTACTTGCAAACTACAACAATGTACCACAAAACCTAATTAGAGCAATTGTTAGATCTAACAAAACAAGAAAGAACCATATTACAGAAATGATAATGAGAAAAAATCCAGATGTAGTTGGAATTTATAGATTAACAATGAAATCTGAATCAGATAACTTTAGATCAAGTGCAATACAAGGTATTATTAGAAGATTAAAAGATGAAGATGTTGAAGTAGTAATTTATGAACCAACATTAAAAGATGATACTTTTGCAGATTGTAGAGTAATAAAAGATTTCAAAGAATTCTCTAATGAATCAGATGTTATTATAGCAAATAGATTTGAATCTACATTAGAACCAGTAAAAGATAAAATTTATACTAGAGATATATTCTTTAGAGATTAATAATAAAGAACGCCTTAGTTTACTAGGGTGTTTTTTATTGACTTAAAATGTCAAAATGATATAATTTTAAATAGTAATATCAAAAATAATTATTTAGAGGGAGATTGATAAACATGCCAATGATAAACACACAATTTACAACATTAAGTTCAGAAAAATATAGTTATGAACTACTATTAAAATTATTAGAAACTTTAGATTTTGAAATTGAAGATTTTGCAAAAGAGAATAAAGTAGCAATAAGCTATTCTAATCCGGAGTATGAATTAGATGAAATATATGCAATCGCTACAATACTATTTGGAGATGTTAAACTTAATTATTATGAAGAAACAGGTCATGATGTATCAGATTATTATTACAAAACAGAAACAGAAATAGATAACAAAGCATATAGGATAATTACATCAGAATATTGTTATGGAGATAACACTGTGTTTGATGGAGAATCTGTTTGGAAATATATAAAAGCTAAATGTGAAAGAAAAGCTAAAAAAGAGAACGTGGAAATTTGCTGGTATGATGAAGATGGAGAGCTTTATCCAGATAAAGATGAATTTAGTGATTTATGTAATGATGTTTTGGATGAGTTAGGTGGCTTAGAAAAAATTAGTCAAAAAATTAAAAATAAAAAGAAAATTAAAGTAAAAATTTATAAAAATATTGTAAAAGAGTTAATAAAAAGAGCAGATGAACTTAATTATAAAGAATTAGAAGAATTATTTAATACAAAATTTAATGATTTACTTAATTCTGATAACGACAGCTATTTGTTTGAATATAAATATGAGTAATAATTTTTACTTCGTGACAAAAAATAAATACTTTAAGTCTAATAAATATAGATACTTGTTATTATAAATAAAGTTATATTTTGTACACATAAAAAGTACAAAATCTTGTGAAATCAACATAATTATAGTATAATCTTAATGTCGAAAAAGGAGAAAAAATATGAAATTAAAAATTCTTGATAGAGATTTTTTAAAAGATAAGGGAAATGAAGAATTAAAAGACGAAAAAAATAGAAAAGGTAATAAAGATAAAAACAAAGTTGAAGTAGTTGAATCACCTATAGAAATTATAGAAAATGAAGATATAGATGAAGAAAATAATGATAATATGAATGAAGAAGAATCAAGCTCAAGTATAAGAGATGTTACAAAGAAAATAATATTATGGGCTTTAGGGATTATTATTATTTTATTAGGAGTAGTATATATAAGTAAAATAATTGTTCCAGCAATAATATTTATATTAGCTGGAATATTACTTTTACCTCCTGTTAGAAAGTATTTTAAAGAAAACAAAACTATAAATGGTTTGGTATATGTTTTTCTTTTTATAGCACATATTGTATTTTATGCTAATATTCCAAGTGAAACAAACACATTCTCTAATACATCAAATATGACGCAAATTGTATTAGACACTTCTGCTGAGGCTTCAAATAAAGGCAAGTATACTGGACAAGTTGAAAGCGGTAAAAGAACAGGTCAAGGAACTTATATCTGGGAAGATGAAACAACTTATGTGGGTGAATTTAAAGATAATTTACCTAATGGAAAAGGAAAAATAACATTCTCTAATGGTGAAGTTTACGAAGGTGATTTTACTAATGGAAAGAAAAATGGAAAAGGAAAATATACATTTTCAAACGGTGATGTTTATGAAGGAGACTTTTCTCAAGATATAATGAAGGGAAATGGAAAGTATACTTTCGCTAATGGAGACGTGTATGAAGGACAATTTGATAGTAATATGTTTAATGGAAAAGGAACATATACAAAAGATGGAACACCATACACTGGTACATGGGAAAATAATAAATTAAAGGAGTAATTTAATGGAAGATAACAACAAAATTAAAAAGAAGTTAAATGACTTCTTATATGAAGAAGAAGGTAATATAAGCAGAGGTAAAATTCTTACTGTTGGCTCATTACTACTGGTTGCAGGAATGTTCTTTGCCGGAGATATCTGGGCGGCACATAGATCACATTCATCACATTCATCACATAGATCACATTCATCTGGAGGTGGCGGTGGTGGTGACCATTATAGCCATGTAAGTCATCAAAGTCATACAAGCCATAACAGTGGAAGTTATCATGCAAGTCACAATAGTCATAGTAATTCACACGCAAGCCATAATAGCCATAGCAATACTCATACAAGTAGCACACATAGTAATGTACAACCAGCACATACAAATGTTGTGCCTCCACCAAAGCCAACTTTTAACACGCCACAAACACCAAAAGGAATACCAGAGTTATAAAGGAGATTATTATGGATAATTATAAAATAGATAAAGATAATATTACTTTTTATATTGATACAAATATATATAATGACGCAGTAATAAAAAAAGCAATATATAACTTTATAGAGGATAGAAAAGTTATTCTTAATAAAATTAATGAAAAAACTGTAGTTGTTGTTTCTAAAAAAAGTAATGATGATATAGAAAATTTTGTAAAAAATTTTTATAGTGAATTGCTAAATGAATCACTAAGATTTGAAGTTATGAATGAAACTAAAAATATTAGAGAGTTAATTCTTGGTAGAGCATTATATTCTACATGCATTGATACTGAAGAAAACGAAGAAACAACAGAAAAAGATAACAAATACAACATTAATGATATTGCCAAGAATTGGTTTGAGGAATAAATATGTTAGTAACACTTGAAATATTACTTACACTATTTACATGTATAATATCTACAATTACTGATATTAGAAATAAAAAAATATATAATAAAATACTAATAGTTACAAATATTGTAGCTATTATTTTATATGTATTGTTTTATAAGCAAATTGAAATAAGTTTTATAAGGCAACATGTTTTTAACATATTAACTACTATAATAATTAGTTTCATGTTTTTTTACTTTAACATATGGGCAGCAGGAGACGCTAAGTTATTTATAACTCTGTCAGTGTGTATACCAGTTCAATTATTTGAAAGAAATCCAATTAGTATATTTCCATCAGAATTACTACTAATACTAATTTTTAGTTCAGCTTTTATATACATACTATTTGAGACAATATATTTATTCATAAAAGACAAAAGTAGATTTGAAAAGAACGAAAGAGATAATAAAAATATTAAAGAAACAATAACAAATTTTGTTTTGACTACATCTGTATTAACATTAATTAATAATATACTATTTTATTTATTACCAGAATTTATGAGTCAAAATATCATTTTATCTATCATTATATCAATGTTTATAGGAATAAGTCTAAATGAAATTAAAGATAAAAAAGAAATAATTATTATAGTAACACTATTACTAAATATTGTACTATTTATAATAGCAGGAGTACATCTTACTTGGCTAAATTTAGTTTATTTACTTGTTTCAATGATAACTATGGAATTTAGAAAAGTGTCTGGTAAATATAATTATAAAGAAATTGAAACGGATAAAGTACAAGTTGGTATGATATTAAGCGTCGAAAGCTCTATGTTGTTTAGAAATTCTAGAGTTAAAAATCTACCAGGATTATCAACAGAACAAACAGATTCTAGATTAAAAGATAAAGAGGTAGATGCTATAAAAAGATGGGCAAAAACAAAAAAAGGAATAAATCATATGATAATTGTAAAATATATTCCATTTGCACCATTTATGTTATTAGGATATTTAGAATTTATAATTTTGAAAGTGATATTATAGGAGGAAAAATGAACAATCGACCATTTATATTAAAAGGAAATATAACAATCAATAGTAATAAAGAATATATAATAGGTACTGTTATAATTAATCAAAAAGTAGATGAAGACAAAAGTAAATATGTATTGGTATTAGATAAAGAACACAAAGATTTATTTGAAAAAGGATACGAAGGTTATATATTTACAAATTGGTTACCAGATAATTGTAAAGAAATAGATTATGTAACTGAACTATTTGGAATAGAAACATTAATAAACTATGATGTTATAGAATTCAATGATGATTATGTTAAAGTTTTATATAGAGATGATTCGACAGATAATTTTATACAAGTAACTAATCAATGTAATTCTAATTGTATAATGTGCCCTGATGCTGAAGAAGTAAGAAACACAAGACAAAAAATTAGTATAAACAGATTGTTACGCATTATTGATTGTATTCCAAATGATACAGAACATATATGTATAACTGGTGGAGAACCAGGAATGATAAAATATGATCTCATTAAAGTATTAAAAAAATGTAAAGATTGTTTACCAGAGACTCAATTTTTACTTTTATCCAATGGGAGAATTTTTTCAGATCATGATTTCACAGAAGAATTTGTAAAAAACATACCATATAATATAAGAATTGGAATACCATTATATTCAGATATCGCAAAAGAACATGACGCGATAACTCAAGCTACAGGAAGTTTTGAGCAAACAATAACCGGTTTAAATAATTTACTTAAACACAATTTAGATATAGAAATTAGAGTTGTGGTTATGAAAAAAAATTATCAAAAGTTATCAAGTATTTCAAATTTTATATGTAATAATTTAAATAAAGTAAATCACGTTAATTTTATGGCATTAGAAATGACAGGAAGTGCATATAAAAACAAGGAAAATGTATGGGTTAATTTCAATGAATCTACTATAGATTTGTATAATGCTTCAACAACATTAATAAAAGAGGGAATAGATGTTAATTTATATAATTTCCCAATATGTAAAATAGATAAAAGACTTTATAGCCTAGCACAAATGAGCATTAGTGACTATAAGGTTAGATATTTAGATAAATGCAATAATTGTATAGTAAAAGAAAAATGTGGAGGCTTTTTTCCTTCAACAATGAATATTCAAAATAGTGAGGAAGAGAAATGTACAAATTAAATTATTTTAATTTTGATAAAAAAAGTGGAAAATATCTATTAACAAATGACTTAGGTAAGTATACTTTTGTCGAAGCAAAATTTTTAGATAAAATTATAAAAAAGAAAGAACTACCACAAAATTTAGAAAATGAGTTATTAGAAAAGAAATTTATATATAAAGAAGATGATGAAATTTTTGCTCAGGAATCAGCAAAATATGTAAGAAGCCAGAAAAATTACCTGTTTTTGGCACCATCTTTGCATATTTTTGTTGTAACTAAAAATTGTAATTACAGATGTGTATATTGCCAAGCAGGGAACTTAAATCAGGAAGAAAAATATAACATGGATAAAGAAACAGCCAAGAGAAGCGTAGATATTGCTTTATCTTCACCAAGTAAAAATCTCACTTTTGAGTTTCAAGGTGGAGAACCATTACTAAATTTTGAAATTATTAAATATATAGTTGAATATAGCAAATCCGAATGCAAAGACAAACATATTGAGTATAATATTGTTACAAATCTTTCTTTGCTTACAGATGATATGATTAAATTTATAAAAGAAAATAACATTGCTATTTCTACATCACTAGACGGAGATTACAAACTACAAAATATAAATAGACCTTATCCTAATAATGATTCTTATAATGCAACTTTAAAAGGAATAAATAGATTAAAAGAACACGGAATTAACACATCTGCAATTCAAACTACAACTAAATATAGTTTAGATCAATATAAAGAAATTGTAGATGAATACATAGAACAGGGATATACAGGAATATTTATTAGACCATTGACTCAACTAGGAAAAGCAGATAAAAATTGGAACACAATAGGCTATTCTGCAGAAGAATATTTACTGTTTTATAAAAACGTATTAGAATATATTATTGATTTAAACATAAATAAAAAAATCAATATTTCTGAAAGACATACTGCATTATTTTTAAAGAAAATAATGGACAACTTTCCTGCAAATTATATGGAATTAAGATCCCCATGTGGCGGAGTACTTGGCCAAATAGCATATTATTATAATGGAGATGTTTATACTTGTGACGAAGCAAGAATGCTTGGAGAAATGGGAGATGATATTTTCAAGATTGGAAATGTTGATGAATTGGACTACGAAAAAATTATTAATTCACCTACAACAGATGCTTTAAGTGTTTCTTCTTGTATAGAATGTTTAAGTAAATGTCACAATTGTGTATATTCGCCATATTGTGGCACTTGTCCGGTTGTAAACTATGCACAAGAAAACAACATATTTAGTAGAATACCAAATAACTATAGATGTAATATATATAAAGGCATGATAGACACAATATTTGAATATCTAAATAAAAGTGATGAAAAAATAATGGAAGTATTTACTAGATGGGTTAACGAAGAATAAATAGAAAGCTATAAATTAAGAAAACCTTAATTTATAGCTTTTATTTATATCATTTTATTATTTGTTTCTTTATTGTTAGTTATTCGTTTATATCTTTATTTACTTACTTTATTTTTCCTGTCTATTCTTAATCCACAAAATCCCTTTACCAATTCCAAATGCACCACCAACAATAAGTATAAACCAAATAATGCTCATATATATTGGTTGTTTATATACCATAAGGAATGGATATGGACCTTCATATACTTTTAGTATATTTAGAGTAATAAATACTATAGCATAAGCTATTGTAAAGTAAATTGCTCTAAAATTATCTTTTAATCCTTTTATATTATGGCTTTCAAAGAACATGAAAGATATAAATGTAATGATAGGACAAAGTGTATGATAAAACAAGTTAGATCCTAAAAAGAATATCCAAATTATTATATCTTTTCCATAGTATGGTGTAAGTATAAATACAACTACTAAAAATGTAACAAGTAAAGATAGTGTAGCAGAGTATTTTAATATACTAACCCATTTAGGAATTTCTTTGCTTTTATTTTTTATATTTCGTATTAAAAATACTACATATATTGCAGCACTAATTAATGCAAAATAATTACTTAGTTGTGTATAGTATTCCCATGCAGGATAACCCATGCCTGTAATTGTTTTAACAAGTCCTGTAATACCTAATATAACTAGTATAATATTAAGTATTAAAGCAATAATTTTATTCTTTTTTTGTTTTGTTTCTTCCATAAAAATAACTCCTTAAATTATTGTGTTTATACATATATCATACAATATTTGCAATACATTTTGCAATTATATAATTAAATATAATTTTATGAATATACTAATAATAAGGAGGATTATATATTTATATGGACATAAACTTAAAAAAGATAGGAAAGATAGCTTTATTTATTGTTATTCCTTTAATTGTAGGTGGAATATCTGCATTAATTACTATGAATCAAATGGAATTATTTGAAACAGTTGCTAAACCGCCTCTAGCACCGCCAAAATGGCTTTTTCCGGTAGCTTGGACTATTTTATATATACTTATGGGTATAGCAAGTTACTTCTTGTATTTAGCTGATTCTGAAGAAAGTAAAGAAGCTTTAACATTATATTGGGTACAACTATTTTTTAACTTTTTCTGGAGTATAATTTTCTTTAATCTTGAAGCATATTGGTTTGCTGCAATTTGGTTGTTTATAATGTGGATAATTATACTAATATTATTAATTAAAAGTTATAAAATAGACAAAAGAGCATTCTGGTTATTATTACCATACTTCTTATGGACTACATTTGCTTTTTATCTAAATGTAGGTATAGCTATTTTAAATTAATACTATTACTAATAAGCATTATTTTCACCAGATACTATCCAAATACGATATTAAAGGGTGAAAATAGCTAAAAAAGAAGATAGAATTTCAATTTCTATCTTCATATTTTTATTTTAACTATTTATTCTAATCCTTGTTTTAACATATCAACAATATAGTCTTTTTCAACAACACCGCTATTTCTTGTAATTTCCTCACCATCTTTAAATACAATAATAGTTGGAATGTATTGTATGCTATATCTTTCTGAAATATTAAATGCAGTATCAACATTTACTTTGTAAAAATAATACTTATCACTATATTTTTTATCTTGTGCTAGTTCTTCAATAGTTGGTGAAAGTATTTTACAAGGACCACACCAATCTGCATAAAAATCTACAAGTACAGGTTTATCTGCATTAAGTACAAGTTCATCAAATTGCTCTTGATTAATTGTTTTTATACTTTCTGTACTAATTGTACTATTAGATTTTGAACCATTTGCATTATTTAGTATCATTGAAATTATAACAAGACCTATAACAAACGCAATTATAGCTGCAATTAAAATAATTTGTTTCTTATTCATATATTTCTCCTTTAATTATTTTCATTATTTAAACATTACATATATACCCATTATAACAAGTATTAAGCCACATATTTTCTTAACTATATTATAGTGTTTTTTAATAAATGAAAAAGTATCTTTTAATTTTTCTGTAAGTATAGCAGAAATAATAAATGGTAATCCTAAACCCAGTGAGTATAGTAGTATTAGTAATATTCCTTTTAAAATATTTGTTTCTTTAGATATAAGTAGTAGTGCACTACTTAAAAATGGACCAACACATGGAATCCAAGTAACAGACAATACTATACCAAAAAGAATAGAGGTGGCAAAATTTAAAAAGCTAAATTTTTGTACATTAAAATGTAGTTTATCTAAAACTTTAAGATGTACAGGTATTAATCCCATATAGCTTATACCAAGTATTATAATTAGTAAACCAAGAATAATTGATGCAAATTTTGTGTTAAGGTTAAGTAAATTTCCAAGTAAGCTTGCAAAAACAGATAATATAACAAAAGTAATGGTAAAACCAATAACAAAACCAATTGCGTTAGTTAGTCCAACATCTTTTTGTTTAGTTTCTTTTGTTTTAATATTTACACTAATATTATTTCCTAATTTTTCTGTAGTTATTTTCTCAACTTCTTTATCATCTACTTTTTTCTTACCAGATCCCATTAAGTATGAAAGATAAATTGGAAGCATTGGCAAAATACAAGGAGATATAAAGCTTGCAACTCCTTCTAAAAAAGTAAAAATGTAATCCATATTTTTTACCTCACTTAATATACTAATATTATACCATATTGTTTTATATTTTTAATAAATTAAAAAAAAGAAGATAGATATAAAATCTATCTTCAAACTAAGATTTTAGTTCTATGATTCCAAGATCAATAAGAGATAAACAAAACATACTGATAAAAAAATTATAGTCATTTGATTCCTCATACTTAAGTATTTTTTTATTGAAAATAGAAATATCATCAATATCTATTGAATTTATATCAATACTATTTAGTTGATTTATAAATTTATCTACTAGAGAATTAATACAACTAAAGTTTTTAATTTTATTTGTTGCATATCCATTTTTTGAACAATAATCTTTGATAGGGCCAAAATCTTTATTATAATCATTTTGAGTAAATAAAGACATCAAAAGGATTTCTATACAAGGATAGCTAACTAGTAGCATACCACCCATCTCAAAATCCGAATCATCATCAGTACCAAAAGAGTTGTTAAATTTTTCAAAAAGTTTAATTATTATGTCTTTACATTGTTGCATGTCTTCAGGTCTATCTCCGTCAAAAAGAAAATACTTTCTTGAATTAAAGGCATCAACTTTATAATCATAGTTGCTTATACTACGATTAATTAAATCAAAAGTTGAATTATAGTATTCTTCTAAGGAAATAGTAGGGTTTGAAATAATGCTCTTGATGTTACTATTAATTGAGTTTATAACATATACAATCGAATTACTATTATCTTTGCTAACAAAGCAACGAACTTTATCTTTAGATCTACGTTTTTGAATAAGATTGTATCCAAGAAGCTTAGTAAATAGTTTGTATATTATATCAAATTCTGCACCTTCTCCCTCAACTATATATATTACTTTACCAATATTTTTTGAAGTATTAATATAATAATCGTTACTTAAGTTTAGGTAAGCCATCAAATACCCCACTTAAATACATCTTTTCCATATTTTGAGATTCACGTGGCTTTAAGTCACTTACTCTTGTTAAAACAGTTCCTTCGTTGGTAAAGTCAGTAGTATAAATTTGATCAGGTCGTAGTAAATTTGTTTTTAATAGATTTGTTGAATGAGAGACAACAAATAACTGAGCTCTTTTTGAATGTTTCATAAAATATCTAATAAAACATTCTTCTAATTCATTATGAAAGCCACTTTCAAACTCATCGATTATTAGTATAGCATCATTTTCTATAGCATCTAACATATATGGAGCAAGAATAGCAATAGCGTTATTACCTGTTGATTCTAATGCATATGGTAAAGCAAAATCAATATTTTTCTTTTGAAAGAATAATACTTTTTTATCGCCAAAATTAAAGCCTACATTTTCTCCTTTATATTTGCTTGTATATAATAATTTTTGATTATATCCTATTTCATTTAAAAAATTATTTACTTTCTCTGTACCTTGGTTTTCATAATATTTAAATGAAATTATTTCATTAGCTGCATATCCCATAATTGTTTTAGCGTCTTGTAGTACATATAAAGATTTTTCTAATTTATTATACCAGTATGCTAAAACATCGTTATCTGTAAAATGAGTGTCAAAATATGCTCTTCGAACGTAAGATTGTGTTGATGGTAAGTTTTCAGTAACAATATTAGATTCGGGTAGAATATATGATCCACTTGATTTTACTCTATTAATCACTTCTTTATTATCAATAAAGACTTTTTCAGAAAGAATTCCATTTTCTTTTCTAGTAATTGTAATCTCATAATTAATTATAGAAGACAAAACTTTAAATTCATAATTAATTTTTGTATCATTTGGTGAAAACAAGCAAGTATAATTAATAAAATCAATAGGTTTATTAAATACTAATAAATCTAAAAGAAAAATCATTGATGCTAGTACATTGCTTTTACCTGATGCATTCCCTCCGATGAATAAAGCACCTTTCAAAATATTATCATTAGTTTTATTGGTATCATTCAATATTTCATAACCAGTAGAATTAAAATCTATTGTTGTTTTGTTTTTTATTGATTTAAAGTTTTCTAATGTTATTTTAGATAACATAAAATCACATCCTTCACTATAATTATAACACCAAAGGCAATATAATGCAACTTTTTTACAGAAAATCGACATTTAATGTAAAAAAAATACACATAGCAACAAAAGAGACAATAATCTTCTATTGCCACGTGTGAATTAACTATAATAATGTATCTAATGCATCTTCAACATTTTCCATTTTCTTTACCTTAGGATTTTGTATTAATCTTCCTTTTGTAATTACCATATCTACATGTCTTAATGCTTTAATATCTTCTAGAGGATTATCCTCTGTTACAATCATATCTGCACAGAAACCTTCAGCAATTGTACCAATTTCTTGTTCTAAACCAATTACTTTAGCATTTACTTGAGTAGCTGTGTGAAGTGCGAAAGCGTTTGAAACATGGCAGTATTTAGTAAAGTAGTAAATCTCTCTCCACATATCATAATGTGTAATGTATGGACAGCCAGTATCTGTTCCAAGACCTACAGTAATTCCTTCTTTTAAGCATTCATTTGCACAATCTACTATTCCTTGGAAAACCACGTTACCATTAAATTGGTCATCTTCTTTAAAATTAGTAACTTCAAGTGGAAGCAAAGCATATGGCATAACAGCACTAAGTGTTGCTACATGGTATGCACCTCTTTCTTTGAAAAGTTGTATAATTTCATCTGTTGTTTTTGCTCCATGCTCAATAGTATCAACACCATTTTCTAGAGCAACTTTTACACCTTCAGTAGACTCAACATGTGCTGCAACTTTTAAACCATTTGCATGAGCAACGTCACATGCAGCTTTAACCATTTCTGGTGGCATTTTTAATACACCTGGTTCACCTCTAACTTCAGCATCTAGAACTCCACCTGTAATCATAAGCTTAAGTAGATCTGGTTTTGTTTCAATTATTTTTTTAGCATATTTTACAGCTTCTTCAACACTAGTTGCTTCATATGCAAGAGAGCCTGCCATATGTCCATGAGGAACAGAGATAGCTTCATTTGCAACAAGCATTCTAGGTCCTAGTATTTTTCCACTATTTATTTTATCTCTAATTTTAGATTCACTATTCTTAATTCCACCAACAGCACGTAGTGTTGTAACACCACTCATAAGTTCCATCTGTGCATTTTTCTTAACCACCATTGGAACAGCAGCATAAGAAATTGGGTTAGAAGTAATTAGTTTTACAAGTTTTCTTAAATCTTGTTGTTTTTTCTTAGGTTTACCACCTGCTGGCATATGAACGTGTAGATTAATAAGACCAGGCATAATGTACTTACCTTTTAAATCTACTATTTCATATCCTTTAAGTTTAGCACCTTTTTTATCCTCAATTCTAGATATTTTTTCGCCATCAACAAAGATAACCTTACCTTTGTGTGGAACCATATTTTCCGAACCATCTAGAATTATTCCGTTAATATATACTTTATTCATATATATCTTCCTCCTTTGTTACTACGTCTAAAATTTATGGTTGTATTATATCACAAAGAAAATGAGCTGGAAGAATTAGAAAAAAATAATGTCAATTTAGCATAAAATATAATGTTTTAATAACAAAAATGAAACATTAATATAGATAAAAAATAGAGTAAGAATAATCTTACTCTAAATACTTACTATATTAAAATACATTTTGACTACTAAAACCAATATACATTATATCTATATAGAAAAATATTGCAAACATAATAGCATAAACTATCATATGTTTTTTAGATACTTTAAATTTGTGAAATATTATACTAAGTATAAATCCAGCAATTCCAGAAATAGCAGCAATTATTATTAAAGATAAAAATAGGCTACCTGTAAAGTTTTGTAAAGAAGATGCTTCATTAATATATCTTCCATTAAATCCTTTTGCCATACTAAAGTATCCACCTTGGGCAAAATGTTTAACCCATACTATATCTATAATCATTGAAGAGATGTAACCAAGAATCATTGTAATTATTGATCCCTCACGTTGAGTAGAATCTTTTTTACTACTATTTACTTTTTCTTCTTTAACAGTTGTCTTTTCCTTGTTTTCAACATGCTTTGGTGCCTCAACATTTACTGCTTGTTCTACATGTTCGTCATGTTCTTCAACAATGTTATGGTGTCTAACTTCTTCATCATAAATAGCAGCATAACCACTTCTCATACATCTCACCTCCAATGAACATACTCGTCCTAATTTAAGTATAGCATAAAAGGTTAAAAATAATAAAGAAAAAAATTGTGAAATTATAATTTTATGTATATTATTTGTAATATATCCGTTATAATAGAGGTTTCTCTTTACAATTTATGTAAACTGTGCTATAATATTTCTCGGAGGTAAATGATATGGAAAGAAATAATTTTTGTTCCGACTGTGCAAATTTGCAAAAGAAATTGAAAGGAGTAGTGGATTACATTGAAGAAAATCCAAACTCAGAGCCAAATGCTTACGAGATGATGGATCACTTGTTTGATTATTACAGACTTAGAAAGCAAGCATTAGGAAAAGAGGACAACTGTGTAAAAGAAGTTGCCAAATTATACCACAAGGTAATGGCAAAGAGAATGCCACAACTAAGGTCATATGACTACATTGATGGAATGTTATACAACATTTTCAACTCTGTAATAACAAAAGGAGAGATTGATGGAAGTTTTAATAACATTTTAGGTGAGTCTTATGAAGCACAAGATTTATTTAGAAGACTTTTTGGTGTAGACTTTTATATTAGACAAAGAGTAAGAGACCTAAATAACTCAAAACCATTTCCAAAGGATGCTATCGTCTATGATAATCACGATGAGTTTGAAGCTTTAAGAAAATGCTTTTTTAATCCAAAGTATACAGACTCAGATGTAAACTTAGATGTAGCAGTAAGAGTGATGGAGCATATTGCTAAAGCCTATGATCGTACGATTTATGATTTCAACGAATTACAAAAAGATGATTGTTGGCCATTTTCTCAAAACGAAAAATACAGATAAGAAGTTTAAAGTAAACACAATTTGTGTTTGCTTTTTTATTGCCTATTATATAGACAAAAGTAGTCAAATAATTACAAGAAAAAGAGAATCATTATATTTGAAAACATAAAAATCATATGTTATATTATATTTGCTTAACAAAATTGAGCCTTTGTTAAGCTAGTGTACATAAAGAGAGACAGCTATATGTCTCTCTTTTTATATTATTAAAATAGTATATAATTTCACGTTTTTTAATATAGTCATTTCACTAGTTTTGTCATCGCACAAAGCGACCTCAAAAACAAGCTACTTTTTCTTTATTTCAGCATTTTCAAGGAGTATAATAGCCTCGCCTTCTGGCAAAAGGAGGTGAGAGACAATATGAAATGCTTAATAAACATTTTAAAGAATATATTTACAATACTACTAGCTATATGCGAAATTATTTAGATATTTCTTTAAAAAGCAAGACCACAAGTAGCAGCTTGTGGTCTTATTTTGTTTCTTATGAAATACTTTATAAACATTTAAGCATTAAGGGGAACCACTATGGATTCCATTGTACAATAAGTACACCTTATTGCACTATTATTATACCATAAAGAGTAGGCGTAGTCAATAAATCAAATATGCTTGATTGCCATATTTTAAGCTATTTTTAGACAATTTGCTAATATTAAATTGTATAATAATTTCTTGTGTAAAATTTATACCAAACTCACTTTTTTGTGATATAATAACCACGTAAGAAAGATAAGGAGTTAGATTATGAACAAAGAAATTATTGCTGAGATTGCACTAGAGCTAAGTGTAAAAGACAGTCAAGTAGAAAATGTACTAAAATTATTAGAAGAAGGAAACACAGTACCATTCATTGCTCGTTATAGAAAAGAAGCAACTGGTGCATTAGATGAAGAACAAATACGTAAGATAAATGAAGTATATGAATACCAAGTAAACCTATTAAAACGTAAAGAAGATGTTATTCGTTTAATAGATGAAAAAGGTATGATGACAGAAGAACTTAAAGCTGAAATTATGAAATGTACAAAGCTTGTTGAAGTAGAAGACTTGTACAGACCATATAAAGAAAAGAAGAAAACAAAAGCAACAGAAGCTATTGCTAACGGTCTAGAGCCTTTTGCAAAAATAATAATGTCATTTCCAATTAATATAGATATAAATGCAAAAGCTGCAGAATATTTAAATGAAAAAGTTGCAACTGTAGAAGATGCAATTCAAGGTGCAAAATATATTATTG
This sequence comes from uncultured Clostridiaceae bacterium, assembly GCA_947169155.1. GTDB lineage: Bacteria > Bacillota > Clostridia > TANB77 > CAG-465 > CAG-465. The sequence continues at coordinate 38,265 of CAMVON010000004.1, forward strand.
CAGAATGGATTTCAGACAACGCATCATATAGAAAATATATACGTAATAACATATACAAATTTGGTACAATTAAATCTAAATTAAAGAAAAACGCAAAAGATGATGAATTAGTATACAAAATGTATTATGATTACTCAGAAAAAATTAAATATGCAAAACCACATAGAATTCTTGCAATAAACAGAGGAGAAAAAGAAGGCGTTCTTAATGTAACTCTAGAAATAGATACAGAGCACATAAGGGCTTTCTTAGATAAAAAGATAATTAAGAAAAAAGAAAGCCCTGTTACAGAAATTGTTGAAGACGCTATACAAGATTCATATAAAAGACTAATATATCCTTCAATTGAACGTGAAATAAGAGCAGATTTAAAAGATGAAGCAGAAGAAGGAGCTATTGGTGTATTTAGCCAAAACCTTGAGAAACTATTACTAACTCCACCAATGAAAGATAAAATTGTTTTAGGTTTTGACCCAGCCTTTAGAACTGGTTGTAAGCTTGCAGTAATAGATGCAACATCTAAAGTATTAAATATTTCTAAGATTTATCCACATGAACCACAAAACAAATGGGATGAAGCAAAGAAAATAATTAAAATGCTAATTAAGACATTCAATGTAGATATAATAGCTGTAGGAAATGGAACTGCATCTCGTGAAAGTGAAAAACTAGTTAGTGAAGTATGTAACGAGTATAAAGATAAAAAAGTAGAATATATTATAGTAAGTGAAGCTGGAGCATCTGTATATAGTGCATCAAAACTTGCAATAAGTGAATTTCCTACACTTCATATAGAAGAAAGAAGTGCTATATCTATTGGAAGAAGACTACAAGACCCATTATCTGAACTAGTAAAAATAGATCCAAAAAGTATAGGTGTTGGACAATACCAACACGATGTTAACCAAAAAAGACTTGGTGAGTCACTAGACTTTGTAGTAGAAAAGAGTGTTAACTTAGTAGGTGTAAATGTAAATACTGCAAGTCCATCTATTTTCCAATATGTATCAGGATTAACTAAAACAAATATAACTAAGATAATAGACTATAGAGAAGCACATGGAAAAATAATGTCTCGTGAGGAATTATTAAAGAAAAAAGTATTAACTCCAAAAGCATATGAACAATCTATTGGATTTATGAGAATAATAGATGGAGACAATATGCTAGATAAAACTTCAATTCACCCAGAAAGTTATGAAGCAACAATGAAACTTTTAACAAGTCTTGGGGCAAAAGTTGAAGACATTGGTACGCCAGAATTAAATAACAAACTTAATATGCTAAATTTAGAAAAATACTCAAAAGAAAATGAGATAGATATGTTTACTCTAGAAGACATTGTAAAATGCTTAAAAATGCCAAATAGAGACTTTAGAGATGACTTTGAAAAGCCACTTTTAAAAAGTAATATACTAAATATTGAAGATTTAAGAGTTGGAATGAAACTTGAAGGAACAGTAAGAAATGTTGTAGATTTTGGTGCATTCATAGATATAGGTCTTCATGATGATGGTCTAGCACACATATCTAAATTAACTAAAGAATACATTAAACATCCATTAGATGTTGTTAATGTTGGAGATATAGTGACATGTTATGTAGATAAGATTGACATGGAACGTAAGAAAGTAAATCTAACTTTAATTAAGCCAGACGACGTTGCTTAATTTCTTGCAAAATAGCAACTTTCATGATATAATTATGTACTAAAACATTGGAGGTAGATTTTATGGTATATTGTGAAAAATGTGGAAAAGAAGTTGAACCTTCTCTTGAAAGTTATAATTCAGAGTTCGAGTACAACAACAATATCTACAAGTACAGAGCATTTAGAGGTTTTTGCCCACAATGTAATAGTTTGATTGAAAAAAATCCAATACAAAATATTGCAGCAAAGCAAGATGCAATAAACAGAGCAATGGAAAGCTCATCACATATGTAAATAATGATTAAAGCAAGGAATAATCCTTGCTTTATTTTTTATTATTTAATTTTTGAATTTCTTCTTTAGTTAAACCAGTAAGTTCTACTATATCACTAAGTGGCATATTCTTTTTAAGCATGTTTTTTGCTATTTCTATTTTACCTTTTTCAATACCTTCTTCAATAGCATCTCTTCGAATATTTGCTTGGCGTATCAATTCTTTTTGTCTTGCCACTGCAGCCCAATATTCTTGTTCATTACTATTTATTTCATCTAATTTTTCTTTTGCCTTTTTTATATTCTCATTTTCAGTCATAATAGTTTCCTCCAAATTTTCAGGAGAGATTAAAAACTTACACCAATTTAACAACGTTTTTTCGGTATTTGTTAAATCGCTTTTCTCCTTTAGTTTCTTTAGTTCAATTATAACTAAATATAATTTTTCTGTCAATATAACATCTTTATATCGATCTTCCCTAACATGCCATCTTGTTACATATTCATCTAAAAACATTAAATTATCTAATTCAAAGTCTGCTATTAAGACACAGATTGCCTTTCTACTTTTATTATATAATTGACCGGAATCAAGTGAATCAGTATACATTTTTGCCCAATAAAAAAGAATTCTATCAGCAATATCTTTTTCTTTTGCAACTTGCATTTCTAAATCTATATCACTAGTATCACCTAATATTTCGACTTTTGCTTTAATATCTGTTACTCCACTTTTGCCCTCAATTACATCACTTTCTAGATTTGGATTTACATTTAGTTCTATTTTATCAAAATTCATTTCTGTTGCTGCATTAATAAAATCTAAAGCTATACTTTCGCTACCAACATTACCAAATATTTTTTTAAATGCATAATCATTTGTTGGTTTAATTCTTTGTCTTACTATTTCCATTTTGTCCTTTCCAAAAGGCCTTTTTTATTGAATTAATTCACAAAGAATTATAGCTTACAAGTATTGAAAGTTCAATGAAAATTGAAAATAATTGGTCGTAAAATTACTACAAACTTAATATCTATTTTTGTCTATAAATATCGCTTTAAACTATCAATATTTTGTTGTTGAAGTGATATAAAGTCACTAAGAATTGAACGAACAGTTGAGTCAAGTTCATCACCATCATGAAGTAGTTTAGTTCCTTTAACTACACCCATATTGTTTCCTTGAATTAGTATTTCAGCAACTTTTGAATCACTTTTATCTGTCATTGTGTTCATTTGCACTCCTATCCAAGACATAGCTTTTTGAACAGGTGGAACTTCTTGTTCATCCTCACCAACAGATAATAATAGATTGCCTGTTCTGTCGTAAATATTTTCATATTCTTTCTTTTGCTTTCTTAAAGTAGATTTCAAAGTAGTACTCTCAGCTTTATCCATACAATAGTCAATACCTTCCATACCAACTTTAGAATTTAAATTAATTTCTTTTAATATTTCTATATCTTTCATATTAATCACCTAAAAGTATTATTAACTAAAAGGAGTGCTTTTATACAACAAAATTCGGTTGAAATTAATAATTATTTATGAGATAATAATTTTGAGGTAAATTTTATGACTATAGTATATATAATAATTGGAATTACTATATTTTGCACTATATTTTATTTGTTAAATTATAAACTAATAACAATTTCAAAATATAAAATAGAAGATAAAAAAATACCAAAGTCTTTTGATGGATACAAAGTACTTCACCTTTCAGACTGGCATTGTACAAATTATGGAAAAAATAATTCAAGATTAATTAATCTAATAAAAAAGCAAGACTATGATGTAATATTTGTATCTGGAGATTTTGCTGTAAGACAAACACATGAATATCTTCCCGCGATAGAATTCTTAAAAGAATTAACAGACAAACCAATATTCTTTATATGGGGAAATCATGAGCTTGCACTAACAAAAGAAGAGTATCTAGATTTTTGGGATAAATTAGATAAAATTGGGGTAAGAGTAGTAGAAAATGAGCATATAGCATTAATTAAAGGAAATGACGAAATAATGCTTTATGGATTAAGATATAATTCACAAGACCATGATACAAAGTATATTAAGAAACCAGAAATGGAGAATAAATATTTAAGAAACTATATTGCTGCTTTAGGCCAGCTGGATAAAAATAAATACAATATTTTACTTACACATGATCCAATGTATTATAATGTATATGTAAAAGAAGGTTTTGACCTTGTATATGCAGGACACTTACATGGTGGAGCAATTAGAATTCTTGGTTTTTGTCTATCTAAATTAAAAAGTGGATTAGTAATAACAAGACTTGGAGCAGGAATGAAGAAAAAAGAAAATACGAAAATGATAGTAAGTAGAGGTATAGGAAACTCAACAATACCTATTAGAGTTTTCAATCCTCCAGAAATTAGCATTACTACATTTTATCATAAGGACTAACAATTATTTGTTAGTCTTTTTTATTTATATATTTTAAATGATATTATAAAGTAAACATTAAAAACCATTTGACTTTACATAAAGTGTGTGCTATAATACTCTAGCAACTAGATTTTTTTGCAAAGCTATTATTATAGCGGGAGGAGGACAGCAATTATTATTGCAAAACAATTTTTCAAAATTATTAAAAAGGAGGATTGTGTATGTCAAAAAGATTTAAAGCAAGAAGAAATCAGCTAGAGAGGTCAACAGATGACAGATGGATACTAGGTGTACTTGGAGGTATAGCAGACTATTTTGGATGGAGCTCTAATTTAGTTAGAGGAATTTGGATAGTTCTTGGTATATTCTTCCATAAAGTATGGTGGTTATTCATTTTAGCATATGTTGCTGCAGGTATTTTTATACCTGAAGAAAAATAATTAAAAAGGAGGAAAAAGACTAATGTCTAATAACGGAAAAAAATTAACAAAATCTAGAACAGATAAAAAAATATCTGGTGTATGTGGGGGATTGGCTGAATATTTCGGCGTGGATTCTATTTGGATTAGACTTGCATGGCTAGTATTGCTATTTTGTTTTGGTACTGGAATATTATTATATATTGCGTTTGCATTAATAATGCCAGAAGCACCAAAAGAATAAATTGATCGGGTTGAGAGTAGAAATTATCTACTCTCTTTTGTTATATTTTCTACTCAGTATTTATTTAAATAATTTTAAAATTTCAGTTGACAATGTTTAACACATAAAATATAATAAATATGTATTGAGTAGGTGAATAATATGCAAGGGGTGGCGATGTTTAAAAAACGTATAAAAAACATCAGCAAGATGAAATATTCTTGTTCACTTGTAAAACATAAATTTTAGATAAGAAGGTAGGATACTACCTTCTTATCTTTTTTTGTGACTAGCAAAATAATTATCAAATTACTGTGTAGTATTCACTTTTGTAAAGGAGAGATGTTATATGTCAAAAGTAAATGTAGTATTAGGTACCTTCTATGGAGACGAAGGAAAAGGAAAAATAATAGACTATTTGTCTGAGGGAGCAGATGCAAGTATAAGATGTACAGGTGGAAATAATGCTGGGCATACAATAAATGTAAATGGTAAAAAATATGCATTCCACCTAATACCATCTGGTATATTAAATGCTGGAACAAAAGCAATAATAGGAAATGGTGTTGTAATTGATCCTCGCGTATTACTAGAAGAAATAGATGCATTGAAAGCAGATAATTTTCCAGTAGATAATCTATATATTTCAGACAAAGCTCATGTAATTATGCCATACCACATAATGATGGATAAACTTCAAGAAGAACTTCGTAAGGGAGATAAAATTGGAACAACAGCTCGTGGAATAGGACCTGCATATACAGATAAATTTGAAAGATCTGGAATTAGAATGGAAGACTTAATATCTCCAAACTTTTCTAAAATAGCAAGAAGAAATATAGCTAAATATAATAAAATATTTGCAATGTATGGAAAAGAAGAACTAGATATTGAAAGCACAATAAAAGATTATGAGTCTTATGCAGCTCGTCTTAGAGAATATGTTGTGGATAGTGTGGATATGATCCATGATATTTTAGACGAAGATGGAAAAATAGTTTGTGAAGGTGCACAAGCTGCTCTTCTAGATATAGACTTTGGTAACTACCCTTATGTTACTTCATCTAACCCAAGTATTGGTGGAATATGTACTGGTACTGGAATTGGTGCAAAAGATATAGGAGAAGTATATGGTGTACTTAAAGCATATTCTTCAAAAGTTGGTGAAGGAATGTTTCCAACAGAACAAAATAATGAAATAGGGGATACAATTCGTGAACTTGGACATGAATATGGAACAACTACAAAACGTCCAAGAAGATGTGGATGGTTAGATTTAGTTGCTCTAAAATATGCAGCAAGAATAGATGGCCTAACTGGTCTTGCAATAAACCATGTAGATACAATTGGAAAACTAGATAAAATTAAACTATGTGTTGGCTATGAATACGAAGGACAAAAGACTATGCGTTTTTCAACAAATAGTGAATACTTAAGCAAATGTACACCAATATATGAAGAATTTGAAGGAAACTTTGGAGATTTATCTCAATGTAAATCTAGAGAAGATTTACCAGAGAAAGCTCAAGTATATTTAAATAGAATAGAAGAAATTGTAAAAGTACCAATTAAGTTTATTGGAACAGGTGCAGGAAGAGAAGATATGATAGTAGTAGAATAAGGAGAAAAAATGGAAATAAACACATTAATGAGTATATCTCCAATAGACGGAAGATATAGAAAAACTGTAGAAAAGATAAGCGAGTATTTTAGTGAGTTTGCATATATAAAATATAGAGTTATAGTAGAAATAAAGTGGTTAGAAAAAATTCTAAATACAAAAGAAATAGCACAATTTAAAGGGAATCTAAGTGTTCTAGAAGATATTATTTCAAACTTTAATTTAGAAGAATGTGAACGTGTAAAAGAATTTGAACAAACAACAAATCATGATGTAAAAGCTATTGAGTACTATATTAGAGAAAAGATAAAAGGAACAGATATAGAGCCATATTCACATTTTGTACATTTTGCATGTACATCTGAAGATATAAATAATATTGCACATTCACTAATGTTAAAAGATACATTAAATAATATTGTTGTACCTCAAATGGATGAAATTATAAAAGACGTAGAAGCAAAAGCAATTGAACTTAAAGATTTGCCGCTTCTTGCACATACTCATGGACAGCCAGCAACTCCAACCACAGTTGGAAAAGAGCTCGCAGTATTTGTGTATAGATGGAATTATATTAAAAACAAAATAATGAGTATAAAACTAAAAAGCAAATTTAATGGTGCAACAGGTAATTTTGCAGCACATAGTGTATGCATAGATATAGATTGGATTGAATTTGCAAAAGAGTTTGTAGAAAGTTTTAAATTAGAGTATAATCCATTAGTTACTCAAATTGAATCACACGATACAATATGTGAAGTTATGAGTTATATTAAGTTATTCAATAATATAACAATGGACTTTAACCAAGATATGTGGACATATATTTCAATGAAATATTTTAAGCAAAAAACAGTTGCAACAGAAACAGGCTCATCGGTAATGCCACACAAAGTTAACCCAATTAATCACGAGAATTCTATGGCAAATATTAGAATGGCTAATAGCATAATAGATAACTTCACAAATAATCTTCAAGTGTCTCGTATGCAAAGAGATTTAAGTGATTCATCTAACTTAAGAAATATAGGTGTGGTACTTGCGCACACTATAATTAGTATTACTCAAACAATAAAAGGATTTGCTAAAATGGAACCAAATGAAGATGTGCTAAGAGAAGATCTAGAAAATAATCCTGAAGTTCTTGCAGAAGCAATACAAACAATGTTAAGAAAGAATGGTTATAACAATGCATATGAAATGTTAAAAGATTTAACTCGTGGAAAAGAAGTTACACTAGATACAATGAGAGAGTTTGTAACTAGTTTAGATATACCAAATACAGACAAAAATAAACTATTAAAATTAACACCTACAAATTATGTAGGACTATCATCTAAACTTGTAGATTATGCAAAAAAATAAAAAGCAGGAATAATTTCCTGTTTTTTTATGTAAATATCTTTATTTTATGTCAATTGTATGTTATAATAATCGTTGTAAGACAATATACTTTATACCAAAAAATATATAATTATAGGAGGGTTATTATGATTAAATGTGGTGTAAAAAAATTAAATGAGGTAAAAGAAATTTTTACTGAGTGTCGTCAAAACGATTCAACACTATACTATGATGGACGGATTACCATCAGCTAGAATTAAGTGTTATATCATGGCAGACAAAATTGTAGACAAGTATAATTCATTTATCAAAAAGAACAAGCAAGAACTTGTTAAAAAAGGATGGAAATTATCTTCTAAAGCTGACAGTTTTCAAAATAAGGAGTTACGCATAAACATAGTAACTAGTTTATTTAAAAACAGCGTAGATGTTACATTTGATTTTGATACAGTAGATAAGGCATATGAACATATTGACGAAGAAGTTCAATGTATTGTAAAAAAGATTCTTAATCTTGATGAAAAAGCTAGACTAAATATAGATGTAACAATTGGAGATAAAAGAGGTTTAAGATTAAGCCCTGGATTATACGAACAATTATTATATGAAGCCGGATATAAAAATACAAAATTTTTAGAAAAACGTTATAGAAAGTTTGAAATCTTAGACGGATTAAACATAACAACAAATATTTATGTTTCAGGAAATTCAAGAGATAGCGAGGTGGATTATGTGGTAAATTTAGAAAATAGTATTATAAATACTTCACAAATCCAAGATGCAATGAATAATGCAATGTATTACTATTACGTAAAATATGTAAAACTGCATTATGAATTATTATCACAAATTCAACCAAGCTTTATAAAAGTTAACCAAAACTTTTATAACTCTATAGAAGCATTTATATAAAAAAATAAGAAAAGGTACAAAAGTATCTTTTCTTTTTTATGTGTTTTGTATAATTAATTCTTGTGAGAACATGTTATTGCCCACACTAGTATAAATTTCAGAATTTTTCTTTGAATCAACAAGACGTTTAACTTCCCAAAGACCTAATCCAGATTTTATCTTTTTACTTGATACACCTTTTTCAAATATTTTATCCACATCAATATTTTCATCTTTTATACTATTAGATATCTTAATTAATTTTGCATTTTTAACTTTATCTTCTTCAAAAGATATATTAAGTATTTTAGCTTTTGTTTTCTCACTAGCTTCAATTGCATTATCTAAAAGTATTCCTAGTATTCTAGAAAGTTCAGCAAAGTTAAATGATATGTCATTGATGCTTGTATCTATATTTATATTAAAATCTATATCTTTATCTATTGCTTTGCAGTATTTACAACTAAGTATTCCATATATTGCTGGTTGATTCACAAGATCAGGCTCTAGTTTTGAATCATAACAAATACTTTTAGATTCAAGTACTACATGTTTTAAATAACTATCTAGTGCATCATATTGCTTAGTTGCTATATATCCATACATTATTTGTAATATATTATCATAATCATGTTTAATTATTCTCAATCTATCAATAGTAGAAGATAAGTCTTTTAAGTAAATTTCAGATTTTATCTTGTTATATTTTGAGTTTATATAATGATTTGCAAATTTACATATAGATAGTAGTATTGTTAGCATTAAAAATATAAAATAAAACTTATGACTAAACATACTAATATCTGGTGAAAGAATAATAGGTAGACTAAATAGTATCATATAAAAGGTTAATGTAGATACCATATTACTACCAGCATTGTCTATTATTAGATTTAGCTTACTACTATTATGTTTTACATATATTAATACAGGAATAGATGTCACAGCAAGAAATATTGTTGGCAACATCATAGATAATAAAGTGTAATTAAGTATATTGCTAAATACTAGATATATAGATGACGCTAAATTATTACTAAGAGATAAAAGCATACAAGTAATAAGAGTACCTGCTGTTGTACACTTTAAATCTTCTTTCAAGACAAACTTGTGAATTATTAATAGTGATATAGCATAAATTAAAGATAAATTACTATGTTTTAATACCATTAATAATTCAAAAGTCGACGATGTAATAATAAGTACTACTAGTATGTTAATTTTAGTTAATATAGGTAATTTGCTATCATTAAAATTATTGTATAAACGAGTTACGAAATGAAACATTATTAATACTTCAGAAAGTACAACTAATAATGTTATTAAAACATTCATAATAATCCCTTCTTTCGTAACAACGTTTCAAATATTATAACAATTTATCCACATTGTCAACAATTTAAAGGTTAAAAAGTCATTTTCTACAAAATTCTACAATTATTAAAAGATATATAAAAATTAGTATTTGTCTATCTATATACACTTTTGTCTAAAGTATTGAAGCTGTAATTTAAGAGAGTATAATAGCTTTGTGACGGAGGTAGATCATATGGAGAAAATAGAAAGTATATATGAAATTATGGTTAAAAGCAAGTTTGTATATTACATGAGCGATGTAATTCGAGACATTAATGTTATAGATTTTGCAATCATTAGCAGTAATTTAGAATATCAAACAAAAGTATATAAAATAATGATAGACAAGTATGTCTTTGAGCTAGATAGAATTGGTTTTTCAAAAGCTATGGAATTACAGCAAAATAATAATTATTATCATTTATCTGAAGCTTCAATAATTAGAAATAGTCTGAGTTCTTTAAGAAAATGGATTATTCGCTCATGTGGATATATGTGTATAAGAAATATAGCAAAGGAGCAAGATATTAAAAGTATAGATTCATATATGAAAAAGTATTCTTTAAATGACGAGGTTGTAGATATAAGAACGCTAAGAAATAAATTAGAATACATAGACGATGGAATACTAACATATTTAAGAGGTGAAAATTAATGGAAAGACAAGACAAAATATACTATATATTATCCCAGAAAGCACCAAAGCTTTATGAAGATATTATAGTAATAGATGGGGCGATTGAACAAATAAATGTGGAGTATAAAAAAGAAGTGCTAAGAAGACTAGAAGGAAGATATTACATCACTTTAAATAGGTTAAAATACAATTTATACAATAAAAAGATAGATAAAAAAATACAAAAAGATATATATACTTTAAAAAAAGCACTAAATACAAAACTTGGAACTTTAAAACTATTTCTAACTAGAGCAGCAATACTAACGTTTGTAGATAGATATGAGCTAGAAGAAATAATTGAAAAGATATATGAAGAAAATAATACATCAATTCTAGATGAATATTTTGCAAAATTAGATGAGCTAAGTTATGAATACATTTAGACTTGTTATTTTTCTAAATTATTGGTAATATATACATATAATTTAGGAGGTAGCTATGAGGGCACTAATAACAGGAGCATCTTCTGGAATAGGAAGAGATATATCAAAAGAACTTGCAAGAAGAGGTTATGATATAGTAATTGTTGCAAGAAGTGAAGACAAGCTAAATGAATTAAAAAATGAAATAACTAATGTTCAAGTTGAAGTTATACCAATGGATATTAGTAAACTAGATAATTGCAAAGAGTTGTATGAAAAAGTTGGATATGTAGATATACTAGTAAATAATGCTGGCTTTGGACTATTTGGAAAATTTAATACAACAGATATAAATAGAGAAATGGAAATGGTAGATCTAAATGTAAAATCTCTACATTTTCTAACAAAACTATTTTTAAAAGATATGGTAGAAAAAGATAAAGGATATATTTTAAATGTATCATCTATTGCAGGACATTTGCCAGGACCATTTATGAGTACATATTATGCAACTAAGCACTATGTATTTAATTTATCTGAATCAATCAATGAGGAATTAAAGAAAGATAAATCTCATGTAAGAGTAGGAACACTAAATCCAGGACCAGTTGAAACAAACTTTAACAAAGTTGCAAATGTTAAGTTTAACTTGAGCTCACTAACTAGTGACTATGTTGCAAAGTACACTGTAGATAAAATGCTAAAGGGTAAAACAGATATTACTCCAGGCTTTGGTGTAAGATGTACAAGATTTTTTGCTAAGGTTGTACCAGATACACTAATGGCAAAAATAGTATATAATACACAAAAGAAAAGAGGGTAAAGACTGAACTATAAACAATAAAATTAACATAAAAAGAAGAAAATTTACGTTTTCTTCTTTTCTTTTTGCCTATACCATGTTATAATTACTTCGAATCGAAATAATAAACATCAATGAATAACTATTTTATTGAAAAGGAGAGGTGAATGACTATGAACCAAATTATACTAGATTCATATTACTTGGTTAAATTACACCAAGATAATGGAGAATGCATCAGCATTAGAAGATTGACAGATTTGTTATATGTATATGAAGCTGCATTTATGAATGTACATGAAGTAAATAGAATTTATGACGATGAATTTCTATTTGGTAGTAATGATATATTTGTTCCTGCAGTAGACAATGAGTTTGAAAGTTTTAAAGAATGCGAAAGCATCATGATTGAAAATAAAAGACTAAAAGCTATAACAAAAAGAATAAGTAAGCAAAAGAAAGCTGACCTTGGATTCATATATAGATATTTTAGAAATATATCAGACAGTAAAGTTCATGAATTTATAATGTCAGAAGACTCACCAATTGAAGAAACATATCAAAACCCAGAATTAGTATACTATAACGTTGTGCACAACATTGGAATCGAAAAAGCAAGGATGAAGACATGGTACTACGACTTTGTTATGAAGTTTTAAAAATAAGAGAAAGAGTAAGAATTTTTACTCTTTCTTTTTTTATACTTTCATGTTATATTGTTTATGGTGAATAACGTGAAAAAATATAGCAAAATAACTAAAATAAGTGAATTAAATAAGTATTACGATAAGCTTCAAAAAGAGTATGGAGCAAAAGAACTAAATTCAATATATAATGGTGGGTGCGAAGAAAATCCAGATGTATGTTTTATATTTATGAATCCAACTGGTAGAAATGTGGCATCAACAAAAGAATGGAAAGGAAGACGTTCTCCTTGGATTGGTACTAAAAACATATGGAAGTTAATTCATGCAGTAGGTCTTCAAAGTGATGAAATATTTAATAAAATTCAAACAATTAAACCTAATGATTGGACTCAAGAGTTTGCAGATGAGGTGTATGAAGATATAGCCACTCATAAAGTTTTTATTACAAATCTTGGGAAATGTACACAAATAGATGCAAGACCACTTCCAGATAAGGTATTAAAAGAGTATTTAGAATTACTAGAAAAAGAAATAGAAATAATAAATCCAAAGAAAATTATAGTATTTGGAAACCAAGTAAGCAGTATATTTTTAAATGAAAAAATATGCGTTAAAAGTGTAAGGCAAAAAGATTTTTTAAAAGAAATAAACAAAAAGACATATCCTACATATGCAGTATTCTATCCTGTAGGAAATGGAATGAGAAATATAGATTTAGCTATTGAAGATATTAAAGATATAATAAAAAAATAGAGTGGAATAACCACTCTATCTTTTTTTAGCTAAGTTTAAATAGCATTGCTATAGATTCAACCATATTTCCAATTTCTGTAATTAGTAATATTATACCTGTAACCATAGTAATTGTTGCAATAGTTGCAAATGGGTTAATTATTAAAACTAGTCCAAACACTAGATGAACAAGTGCTGTAACAAGCATTAATACCCAAGTAGGAGAAGATGCAGATTTTAAATTAAAAGCAAATTGAAATTTTACTATAAACTGTATAATTTGCCATGCACCAATTATGACTCCTAAAAAATCATTTAATATGTTAGGTCTAAATATTAAGAAAAGACCAATTATTGTATATATAGTTCCTTGAATCAATTCTGTACTAATAGTTTTATTCTCAATATTTGAAGTAAAATATGAAACCATATGAATAATTCCAAGTAGTGCAAGAAATGCACCTATAACTATAACTATAAAATTAAGTGAAGCTTCTGGTTTAAAAATTAAAAAGAAAGCCAAAATAATTAATAGTATAGATGTTGCAATGGAAGCTTTTTCATAATTTTTCACTCTATCAATCATATAAATTACCTCCAATTTTTTTAATTATAATCTTATACTATCACAACTAATAAAATAATTCAATATATGCATTCTCAAAGGCTTATCTTAATTGACTTTAAATATTATTTGTGATAAGATATTTCTGTAATCTTAAATGGAGGAAAAGACGGATGAAAAGTGTAATGTTTGTGTGCACAGGAAACATTTGTAGAAGTGCAATGGCACATCATTATTTACAAAAAAGACTTTACGATTTAAATCGTGAAGAAGAAATAGCTGTATCATCATGTGGAACAAGTGTCTGGTATGGTGAAAGACCAACAAGAGAAGGGATTGCTGTAATGGACAATTACAACGTTGATCTAAGAAAACATTTACCAACTAGTATGTATGATGCGGATTTAGAAAATACAGATTTAATACTTTGTATGACTGAAGATCATAAAGAAAGTATTATAGCTGCTTTTCCAAAGTACAAAGATAAAGTATTCACACTAAGAGAATATGTCTATGGAGAAGATGAACCAAAGAAAAACATCTCAGACCCATGGGGATACGGAATGCAAGTATATGAGACTTGTGCAAAGGAAATTGTTGAATGTGTGGATAAACTTCTAGAAAAAATATAAAGGAAGTGTGTATATGATTATAATAGGTTCAGACCATACTGGAATTGAGTTAAAAAACAATATAATTAACTACTTGAAAGCTAAAAATATTGATGTAATAGACCAAACAAATTATGAAGACCAATCTGGAGATGATTATCCAGACAGAGCATATGAAATATGCAAAAAAGTTCTAGATACAAAAGATGCACTAGGTATTGCAATTTGTGGTACTGGAATTGGCATCTCTATTGCTTGTAACAAAGTAAATGGAATAAGAGCATCAGTTTGTACAGACAAATACATGGCTAAGATGACAAGACAAGATAATAATGCAAATGTTTTGTGCTTAGGTGCAAGACTAGAACTTGAAAATGTATATGAAATTGTAGATGAATTCATAAATACAGAGTTTGCTGGTGGAAGACACCAAAGAAGAGTAGAAAAAATTGCTCAAATTGAAAAATGTGAAAAGGAAGGTGTAGCATATGGCGGTAGTTTATAGTGTTACAGTAATAGCATTTTTAGTGTGTATTATTTCTACACCTTTTGTAATAGAAATGTGTAAAAAACACGGACTTGTTGATGTTCCAAAAGATAGCAGAAGAGTACATTCAAAACCTATGCCAAGAGCAGGTGGAATTGCAATATTTGCATCATCAATGATTGCACTTCTTGCTTACTATCTATTTACTATGAATGTTCCATCAATTGCTTTTAATAGACAATTTTTAGGATATTTAATAGGTGCAATACTAATATTTACAATGGGAATAATAGATGATATTTTCTCACTTAGAGCAAAATATAAATTCATATTTGAACTTGCAGCAATTATTGTAGTATATATTTTTGGTGTAAGAATAAATAGTATTGGAAGTCTAAATCTTGGATGGTTTGCATTTCCTGCAACATTTCTTTGGATAATAACAATACAAAATGCAATGAACTTAATTGATGGACTAGATGGACTAGCTGCAGGTCTAACTTCTATTAGTGCATTATCTCTTTTAATGCTATTTATATCTACATCTGCAAGCTTAGAAGCTATAATTATTACAGCAGCAATTGTTGGAGCAGGAATTGGTTTCTTACCATACAATTTCAATCCTGCCAAAACATTTATGGGAGATTGTAGTTCGAATTTCTTAGGATTTACTATGGCAGTTGTGACTATACTTGGATTTTCAAGAGGATATACTGCTGTAGAATATTTGGCACCAGTATTAATACTAGGTGTTCCAATTTTTGATAC
This sequence comes from uncultured Clostridiaceae bacterium, assembly GCA_947169155.1. Lineage (GTDB taxonomy): Bacteria > Bacillota > Clostridia > TANB77 > CAG-465 > CAG-465. The sequence goes on from CAMVON010000004.1 coordinate 54,111, forward strand.
ACTATTTGCAATGGTAAGACGTGCTGTAAAAAGAAGACCACTTTTTGCACCAGATGGTGGACATGTTCATCATAGATTAATTAAAGCTGGTTTCTCACAACGTCAAGCTGTATTAATACTTTATACAATAACATCTACACTATGTATCATAGCAGTATCACTAATTACACTAGATGTATGGAAATTAGGACTACTTGTTACAATGAGTACAATATTTATTACTTGCTGGATTGCATCTATGATTAGATCAAGAGACAAGCAAGGAGACGAAACAGTAAACAATAATTTCAAGGAACAAAATCCTTAAAATTATTTAATATAATTTTTTTGAAGGGAGATAATATATAATGAAAGAACAATTATTACAAGACTTAAAAGAAGCTATGAAAAACAAAGATACATTAATGAAAGATACAATCACAATGTTAAGAGCTGCTATACTACAAGTAGAAAAAGATAATTTAAAAACTCTAAATGATGATGAAATTTGTGGTATTGTTGCAAAAGAAGTTAAAAAGAGAAAAGAATCTGTTACAGAATATGAAAATGCAGGAAGACAAGACATTGCAGATAATCTAAAAAGAGAAATAGAAATATTATCTAAATATCTACCAGAACAACTTAGTGAGGAAGAAATAGCTAAAATGGTAGAAGAAGCAATAGCTGAGTCAGGTGCTACATCTCCAAGAGATATGGGAAAAGTTATGGGAATACTTAGACCAAAAACTCAAGGAAAAGCAGATGGTAAAGTAGTAAGCGATATAGTTAAAGAAAAACTTGCTGCACTTTAATACAAAAAATAGGCCAAGTAAATAATCTACTTGGTCCTTTTTATATAATAGAAAAGAGGAAATATATTGAATATTGAAAAAATAATAGACGAAAAATTTAAAAGTATATATATATCATATAACTTTACAATTCCAATGAAAAATAAAGAAATGTTTTCATATAATGCTCTTCTTGGAGCAATAATGCAAAAAGGAGCAAAAAATTATCCTAACCTAAAATCTATAGAGAATAAATTAAGCATGCTTTATGGTGCAACATATGATATCAATGTAGACAAATATGGAGATTTATATAACTTCCAATTTAGAATGAATTTTATTAATAGAAAATTTTTACCAGACAATGAAGAATTATTAGATGAAGTTTTAGATTTTCTATATGAGATGATTTACAACCCAAAAGATTGGACAGATGATGAAATTGAAAGAGAAAAAGAATTCATATTGGAAAAAATAAATGAAAGAAGAGATGAAAAGCTAGCGTATGCATCTCAAAAGATGGAAGAAATTCTTTGCAAAGATGAGCCATATGGAACATATATTTTTGGAGACGAAAAAATCGTTAAATCTGCCACAAAAGAAGATTTAAAGAATGCATATGAAAATATTATAGGTAGCACAGTAAATGTCTATGTAGCAGGAAATTTGAACGGATACGAGGATATTGAAAAGACAATTGAAGAAAAATTTGCAAGCAAAGTTACAAATACACAAAAACTTGAAGATTTACCAACAGATAATACTAAAATAAATAGCAAAGAACATATATATACAAAAGACTCTGAGCCACAAGATATAGTTCAAAGTGCAATCTCTCTTGGAGGATATATTAAGGGTATAACTGTAGAAGATTTACTTCCACTAGCAATATTTAATGGAATATTTGGCGTAACACCTTCATGTAAACTATTCCAAAATGTAAGAGAAAAAGCATCTTTATGCTATACAATAAGTGCAAAAATTTTAAAATTAAAAGGATTAATTATAGTATATGCAGGAATTAATGCACAAAATTATGAAAAAGCAGTTAGCCTAATTAAAGAGCAACTAGAAGATATGAAAAAAGGAAACTTTACAGATGAAGAATTACAATGCTCTATAGATAGTGCTATAGCAAGTTTAAGAGATGTAAGAGAATCTAAATATTTAAGTTGTATGTTTAAATATAGCAATAAAATTGCATATAAAAAAGATATGTCTTTTGAAGAAATAGAGGAAGCATATAAAAAGATTACTCGTGAAGATATAATAAGAGTAGCAAATAAAATTGAATTTACAAATGAGTTCATAATAGGAGGTGTACAAAATGCGTAATATGACAGTGGAATATTCAAAAGAGCTAGATGAAAGCACATTTAGTACAAAGCTTTCTAATGGACTTAGTGTATATATTTGTAAAAAGCCTGGGTTTAATAAAAAAATGGGGTTATTTGGAACAAAATATGGGTCAGTAATAAATGATTTCGTAGATATAGAAACAGGTAAAAGGATACAAGTGCCAGATGGTATTGCTCACTATCTTGAGCACAAGCTTTTTGAAAAAGAAGGAGCAAATGCACTAGATTTATTCTCTCAAATGGGAGTATCATCAAATGCATACACATCTTTTGATCAAACAGTATATTATTTTGAAACAGCAGATAAATTTGATGAGTCTGTTGCAATGTTAGTAAAACTAATTAAAGAACCATATTTTACAGCAGAAAATGTTGAAAAGGAAAGAGGAATTATCGGTCAAGAAATAAGCATGTATGACGATAATCCAAACTTTAAGGTATATTTTAATGCATTAAGGGCAATGTATCAAAAAAATCCTGTAAGAATAGATATTGCAGGAACAATAGAAACAATATCACATATTACTCATGAACTACTATATACTTGTTATAACACATTTTATAGTCCACAAAACATGTTCTTCATTATAGTAGGAGATGTAGATGTAGATAAAACATTAGATTTAATAGAAGAAAATATTAATAAATATCCAAATCCTAAAACAAGTGAAGAAATACAAAAATATATTCCAGAAGAACCAAAAGAAATTGCTCAAAAAGAAATTGAGGAAAAAATGGATATATTTTTACCACAACTATGTATTGGATATAAACTACCACTTTGTTCGGGTTATGATATTCAAAAAAATGAAGTCCTAGCAGATGTCGTAGGGGAAATGTATTTTTCTAAACAATCAGATTTCTTTGTAAATATGTATAATTCGGGAAAAGTAAATAGTTCAATAGATTTACAATATGAAGGAAGTAAATATTTTTCACATATCATGTTAACGACAACAACTACAAATATAGATGAAGTACAAAAAGATATTTTAAAATATATTAACAAGATAAAAGTGGAAAATGTGGATAATGAGTTATTTGAAATTGTAAAAAGAAAGAAGATTGGAGAAACTATTCTTTCTGCAGATAGTTTAAATATTGCATATAGAAGAATAATAGATAGTATTCTTTATGATACAGATACATATGTAGATGTTGAAATACTTGAAAAGTTAACACCTCAAGACATTAAAGAGTTCTTAAATAATTTAAAAGAAGATAATCAAGTAATATCTAAAATATTGCCAAAAGAATAAAAATAATAAAGCTTGCATATAATATATATGTGAGCTTTTTCGTATTTTGTCGAAAAAATAGAAATATAACAAATTTTGTTGACAACTAACCACACAAATGATATAAAGAATTCACTCAAAATATCAAGTATTTTGAGGAAAAAAGAGGGATATATGAGTATCATCGAAAAAATTGAAATATTAAAACAAAAATTAGATAAAGAAATAGAAAGAAATGCTCCATATGAGCAAATATTAAAAACAAGTAAAGATATAGATGATTTACTAGCAAAATACTATTTAGAAGAGATTAAGTAAATCACTCAAGTTTGTATTTAAAAGTATTAAACCAAGTATAATTATTAGCGTATAGTTCTTGTTAAAGTCTAAGAATAATAGGCAAATAATAGCTATTATAATTAGATCATCAATTTCTAGTTCTATACCAAAAAGATTTAAGCCATTTGAACGTGAAGATTCTTCTTGCTTTTCTTCTTGAACTTCATTTTCTGTATTATCATTAGAATTATTACTAATATTACTACCTACCTTAAAAGGAATTGTATTATTTAGATTATACTGTGGTTTAAAACCATATGTATTTGGAAACATGTTAGGATACATTCTAATCACTACCTTTATCTTTTAGAGAATCAAGTATAGATATAACATTAAGGATTGTTATATAGTTTTGCATCTTATCTTGTCTAGATTTTCTAAGAAATGGTTTGAGAGATAATAATAATTCTTTTTGTGGAGAGTTAGAATTCATTTTAGACATTATTTTAGATATTTTAAGTAACGTACTAGGGTCAATGGAACTGTCACTTGTATTATTGCTAGTATTGTTATTTATATTGTTAAGCAGTGAGGATAGATTTGAACTATCTTCACTCTTTTTTTCGTTAAGTTTATCCTGGATACTAGAAATTAGGTCATTTAAAGCTTGTGATTTATCTTCATCCATTATTTTTATTATTTATTCCCATCATTTTAGCAAGACCAGAAAGCTCATCTGAAGACATATTCTTAACCATATTAGTTACTTTTTCTAATTTTTCTTTATCTAATCCTCCAAGAATTTGTAGTAACTGCTCATTCATTTTGTTATCATTCATACTATCATCTCCTATATATTAGATTATATGCAAAGGTACAAAATAATGTTCTCAAGTTGTCGAAACTTGCGATGAAAAGTATATAAAATCTTATTGACTATTATATATTCTAGTGGTATAAATTATGCTCAAAGGAGGGATGTAATATCATTCAAGAAAATATAACTAACTTATTTAATTTTATAGATATTACAGATTCATATGTTTTAGTCAAAGATAAAGATAAAACAAAGAAAGTATATGTCTATGAAATAGAGCCAGTCACATTTTTAAATTTTTCAATGGAATTACAAACTAATATTTTAAATCTATATAACGAGTATTTACGTTCAATGAAATACGAGTTTCAAATTTATATTTCAAATCAAAAAATTAACATTCAAAATTATATTTTAAACCTAGATAGTGTTTCTAAACAAAATCCCAAAACAGAAGCAAAAGAATATATTAAAGCGATAAAACAAGAACTTGAAAAAGAAAAAATATATGTAACAAAATATTATATTATTATTGCTTTAGATAGAACAGAAAATGAAGATATAATGCAGGTTGATACTATGATAAATAAACTAAATAATATTGGATGCAAAGCAAGAAGAATTAAGGTAAAAAAAGAGCTTTGTAAAATATTATACGAAGGTATTAACAAAGAGGTGGTATCATAGAAGAGCTATTGCCAGATACTATAGAAAACACAAGCTTTAAATATATTATCGTAGATAACAAATATATAGCTTCAATAACTATAAATAAATTACCAGAGTATATTTATTTTTTAGATTTTATAAAAGAGTTACCAAAAAATGTAAATTATAGTTGCTCATTATATATTACAAAGCTTGATCCAATTAAGGCAATTAATGATATTACATTTAGTATAGGAAATACAAATGGTGAAATAGGAACAATAAGCTCAAACCAAAGAAATATTGATGTTGTCCTTAAAGCAAAAGAAGAAGCAAACATTTTGAGAAGAAAGATACAAATAGAAAACCAAGAAATATATTGTTTAAAAATCATATTAACATTTTATTCATTAAATCCAAAAGAGTTATACAAAAATTTATTGGAGACAAAATCAACTTTTTATTCTAAAGGAATTTTATCGGAGATAACAAATTTTAGACATCTAAACTACTATTTAAATAATATCCCATTATTCTTAAATAAAAATACTAGTAATAAATTATATGTAACAACAGATAGTCTTTCAAATTTATTTCCATTTTATATTGAAAACATAGTAGATGAAAATGGAATAATAATAGGAAAAAATGAAGAAAACAGACTATGTCTGCTAGATATATTTAGTAACAAATATGAAAATTCAAATATGTGTGTGTTTGGCTGTAGTGGAGCTGGCAAATCTTTTTTTACAAAACTATTTATTCTAAGAAATTACTATCATGGCATAAAACAAATAATATTTGATGTGGAAAACGAATATGATGCTATTTCTCAAAGATTAAATGGCGTAAATCTAGGCCAAAATCAATATATAAATATACTTGAAATTACTAAAAAAGATATTGAAAATGCAGCTATAGAAGGAAAAAATTATTTAGAATACAAGATAGATAAAATATTAAATTTTTTAAGCAATTACATTAATATTAGTAAAGCAAAATTAAGAGAATATATAAAAGTTACATATAGCAAATATGGAATTACTAATGATATAAATACAATAAAATTAATAAAAGAAAAAGACAATATTTATCTATCACCAAAGTTAATTAACTCAAATAAGTATCCTACATTAAAAGATATTAAGGTGGATGAAGAATACAGAGCACAATATGAAAAATGTATTCAAAATGAGTTAAATTATTTTTCAAAGATTACAAATATAGAGATTAGTAATCATCTAATTGTCATTAAAATGAACGAATTAATACAATATCCACAAATAGTTGTAGATTTACTAAAAAATATAATGAACTATATAGGAGATACAAAGACGATTGTATATATCGATGAAGTATGGAAGTATTCAAAAAGTGAAAATATATTACTAGAAATATTTAATATGTATAAAACAATAAGAAAAAGAAATGGTGCAATAGTTACAATTACACAAGATGTTGCAGATTATTTTGAATACAAAGATGGAAAGTATGCCAAAAGTATACTTAATAATTCTTGCTTTAAAATGATATTTAAAACAGATCCTAAAGAATTAAATAATATTATAATAAACAAAGAATCAAATAACAATGTGGCGTTTTTAAATAAAGGTGAAGCAATGCTTTTTGTTGGAAATAACAATTTAAAAATTAAAATTCAAGCTAATGATTTTGAAAGAGGTATAATATATGCTAATGATAATAGCAGTAGATAATAATGAAATAGAAGAAAAAATAAAAGAAGAATACTATTTAACATATGAAATTTTAGTTATTAAGTCCAAAGATGCACTATTAGCACTATATGATGAATATAAAGGGGCAATCTTAATTATTAGAGATAAATTAAAAGGAAATGTTTCATTTGAATCTACAATTAAATATATAAAAAACGTAGATAATAACATCCATATAATTGTAATTACAGAAAAAATAACTCAAGAATATAAAGAATTTTTGTTTTCTAAAGAAATATTTAACATAGTTGAAGGAGAAAATATTAGTATCGAGAATATCTCTGAAAATATACATAACAAGAAGCTTGTTACATATAAGAATAAAAGTGAGAATAAAAAATCAAACATTATTATTGTTACTGGAGCTAAGAATTCGGGAAAAACAATATGTTCATTAAACATTGCAAATTATATATCAAAAATAAGAAAAGATAAAAAAGTATTATTAATTGATTTAGATTTTCAAAACCCAAGTATCTACATATATTTGAAAACTCATACAAATTATGGATTAAAAGATTTAATCAAAGATTTTGAACAAAATAGTATACGAGCGAAAATAAATTATGAGGATACAAATAGTAGAGTACCAAATTTAATGTATATTCTAAACAATATACCTATGAATGAGCCTAATACTAAAACATTATTCTCTTTAATAGATTTACTTGGAAATCTTTACGATTATGTTATCATAGATACATCGTTTTTCTTAATGAATAAAATATATAAAAGAAAAGAATACAATATTATTCATGTTATAAAAGATAGTGTTAAAGGATATAAGGACTATCTGTACGATACAATTAATCTAGAGAAAAACAGTAAAGTAAAATTGTTATTTAACTGCAAAAGGAAAGGAATAAAAAGGGCAGATTTGACAATAGAATCATATGTTAAAACAAATATATTTTTAGATTTTATAGACAAGTACAAATTTGTATATAGAAATAGTAACATAAAAACAATTTTAAAAGTAATTGGAATAAAAAAGAAAAATAAGTTTAAAGAATTATTAATCCGCAAATTAAATGAAACAGGAGATGATATATATGAAGGATAATAAGCAAGAAATAAAAAGAAATAAAGAAGAACTAAAAAATATACTAATAAAGACAATAGATAAAGGTGGAAATTATATTATCAAAGCAATGCCAGTAAATAAACATATAAAGGATATACTATCCGATGTAAAAGAGTGCATAACAGATGGAGAGTTTAAAAATATAGTTTCTATAGCAATAGAAAGCAGTTTAAAAGAAGGAAAAGAAATATTAGGATTAACTGATAGAGAGTTAAAGCACATTAATAAAATGATAAATACAGCATTTGCAGGAGGTTTAACTAAAAACATAAATATTGGTGTGGCAACGATAGAAAATATTAAAAAATATGGAAATCTATTCTATAATTATATCGAAGACTTCTTTGAGAGCTTAAAAGCATACATAGCAAGTACTGGATTTGAGGAAAGAGTAAATATTGCAGTATCTAAATGCTTAAACAAAGTTGATGAATTTAAACAAATATGTTCAAATTGGTACAATGCTTATGATAAATTTGATTTAAACAATCTTACAAACTTAGCAGATAAATTAGACAAGTTAAAAGATAAAGTTGGATTTAATGACAAATGTGTAAGCGAGAACACTATAATACAAAATGTTACAGAGCTAGTTAAGCAGAATAAAAAGAAACTAACCAAAAATCAGTTTGATATTTGTGCAAATTTAGACCAAATATAATTTTTATATTTAAAAATGAATAAAATTGTTGTATAATACACTCATAGGATAGGTGATAATTATGAATTTTTATGATAACATCAATAACTTAATAACAGCATTCAAACAAACAAATGAATATACTGAATATAAAGCATTAAAAGAAGAACTAAAAAAGAACCCAGAAACATATAATATGCTTAAAGATTTTAAAGACAAACAAGCTGAACTTCAAATGGCATACATCAATGGACAAGAACCAGATAAATCTAAACAAGAAGAAATGGAAAATCTATATTCTATTGTTGCTCAAAACTCAGATTGTAGAAAAATACTTGAATGTGAAATGAGAATAAATGTTATACTTGCAGATCTTCAAAAAGCTTTAGGAGATGCTATAGAAGAACTAGTTAAATTCTAGAGGTGTGTTATGTGGGTAAAAGACGTTAGAAATTACGATGTAGATATATACGAAGGAGAAAAATTAATATATTCTGGAAACGTAAATGACTGCCCAGAAGAAATTAAAAAAAGAGAAACAGCAAATATGACAATAGGTCATAAAAGAATTAAAATAGAATTAAAATAACAATTATGTAAATTATTTATTATTAAACTATTGAAAAATATGTGATAATATGTTATAATTTTGTCCAGTGAGGTTTAATTTTATCTCATTGGACTTTTTTTATGTTTAAATTTGGAGTGAAAAGATGAATTATAGAGATGCCCTAAATAAGTTTATTGATGATATGAACTATTTAAAAAACGACGAAGTCGAAGGAATCATATTCTATGGTAGCTTTCATACAGGTACATATAACGAGTTTTCAGACATAGATTTAATGATACTATATGATGACGATTCAGACATTAATCAAATAAAAGGATTCAAAACTGTAAATGGATTACAAGTTGAATATTATGAGAGAACTGTTTCTAAATTATTTGAAAGAGCAAACTCAGATTATATGAAATGTGAAGATTCATTATTATCAATAGTAGGTTATGGTGAAGTTATATTTGATAGAAATGGTAAAGTAAAAGAACTTAGAGATTATGTTTTAGAAAAATACCAAAGACCATTACCAGGATACATTAAGCAAGAAGCACTATACGAAATCGCTTCATGTAAAAAGAGTGTTTTAGCTTGTGAAGAATTAAGAGTTCAAAATGATCCATATTTTGATAACTATTATTATATAACAGTTGAGAAAATTAGATTGTTCTATCATAGATTAAAAGGATTTTCTAATTTATCACAAACAAAAGTATTTAAGCTATATACAAATGAACATCTTAGAGAAGTTCAACATAAAAAAGTTCCAGAGAAAGAATTTATTGAATTGTTTATTAAAGCAATAGACAATGAAACGTCAAAAGAAGAAAAGATTAAAAGAGTTACAGACTTATTTAATTATGCTACAAGAGAGTTTGATATTGATTATGATAATTTAAGAATTGACCTAGGTAAGAAACGTTATTAATATAAAGGAGAGGAATTAATAAAATGTTACAATTACCAAAAAATGAATACAGAATATCTATTACTTCAGGATGCAATATGAAATGTGTATATTGTCACAATGAAGGAAACCATGTAATTAATCAATTATCTAAAGACGATATTGAAGAATTAATAAAGAACTCATATGATTTAGGATTAGAACAAGTAAGAATTACAGGTGGTGAACCTTTAATTCATAAAGATATTCTAGAAATAGTTCAAATGCTTGCGGAAAAATATCACTTAAAAGTTGGTATAAATACAAACATAATTGAAATTGAAAAGTTAATGTATATGATAGAAAAAGGATGGATATATAGAGTAGTAGTTGGAATAGACTATTTTGATGCTCCAATATCTAAACAATCTCCAGTGGGAATAAGTTCTAAACAAGCTTTAGAAAATGTTCTAAGAGTTAAAAACTCAGGAGTAAACGTAACAATTGCTACAGTTTATGATGGAAATTATGATAACCTATACAAGTTAGTTAACTGGTGTAGAGAAAATGAAATTAGAATAAAAATTCTAGAAGAAGTAACAGAAGAAATTGCAGAAACTACAAGCAAACAATATCTTGAAATGAAAGAAAGAATTCTTAAAGACTTTGGATTAACAGCAAAGTTTGATCCTAAATTCAAAGAATGGCATGGAATGAAAGAAGATTTTGTAGCAGTAACATTTTTCCACTCTCATTGCAGAATTAATGAATGTGAAGTATGTAAAGATATGCACTTAAGAGTAACAAGTTGTGGAAGATTTAAACAATGCATTCAAACTTCAGAATATGATATAGACATTAAGAAAGGTAACGTAAGAGAAAATATTTTAAAAGCTCTAACTCAACCTGTAAATATTAGAATAAAAGAAGCTAGATATGTAGATTCTAGTGTAATGTAGGTGTTAAATGGGAGAAGATATTAAACTATCAGTTCAAGATTATAAATTTAAATACAGAGTATCTGGTATACTAATAGTAGATAACAAAGTACTAACAGTTAAAATTGCAAACAACAATTTTTATTGCTTACCTGGTGGACATGTTGAAATGTTTGAGAATACAAAACATGCAGTACTTAGAGAATTTGAAGAAGAAACAGGAATTAAAACAAATGTAAATAGACTAACATATATATGTGAAAATTTCTTTAGTGGAAATTTAGGAAAAATGCATGAATTAGGTTTTTATTATCTACTAGATCCACAAGATATAATTGATACACAAGACTTTGAAATTATTGAAAAAGATAAATGTGGTGATGTATCACTTAAGTTTAAGTGGATGGACGTGGATAATGTTGAAAACTTCAAGCCAGAATTTTTGAAAGATAGAATAAAATCTTTACCTCAAAATGTTGAACACTTAGTAATACTTAACGATGAAATAATAAAATCTTAAAACTTCGGTTTTAGGATTTTTTATTGTCCATGTGACAAATTTCATATCTCATTCGTCTAATTAGTGGATACAAATTCAATTGTTTTTGTTAGGAGGAATGTTTATGCATATTAAAAAAATAATCATTATAGCTTCATGTGTATTAATACTATGTGTTGGAATAGTTGGAGTAGCTTTATTTAAAAACAATAAAGAAGAAACAACTATAGAAAGTAATATTTATCAAACAAAATCATATATAACAGAAGATATAAAAGAAAATCTTCAAAAATGTAATGTAAACCTATGTCTTTCAGAAGAATATACACCTGAAAAACTTCTAAAAGATGCAGATGAAATAGTTATTGCATCAGTTATATCAATAGATTCAGCTACCGCAAAAGAGGGACTATTTGGTATAACAAGAGGCAAAATTGTAATCAACAATTCTTTAAAAGGAAATTTTAAAACTGGAGATATTGTTCAATACGCTAAAAATGGTGGTATATTTACTATGGCAGAATGGGAATCAACACAACCTGAGGCGGCAAATGCTAAAAGAGCATATTTACGTCAAAAAGAAGGATTGGATTTAGATTTAAATAATACATATATAGAGATAGGTTTTGACAGCGATTGCAAAATTGAAGAAGGAAAAACTTATCTAATGTATTTAAAAAAGTATGAAGAAAGTTATGAAATTATTGGATTAGATATTGGATTAAGAGAAGTAAATATGCCAAAAGTAGATATCGTAACACCTAATAGTTTGGATGTAGAGAAATTACAAGTAAAAAATAATAAAACAGGAGAATTTGAACCATTAGAAAGTTATATCAATACACACATTATTGCTCAATAGAGCTATAGATATAAATTAAGACTTAGAGAAATCTAAGTCTTTTTTTATACAATAATCATATTATATACTAGGTGATTTTTTGTATAAAAAAATAATAATTATAATTTCAGTTGTTTTAACGTTATTAACAGTTTATAGTATAGAAAAAGTATCTAATAATAACAATAAAAACATCTGTGTAAATGCAACTCCTTCAACTTCAAAAATTATTGTTTTAGATGCAGGACATGGAAAGCCAGATGAAGGAGCATTAGGATTATATGGAACCACAGAAGAAGCAATAAATTTAAAAATTACATTAAAACTAAAAGCACTATTAGAAGAAAGCGGTGCGCAAGTAATCCTTACTAGAAGTGACGAAAATGGGATTTATTCTAGTGAATGTACAACGATTAAATCTAAAAAAGTAAGTGATATAAAAAATAGAGTAAAAATTGGAAATACTGAAGGAGTAGATATCTTTGTATCTGTCCATTTAAATAAATTTGAACAGGAAAAATATAGAGGGTGGCAATCATTCTACCAAGAAAAAAGTGAGAATAGTAAAACACTTGCAACATGTATACAAGAAGGTTTAAATAATGAAATAAGTGAATATCATAATGAGAGAGTTCCCTTAAAAATAAGTAATATATACATAATGGACAATGTTAAAGCACCAACTGTAACAATTGAATGTGGCTTTCTGTCTAATAAAGAAGAAGCAAGATTATTAGAGGAAGACGATTATCAATCAAGACTTGCCTGGGGAATATATATAGGAATCCAAGAATATTTTAAACAAAAAGAAACAGAGGGTTAATTTTCCTCTGTTTCACTTGTTTGTGGCTCTATATCAAAATTTAATACTCTTTCTTCACTAAGATTTATATTTTCATTCTTATACAACTTATTCCAAGTTGTAAAGTTGTGTGTTGCAATGTTATATTTGATACAATCCTTTGGAGTTATTTCAACATCCAATCCTTGCTTAAAAGCAATGTCTAAGACTTCTTTAGGTATAGTAGTATTTTTAGTAATATACTTCTTATACAAAGCTAAAGATTTCTTTAGTCCTGTTTGTATTCTTCCGTTTTCAGTATAGTTTAAATATCCATCCCCTGGATTAACAAGTGGTTGGTGAATCATATACTGAGCATCTTTAGCTACATACCTTGTATTTCCACAAGCAAAAATCATTGCTGCTGCACTAGCACAAGCACCTATAGCAATTGTTATCTTTTTGTTTGGAACGGCATTTAGCAAATTGCAAATTGCAATAGCGTCAGAAAGAATACCTCCTTCGGAGTTAATTAGTACTATGACGGGTTCGTTGTCATCTTTTAATTGAGCAAGTTCTACATCTACTAAATTGGACATAGTCCTGTCAATTTGTCCCCAAATCTTAACTATTATCATAATAAATCCCTCCTTCATAATTATTCATCAGAGTGTATAAATCAACGTTGGAGAGTATCATATCATTTTTTTGTGACGCATGCAATACTTTTAATAAAAAAAATAAAAAAAGCTGGCAAAAGCCAGTGTGGTGCTCCCGAGACGAATCGAACGTCCGACCAACGACTTAGGAGGTCGCTGCTCTATCCACTGAGCTACGGAAGCATAACTTAATTATATCATTTTTTCATTCAAAAACAAGGTAAAAACAAAAACTTGCACAATATAGTATAATATTTACAGGTGAATTAGATGAATTACATGAGTGAAGCTTTAAAAGAAGCAAAGAAAGCATATGAAATAGATGAAGTACCTGTTGGAGCAGTAATTATTAAAGATGGTAAGATAATAGCCAAGGCACATAATTTAAAAGAAAAAAAGCAACTTGCAACAGCACATGCAGAAATACTTGCTATTGAAAAAGCATCAAAGAAAATGAAAAATTGGAGATTAGAAGAGTGTGAGCTATTTGTAACTTTAAAACCTTGTAAAATGTGTAGGCAAGTTATTAAAGAAGCAAGAATAAAACATGTATATTACGGTAGTGAAGAAAGTATTGTAAATGAAAGTACAAAGGAAAACTATACATATATAGAAAGTGGAGAATGTTCACAAATACTTAAGGATTTCTTTAAAAAGTTAAGAGAGGATAAACATAACTAAACTAAACTCTTGAAAAATAACAAAAACTAGTGTATAATTACATAGTGTATGCAGCCGTAGCTCAACTGGATAGAGCATTTGGCTACGAACCAAAAGGTTGCGGGTTCAAATCCTGTCGGCTGTACCAAAAAATAACTCCTAGATTATCTAGGAGTCTTTTTTAGCCATTTTCACTTGGAATTAATGTATCAATAGGAGCATAGTTATCTGTAAGTATAATTTCATTAGGTAAAATATCTAATTGAACAATATTATTAAATGGAATATCTTGATCTGTACAAATAACCATATAATTAGCTTTGGCATTTTTATCTAAAGTATTTAATGAAATTACATAAACATTTTTAAATACTTGTTTTAATGTGTTTACTTCTGCTTTTAGAAATTTAGAATTATTTCCTTCAATAGAACCAATTATATTAGTTAAATATAATCCATCATCATTTAATGAATTCTTAATTAGTTTTGCTGCCTCAAGAGTAGTTAGCGTTTTAGCTGGTGTTTCTCCAGAAAAAGCATCATTCATTATTGCATCATACTTTTTGTTATTAGTATTTAAAAAAGTTCTTCCATCATCTGTAATTAGATTTAATCTGTTATTGTTATTCAAGTCATAATCTTCAAATAAATCATCTAGATAGAAATATTCTTTAGCAAGATTTGTAACTTCACCATCTATTTCTACAACATCTAATGTTTTATCTAAATAATGACTAATATAATATTTTGGATATGCATAACCTGCACCTCCAATCATCAAACAATTATTAATATTATTTTTAGATTTAAACATTAAGTCATATGCTTTTAAATAATCTGAGAATAACTCATATTTCATATTATCTGCTATATATGATATAGATTCAAATCCTATACCAACATTCATTATTCTAACTGGAATTCCATTATAATCAATATTACGTATCAAAACTCTATCATATTGAGTATCAAAAGATACAGAAGTATTAAGTTGACCTTCTAGTACTTTTTTTGCATTTATTTCATTTGAGTTAGAAGATAGTACTATGTAAGTTATTGAAAGAATTATTGCAATTATCTGAACTATATTTCCTTTTAAACTTAATTTATTGTCAAGGACAAATGAAAGTATAAACAAGAATATTGGTAGTCCAATTAATATTTGAATACTTCCAAAATGTGGTACTAAGAAAAATCCGCCAATAAAAGTTCCAACGATACCTCCTAGTGTAGAAATAGCATAAGTTCTTCCAGTTATATTACCAGATTCTTCAAAATTAGTAAGTTTAATTTTTAAAACTATAGGAATTAAAAATCCTAAAAATAAATTTGGAGAAAAGAATAATAGTATTGTACTTATTATTGCTCCAATTCTAATGTCCATATTTAATTCTTTTATTACTTCAATTATTGTAGATTGAATCATTGGAATAGCAAGAATTAATATACCAGATATAACCAACACCATTTTTAATATCTCATTAAGCTTTTTATTCCTATCTGCAATTTTTCCACCAATATAATTTCCTAGACTACTACTCAAAAGAATTATTCCAATTACTGTTGTCCATACTATATTTGAGTTGCCAAAATATGGAGACAATAGTCTAGAAGCGAGAAGCTCTAAAATCATACATATAGCTTCAACATTAAATAATATACATTCTAATTTATATTTTTTTAATTTTTCCATTTTTAACCTCTAAATCTATACTTTAATTTATACAATAAAACTAGTATTTTTTCAATAATGCAGTAAATATAAATAAATCCATTTCTTGATAGTTTTTATTAAATTAATATATAATAATATTGATAGGGGAAATTGAAGAAAAGGGAATTGGAAAAGACAAAGAGTCTTTAGAAAAAATTTACCAAAACATAGAACAAAGAGAAATAAACAATCAAAACATAGACTAGAAAGCAATGTGAAACCATTGCTTTTTTGTTATTTAATCGATATTGCAAATAAAATATAAAATATTAAACAATTTTTCAATTTATTGTTCTATTTTAATTTATTTATGTTATAATTTATATGTATTTATTGAAAGTTATATATGAGGTGATTGTTTTGAGTAATGATATAAATATACCATATTATAAAGCAGCAATGAATTCTGAGTATTTCTTTGTATATTCACGTAAGGAAGATGAAGGATATACAGATGAAATGGCAAGAAATGATGCTAGAAAATACGTAGAAGAAAGCAGCAGAAGAGATATTGAAAACAAAACTAGTACTAGATATTCACTAGTTAGTGCTGTAGAAGCAATTTCTGCAAAATTACATCTTACACCAGAAGAGCTAGAAGACTTCACAAAAGCTGCTCTTGAAGGTCCAGCAGATGATCCAATATTTAAAGAAATAGGAGCAAAGTTTCCTACAGATCAAGCAGATATAAGTAAATTTGTAATTTACATATTAAGACAAATCCACAATACATGGGTAAGAAATAACACAAAGAAATTTAATGCATATACAAAAGATGAAGATGGAGATTTTGTATATAGAAATAAAGAATATAAACATATGCCATTTGAACTTATTGGATGGTATGAGGTAACCAAAAACTACATATTCTTAGAACCAATACTAGACTCATGTGATGTTACTGTAAATATTGATGATGTTAAAATAGAGTATTATAACTCAGTTGAAGCATTCTTTGTAGAAAATAACTGTAGAACAATTAAAGATTTCCAAGAGAAAATAGAAAAGGCAGATAGATTCTATCCATCTCTTGAAGGACAAGAAACTATTAACTCATATTTAAGAAAGAGTGTATATGTATCAGACCTACTTATACCTCAAATAGAGAAAAAAGGGTTAGGAAGAGATTCTGCAATGTTAGAAAAAATATATGAAAACGTTGCAAGAATATTAGACACAAAGGATAAATGGGGTATTTAGATAATATTCTAAATAACTAAAAATAGAAAAAATAGAGTGTATTTCTACACTCTATCTTTTTTTATCTAATTAAAAATTTGGAGTATCTGTTGAAGTTACTGTCTCATAAGAAGAAGTTGATACGATTGCATCTTCTTCTCCTGCAGGAGTTTCTTCAATAGATACTGTATCATCTTCAACTGGAGTAGTAGCAGAAAATGAGAATACTTTTTTCTCAGCTCTTGCCTTTTCTTCAAATTTTTTGTTAAATTCTTCTCTAGCTTCATCTAGTGTTTCTTGCATTGCATTAAACATAGCATCAACATCTGCTCTTGTAAAATCATAAGAAGCACTTCTTGCCATAGGTTCAAGTATTTGTATATCATGTAATACGTTATTTACTCTTTTACCTGCATTTTCTACAAATTTGTTTCTTTTTTCTTCATTTACCATGTCTATCATCCTTTCATTATGTCCAAGATTAAATTACCACAAATAAAAAATATTTTCAAGAAAGGAGTATTAAAATTAATTAATTTAAAAGATAAAATAAAAGCAAAATAAAAAATGTTACGTAAAGTAACAAGTTTTTCTTGACAGTAATATCAAGAAGTAGTATAATATCACTCGTATGATTAATAAATAAGGAGGATGTAACTATATCCAACGAGTAACAACCAATAATTTTAGTTGTGTCTGAGTATATTTTTATTCATGCCAGATACGTTTAATCGTAAAAAAACCAATAAAGGAGGAAAATTTTATGAAGAAAAACGAATCAAATGAGCGCTTTGACGAGGTTAAAGCAAAAATGGATGATTGTTCTAAAACAATAGGACAAGGCTTAGAAACTGCTCAAGCTATTGGAGCAGAAGCAGGAGAGAGAATCTCTAAATTCATTAGCGGTGCTAAAGAAAAGTATGGACCAAAACTAAACACATTAAAAGACAATGTTGTAGATTACTACAAAAAATTTGTTGAAGATGTGGATAAGCGTAAAGAGTCAATTCAAGAAGAAAAAGCTGCAAGACTTGTAGATGACAAGTTAGATGAAGCAGAAGCATTCTTTGAAGTTGCAAAAGCTGCACAAGAAAGAGGTCAATCAGCATACCAAGAAGCTATCGAGGCTCAAAAAGAGTATGATGAAAAATACGGTAAAGAAAAAAAGGAAAAGAAGAATTCTTCAAGGGGTAAAAAGAAAGAATCTGAAGAATAAATTTCGGGGATAAAAATAGAGTCTAACAATTTAGTTAGACTCTTTTATTTTGCTATTTAATAAAATAATGTACTATCATATAAGCAATAATATCTATTATAAACAAAGAAGAAAGTGTAATAGATATAATACCTGCTTTTTTATCTCCTAGTTTTATTACAATTTTTTCAAGAAGTGGAAGAAGACTATATCTTAAAAACATACCTGCAAATGTAAATAGAGCAATACTTCTAAAACATACATATCCTCCTATGTTACCCCAATTCCATATTTCCTCGTAATAATTCCAAAGTCTTAATCCAAAAACTTTATCTAGTACAAATCCTGTTCCAAATTCAAGGACAAATGAACCAATTAAGCATAGCACAAACGTCCAAAAAGGGTGTTTTTTGACCTTTTCAGTAATGATAGCTAAAACTACACTACCAAAACCATAAACTGGTATCCAAGGGCCAAATGTTGAGCCACGCCAAACAAAGTATCCAAGATCTATCTTGTAAAAGATTTCCTCATAAATAAAACCAATTATTCCACCAATTACAAAAGCAAGTAATAATGAATAGATTTTTTGGTTAATTTTTAATTCTTTTTCCATAATCCACCTCAAGATAATTATATATTAAAATATAAAATAAAACAATAAAATAGAACTAGGGCATAAACCCTAGTTCGTATGTATGTAACCTTTAACCTAAAAGAGATATGCATGTTAATCTGAAATTATCTCACAGTTTAAAAGTTTTCTTAATCTATTCATTTTTCTTCTTTCTTTATACTCAGAATATAAAGCAAGCTCAATTGCATCCCACATTGCAACCCAAGCACCAACCGCAAAAATTTCTGCAAGTACAGGATCTTTAATAATTGTAGAAATAATAATAAGTATGACCCCAATAATTACACTAAGTATTTGTCTGTTGTTATTTCTTGTATGTTCATATACAGCATTATCATACTCTATTTTTATACCTGAACGAATCAAGTTAGATACATCATGGTCTAAATGGCATTTATCCTTAACAATTATTTTAAATGTGTCTTTATGTGATGCAAGTTCAGCTTGTGCAAGAATAAATCTAATTAAATCTGCACTTACAATAGATCTATCATATTTTTCTACTAAATCATTTTTATCTGCAATATCTACAGTTATTACTTTTTCCATATATCCCACCTATACTTTAATAGTAACAGATACAAAAACATTATTCAACATAAAAATAAACAAAAGTAAATAAAAAAATAAAAGGCAGGATAAAATCCCGCCCTTCAATTTAGAATAGATGCTTAAAAGCAGACTTTACAGCCTGTGTCGCATTGTTGCCATAGATAACGTGCATCATGGTGTCTAGTCTGTTCTCAACAAAAATCTTACGAGAGATATTTTCAACGATTTCCTCGTCAGACATGCCAAGCTTTACTTTAAATAACCAGATTGTTGCTTCTATTGCTGTTTCTTCTGTCCAGAAGTTACGTGGAGTGTGAGTGAATTCCCATTGCTTAAATTTTCCGGGATATGCATTTTCCATAGCAGCATAAAAGCTGTCATTAAATAACGTCCAAAGCATACCTTTAAGTTTTTGTTGGAAAAATACCTCACAACACATTCTGTCTTTAACGACTTCGTCGTCCCAATTAAGTACATCTTCTACAAGGTACTTGGTAATATCTGCAGCAGCGTTGTAGTTATAGTTTGAGCCATCGACCCAAAAACCACGTGGAAATCTGCTACGCTTACCCGTTCGAATCTCTTCATAGATTCTTATTGCTTCACTATTCAAAATTATTCCTCCTCTTGAATTATAATTAAATTCAGATTCAATACTTTATGTCTACAATAAAAATTATAACATAAAAGTGAGTATTTATCAATAAAATAGCAGATAACTTGCATAATTTAGCCCTTTATGATAATGTATAATAGAAAAAAGAGGGTAAGACTATGTATAGAAAAGCAAACATTAGTGATATTGAAAATATAGTAGCAATGACAAATAATAAATTAACAAAACAAGAAATAGTGGAGTTCATACAAAAAGGACAAAACTATCTATATGTGTATGAGCAAGAAAATAGTATTGTTGGAGCAACATTTTTTGGAGCACAAGACATAGAAGAGCACGATTATGATTCAGAAGTGTTTGGTCTATACACAAAAAATACTAAAGACAAAGATATGATTCATGCAGAACTACTTTTTGATACTAAAAAAGAATTGTTCAATATGGGCTATAGAAAACTTGTAATTTGGGCAGATGAAACAGATGAAAATCTTAGAAAATCTCTTCAATCATCTGGTGGTAAAGAAGTAAAGCAAAGAGAAAACGATGGAGCTATACAAATAGCATATAGTTATGACTTGATAGATTTAAGTGAAATGGAAAAAGACGTAGAGTAATCTACGTCTATTTTTTATCCATTATATAGTAATAAACCAGTTACCAGTTTTAGGATGAGCGAGTGTTTGTCCAACATCAAAAAACAAATTCTTTTTCATAATCCAACCTCAAAAAAATTATAGCATAAAGATAAAAAAATATACAAATTTTAAAATCAATGCAACAAAAATCATTTAAATAAGTATCTATATAAGTGAGTTAAACTCAAAAGGGGGATTTTTATGAAAAAAAGAATAAGTATATTATTATGCATAGTAATTTTTGGCTTAATAGTAGCAATAATAACCGTAAAAATTAAAAGCAAATCGGAAAACATTGAATTAGATAATAAAACAATTGAATTTTCGAGTAAAGAAGAAATAATTAGAAATGAAAATATAAATCCAGAAGATATACTATTTTCAGAAATGAGCATAATTGAACTTATATATGATGCATCAAATGTAGAGGCATTAACAAAAGAATCAGATGCAGTAGCTATAGTAAAATTTATTTCTAAAGAAGGAACAAACATAAGTGCAGAAAATGGTGAGAGATTATCAACAGTATGCACAAATGGTGAGATAGAAATAAAAACAATATACTATAACAACGTAGAATTAAAAGAAGGAGATATTGTTAAATATCAAAGACCAAATGGAGTAATCAAATTTAGTGAATATATAAAAGGACAACCTAAATCTCATGTAGATAAATTAATAAAAAATATAGAAAATAGTAAAGGTTTAACAAAGGAAGAAATGATGGATAAATATGTTCTATCATATTCATATAATAATGCACAAATAGAATTTGATAAAGAATATCTTGCATATATGAAATACTTTAAAGAATCAGACACATACATAATTATAGGTTTTGAATATGGTTTAAGAGAAGTTAATGAAGATAAGATATTAAACAATGAAACAAAAGAATATGAGAATCTAGAAGATATTGTAAATAAGATAAAATAGTATATAATAAAGGGGAGAAGAAATTCTCCCTTTATTAGTTTATATGGAGTAGATTATGGAAGAGATTTTTTTAAAAGCAAGAAATGGAGATGAATTAGCTTTTGAAGAGTTGGTTAATTCTTTAAAACCTAATTTATACAAAATTGCATATATAAAATTAAATAACTCAAATGCAGTAAATGATGTATTACAAGACACATTTATTTCATTATACATAAATATTAAAAAGATAAAATCGCCAGATAGAGTGTTATTCTGGATAACAAAAGTGCTATTAAATAATTGTAAAAAGTATTGGAAAAACAATAAAAAAGAGTTATCTTATGATGAGCTGGAAGCAGAAAAGTATATATCTAATACTAATGATTATGAAAAGATAGAGTCTAATCATGATATAGAATTAATATTAAAAACTCTTACAGATGAAGAAAAAAATATAATAATACTCTATTATATTGGAGAATATACCTCAAAAGACATAGCAAAGTTGTTACATATAAATGAGAGTACTGTAAGAAGTAAAATAAAAAGAAGTATAGAAAAAATTAGAAAAGGAGGAAATTATGGAATATAAAAATCTTATAGAAGAATATATAAATGAAATAGAAGTAGAAAAATATTCTAGTGATGAAATAAGTAAAATAATCTCAAAAGGAAAAAAGATAAAAAAACAAAGAAAGAATATAACTATTTCTTTATGTTTAGCACTTATTTTAGTATTAAGCATAGTATCTATAACAGTTTTAAATATTAATAATGATAGTAACGAAAAAGTAGAAATTCAAGAAAAAGCAGAGATGATTGTTACTACTTTTATTCCATATAAAGAAAATAGTTTAGAAGATGTAATTATGCAAAAGGAAACAATTACTATTAAAGAAAAAATAGAAGAATATATAGAAAATGGTGAACCACTTTCTAAATATCTTGTTGAAAAAGAAAATGGAGAAGAAATAGAAGTATATTTTTATTTTGGAATATATGATACAAAAGATTTGCTAAATCTAGAAAGCATTAGAGGTTTAATAGATACTTCAAGCGATAAAACGGAGTTGATATCTAAAAGATATGATATAGAGCATATTCCTAATCTTGGAGAAAAACTTGAAGTGCTAATAAAAGGAAATGAGTATGTTATAGAAATAAAATAAACAGGTACAATAGTATCTGTTTATTTTATTGCAAAATTCGCTTTTTTTTGATATAATCTAAAACGCTAAGGGGGCTTATATATGGCACAAGTTACACCAATGATGCAAAACTATTTAGACACAAAAGAAAAGTATAAAGATTGCATCTTGTTTTATAGATTAGGTGACTTTTATGAAATGTTTTTTGATGACGCAATAACTGTAAGCAAAGAGTTAGAGCTAACTCTTACAGGCAAAGATTGTGGACTAGAAGAAAGAGCACCTATGTGTGGTATTCCACATCACGCAAGAGATACATATATTCCAAAACTTGTAGAAAAAGGATATAAAGTTGCAATATGTGAGCAACTAGAAGATCCAAGATATGCTAAGGGAATTGTAAAAAGAGATGTAGTAAAAATTGTAACACCCGGAACAATCACAGATTTATCTATGCTAGATGAAAAGAAAAACAACTACATAGCAAGCATATTTATGGATAGAAAAGAATGTGCAATTTCTTTTTGTGATATCTCAACAGGAGAATTCTTTATTTCAAGCGTTGGAGGAGTAGATGTAAACACTAAAATACTAAATGAAGTAGCAAGAATATCTCCATCTGAGCTTATAGTATCAGACGCAACTAAGGAAAATAGTATATTCTTTAAAGAGTTTAACAGAATATTTAATATATATATTTCTACATATAACAATGATGAAGATAATAAGTTCTTAGACACAATTGTAGATAAACATGAAGTAAAATTAAGTAAGCTAGAAAATGAAGCTTCAACACTTCTTATGAACTATATAGAAGAAACACAAAAAGGATCAATTGATCAAATTAATAATGTAGAAAAATATGAAATCGAACGTTTCATGCAACTAGATAATAGTACTAGAAAGAACCTTGAAATACTTGAAGCAAATAGGGAACATACTAAAAAAGGAAGTCTTCTTTGGGTACTAGATGAAACTGTTACTGCAATGGGTGGTAGAGCATTAAGACACTGGCTTGAATCTCCACTTCTAAATAAAGACGAAATTGTTAAAAGACAAAATGCAGTAGGAGTACTTGTAGATAACAACATGTTTAGAGATGAGCTACAAGAAACTCTAAAAACAGTTTATGATATTGAAAGATTAATTTCCAAAGTTGTAGGTGGAAGTGTAAATGCACGTGAACTAACATCACTTAAAAACTCACTTTCTAAGTTACCAGAACTAAAGAAGTTAATTAGCCAAATTGTAGATAGAACTCATGATGAATACTTTACAGAGTTCTTAAATTCACTAGATACACTAGAAGATGTATATACTTTAATAGACAAATCCATCATAGAAGATGCAGGCATAACTATTAAAGAAGGTGGAATAATTAAAGATGGCTTTAGTTCACAAGTAGATGAATACAGAGAAGCATCTACCAAAGGTCAACAATGGCTAATGGAACTAGAGGCAAAAGAAAAAGAGTTAACTGGTATTAAAGGTAAATGGTTAAGAATAGGATATAACAGAGTATTTGGATACTATATTGAAGTAACAAATTCATATAAATCTCAAGTGCCAGAAGACAGATATATAAGAAAACAAACTCTAGCAGGAGCAGAAAGATATGTAACTGAAGAGTTAAAAGAAATAGAAGAAAAAATACTTGGTGCAAAAGAAAAATTAGTTGACCTTGAGTATGACTTATTCTGTAAGATTAGAGAAGAAGTTGCAACTCAAGTAATACGTATCCAAAAGACAGCATCAATAATTAGTATACTAGATGTACTTTCATCATTTGCAACAGTTGCAGTAAACAACAACTACGTTAAACCAGAAATCACAGAAGATGGTGTAATAGACATCAAAGGTGGAAGACATGCTGTAGTAGAAAAAGCATTAAAAAGCGAACAATTCATACCAAATGATGCATATCTAAATAATGATTCAGATAGATTCTTAATTATTACTGGACCAAATATGGCAGGTAAATCTACATATATGAGACAAGTTGCAATAATTACTTATATGGCACAACTTGGAAGTTTTGTTCCAGCAGATAGTGCAACAATATCTATTGTAGATAGAATATTTACAAGAATTGGTGCATCAGATGATCTAGCAATGGGACAATCTACATTCATGGTTGAGATGCAAGAATTATCTAATATTTTAGAAAATGCAACAAAAAATAGTTTAGTAATACTAGATGAAATTGGACGTGGTACTTCTACATATGATGGACTAGCTATAGCTTGGGCAACAGTAGAATATATGGCAGACAAAGAAAAAGTGGGGGCTAAGACATTATTTGCAACACACTATCACGAATTAATTGAACTTGAACAAAAAATTGAAGGAGTAAAAAACTACTCAGTAGATGTTAAAGAAAAAGGTGATGAAGTTATATTCTTAAGAAAGATTACTCCAGGTGGAGCAGATGAGTCTTACGGAATATATGTTGCAAAACTTGCAGGAGTTAAAAAACCAGTTATTACTAGAGCAAAGGAATTACTAAAATATCTAGAAAATGTTGACCTTGCAAAGAAAACAATAGATGAAAAGAAAAAGAAAATAACTACTGAAGAAGTACAAGTAGATATGTTTAACTATAAAATGGCAGGAGTTGTATCTGAACTAGAAAAAATAGATTTAGATGAGCTAACTCCAAAAGATGCTTTAGAAGTGTTATATAAATTAAAAGATAAACTAGACTAAAAAGAAGGAGAAATGATAATTTGATTATTATCATCTCTCCATTTTTTATTCTTTCAATTGTTTTTTATAGCCATCTATTTGGCTTTCTAAATCTTCTATATGACTTCGAATCTTATCTATTTCACTCATATATAACTCTGCAATTTTCTTTTTTTGTTCATCGTTTAATTCGAGTTCATTTATTTTATGATCGTCAAATTTTTCTTTTAATAATTTAATTTCCTCGTCTGTCATGTTTAATCTCCTTTTCTTCAATTGAATCTTTAGATTTTTCGCCAAGTAATTCTCTATAGTAATCTCTATTTAAAATTAAGCTTTCTTCACGCTTTTTGTAGCTATCTCTTAAATCTCTCATTTGTGTTAAATAAAAATCACTAAAGGTTGTAAAGTTGGAAATTTTTGAAGATGCATTTTCTTTAACTTCAATTTCAGGAACATCTTGCTCATAAGTATCGATACTAGGAGCTTCTTTATCTATTTTTTCTATATCTGGTTCACCAATATATTTAGAAACTCTATTAATAAGTAAAAGTCGTTCTTTATCGCTCTCTATTAATGATTCAATTCTATACTCGTAAACTTCATCAGGATTAATGTTTAATTGAGGATTATCTTCTAAAAACTTCCTTTCAACTTTTGCAGCTATAACTTGTTCTTTAGCAGCTTTATTTGAATATTTTTTTGCTAGCATAGATAACTCTTTAATAGGTTCTATACCAATATTTGCAATTGATTCTTTGATACTTTCATCACTTTGATAACCTATAGTATTAAGATAAACTTCAGAGTATAAATCATTAAGATCATTTGCTTTAGCTTTTTTCACATCTTCAGGTAAAGATTTATTATTTTTTATTATTTCTCTTCTCATATTAAAGTCCTTAGCTATTTGATCTAGTGATTTAATATGTCCATCTGTATTAAAGGCAAGACTTAAAGCAGGAAAATCTGCTAGTTTTTCTGGAGAAGCAACAAATACTGTTTCTAACTGTTGGATATTAACTAATAGTCTGTCTTTTAAATCACCATTAATGTTAGTCATTTTTTCGTTTTCTAAGTACATATCTTTAACTAAATCTGTATATATAGACTTGTTCATATATTGAGATGGATTATCAAAAATTTTTTCCATCATTTCAAATGTTTTTTTATAGCCAATAACTCTTGCGTCTCTCTCAAAAAGAATCTTAAAGTAATTACCAGACTTGCTATAATAGTCATCAAACATTAATTCATTTAATGCAAGTTCAACAGAAGTTGAAAACACTTTATGAGGGACAATAAACTCATTATCTATAATTTTATCTTTCATAAGCATATCTCTACACACATAATGTTGGCATTGATGGTAACACTCATGAAATATAGTTGAAGACAAGTTTAAACAAGTTATAATTGTTTCTTCTTGTGACTTGCTATCAATTACATCTTTCATAAAATCACTAAAATTAATGTCAATAATAGATTTAGATTTGTCATAAGAAGTAGAACCGTATATTTCATTTGCATAGTTTTCAGGATTAATACTGTTAATAACAACTTCTTTTTTTATTCCATATTTTTTATTCTCTAATTTACTCATAGATTTAGCATACTCATATGCACTATTGTAAAGCTCATTTACGATACTTTGATCGTTTGCCATATAACCATCATTATATATTTTTGCTTTTGTGCTTTTTATATTAGAAATGAACTTCTCTGTGAGTTCTTTTTCTTTAGAAATATAACGTTCATTAATCATTTTTTGTATTTGATTCATTATTAATTGTCTCCTTTATATATTCTTCTGGAATAATATCTAGTACAGAAGAGTTTTCTATATGGTCAATTAAGTTATCTACTTTTTCTATTTCTTTTGCTTGTTTTTTATCTCTAAAATATTTAGTTATCCTGTTAAAAAAGCCTTTTCCTTCAATTTTTTTTAACTCTTTTTCACTTAATAATTCTTTTAATTGTTCATCTGTAGTTTCTTCATACTCAAGGTATGGTCTGTTTTCCACTTCTTCTACAAATTTATCTAATTCCTCACGTGTCATATTATCACCTAAAAAAATTATATAACAAATGCTTTAAATTATGCAACATAAAGTATGATGAATAACTTGTAAATACTACAAAAATTTAGTATAATATTGGAGTAAAAAGGTAGGGAAAACTATGGGAGATATTGTATTATTAGACGAACAAACAATAAATAAGATTGCAGCAGGTGAAGTTGTAGACAGACCCGCATCTATTGTTAAGGAATTAGTAGAAAACTCAATTGATGCTAAAGCTACAGCAATTACTGTTGAAATAAAAAAAGGTGGAATAAGCTATATTAAAATAACAGATAATGGAACAGGCTTCCATTCAGATGATATTGAGATGGCTTTTGAACGTCACGCAACAAGTAAAATACGTAAAGAAGAAGATCTTCAAAAGATAACTTCTATGGGATTTAGAGGTGAAGCTTTAGCATCCGTTGCAGCAATTGCCAAAGTAGTACTAACTACTAAAAATGTAAATGAAGAAATAGGTTCAAAAGTTAGAGTAGAAGCTGGAAACATTGTATCTCGTAAAGAAGTGCCATGTAACACTGGTACTACAATTGAGATATATGATGTTTTCTATAACGTCCCAGCTCGTTTCAAATTCTTAAAGAAAGATTACACTGAAGCTGGATATATTGAAGATGCAGTAACAAGAATTGCACTAGCATATCCACATATTTCATTTAGATATGTTAATAATGGAAAAACTATAATTCAAACATCTGGTACTGGAAATCTTCATGATACTATTTATGATATTTTTGGAAAAGAAGTATATAATGCAGTTCTTCCAATAGATTATGAGTCTGGAGATATGAAAGTATTCGGTATGATTGGAAAACCAGTTATATCTCGTTCAACAAGAATGCATCAATTTATATACATCAACAATAGATACATAAAAGATAAAACAATATCTTCTGCAATAGATAGAGCATGTGAAGAAAAATTTGCAATTAGCAAACATGCTTTTATTGTATGTAATATATATATGAATCCAAGTTTAATAGACGTAAACGTACACCCTGCAAAACTTGAAGTAAAATTTGCAGATGAATCTAAGATCTTTGATGTCGTTTACCATGCAGTAAGAGGAGCAATAGAAAATGATAACAGAAATAATTCACCATTTACTATTGCAAGAGCAGAACTCGAAGCATCAAAAGAAACACTAGATAATCCAAGTGTTGTAGTAGAAGATAAAGTTACAAAAGATACAAAAAAACAAATTGAACAAATTTCTAAAGATCTAATGAACAATGGTGTAATTCCAAATCCTCAAAAAGAGAAAAAGTATAACTTTGAAACTGCTACATCAAGATTATATAAACAACAAGAGCCAGAACCTGTAAATGTTAATAGCCTACTTGATTCATTAAATGAAAAAATGGGTGGAGATATTAATACAGATACAACTGAGGAAGAAAAAGTTGAAGAAGAGACAATAGAAGAGACACCATTTGAACAAGCAAAATTTGATGTTGAATCATATGAAGAAACATCTATAGATAAAGTGGATACATTATATGAATATATTGGACATGTTTTTGATACATATATAATTATTCGTATGAAAGATAAAATTTATTTTGTTGATCAACATGCAGCACATGAAAGATACTTATTTGAACAAATAAAAGAAGCATATTACAAGAAAGACCAAGAAACTCAAATGCTTCTTATTCCACTATTAATCGGATTAAGCAACAAAGAAATGGGAATAGTAAGAGACAATATTGATATGTTTGAAAACGCAGGATTTATCCTTGATGAGTTTGATGATAACACATACAAAGTTTCAGGTGTACCAAATGTAGGATATAATATTGACCATAAATCTATGTTTAAGGATATGATAACAGAGTTATCTACAACAGAAAAGACAGAACGTCAAACAAAAGAGCATAGATTCTTAGCTACACTTGCATGTAAAGCAGCTGTAAAAGGTGGAATGAAACTAGATATTGAAGAACAAAAACGTTTAGTAGATAATATGATTGTTCTAGACAATCCATTTACTTGTCCACATGGAAGACCTACAGCAGTACCAATGACAAGATATGAAATAGAAAGAAAATTTATGAGAAAATAAAGGAGAATACATGAATAAAGTAATATGTATTGTTGGACCAACAGCATCAGGTAAGACAGGACTAGCTATTGAGCTAGCTAAGAAAATAGATGCAGAAGTTATTAGTGCAGATTCAATGCAAATATATAAAGACTTGGATGTAGGAACAGCAAAAGTAACCAAAGAAGAAGCACAAGGAATACCACATCATATGATAAATATATGTAATGTTGAAGATAAATTCTCCGTTGCAGATTTTAAAACTATGTGCTATGATAAAATAGAAGAGATACAAAAACGTGGCAAAAACGTAATAATAGCTGGCGGTACAGGATTATATGTTAATGCAGTAGTATATAATATGAATTTTACTGAAGAAGAAACAGATACAGCATTAAGACAAGAATTAGAAAAAATTGCAAAAGAAAAAGGCAATGAATATCTTCATAATATGTTAAAAGAACTTGACCCTGTAACAGCAGAAGAAATTCATATGAATAACGTAAAACGTGTAATTCGTGCAATTGAAATGGCAAAAAATGTTGGACTTAAGTCTAAGCATATGGAAGAAGAAAAGACAAGAATTGCAAATGAAAAAAGTCCATATGAATTTATAGTATTTTGTATTGAACAAGAAAGAGAATACTTATATAAAAGAATTAATCTAAGAGTAGATTTAATGATAAAAGACGGAATATTAGAAGAAGCAAGAAAAGTTTATGATATGAAATTGCCATCAAACAACACTTGTATGCAAGCAATTGGATATAAAGAATTCTTTCCATACTTTGAAGGAAACGCAACTTTAGAAGAGTGCGTTGAAACATTAAAGAAAGAAACAAGACATTATGCAAAACGTCAAATGACATGGTTTAACAACAAGCTAGATTGTATAATGCTAGATGGAAGCAAGCCAAAAGATGAACTAGTAAATGAAATTATAAGTAAATTATAATGAAATAGGAGAGGTATATGAGAAAGGTTTTAGACTTTTTAAAAGCTAATATTAGAATAGTTGTTATAGCAGTTATATTATTAGTATTTATTATTGTATATAAGTCTAAAGATGTATTTACACATAAGACAATTTACACAGTTGTTAATGGTGACCTTGAAAGCATTACAGAAACAAATCTATATTTGCTAAAATCTGAAAATATAGTAGATTATAACAAAGAAGAAGCAATTACAGCTATAGTAGATCAAGGAAAACGTGCATCAAAATATGAAGCAATAGCTACATACCAAAATGAAAGCTATGCAGATTACCAAAATCAAATTGCACAAATAGACAAACAAATACAATCATTAATAAAAGATATGCCAGAAACTCATTCTGCAGATATAACTAGTATAGAAAACAAAATTTTAAAATATGCATCAGAACTACAAGGGACTAATTCATATTCTAAAATCCAAGAATATAAAGCTAAACTAGATGAACTTGCATATAAAAAGATTACAATCCTTGCAAATAGCTCACCAGAAAATTCTGCAATAAGAGATTTATTATCACAAAGAGAAGAATTAGTTAGACTTAGTAAAACGTCAGAAAATACAATTTGGACAGATAGAGCAGGAATTGTTACATATAAAATTGATGGCTTAGAGGGAATATTAGATTATGGAAATGTTACTAACTATTCTGCTCAAGAATTAGATAATATAATTGAAAAATATAACACAAATGGAAATAATGAATTTGGAATAAAAATAGTAAATAATTTTAACGCATATTTGTTAGTGAAAACACCAAAAGGAGAAAACGACGAATATATAAAAGAAGGAAGAACATACAACATAAGAGTAGCAGATTTAGAAAATACAACACTAAAAGTAAGACTTACTAAAAATATAGCTGAAGGAGATTATAACTATTCAATATTTGAAATTCAAAACGAAATTGATAGCTTAGTAGATTATAGAAAATTATCTTGTGAAGTGATTTGGAATACAATAAGCGGGATGGCTGTACCACTTAATGCTATATACCATGATGATGAACAAAATTACGATTATGTTTTAATGGTATATGGAACAGATTATAAAAGAGTAGCGGTAAACATTAAAAGAAAAAGTGATAGTATAGCAATTGTTGAAAATGTGGATAAAAGCACAGCAGAAAGCTATGGACTTGACACATCATTCGTACTTGAAATGTATGATGAACTTGTAATAGAAGATAGATAAAAATAAGAAGCAACTTTTTTAGGAGTTGCTTCTTTTTGTGTATTTTTTACCGCTAATTTGATCTGTATAGACCTTAACGTTTTGGTGTTTTTCAGTGTTTAATACCTTCTTTTGGTCTCCAAGTATAAGTAGTGTTTGATACAACTCATACTTAGAAAACATATCTGTTTCCATTATTTCATTTATGCACTTTTCATAGTAGTACTCTCTAGAATTTTGCACAAGTAGTGGCTTGTCTAATATCTTATTATAATGGCTTAAATTATCTGAAAGAATAGAAGACGTTATAATAGCTTCAGGGCTTTCATAGTCCCCAGCTTTGTAATCTTCTATACTCTTAGTATAATTTCCAATTAAATCTGTATTTTCACATACCTTATTATATACAATAGCACTAAGTCCAGTTGTATTTACTCTGATGCATTCATAATTATCATCACTGTATAATGGAGAGTCTTTTGGCGCTAAATATGCCAAAATTCCAGACTTTTCTCCATCATTAAGAGTAAGTACTTTGTTACCAAACTCAGATAACTTAATTCCATATTTTAGACAATCACTAGCAACATTTTTATCTAGATAGATATACAAATCTTGCATGATTATCACCTCAAGTGACTATATTATAGCATAGCTAAGGTAAAATGTTAAGAAAAAAATAAAAAAGCTACCAAATTAATGGTAGCTAAACTCTTAAAACTATTTATCTGTAGAACCAAATCCACCCATACGTGTACCAGTAGCATTATCATCATCAACTGTTAAGTATTTTTGGAATACTACTTGTCCAATAACATCACCTTTTTTAACTTCAATATCATGGTCTGAACAATTAAAGTATGCAAAAAAGAAATGTCCATCGTTGTCTGGATTTCCATAGTAGTCTGAATCTATTAATCCAACGCTATTTGCCATTAAAAATCCTTTTTTAGGACCAGAACTTCTGTTAAGTAGAAGATAGCACTCATCTTCCATACAATATGCTTTAAGCCCTGTTGGTATTAATGTTGGTTTTATTCCTGGATAATATTTTGGAATAATAATATCTTCTGCAGCTTCAACATCATATCCTGCTGAATGAGCAGTTTTTCTAACTGGCATATGAATATCTTTATCTTCATATCCTTTAGCAATTTCAAATCCTCTTTGTCTCATTTTTAAGTCCCCCTTAATTCCATATGTATTATATCATAATGAGTAATAAAAACAATAAAATTATAATAAAAAATATAATAATAAAGAAAATGAAATATAATAAAAATATTTAAAAAATAATTAAAAAAATTAGCCTCAAAAGAGACTAATTAATATGTTCAAGTCTTGCTATACGTTCATCTATTGATGGGTGTGTAGAAAATATAGAACTTTTCTTTTTCTTTCTTGTTTTACCATTTGGATCATTAATATACATATGAGCAGTTGCATTACTATAATTTTTCATTGTAGAGTTATCTGCATCAAGTTTTCTTAAAGCAGAAATAAGTCCTTTTGGATTTCTAGTAAATTCAACTGAAGTTGCATCTGCAAGATATTCTCTTTTACGAGACACTGCAAGTTGAATTATCTTAGAAACAATTGGAGAAAGAAGTAAGAAAACAAATCCAATTATATATAATATTACAGTATATTTTCCAAAATCATCATTATCTGAGCGTCTTCTTCTAAAACCAAATCTTAATACTAAATCTGAAATCATTACTATAAAACCAGCAAATACTGATACTACAGTAGAAAGTAAAATATCATAGTTTTTTACATGAGATAGCTCGTGAGCTAAAACTCCTTCAAGTTCATACTTGTCCATTATATCTAGAAGTCCAGTTGTAACGCATATTACAGCGTTTTGTGGATTTCTTCCTGTTGCAAATGCATTAGGTGAAGGATTGTCTACTACATATAGTTTAGGTCTTGGTAAACCAGATGCAATAACAAGCCCATCCATAACAGTTGTAAGTAATTGATCTTCTTGAGGATTAGCAGGTCTTGCATTATTCATTGCAAGTACTATCTTATCACAATTATAGTAACTAATAAAACTAGTAATAATAGAAAAGGCCATAGCAATGATAACAGAGTATGGCCCTAAGTTCATGTAATAACATACAAAGTATATAAGTAGTGTTACTATTAATACGAATCCTAAAACTATAAAAAATGATTCAATTTTGTTATTTCTTACAGCTTTTAATATCATAAAATCACCTTAAAATTGTACTTTTACAGGTTCTTTTTGAGCTTCATCAATAGTAAAGAATGGTTCTTCTTTGTATCCAAACATTCCAGCTAGAATATTGCTTGGAAATTTCATTATAGCAGTGTTATACATTTGAACTGTATCGTTATAAAATTGTCTAGAATATGCAACTTTATCTTCAGTTCCAGCAAGTTCAGTTTGTAGTGCTAAGAAGTTTTCGTTTGCTTTTAATTCTGGATAAGCTTCACCTAAAGCAAAGATACTTTTTAAAGTAGATGTTAATTCGTTGTTTGCTTTAGCTTTGTCTTCAACAGATGAAGCACTTGCATATGTATTTCTAGCAGCAATAACTTTTTCTAAAGTTCCTTGCTCATGAGCAGCATATCCTTTAACTGTTTCAACAAGATTTGGAATTAAATCAAATCTTCTTTTAAGTTGTGTATCGATTTGTGCCCAAGCATTTTTAACTCTCATTTTTAATGATACTAAATGGTTATATACACTTATAGCCCAAACTATAAGTAATACAACAATAACTAATAGAGCAATCCACATAGTTTATACCTCCCTTTATATTACTATATTATTTTATCATTAATTATTATCAAATGCAATATAATGAAGTAATACAAATGTGTATATTTGAATGAAAACATGTTATTTAGTTTTTTATCTAAATAGACATAAAATTTGACATTAAAATTATTATATAGTATAATATCTGTGTTAAATATTCTTTAGGAGGAATTTTTGTGAAAGAAGACAAAGCATATATATTAAGAAAAGTGCTTACTGTGTTAAGCCTTGTACTAATATTTGCTACTGCTGGATTACTAGCAATTACAACCCAACTTAAGACAATTACATTTAACTACTATGGTAATGTTAAATCTATTAAAACATTAGCAAGTTCTGTAGATGCATTTTTATTACAAAACAATATCTCATTAAACGAGAATGCTCTAATAGAACCTCAAGCTGGAGCAAGAATAACAAACGGAATGACAATCACTGTTTCAACTACAAGAGCAGATGCTATTGATATTGAAAAAATAAGAGAGTCATATGCACCAGTTGTTGCTAGTGTAAAAGAAGAAATACAAGCAATACCATTTGAAGAAGAAAAGGTTGATAACGCAGATAGAGAATCTGGAGAAACTGAGGTGTTACAAGAAGGTGTTGAAGGCTCAAAATCTATTAGTTATATAGTTAAAACTTCAAACAACCAAGTAATACAAAAAAATGAAATTAAAGCTGAAGTAATACAAGAAGCACAAAATAGAGTAGTAGAAGTAGGAACTAAGGTTTCTAGAAGTAGCTTAGTATCATCTATATATACTACACCGGTTGATGGTGGATTTATAAGTTATAATATAGATTTTCCAGAAGAGTACCAACATTATGCATATAATCTATGCCAAAGATATGGAA
Source organism: uncultured Clostridiaceae bacterium (assembly GCA_947169155.1). Classification (GTDB taxonomy): domain Bacteria; phylum Bacillota; class Clostridia; order TANB77; family CAG-465; genus CAG-465. Next base: position 89,726 of record CAMVON010000004.1, read on the forward strand.
TAGACTATTCATTGTTCATTGCAATTATGTTTGTTGAAAGTAGATTTCAACCAAATGCAAGTAATGGAGGAATGTATATTGGTCTATGCCAAGTTGCTGCAGCACACTTACCAAACTTAAGTTCAAAACTTGGTATTTCAGATTTATATGATCCTTATGATAATATGACTGCAGGTGCTTATCTTCTATCATATTATATAAATGCAAATGGTAGCATTGAATCAGGTCTTGCCTCATATGGTGGTGGTGCATCATATGTTAATTTAGCGTTAAGCACTAGAGAAAGACTGATTGCAAATGGCGGATTATCTGATTAAAATAATTAATTGAGAATAGCTACTAAAATAGCTATTCTTTTTATTTCTAAATAAAGGAGAAAATATGAACACATTATCTAAGACAAGAAGTATAATGAACAAATTTAATATTGTTGCAAATAAAAGATACGGTCAAAACTTTCTTATAGATGATAATATTCTTCAAGGAATTATATCTTCAGCAGATATAACAGATGAAGACTTAGTAATCGAAATCGGACCTGGTCTTGGAAATCTTACAGAATATATATTAAATACAGCAAAATATGGATTACTAGTAGAAATAGATCCTAAAATGATTGCAGTTTTAGAAGATAGATTTAGTAATAGAAATAATTACACATTATTAAATGAAGATATACTAAAAGTAGATATAGATAATCTTGTAAAAAAGATTAAAGCAGAAAATAATATGGAATTTAAAAGCGTTAAAGTAGTTGCAAATCTTCCATACTATATTACAACACCTATTATTTTCCAATTATTAGAAGATAGTAATTGTATTGAGTCAATAACAGTAATGGTACAAAAGGAAGTAGCAGAAAGAATGACTGCAGACTCACATTCAAAAGAATATGGAATATTAACTATAATGGTAGACTATTTTTCAAATGCTAATATAGATATAATTGTTCCAAATTCAAGTTTTATTCCAGAACCTGGAGTAACATCTGCTGTAATTACTTTAAAGAAAAATAGAAAATACAAAGTAAACAATGAAAAAGTTTTCTTTGAACTTGTACATAAAGCTTTTGCTCAAAGAAGAAAGAAAATGACTAATTCATTAGCTAGTAATAATTTTAATAATATGTCTAAACAAGAAATTGAAGACTTATTTACAAATTGTAACCTAAAGCTAACAACAAGAGCAGAAGAATTAGAAACAACAGATTTTGTAAAAATTGCAAATAGCATAAAATAAGGGGATGAAAATATGAATTTAGATAGCTATAAATTTACAGCACATAGAGGATTATTCAATAATAAAGACATTCCAGAAAATTCAATGAAAGCATTTGAAGCAGCAATGCAAAAAGGTTTTGCAATAGAACTAGATATTCAAATGACAAAAGATGGTTATCTAGTTGTGTTTCACGATAAATCATTAAAACGTGTCTGTGGTATAAAGAATGAAATACCTATGTTAACATTAAATGAAGTAAAGCAAGCACGTCTTTGTGGAACAGATTCAATGATACCAACATTTGAAGATGTATTAATGCTAGTAGGTGGAAGAGTACCACTTTTAATAGAAGTAAAAGAAGATGAAAATTATGAAGAATTAATGCCAAAACTTATGTCATTATTAGAAAGATATGAAGGCGAATACATGATTGAATCTTTCGATCCAAGAATAGTACTATGGTTAAAAAAGAATCATCCAAGTGTAATTCGTGGACAACTATCATCTAAAAACATACGTGAAGTAAAGAACAGACTTTTAAAGTTCATACTTGGTAATATGTTTTTAAACGTAATAACAAAACCACATTTTATAGCTTATCTTTATACAGAAGTTACACCTAAGTTTTATAAAAAGCATCATAAAAAAGGCAGAAAAGTTGCAGTATGGACAGTAAAGAGTAAAGAAGAATATGAAAAAATTAAAGATATGATAGATATCTGCATATTTGAAAATGAGGAGACTACTAAGTAGCCTCCTTATTTTTGTAATTAAAATAGTTATTATTCCTCAATTCCTGGAACATGATGAGTCAAACGTTTATAACATTTTCTGCATACTGCTTTATATGAATCATTTCCACCAATTAATATATCTGGTCCTGATGTAACAGGAACCCCATTTATCATACGCATATTAACTGTAGCTTTTGCCCCACAATCACAAATTGTTTTAATTTCCTCAATTTTATCTGCCATTTCCATTAGTGGAAGTGAACCTTCAAAAAATTTCATTTTAAAATTTGTTCTAAGACCATAGCAAATAACAGGAATATCTAATATATCAACAATATCAGTTAGTTGTAGTACTTGTCTTCTTGTTAAAAATTGTGCTTCATCAATTAAAACACAAGCAGGTTTAGGCTCAATACTTTTTACTTCACGGTAAATGTTAGTATCTCCGTTAAATGTTTTAGCATCAGCTTGTAATCCTATTCTTGTTGTAATTTTTCCTACTTCATATCTGTTATCTATTTCTGCTGTATAAAGTACTACGTCTTGTCCACGTTCTTTGTAATTATATGCAACTTTAAGCAAATCTATTGTTTTTCCACTACCCATTGCACCAAATCTAAAGTATAATTTTGCCATAAAAACAACCTCCAAATTTCACAAAAATTATAGCACAAAGAAACCATTTTGTTAAGTAAAAAATATATGAATATTTATTCACATTTTTTTATTGACAACGTATAAATAATTAGATATAATGAAGTCGGTTGGAGAATGATGATGAGCGCAAATAATTTTTTGGCTTGGTTTTTTAAATTAATATTTAAAAAAGGAGGGAGTTTATATGAAAAATTATAGCAAAGTAGTCGAAAAGATGAAAAGTAAGCAGCTCACTCTTAAACAACTCAAATTAACCATGGAGGATATCAACTATCTAAGAGACAATGGATACAACGTGAAAGAACAATACGATCCTCGTGTAGAGGACTATGTATATTATATTGTCACATCTGGAGATACTGCATATATAAAAATTTCTGATCCTTTAAAACAAGGACAAGAAGTAAAATTAAAACTTCTTGAAATATCCGATCTGCATTGCGGATGTCGAAATTTTGATAAGCAAGGCTTAGATAGAACCCTTCAAGAAGCACAGTCAAGAGGAGTAGAGTATGTTCACATTTCAGGAGACTTGATTGACGGATTTGGAGTTTATAGGGGACAAGAGAATAACCTTAAACACAATAAAGCAATTGAGCAAATTAATGAACTGATGGCAGTTCTAGAAAAGTACGATTTTTGGTATATAGCCAGCATGGGTAACCATGACCAATCATTTTGTATGAAAGGTGGGCTAGATCCAATTAAGTACTTGGAGGCTAAAATGGCAAAAAAAGGTAAAAGATTTACCTACTTAAGCGCCTACGAAGCAAATATAATTCATGCAGGAATTGTATTTAGGTTGATCCACTTGTCTGGTGGTGCAGCTAGAGCAGCTTCATATAAAGTTCAAGTGTATCTTTCTAGAGTATTTGAAAGTAACCTTAATGATGTAGAAATAGGAGGCAAAATATACAACCTACGAAGCATTCAAGCAGGACACTTTCATACATTCTATTCACTATCGATGAGTGGTATAAGAATAATTATGCCAGGCAATTTCCAACACGATGGTGATCTTGAAAAAAGAATGGGTATTTCTGGAAAAACAGGGGGAATCTTCACTGAACTTACTATTATTGGAGACAAAATAGCAAGGGAAAAGATAGAGTTCTTTGATCCTTGGGAAAGGAAGGAGGGATAATCTATGAACGAAGATTTTTTAACCTCACAAAAAGCATCTAATGCTCTTTCAAAAATGCGTGCAACAGCATGTACTTTAGAAGAATTAGAACTTACACAAGAACAGATGGACGAGTTGATAGCAGCAACAGGAAATATTAACTATAACAACAGGAATAAGACGTACTATATAACAAAGTTTAACGAGAACAATTATGAGATAATTTCTTTCACAAACAGCGAAGAAATTACTGAAAGATGGCTAGAAATAAGTGACTTGTACCTTGGTAGTGTTTTCTGTGATATGGAAATGCTTGAATATATTTTAAATCTTGCAAAAGAAGAAGGTATAACAAACGTTCATATTGCTGGAGATTTATGCGCAGGACATCCTTCGTATAAAAAACAAGACTTGTATCTTACAGCAAAAACTGCACAAGAGCAAGCTGATATTGCTATTGAGCTTTTCTCTAAATTCCCAGAATTTAAATATTACTGTATTAATGGAGAAAGGGATCTATCATTTGAAAAAGGTGATTCTATTAACCCTATTGTTTTAGTTCAAAGAGCTTTAAACGAAAAAGGTATAGATTTCCACCACATCAATGAAATGGTAGCAAACTTAGTCATAGACGGTGTAGTTAAGAGAATCCAGCACGGGACAGGAAGACTAGCATACACAAAGTCATATAAAATCGAGAAAGAAATGTGGCAGCAATTTGAAAATATGAGTGACAATGTCATCATAAAGAATCGCAACTACAATATATGCTTTGTTCAATTCGGACATTATCATGTTAACTGTTTACAAAGATTGGGCGGAATAATGATTACATCAACTGCAGGTATGGTATTTGATGATAAAGGCGTTTTAAACGAGAATACATCATATCCATCTGCCAAATTCTCTACAGCTGTTATCAAGAATGGTAAAGTTGTAAGATTTGTGACTGAAAGCATTACCAATCCTAAAAACGTTACCATGTAACTATAAAAAAAGAGAGTACCAATTATTTGGTATTCTCTTTTTGTGTTAAATTATTCTTTAGAAATTACTTTCCTTTGCCAACTTTTCTTTCCACATTCTGGGCATTTCATATATCTTGTTCTACCAAAATGCATAGACCACAATACACTTGAAAATGTTGGAACATATTTATGATGACAGTTATTACATTCATAGTATCCAGCTGTTTGTTCAATTCTTATTGCAAATGGTATGGCAATTGCAAATTGTGCAAAACCAATAAGTATAAGTAATACTCTTAGCCAATCTACCATTTCAATAAATGATGCTACAAATACTAAAGCTAAAAATGTAATTGAAGCACCAAATCCAATAACATATTCTAGTGCAAGCATTCTTTTTGCTGTTTCTTCTTGCTCTTTTTTCATAGCAAGTATAATTTCATCATATTTTTTATTTGTTTCGTTCATATTAATCATCTCCCCATAAAATAATTCATTAATTCCTATACCAAGTATTTCACAAAGTTCTATCATAATAGAAGCATCTGGTAAGCTTTTACCATTTTCCCATTTAGATATTGCTCTATCTGAAATATTTAGTTTTTCTGCAAGTTCTAGTTGTGTAAGACCAACTTCTTTTCTACGAGTAGCAATAAATCTTCCAATTTTGATTTGATCCATAATATTTTCCTCCTTCAATTATATTTTAATGAATTATTATATAAATTAACACGAACTGTTGGTTGAGTTTCTTCAATTATACCATTTTAAGCCAAAAAAAGATATATAGAAAAATCTATATATCTAAATGTGTTTTATAGTATCTTTGGTTTTTACTCTTAGGTTTGTCTGGAATTGTCATCTGGACATATCCATCTCTAATAGCACAATTTAAATATTTATTTCTAAGAGTATCTTTATGTTTTATATCCAATTTAAACATTATTTCGTTAGCAGTCATTGGTTCCTCGTCCATGTTATCTAATAGTCTTTTTACATTGACACTTGCTTCGGTTTTTATCATGTTTGCAACCATATCAAGTTCGTCTAAAGCTTTGTTAATCATATCTAGCATAAATTCCACAAACACAGTAGATTCACCATCAACATGAGCTTTAGCTATTGCATCATAATACTCTTTTTGATGTTTTTTTATCTGATTTTCAATAGGTACATATTCAAATATATCTCTATAATTGCATAAAATAGCGTTTTGCCAAAATCTAGCTGTACGGCCATTACCATCTTGAAAAGGATGTATAAAAACAAATTCATAGTGAAAAATACAAGACATTATAATAGGATTAATATTATTTTTTTCTCTTTTCATCCAATCAAATAAATCTGAAATTAAATATGGTACTTGTTGTGGTGGAGGACAAATAAATATACATTTATCTCCAGCAAAAACACCTTCGTTTCCTGTTCTATACTTTCCAGCAAGTGGAACTAAATCCTTTTCTATGATTCCATGAATCTTTAATAAATCTTTTTCTGAATATGGTTTTACTTTTGTTAATTGCTCATATGCAAGTTTAATATTTTGAACCTCTTTAATTTCATTGGCAGGACCAACAACTTCTTTACCATCAATAATATCTCTAACTTGCCCTTTAGAAAGCGTATTTCCTTCTATTGCAAGTGAAGCATGAATTGAAGTTATTTGAGTATTTCTTCTAAGTTTAGGTTCTTTATCTAATCTAGTATAATGTTTGTATTCTCCAACTTTTTCCATAATTGAAGATAAAGTTTCTAACATTTTATTTGTAATTGTAAATGGTGGAGTATAATTATCCATAGTTGTCACCTCACTATTCTAATTATACCATGCTTAAAGATAAAATACAATATCTTACCTATATCTTACCTAAAACATACATAAACAAAATGTTACAATTGTAGAATAAAGTAAAAAAGAAAATAAAAAAAAGACGACTATTTCTAGTCGTCAAACCATTGTTTAGATGGAGCTGAAACTCAGATTCGAACTGAGGACCTACGGTTTACAAGACCGTTGCTCTACCAACTGAGCTATTCCAGCATATATACTTTTTATGGTGACCCGTAGGAGAGTCGAACTCCTCACTCCGCCGTGAAAGGGCGATGTCTTAACCGATTGACCAACGGGCCCCATGATGGTGAGCCATCGCAGATTCGAACTGCGGACAACTTGATTAAAAGTCAAGTGCTCTGCCAACTGAGCTAATGGCCCATCAAAGTATATAGCAATCAGTTTTACAACTGACTGCGCATATATAATACTACAATTTGAGCCTCTTGTCAATAGATTTTATTTAAAAAAACGAAAAAAATTGAAATTTGCAAAATGATTCTTAAATTCTACAAATAATTATTTCCAAAAGTTCTAGTTTTAAAACATATTAACAAAAGTATTGCAAGCCAAAAGCAAGGGTGCTACTATATTTTCGTGATTCAAATATTATTCACTCTAATTATTTTTTATCTAAATATTTCAATCAAAATTTTTTATCTTTTATTTAAATTCTTAAACGCATTATCATATAATCTTAATTTATTTTTTAGTGAGGAAGGAAAAATAGAGTAACATTAATAGGTGCGTTTGCAACTTTGTTTTAGCTATATGATTTAAAATATTTGAATCACATTACTATATATAAGGAGGAGGTATATGAAATTAAATAAAATATTGTGCATAATGTGTATAACCATGTGCCTTTTTATAACGTCATGTGTTTTTGCGGCAAACAATAATACTACAACAGGATCCACTCCTAGTTTAGTAACTAAAATTAATTCTGCATTTACTAGAATTCAAAGCTACCTTAAAAAGATTTCAACTCCAATTGCAGGTGTATGTATAGCTAGTGGAATTATAATTAGGAAATTAAGTTTTGGTGATGAAAAGAAGATGATTACTGGAAAAAGGATAATAACTAATTCTGTGGTAGGTTATGCAGCAATTCAAATGTTAGACTTAATAATTAAATTTATAGAAGCAGTAATTAAATAATATGGATGAATATGTAAAAAATTTAAACGAAGTTTTAAATAGATTAAGTATATCACTTAGAAGTACGGTATATGATTTAATAGATAAAATAGCTACCATAGATAACACTATGTTTGAAAAAGAACCATTAAAAACTATATGTTCAACAAATCTTATATTTATAGTTCTAACTATAATATGGGCTATTATAATTGCTATTTCATTTAAATACGTCTTAAATCTATATAGTAATCTAGCTATAAATAGAATTTATTTTTATATCTTAAAATGCGTTATTGTAGGTATAATAAGCTTAAATAGTTATAGCATTTGTAAAGAAATTATTAGTTTTAATGCTGATTTTACCAAACTATTAGAATTATCTTTAGAAGAGACAATAGATTCAAAAATTGAATATAAATTTATAGATGATAACATAGATTCAATAAATGACTTAATATCTTCAAAAGATAAACTAAGTTTAAATGGAGTAAAAGATGGTATAGTTTGCTTTTATATGATATCCCTTTTAATACTATTATCTCTAAGATATGTAATAGTAATATCATGCATAATTATCTCACCAATAATGTGTATATTATTACTTGTGCCAAAGCTAAATAATTATTTTTATACATATATAAAGGTATTCATATACAATTTATTACTTCAAAATATAAACATATTTATACTATATATTCCAATATCATCAAAAAATGAAAAGAGTATTTTCTTACCTATTATAATAGGTAGTGTTATACTTATATATAATGTAAATAAAAAAGCAGGAAGTATTATTTATGAGAAAAAGGATTAATAAACAGCAAATCTTTAGCTTCTATAATAAAGTTCATAAATGGCATGGCTTAATAGATTACAAATCTTTAAGTGCTATAGTTGCGTACATATTTATAACAAGCTATTTAGTGCTTAATTTAAATATTACAAATACGCTAAAGTTATATGTAATTATCATATTAGTTTTACCAGTGATTATCTTTACTCTTTTAAATATTAATGAAGATTCAGTACTTGAAAAATTGGTTACAATTATAAAGTATATTTTTACAAAAAGGGTGTATACTAAAACGCTAGAATTCAAAGAAAAAGCAACTATATATAAAAAGAATGCAGAAAATAGTCGTATTGAAAAATAGTAGAATTAGTGATATAATGACATCCAATCAAGAAGGAGTATATATATGAAATTTGATAGCCAAAAGAAAAAGTTAGAACTAGGCGATACACTTGTTCCAGATCTATTCATATTAAACAATATGAAAGCTCTTGGAAAAAACGATATGCATGTGTATCTATACCTATTATATTTACTAAAGAATAATGTAGAAATAGATTCAGAGTTACTAATGAAAAATTTGGAGCTTAGTGCAGATGAACTTAAAATAAGTCTAGATGTACTTACAGCAGAAGGATTGATTCAAAAAACAACAAGAAGTGCTGTAGTAATAGATTTAAAAGAAGCAGAAATAAACAAACAATATACTCCTAAATTTGATAGTAAAGTTAGCAGATATGAAAATGTAATAGATGAAAAAAGAAAAGCATGTGTTGATGCTATTTGTGAAAGTTTCTTTAATGGATATATGTCATTTAGTTGGCATACTGATATAGGAAATCTATTTAATATGTATGGATTTGCAGAAGAAGTAATGATAGCCCTATTTCAATATTGTCAAGAACGTAAAGCACTAAACAGAAAATATCTATTTGCTGTAGCTGAAACTTGGCATAATGGTGGAGTACATACTTTTGAAGAACTTGAAGCATTCTTAGATAACTATGAAAAGTTTAATAAGATTAAGCAAAGAATATGCAAAGCTTTAGGTATTGTTGGAAGAAGCCTTTCAAAATATGAAGAAGAATTTGTAAAAAAATGGATTGAAGAATATAACTATGATTTTGATATTATAGAAGAAGGATTAAAAAGAAGTACATCTACAACTAATCCAACTATAAAGTACATTGATGCAATAATATCAAGTTGGTATAAAAAAGGATACAAAACAGTAGATGAAATACTTGAGGCAGAAAGTCCAAAAACTATTGAAGATAAACCAATAAGAAAAATCCCATCTGCTATAGCTAAAAAGAAAAGTTATCAAAATTATACACAAAGAGATTATGATGATTATAACGAATTCTATGATGAATAATTGAGAGGAGTGGTTATATGCAAAGCGAAGCGTATAGAAAAATTGAAGCAGAGTACGATTACAAAAGACAACAAGCACAAAAAGATGCAAAAATGTTTAAAGAAAACGTATACGACGAACACCCACAACTTGCTCAAATAGAAGCAGATATAGCAAAAGTTGCAATTGAATCTATGAAAGCTAGAATTAATTCAGACGACAGTAAAAGAGCAAAAGAACAAGAAAAGCTAGAAGAAAGAATAGAAGAACTTCAAGAAGAATATGATAAAGTTTTAAAAAGAATAGGTATGACACTTGAAGATTTTGAGCCAAAATATGAATGTGAAAAATGCAAAGATACAGGAATGTATAAAAATGCTATGTGCAGCTGCTTTAAACAAGCATTAATTAATGAATCATTCAAACAATCAAATATGCTTAAAATTAAAGATGAAAATTTTGAAACTTTTGATTTTGGATACTATTCATCTAATCCAGATAAAGAAAAATATGGAATAGATAAGTCCCCACTTGAAAAAATGGATGCAATTAGAAAACAAGCCTATGAGTTTTCTCATAGTCTAGATAATCCAGAGCAAAAAAATCTACTATTTAGTGGAACAACAGGACTTGGAAAAACATTCCTTGCTAACTGCATTGCAAATGAAGCAATAAAACAAGGAAAATCTGTTATATATCAAACAGCTCCAATTCTTCTAGATAAAATGGTAGATTATCAATTCAAATATAATAAAACAGAAGGTGACAGAGAAGAATATCAAAAAATATTTGAAGTAGACCTACTTATCATAGATGACTTGGGAACTGAAACAATGAATGCTGCAAAATTTAGTGAGCTATTTAATATAATTAATACTAGACTTTTAAAAGGTAAAAAGATGGTTATATCTACAAATCTAACAACACAAGAAATTAAAAATCTATATGAAGAAAGAATATTTTCTAGACTTGTAGGAGATTTTTCAATATTAAGATTTATAGGTGAAGATATTAGAGTGTTAAAAAAGAAAATAAATAAAGCATAAAAGAAAGAGTACCACATAAGGTACTCTTTTTTATCCATTAAATTCTTCTCTTTTTCTTTCAATTTTAAGTAATTGTTCATATAGTTTTTCTTCTCTTTCAGAAATATCTTCTGGAAGATCAATATGAACTTTAAGATTTAAATCTCCACGATTTCCATCTTCAGTAACATATCCTTTATTTGGTACTGTTACTATTTCGCCATCTCTTAGACGTTTTGGAAGAGAAACAAATAGTTTTTCATCCATTACTTGAAGCTTGTACTTTCCACCAAGAGCAGCTACTGCTGGAGTTATATTTATATCTTTGTTAAAATCTGTTCCCTCAATTTTAAATTCAGGGTCATCCAATAATTTAACATGTATAATTAAATCTCCATTTTTACCGCCATTTTTTCCTGGGTTTCCAAGTGCAGCAAGTCTAATCTTATCTCCGTTTTTTATTCCAACAGGAACTTTAACAGAGAAAGTCTTCATGCCAGTTTTATGTGCACGTATTGCAATTTTCTTTTCAGCCCCAAAGAAACCTTCTTCAAGTGTTACATCTAAATGAGTAACTATATCTGTACCTTTAATAGGTTTTTTCTTATCATCTATATTTTCATTATTCGAATTATTGTCGCCTTTTCTAAATCCTAAAATTTGGTTTAGTATGTCATTAAATACATTTGCACCAGATTTGAATTCGTATTTTACATCTTGTAGTCCTGATTCAATATTTGCAAAACCATAACCATATCTTGCAACTTGTCTATCGTATTTTCTTTTTTTCTCAGGATCCATAAGGATCGCATAAGCTTCATTTATATCTTTAAACTTTTCTTCAGCATCTTTGCTTTTATTTTTATCCGGATGATACTCTTTAGCAAGTCTTCTAAAGTTAAGTTTTATATCTTGATCAGAACTTTTTCTGTTGACTTCCAATATTGCGTAATAGTTTTTTTGTTTCATATAATACCCCTTTAAAAACTAATTCTAACTTGATTTTTATTATATCATAGATAATCGAAAATTCAAGGATATTCGCTTGATTTTTTAATTTTTTTATAATATAATGAGGGAGTAAAAAGCAAATGGAGGTATGTATATAATGGACATTAATGATGAAAACTTTTTATCGGCGCAAAAAATTGTTCCTGTAAAAATCGAAGATGAAATGCAAAAATCATATATAGACTATGCAATGAGCGTTATTATCTCCCGTGCCTTACCAGATGTAAGAGATGGTTTAAAACCAGTTCATAGAAGAATTCTTTATACTATGTATGAAGATAAGCTATGGCCAAACGTTCCTTACAGAAAATGTGCAAATGTTGTTGGTGACGCAATGGGTAGATACCATCCACATGGTGACTCATCAATATATGATGCATTAGTACGTTTAGCACAAAATTTTTCACTAAGGTATCCTCTAGTTGACGGACATGGTAACTTTGGATCTATGGATAATGATCCTCCAGCCGCAATGAGATATACTGAGTGTAAACTTGAAAAAGTTGCACTCGAAATGCTTGAGGATTTAGACAAAGAGACAGTAGACTTTATGCCAAACTATGATGACAGATTAAAAGAACCTACTGTTTTACCAGCAAAACTACCATATCTATTAGTAAATGGTGCATATGGTATTGCCGTTGGTATGGCATCTAATATTCCACCACATAATTTAGGTGAAGTAGTAGATGGCACAATTGCTCAATTAGATAATCCAGAGATTACTAATGAAGAATTAATGAAATATATCAAAGGACCAGACTTTCCAACAGCAGGTATTATTGTTGGAAAAGAAGGTATAAAAGATGCATATACAACTGGTCGTGGTAAAGTAACTATAAGAGCCAAAACTGAAATTGAAGAAGACTCACGTGGTAGATTTAAAATTATAGTTACTGAAATACCATACCAAGTAAACAAAGCAGCACTTGTTGAAAGTATTGCAAAACTAGTTCAAGCTAAGACTATTGAAGGAATCTCAGACTTAAGAGATGAAACAGATAGAGAAACAGGTTTAAGCTGTGGAGTAAGAATTGTTATAGAACTTAAAAGAGATGCAAATCCAAATGTAGTTCTAAATCAACTATTCAAACACACACAACTACAAAATTCACAATCTATGTTAATGCTTGCAATTGTAGATGGTGTACCTAAAGTATTACAACTTAGAGAAATACTAGGAGAATACATCAAACATAGAGAAAATGTTGTAATAAGAAGAACTGAGTTCGACTTAAAACAAGCAGAAGCAAGAATTCATATCTTAGAAGGATTAAAAATTGCAATAGATAACATTGACAGAGTAATTCAAGTAATTAGAAATTCATATGATGATGCTAAAGAAAACTTAATGAAAGAATTCAATCTTTCAGAAATTCAAGCTCAAGCTATCCTAGACATGCAATTAAGACGTCTACAAGGATTACAAAGAGAGAAAATTGAAGAAGAATTAAATGAACTTCTAGCATTAGCTAAACACTTAAGAGAAATCTTAGGCTCTATGGAACTTGTAAAAGGAATCATTAGAGATGAACTTCTAGAATTAAAACAAAAATTCGGAGATGAAAGAAAAACAGCTATCACTCATGGTGAAGGTGAAATAGATGTTGAAGACTTAATTAAAGAAGAAAACAATGTTGTTACACTAACACACTTTGGATATATCAAGAGAATTTCTCTAGATACATATAGATCTCAAAGACGTGGTGGTAAAGGACTAACAGGAATGAACACTCGTGAAGACGACTTTGTTGAACAAATCTTTGTTACTTCAACTCATAATAGCTTAATGTTCTTTACTAATACTGGTAAAGTATTTAGACTTAAAACATATGAACTACCAGAAGCAGGAAGAACTGCAAAAGGAACAGCTATCGTTAACCTATTACAACTTAACCAAGGTGAAAAAGTTACTGCAGTTATGCCAGTAGAAGACTTTAACGACGATACTAAATATGTACTTATGGCTACAGCAAATGGTCTTATTAAGAAGACTGCACTTTCTGAATATGGAAATATTAGAAAGACAGGTATCCAAGCTATTACTCTTAAAGATGATGATGAGTTAATAGATGTAAGACTTACTGATGGATCAAATGATGTAATCATGGTAACACATGGTGGACAATCTATTAGATTCAAAGAAGAAGAAGTAAGACCAGTTGGAAGAACTGCAATGGGTGTTAAAGGTATCGAACTTGCAAAAGACGATAAAGTAGTTGGAATGGAACCATTAAAAGAAGATAATGGATATGTTCTAGCAATTACTGAAAACGGATTTGGTAAGAGATCTGAAATGGATGACTATAGATGCCAAGGTAGAGCAGGAAAAGGTGTTCTAACATATAAAATAACATCTAAGACTGGTAATATTGTTGGAGTTAAACTTGTAAATGATGATGACGAAGTAATGCTTGTAACAGATACAGGAGTAATCATTAGATTAAATGTAAATGATATTAGCATACTTGGAAGAAACACTCAAGGTGTAACTCTTATGAGAACATCTGATGGAGGAAAAGTAGTAAATATTGCTAAAGTTCCAAATGAAGATGAAGAAGTTGCAGATGAATAATCTAAAATAAAAAGAAAATAATAAAGAGTATAGAATTTCTATACTCTTTTATTTTTACTCTTTACAATTTACATAAAATATAGTATAATATCACGCGAAAAGGAGGAATTGTTTATGTTTGAATTAAATAATAAAAATGTAAAAAAGATTCTTTTAATAATTACGTATGCAGCAGTGCTAATATTTGCATTGTTTAATATAAAATTTGTAGGATATATCCTAAACTTACTTAAACCATTTATTATTGGTTTTGCAATCGCGTTTATATTAAACATACCACTTAGTAAATTTGAATCTTTTTGGAAAGAAAAAACTGCCAGAAAAATTAAAGACAAAAAAGGTAGAGTTACAAAAACTATACCAAAAGATTCAAAGCTTATGAGACCGCTTGCAATAGTATTTTCACTAGTTGTATTCATAGCAATTATAGCTGGAGTATTACTTTTAGTAATTCCTCAAGTTGGAAATACCGTTGGAATATTAAAAGAAAACATACCTACTGCATTTAATAATGTTAAAGACTGGGCAGTAGAAAAAGCCCACAATTATCCACAAGTACTAGAAAAAATTAATGAATTTTCTCCTAACTGGAAAGAAGTAGATGCAAATGTTACCGAATGGGTAAAAAATGCAGCAACTGGTATAATTGGTGCAGGATTTACATTAATTAAAGGAGTAGTAAGTGGAGTAGTAAACTTCATTATGGGTATAATATTTGCTGTATATATGTTAGCTCAAAAAGAAAAATTAACTCAACAATTCAAAAAGTTAATTAGGTCATTTTTAAGTGAAGAAAAAGCAAATAAGTTATTCCATGTGGGAAGTGTTACTAACGAAACATTTAAAAGTTTTATTGGTGGACAATTTATTGAAGCAATAATTCTTGGCGTTTTATGTTTTATTACAATGACTATATTTAGAATGCCTTATGCATTAAGCATATCAGTTGTTGTAGGACTAAGTAATATTATTCCTGTATTTGGTCCATGGTTTGGTGGTGCAATTGGTGCTATCATTATTCTTGGAACTAATCCAATGCAAGCTTTATGGTTCATTGTCATGGCAATAGTACTACAACAAATAGATGGAAATCTAATTTATCCAAAAGTTGTAGGAGATAGAGTTGGACTTCCAGCAATATGGGTAATGCTTGCAGTACTTGTTGGTGGAAATGGCTTTGGAATCATTGGTATGTTTGTTGGTGTTCCTGTGGCATCAGTAATCTACAAATTACTAAGAGAAAGAATTGAAAAGCAAAAAGAAGAAGCAAAATTAAAAGAAAAAACAGTAACAATAGAAGAATAAATGAAGTGAGAAAATAATTCTCACTTTATTTTTTTCATAATTTGTGATATAATAATTATGTAGTATTTCAGATGATTGCTTGCCTTTATGGCCAGAGGAAAGTCCGGACACTATAGAGCAGGGTGCTAGATAACGTCTAGTGGGAGTGATCCTAAGGAAAGTGCAACAGAAAATTACCGCTACTTTTGTAGTAAGGGTGAAAACGCGAGGTAAGAGCTCACGACAATCTATGGAGACACAGATTGGGTGTAAACCCCACCTAGTGCAACACCAGAATGAAACGATATTAGGTTGCTCGCCAAGTTTCAAGTTGGTGGCTTGAGATGCATAGTAATATGCATTCTAGATAAATAATCATCTAATACAGAATCCGGCTTACGAAATGCTCATATTTTATTTTTTAAAAGTCCTTTTGGGGCTTTTATTTTTTTGCCAAAAAATAATATGTAAATTAATTGTCGTTAAGCCTTAAAATCATTGACAATTATTTTATTTTAATATAAAATTTAAATAGTTAAATTCACAAGATTGGAGGTATTATTATGGAGTTTAAAGCTTTAGAAGGAAAAAATGTAGAAATACAAGTAGGAGACAACAAATACATGAGACATGCAATTGAGACTCACTACATTCAACTTGGTGAAAGTTATATTGACATTGTTAAACAATATGTTTCTCCTATTTACGAAGAGGGAGATATTGTATCGTTTAGTGAAAAAATAATTTCTTTATGCCAAAAGAATATTGTATATAAAAAGGACGTAAAAGTATCCGGTCTTGCTAAGTTCTTATCTAAATTTGCTATGAGAACAGATGCAGGTATCGGTGTAGATAGTCCATATAAAATGCAATTTGCTATAGATATTAATGGACCTTGGAAAGTTTTATGGGCTGCTATTGCAGGAGGATTTTGCAAAATATTTGGAAAACATGGTGTTTTCTATGAAATCGTAGGTAAAGAAGTTAGTGGACTTGATGGATTCTATGGAGATGTATTCTCAGATTATTCAGAATTTGGTATCAAAATTCCACAAAACCCAAATGGAGTATGTAATGAAATATATGAAAAAACTGGAGTTAAATCTATGATTGTTGACGCAAATGACTTTAACCAAGAAATACTAGGTAAAGCAGACGCAATTACTGAAAGCGAAGAAGAACTTATTGGTATGATCAAAGATAACCCTTGTGGTCAAGCTAAAACATTAACACCAATGGTATTAATTAGAAAAGTTAAATAGATATAATTTAGAAGAGGGGTTGAATTATGGATAGTTTATTTAAAATGAACAAGTTTGAGGTTATTGACTTGCCAGGTATGAACACATTAGCTTTTTTAGTTGAAAGAGATTATGATGCATATTCTCAAGGTTATGCATATTTGTCTCTAGAAAAGTTAAGAAGTGTTGAGGTAAGAGAAGAAAACCAAGTAAAAAAAGTATTTAACGTGCTTGTAGATGACCCAGAAGATGAAGACGATATAGTTCTTCTAACACTTACAGATAGCAAAGCATTCTTAAGTACAGGAATTTTAGACAAAAATGGATTCACAGTAGAAAATAGTAATGTTTCTTTAACATATGGCTCAATATATAACACTGAAGGAATTGAATATAGAGACGTTGCTTATACACCAGACTTAAGAAGAAACTTCTCAATTATTGATTCTCAAACAGGAGAAGAGGTAAAACCTTCTCTTTACAGAGACGATAATGGTGAGGTCAGAGGTAGATGCAAAATTATGCCTAATAGACCATACATAGTATTAGAAGTATCAATGGATGATGAAGATATAAAAAAATTAAAGCTTGACGAAGAAGCAGATGAAATGATTTAGGAGGTATAATAATGAGTAAAAAAAGCATTCACGATAAAATTAAAGTAGATATGGTTGAAGGACTTATTACTGAAAAAGGTGAATTTATTCCAGAAAAAGGAATAAGTGTAAAAAATAAAGAGGTAAGAAATCTTTCTCCAGAACAAATCAAGAAGGCCAAAGAAAGAGGAGAATACGACGAAAGAGAAAGATAATATAAAAAGGAGTATATGAAATGAGAGATTTTTTCGAAGATTTAAAACAAAAAGCTCCATTACTATTAATTGTATCGCTTATATTATCTATCGTTCTAGGTGGAGCAATATGTAAATCTGTTGCCGATGCAAAAGCAGCAGGTGATACAAAACTTCTTGCTGCTGTTATAACTAATTCTTTTGGAAACATTACTAATTTTTCATTTTTCTCAGGTATTTTTGCAGAGTTTGTATTATTCCTAAAAATAACAGGAGTAATAATTGTTATAGCATTTGCAATGTATGCATATGCTAAGTACAAAGCCAGTCAAAAAGGTGAATATGAAGGAAAAGAAAATGGTTCCAGCCAATGGGGAAAAGGAGCTGAAGATTATAAACATGCATCTGATGGTAAAGAAATTTTAAACAGAAAAGAAGGATTTATCCTAAGTAAAACACATTATTTAGGAACAGACTTAAGAAAAGTTGGTATCAACAAAAACATACTTGTTGTCGGTGGATCTGGTTCTGGTAAAACAGCATGTTATATCAAACCTAATATAATGCAATGTTTAGGATCATATATTATAACTGACCCTAAAGGAGAATTATATAAAGAAACATCACAATTTTTAAAATCTGAAGGATATGATGTTAAAGCATTTAACCTTGTAAATCCAACATATAGTGATTTCTATAACCCAATATACAATATTTGTTCAGACCAAGACGTAGATACATTAGCTCACATCTTAGTAACAGGAGCAAATAAAGAAGGTGGCGGCGGAGATGACCCATTCTGGGATAACACTGCAAAAATGTTAATTTCTGCTACTATCTACTATGTTTTATCTGTTCTACCATTAGAGCAACAAAACATAGGAAGCTGTCTAAATATCATTCGTCAAGGTGGTGCAGATAGCTCAATATTTGAAAAATTATTTATAGATGATTTAATGCCAGAACATCCTGGTAGAATTCAATATGAATCATTTAAAACTGCTGCAGACAAAACAATGCAATCAATAGTAATTTCATCTATTTCTAAAATGCGTGTTTTTGATATGCCAGCAATTCAAAGAATTACATCATCTAATAGTATTAACTTTAGAGATGTCGCAAAAAAGAAAACAGTTATATATGTTATTACATCAGCTGCTGAAAGTACATATGATTTCGTATCAACAATGTTCTTTAGCCAAATGTTCTCAATACTATATAAACAAGCAGATGATTATGGCTCAAGATTACCAAATCAAGTATATTTCTTACTAGATGAGTTTGCAAATATTGGTCAAATACCAGACTTCCAAAAGAAGTTATCTACAACTCGTAGTTTAGGTATTTCTATCTCAATTATTGTACAATCACTAGACCAATTAGAAGCATTATATAAAGACTCATATGAAAATATTCTTGGTAACTGTGATACTCAATTATTACTTGGTACTAACTCACAAAAAACAGCTGAGTACTTTTCAAAATCTTTAGGACAAACAACAATTAAGATTGAACAAAAATCTATAAATAAAGATAAAGATGAAAACAAAAAACAAGGTGTATCTATTAGTACACAAAGACAAGCAAGAGATCTTATGACTGTTGATGAAATTAGACGTATGGATAATAACAAAGAAATTCTTATGGTTAGAGGTCTAAAACCAATTATGGCAGAAAAAGCTTGGTACTTTAAAGTTCATCCAAAAAGAGATATTATTGAATCTATGAAACTTGGAAGTATTAAAGACATGCCAATACCAGAAGAACTTCCATATTCATATTTTGATGTTCAAAAATATTTACAAGACAGAAAAAGACGTGCTCAAGAAATTCTTAAAAACAGATCAAAAGATGTTCAAGTGGATACAGGATTCTCATCTGCAACTCAAGATAAAAGCAGACCATATGGTAGCGTAGATAAAAATAGAGAAGCAGAAATTGATACAAGACCACTTGCAAATGGAATGGATTCAAATTCATATAATGATTTATATGAAAACAATGACTATAATCCAATTACTGATGCTCAAACAAGCGAAAGCAAAGCACCAAATGAAATAACTCAAGAAGATTATGATTTACAATCTGAACTTGAATCTAAATTTGATAAACTATTCGGTTCAAGCAGCTCTGCTGTTAATGACGATTAATAAACAAAAAAGGCTCTCAAAAAGAGTCTTTTTTTATGTCCATTTTAACCAGTTTTTTACTTGAAAAACATTATTATATATAGTATAATCTAGATATATGTGGAGGGGTATATGAACAAGGAAAAAGGATTAATTGCTATAATAGTAATTATAGTATCTATTGTATTAACAACTTTTATTGCAATGTGGCTTTTAGATACTACCGGAAAAGTTAATCAAGGAAACTTTAGAGTAAGTGATATTATTATTCAATCTGGTGCAAACGTAACTGAAGTACAAGATAATAGTGTTAAAATAGAAAAATTATCTGGTCTCTTTTTTGATGTTTCACAAACTAATGAAATAACCATTTTTATAGAAGCAAATACAAAAATTGCATCTATGATGCTAGATAATATCAAAATATCTGATCCAGTTTTAAAAGGACAAATGAGCCTTGCTCAAAAAGATTACGAAAAATATGAAATTACTCAAGATTTAAAATCATTACCATTATACTTAGAAGAAAAAGATGGTCAATACAAGATTTGTCTTGTTATTAACAATGACAAAGTAATTACAGATAAAAACGTAAGTGATGATAAAGAAAGCATTCCTTACTCAGGAGAAATATTTAAATTATGGGATATACCTGCAAGTGATTTAGCTTTTGATATTTCTTTTGATCTATACATTACAGACGAAACAGGAACAAAAGTTAAAACAGAAATTAAACTAAAGATGCCTGCAGAAGAGATGTTAGAGTCAGGAATGTCTATTCTAAAACAAGACACAAGTAAATATTTATTTACTATACAAAAATAATATAATTGGTATTGAAAATCTAAAGAATATATTGTATAATATCACTATGCCAAGCGATAGAGTACTGTGAACCTTGTCAGGTCCGGAAGGAAGCAGCAATAAGCAATATACTCTATGTGCCTGGCTTTTTTTGTTATAGGAGGGAATATGGGATATATAGCACTATACAGAAAATATAGACCAACTACATTTAGTAGTATTATCGGTCAAGAAAATGTAACAAAAATACTTAGAAATCAAATAAAAAATAATAAAATTTCTCATGCATATTTGTTTAGTGGTACACGTGGAACAGGTAAAACAAGTGCTGCAAAAGTATTTGCAAGAGCAATAAATTGTTTGAACCCACAAGATGGTGAACCATGTAATGAATGTGAAGTATGTAAAGGAATTTTAAACGGAACTATAACAGATGTAATTGAGATGGATGCTGCCTCAAACAATAGTGTTGAAAACATTCGTCAAATACGTCAAGAAGTTGTATATGCAACTGTAGATGTAAAATACAGAGTATATATTATAGATGAGGTTCACATGTTAACAACAAGTGCATTTAATGCATTACTTAAAACACTAGAAGAGCCACCAGAAAATGTTGTATTTATTCTAGCTACTACAGAACAACATAAGATTCCTGTAACAATTCTTTCTCGTTGTCTTAAGTTCGATTTCAACAGACTAAGCGAGGAAGATTTATATAATAGAGTAAAATATGTTTTAGACTCAGAGGGCGTAAAATATGAGGATGAAGCATGTAGATATATTGCCACTCTTGCAGACGGTGCTGCACGTGATGCACTAAGTATACTAGATAGATGTATATCTGAATCAGACGATATTTTAAAATATGCAGATGTACAAAATATAGTTGGTGCAATAGATAAAAATATAATAGATAAAGTTGTAGAAGATATATTAAACTACAACTCATTAGACGCAATTGCACAAGTAGATGAAGTAATCAAAAAAGGAAAAGACTTAAGACAATTTACTTTTGAAATAACAAATGAATTTTTAAATAGACTTGTAAATGCAAAAGAGGGTACAGATAGACTTGTAGGGATAATAGACAGATTATCTAGTTTAGATAATGATTTAAAATCTACAACAAGAAAAGAAATAGTTTTAAAAGCTTGCATTGTCCAACTTTGTAATTTAAAACAACCAGCCCAAATAGAAGGTAGCACTCAAGGAGTTGTTCAACCAATGAATGACATTTATACTAAAAAGATTGAACAACTAGAAAAAGAAGTAATAGAATTAAAAGATAAAATAGCTAAGGGAGTACAAGTTCAGTCAGCTCCTGCTCAGACAGTTGAAGCTCCAAAAGTAAATATTGTAAAAGAAACAAGAGAAAAAGTAGACACGCAAGGACTAACTGAGTTTCCAAGTACTGAAGAACTAAAAAAAGAAATGATAGAAAGAGGCAAAGTTAAAGTTTACTCTGCATTAGTTAAAGCAAAAGTATATGTAGATGATGTTGTAAGAATTATTACTACAAACTCATTTGGATATAAAATACTAACTCAAGAAGATACTGCAGAAACAATTTCTCAAGTACTTTTTGAAAAGTACAAAATAAATAAAAACATAGTATTAGAATTAGTAACAGAAAACGGAGAATCTATATCTAAGATAGAAAAAATATTTAAAGACAATAATATAGAATATACTCCAATAGATTAACTTGAAAAATAGAAATATATATAATATAATTAGTTTTGTTGAAAGGATGATTAAATATGGGAAATAAATACGGTGGATTTCCAGGCGGAGGCTTTGGAAATATGCAAAATATACTAAAACAAGCACAAAAAATGCAAGCAGATATGGAGAAAAAACAAGCAGAACTTGCAAACAAAGAAATTGAAACATCTGCAGGTGGCGGAGCTGTAGTAGTTAAAGCTACAGGAGATAAAGTAATAAAAGAAATAATAATTCAAAAAGATGTAGTAGATCCAGAAGATGTAGAAATGTTACAAGACTTAATTTTAACTGCTGTAAATGAAGCTCTAAAACAAGCAGATTCTATGGCACAACAAGAAATGGGACAATTTAGCATGCCAGGTCTTTTCTAGGAGATAAATATGTATTCAGATACAGTTAATAAACTAATTAACCAATTTGAAAAACTACCTGGAATTGGTCATAAGAGTGCTGTAAGACTTGCTTTTTATATATTAGAAGCAAACAAAGAAGTAGCAGAGGAAATGGCTAAAACATTGGTTGAAGCTAAAGAAAATGTTAAATTCTGTTCTATATGTTATAACTTAACAGAAAAAGATCCTTGCTCAATTTGCTCAGATAATAAAA
Organism: uncultured Clostridiaceae bacterium; assembly: GCA_947169155.1. Lineage (GTDB taxonomy): Bacteria > Bacillota > Clostridia > TANB77 > CAG-465 > CAG-465. The sequence goes on from CAMVON010000004.1 coordinate 112,746, forward strand.
GAGATGAGTCAACAATATGCGTTGTTGAAAACGTAAAAGATGTAGTTGCAATGGAAAAAACACATGAATACAGAGGAAAATATCATGTACTTCATGGTTCAATTTCTCCAATGAACAACATCTCAGCAGGAGATATAAAAATTAAGGAACTATTACAAAGATTAAGCGATGATAAGATAAAAGAAGTAATACTTGCTACAAACCCAACAGTTGAAGGTGAAGCAACAGCAATGTATATTTCAAGACTAATTAAACCACTTGGAATATCTGTAACAAGAATTGCACATGGAATTCCAGTAGGTGGAGATTTAGAATATACAGATGAAATTACACTTATCAAAGCATTAGAAGGAAGAAGAGAGATGTAGCCTATGAATATTGGTTTTTTTGATTCTGGACTTGGTGGAGTTGCAGTATTAAAGGAAGCTTTAGATACAGGACTTAGTGAAAATATATATTATTTAGGCGATACCAAAAATACTCCTTATGGTACAAAAGATGAAAATTTTGTAAAGGATGTCATAAATGATAATATTAACTATTTAATTAAACTAGGCTGTAACCCTATAGTTATTGCTTGTAATACAGCAACAAGTCTATGCATAGATGAGCTAAGAAATAAGTATCCAGAAATAAAATTTATCGGAACGGAACCTGCAGTAAAAGTTGCTGCCGATGCTAACAATGGTAAGAAAATACTAGTACTCGCAACAACAATAACTGCAAAGCAAGAAAAACTTCATGCTCTAATCAAAGAGCTTGACATTGATGCAAAAGTTAAGATTCTTCCTGCAGATAAACTTGTATTATTTGCAGAGGATATAAATTGCAAAAACAAATCTAAAGAAGTAGAAGAATACATTAATGAACTATTCGAAGGACTAGATTTACACGAGTTTAGTCATATAGTTTTAGGTTGTACACATTTTCCACTATTTAGAAAAGAGTTTGCAAATGTTATACATACTAAAGATGAAAATTTAAAAATTGATATTGTAGATGGAGCTAAAGGAATATCTAAAAACCTTATCAGAACCATCAATAAATTAAATGATCGTGATGATTATATCAAGCAAGATAAATCTGTTACAATTATTACGACAAGTAATAAGCCTGAGTTCATTGCTAGGGTAAATGAAATACTAGAAAATGAACCGATTAAAACAGACATGAAATTACGATAAAATTACAAAAAAATTTCAACAAATTGTAGCATATTTTATTACAACGTGATATAATGATTACAGTTTTAAGAACGAGGTGTATATATATGAATGATAAAAAAATCTTAATAGTCGATGACGAGAAAGCAATAGTAGATATCTTAAAATTCAATCTTGAAAAAGAAGGATTTACAACTACTGTAGCCTACGATGGAGAGGAAGCTATTAAAATAGCATTATCTGTTAACCCAGATTTAATATTACTAGACTTAATGCTACCAAAACTTGATGGATTTAGCGTATGTAAAAAACTAAGAAAAAGTCTAGTATGCCCAATTATAATGTTAACAGCTAAGGAAGAAGTTGTAGACAAAATTATTGGTCTAGAACTTGGAGCAGACGATTACATGACAAAACCATTCAGTATAAGAGAAGTTATTGCTAGGGTTAAAGCTAATCTTAGAAAGCACACTTTACCTGAAGTTGAAGAAGACAAAAACTCTTCTAAAAACAAAATAAAAGTTAAAGATATGATAATCGATCCTGAAAGATACATTGCAATTGTCAATGGAAAAACAATCGATTTAACAATAAAAGAATTTGAACTACTTAAATTATTATCTACAAACCCAAATCAAGTATTCACTAGAGAACAAATTCTAAGAGGAGTTTGGGGATATGATTTCTATGGTGATGCAAGAACAGTAGACGTTACTGTAAGAAGACTTAGAGAAAAAATCGAAAAGAATTCTGCAGATCCACAATATGTTCAAACAAAAAGAGGAATGGGATATTACGTTTCTTTATAATAGTAAAATATATAATAATTATTGGAGTGAAATTATATGAAGATTTCTATGAAAAGAATTATTAGAGCTATGAGTATAATTATGGTAGTTATAGTATATATAACTACCATTTTATTATCTAGATCTCTAATAGACACAGATAAGTTTTTCAGTGTAAATAACATTATAATTTTTGCAGTAATAGTTATAGTAACATACATAATTTCAGTTATAGTATCAAACAAGGTGGCAGCCCCAATAAAACGTATAGAAAAAGGCATGAAAATGGTAAGTGAAGGAAAATTACCAGACGTTAACAGAATTAAAAACGTAGAAGTTTTTCCTGAATATAAAAATTTAATGCAAAACTATATTGCTATGCTTAGAGTTATTAAGAAAAACACTTTTGACCTTAATAGCCAAGAAAGCAAAACTGAAATTATACTAGAACACATGGCAGATGGAGTTATGGCTTTTTCAACAACAAAAGACATAGTTCATATGAATAAAGCTGCTATGAGACTATTAAATATTACTCGTCAAGATGATAATTTTGATGCTATTTGCCAAAAATTAAAATTAAATATAGACTTTAGCAAGCTAATGTACTTACCAAATTACCAAAGTGTAGAAATTAAAACTACAATTGGAGAAGATTTGGCTTTAAGCATTGTTTTTGCACCTTTCTTTAGTGACGAACTAAATCCTATGGGTGTCATTATGATTATTAGAAATATAACTGATAGTGTTAAAACAGACAATGTAAGAAAAGAGTTTGTTTCTAATGTATCACATGAATTAAAAACACCACTAACTAGTATTAAAGGATATTCTGAAACAATGATGAATGGAGATTTAACTTATGAAGAAGTAATTAGATTTTCAAAAGTTATAAACCAAGAAGCAAACAGAATGAGTAAGCTTGTATCAGACCTTCTAAATTTATCTAGAATGGATTATAACAAGACTAACTGGGAACAAGTAACAATTAATACTAAAGAAGAACTTAAAAAAGTTTGTGAAAAAGTTAGATTTGAAGCTGAAGAAAAAGGTCATAAGCTAGAACTAATTTGTGCAGATAATACTCCTACAACATATGTAGATAGAGGATGCTTTGAACAAATTATGATCAATATTCTAACAAATAGTATCAAATATACACCAGATGGTGGATTAATTAGAATTTACGCAGGGCCTGTTGAAGGTGGAAGAACTGGAGTAAAAGTAATAGATAATGGTATTGGTATTCCACAAAAAGACCTAGAAAGAATATATGAAAGATTCTATAGAGTAGATAAAGCTCGTTCTAGAAAAATGGGTGGAACAGGACTTGGACTATCTATCGTTAAAGAAATGGTAGATGGAAACCATGGTACAATACAGATTGAAAGTAAATTAAATGAAGGAACAGAAGTAACTGTAATATTTCCTTCAACAAAAGAACAACAATAAGGAGATAATAATGAGATATTATGATACACATGCACATTTTAACGATGAAAAGTTTAATGGCATAGTAGAAGAAGAATTAAATAAATGCTTTGATACAGGTGTAGACAAAATAAACATTATTGGATATAACACAGAAAGCTCAAAAAAAGCAATTGAGCTTTCTAATTTATATAAGGAACTTTATGCTATAATAGGTGTTCATCCAAGCGATGTAGGGTTAAGTACACCTGAAGAAATCGAAGAATTATACAATAAATATAACAATGGAAAAATAGTTGCAATTGGAGAAATTGGTCTAGACTATTACTGGGTTAGTGATAATAAAGAAGAACAAAAAGCATTATTTATGGCTCAAATTGATCTTGCAAATAAACTAAAACTTCCAATTGTTGTACATACAAGAGATGCATCTTTAGATACATATGAAATACTAAAAAATCATCCTGCAGAGTATGGCACATTACTGCATTGTTTCTCACCAACAGATGACCTTGTAAGACTTGTTGTAGAGCGTGGATACTATGTAGCTTTTGGTGGAAATATTACATATAATAGAGCTAAATCATTTCAAGGCTATATGGACAGAATTCCAGTAGAACAAATACTACTTGAAACAGATTCTCCATATCTTCCACCAGAACCTTTAAGGGGAACTCTAAATACATCTAAAAATTTACCAATAATACTTGAAAAACTAGCATATTGGAAACACATGGATGTAGAAAAACTTGGAGAAATTGTATATAACAATGCATTAAAATTCTTTAATATAGAAGATAAATAATAAATAAAAGAGTAAGAAAACTAATTCTTACTCTTCTTTTTTACTCTAAATATCCAACATATGGTAGATTTCTATATTTTTCATCATAATCAAGTCCATAACCAATAACAAACTTGTCTGGAATATCAAAAGCAACATATTCTGGATTTAGATCAATTACTCTACGTTCTTTTTTGTTTAGCATAGTACATATTTTCACGCTCTTTGGATTTTTTGACTCAAGATATTTTTTAACATATGCTAAAGTTCTACCAGTATCAACAATATCTTCAACTATTAGTACATTCTTACCAGTAATATCCTCACTAATATCTAGTGTAAAATTAATCTTTCCGGTACTTTCTGTACCTTCATAGCTAGATACTTTCATAAAATCTATGATTGTATCAGACTCTATTCTTTTAGCAAGTTCAACTGCAAAAAATGTTGCACCTTTTAAAATACAAACTATAACAATTTCTTCATTGTTATATTCTCTTTGGATTTGTTCTGCTAGCTCACGTGTACGTGAAGCAATCTCTTGTTCGGTTATTAAAACTTTAATATCCATAAAAAATCCTCCTTTATGTGAGAGATTATACTACAAAAAAATTAAAGTAGCAATATATGATTATAAAAAATAACAAAAATAAGTAAATAAAAAATGCTAAATGTAAAGCTTTTTAGCTATACATTTAATTGACATAAAACATTAAAAGTGTTATAATATATGTAGGCGTTATATAACCGAGTACATAATTTTAATAAATTATCGAGAAGGAGGTAGATATATGTTAAAAGAACGTAGTCGAGAAAGGCATCCAATTCTTGGATTGTTCATTATTACCATTATAATGGTATTTGCTTACTTCGTTTTCTTCTACAGAAATGCAGATTCTGTTGAGGTAGTCGCATACCCAGATGTTTCACAGTATACTGTCTATGACGGTAGACAAGCATATGAGTATTGGAGGACAACTCTAGACGATAATCAACAAATATTGTATGAAGAAATGAAAGAAGCTTATCTTCAATTTTTAGATTCATTTTCAACAAAATCTAAATCAATGACAGAGGACGAATTCCAAGAAGTATACGCTGCCGTATTACTTGACCACCCAGAAATTTTCTGGATGAATTCGTATCAAGTTATTGTTAAACCATTTTCAAATAAAGTGAACACTAATAAGAAGATAAAACTATTTTATCATTATAGTGAGGATGAAGCTAAGCAGGTAAAAGAGAGAATAGAACCTGAAATCAACAAATTAGTTGAGGAAGCTTCAAAACTGAATACAGATTTTGAAAAGATTCTATATGTTCATGATACAATTATAACTAATACTGAATACATAGATAGCGACAACAGAAAGTCTTATCAAACTTTGGTTTCAATCTTTGATGAACACAAATCTGTTTGTGCTGGCTATACTTATGGATTTAAGTTAGTTATGGACAGATTAGGAATCAAAGCAGTATCTATTAGAGATATTGGAAATAAGGATTCAGATGAAAACCATATATGGAACATGGTATATCTTTATGAGAAGTGGTATAACATTGATCTAACTTGGGACGATATACGTTACAAAGATAGTGAAATAATATATAACAACTTCCTTAAAGATAACGAGACATTTTATAAGACACATAGAATGCAAAAGAATATGCCTGGAATGGAGAGCGAATAAAATTCGCTCTCTTTTCTTTGCAAAACGTTAAAATAAGCAATATTAGTAACAAAATAGATTACATAACTTTACAAAACAATAAAAATATGGTATAATAAATGTGTGCGTTACTGAAGGGAGACAGATTATGGAAGACGTAAAAATAGATGTACTTTTAAATGAAGAAAGATATGATGACGCAATCGACTTAATGCAAGATAAATATGTTGACCTATTTATAGATATGCTAAATAAGAAGAATGCAGACATGCCAAAAAACAGAGATTTCTATTGTTATACATCAAGAATTATGAGCGAATATCCAAATTTAATCTCTAGAATAGAAATGTTAAGAAAAGGAATAGTAAATAAAGATTTTAGCTATTTAGATGAAATCGAATTATTAAAAAATACATACAATTATTTAAAAGTAAATTATTAATTCAAGTTATAGTTTTTTAACTATAACTTTTTTTATGCCTAAAATAAAAAAATAACAACATTTTACTTAAAATTTTTTTCCTTTATGATATAATTACCCAAGGAGGCGTGTTATATGACTTTTTATGATAATGAACTAGATGAAGTAATATCAAGCTTGTCTACATCAGAAGATGGGCTAACAAGTGCTGAGGCTAAATCTAGATTATTAAGAAATGGAAAAAATAAACTAAGAGAAGGACACAAAAAAAGTAAATTTGCAAAATTTATGGATCAATTCAAAGATCTTATGATTATAATATTAATAATTGCAGCTATATTTAGCGGCATTAGCTCTTATGCAAATCATGAGCCATATACAGATACTATTATAATATTACTTGTAGTATTTTTAAATGCTATGATGGGATTTGTTCAAGAACTAAAAGCAGAATCTGCAGTTGAGTCTTTAAGAAAAATGACTGCAACAGTTGCAAGAGTAAAAAGAGATGGAAAAACTCAAGTAGTAAATACTGAAGATATAGTAATAGGAGATATATTAGAACTTGAAGCAGGAGATAGAGTACCAGCCGATGCAAGAGTAATATGGGAAGTTCAATCTAGCGTAGATGAGTCAATGCTTACTGGTGAATCAGAAATGGTACAAAAAGATGTAGAACGTGTTGGAAGTAACGTTCCTCTTAATGAAAGAACAAACATGGTTTATTCAGGATGTAATGTGGTTTATGGTAAAATGATTGCTGTTGTTACTGCTACAGGAATGGATACAGAACTTGGTAAAATTGCATCAACAATTCAAAAGGATAAAGATGTTTTATCTCCACTACAAATAAAGATAAACAATGTATCAAAAGTTTTATCTGCTATTATTGGTATAATAATTGCAGCAATACTTGTATATTCAATATATGTAGGAAATGATTTACTAGAATCAATTATGCTTTGTATTTCACTTGCAGTTGCAGCAATTCCTGAAGGATTACCTGCAGTAATAACAATTGCACTTTCTTTAGGTACAACTTCAATGGCAAAAAGAAATACAATAGTACGTAAAATATCATCTGTAGAGACTTTAGGTTCAGTAGATGTAATTTGTTCAGATAAAACTGGTACAATTACACAAAACAAAATGACAGTAAGAGAAGTCATTTTCAATAATAAACATTTCAATGTAGATAAAGAACCAATAGAAAATTCTGAGCTTATCATAAACATGATGGTACTTTGTAATAATACAGAAGTGGATCAAGAAAATGGTGGAGAACTTATTGGAGATCCAACAGAGACAGCATTATTTAAATATGCAACAGACAGAGGATACAATCCACTACAAATTGTAAAAGAGCATGTAAGAATAACAGAAGCACCATTTGATTCAGATAGAAAGATGATGACTACTGTAAACGAGATAAATGGCAAAAAAGTTGCAATAACAAAAGGTGGAAATGATGCATTACTAGATAGATGTACTAGTTACAATATAAATGGTAATGTTAGACCATTAACTGACCAAGATAGAAAAACAATAAAACGTTTTGAAAAAGAAATGGCAGATAAATCACTAAGGGTATTATCATTTGCATATAAAGTTGTAGATTATATCCCTGATGATGAAAATGAGCTATTAAGTCTAGAAAATGATTTAATATTTGTTGGAATGGTTGGTATGATGGATCCACCAAGAGCAACAGTTAAAGAAAGCATAACTCGTTGTAAAGAGGCTGGAATTCGTCCTGTCATGATTACTGGAGATAGCTTAACTACAGCATCAGCTATTGCAAAAGACATTGGAATTTTAACAGATGGACAACTTGCAATAGAAGGTAAAGACTTAGATAAAATGACAGACTATGAATTAATGGACAATATTGAAAAATATAGTGTATACGCAAGAGTTCAACCAGAGCACAAAGTACGAATTGTAAAAGCATGGCAATCTAGAGATAAAGTTGTTGCTATGACTGGAGATGGTGTAAATGATGCACCAGCAATTAAACTTTCTCACGTAGGAATTGGTATGGGTAAAACTGGTACAGAAGTTACAAAATCTGTAGCAGATGTAGTACTTGTAGACGATAGTTTTAGTACAATTGTTGATGCAGTAGAAGAAGGTAGAAAGATTTATGATAACATCCGTAATGATATCATTTATTCACTATCAAGTAACTTTGCTGAGATGATTATTGTAATAGTTGGACTACTTATGAAAGTAAATATTTTCTTACCAATTCACATACTATATGTTGACCTTGCAACAGATTCTATTCCATCTATCTGCTTAGCTTTTGAAAAAGCAGAAAAAGGAATAATGAAGAGAAAACCAAAACCTGTAAACAAACCATTCTTTACACCATTCATTATTGCAAACCTAGCTATTTCTGCAATAATAGAAGCAGCTATTTGCTTAGGTGTATACATTTTTGCAAAAGGACATTTTGGAGCAGACGTAGCACAAACAATGTCATTCTTATGCTTAATTGTTCAAGAAATAACATATGGTATTAACTGTAGAAACTTAAAAGAACCAATCACAAAACAAGGATTATTCTCAAACAAAGCAATGAACTTGGGTGTACTTGGACTAATACTTCTTCAAATATTAGTTTTTGCAACACCTATAAGAAACATATTAAAAATAACTCCATTAACACTTTCTCAAGTTGGAATAATAGTAGGAGTAAATATAGTTGCATTCTTAATAATTGAATTATCTAAGTTTGTAACAAGAAAATTCTTTAAAGATTAGGATAATAAAAGCGAGTAGAACAAAAACTACTTGCTTTTCTTTTTACATAACACTTTATTTTTTAGCACTTTTGGTGTATAATACTTAAGACAAAAAAGGAGAGAGAAAAAATGGCAAATAAAATTGTTCCAATTACATTACTTACTGGATATTTAGGATCTGGTAAAACAACATTAATAAATCATATATTAAATAACCAAGAGGGTTATAAAGTAGCAGTAATAGTAAACGATATAGGCGAAGTAAATATAGACGCAGACTTAATTGCAAAAGGTGGAGTAGTAAATCAAACAGATGATAGCTTAGTTCCACTACAAAATGGATGTATTTGTTGTACATTAAAAGTAGATTTAATGCAACAAATTGTAGACCTAATTAAAACAGGTACTTTCGATTACATTTTAATCGAAGCAAGTGGTATATGCGAACCAATTCCAATTGCACAAACAATTACAGTACTTTCAGATTCAACTAAACAATACGGTCTACCTCAAATTTGTAGATTAGATAATGTTGTATCTGTAGTAGATGCACTAAGACTTGCAACTGAGTTTGGATGTGGAGATAATCTTGTAAAAGAAGATTTAGATGAAGAAGATATAGAAAATCTTATCATTCAACAAATAGAATTTTGCAATACTATAATACTTAATAAAGTAGATGAAGTAACTCCTGAAGAACTTGCTAGAGTAAAAGCTATAATTAAAAAATTACAACCAAACGCAGATATTATTGAAACAAACTTTGGTAAAGTAGACGTATCTGAACTACTTAACACAAACAAATTTAATTTTGAACAAGCAGCAACAAGCGCTGGTTGGGTAGCTGAACTTGAAAGTGATGTAGAAGACGATGACGACGATGATGATGACGATCACCATGATCACGAAGAACATGAACATCATGGACATCATCACCACCATGACGAAAGTGAAGTAGAAGAATATGGTATTTCATCATTTGTATACTATAGAAGAAAACCTTTAAAGGTAAATAAATTTGAAAATTTCTTAGATGAATTTCCAAAGAGTGTAATAAGAGCAAAAGGTTTAATCTGGTTAAGTGATGATGACTATATGTCATATTGCTTTGAACAAGCTGGAAAACAAAAAACTATTTCTGAAGCTGGACAATGGATTGCTACAGCTCCAAAATCTGAACTTAAGAAAATATTAGAACTAAATCCAGATATACAAAAAGTTTGGGATGAAGCTGTTGGAGATAGAATGACTAAAATAGTATTCATTGGAAGAGATATGGATAAAAAAGATATAATTGCAAAATTAGATGATTGCTTAGCAGACTTTTAGGAGGAACCACTATGAAATGGAGCCAAATGATACCAGAATTTGATGTTTTTAACCTAGGCGAAACTTTACACTTCTATGTGGATTTAATCGGTTTTAAAGTCGTTTATGACCGTCCAGAAGATAAATTTGCTTTCATTGAAATGGAAGATGTACAATTTATGGTTCAAGAAATTGATCCAACAAGCAATAAATGGGATACAGGAACTTTAGACTATCCATTAGGAAGAGGTATTAATTTCCAAATAGATGTTAAAAATATAGATGAAATATATAATAAGTTAAAAGAAGCAGATTATAAAATATTTGTAGAAATGGAAGACCATTACTACAGAAAAGATGATGAAATGCTTGGAGAAAGAGAATTCTTAGTTCAAGATCCAAACGGATTCTTACTAAGATTTGCACAAGATATATAAAGGGAGTACAAAAGTACTCCTTTTTTTCTTGACTTTGAAGATACTCAAGTATATAATACTTTCGACATCGGTGAATATTTCAAACTATTATAATTAATAGCTTTATACATCTACAGCAAATGATATAGATTATGAAAAAGGAGGTATAAAAAATGAATCACAAAGAAAAGTATAGTATGACTGAGTATTTTGATATTGCTATTGATAACGGAGCTCTGCTTTTAGATGCTTCAAATCTAGACTGGTTAACTTTTCCACTATACTCTTGTATAAGAGATGAGATACATAGGCAAGTAGACCTAAGAACAATAGATTTTGACTGGGGATATAACAGCCCAGGTGGAAAAGACGAGCTAAAAGAATTAATAGCAAAACATGAGTCTCATATCGAGAAAACAACAATAGATAAAGATGAAATTGTATTAACAGGAAATGGCACAACAGGTGCACTAAATTATGTTTTACAATGCATTTTAAAACTAAATCACTTTAACACAGGAATAAAAGTAATGTATGGTGTTCCATCATACGATGGTTTTGACAGAGCTTTAGATTTTTATGAATTTAAACCAGTACAAATATTGCTTCAAAAAGATAAAGATTATAGGATGACATTAGATGATGTTAAAAAAGCATATTCAAAAGACTGTAAGGTAATTATAATATCTAATCCATCAAATCCATCTGTTACTTTTATTAATAAAGATGAAATTGAAAAGATACTTAAGTTTGCAATAGAAAAGGATATGTATATTATCTATGATGCTATATTTGAAGAATCACCTTCATATACAAATAGTGAGTATCCAGTATATCCTATTGTAAAAGATTATCCAAAGTTTATCAAAGTAAAAGGACTTAGTAAAGATGCTCCTCACTTGAGTGATTTTAGATGTGGATGGACAATTTGTAAAAATAAAAAGCTAAATGAATTATTACTTAAAGTTGCAAGTAGTGTGAACTTTTCTAACTCTACATTTTTAGAAAATATTGAAATAGCAGAAATGAGAAATAGAGTAGAAATAGATGAAAACATCTCATCAGATTATAGATATGTATATGAGGAAGATAAAAAGCTATATAACCATATGATTAAAGATACACTAAATGCTGCTTATGACTATTTAATGTCGCAAAATGATGTAGTAGAAAATGTTATTTATCCAGACTGTGGAAACATTCTATATATCACATTAAATAAACAAGCTTGTAATAAAAAAGGTGTATATACCTCACATGAACTATTCATGTATATCATGGAAAAAGAAAACATTTCAATAACTCCAGGGCACTGCTTTGGAGCTCCACTAGAAGACTTAGCTTTTAGAGTAACTATCTCTAGAGGATATGATGCTTTTATGAATGGAATAGAAAGAATTGTTAAGTTATTTAAATAAAAGATACCAGCTTTTTAGTTGGTATCTCTTTTTTGTTTTACGCGACCTAAAGTATAATTATCGCATTTTCTATTCCTTAAAGCCTCTATCGGATTTGGACCTTTTTCAAACCTATAATCACAGCCAAATCTACGTATTGTCTTACAAATAACATCATGACTTGGAACAAAGGCAATATTGTTATTAACAACACTTTGGTATTTAAAGAAATTACTATCATTTGGCATATTATCTACAGGGCAATAATCTTCTAGTAGTGAAGTATAAGTTACTGTATATTTTAATACGTCACGCACATATTCTACATTTGGATGTAGTTTAATTAGTTCTGGAAATTCTCCACTACCTACCAAACAGTTCCAGTCTTTATTCTCGTATTTTTTAAGCAGTTTTGCACTTTCTTGTAAATCTGCTACACTTTGGAAAAAGCATTTTTCCCAAACACAATAGATACTTTTATCTATCTCATCCTTCATAGCACTATAATACAAATAGCAAGTTGTATACATATGCATTACTAAGTTTTCAAGAAAAGTCAAAGTAGTATTAAGTAAAGAACCATATTGAGTAACATGTTCTTCTTCAACCATTCCAATTTCTTGGTATAATCTTCTACCAATATCTGATGGATATAGATTACACACATTCATATAAAAATTCATTGTTTGTTGTTCTGCAGCTGTAATTACATTAGAATGTAACTTAGTAATTAGTGGAACATTAGAAGCGCTCCAACGTTTTACATTATCTTCTGGATATCTGTGATGAGATATTGTAGGTCTTGCAGGAGTAATATCTGAATATTTCCCAACAAGATAGCTTGCATCTTTACCATATTCTAGTTTCATTAAATTAGAATAACGATATAAATGGTCAAAATCTTCAAGAAGAGCAAAATCTAGAGATTCCTTAACATATTTGTCTGGCTCACATTGTGCCATATGCGCAGTAAGATCTACTGCAAGTAGCTCATAAATTATTGTTTCATCTAAAATATTTTCATCAATTGGTTTTAAGCATTGTATCTTCTTTTGCATTTGTTGGTGAATGGTTCTAATCTTAGATAATTCTCTTCTTAAGTCATTATCTTGGCAATTTCTTTGAAAGTTATGAAGAAAAAAAGCATTTTCAGTTTCACAACCATTCATTAGTATTACTCTAGCTTTAGTATAAGGGCTAGCTGTTTTAGAATTATATGGCATTGGATATATTTCTTCCCAGTTATAATACTCTTCAAAATTAATTGGACTATTAAATTCAAATGGATTCATTACATACCTCCTAGTCTAACATTATGTGATAGAATTGTAAAATATTACTACAAACTAGTGGATTTCTTTGCATTGAGCAAGAAAATATTATACAATATTATTAGTGAGGTAATGTTTTATGAGTTATTACGATATATTAGAAGTAAGTCCTAAGGCATCTAAAGAAGTAATAAAAAATGCATATAGAGCATTAAGCAAAAAGTATCATCCAGATACATACAAAGGTGACCTTAAGTACGCACAGGAAAAAATGAAAGAAATAAATACGGCATATGAAACTCTAATAGATGAAGATAAACGTTTAGTCTATGATTATGAAAATGGATACAAAATTGATCCAAACTCTGTAGTAGAAGAGTATGCACAAGCAGTAAGACAAAAAGAAGAATATGAGGAAGAAGAAAAGGAACAAGAAGAAACAAAAAAAGACATATTCAAATTTTTAAAAGAAAAGAAATATCTAACAATAGCTGGTGTATGTGCAATATTTATTGTAGCAGTATTTGTTGGTAATTTAATAGCTGGAGTAGGTGAGAAAAAAGAAGAAAACAAAGAGACAAGTACTAAACCTACAACTACAACTACTACAACAAATACAAATAATTCATATGTACCAAGCTATAATCCAACAACTCAAAACACAACCAAAACTGAAGAGAAGAAAGAAGAACCTAAAAAAGAAGAGGAAACAAAAACTGAAGAAAAAGATAATAGTAATGATAAACAAGAAAATATAGAAGAAGTAACACCTCAAGAACCTGTAGGTGAGTCATAAAAAGGTAGTATAGAAAACTATACTACCTATTATTTTTATCTTATACGTTATAGTGTATTGGCTCTGGGAACTTAACTCCATGAGTATCGACTGTAACAGATTTCATAACTTGATCTTCAAGTGGTCTATCCATTGGTCCAGTTGGAGTGTTTGCAATTTTATCTACAACATCCATTCCTTCAATTACTCTACCAAATGCAGCATAATCTCCATCTAGATGAGGAGAGTCTTGATGCATAATGAAAAATTGAGAACCAGCAGTGTTTGGCATCATTGTTCTTGCCATAGATAGAACTCCTCTTTCATGTTTTAGGTCATTTGTTTTAAAACCATTTCTTGCAAATTCACCTTTAATTTTGTAACCAGGACCACCCATTCCAGTTCCATCTGGGCATCCACCTTGAATCATAAATCCAGGAATTACTCTATGGAAAATTAGATCATCATAAAATCCTTTATTAATTAAAGATATAAAGTTATTTACTGTGTTTGGTGCTTTTGCAGGATATAGTTCTGCACGGATAATTCCACCATCTGCCATTTCAATAGTTACTATTGGATTTGCCATAATATATTTCTCCTTTCAAATTAATCTAAATTATACTTAATTATTTGTGTACATCCTGGCTTTTCTACTCCAGTAAGTGCTGTAATATTCATGCCGTGATTTACAACAATTATTTTATCATATTTGCCATCATACTTTGATAGTACAGCTTTCACACGGCTTTTTAATTCTTCTTTTGTTTCAAAGTTATCTCCTGGATACATATTTTCTCCGTTATTTTCTTCGTAATGCTCTCTCCATTTAACAACTTGTGCATAATCATCATACATAAATGTTTTGTCTGCAATCCATTCCATTAAATCTACTTCAACAATAAGCTTTAAATCTAATTCTTTAGCAATAATTGCTGCAGTTTGCAATGTTCTTGTATGAGGAGAAGAAAGTATTAAATCTGCATCTTGAAGTTCTGGTGACATAGAAATAGCTATAGCTTCTTTTTCACCATCTTCAGTAAGAGGTGCAAGATCGTTTCCAAACCCTCTAAATTTCTTACCATTTATATATGAATAATCTGGTGTACCATGTCTAACCAACATAAAGTCTGTCATATATTCTACCTCCAGTTAAACTAAAATAATTATACCATAAATATATGAAAAATAAAGAGAAAATAACATATTGTATAATGTTTTCTTTTCATATATAATTTATATGTGAGGTTAATATGATTAGATTTGATTCAGATTATTTAGAAGGAGCACATCCAAAGGTGCTTAAGAAAATAGTTGATAGTAATTATGAACAAACTATGGGTTATGGCAAAGATAAATATTGTGATTCAGCTAAAGAAAAAATTAAAAAAGCATTAGGAAGAGACGATGTAGATATACACTTTTTAGTAGGTGGTACTCAAACAAATATGACAGTAATTTCTAGTATTTTAAAGTCTCATGAAGCAGTGATATGTGCAGATACAGCACATGTATTTGTAAATGAAACAGGTGCAATAGAGTCATATGGAAATAGGATAATAACTATACCTAATCAAGAGGGAAAGATAACTAGTAGTGCTATTGAATATGTTATTTTATCTCATAAAAATTCATTTCTTCCAGAGTTTAGTCCAAAGCCTAAATTGGTATATATAACAATACCAACAGAGTGTGGCACATCTTACACAAAAGGTGAGATAGAAGATATATATAACGTATGTAAAAAGTATGATATGTATTTATATATTGATGGTGCAAGAATGGCTTATGGTGTAAATGTTAAAGATAGTGATATTACATTTACAGATATACCAAACATGTGTGATGCTTTCTATATTGGTGGAACAAAATGTGGAGCATTGTTTGGTGAGGCTGTAGTACTTGTAAACGATGAACTAAAGAAAGATTTTAGATATTTCATCAAGCAACGTGGTGCACTTCTTGCAAAAGGAAGACTACTAGGAATCCAATTTGATGCTTTGTTTACTAGAGATTTATACTTCACACTTGGAAGACAAGCAAATGAATTTGCTCTAAAAATTAAAAATGCAGCAGTAGAAAAAGGCTATCCACTACTATACAATTCATTTACTAACCAACAATTTATTATTTTTCCTAATGATAAACTAGAAGAGTTAGAGAAAAAATTTACATTCTGGCATTGGGAAAGAATATCTAAAGACCACACTGCAGTACGTATTTGTACTTCATGGGCAACAACAGAAGAAAATGTAGAAAAATTAATAAATAATTTATAATGTTAACAAGTTATGTAATAGATGCAAACGATTTGTGCTTAAATGTGCAAATTGTTTGCAATTTTTTATGCTTAACAAAAATATACATAAAAATACACTAAATATTATTATATTAATAATAAAATATATAAAAATTAACATAAAAAGCTCATATTTTATTGACATTGTGCCCTCCAGATTATATAATATGGGCGATTGCTAAAAATGTATCTATTTTTTAATAAAAATAAGAAGATAAGCGTCAGTGATAATTCACAACAGATACTGGTAGTCAAAAATAATTTTGAAGGAGGAATTGAGAATTATGAGTGAGATTTCAAGAGCGGATTACATACGCTTAAGAAAAAAAGGGCAAGAGTATATTGAAGAGCCCAAACACGACCAGACAATGAAGAAAATGCTTGATGAAGGTTGGGATAATCTTCGTGAGTTCTTATATCAACCATATGAAGATATAAGAAAATGGCAACTCGAAAGAGTAAGCTATCTTGTGGACTATGCCTATGAAAATATTCCACTATATCGTAAAAAATACGATGAAGTTTCCTTCAAGAAAGGAAGCATTAAGACATGGGAAGATTTTTATAAACTTCCATATCTAACAAAAGAAGAGCTAATATCAGGATTTCCAGACATGATAGTCAACGACACAAATGACTTTATGCTATCAACAAGAAGTTCAGGCTCAAGTGGTAAGTTCGTAACAATTGCCGTAAGTGAAGAGGCTATATATAAAGATACACTTCAAACAATAAGGCAATTCTATATGCAATCAGGCAGAACATACACAAAAGATGATACCATTCTATTTATCTATACTTGCCCATGGTGGGTAGACAATGTAGGAGGTGAATATAAACAAGACTTTTTACCAACTACGACCAAAGTTGATGTAGCTATTAAGCAAATTCAAGATACTCACCCAAGATTCATTTCTACATATCCAACTTATCTTGAAAAAATAGCGTCCACTGGTACAAAATTATCAGACTACGGTGTTAAACTTGTTATTGTTCACTCTGAACAATCAAATGCAAAACAAAGAGAAATGTTAGCTCAAGCTTTAGACGTAAAAGTCTTAGATGAGTATTCAAGTGAAGAGCTTACACGTATTGCACTTGAGTGTCCTAATCATAAATATCATCTAGAAGAGGATGCTTGTCTAATAGAGATTATAGATAAAGATGGTAATAAACTTCCAGATGGTGAAACTGGAATAGTGTGTGGAACAAATCTTTTAAATACTGCTACACCAATTATTAGATATATCCAAGGAGACATTGCAAAAATAACTCATGAAAAAGATTGCCATTGTGGCTCTCATGCAAGAATACTTGAAGGTGTTCAAGGAAGAGTTATGGACTGTATAGAAACTCCAGATGGGGATAAAATTCCTGCATCTTGTTTTATGGATATAGCATATAACTGGTTTTTAGTATATGAGATTCCAGTACATGGACTAAAATACCAATTTGTTCAAAGGGAAGTAAATACTCTAGAGTTATATTTGATCAAAGGAATGTACACATTAGACTATGATGTAATCAAAGAGTCATTATATACATTAATTCCAAGAACTATGGATATCAAAATATACACTGGAGACAGCTTACCTTTTGATAAAACAACAAAGTATCGCCCAGTTATTAGTTGTTTAGGAGGGAGATAATATGAACGATAATAACAAAGATTGGCCAGAATTAGTATCGGGCCGTGGTTCACACCTAGCTGAAGTTAAAGCATACTATGGCAAATATCAAGATAATAAAAGAAAAGAAGAATTTGCACATGCTTTACAACTTGTTGAAGAAAAGATTAAAGCTTTAAGAGATAAAACACCAAATTTACCATATTCCAAAACTAAACTTGCAGAAGTTGAGATAAACAAATTTTTCTATGAGGGAGAAACTGTAGATAGAGTAATGATAGTACTTCGTTCTAACGGATGTCAACATTACAAGAAAAATGGTGGATGCTCAATGTGTGCACACCTAAATGGTTCTCCACTAATGGATAAAATTACTCATGCAAACTATGTTGAGCAATGGAATAGTGTATTAGATGGAAGTTTTATTGAAAAAGAAGGAAGCTTCAACTTAAATGATTACCCAGTTGTTTGTATATATAACCTTGGTAGTTTATTAAACGAAGAGGAAATATCTAAAAAAACAATTGAATATATCTTTAGCACTCTAAATGAGTATAAAGGTGTAAAGAAAGTAATCATTGAATCTCGTGCAGAATATGTAAAAGACGATATGCTAAAAGTTATTCGTGATGTCTATGATGGAGTAGTCGAAGTAGGAATTGGAGTTGAATCAACAGACAGAACTATTAGACAATTATGCCATCACAAAGATATAGATGACGATAGAATATTTAAAACTGCATGCGATACACTACACAAATTTAATATGAAGGCACTTGCCTATGTTAATTTCAAACCTATCTTTTTAACAGAGCAAGAAGCAATAAGTGATGCAATATATACATCAGTAAATTGTTTCAAAAAGTATGGTTTTGATGCTGTTTCAATAGAACCAACTTCACTTCAAGAAAATTCACTAGCAAATCACATGTATATTTTAGGACAATATCGTGTACCATGGTTATGGTCACTAAGAGATATTATTCATGGAATATATGATAGACTAGAAAAACAAGACTTAGATATACGTCTTGGTGGATATTTCGATGAAGAAGTATTAAGTGGTTCACAAGGTACAGGATTTGGAGACAGGAATGAAATCTTTCCTCATATGACTTCAAGTAATTGTAGTCATTGTACTCAAAACTTCGTTGAACACATTAAAAAATTCAATATGACTTACGACGTTAAAGATTTAGATGAAGTAGAACCTTGTAAATATTGTTATAGCATTTGGCAAGACACAAAAAATATTCGTGATTCAAGAGACATTATACAAAGAATAGATGATTTATTTGGAAGGAAGTGAGACTCTTGAAACTTAGATGTAGAGTTTGTAACAAAGAATTCAAGTATCCTTTCGAACAAATTAGGCATCGACATGAAGATTTAGAACTAGATTTAGTACCACCAAATTTTTGGGATATCATAGAGGAAGATACAGACGAAAAAAATCCAAGGTCTTCCTTGCTTGAGTATCCTTTTGCAAAAGAAAGTTACAACATTTCCTTAAAAGTAGGCAATACAAAGTTATTTAGATATTTATCTAACAAAGATAACATCAATAATAATTTGGTATATCTAAAAGATGAGTCTACTAATCCTACTGGAAGTTTTAAAGACAGAGGTATGGATAACTTAATGAATGATGTACGTCATTCAAAGAAAAAAGAAATTGCTGTAGTTTCTTGTGGAAGTGGCGCAATTGCAGTTGTAAATTTTGCCAAAGAATATGGTATTAAATCTCATGTTTTTATTCATAAAAACGTAGAGAAGTCTAGTCTTAAAGCAATAGAAAAAGCAGATAAGATTCACTTTAGTGAAACATTTATATCTAGCTATGAGGACTATTTAAAATACTCACTAAAACACATAGATGATTGTTACTTTGGTTTTGTAAACACAAATGTAGCATATATGTTAGGACTTGGAACTATGTCTTACGAAATAATTCGAGATTTAGAAAAAGTTCCAGACGTAATACTTATTCCATGTGGAAGTGGTATGGATATAGTTGCTCAAAATTTTGCACTAAGACAGATGTATAAAAATGGGATTATAGATAAAATACCAAAAATTGGCATAGTCGAGCTTAAGGGTGGAAACCCAATCGAGACAGGATACCAAAAAGGAGAAAAGGGTTGGCTGTTTATTATAGACAGTCCTGTAGATTCTAAAACAATATTGTCTAACGACACTTGTTTTAACTACAAAAAAATTGTGGATATGGTGGATAGAGACGAAGCATTTTTCCTATCTGTAAGTGATGATGAAATAGATAGTTTTATAGCAAAAGACAAAGAAGACTTTGTTAATCGTTATGACTACACATCACTTTCAGTTATGGCAGCTTTAGAAAAATATCTACCTAGCCAAAAAAATAAAACTATTGTTGCAGTACTAACCTGCAAAAATAGAAATGGAGGTTAAAAATTATTATGAAGGAAAATAAGAATAAACGAACTATGTCTGAGTATTTTGATATAGGACTTGCAAATGGTGCACTGCTTATGGATGCTTCAAACTTAGATTGGTTTACTTTTCCGTTATTTACATGTATTCGTGATGAGATATATAGAACACTAGAAGATCCATCAGAAGACATGGACTGGGGATATTCTTATCCAGGTGGAAAGTCTAAACTAAGAGAATTAATTGCCTCTCATGAAAGCTTTCTAGAAAATAATGATATTAAATATGATGATGTTATTATTGGAGGAAGTGGAACAACAGGATCATTAAATTTCGTTGTTCAAGTAATAGCAAAAGAATATAACTTCAAACAAGGTCTAGAAATTATTTATCCAATACCTGCTTATGCAGGACTAAAAAAATCATTAGACTATTATGGATTTAAATCTAACATGATTCTAATGGACAAAAATAATAACTACAAAATGACATTAGAAGATGTTAAGAAGGGTTATACAGATAAAACAGTGGCATTATTAATAACAAACCCTGCAAATCCAGCTTGTCTATTTATAGATCCAGACGAACTTAAAAAGATAGTAGATTTTTGCATAGAAAAAAATATTTACATTATATATGATGCAATCTTTGAAGAAGCACCAATGTATAACAACAAACGTGTAGAAATTTTCAATATGGCAAAAGACTACAACAAACTTATTAAGATTAAAGGATTTAGTAAAGATATACCACAGTTAAGTGATTTAAGATGTGGATGGGTAATTTGCAAAGACAAGAAGTTTATGGATTCTCTTATAGCACTTGAAGAAGCTGTAAACTATTCTAACTCAACATTTCTTGAAGC
Organism: uncultured Clostridiaceae bacterium; assembly: GCA_947169155.1. Classification (GTDB taxonomy): domain Bacteria; phylum Bacillota; class Clostridia; order TANB77; family CAG-465; genus CAG-465. Next base: position 134,121 of record CAMVON010000004.1, read on the forward strand.
ATTAGCAATTGTAGAAATGACTCAACGTGTAAATATAGATAAGAATAATATAACTGAAACTACCAAGAAATATATTGAGGAAAAAGCAGTTTATCATAGTATGATCAAAGATATATTTAACACTGCTTATGAGTATCTACAAACAGAAAAAGATGTTGTAGAAAGTGTAGTTATTCCAGATGCAGGAAACATTATGCATATCACAATAAAAAGCGATGTAGCAAAAAAGTTTGGCGTTGAAACATCAGATGACTTATTCGTATACATCATGGAAAAAGAGAATATCCTAATTACACCAGCAAATGTATTTGGTCTACCTTTAGAGGATATTAGTTTTAGAATAACAATTTCTAGAAACAAAGACCAATTCATGGATGGTTTAAAAAGAATTATTAATCTTTTTAAGGAGGAATGTGTATGAGAGGTACTTTTTTAGAAGTGGAAAATGTGGATAACACCAAGACAGTAGATTATTCTATAGTTGGAATAAAATACAATAGTGCAGAATACTTAAAGGGAGTAGAGTATGCAGCAGATAGTTTAAGAAAAGCATCATACCGCTATGGTAATGCAGACGGTTCATCTCTACCTATTAAAGTATTTTCACCAGAACGTGGATTTATACTTCAAAACACAAATCTAGCAGACTATGGAAATATAGAAGTCAGTAGTGAATCAGACTTAATATTAAAACTTAAAAATTTAGAACTATCTCAACTTGGTACACCAATATTTATTGGAAGTGACCACGCTATAACGTATTATACAATAGATAGGATACAAAAAGAGAGAAATTCTAAACCTATAATAGTTTTTCAGTTTGATGCTCATTCAGACTATATAGATGAGTTTGCAGATTATCCACATGGAAGCGTTATGTGTGAAACATCTAGAATTGACGGCGTAGAAAAAATTATTCATTTTGGACTTAGAGGAAATTTAAACTGTGGACCAGCACTACTTGAATCTAAAAGACGAGGAAATGTCATTATTCCATACAAGGATATAAAGATGATGTTTAATAAAGTGCTAGGAGAAATAAAGGATAAAGATATATATATTACCTTTGACACAGATTTTCTAAATCCAATGGTTGCTCCTGCAACAGATAATCCAGAACCAGGCGGACCTACATATGAAGACACAATAGATTACCTTCAGGCAATTATTGAGTCATGTGATAATGTAGTTGGAATGGATGTTGTGGAGTATAACCCAACTCGTGAAGGAAGTAGTGTTACTGCTTCAACACTTGTAAACGTTATAATGGAGTCTTTAGGATTCCTAACAAGAAAAAATTTAAACAGAAAGAATAAATAAAAAGAAAAATAAAAATTATTAAGAAGGAGGAATGCATTTATGCAAGATATTGAATTAAGTAATGTTTCGCTCAACTATGGTTTTGCAAAATCGGTTTTAGCCGGTGCTTCAATGACTGTAAATTCTGGAGAAAAAGTGGCAATTGTAGGAGATAACGGAACTGGTAAAACAAGTATTTTAAGATTAATTGCTGGTGAAGAAACTCCAACACTTGGAACAGTAAGTAAGAGAAGGGATGCAACTGTAGGATATTTAAGACAAACACCTGTTGGTGTTAACGGAGATATAAGCGTTAGACAATATATTGAATATCAAAATGGCGAACTTGGTAAACTTGCATTTAAGCTTCATGAATTAGAAGCAAAACTTGGTAGTTCAACATTTACTCCAAGTCAAATGGATTTAATAATGAAAGAATATGGTAATGTTCAAGCTAAATTTATGGATTTGGATGGATATAGTATATCTTCTAAAATAGATAAAGTTGCTGCAGATATGGGAATAACAGATCTTTTAGATCAAAACTATAATGATTTGTCTGGTGGACAAAAAACTATAGTATCTCTTGCTACAACACTACTTTCTCACCCAGATATATTGCTTTTAGATGAACCAACTAACCATCTAGATATTCAAATGCTTGAAGGGCTTCAAAGACTTGTTAAAAACTATCCAGGCTCAGTAATACTTATCTCACATGATAGATATTTCTTAGATCAAGTTGTAGATAGAGTTATATCTATACAAGATGGTAAACTTAAATCTTATCCTGGTAATTACACAGACTTTGCAGAGGCATATGAAGCAGAAAGAGAACTTCAAGCACAAGCATACGTTACTCAACAAAAACAAATTGAAGGTATGAAAGAAACTATTCGTAAGAATAGAGCTTGGGGAGCAGCTTCAAGTGAAAAAGCATATAGAGTTGCAAAACAACTTGAAAGAAGAATAGATGAAATGGATAAAGTTGAAAGGCCAAAAACTCAAAGAGATATACCTTTAAGCTTTACTCAAGAATCTCGTTCTGGAAATGATGTTTTAAGACTTGAAGACGTATTCTTTTCATACGGAGAAGGAGCAGAAGAACAACCAATTCTTATGGGAGCAAACCTTGGAGTTCAATATGGAGATAGAGTATGCTTAGTAGGAAAAAATGGTAGTGGTAAATCTACTATATTAAAATTAATACTAGGTGAACTTGAAGCTCAAGAAGGAAAAGTTGAAACAGGAAGTAATGTTAAAGTTGGATATCTTCCACAGCAAGTTACTTTTGAGAGTGAAGACGTAACTCTACTAGAAGAATTTTCTAAGTATTGCACAGGTGGACAAACACAAGTAAGGTCTACTTTGGCTGCTTATGGATTCAAAGCAGAAGATGTATTTAAAAGATTATCTTCTCTATCTGGTGGAGAAAAAGTTAGACTTAAATTTGCAGAACTTGTTCAAGATGATGTAAATCTTCTTTTACTAGATGAACCAACAAACCATTTAGATATTAGAAGTAGAGAAGCATTAGAAAGAGCACTTGCTGAGTTTGCTGGAACAGAAATATTCGTATCTCATGATAGATATTTCATAAATAAAGTTGCAAACAGAATTGCTGAGTTAGAAGAAGGTGAGCTTACAGATTACATTGGTAATTATGATGATTACCGTGAACAAAAGGCACGCCGAAACCCCTTTAGTGGGCCTGGAGGAGGAACAGGCCCAGGTTCAAACGGGGGAGCACGTCAAGCGTCAAGCGCACCTGCGCAAAAGGTTTTGAAAAAAGAACCACCACATCAGTGGAAACCACGCGGATGGGGTCATGACGATAGATAGGAGGATTAAGTTATGAATAATGAAGTAAAAGAAAAAATACTAAATTATTTTAACAATGATTTGCGTATCATAGACAATCCAACATGCTATTTTTATGATCTGGCTCAAATATCTCATCAAATCCAAGAAGTTCAAAATTATGCTGGTAAAAATGTATCGTTATATTATGCAATGAAGGCTAACCCAAATAAAGAGGTTATCTCACATATTTTAAAACATAGCTTTGTAAAAGGCATTGAGATAGCCTCAACGGGCGAGCTAGATATTGCATTAGATGCAGGATTAGACTCTACACAAAAAGTACTCTTTACAGGTCCCGGTAAGACAATAAAAGAACTTGAAAGAGTTGTTAAAGATAAAATTAGATATATTAATGTTGAGTCTTTAACTGAAGCAATTAGAATCAATGAAATTGCTAAAAAGCTTAATGTAGATAAAGTAGATATTCTTTTGAGAGTTAATATAGATTACTATTTAGAAGGCGCATCTGAGCATATGGCAGGACTAAGCACAAAGCTTGGAATTGACCAAAAAGTATTCTTAGAAACTTTCAAAAAAATACATGAGCTAAAGCATTTAAATTTCTGTGGATTACATGTATTTGCAGCAGACGGAGTACTAGATTATAACGTACTATTAAAATACGCAGAAAATGTTTTCAAGTATGTAAAAGAAATTGAACCTATTATACCAAATATCCAAGTAATAGACTTTGGTGGAGGATTTGGACTAGACTATACAAAAGCAAACAAAGAGTTTGATACTAAAAAATTCTTTGAAGGTCTAGATGAATTAGTACACGAATATGGTTTCGAAAACAAAGAGATGATACTAGAACTTGGAAAATATATAGTAGGAAATGCTGGATACTATGTGACAGAAATAGTAGATATTAAAGATTGTAAAGGACAAAAGCATATAGTTTGTGCTGGTGGAGTAAATCACATGAGACTTCCAATAGCAACAGATAGAAAACATCCTGTATATATCATTGAAAGAAATATACCAGACATTTATGAAGGCCAGACAATAGTACAAAATGAAAAAGTAGATATTGAAGGACCTTTATGCATGACTGAAGATAAAATATCTTGGGATGAATATATAGAAAATGCAAGAATTGGAGACTTAGTTGTTCTTACTCAATCTGGAGCATATTGCTATAGCGCATCAACTTTATGGTTTTTATCTCATACACTACCTGAAGAAATTATCTTGAAATAATAAATAGACCTTGTTTATACAAGGTTTATTTTTTTGCCTAAAATACGATAAAGCTTTAAAAATCAGCAATTATTTGGTATAATACTAAGGTAAAACAAAGAATTTAAAAGAAAGGAGAGCCATGAACTACAAAATACAAAATGCTGCTATCTCTTTTGGAGATAATACGCTACTAGAAGAAATTAATTTTGAAGTTAACACAACAGATAAAATTGCAATTGTAGGAAGAAACGGATGTGGAAAAACAACCTTCTTAAAAGCATTAATAGACAATGATATGTTTGAAGAAGGAATTGGAGATAACAAGTTTCAAATAGTACGTCAAAATAATCTTTCTATTGGATATTTAAGACAAATACAGTTTAAAGATGAAAGTGTTACAATGGAAGAAGAAATACGTAGTGTATACAAAGATATAATTGAACTAGAAGAAAAGCTTAAGACTATTCAAAAACAAATGGAAGAAAACACACAAGAAGAACAAGCTCAAACTCTTGCAACAGATTATTCAAAAGCACTAGAGCGTTTTGAAGCTTTAGATGGATATACATATAAAAAAGAATATGAAACAGCAATACTAAAGTTTGGATTTACAAAAGAGGATATGACAAAGCAAATAAAAGACTTCTCTGGTGGACAAAAAACAAAAATTGCATTAATTAGGCTTATCCTTTCAAAACCAGATTTACTTATACTAGATGAGCCTACAAATCACCTAGATGTAACAACAATAGAGTGGCTAGAAAAGTATTTATCTAGATACAAAAATGCATTAATTATAGTATCTCATGATAGAATGTTCCTAGACAAAATTGTAAACAAAGTATATGAAATAGAATATGCTGCGTTTACTCTATACACAGGAAACTATTCTCAATATGAAATACAAAAGAAAGAACGTTATGAAAAGCAGCTAAAAGACTATGAATACCAACAAGCAGAGATAAAACGTTTAAGACAAATTGCAGATAGATTCAGATATAAACCAACAAAAGCTAAAATGGCATTATCTAAACTAAAGCAAATAGAAAGAATGGATATTGTAGATAGACCTAACAGATACGATACTCGTTCATTTACTAAAAACTTTAAATTAAAAGAGACAAGTGGAAAATTAGTTTTAAAGACAGAAGAGTTAAAGTTTGGATACAAAGAACCATTAGGAGTAACTTCATTTGAACTATTTAGAGGAGACACTCTAGGTATAATTGGTGCAAATGGTAAAGGAAAGTCTACACTACTTAAAACTTTAATGGAAAAGATTCCAAAACTTGGTGGACATTTCTCTTTTGGATTTAACGTAGACAAAGAGTATTTTGACCAAGAGTTATCTTTCAAAGATGAAAATGCAACAGTAATAGAAGACTTTGAAAACGAATTTAAAAATATGACTACAACAGATATTCGCTCAAGCTTAGCATCATTTATGTTTTACACAGATGATATACAAAAACAAATAAAGGATCTGTCTGGAGGACAAAAAGTAAGACTTGAACTATGTAAAATAATTAGAAAAGGTCCAAACACACTACTTCTAGATGAGCCAACAAATCATATGGATATAATAGGCAAAGAAACACTAGAGCGTCTGCTACAAGCATATGAAGGTACAACAATAGTAGTATCACATGATAGATACTTTATTAACAAGATTGCTAACTGTCTACTTATATTTGAAGAAGATAAAGTTAGATTTTTTAGAGGTACATATAGTGAGTATCTAGAAGAAAGAGAAAAGCAAGAAGAACAAGTAACAATAAAAAATAATGAGAATAAAAATAAAGCAAAAACAGAAACCATAACAGATAATAAAGCGGAGTATCTAGAAAATAAAGAAAGAAACAAAATACAAACAAAGATTAGAAGACTTGAAGAACAAATAGATAGAAACGAAACTAAGATAAATGAAATAAGAAAAGAAATGGAAAAAGAAGAAAATATGACAAGCTATACAAAGCTTGGAGAGCTTCAAGAAAAGATTAATCAATTAGAAGAAGAAAACAATAATAAGCTTAATGAATGGGAAGAGTTAAATAGCAAATTATAGCTAAATAGCTACTTGTATGAAACCACTTAAAAATTGACTTTATGCCCTAAAATATGGTATAATAATAGGTGTGTAACAGAGGTGAATGATTATGGAATTAGAAGTACTTATTGCTGCTATGAACTTAAGAAATGAGCAGGAACATAAGGAACTTATTGAGCGTTCAAAAATCACCACAAAATCATTATTAATAAATCAAGTAACAAAAGAAGATAGAGTTCCTTTTGACGTTAAAGAAGGTAATCACAGACTACTTTCTTTCAAAGAAAAAGGACTAAGTAAAAGTAGAAATAAAGCTATAGCAAATTCAGTAGGTGATATTGCATTAGTTTGCGATGATGACGTAATTTATGTAGATGGTTATGAAAAAATTATAAAGGATGCATATGAAAAAAATCCAGATGCAGATATAATTGCTTTTTATATTGAAAGTACAAATCCAGAGAGACCAACAAGACATGTAGAAGATGGCCCAGTAGACTTTGCAAAATCTTTAAAAATATGCTCTTGTAGTATTACATTTAAAATAGACAGTATTAAAAAAGCAGGTCTTAAATTTAATGAACTATTTGGAGCAGGTGCTAAGTATTATATGGGAGAAGAAAATATCTTCTTAGCTAATGCACTAGAAAAAGGACTAAAGATTATATCTGTAGATGTCAAAATTGCAGATGTAATTCAAGAGGAAAGTACATGGTTTGGTACCTTTGATAGAAACTATTTTATATTAAGAGGTGCAGTATACTATGAACTATCTCATGAGCATTATAAAGATTTAATCTATGATTTTGCTGAAAGAAAAAGAGAATTATATGAAAAAAACTTAACATATGAAGAAGCTATTAAAGCTATGTTTGAAGGAGTAGAAGAATATATTAGCTTAAAAGAATAGGAGTAAGGTTATGAATGATTTAAAATTTTCAATTATCATTGCTGTGTATAACGTAGAAAAATATATAAAAGAAACAATAGAGTCAGTTATAAATCAAACAATGGATTTTGAGAAAAATATTGAAATTATACTTGTAGACGATGGGTCTACAGATAACTCAGCTGTTATTTGTAAGGAATATGCAAAAAAATATTCAGACAATATTAAATATTTATATCAAAAAAATGCTGGAGCTTCAGCTGCTAGAAACGCAGGTATAAAAATTGCAAGAGGTAAATATTATAACTTCTTAGATTCAGACGATTTACTTCATGAAGCAGCTCTAGAAAAAGTATATGAATTTTTCAAAAAACATGAAGAAGTAGATATGGTAACTCTACCCATAGAATGTATCGAAAGACAACAAGGATTATACCAAAGATATATAAAATTTGGTAACATCTCTAAGGTAATAGATCTTGAGGCATCTCCTCAAGACTACGTATTCTCATCAGCAGCTTCTTTCTATAAAGCAGAAGTTTTTGCTGACACTAAATTTAATACAAATTTAAAGCTAGCAGAAGATTTATTCTTTAATACAACACTATACCTAAGAAACCATAAATTTGGATTTATATCTCCAAATGAAGCTGTATATTATTACAGAAAAAGATATTCAAATAACTCAATAACAAATGTAAATGAATATGCAGAAGATTGGCTAGTAGATATTTTAGGATATGTATATAAAGGATTATTAAAAGAATCTAAAAAGAAATATAAAAAGATACCAGAATTTTTACAATACATATTTATATATAACATTGTAAAAAGACTAGACACACCAAACTTTGTAAGTAAAAACTCTTTAAATGATTTCTACACTATATGTGAAGAAATGATGTCATATGTAGATGAGGACATTATAATTTCATACAACTATAGTAGTTACTATATGCTTGCAATGATGCTTATGTTTAAAAGTAAAGACTATGACATTAAGAAAATTATATACATGGATAGTAAAAACAACATTTGTATAAAGGGTAAAACTATAGAAAATATTGCAAATTACAATTTACAAATTAGTTCACTAAAATTTGTAGATAATAAACTAGTAATAAACGGATACTTCAATGATATATTAGTCGATGATTTTAGATTACTATGCTATCATCAAGAAAATCAAACATTAGCATCAGAACTAAAATTAGAAACTACAAATAATATCTTTTTACAAAAACGTTTCTTTGATAAAGTAATTGGAAAAACATACTTTGTAACTGGAGAAATTCCAATAGATAAAGGTACAAAGACATATTATATTGCTTTAAGCGTAAATAATAGTACACTTCCAATCCAAATAAAGAATATTTATGGTGATGATGGTATACTTGTTAACCAATCATATGATACAGAACTTGGAAAATGTATATTACAAGTTAATAATCAATTTATAATCACATCACTTGAAAGTAACGAACAAAAAGTAGAAGAAAAAGAAGAAACTAAAAAAGAGAAAACAAAAAAAGAAGAATCTGAACAACAAGAAATCAAGCTAGATAAATAAGAATAGATACTTAAATAGTCTCAGTGTAAAAGCTGAGATTATTTTTTTACAAAATAAAACGAACAAATGTTTACATTTAAAAATTTTAGTGATATAATAATTCCAGAAAGGAGAAAAAGTAAGAATGGATAGAGCAATTATTTGCATAGATTTAAAGACTTTCTTTGCATCTGTAGAGTGCGTAGAACGTGGACTTGATCCATTTACTACAAATCTTGTTGTAGCAGATGAGTCTCGTGGAAATGGTACAATTTGTCTTGCTATTTCTCCTAGAATGAAAATGCTTGGAGTAAAAAATAGATGTAGGGTATTTGAAATTCCTACACATATTAAATATATAAAAGCAAGACCAAGAATGAGCATGTATATAAAATATGCAGCAGATATTTACCAGATGTATCTAGAATATATTTCAAAAGAAGATATACATGTTTACTCAATAGATGAAGTGTTTATAGATGCTACAGATTATCTAAAAACATACAATATGAAAGCCACAGAGTTTGCAAAATTTTTAATGAATGAAATATACAAAAGATTTGGACTAACAGCAACTGCAGGTGTTGGAACAAATCTGTATTTAGCAAAGATAGCGCTAGATATAATGTCTAAACATAATGCTACAAATATAGGATGGTTAACAGAGGATAAGTATAAAAAAGAGCTCTGGGATCATAAGCCATTATCAGACTTCTGGCAGATAGGAAGAGGTATAGAAAAAAGATTAAATAAGCTTCATATATATACAATGGAAGATTTAGCACATGCAAGTGAGTCAAAACTATACAGAGAATTTGGAATAAATGCAGAGCTTTTAATAGATCACTCAAAAGGAATAGAAACATGTACCATGAAAGATATAAAAGCATATAAGCCAAAGTCTAAATCAATAAGTGGAAGTCAGGTATTATTTGAAGATTATCCATGGCAAAAAGCACGTATAATATTAAAAGAGATGGTAGAACTTAAGAGTCTAGAATTAGTAGATAAAGGACTGGTCACAAATAACATTTCACTATATATTGGATACTCAAAAGATATAATACGTGCAACAGGTGGACAGATGAAGTTATCTAACTACACAAATGTGTATACCGAGCTTTCAAAATATATGTTAAAGCTTTTTGATAAAACCACAAATCCAAACTACCCAATAAGAAGAATAGGCGTAGGATTTAACAATGTGCAAGAAGAAAAATATATACAGTTAGATTTTTTCATTAATACAGAAAAACAAGAAAAAGAAAAGAATGTAGAAAGTGCAATTAGTAAGATCAAACTAAATATGGGGAAAAATGCAGTACTTAGAGGAACAAGCTATGAAGAAGGTGCAACAGCAAAGCTAAGAAACACTTTGATAGGAGGTCACAATGCTAACTAGATTAGAAAGAGCCAAACAATTTTTACCTTTTGAAGCTTTAAATGGACTCAAAGAAGAATTAAGAAGAAGAGAAATACAATATATAGAAAAGAAAGAGCTTTCAGAAGAAAAAAGCGAAGAACTACAAGAGATACTTCAAGAGCTAAATCCAGGTGAAAGAGTAATAGTTACATATTACTACAATAACAAATATACAAGACTTAGAGGAAGAGTAATATGCTTAAATCCATTAAAGAAAATTTTGAATGTTTCAAAGATAGAAATTCCACTAAAGAATATATATGATATTGAAGTTATATACTAAAAGAAGGAGAGATAAATATGGCAAAATTTAATATCAAATTAGACGCAAGAAAAATTGAAAAAGAAATAAAAGATGTTATGACTAAAAGAATAAAAGAAATTGACATTTTAAAAAAAGAAGGAGATAAAAATATGAAAATATTAAATAAAAATTCTGAAATAATGCTAAATGCGTTTTTGGAAAAATATAACAAAACACATAATTATACTATTGAAGGAGAGGTGGATGAATTTCCTAAACATTTTCAGTTTTCGATAAAAAAAATAATGGAAGATTTAGAATACAATGGATATATAACAAGTTATGATGTGTATATAAGTGGAACTTGGACGGTAACATTAACACCAGAAGCCATAGAATATTATGAAAAGAAAGGAAGTAGAGTAGAATTGTTTGAAGAATTGATGGATAATGAAAAAGAACTATTAAAAAAACTTATAGAAGTCGAAAATAATGAAAAAGATATTACTGAGTATTTAAAGAATATATTAGAAAATGATAAAAATAATATTAAAAGAGGGGTAATTAAATCATTAACAGATAATGGTTTACTAAAAGTATTTTGGGCAGATGATACGGTCTACTATGCTAATTTAACTCAATCAGGAAGAACATATTATGAGAGAGAAGAAAAACATAACAAAAATATTGAAAAATTAGCATCAAGAACGTACAACATAGGAACTGTTACAGCAAGCGGTGGAAATGTTTTTATTGGTGATGTAACAAACTCACAATTAAATATAAATAATTCAATTTCAAATATTGAAAAAGAAATTGAAGATAAATGCGAATCAGAAGATGAAAAAGCAGAACTAAAAGAACTGCTAGATGAAGTAAAAGAGATTGCTGAGAATATACAAGAATCTGGAAATATAGCTAGAAGGAAAAAATTTTTTGAAAAAATGTCTGAACATTTAGCAAAGCATGGATGGTTTTATGGAGCTGTAATTGATATTATCGGACAAGCGGCAATTAACAGAATGGGAGGAATGTAGTATTATGAGAACATTTAACAAATTAGTAAGAGATAAAATACCACAAATAAACAAAGACAAAGGAATAGCTTTCAAAGCTACAACACTAAACTATGAAGAATATAGAGTAGAACTAAATAAAAAATTAAAAGAAGAAGCAGATGAATATCTAGCAGACAATTCAATAGAAGAACTAGCGGATTTACAAGAAGTAATATATGCAATATTAGATGAAAGAAAAATATCTAAAGAAGATTTTGAAAAAATCCGCTTAGAAAAAGATTCCCAAATTCAAGATGAAATAGAAAAATATAATAAAATGATTGAAGAAATTGAATACAAATTAAAAGAAAAAGATGAATACATAAAGCAAACTGAACAAAAATTTGTAGAAACAATAAAAGAAAAAGACGAAAAAATAAAAAATCAAGAGGATAATTATAATAAAAATTTAAAAGGAAATGAAAGTCAATTAAAAAATAAAGAAGAAATATATAAAAAGAAAGAGGAGGAACTAAACAATAAAATAAATGAATATATAAAAGAAATAGAAGAAAAAGAAAATTTTATAAAAAATGAAAATGATAAATTTAAAAAAGAATTAGATAATAAAAATGAGGAAATTAAATCAATGAAAGAAAATAATGAAAAAATACAAAAAGAATTGGAAGAAAAATTAAAAGAAAAAGAAGAATTATTAATAAAAGAAAATGGAAAATTTACTCTTGAATTAAATAATAAAATAGAAGAATTAAATAAAAAAGAAGAATTATTAAAAGAAAAAGAAGAGACGATAAAATCGTTAAATGAAAAATCAGAACAAATATTGGAAGGAAATATGCAAAATAACAAAGTCCAAAATGAATATAAGAAAAATATGGAAGAACTTTTAAAAAATAAAGAGGAAATAATTAATGAAAAAGATGAGTTATTTAAAAAAGAAAAAGAAAAATTTGAGGAATTAACAAAGAATAAAGATGAACAAATAAAAGAAAAAATAACAAAGCTAAAAAAAATTGAAGAGGAAATGAATAATGATAAAATTAAATATGACGAAGAAATAAAAAAGTTAAATCAAGAATTAAAAAATAAAGAAAATTTATTAAATGAAAAGAATGAAGAAATTAGAATACAAAATGAAAAGTTAAAAAGAGAGGAAGAAAAGAATGATAAAGATAAAAAAGAAAATGAAAAAATAATAAATATAAAAGAAGAAGAATTTAATAAAGAAAAAGATAAATTGAATTTAGTTATAAAATCACTTAATGAAAAATTAAAGTTATATGAAAATGAAATAAAGAATGAAGAAGAAAAGTTAAAATCTGAAATAGATAAATATCAAAAAGAATTAAAAGAAGCAATTAAAAAATTAAATCAAACGGAAGAAAAATTAAATAAAGAAAAAGAAAGATATAATGAATTATTGAAAGAAAATGAAATAAAGTCAA
>CAMVON010000005.1 GCA_947169155.1 uncultured Clostridiaceae bacterium
CTAACGCTTCTAAATCTAAACAAGCAACTTCTAGAAAGAAAACTCTAGAAAAGATTCAACTAGATGAAATAAAACCTTCAACTAGAAGATACCCTTTCATAGATTTTAAACCTGAAAGAGAATCTGGAAAAGAAATTCTTTCTGTTGAAAATGTATCTTATACACTAGATGGTGAAAAACTATTAAATAATGTATCATTTAAAATATTAAAAGGAGATAAAATTGCACTTGTTGGTGGAAATGGTGTAGCAAAAACAGCTCTTTTTGATATTATAATGGGAAAAGTTAAACCAGATACTGGTACAATAACATTTGGTCAAACAATTAAACCATCATATGTACCACAAGACAATGAAGAATTCTTTAAAGCAGATAAAAATATAACTGAATGGCTTAAAGATGATTATGGTATTACAGATGATACCGTAGTTAGAAGCTTTTTAGGTAGAATGCTATTTTCTGGAGATGAAGCTCTAAAGAAAATATCTGTACTATCTGGTGGAGAAAAGGCAAGATGTATGATGGCAAGAGCAATGCTTGAGGCTCCAAACTTAGTATTTTTAGATGAGCCTACAAACCATTTTGACCTTGAATCTATTACTGCACTTAATGAAGGATTAATTAGAACAAATGCAGAGCTTATGTTTGTATCTCACGATCACCAATTTGTTCAAACTATTGCAAATAGAATTATTGAATTAACAGACGATGGAATAATAGATAAGAGATGTACTTATGATGAGTATCTTGAAAATAACGTTGAACTAATGAAAAAAGAGAAAAGCTTATAGGGGGAATATATATGATTAAATACCCAGATTATGATAATAGTATTTTAAGTGTTATATCTTCAATTTTAAAATACTATGGATATGATACAGGGCATGTTACTCAAAAATATCTAGATGAGAAACTAAAGAAAAGATATAGAAATATAGTGTTAATGCTTTTTGATGGTATGGGTGTTTCTACAATAAAGAAACATTTAACACCAAAATCATTTTTAATGCAACATTATATTGAACCAATTTCTTCAGTATGTCCAAGTACAACAGGTTGTGCAATACCAACATATGAGTCAGGGAAAGCTCCAATAGAACATTCTTGGCTTGGATGGGATATGTATTTTAAAGAGTATGATGCAAATATTACTGTATTTAAAAATACATTCCAAGGAAGTAGTGAGAAAGTTCCAGATTGTAATGCGGCACAAAAATATATGCCATATAAGCATATCTTTGATATTATAAATGAAGTTACAAAGGGCGAAGTTACAGCTCATGATATTTCTAAATATTCTGATACAAATGAATTTGTATATAGTTGTGAAGAAATGTCTTTAAAAGTTCAAGAAATTGCTAAAAACAAGGTACAAGATTTTGTATATACATATCTTGAAGAACCAGATTCTGTTATGCATGCACTAGGTGTTGATCATGAATATGTAAAAGAAAATGTTAGATATATAAATAGTTTGGTATGTGAACTATGTGATCAATTAGAAGATTCCCTTGTAATTGTTAGTGCAGATCATGGACTACTTAATACTGAAGCTATATATTTATCAGATTATCCAAAACTTGTAGATATGCTTGTTAGAAGAACATCTATTGAAACAAGAGCTGTTAATTTCTATGTAAAAGAAGAGTATAAAGAGGCTTTCAAAGATGAATTTAATAAACATTTTTCTAAATATTTTATTCTTATGACTAAAGAAGAAATACTAGAAAAAGGATTATTTGGACCTGGTATTCAAAATCCAAGGATTGATGAAGTAGTTGGAGACTATATGGCTTTTGCAATTTCAAATAAAGCATTAGAGTGGGAAGATGATGGCTTTAAAATGGAAGCAAGACATGCAGGCCTAACACAAGAAGAAATGGAAGTTCCACTTATTGTTATAGACACAAATGAGATAAATAAATAACGAAAAAAGAGAGATTTTGATAAATTATATTAAAAAACACTTGATTTTTAATCCAAGCTGTGCTATTATATTAGAGTACTAGACAGTACAGATGCTCCAGTAGCTCAGTTGGATAGAGCAACGGCCTTCTAAGCCGTGGGTCGGGAGTTCGAATCTCTCCTGGGGCACCAAAATTAGCAAGTAACTTAGTTACTTGCTTTTTTTTTACCATTTTCACTCTTTTATCATCAATAGCTGTTAACATAAATAATAGTAATAATTAACAATCATGTTGCAATTTTATGTAAAATTTGCTATAATGTTAACATTGTTGCACTTTTAAAAATAGTGCTAAAAATATACAGGGAGGAAATTATAATGGCTAGAAAATTTATACTAGCGTTTACTTTAATGATTGTGCTAGTATTAACTGTATTGCCATTTACAACAGTTGAAGCTGCACAAATTGCAAACTTTAAAGTGGATAGTGCAAGTTGTAAAATTGGAGATACAGTAACTGTTAAAATTGATATGTTAAATGCTGTTGATTTTGCTGCAGGTGATTTTGTTATATCATATGATCCAACAAAGTTAGAATTGTTAACAAGTGTAGAAGATATAAAAGATAAATCTGAAAATAATACAACTTTAGGTGATGTATTATCTTTATATAAAATTTTATCTGTTAATAGTTTAACTAAAATAGGAAAAATTAAAATTGGATATGTTGATAATAGTTACATGAAGAAACCTGGAAGTGTATTATCTTTATCTTTTAAGGCATTAAATAATACTTCAAATAGTACAAAAGTGAATTTTAATGCTACTACACTAAAAGATAAAAAAGGGGAAGATATTACAACTAAAGTTGAACAAGGAGTTGTAAAATTTATAAGACCTATTGAATCTGTATCGATTAATAAAAATAATATTGATCTCTTAAAAAATGAAAGAACAGAATTAAAAGTTTCTTATTTACCTTTAAACACTACTGATGATACTAAAGTTACTTGGAGATCTTCTAATACAAGCGTAGCTATAGTTAATAATGGAATAGTAACAGCTGTCGGCGATGGAGAAGCTGTTATTACTGCTGAAATTGGCGGTCACATTTTAATATGTAATGTGAAATCAACAGATTTAGATAAAATTGTAGAAAACTATGAACTAGATAAAAGTAGTGAAACTATATTAATTGGAGAAGAAGAAACAATTACTCCATTATACATTCCAGAAAGCTTAACAGATAGTTTAAATATAATTTGGTCTACATCAAATGAAGAAGTAGCTATAGTTTCAGATAAAGGTGTTGTTAAAGCTATTGGAACTGGTAAAGCTACTATAACCTTAGATATAAATGGTGAAATTAGAACTTGTGATATTACAGTTCGTTCAGATAATGGAATACTTGGAGATGTCGATGATAATGGTGTTGTAGATGCAAATGATGCTTCTATGATACTTGAATTATATAAAAATGGAAATATTACAAAAAATGAAATATTAGTTGGAGACTTAGATGGTAATAATATTATAGATGCTAATGATGCATCCTTAATACTTGAACTATATAAGACTGCAGAGTAAGGAGAATTAGATGAAAAAGAATATTATTTTAAAATTATTAACCGCTTTTATTTTTGCTCTTGTATTAAGTACTAATGTTTATGCTACAGAAATAAAAGGTGACCTTGATGGTGATGGCAAGGTAACCGCATATGATGCATATTTAAGCTTACAAATTGCTCAAGAAGATGAAGAAGCAATTGAAGTAACTGATGAAAATATTGAAATAATTGATGTTGATTCAGATACTGAAGTAACTGAAGAAAATGCTCAATTGATTTTAGATTATTCAGTAGGTATTTATGATGATGCTACTGAGTGGGTAGAAAATAGGTATTATTATAATCAATTAGATGAATATGGAAAAGAAATGTATGATAATATAATGCTTGATGTAGGATATATTGAAAGGTCTCAAGAAGTAGCATATATTCCTTTATACTATACAATGAATAATATAACTGCTGGAAATGAAAATAAAACTTTCAATGATGTAGTCAAAGAAGTTCAATATGCAGTAGAATATGATAATCCTGAAATGTTTTATTTGGATAGGTATGGAGTATTAATTACTAATAATACTACTGCTATAAAAATATATAAAACTCCTCAAACAAAAAACGTAGATTTAACTGAGCATTTAGATAAGATGGAAAATGTTAAAAATAATGTAGTTAATTCTGTTGAAGGTCTTTCAGATTATGACAAATATTTAAAGATTCATGACTATGTGGTAGAAAATACTACATATGTTGAAAAAGCAATTAATGATCAGAATGCATATGGATGTTTAATAGATAAAAAATCTGTATGTAACGGATATGCCAAAGCATATAAGTATTTGTGTAATGCTGCTGGATTAAAATGTGAAATGATATTGAGTAGTTACCTAAAACCTGATGGTAAGGAAAGTGGACATGCATGGAATGCTGTATTCTTAGAAGGAGCTTGGTACTATGTAGATACAACATGGGATAATACACAAAGCTCAAAATATAAATATTTTTTAAGAGGATTAAACTATTTTGCTAATGATTATCAACATAAACAGTATAAACTAAAAAATTTAGTATATCCAAATATTAGTAAAACAGATTATAAAAAATAATGAAAAGTAAAGTAAGTGGTGCATTTTGTATCACTTATTTTTTATGGTATAATTAAGGTGGTGATTAAAATGAGTTATATTTGTAAAATAGCAACACTTGAAGAAATGGAAGAAAAGTGGAATTATGAAATAGAACATGCAAAGGATAAATATAATTGGAAAATATGGAAAGAGAGTGCAATAGAAAGAGTAAAAAATGGTAAATCTATTGCATACTATGGAATATTAGATGGAAAAATAATTAGTGAAGCAACAGCTTCTCTAGATAGGAATATTGTACAAAATAGTGAAGGATTAATTAGTGAAGATACTGTATATCTTAATGCATTTAGAACAATTGAAGAATATCAAGGAAAAGGGTATTTTACTAAGCTTTTTGAATATATGCTTAGTGATTTAAAAGCAAGAGGATATAAAAAGGTTACACTTGGTGTAGAGCCTAGTGAAATTAAAAATATTCAAATATACTTTCATTATGGCTTTGATGAATACGTTAAATCTGCTACTGAAAAGTATCCAGATGGTGAAGAAATATTAGTTAATTATTATGCAAAAACACTATAATTTTTGTTGACAATTTCTCAAAATATAGTATAATTAAATTGTATACAATTTAATTTGAGGAGGAATTTGTATGAGTATTTATGATATTAAAATTTTAACAAGAAAAGGTGAAGAAGTTAGCATGGAAGACTACAGAGGAAAGGTTCTTCTAATAGTTAATACAGCTACAGGATGTGGATTTACTCCACAATATAAAGGACTTGAAGAATTATATCAAAAGTATAATTCACAAGGACTTGAAATATTAGATTTTCCATGTAACCAATTTGGAAATCAAGCACCTGGAAATGATGAAGAAATTCATGAATTTTGTACATTTAAATATAAAACATCTTTTGATCAATTCAAAAAGATAGATGTAAATGGAGAAAATGAGACTGAATTATATAAATATTTAAAATCTCAAATGAAAGACGAAAAAGTTGAAGGATTAAAAGGTAAAATGGCTATGAAAGCTATTGAAAAAATTAGTTCTTCATGCAAAAATGATGGAGATATTAAATGGAACTTTACTAAATTTTTAGTAAATAGAGAAGGTGAAGTTGTAGGACGTTTTTCACCAACTACTGAACCTTCAAAAATAGAAGAAAATATTAAGGAGTTATTGTAATGGATAATTATGATAATCTAAAACTAGAAAATCAAATATGTTTTCCACTTTATGCTTGTGCTAAAGAAGTTACAAGAAGATATAAACCATTATTAGATAAATTAGATTTAACATATACTCAGTATATAGTTATGATGGTAATGTGGGAAAATAAAAAAATGAATGTAAAAGAGTTAGGTGAAGTGTTGTATTTAGATTCTGGTACTTTAACACCTCTTCTTTTAAAACTAGAAAAAAAAGGATATATTTCTAGAACTAAAAATAAAGATGATGCTAGAAATCTTGTATTAGAAGTAACAAAAAAAGGCTTGAATTTAAGAGATAAAGCTACAGATGTACCTCAAGAAATGAGTAAATGTGTTAAATTATCTAAAGATGAAGCAATTACATTATATAATACTTTATATAAGATTTTAGAATATTTTAAAGAGGAGGATGATAATTAATGTATGATATTATTATTGTAGGAGCTGGTCCTGCGGGTATTAGTGCGGGATTATATGCTAGACGTGCAAATAAAAATGTATTAATTATATATAGTGGTGAATCTAATTTAGAAAAAGCTGAAAAAATAGATAATTACTATGGATTCGTTAATGGAATTAGTGGTAAGGATTTATATGAAAATGGCATTAGACAGGCAGAAAATATAGGTGTTGAAGTAAAAAAAGAAGAAGTTTTAAATATTGAAATGACACTTGATGGTTTTGCTGTTAAAACTATAGATAATGTATATGAATCATCTGTATGTATAATAGCTACTGGAAATAAAAAACTAAGACCAAATATTAAAGGCATTATAGAACTTGAAGGAAAAGGAGTTAGTTATTGTGCAATATGCGATGGATTCTTTTATAGAAATAAGAATGTCGTAGTTATTGGAAATGGAAAATATGCTGTAAGTGAAGCAAAAGATTTAGAAAACATTGTTCAAAATGTGAAAATATTAACAGATGGAAAAGAAATGGAAGCAGATACTACTTTTGATGTAGATACTAGAAAAATTTCTCAAATAATAGGTGAAGATAGAGTAGAAGCTATTAAATTTGAAGATGGAGATACAATAGATGTAAATGGTGTATTTATTGCACTAGGTGAAGCTGGAGGTAGTGATTTTGCTAAGAAAATTGGAGTTATATTAGACAAAGATAGCATAAAAGTAGATGAAAATATGGCTACTAATGTTAAAGGATTATATTCTTGTGGTAATTCTACAGGTGGATTATTACAAGTTAGTAAAGCTGTATATGAGGGTGCTGTTGCAGGACTTAGTGCAGTAAAATATTTAAATGAAAGGAAGTAGTGAGTATGAGTGTTATAGTTTTAAGTGAAGATAATTTTGATGAAGAAGTTAGAAAAACAGATAAAAAAGTTCTTGTAGATTTTTATGCGGATTGGTGTGGACCATGTAAAATGATGGCCCCAGCTATTGAAAAAATTGCAGAAGAAGTTGCAGAGTATGCTAAAGTTGGTAAAGTTAATGTAGATGACTCACCAGAAATTGCAGAAGAATTTGGAATAATGAGTATTCCTACATTGCTAATATTTGAAAATGGTGAAGTAATACACAAACATGTTGGTGTTACAGATAAAGAAACTTTAATGTCTGAACTTAAGTAATTGGTAACTAGAGAGGAAGTATTCCTCTCTTTTTTATTTATTGTATTTTTTTATGTATTATGCTAATATTTTTGTAGGAGAATAATATATATGAAAAATAAAGATATTAGAAAAAGAGCAAGAGAAACTTTAAAAAAGAATTATTTTACTTTAGTTTTTGTTTGCTTAATAATGATGATATTTGCTGGAAGTTATGCTACTACATTTAATGGAATTAAAAATGTTTTAAGAGATGACTCAGTTGCAGAGAGTATAAAACTTGAAACAGAAGTTGACTCATTAAGTAGTTCAAACTTAGATATTACATCATCTGTATTAAAGACAATATTTAAAACAGATAATATAGATGAAATATATGTTGAAGAAAAAGTTACAGCAGGACTATTTAGGACAATTTTTGATGGGATTACACATTTAGAACAGTTTTTGTTTAGAGTTGTAAAAGGTGTTCTAGATGCTTTTGTTAATGCAAATAAAGCAATTGTGCTTGTTATTATTGTATTGTTATTTCAACTCTTATATAGAGTATTTGTAGCAAAACCATTAAAAGTGTGTCAAGCTCGTGTGTTTCTAGAGTCAAGAATATATCATAAAACACCGTTTAAAAGAATAGCAGCATTTTCAAATTTTAAAGATTATTTTAGAACTGTTAAAACTATATTTTTGGTGGATTTATTTCAAATGCTTTGGGATCTAACTATTATTGGTGGTATAATTAAGCGTTATTCTTATAGACTAGTGCCAATGATTGTTGCTGAAAATCCTAAGGTTAAGTCATTTGAAGCTATAAAACTTTCAGAAGATATGATGAAAGGAAAAAAGTGGAAATTATTTTTACTAGATTTATCTTTTACATTTTATATGATTATGGATATTGCAACTTTAGGAATACTTGGAGTGTTAGGTTTTAATCCATACTATACAGCAAGTATAGTTGAATTTTATACATTTGTAAAAATTGAATATATAGATAAAAAAGGAAAAGGATTTGAATTATTAAACGACAATAAATTATTAAATAATGATAATAATCTGGAATGTTATCCAGGAGTAACTAGAAAAGAAAAGAAGAAAATGGATGAAATGTTTCATTATTACCAAAAATATACACTTTCTTCTTTAATATTATTGTTTTTTACATTTGCTTTTATTGGATGGCTTTGGGAAGTTCTATTATATGTGTATAAAGATGGAATATTTGTTAATAGAGGAGTATTACATGGACCATGGCTTCCAATATATGGTGCAGGTGGTGTAGTAATACTATTCTTACTTTTCTTGCCTAAAAAGTTTAAGAAATTAATGGATAATCCAATACTTACATTTTTTATTGTTGTATTACTATGTGGAATAATAGAATATACAACATCATGGTATTTAGAGGTTAGTCAAGGTCTTAGATGGTGGGATTATACTGGAAACTTCTTAAATCTAAATGGTAGAATATGTTTTGAAGGTCTTGCATTTTTTGGACTTGGTGGTTGTATTTGTTTATATATAGTTGCACCACATATGCAAGAAGTATTCTCTAAAATGAAACCAAAACTTAGAAATATATTATGCATAGTCTTGGTATTAATATTTTTAGTAGATGTTGCATATTCATTTAATAATCCAAATGTTGGAGCAGGTATAACTGATGATGGTTCTCATAACCAAATAATTGAAGAAACATTAAAAGAGGCTAAATAATAGCCTCTTGTTTATTTTATTAAGTTATATAAGTGAATATTTATTCCAAGCATTATAATGTTTGCAGTTATTAAAGTGAAAAGTATAATATATAAAATCATAATTGTTTTGTATTTTTGTCTCATAATTTCACATCCTAATAATAATACTATAGCATAAAAAATTATAAATGTATACATTATGTGTACAAAATAGTACGTTAATTAAATTACAAATAAAACGTATAATACTTTTAGGTGATTATTATGGGAAAATTAAAGATCATTTCAGAGAGCAAAACTAAGGATAGTATTACTAGAACAATAAGAATGAGTGGAACAACTTTTGATAGAATAGCAGAATTAGCTGAGAAAAATAAAATATCATTTAATAATGTTGTAAATCAAATACTTGAATATGGTTTAGACAACGTAGATATGGATAAGACAAAATAAGGGATTACTTTAATGTAGTCTCTTTTTTTCTTGTATTTGTGGAATAAATAATATATAATTGCAGTAACGAGGAAAACAATGGAAAGAGTAATTGAAAAAGCTAAAAAAATAATAGAGTTATTGGTTATTTTACTTATTTGTTTTATAGGAATAAGACGTGGTGGATATTATAAAATAGATACTTTAGGTGTAATGTATATTATTAATCTACTTATTCTTTTATATTTTCTAATTAATGGAAAAATTAATATTAATAAAGGTATAGTATTTGGATTTATTACATTAATTGTATCGTATTTTATACCAGTAGCAATTAATAATGTAGCAACAATGTCTGGAGCTATAAATCTAGCAACAAGAGTATATAGCTTATATTTGTTATATCTACTAATAACTAATAGTGAAAATAAAGAAAAATATATAAAAGCAATGATTATATTTATTGCTATAGTTGGACTTCTTGTATTAGATGAGACTGGAACTAGACTTTTTGAAAAACCATTAAATATGCTTGGTGGAGCATATGTATCTGAAATAGGACAGGTCCCAGAAACAATATTTCAATATACAAATTTCTTGGGCATTTTATCTTTAATTTCAGTTATTTATTTGTATAAAAAACTAGTTGATAGTGTGGATAACAAGAACAAAAAAATATTTATATATACATGTATTAGTTATTTTACTACTATAATGTTTTATTCACATTCAAAGATGATTTTTATTTTATATATTATAACAGCATTTATTATACCTATTATTATGAAAAAAAATAAAGATATAGTATACTTACTATTTAATTTTATATTTAGCTTGATTGTATTTAGTTTAGCAAAAATATTTTTTGTTTTTATTTCTTTAGCTATAGTTGTAGCTTTAGGTATATTATATGAATATGTATTGAATGATGAAAAGAATAAAAAGATAAAAAATGGAATAACTATAGCTTTAATTGTAGCGATTATAATTGTAGCAATATTAAGCATAAATAGGATAGTAAACTCTAGTGTGATTTTAAATTTTAGAAATTATTTTTCAAATTTTAGAAGTACGTCATTAAGACTTACATACTATATAGATGGCTTAAAAATTGTATTTAAAACTCCATTAAATGCTATATTTGGAAATGGTGGTAATGCATTTAGAACATTATATGAAACTGTACAAACAAGTGAGTATGTATCTTTAGAAGTACATAGCTTATTTATACAGGTTCTAGTTGAAAGTGGTCTATTAGGACTTATTAGTTTAATTTCTATTATTGTTTTAACTATAAAAAACAGTAAGGAAAAAATATATAAGTATATGCTAGTTATTTATTTGGTATTTGCATCTTTTGATATTTCATTTACATATTTGTTTATACTATATTTCTTTACAATACTTCTTGCAATAAATAGCAATGAAAAAAGAATAGAACAAGCAAGTAAAACATATTTAGTATGCAATGGAATAATGTATGTATCGGTGTTTTTAATACTAACTTTACAGGTAATTGCAATGATTATTGAACCATCAAAGGTGGACAATTTAAATGTTACTTTAGACGAGCAACAAAAAATAATTAGTGAATGCAGAGTTGCTTCAACATTAGATCCATATGATATAGATTATATTAGATTATATAGTAGAGCATGTGTAAACTATATGGATATATTAGATATTAAGAAAGAATTATATGGACAAGATAATTTAGAAAAAAGGTTTGAGCTTTCAAATATTATTTATAATAATACAAATAATGAGTTGCTTTTTGAGAAGAATAATAAATATGCAATTGATGACAATGTTTTTTATACTTGTAAATATGTTGATGAACTTGTTGGCTCAAATTATTTTGGGGATGAGATTAAAGGTTATGAATACTATTTAAAACAAATCTTGGATAGAATTGAATTATTTAAGACTCATCCTTTAAATGATTATGCTCAAATACAATATATACTTGGCTTAGAAAGTATATATACAAAATTTTCAAATATTAATACTATGCTTAATAGTGAAAATATTTCACTTATGTTAGACAACATAAAAGAAATACTAGAATAGCCTTGTATTTTGAATAATTTTATGTTATAATACAAAAATGTAAAACGACATGTTTGATAGGAGGAGAACAATATGGGATGGATAGATTGGACTTTATCAATATTGACAATAATAGTTGGATTAGTTCTAACAGTAGTTGTAATGCTACAATCTAGCAAAGATCAACAATCTGCTGTTACAGGAAGTAATACATTTTACGGAGCAAATAAATCTAAAACTCTAGACGGAGTATTATCTAAATACACTATTGTTTTAGGAATAATTTTCTGCATACTATGCTTTGCTACAACTTTTTCAATTATTAAATAGTAAAGGATATTATGAAAAACACTACAGAAAATAATTTACGAAAAGATAAATATACTACAAGGAAGGAAGTGTTAACTTCCTTCTTTTTATCTAATGAGTATAGTTTAGCTACTAGAAAACAAATAATTGCATTATTTAGTATTCCTGAACACGATCAAAAACAATTAGATAGAATACTTTCAGAACTTGTTGAAGAAGGAATAGTAATTCTAGATGATAGTAACAGATATGTTCCACTTAGTAGAACAGACTATGTTAAATGTAAATTTCAAGCTAAGTCTATGGGATTTGGGTTTGGAATAGTTGAAGATGGTGAAGATGTATATATTTCATCTAAAAATTTAAATGGTGCAATGAACGGGGATGAAATCCTTGTTGAAACTTTTGAATCTAGTGGAAAAAGCAGAGAAGGAAAAGTTGTAAAAGTATTAAAAAGAAATATTGAAACTGTAATAGGAAAATTTACAAAATCTAAAAACTTTGGTTTTGTTGAACCAATAGATGATACAATTGCAGATATATATATTTCAAAGAAAAATTCTCAAAACTATAAAACAGGTCAAGTCGTTAAAGTTAAAATAATTAAGTATCCTACAGACAAGAATAAAGCTGAAGGAAAAATAGAAAGTATTATTGGAACAGAAGATGATGCACATATTGATGCAAAGTCATTATATGTTTCATATAATTTAGATATTTTAGAAAAATTTAATGAGGATGTTAAAGCAGAAGTGGCTAAAATTCCTCAAAGTGTATTAAAGAAAGAAAAGCAAGGCAGAATAGATAGAACTAATGAGAGATGCTTTACTATAGATGCTGCAGATGCTAAAGATTTAGATGATGCAGTATATGTAAAAAAGACAGATGATGGATATGTATTATCTGTATATATAGCAGATGTTTCACATTATGTAAGAGAAGGAACCGCTTTAAATAAAGAGGCAATAGCTCGTGGTACAAGCATATATATTCCAGGTACTGTTATTCCAATGCTACCAAAAGAACTTTCAAACGGGATTTGTAGCTTAAATGAAGGCGTAGAAAGATTAGTACTAGGAATAGATATAAAAATGGATTTAAATGGCAATGTGCTTCAATCTGAAGTATTTAAAGGTATAATTAAATCTGTAAAGAAAATGTCTTATGATAAAGTATATAAAGTTATATCTAATACAGAAGACGAAGAAACTAAAAAAGAATATGCTAATTTTAAAGAAGACTTGCTTTTAATGGAAGAATTAGCTAAAATATTAAATGAAAAAAGAATTAATTCTGGATGTATTAATTTTGATATTCCAGAAACTCACATTGTTTTAGATGAAAATGGTGATGTTAAAGATGTTGAGCCATATCCTATAACATTTGCTAATCAAATGATTGAGGAATTTATGCTTGCAGCTAATATGGCTATAGCAGAAAAATATTATTATTTGGAATTACCATTTATTTATAGAATACACGAAAAACCTGATGAAGAAAAACTTAGAGATTTAAATTTAGTATTATCTAATTACAATGTAAGAATTAAAGGAATAAAGGATGTACATCCAAAAGCTTTATCAGATATTTTAAATAACCTAGATGAAGAAAATAAAGATATAGTATCTACATATATGTTAAGATCTTTAAAACTTGCAAAATATAGTAATGAATGTTTAGGGCATTTTGGACTTAACGCTAAATACTATTGTCATTTTACTTCACCAATTAGAAGATATCCAGATTTATTTATTCATAGAGTTATTTCTAAATCATTAGAAAATAATATGAATTTTAAACAAAATGAACTTAGAAAATTAGATAAGCAAGCAGAAGAATATGCAAAATCTTCTTCAGAAATGGAGAAAAATGCTACAAAAATAGAAAGAGATTTTGATAGTTTATATTCTGCAATGTATATGGAGCGTTTTGTTGGTGAAGAGTTTAAAGCAATAGTATCGTCAATTACTTCATTTGGTATTTTTGTTAAACTAGAAAATACAATTGAAGGATATGTATCTTTTGCTGATATTCCTGGAGATTATTATATCTATGATGAATCATCAAGATTAATAGTTGGAAGAAGAACAAAAAATGTTATTAAAATAGGAGATAAAGTTAATGTAAGGTTAATAAAATCTGATGTTTTAACAAAACAAATAGATTTTGAAATAATATAAGAGGTGAATTTTAATGGAAATTAAAGAAAAACAACAAATTAACAAAAATGCAAAAAAATTTAAAATTGACATCAAGAATAGTAAAGATATTTTGGGGAACTTATTATCATTTTATAGGGAACATATAATTAAATTACATATTATATTTACCATCATAACATTTGTAATATTTATAGTAACTTTTGTTTATACTTTTTCTAAAATAAAATCAGGTGACTATATTGTAGCTGATAGTATTCAAGCTAAATCTTTATTTGAGTTAATAAAATATAATGGTTTCTTAAGTTTAGTTATTATTATTGCTGGAATTACGCCATTTTTTTATATATCTGCTATTGGAATTGCACAAGGAATGGCATTAGTTGATGAATTAGCTTTAAGATATGCTTTCCATTCTAGTTTTTATTTTACTTCTTTAATTGGTGGATTAATTCAAATTGTTGGAATTGGTTTATGTATAGCAGTTGGTTTGTATTATTGTAAGTTGTCTAGTAAAAAATATAAGTACTATCATCATTCTAGCTTTGGAATGGATGACATAAAAGAGAGATTTTTTGATATAAGAAAAGATGAAAAGAAACTTGAAAAATTAAAAATGAAAAGAGAAGAAAAAGCTAGAAAAATACAAGAGGCAAACATCAAAATACCTTATTTTAATATTATACTTTTAGGTATTATAGGTTTTTTAGTTCAAGTTGTTGGTACTCTAATTGCAGTAATATAAGGAGGAAAAATGAGAACCAGATTTAATCCTAAAGCTATCGAAGAAATGAATGAATTTGATAGATATATAAAGGATAAAGATACAATTCAAAAAATAATTAAAGATAATATTGGTAAAAAAATATACCTTGAAATAGGAATGGGTAAAGGAGATTTTATAACTCAACTTTGTCAATTAGATAAAGATAATATATATATAGGAGTAGAAGTTTCTCCACCAGTTCTTGCACTTGCTATAAAAAAACTAAAAAGATATGAAGAAGAGAATAACAATAGATTAGATAATTTATATTTTATGAGTGAAGATGCAGCTACTTTAAATGAAATATTTGAAAATCATCAAATTGAAAAAATATATCTTAATTTTAGTGATCCATGGCCTAAGAAAAAACATACAAAAAGAAGACTTACTCATGAGAATTTCTTAAGTGTATATAAAGAAATATTAAAGGAACATGGTGAAATTGAATTTAAAACAGATAATAGAGGACTTTTTGAATATAGTTTGGTAAGTATGCAAAACTATGGCTTAAAGTTTAAAGAAGTATATTTAGATCTTCATCAAACAGATGTATTTAATATTGAGACAGAATATGAAAAGAAATTTTCACCTTTTGGACCTATATATAAAATAATAGTAGAGTACTAGAAATAGTACTCTATTTTTTAAAAGCAAAAAAATACTAGAGCATATTTCTATACTCTAGTATTTAATATTGGCTGGGCTGGCTGGACTCGAACCAGCGCATGTCAGAGTCAAAGTCTGATGCCTTACCACTTGGCTACAGCCCAATATTATATGGGGTGAATAGTGGGACTTGAACCCACGACATCCAGTGCCACAAACTGGCGCTCTACCAACTGAACTATATCCACCATTTCAGTACTTCTATATTATAAACTTTTTTTGTTGGTTTGTCAACCTAAATAAGTAAAAAAAGTAAAAACCCTTAAAATATATAGTACCCTTGTATTATTTTATAAATTATTATAAAATATAGATGGGTGATATTATGGACGAAAAAGAAAGCTATGAATTAGACTGCTTTATTGGAGATTTAGATGCTCTAGAAAAAGAATTGAAAAATCGTAAAGAAGTTGATTTTTTTGAAAGCAAGTCTGAAGCTAAGAAAGTGAAAAATGTTAATGTTTCTGAGATTTTGAAACAAATAAGAGGTGAAAAAGATGTCTAGAATAACATCTAAAGACCAAAATGGTGATGAAATAATTGAAAAAATAGTTTCCGAATTTGGAGATAAATATATTTTGAATACACCAAATATATCTAAAGAAGATTTTAAAAAAGAAATGGAAGGTTTAGTTGAAAATTTAATTAATGCATCTATGGAGAAAGAACAATATGCAGAAAGAAATTTTCGCTATGAAGAAATTCCATTTGACTCTAAAAAGAAAAGTGTTACAAAAGGACAAACATGTTATAGTGTACCAGGTGAAATGAATACTACAAAATTTGGAATTAATTATGATTATTTTCTTGCAGTAGGACTTAGTTCTCCTGATCCTGCAGAAAGAATGGCAGGTCTTACAGAATTGGTAGAAACTACTTTTCATGAGTTTAGACATTATAAACAATATAGAGCTGTAATACATAAAGAAAATGCAAGTAATTATACATTTGAAGAGTTATATAAATTATCTTCAGAAATGGCAGCAACTGCAAGTAATTCAGAGCTAACTTATAAGTATGAAAATAATTATAAAAACTGGTTTTTTGAAGCGGATGCAAGACAAGCTGGTAAAAACGAATCTATTAAAGCTTCTAGAGGTTTATATAATAAAATGTATAAAAAATATCCACAAGAAGTTGAAAAAGACTTACTAAAAAGAACAATGGCAAGAGAAGTTGATGGTACAGTAATTGGAAAGAAAATGTCTTTTTTTGGAAAATATGGAAATAGAAATGATGTTATATCTTCAGCAGCTAGATATAATATTGCTAGACATCCTAGCTTAACTCATGGATATGGTATTTTGGGTTATATGTACAATGAAAATGGAACAGTTAAAACAATTGAAGAAATAATTCAAAGATCTAACGAAGTTCTTGAACATTTTAAAGATGATAAAAATAAGTATGAAGAAGTAAGAGATGTTTTTGATAGGATTAAAGCTGATCGTGTGCTATACTTATACAGTAAAGATGATATGGTAGAAGTTGCCAAAAGATTAGGACATGAGAAAATGAATAATCTATATTCAGATATAGATAGAATAACCAAAAAAGATTATGAGTCTCAGTTGAATGAACTTGATGCTTTAGTTGAAGATAGTAAAAAAGTAAATGATGGATGTAAATATGGACCTTCAAGAGAGTATTATAATGAGATAGAAAAACGTAAAAACGAGTTAACAGAAGGTTTTGCTAGTGAAAATAAGAGACTTATGGAATTAGCTAGCAAAACTAAAAATGTGAAAGAGTATGATAGTAGAGTAGATAAGAGTAAATCATTAGAAAAAGAACAAGTAACAGAATATAAAGCAACAAAGCTACTTGGAAGTGGTCAAAAATTAATAAATCTAGGATTTAAAATAATGAGAAAATCTGGTATGGTAAAACAACATACTAGAGAGTATAGTGTTGATATGAACAAGATGATTTCTGAAAAGCTTATAATACCTACTATAGATGATAATGTTGTTGAACATGAAGATATAGACTTAAATAGTATGCTTGAAAGAGTTAATGAATTGAATAGTAATATTAGACAAAAAGAGAATATGACTATGGTAATGAAAGCTAGTAAGGATGAAGCTAGAGATATTATTTCAAGTAGAAATAAAAAAATAGAAGATAAACAAATAGGTGAATAATATGAGAGATATCAATAAATTAAAAGAAGATTTTGAAAACAAGATTATTACTCAAGATGATATGACTAAAGAAGAAGTTTTGGCCTTGAAAAACATTTATGAAAAGCAGATAAAAGAACTTGAAAAAAAAGATGAATTACTTGGAAAGCAAGTTTTAGCATTAAGACAAGAATTAGATGAGTTATTAGAAAAAGTTAAGGATAATTAGAAAATTAAAAGTGCTGGTAATGCCAGTGCTTTTTTCTTGCTAAATAATTCTATTTATGCTAAAATTTAGTTGGGTTTTCTAACGGAAAGATAAAACTTCTGACCGAAAGATACAAAAGAAGGGAAGATGAAAAATGGATACTAGAGTTGCAGTAATTGGAATCATTGTTGAAAACAAAGAAAGCGTTCCTGCGCTAAATAAATTATTATCTGAATATGGAGATTATATAATTGGAAGAATGGGTATACCATACAAAGAGAAAAAAGTGAATGTAATTTCAATAGTAATAGATGCTCCTCAAGATATAATAAATACTCTAAGTGGAAACATAGGAAGACTAGAAGGAATTTCTAGTAAGACTGCATATAGTAACATTTAAACCCGTTAGGAAATCATAAGTTAAGGGAGGAATTTTTTATGGAAAAGACAGGAGTTTTATCCAAAACAGCTTATGATTTTTCAAAAAAAGTAGATGTTATTCAAACAATAGTAATAGCTCTACTTGCATTTTTAGTGCCAACTTTTTTAGGTAAATTATTATCTGTAATTTTTGGTGCTCAAAGTTTTGTAGCAACTAATTCACAATTAATAGTTGGATCTATTGTAAATTGTGCATTAGTAGTAAGTGCAATTAATTTAAAAGGATGGAAGAAGATATTATTTGTAGTAACAATGCCATCAATATCTACGATTGCTAGTGGATATATATTTGGACCATTATCTATGCCAATGATTTATATGATACCAGCAATATGGGCAGGTAACTTTGCATTAATATTTGCATTTAAATTTTTAATGCTAAATAAAAAACAAAACTACTTCTTAGCAGGAGTAGTTGGAATAGTAGCAAAAGTTGCTATTATATTTGGATTTTTTAGTATATTAAATGCATTTGGAGTTTTTCCTTCAAAAGCAGTAGCAACACTTCAAAAATCTATGAGTTTAATACAACTTATTACTGCTACAGTTGGAGTAATACTTGCTTTTGGAATATATAAAGCTGAAGGAGTTAATCAAAAAGAAATTAAAGAATAAATATATAAAATAAGCATAAAAAAAGTAGTCTTTTTAGACTGCTTTTTTTTCACCATCAAAACCACTTTTATCTTCGTTTAGAGCTCTTTGCTTATTTGTATAGTTAACAAGTGGAAGAAGATAATGTTGTTTTACTAACTTTTTTCTTTTTCTTTCACGAGTTTTATCTATTATATCTGAAATAAGCAAATATACTGTTATAATTGGTAAAGAGACATAACATGTGATACTTAGGAAAAAGTGCATTGCAATTGAACTTAATGTTGGTATCCTATGGGCTCTTAAATATCTTGAATGTAATACTATATGAATTATGCAGAATAAAATTGAAAAAGCTAATATAGCAAATAGAGCTACTGTTGATATTTGCAATATTTGGTTATCACCATTAATAAATGCTAGAATGTCTATTTTTTCTTTAGCAAATAATGTCGAGTATATAGAAAAAATTGAAAACATTATAGCAAATACCAGTGCTAAGCTTGCAAAAATACATCTTACACTGTAGCCTCTCAAAAGACTTGTTTTACTTACGTGGTTTCGAATATACATTGGCATTAATAATATTAAGCCAAAATATAGTATTAGAATTATCATCACTATCTTCATATTATATCCCTCCTCAGAGGATATTATAATATTATTTTACTAATATGTCAATAAAAATATCACTTTTATTTCACATAAAAAAGAGAGACCACTGTTGTGATCTCTCTAAAGATTTAGATTACTTATTGTAAATATCTTTAAGATATCTTGAAAGATATTGCACTTCAAGTGTATCTTGACTAGATGCTACAGGTAAGTTATCCTCATTGAAAGTATATGTTCTAACACTAATTTTACCATTTCCATGGCTTTTGATAAAGACGTAGAATTCGTCATCGTCATCATCATTTAATGTAGGTGACATATCAATATAGAAGAGGACGTTTGAGTCTGGCACGTCTTTTCTAAATCTTTCAATTTCTTGATGGATTGTACTATAGATGTTCATATTATTTATCCTCCTTATGAAATAGATTTTGTTTTTTGTGATAACCTTCGTGATAATGGTCAACACTTGGAAAATTACGTTTATATTCGATATCTACGTACTTTTCTAACTCATCTATATTCATTTGTTTTTGAGAACAAATTTGAACTCTACCATATTCATTTACCCAATACTTAGTAACATATATAGTTTCCCTTCGTAGTGGTTGAATATTGTAACTGACACCAGTACAATCTGTTAGAGTATTTAACTTTTCTTTACACATTTTTTTACGATCTTCAAAAGAGTGATGTTTGTTTGACTTTTTGCAAGTGCCCACTCTTTTATTGTTATTGCTCGAAGTGTGTGAGGTTTTAAACATTTTTAATTCCTTTTAAAGATTAATTGATATGTGATTTAAGTTAAATATATATGTAGCTAAATGAAAATTTACCTCCTTAGCTTATTAAAGTTAATATTAGTCAATTATAGCCATTTTGCAGCTTCTTTTACGAAATTAATTGCACCTTTATTTTTCCTTATAGATACAAGTTGACTGACATAGTTTCCTTTTGGCTTTTTCCAATTACCTTTTAGTATTTGGTAAATATATGTCCAGTTATCTTTGAAAGTAAACAAGAATTTTTTTGTTTGGCAAATACCATGTATTTTAACGAAAATCTTTGTTTTCTTTGCATTATTTCGTATAGTAATTTTAGATTTAGTGTTTGTTTCTATTTCATTTTTTACCTCCTGCAAAAGATTTAGCAGCTCTAACGATTGTTCTTTTTTAGATTCTTTTGTCATAAAGACCTTTCTGCTCAAGTTTGAGCGCTGTTAAAAATTAATTGACATTATTATTATACCACAGTTGACATAATTTGTAAAGGAAAAGAAGAAAGAGTGGCAATTTTGCCACTCTTGTTTTTTTGCATTAGTTATTCTTTTTATTTATACATTCTTTGAAATCTTTAAATTCTTCTTTGAAAAATTTTGCTACACCTGTAGGAGAAGTTGTTTTTTCATATATATCTACTACTGTTGGTTTAAATGGATTTGAACCAGAGAAGAGATTATTATATATAACAGCTTTTCCATTTATAATTCGTACTATGTAGCGAATTAATACATCATTTTTATTTATAAACTCAGCACATAATGCAAGTCGGATACTATCTATTCTAATAATAAAAAGACGCGGATCTTCAAAAAGATCAATATCTCTTTTAAGTTTTAGTGTTTTTTCGACCATCTTGCAAAATGCTTTATAGTCTTTTTCTTCCATATTACCTCCGCTCAAATTATTGAGCATTATTTAAATTTAATATACATAATAATTATATCATAAATATTAGAAAATGCAAATTCAATCAAAAATATTATGAAAACTAAACAATATTCTTGACACTGAAAGCATCGCGTTATATAATAACCTCGAGCATCAAAGAGAAAATATTGCTAAATTTAGTGATATTGTGCCTAGAGTAAATTTACGAAAAGGAGGGAAAATTTATGAACGATTATGTGGATTGTAACTTATCTCGAGAAGTACTAGACACTATGCTAATTGCTCAAAAAATTAGCAAGGAATTCCAAGAAAGAGAGATAACAGCTTTAGACTTTTTCTTAGCTTCACTTGAGTATTCAGATACAAGTCTATTAGAGCTTATTGTAGAGGCGCAACCAGATATTACTGGCCAAAGAATTGCAGCAACACCAAATGTTGTAGCAATAATGTCTAATAAGACAATGTATCAAAAATATGTTGGAAAATCATATGAAATGTTTATTGAAGCAAAGAAAAAGAAAGAGGACAACAAACAGTTCGTTGTGGAAGGAATTTTGAAACAAGATATCCTAACACTTGAAACATATATGCTTGTTATGGATTTAGAGTATGGCTTAAGTCAAGATCTTGAAAAAGCACTTGCAATGGCTGAAGCTATATGTGAACAAATAGATGTTCCTGCCGTACAACTAGATGATTTGCTTTACTGTATCATTTCTAATGAAAATAGTAGAGCTACTAAATATATAGCAGAACAATATAAAGTTAATGTAAAAGAACTAAAAGTTGACCTTGGAAACACACTTGGTATAGAGGGGTTGGTACTAAATCAGAAAGAACTAGCAAAACAAAATAGTGGCAATAATTATGCTATTGTAAAACAACCATTACAAATACCTGAAAGCATAAAAAATTGTGTCACAAATCTTAATAGTAAATTTTCAAAAGGAAAATGCGACATAATGGGTAGAGATGATGAAATATATGAAGTATGGAATATTATCTCTAAAAAGACAAAAAGAAATGCCATATTAATTGGCGAACCAGGAGTTGGAAAGTCTGCCATAGTTGAAGCAATTACTTATAGCATTCTTAATGGAACTTGTCCAAAGGAATATAAGAATTATACTGTTATAGAATTAAACTTAAATTCAATGGTTGCTGGAACTCATTATAGAGGAGACTTTGAAGCAAAGGTTCAAGATTTAATAGAATTCATCGAGAAAAAAGATAATTTAATTGTCTTTGTAGATGAAATTCATCAAATTATAGGTGCAGGTAATGCGGAAGGTAGTGGACCAGATTTAGCAGGTTCTATTAAACCTATTCTTGCACGTGATGACGTTGTATTTATTGGTGCAACAACTATGGATGAATACAGGAGAATATTTGATACGGATGGAGCTTTAAGTCGTAGATTTGAACGTGTTGTTATTGAAGAGCCTAAAGGTAAAAAACTTAGAGACATGATCAAAGGTAGAGTTAAAACTTTATCTGAATTTCATAATGTATCTTGTACTCAAGAAATGCTTGAAAACGTTATAGTTAGCGCAACTAGCTTTAATGATATTGCAAATCCAGATAGAACTATAGATTTACTAGATAAAAGTATGGCTGTTGCCAAAATTGATGGAGATAAAGCGTTAAAATTAGACCATATTCAAAAGGTATACAGACGTTACTTTAAACAGTTTGATACTTATACTGTTAAGCAAAAGAA
The DNA here is from genome assembly GCA_947169155.1 of uncultured Clostridiaceae bacterium. Lineage (GTDB taxonomy): Bacteria > Bacillota > Clostridia > TANB77 > CAG-465 > CAG-465. The sequence continues at coordinate 22,800 of CAMVON010000005.1, forward strand.
GATTACTGCTTATCATGAAGCTGGACATTTTGTTGCATGGCTTTTATCTAAAACAAAGGTCAATGAAAAATGTACTTTAATTTCTATTGTACCTGCTTTTCATTGGGCTGGAGTTACTATGTTTGATAGAAGTGACAAGATTGATTCTTCTGGTACAATGCAACTTTTAAGAGATTCAATTAGCATTGGAGTTGCTGGAAGAATTGCTCAACAATTTGTTGAAAAGGCTATCGATACTGGTGCGTCTTCAGATATTCAAAATCTTGTAGCACAAATTGAGGAGTATTTCTTAAATTGTGGTATGGATGAAAAATATAAAAACTATGCATTTAATGATGATAGCAAACTTGTTATAACAGATGATGTAACTATAGATATCAGAAACAGAACTCAAGATTTAATTAATGAAGTTTATGCTGAAACAGAAAAATTACTTGAAGAGAATAAAGATGGCCTAGATAGAGTTGCTAAACTTTTATATGAGAAAAAGATAATAACTGCTTCTCAAGCTAAAAGAGCATTCTATAATAAAGGACATAAGAAAAAGATTACAAAGATAGAACATAAAGAGATGGCTACAAAAGAATAATGAGAAAACAGGGGTTAAATACTCCTGTTTTTTCTTGTAAATGATTACTTTAAGTGGTATAATAATCTTTGTGATGGGCCATCGCCAAGCGGTAAGGCATCAGACTCTGAATCTGACATTCGTAGGTTCGAATCCTACTGGCCCAGCCATTGATATTTTATAAAATTAATAGAACAGAAAAAAATCATTCAGTAATGAATGATTTTTTTATATTTTTTTTTTAAGAGTAGTAGCTAGTTTTACAATGAAGTATAAAAATTATAATACAAATAAAGATATGTAATAAAACTTAGTATAGAAAGAATTTGAAAGATTACCTTTAATTTTGTTGATTTATTTTTTAATAGGTATTCCCAACCATATCCAATTAAAATTGTAAATGGTAACCAAACTAAACATGATCTTAAACTATGAGGCATTCCATCGTTTGTAAGTGAAACGCTAAAAAATGTAAATAATATTGTAAAAATCATATAGTAAGATATGTTTTCAATTTTTGTAAATAATACTTTAATTAATGGTATAATAGTTAAAAATCCTAACATTCCCCAAGAATGTACTGCATGCCTATAGTTATTATCTCCAGCAATAAATAAAAATTTAAAACTAAGTAATTTAAAAAAGTTTCTTATTAGATAATATATACTTTTCAAAATGTTTGTTTTATCATTAAATATTAATAATTTACTAGCCCTTTGATTGAATTCAGAATTGAATAATATATTTATTGCTAAAGGTAATGATAAAATACTTGAAGCAATAACTACCATAGCAAACTGAGTAATAGTAATTTTTCTTTTGTAAAATAAGAATACAATCAAAAAAATCCACATAGCTACTGCAGGAATCCTACAAGGAGGATAAACAACAGCTAAAAGTACTAAAAAACTAAATGATATTATTAAAAACGTACTATTTATTATTGAGCTAATTTTTTTATTAAATAATGTATAATTTCTTTTGTTGTAAAATAGAGTAAAAAAATAAAAATGCAGTGAAAAGTATAATGGAACTAATGCGGGATCCCATATTCGATTTGCTTGAACAAATCCCCATGGTAATGATAGTCCTGTAAATAAAATAATTCTAAATAGTTCAGAATTATTAGTGAGTCTTTTTATCCCTTTTGCTATTAAATAACAAGATAAAATAGTTAATATTTGTTGTATAATTCTTATATTTGTTGGTGTAATAGCATTGCAAAATTTTGATAATATAATCATTGGATAAATATATGTATATGTTGATAAGCCTTCTCCTACAGTCATAAATAGAGGTAGTTTATTACCCTCTGTATCAACTCCACTGGAACTAATACTATTCATATGATTTAATATATCTTCTTCATCACAAAAAACATCTGGAACATATTTAATTGATAAAAATCTAACAGCTATTATTGATAGAATTATTATAATAAAAATTATTGTTTTATACTCAAATTTTAATATTTTTTGCATTATTATCAGCTCCTAACAGTTTATTAATATTTAAAAAGTATTTTGTTTTCTACATTTGTAATTAGTATATAATATAAGTTTAGAAAATACAAGAAACAATTTATTAAGTTAGAATAATGGATAATCACTTAGAAAACTAAATATAATATATGTTTTGCTTAAAAAGTATTTAAAATAGTCATAGATAGTATATTAATAGAGTACTAAAAATTTGAATTTAATCCTTGAGGTTTATTTTTTTGTAGTTTTTCTTTTGACTGCTAACAATATTGTTGTGTTATGTTTTAAAACTATTACAGCTATATTATATTAATAATTATATATATTTAAGTTTATTGTACATTTTATGTATATATAATATAATTTTATCAAGGAATGTAACTTGTACGGAGTAGACTAAAGATAAATGTGAGAGGTAAAAAATATGGAAGAACAAGAAAATGGATTAGTAAAAAGTGAAGTAGAAGACTTTGCAGATTTTAGCATAATTAGATATGCTCAAGTATGGGAGGATGCAGATATACTTCTTGAAGCATTAGATATTCATGAAGATGATGTTTGTGTGTCTATTGCATCTGCTGGTGAAAATGCTTTTGCACTACTTACAAAAAATCCAAAGAAAGTATATGCTCTAGATTTAAACTTTACTCAAATTGCGTGTTGTGAGTTAAAGAAAATGGCATATAAATATCTAGATTATGATGAATGTATGGAGTTAATAGGGGTTAAAGATTGTAAGAATAGATTAGATTTATATTTTAAAATTAAAGATAAGTTATCTCCTAAGGTTCAAGAATACTTTGTAGAAAATAGTGGAGCAGTAATTAAAGGAATAATTCATTCTGGAAAGTTTGAAAACTATTTCCATATTTTTGGAGAAAAGGTTTTACCTTTAATTCATTCTAAAAAAACAAGACAAAAATTACTTGAGAAAAAGACTCGAGAAGAAAGAATTGCTTTTTATGACAAAACTTGGAATAATCTTCGTTGGAAAATGATATTTAAGATATTCTTCTCACGTGCAGTAATGGGAAAACTTGGCAGAGACAAGGCATTTTTTAGATATGTTAATGTAAATGTTCCAGAACATATTTTAGAGCACACTAAGTATGCAATAACAGAGCTTGATACTTCAGAAAACTCATATTTACACTATATAATAAATGGAAAATATGATGATGTTTTACCTGTTGCATATAGAAAAGAAAATTTTGAAATAATAAAGAAGAATATAGATAGACTAGAACTACTTTCAGAGTCTGTTGAAACTTTTGTTACTCGTGATGAAGTAGAATATGTTAGTAAATATAATTTAAGTGATATTTTTGAATATATGGATGATTCACAAATGCAAATGATTGTATCTCAAATGCTTACAAAAACAAGAAAGGGTGGGCGTATAGCATATTGGAATATGCTTGCAGACAAACGTGCTTCAAAGTATTTTGATAGCTTAGAGTATAAAGAAGAACTATCTAATGCATTACTTAAAAAAGATAAAGCCTTTTTCTATAGTAAGTTTATTGTAGAGGAGGTAAAGTAGTATGGTGATAGAGTGGAAAAGTATGCTTTTTGTTCTAGTTGTTTTAGGAGTTATGGTTGGTGTAGTTAAACTACTAGAAAAGAAATTTAATTTAAAAGCAGAAACAAAAAGAAAATTAATTCATATGAGTATGGGATTTACAATGCTAACATTTCCATATATATTTACAAATACTTGGTCTGTTGGAATTTTAGGAGCAATTGCACTTGTTGCTATGTACTTACTTAAAAATACTGGACTAAAAAAGACGCTTGGAACTGTTCTTTTTGATGTAGAAAGAAAATCTCTTGGAGAAGTATTTTTTATACTTTCAGTTTTCTTCATATTTTATCTTTCACAAGGAGATCCGGTAACTTACAGCATACCAATTTTAATTTTAACTTTAGCAGATAGTACTGCAGCTCTTGTTGGTAAGTCTTATGGTAAAAACAAATTAAATTCAAATAATGAAGATGCAAAAAGTTTTGAAGGTAGCTTTATGTTTTTTATGGTTGCATTTATGTGCACACTTGTACCATTACTTTTATTTACTCAAGTTGGAAGAGAAGAAACATTAGTGATATCTACAATAATAGGGCTAAATGTTGCTATAATTGAGATGATATCTCATACAGGTAATGATAATTTACTTATACCTTTAACATCTTATGCGTTTTTAGCAACTCATTTAACACTTAATACTCATGATTTGCGTCGTAACTTAATTGTACTTGTAGCAATGTATGTAATTATTATGATAGTAAATAGAATTAAGGTATTTAGTAAGCTTGCAACAGTAGAAGTACTTGTTGTTGGATATTTAACTATTATTCTTTATGGATTATATGCTGTAATACCACCAGCATTATTATTCTTAACTGCTTTAACTTTACCTCGTATGAATGCAAAAGAAAAAGAAAATGTATACGATTCAAGAATAATTGAAACAAATATATTAATTGGTATAGCAATTTGTGGAATAGTTGCAATAACTGGTTGGAAAAAGGAATTCTTTATGACTTATGCAACTTGTTATTCTATGCATTTAATAATGAATACATATATACGTCTAAGATATTATTTTAATCTTTCAGATTTTAAGAGTGTTGCACTTGCAGTTATTAAAGGCATAGTATGTATATTCTTGCCAAGTATGCTAATACAAAAACTTGTATTTGGTGAAGTAATGGATTATGTTTTACTATTTATGATTGTTATGCAAATTGCATGTGGAATAGCTGCATATGTATCTCGTGCAAATGTTAAAGAGGAAGAATTTAGTGTAAATAATGGATATTATAATACAAGAATAATTTTAGCATTAACAATTATAACTGGTACAGTTGTATATATAACAAATATGTTAGGAGCATAGTATGGATATAAAAATTACAAAAGATGGAAAAAATGTAAATTTAGAATGTGGCGACTCTAAAGCTACTTGTTTTATGGAAAATACTCCAAAAGATAAAAATGGAATACTTGTTGGATGTATTGGAAATGTAGATTTTAAGAATAAAGAAGAAGGACTAGCTATACTTTCAAAATGTGAAGAATTATTTAAAGAGGCAGGATTTAAAAAAATAGTAGGACCTATGAATGGAAATACATGGAAAAAATACAGAGTATTAAAACATAGCGAAGATGTTCCTACGTTTGCTCTAGAAAATGTAAATCCAAATTCGGATAATGAAGTTTTTCTTTCTGCAGGATTTGTTGAAGAGTATGAATATACATCTACACTTGGTAAAGTTAAAGACGCATATGATTCAGAAGTATTAGATATGATAGAAGAACAAATAGCAGAAGAAGGAATTGTAATTCGTAATTTTTCTAAAGTAAAAGCAATGGAAGAATTAGAAAAAATATATAATGTATCGCGTGAAAGCTTCTCTAGAAATCCATATTATACAGATATAGATAAAGATAGCTTTATTGCTCAATATACACCATACATAGATATGGTAGATGAATCATTTATTATGATTGCAGAAAAAAATTCAAAAGAGATAGCATTTGTTTTTTGTATTCCAAATCTAGTTGAGCTTCAAAGAGGAGAACTACTTCATACTTTAATACTTAAGACTATAGCAGTATTACCAGAATATGAAGATTTAGGAATTGGAAATGTAATGCTTAGAAAAATAGCAACAGCCGCAAAAGAAAAAGGTTTAGAAGACTGGATTTTTGCTTTTATGTTTAAAGAAAATACATCACAAAAGATGGCAGCAAGGAATAATTCTCATACAATTAGAGAATACGTGTTATATTGCAAAGAAATATAGTAAAAATGAGGGATGATATATGAATTTAGCGTTAAAACTTGCAAAAAATTATATGGAAAAAGAAAATGATATTTGTCTAGTACAAGGAAAAAGTCATGTAACAAATAAAGAGTTATATGAAAAGGTTGCAAGATTTGCAAATTATTTAAAGGATAAGGGTGTACAAAGAGGAGATAAAATTTTAGTTCTTGTGCCAATGTCAGTAGAGTTATATGTGACTCTTGTTGCATCATGGTCAATTGGAGCAATTCCAGTATTTATGGATGCGGGATTTATTCGTTCACATGTTAAAAACAACGATTTTGAAGATATAAAATGTGTTGTAGGAATAACAAAGTATATCTTGTATTCAAATATAAACAAAAACTTAAAGAAACTTAAAAATAAGGTAAATGTTAATGTAATAGACAAGCTTGAAGGAGATTATGGTGTAGAAATACCAGATTTAGATGATGATTATCCTGCAATTATAACTTATACAAGTGGCTCTACTGGAAGACCAAAAATAGCATCAAGATCTCACGAGTTTTTAAATTGTCAAGGAGAAATTTTAGAAAAATGTTTAAATTATGAACAAACAGATATTGAACTTTCATCTGTTCCAATCTTTACATTATCTAATTTAAGTGTTGGGATAACAACAGTCATTTCAAATGGAAATTATGAAAATCTTGGAAATTCTAATGCAAACAAACTAATTGAGCAAATAAAACAAGAAAAGGTTAATAGACTTATGGCATCTCCTGGACTATTAAATGTAGTAACTAAATATTGTTTGAGTAAAAAAATAGTTCTTGAAGGTGTTAGGAAAGTATTTACTGGTGGTGGAGCAGTATTTTTAGACTTTGTGGATGAGCTAAGAAAAGTCTTTCCAAAAGCTAAAATAGTGACATTATATGGTTCAACAGAGGCAGAACCAATTGCTGAACTTAATGTTTTAGAAATGAGCCCTGAAGAAATTGAGAGAACCAAAAATGGATATGGAATTCTTGCTGGAAAAATAGTTGGCGTTAAAGAATGTAAAATAATTAAAACTGGACAAGAAGCAATAGGAAACATATTTGAATCTCAATTTAAAAAACTTGAAACAGAATCTGTTGGTGAAATAGTAGTAGCTGGAGATAATGTTTTAGGAGGCTATGTGGGAGGCTATGGTGACAAAGAGAATAAATTCTCAGTAGATGGAGTAAAATACCACAGAACAGGAGATTTAGGCTTTATAGATGGTAGCGGAAAGCTATGGCTAAGAGGAAGAGAGAAGACACCATATTTTAATATTGAAGCATCCCTACATGCAAACTTTAAAGGAATTGGTAAAACAGCAGTACTAAATGACGTAGAAAGAATTATTTTAGTATTAGAAAAAGGATGTAGAATACCACAAAAAGAAATAATAGATAGTATAACTTTTGAAAATATAAGTGAAATTAGGTATGTAAATAAAATACCTGTAGATAAACGTCATAGTACAAAGGTAGATTATAAAACTCTGAAGAAAATGCTTAAAATAAAATAAGAAAAAGAAAAGGAGAGAGTATATGAGTTTCTTTAGAAAATGGTATACGTATCAAAAAGAAAGATTTCCACTTACAACATATGGACTATATATTTTTTCAATAGTATTTGGAACATTTTGTTTTGCAACTGAATCTAAAAATTGGATAATGCTTATTCCAATGTTTATAGTTGCATTATTACAATTTTTAATGGTAAGAATTGTAGATGAGTTTAGAGATTTTGAAGAAGATTCTAAATATAGACCATATAGACCAGTTCCACGTGGGCTTGTAACTTTAAAAGAACTAGGAATTCTTGGTGGAATATGTGCGGTAATACAAATTGGACTTACAGCAATTTTAAATCCAAAGGGATTATTATATCTTGCTTGTGTTTGGATATTTTTTGTAATAATGTCTAAATCTTTCTTTATTAAAAAAATAGTAGATAAGCATATATTACTTGAAGTGGCATTAGATGAATTGTTAATGCCGGTCCTAGTATTATACTTATCCACATTTGTAACAACGATAAGCTTGAAACTTATACCATTTTTGATTCTTTCATATCTAGGTTCTTGGATAGTGGAAATTGCAAGAAAAATTAGATGTAAAGAAGATGAAGAAACTGGTGTTAAAACATATACTGCAGTATTTGGAATACCTAAGGCAACTACAATTGTTGTAGTACTTGAAGCTTTAATAATGCTAATGCAATATTATATTTTAGGTGCAAAATACTTAGTTCCAATTTTAGCTTTGTATGTTTTAATAAATATACCAAATTTGCTTTTTATTATTAAAGAAAACAAGAAACTTGCAAAAATAGTAGGGCTTCTTGCAAATATATATTTAATATTAGTATACATTAGTATGTTAGTTAAGGTAATTGGATAGGAGGTAGAATATGAGTTATGTAATAGAGAAAACAAGTAGTGAATATTCACTTATGGGTGGAAAAGCTACTGCACTTTCAAAATTATCTAAAGCAATAGATAATATTCCAGATTTCTTTGTTGTAGCATATACAGCTTATGATAAAGATAAGAAAGAAATAATATCTGAAGCTGTTGCCGAAATTGAAGAAAGAATAAAAGATTTTACAGATGAAGACTATTTTGCTGTAAGATCTTCTGCAGGAAATGAAGATGGTTCACAAAATTCTTTTGCAGGACAATTTGATACCTTCCTATATGTAAAAAAAGATGAAATTGTAACTAAAGTTTTAGATGTTTTTAATTCTGTATTTTCAGATAGAATTGAAACTTATCGAAAAGAAAATAATATTGAAGAAATAATGGTTCCATCTGCAGTTGTTCAAAGAATGGTAAATAGTGATAGAAGTGGAGTTGCATTTGGCGCAAATCCAGTAAGTTCAAATGTAAAAGAAATAGTAGTATCTAGTGTGTGGGGACTTGGTAGTGGTATTGTTGATGGTATTGCTACAGCAGATACTTATACAATTACTGGAAATAATATAGAAAAAAGTGTAGCAAAAAAAGATTATATGCATGTACTTCGTGATGGACAAGTTATTCAAGAAGAAGTAGGAAAAATGTACAAAGATAAACAAATACTTGCTGATGAAGAAATTTTAGCAGTTAGAGATTTAGTAAAAAAAGCAGGAGATTTCTTTGGAAGATATCAAGATATTGAATGGGCATATGAAGGAGAAAAACTATATTTACTTCAATCTAGACCTATTACTACACTTGGTAGTGATAAAGGTGGAAAACTAAATGTTTTTGATAACTCAAACATAGTAGAAAGCTATGGTGGTATTACCACTCCTCTTACATTTTCATTTATTCGTATGGTATATGAGAATGTATATATTGAACTATGTAAGATTTTTAAAGTTAAACAAGAAAAGATAGAAATGAATGCTCAAATGTTTAAAAGTATGCTAGCCTTAATAGATGGACGAGTATATTATAATCTTTATGGTTGGTATGGAATTCTTTCAATGTTTCCAGGACTTGGAAGTAATAAAAAATTCATGGAATCAATGATGGGGGTAAAGGAGTCACTTCCTCAAGATTTGTTCCCAGTTCCAAAATCTACTTTTCAAGATAAACTTGGAATGATGAGTGCAGGGCTTGGACTTGTTAATGGATTTTTTAAGATTCGTAAAATGACTAAAAAATTCTATGTAAGACTAAATGATGCACTAGAAGATAAAGATTTAGATTCAATGGATTTATATGACCTTCATGACTATTATTATGAACTAGAATCTAAACTACTTCATAGATGGGATGCACCACTTGTTAATGACTTTTTAGCAATGATATTTTATGGACAGCTAAAACAACAATGTATTGAGCTTTTCAAAGAAGAAGGAGAAATGATACATAACGACCTTCTTTGTAATGAGGGTGGAATTATTAGTAGCGAACCTGCAAAACGTATTAAAGAGATGGCAAAAGTAGTAGCAAAAGATGATACGCTACTCGAACTACTAAGAAATCCAGATATGTTATATATACAAAAAGAACTTCCTAAATATCCAGAGTTTAACAAATTACTTAATGAATATTTAGATAAGTTCTCAGATAGATGTTTAGAAGAGTTAAAACTTGAAACATTAACTCTAAAAGATAATCCTTCAAATTTATATTCTTCAATTGCAACATTTGCAAATAGAGTAAAAACAGTAGGAATAGAAGAAATAGATGAGCGTGCAAATAGAATAGCTGCCGAGAAAAAGGTAAGAAAAAAACTAAGATTTAGAACAGCCAAAAAAGCTAAGTTTAAATTTATTCTTAAAAATGCAAGATTTACTGTTAAAAATAGAGAAAATTTAAGATTTGAAAGAACAAGATTATTTGGAAGAGTCAGAGAACTATTCTTAAGAATAGGATTTATTCTTACTTCTATGAATGTAATTGAAGATAAAAGAGATATCTTTTATTTAGAGGTAGATGAAATACTATATTATATCGATGGAAAATCTACTACAAATAATTTAAAAGAATTAATTGAGATACGTAAGGCTCAATACCAAAAATATCATGATATGAATCCAGATGAAAGATTTTATTCATATGGTGCAGTAAATGTTGGAAATGATTTTAAACGTGAAAAATATGCTCAAGCACAAAAAACAGTAGATGGTGAAGTTGTACTAAAAGGAATTGGTGCTTCTCCAGGTGTTGTTCGTGGTAAAGTTAGAGTAATAACTAATCCACAAAATGCAAAACTAGAACAAGGAGAAATACTTGTAGCAGAATTTACTGATCCGGGTTGGATTATGCTTTTCCCTGCAGCAAGTGGAATACTTGTAGAGAGAGGAAGTCTTCTTTCACATTCAGCAATTGTTTCTCGTGAACTTGGAATTCCAGCAGTTGTTGGTATAACTGGGCTACTAGATTCTCTTAAAACAGGAGATGAAGTAGAGCTTAATGGGCAAACAGGAGAAGTTATTAAGATAACAGAAAAAACTGAAGATAAAGGAGAATAGTTAATGGAGTTTAATACTATTTGTGAACTAGTAGATAAAGCAACTACTAAATATGGTAGAAAAACATTATATAAAGCAGAAACTAAAAATATTTCATATAAGGAATTAAATGCTTTAGTAGATAGTTATGCAATAAATCTTAATTCATTAAAAGGAGAGAAAATAGGAATACTTTCTGAGAATAGATTTGAGTGGGAAATTGCATTTTTTGCAATTTTAAAATCTGGAAATATTGTAGTTCCATTAGATAAATCATTAACTCAAGAAGAGATTCAAAATATCTCTTCTAGAGTAAATATGAAATATGTTTTTACTTCTAAAAATTATGTGGAAAAAGCTAGTGCGGTTGCAAATACAATAGTTTTTGAAAATATTAAAATAGATACGAAAATGAAAAACATTAATTTTGCAGAAGTTAAACCAGAAGATATAGCAGTTATTTGCTTTACATCTGGTACAACAAGTAAGTCAAAAGCAGTAAGTCTTACACATAAAAATATATGTGCAAATATTCATGGAGTTGAGAAAATTTATGATTTAACAATGGATGACACATGTCTTGCTGCAATGCCACTTTCACATGTACTTGAAGGATTATTTAATATGTTAAATTGTATTAATGTTGGTGCAAGCAGAGCTCATATAAATGGTGTGGAAAATATAGCTGACGCACTTGGAAAATATAAAGTAACATATATGGGTGCAGTTCCTGCAGTATTAGATTATTTACTAAATTATGAAGAAGAGCTTAAACATATTGCAAAAAGAGTTAATATGTTTATGTGCGGTGGAGCAAAGTTAAATAATGAGACTGTAAATAGTTATGCAAAATTAGGAATAAAAGTAATACAAGGATATGGACTAACTGAGTGTAGTCCGGTTGTATCTTTAGAAACAGATAAATATCATAAACTAGGATCTGTTGGAAAAGTAATTCCAGGGGTAGAAGTTACAATTAGAAATTTAGATGAGGATGGAATTGGCCAAATTGTTTTAAAAGGTGAGTCTATTGGTAATTATTTAGAAGAAAATAATAATTCTTGTCTTCAAACAGGAGATTTAGGATATATAGATGATGAGGGATATTTGTTTATATCTGGTAGACAACAAGATATGATAGTTCTTCAAAATGGTAAAAAAGTATTTCCAGAAGAAATAGAGACATTAGTAAATAAAATAGACTTAGTAAAAGAGTCTATGGTTTATGATAATAATGGAAAAATATCAGTAGTAATAGTTTCAGATAATCTAAATAATAGAAATAAAATTGAAGAAAAGGTAAAAAGAATTAATAATTTATTACCAATATTTAAAAGAATTCAAAATGTAGAACTAAGAACTGAACCATTAGAAAGAACAACTCTTGGAAAGATAAAAAGAAATAAAGAAGTAAGTGGCAATAGAAAATTAGAAGAACTAAATGGTAGTAAAGAGGCAAAGATAATCGCAATAGTAAAAAATCAAACTAAGAAAAATGAGGTTAATTTAACAGATAGACTTTTAGAAGATTTAGGTGCTGATTCATTAGATATTGCAACAATTCTTTGCAAAGTTCAAAAGGAATTTGATGTTAAATTTACTAGAGAGCAAAAATCAGTTATAAAAAAAGTAAAGGATATTATTAGCCAGATAAAATAATAAAGGAGTATAAGGATAATATGAAAAAAAAGAAAATTTATAAAATAGTTTTTGTATTAATGATAATTACATTATTAACATTTATACCTCTCGTAAAAGAAAAACTAATTTTTTCTGATTCGGGTTTTGATACTAGTTATGACAGTGGAGGAAGTAGTTGGAGTTCAAGCTCTTGGGATAATGATGATAGTTGGAGTTCAAGTTCGTGGAATGATGATGACGATGACTATTATTCAAGTTCAGGTTCATCTAGAGAAGTGACACGACTTGAAATGATTTTTATATTGTCAATATTTGTATTTTTACTAGGTATGGCTATCATACCAAATCTAATAAGTGAAATAAAGTCTAAGAAGAATTCTAAAGAAACAAAAGAAGAATTAGAAAATAAAGTTATTAAGAAAATTAGGGAATATATTCCAGATTTTGATAAAGAACAATTTATTCAAGAAGGGTATAAAATATATTTAGATGTACAAGATGCTTGGATGAATTTTGACTTAGATAAAGTAAAAAACATTGTTTCTAATGAGCTTTTAGCACAATATGAATCTCAACTAGCCACTCTTGAAGTAAAAGGTGAACAAAATATAATGGAAGACTTTAAAATGGAGTATGCTGTTTTACAAAATGCTTTGGTTGAAAATGATACCATAGATTTAACAGTAGTTTATTGCATTAAGTTTAAAGATTACATTATTAATCAATCAACTAAGGAAGTCTTAAGAGGAAATAAAAATAAAATTAATACAGTTACTTATGAAATGCACTTTAGAAAAGAACTAAAAGGTGTAGATAATCATATTAAATGTCCAAATTGTGGCGCAGATGTGGATATTGTTACTAGTGCTAAATGTCCTTATTGTCATACAAAAATAGTTAGAGATAGTGGCAATTGGGTATTGACTCAAAAAAGAAATAAATATCAAAGATAGGAGAAAAATATGAACGAAGCATTAAATAATATAATTGAACAAGATAAAGATTTTAGTGAAGCCAAATTTAAGTCTAAAGTGCAAAATATGTTTGTACAAGTGAAATTATCTATGGTGACAGGAAAAATTCAAAAAATCGACCATTTTGTTGCAGATGAAGTGTATAAAAATATAGAAGCTAAAGTGCAAAATGATATAGATAATAATAGGATACAAATTTATGATGAATTAAATGTTGCCAATATTGAAATTATAGATGTAAGAGAGTGTGATGATCATTTTGAGATAGATGTAAGACTTTTGTCTCGTGCACTTGAATATTATATCTCTAGAGATACAAGAAAGTATTTAAGTGGTAATAATTCTTCAAGAACTGAAAAGTATAATTTAATTACATTTTCTAAAGTTAAAAATGCTAAAGGACTTAAAGTTTTAAGAAAATGTCCAACTTGTGGAGCAATCGTAGATATAAATAGAGATGGAAGATGTGAATACTGTCACAATATCTTTAATTTAGAAAATTACGATTGGATTATTACAAATATGGATGTATAAAAAATGTGTAAAAAGAGGGTATTTAACTACCCTCTATTTTTATTATTACATTTATATAATTTTTCTTGTCATTTATTCTATCTCTTGATATAATACAGAAGAACGAAAGATGAGAAATTTTAGAATTTATATTAAATATAAAGGGGGAATATTATATGAAAAATATTCTAGAAATAAGTAAAGGGCTAGGTATTCCAGACGATTATGTTGAATGCTACGGAAAAAACAAAGCAAAAATAACAGAAGAGTATTATGATACTATTAAAGATAGACCAAATGCTAAATTAATACTTATGACTTCTATTAATCCAACTCCATTTGGTGAGGGAAAAACTACACAATCTATTGGACTTGGAATGGGATTAAATAGAATAGGTAAAAAAGCAATTGTTGTACTTCGTGAACCATCTCTTGGACCTGTCTTTGGTATTAAAGGTGGAGCAATTGGAGGAGGAAAAGCAACAGTTGAACCATCTGAGGATATTAATCTTCACTTTACAGGAGATTTTCATGCAATTACTAGTGCAAATAATCTACTATGTGCAGTAATAGATAATCACATATATTTTGGAAATGAACTAAATATAGATGTAAATAGAATAGTAATCAAAAGAGTACTAGATATGAATGAAAGATCTTTAAGACATATTGAAATTAAAGATAAAAAAGTACATTATGAAACTGGTTTTGAAATTACTGTTGCATGTGAAATTATGGCAATATGTTGTTTAGCTACAGACAGAGACAATCTTCGCGAAATGCTTGGTAATATACTTGTTGCATACACAGTAGATGGAAAGCCAGTCTATGCTAAAGAGTTAAAAGTTGTTGGAGCTATGATGGCACTATTAAAAGATATTTTAAAACCAAACTTAGTTCAAACAGTAGAAGAAACACCTTGTCTTGTTCATCTTGGACCATTTGCAAATATTGCTCATGGATGTAATTCAGTTGTTGCTACAAAACTTGGAATGAAAGTTGCAGATTATGTTGTAACTGAAGCTGGATTTGGTTCAGACCTTGGTGCAGAAAAATTTATGGATATTAAATGTAGAAAAGCTGGACTTAAACCAGATTTAAGTGTTATTGTTGCTACAGTTAAGGCATTAAAATATAATGGTGGAATGCCAGTAGATGAGCTATCTAATGAAGGGCTTGAATATCTAGAAAAAGGAATTGCAAATCTTGGTAAACATATTGAAAATATGAAAAAATATGGTGTACCAACTATGGTATGTATTAATAAATATACAGCAGATACAGATGCAGAAGTTGAGTATATACGTAACTATGCTGCAGGATTTGGAGTTGAAGTAGAGATATCCAGAGCTTATGAGCTTGGTTCTGAAGGAACAGTAGATTTAGCAAATAAAGTAGTAGAGCTATTAGATACTACAACTTCAAATTATCACCCATTATATTCTACAGATTTATCTATTGAAGAAAAGATAGAAACTATTTGTAAAGAAATATATGGAGCAGGAGAGGTAGTATATTTAGATGAAGCTAAAGAAAATATAGCCAAAGCTAAAGAATATGGCTATACAAATACTCCTGTTTGCATTGCAAAAACTCCGGCATCTTTAACAGATGATGCAAAAGTTTTAGGTTGTCCAAAAGACTTTACTATCACTATTAGAGATATTAAAATAAATAGTGGTTCAGGATTTATAGTTGCATATGCTGGAAGTATTATGACTCTTCCTGGTCTTGGAAGACACTCAAGATATGAGAGCTACGAGTAAAAAACTCTTAAAAATATACATAAAGTGAAGACTTTAATATATAAAGTCTTTACTTTTTTTTACTTTTATTATATCATTATAAGTAGCTAGGATAAGAGAGGTAATTATTATGCAAGTAAAAGTAATAATGCAAAAAGAAAATGAGAATACATTAGCAAATGCTATTTCACAAAGTCTACAAGAAAATGCTAAAAAAGCATATTTTTTTATTGGTAATTTTAAAGAAACTGGATACAAAATAATAGAAGAAGACTTAATAGACATTAAGACCAAACTATATTTTGCAATAGGTATAGATAAAAGAACTACTACAAGAAGTATGTTAGAGGGATTATTAAATTATACAGATGATGTATATTTTTATTCTAATAACAATATTAATGAATATGTATCAAATATTTGTGTATTTGAATATGCAGATAGAGCATATATGTTTGTTAGTGGTTCAAATATCTCTGAAAGTGGTATTACAACAGATTTATCTTTATATACAAAGATTACATATGATTTAAAAAATGCTACAGATAAAGCAGAGTATAAAGACCAAATAAAAATGATGTTAAAAGAAGTAGAAGAAGCTGAGTTTACTAAACTAGATAAGAAAACAATATTAAGTTTGGTAGAAAATAAGGAAATATTCTCAACAAGACAATATAATCATTCAGTAATGAGTATATCTGAACTTCTTGGTAAGAAAGATAAACCAGAAGAGAGTAAAAAAGAAGAAACTAAAGAAGTTGCAGAAGATGTATATAAAGCAGATGTTGAAATTCCAAAAGTAGACTTAAGTGGCTCAGATATTTCAATAGATATAGATATTCCAGAAGTCGAAGTTGAAGATAAAAAAGATGAACTTGCAATAGATTACGTTGAAGATAAAATAAAAATACCTGAAGGTATCGAATCATATGAAGAATATGGTGAGGAAGAAAAAACAAAACCTGAACCAAAAGAAGATAAAATAGATGAGAATAATGAATTATATGATGCTTCTATGGCAAACGATGATGTGGATTTTTCTGAAACTTTAGATATTAATGATATGCTATTTTCTAAAGCAGATGTAAAACTTGATGTTAAAGCTTCAAAAACTAAAAAGAAAAAAGTAGAAAAGAAGGAAGATCAAGTAGTTAGTTCAAAAAAGATTAATTTAAATAATGTTACAAATTTAATATTTGAAACAGGTGCAAAAAATGCTAAAGAAGAGGATTCAATTAAAGTACCAAATCAAGTAAAATTAATGATTCCAGATTTCTTTGGTTTAGATGATGCAGAAAGTGAAGATGTAAATGGTACATTATATAAAGTTAAACATATATCTTTAGAGATTGTTGATGCAAAAGAAAATAAAACATATAAAGATGATGATGCTAAAATAATGTATAAACCAAAACAATCATTTTTAACTTATGTAAGTAGTATGTTAAAGAATGTAGATTATGCTGAAGAAGATATTATTAGAATTAATAAACTAAGTGATAACGAATATGTTATTGAAGTAATAAATAAGAAAATGCAAGAATATAAAGTTTGGGCAAAACTATGCAACCAAAACTTTAGAGCATCAACTAAAAAGTTTGGTGTAATGTAAAATAGGCATGAAAAAGGAGTGTTTTTTAAACACTCTTTTTTTTAATAAACCCCCTAAACATTTTAGCAGATCCTTTTATATCCTAGTCTTATGGCTTGTTATATATTTTTGTATAAAGATATTTGTATCTTTATAATAATTTTCATATTCAATGAACTTTCATTAAATATTAGTAATCCAAACAAACCCCATTAGAATTCAAGTCATTCGCTAACTGTCTAGCTTCATTAATGTTTTCTACGTTGACTTGTATTTTAAACATTTCAATGATCTCAATCATTCGCATGCTTAAAACTTTCTTGCTGCTTAAGTGTGAGAACGTTTTTAAGAATTCATCTCTATTTACGTTATCTTGTAGTACTGTATTTTCATTGTATATTGTACATAGATGATTGAATACTTTCTTTAGTTCACTAGCATTGTATTTTTGTTTTGAGCTTTTGACCATCTCTTTGAATAAAGAAAATTGATCATTAGTAAGAAGTTTACGGTTTTTTAAGATTTTGTTGTAAGTAGTTAAAACTTCTTTGTCTGTGTTTGCATCAAGTAACTGATTAAGTTGTTCAAAAGATAATGATGTAATATCGGATATTTCTATTGAATCCACTAAATCAACTACTTTCTCTAAGTATGTTAATGCGCCATATTTGTCTGTATTGTCCATATTTACATTGTAGATTGTACAAATATGTTGGAAAAACTTCCATAGTTCCCTTGCGTTGCTCACGTAATATTTTTTCTTTTTTAACTCTCCTTTAAATGATTCAAATAATTCGTCTGAAAGATCGATTTGATCTAAATCATCATCTAGAAAGTCCCTCATTTCCATATCTGAGAATAAATCCTTCTCAGCGTTTCCTAATTTTTTTTCACATAAATTTTTAATTAATTTGATTTCCATAAAATAAAATCCTCCTATTTTTTAATCTAAATTTCTCATGCCAAATTAGGACGAGGATAAAAATATCACTGCTACTTACTATTATACTACTATATTTATGTAAAGTCAATAGTTTTAGCTTCATTTAAAGGACGTATAGTAACATATACTGTTTAACATAAATGTAACATTTTATGCTAAATTAAAATAAAATAGCTTGAGATGCCTCAAAAGGTTGCAAAATCTAGCAAAATGGTATAAAATTCAAGTGTTAGAAGGGGAACTATATGGAATTAAAAAAATTAGAATTACAAGGATTTAAATCGTTTGCAGATAAAACAGAAATAATTTTTTTAGATGGTATTACAACTATCGTAGGACCTAATGGAAGTGGTAAGAGTAACATATCTGATGCTATTCGTTGGGTAATAGGTGAACAAAGTGCAAAAAATCTTCGTGGAAGTAAGATGGAAGATGTTATTTTTGCAGGAACTGAAGCAAGAAAGAAAATTGGATTTGCTGAAGTTTCAATGTATCTAGATAATTCAGATGGTACTTTGCCTATAGACTATAATGAAGTTATAGTTACAAGAAGAGTATATAGGAGTGGAGAAAGTAACTATCTAATTAATGGAACTGAATGTAGGCTAAAAGACATTCAGGCGCTTTTTATGGATACAGGTCTTGGAAAAGATGGTTATAGTATTATATCTCAAGGTAAAGTTGACGAGATTTTATCTAATAAATCTGAAGAAAGAAGACATATTTTTGAAGAAGCTGCAGGTATTGTCAAATATAGAACAAGAAAAGAAGAAGCACAAAGAAAATTAGAAAATACTGAGACAACTCTAACTAGAGTAGGAGATGTTATCGCAGAAATTGAAAATAACATTGAGCCTTTACAAAAACGTGCTGAAACAGCAAAAGAGTATTTAAAATTAAGAGATGAATTGAAACTTCTAGATGTTAAATTATTCATTAACGCAGTAGATAATAATTCTTCTAATATTGAGCAAATAGATGATATGCTAAATACTCTAAGTCAAGATATAGAAAAACAAGAGACTTTGTCTCATGAAAATGAAGAAAAAAAGGTAGAGCTTAAAAATAAAATAAACGAATTAAGTGCAAAGATTGAAGAATTAAGAGAAAAGTTTTTCCAAGTAGAAAATGAAAAAGAAAAACTAAATTCTAAGATTTCTTTACTTGAAGCAAATATTAATGCTTCTACTGTTAATTCTCAAAGACTTGAAGGCGAAATAACAGAAGATAATGAAAAAATAAATCTTTTAAAAGAAGAAATGGAAAAAAGAATGGCTCGTCGTGAATCTGTTTTCCAAAATAAGAAAAAGTTTGAAGAAGAGTTAGAGCAAAAAGAAAAAGAACTTAATGCTATTGTTGCAACACTAGATGAAAGAGGCTTAGAAATAGAAGCTCGTAAAAAAACTATAGATGATAATAATGATAAAAAGTTTGATCTTAAAGCAGAAAATAGTAGCTTAAGTGCAACTATTGAAGCTGAGGAGAAAAATTTAGAGGAAAAACAAAAAGCAAGTGAAAAAAATATCTCACAAAAAGATAACTTAAACTTTGAGTTAAATGATGTATTACAAGCAGTATCAAATAAATCTAAAGAGTTAGATGTAATAAACGAAAAAGTAGGTACTTTTGAGGAAAAACTAAAAGGACTTCAAAATACAAGAGATTTATTAGAAGAAAAACGTTCTCAAATGAATCAAGATTTAATGACAGCAAAAGCAAAATTAAATTATATGGTAAATCTTGAAAATGAGAATGAAGGTTATTCTAAATCTGTTAAAGGAATACTAGATTATGCTAAATCTAATAGTAAAGTACATGGAACTATAGCAAATATTATTTCTACAGATGAAAAGTATGAATATGCTATTGAAATTGCACTTGGTGGATTTATTCAAAATATAGTTGTAGAAGATGAGCTTATTGCTAAGAATTTAATTACATATTTAAATAATAATCAACTAGGAAGAGTAACATTCTTACCATTAGATAATATTGTTAATGTGCCAGATGTTAATAATAAAGTATTAAAATATGATGGCGTACAAGGTATAGCATATGAACTTGTATCTTATGATAAAAAGTATGAAAAAGCTGTAAGACTTGCTCTTGCAAATACAGTAATTGTAGACAATATGGATAATGCAATTGAGCTTTCTCGTAAAACTAAAAACAGCTATAGAATAGTTACACTTTCTGGTGAACTTGTAGCTCAAACTGGTAGTATTACAGGTGGTAAAACAGCTAATAGAAATGTTGGTGTCATAGGTAGAAAAGAAAGAATTGCAGAGCTTAAAAAATTAGTTGATCAAAAGCAAGTTGAACTAGATAAAGCAAAAGCTGAAGTATTAGAACTTGAAAAACAAATTGAGGCAGAGAAGAAAAATTATGAAGAATTCTTACCTCAAAAAGAAGAGCTTGTAATTGAAGTAGCTACTTTAAATGAGAAGAAAGAGCATATCAAAAGAGATATAGAAAAAATAGAATCACAAAAAGAAACAGTTAAAGAGGAAGTCGAAACAATTAAAGCAAATATTGAAAAACTAAAAGAAACAATTGCAGCAAACGAAAAATCTATTTTTGATATTGATGTAGTAAATCAAAAAGAACAAGAAGAAATAGATGACTATGTTAGATTTAATAGAGAAAAACAAAAAGATATAGATATTTTAAATGAAGATGTTGTTAATCTTAAAGTATCACTTTCTTCTTTTGATGAAACTGTATCATCTATAGATGAAATGAAAGAAAAAATTGAAGAAGATATTTCTAATTTTAATGGTTCTATTGAAAAGAAAAAAGCAGAAATTGAATCAATTAAAGCTCAAATCGAAGGATTTAATGCTGAAATTTTAGAAACTCGTCAAACAATCGAAAATAGCTCTAAAACTAAAGAAGATTTTGAGGCAAATACCAATGTGCTTAAAGATGAAAAATCTAAATATGAACAAGATTTGGAACAAATAGACACAAGTATAGTTACTACTTTAAATACTCTAAATAGTATTAAAGAAGAAAGAGCTAAAGTTGAATCTAAAAAGATTAAATTTGAAATGGAACTAACAAACCTTAAGAATAAAATGTGGGAAGACTATGAGCTTACTATTGCAAGTTCAAGACCACTTATTCCTGAGGGTGAAGAAATTAATGTTAAACAAACAGAAAGACAAGCAAATAAGCTAAGAAAAGATATTAAAGATTTAGGTGAAGTAAATATTAGTGCTATTGAAGAATATCAAAAAACAAAAGAGAGATATGACTTTATTATGAATCAAAAGACAGATCTTGAAGAGACTAAGAAGAAGTTAGAAAATTTAATAGAAAATATGACTTCTATTATGAAGCAACAATTTGCATCTAACTTTAAAGTTATTACAGAAAACTTTAATAATACTTTTAAAAAGTTATTTGGTGGAGGTAAAGCTGAGCTTAAATTATCAGATGAAAATGATATTTTAAATAGTGGAATTGAAATTGAAGTTCAACCGCCAGGAAAGAAATTACAATCTATGTCATTACTTTCAGGTGGAGAAAGGGCATTAACTGCTACAGCATTACTATTTGCTATACTTCAAATAAAATCACCACCGTTCTGTATTCTAGATGAGATAGAAGCAGCCCTTGATGATGTTAATGTACATAGATTTGCTGAATATATTAAAGAGTATTCTAAGAAAAACCAATTTATTGTTATTACACATAGAAAAGGTACTATGGAGGTTGCTTCATCTGTATATGGTGTTACAATGCAAGAATATGGTATTTCAAAAGTTGTTTCTATGAAATTAAAATAAAAACATTATAAATAGACAGAGCATTTATTTTTGCTTTGTCTATTTTTCTTGACAACAATTGTATAATTATGTTAATATATCATATGCGTTTAACCGAAATAAAGCTTTTTAATGGAGGTGTATAATGGTTAATATAGAAAATGAAAATCCAAGATATATTAAAGCAAGTAGAAAATTTCATAAAGATAATACTGTTATAAAAATAGATAATGAAACAGTAATTGGAGATAAGGACCTAATGATAATTGCAGGACCTTGCTCTGTTGAGTCTTATGAACAATTAATTGAAATAGCAAAACGTGTAAAAAAAGCAGGAGCAAAATATCTTAGAGGTGGTGTATTTAAACCAAGAACATCTCCTTATGAGTTTCAAGGACTTGGCTATGAAGGTCTTGAAATATTAAAACGAGTTAGAGAGGAAACAGGTTTAAAAATAGTAACAGAAATAATGTCTGTAGACGATATAGAGCTTTTTGAAAAAGAAGTAGATGTAATTCAAGTAGGCTCAAGAAATATGCAAAATTTTGATCTTTTAAAAAGACTTGGTAAGACAAAAAAGCCAATTCTTTTAAAAAGAGGACTTGCTTCAACTATTGAAGAATGGCTCCTTGCAGCTGAATATATAATGAACGAAGGAAATCCTAATGTTATTCTTTGTGAGAGAGGAATTAGAACTTATGAAACAACAACTAGAAATACATTAGATATTTCAGCAATTCCTTTAGTTAAAAAAGTAAGTCATTTACCTATTATAGTAGATCCATCTCATGCTTCAGGTATAAGATGGATGATAGAACCATTATCTAAAGCTGCTGTTGCTGCAGGAGCTGATGGTTTGATAATCGAAGTACATAATAATCCAGATAAGGCTTTATCTGATGGAGCACAGTCTGTAACACCTGATATGTTTGATAATATAATTAAGAATGTTAAAATAATTGCTACTGCAGTTGGACGTTCAGTATAAAGTTTTATTTGACATAATACATAAATAATGCTATAATCTTTCATGCATTTGGAAATATTCAACCTTGTAAAATAATTTTAAAAGGAGGATTTGTGTATGAAGATTATAGTAAGACCATTTACTAAGGCTAG
The DNA here is from genome assembly GCA_947169155.1 of uncultured Clostridiaceae bacterium. Lineage (GTDB taxonomy): Bacteria > Bacillota > Clostridia > TANB77 > CAG-465 > CAG-465. The sequence continues at coordinate 45,890 of CAMVON010000005.1, forward strand.
ACTAAAATTAAAACTTGAAGGAGATGTTGAGTTTTATGAATTAGTTCAAAAGTGTGAGGAATACTTTAAAGTTGGACTTGAATATGGAGTTACAAAGTTTTATGATAAAAAATATAAACTTTGTTGTGAAGTACTTTCAACGCATTGTTCTGGTGTTAGTTATGAAATAACAATTGCAAATCAAGAAATTAGTATTTATGCAAAAAATTGCAGGAGTTTAGACAATGAGAGAATTTCTCTAAAGTTTAAAGAAATTTTACATGTATTAAGTGAAATAGTGGAGTGTTTTGAATATTATGAAAGAGTAATATATGTAGCCAATGCTACTTTTATAAGATATTTTGAAGATGGAGATGAGATACTAAGCTCAAATAACGTGTTGATAGATGTAGAAATTGAGATGGATGGTGCTGTAGGACTTATTGCAAAATATGATTGTACAACTAGTAATAATTTAATATTTAAGTCATATTTTACAGATTCAAGCTATAATTATTCATTTTTTAATAATACTTCTTTATGTTTTGATATGTTATATGATATTTTTGAGGGCTCAGATGTTTTATCATATAGTTAAAAATTTTAAAATAATAGACTATTAATTTAGTCTATTGTTTTTTTATGTTTTATTTGACATAATTTAACTCGAGTGGTATAATCTTTCATGCTTTATATAATTTTAGCTATTAAAATAATTTTTAAATAGGAGGTATTATTATGAAGATTTATTTAGAACCTTTTTCAAAAGGAGAAATTAGTTTTACTATTAGAGGAGACGTATCAGTAGATGAACTGGTAGAATATGTTAAAGAAAAGCTTAAAGGAGTGCTTGAATTTAAAGAGGCAAGTTATGTAGAAAATGGTGAATTAGTATTTGAGTTTGAAAGTAGTGTAGATGATGTTATATATAATGTTACTATTGTGGATAAACGTATAACTATTATTGCTGAAAATATTAAAGAGGAAAATGATCCTGCAATTATATACAAAGCACAAGAAATTGTTAACTCTTTTAAAGATATAAACCTATTTTTTAGAGGAAGAAAAGTAAGTGCTTCAAGATTTAGATTTAACAAAAATGTTAATAAAAAAGCTCCTAGAAAAGACAGAGTAGAATTTAGAATATAATTAACTAGAGGAGAAATGTCTATGAAAATAGAACTAGAATCTTTTGAAAGAGGAGAGTTTAAATTAGAAGTTAAAGGGCTGGAAAATTTAGAACAAAAACGTTGTTTTTTATATGATATTAAGTCTAGATTAAAACTTATGTGGGAATTTATTGAATATATGGAACCATGTGAAAATGGTAGAGGCTCCTATGTCGTATATAAGTTTAATGTTAGAAATAATGAAATAGTAATTAAGTATAAGGATGATGAAATATGTATTATTGGACAAAATACAAAAGGCTTAAATGATCCATATTTAGCTAGTATACTTGATTCAGTAATTACAATTTATGATGAACTAAATATGTTATATTATGTTCAAGGATTACCAATAGTTATAGAAAAGAAAAAATATGATATGAAAATAAGTGATAAAAACAAATCTGAAAAGTTTGTTATAGAATTCTAAATTTAATAGTTATAGTAATAGGTAAATGTATTTTTACCTATTATTTTTTTTACTATTTATTGACGTACATATGTTTGTATTATATAATTTGTCTAAAGGTGGTGAGTTAATGAGAGCAATACTTCATTGTGATTTAAATAATTTCTTTGCATCTGTTGAAATGCTAAGTAAACCAGAGCTGAGACAAGTTCCAATGGCTGTATCTGGAGATCCAAACAAGCGTCATGGAATAATACTTGCAAAAAATTATAAAGCAAAAGCATATGGTATTTATACTCCTGAGACAGTGTATTCAGCACTGAAAAAATGTCCTAATCTTGTTCTTGTTAAACCACATTATGATGAGTATGTAAAATATTCAAAACTTGTTAATGAAGTGTATAAAAAATATACAGATAGAGTAGAGAAGTTTAGTATAGATGAGTCATTTTTAGACGTTAGTGAAAGTATTACTATTTTTGGCTCACCATATCAGATTGCATATAAGATAAAAGAAGAAATTAAGCAAAAATATGGCTTAACAATTTCTGTTGGAGTATCATTTTGTAAGGTCCTTGCAAAACTTGGAAGTGATATGAAAAAGCCTGATGCAATCACTGTTTTAGATGAAGAGACATATAAAGAGAAAACAGACAAATTACCTGTTTCAATGATGATATTTGTTGGAAAAAACACCACTCAAAAATTAGAAAAGATGGGAATTAAAACCATAGGAGATTTAAGAAATAGTAATAAATATAGACTTGTTAAACATTTAGGAAAACAAGGTGAAATGATACATAATTGGGCAAATGGAATAGATAATGATCCTGTTAAATTTTATTATGAAAAGGAAGATAGAAAAAGTATTTCAAAAGGCATCACATTTGAGGCGGATAAAGATAATTATATAGAGCTTGAAAAAGAATTCTTAAAACTTACTAGTGATGTATCATATTCATTAAGAAAAGAAAAATTTAAAGGTGATGTAGTATCTATTGTATTAAAAACAGCAGATTTTGTATCAATATCTCGACAAAAGAAAACAGATTATACTAATGCATATGATGATATTTCTAAAGAAGTTTTAGAACTATTTAATGATAATTTTAAGCCTGGCATGCAGATTAGATATATTTGTGTTGGAGTAGCAGGTCTTAAGAAAACTGATGCACAAGAGCAGATAGATTTGTTCTCTATAGTAGAAAGTAATACAAAAGCTGAGAAGAAAAAAGAGAGAAAAGAAAAAGTTACAGAGGCTATGGATAAGCTTAAAGCAATTTATGGAGATAAGATAGACTATGCAAGTAGTATTGATATAAAAGAAGATAAAGAATAAAAAAGACTACCTAATTTAGGTAGCCTTTTGTTTTACTATGAATTAAGCTTCTTCTTGAGCTTTCTTTTGAGTTGTTTCTTCCATCATAAGTAGGAAGTTCCATTTTCTATCAATTTCAGCTTGAAGTTCTTCAATCATCCATTCATTACCAGGTTTAAACATATGTCTAAATCTCTTTTGAGTTTTTAGAAATTCTTCAACTGGTAGTTTATTTGCAGGTTTGTAAGTTATTTTGTAAACACCATTTTCAACTTCATAAAGAGGCCAGAAACAAGTGTTAACTGCAAGTTTTTCTATTTCAGCAAGATCATCTGATGGATATCCCCATCCTCTTGGACAAGGTGAGAATGCTGCAACAAATGTTGGCCCTTCAGTATATATTGCTTTTTCAGCTTTAGTGTAAATATCACTTAAGTTTCCAAATAGTGCAGTTTGTGCAACATATGGAAGATTGTGTTTTACCATTATTTCTGTTAAGTCTTTTCTTGGTTGCATTTTTCCTGGAATTACTTTACCAGCAGGTGAAGTAGTTGTGTCTGCAAAGTGTGGAGTAGAAGATGAACGTTGTGTACCAGTGTTCATATAAGCTCCGTTATCATAGCAGAAATATGCAATGTCATGATTTCTTTCCATTGCTCCAGATAGTGATTGTAGACCTATATCTAGAGTACCACCATCACCACCAAATGCTAAGAATTTTGTATTTTGTTTAACTTTACCAGCTCTTTTTAATGCTTGGTAAGTTTTTTCTGCACCAGATAGTGTAGCAGATGCACATTCAAAAGCTGTGTGAATGAATGATACATGTTTCCATGCTGTATATGGATAAATGAAGCTTGATACTTCAAGACATCCAGTAGCACATGATACTACAGCATTATCTTCTGGTTTTAATGCTCTTAAAACATTACGTATAACTGGAGGAGCACCACATCCAGCACACATTCTATGTCCAGATGTAAATCTAGATTCTTTTTCGACAGCGTCTTTTAAATTATATGCCATTTGTAATTACCTCCTTAATTATCCATGCCTAAGTAGTGAGTAGTTTTATCTACTTTACCAGTTTGGGCTATTTCTTGTAGTTTTGCATATACTTCTTTAATGTCACCAACTTTAACATCAACACCACCAAGACCATATACATAATCTACAGTTGGAACTGTTAATCCTTTAGTATACATTGCAGAAGTTATTTCTGTAAATAGTGGAGCAGCGTATCCATTAACTGAATCTGCTTTATCCATTATTGCTAAAGCTTTAAGATTTCTTAACTCTTCTGGAAGTTCGTCTGCTGGAAGAGGTCTGAAAGTTCTTGGTTTTATTAAACCAGCTTTAACACCTTGTGCTCTTAATTCATCTACAGCATCTTTTGCAGTACCTGCAGTAGAGTTTAGAACAATAACACCAACTTCAGCATCATCCATCATATATTTTTCATATAAATCATATTTTCTACCTGTTAATTTGTAGAATTCTTCAGATACTTCTTTAATTATTTCTTTTGCACCAGCCATAGCATCGGCTAGTTGTTTTCTGTGTTCAAAATAATATTTTTGTAGGTCCATAGGTCCCATAGAAATATTTCTTTCATCATCTAGTAGATATTGAGTTGGTTTTCTTTCTCCAACGAATTTTTTAACTTCTTCATCTTCAATTAACATGATATTTTCAACTGAGTGAGAAGTAATGAATCCATCATAACATACCATTACAGGAATGTTTGCTTTTTCTGCAATTTTTACACCCATGATTACGTTATCATAAGCTTCTTGGTTAGATTCACAATATAATTGAATAAATCCTGCATCTCTAACACCCATAGAATCTGAATGATCATTATGAATGTTTAGTGGAGCAGATAGTGCTCTGTTACCACATACAAGTGTAATAGGTAATCTCATACCAGCTGCAATGTATAGCATTTCAAACATATATGCTAAACCTTGAGATGATGTAGCAGTTATAACTCTACCACCAGCAGCTGATGCACCAATACATGCACTCATTGCACTGTGTTCGCTTTCAACAGCGATAAATTCTGTTGTTACTTCGCCATTTGCCACAAAGTTTGAAAAGTATTGTGGTACTTCAGTAGATGGAGTAATAGGGTAGGCAGCAACAGTATCTGGATTGATTTGTTTCATAGCAGTAGCAACAGCTTCGTTACCACTTAATCTTTCTCTTATAGCCATATATTTACCTCCTTATTCTTCATCTTTAGATTTCATTTCTATTGCTTTAAATGGACATACTTTTGAACATACGCCACATCCTTTACAATAGTCTAAATCTATTCCTTCAACGACACCGTCTTTATGTTTAATACAATCATCTGGACAGTATCCTACGCAAAACATACAGTTTTTGCATTTTTCTTTATAATGTATAGGAGTTCTATTTCTCCAAGACCCAGTTTTAAATTCAACTGCATTTCCGTCTTTTAGAATATTTCCTCCAAATCCAACTTCACCCATTATTCATTACCTCCTACAACTTCATCATAAGCTCTTTCAACAGCTAGCATATTAGGCTCGATAACTTCTGGTTTTCTAGCAAATTTATGTTTAAATGATTCTTTCATATCACTTAATAATTCTTCTTTTGTCATTACTCCAGTTATTTTAACAATAGCTGAAAGCATTGCTGTGTTAGGGAAGTTTGCCTTAATGCACTCTAAACTAATTTTAGTTGCATCAATAGTATAAACCTTTCCTTTGTAACCTTTTAAATACTCAAGTATTTGTTCAGGTCTTTTACTTGTGTTAACAAGTATTGCTCCTTCTTCTTTAAGTCCGCTTGTTACATCTACAGACTCAAGTAGGGTATCATCTACAACTACAACATAATCTGGTTCATAAATGTTTGAGTGTACTCTAATTGGAGTATCACTTATTCTGTTGTATGCAGTGATAGGGGCACCCATTCTTTCTGGACCGTATTCTGGGAAGCCTTGAATGTATTTTCCAGTGTTAAAAGCAGCATCTGCAAGTAGTAATGATGCAGTTTTAGCACCTTGGCCTCCACGTCCGTGCCATCTAATCTCTATCATAGTAAAACCTCCTTTGACTATTCAACCTATAGTATATAAAACTTTTCTTTTAATGTCAATGAAAATTGTATGAAAAAATCTAAAGAAATAGAATAAAAAAGTAAAAGAAAATTTAAAGGAAAAAATGTGAAAATTAACAAAGAAATAATATAAAAACAAAGCACAAACTAATGTGCTTTGCATAAAGTTTTAGATTATACAGGTCCAACAACTCCAGTGGGTCCTTGAGGAATTGTTAAATTTAATACATAATTTGGAGCAGTACCAGTAATACTAGCTGCAGCACTTGTTCCTGGTGCGCCAGTTGTTACTGTTCCAATAGCTAGAGTTGGTGTTAAACCATCTGCACCAGTTGCACCTGTAGCCCCTGTAACACCAGTTGCTCCAGTTGGTCCTATAGGACCAGTTATACCAGCAGGTCCGGTTGCACCAGTAGCACCAGTTGGACCAATAGTTCCAGGTAATCCTTGAATACCAGGTTCACCTTGAGGACCGGTAGGACCTGTGGCTCCAGTTGGGCCAGGTAATCCTTGTAGTCCTTGAGGTCCAGTTGCACCTGTAAAACCAGTTAGACCTGTAGCACCAGTAGCACCTTGTGGTCCTTGTGGACCTGTAGCTCCGGTTACTCCTGTATTTCCTGTTGGACCTTGAACACCTTGTATTCCTTGTACACCTTGTGGACCAGTAGGCCCCATTGGACCTTGAGGACAAGGCGATGGAGGAAATGGTGGAGGACAAGGCCTGTAATCATAATCATTAAAATCTGAGCAATAATTTTTCATAAAACCTCCTTGAAAAGCTATGCTTAATATATAGTATGTGCAGTTTTTAGTAATTGTTAAGGTATTCGTTGTTAATTTTTACAGACTTATTATCTTTATGAATAAATTCTGCTTTTTTATTATACTTTTTAGCAAGTCCATATTTACCTATTTTGGCATAGCAATAGCATAAGTTAATGTATGGTATAAAGTTATAATAATCTTCTTCTATAAAAGCACCACTTTTGTAATTTGGTTTATCTTTAAGTGCTAATTTAAAATAGTAAATAGCTAATTTATAATTTTCTTTTTGCATAAAATATATGCCTATTAAAGAGCATACTTTAGCACGAGGCGTATCTAGTTCAAAGGATTTGAATAAGGAAGAAAGATACATATCTTCACATTTAACTTGGTTATAACAATATGCAAGGTCAACACATGCGTCAATTTTGTTTTCTATCCATGCATTTTTCATATTTAAGAATTTATTATATATCATAATAGCTTTACAGTATTTTTTATGATACATTAATTCTCTTGCGTAGTAATATGTTTCTCTTGAATCTAAAACATATCCTTTTTTTATGTTTTTTTCATAAATATCTAGATTTCTTGTTGAATATGTTTTTTTTAAACTTTTGTGATGTATTTCTATATCTGTGTATAAAATATTTCCCTTTAATTCTATTACTTCATGAACTGGACTTTTCCATTTATAATTGTTTTCTCTTTTAAGTAATCTTTCTCTGTAATATGAAAAGTGTGGGTTAGTACTTGTTACATATTTCATCATTACTATATCTGTTGAATATGTTAGTTCTTTTTTTAGTTTTATTATTTTTTGTATATTTCTTTTAGTTATTACATCGTCAGCATCAAGCCACAAGATATAATCTTTTGTAGCTTTAGAAAAAGAATAATTTCGAGCTTTGCTAAAATCATCTATCCATTTAAAATTATATATTTTTTTGGTGTATTCTTTAGCTATTTCTTTTGTTTTATCCGTAGAGCCTGTATCTACAATTATTATTTCATCTGCTATTTCTTTTGCAGAGTCTAAACATCTTTTTAACACTTTTTCTTCGTTTTTTACAATCATACAAAGAGATATTTTAATATTAATCACCTCCTAATATACTATATGACAAAACTCGTACAGAATTTAACGTTAAAAATACTAGCATTATTACTTTTTAATGATAGTATTATATTTATGATTAGAAAGAAGATAATAGTATATATAATTCTTGTTATTGTATTAATTTTTAGTATTTTTTATTCTTTTTATAGGTTTAATTGTAAATATAAGGAGTGGAAAAATGAAAAAAGAGAAATAACTGTTATTAATGTGGAAAAAGTTGAAGGCGATAGTATTACATACATAGGGATTCTTGGTATAGATAAAGTGATTTTTAGCGTTAAAAATGTAGATAATATTTATTCGTTTGGAGATAAAATAGCTGTTATTTGTAGCAATTATTCTATTGAAAGACTTGGTAATCCATATGAGTTTAATTATAAAAGATATTTAAATTCTCAAAATATAGTTTTAAGGTTAAATATTTTAAAAGTTTTAAGTGTAGATAATAGTAACAACATAATTGCTATTATTAGAAATAAAACAAGTAATTTGTTAGATGAAAATTTTGGAAAATATAGTGGTTTGGTAAAAAGCTTAATGTATGGAGAAGATGAGTATTTAGAGGAAGATTTTAAAAACAAGTGTAGAAATATTGGAATAGGACATATGCTATGTGTATCTGGCACACATGTTATGTTTTTGAGTTTTGCTTTTGAAAATATATTAGATAACAAAAAGAAAAGTAGCAAAATGACTTTTTTAAATATTGTATTAATACTGTATTTTTACACCATTTCACTTTTTAAATTATCTTTACTTAGAGTAGTTATTATTAATATTTTAAACTATATTATTCCAAAAAAGAATTATTATTTTAAATTATTTTTATGCATATATTTTTTGCTGGTTATTAATCCATATTATGTATTTAATATTGGTGTTATTTTTTCTTTTTTATCTGTAATAAGTATTAGGGTATTTAATCCTGTTATCTCATCATTTATTAATGTAAAACTTAAAATTAATAATGAATATCTGGTGTCTAATATATCTTTAAGTATAAGTAGTTTAGTTTTAATATTTCCTTTTCAAGCATATTATTTTGGTGTTATTTGCCCAATTTCTATTCTTTCTAATATTATTTTATCTTTTGTATTGTCTATATTAATGCGTTTTATCTTTTATTCTTTTATACTAATATTTATTCCTTTAGTCTCAAATGTATTCTTTAAAGCTATATATGTATTAATTAATATGTTTGTTCTTGAGGTGAATATAATAGATAAAATTAATATATTTAATATTTCTGTCCCTAGAATTAATGTTTTTATCTTTATAATGTATTGCTTAGTATTAATTATATTAATGTATAAAAGTAGGATAGCTATTGTATATTTTTGGAAATATAGAAGAGTAGCAAAGTATTTAATGGATGGTATTATTATATTTTTTGTTTTGTATTTTAGCATTTGGTGTGTTTATACAATGTATTTTGACTCATATGTTATATATTTTAATGTTGGTCAAGGAAATATGTGCCTAATACATAAAGGAGTTACAAATATTGTAGTAGACTGCGGGTCTACAAGAGAAAATCTAGCTTCATATGTTTTAACTTCTTTTTTAAAAGCAAAGAATATAGATAGTATAGATTTAATACTAATTACGCATATGCATAAAGATCATATGAATGGAATAGAAGGTATAATTGATTCTGGTATTAATATCAAAAGAGTAGGATATAGTTTGCCTTGTAAAAATGTTGAAGAATATATTAATTTAAAACAATTACTTAAAAAAGAAAAAATAGGTATAATATGTCTTTCTCAGTTAGATAATATTAGAATAAACAGTACTAACATTACTTGTTTTACTCCGCCAAAAGATTATTATCTAAAAGATAAAGATATGTTAAATGCAAATTCCACTGTATATTTAGTTAAAGATAAAGAGAAGAGATTGCTATTTATGGGAGATAGTACAAAAGTTACAGAAAAATATCTACTAAATAATTTTTTTAAGGAACTAAAGGACATAGATATTTACCAAGTATCTCATCATGGTTCAAAAACATCTAGTTTAAAAGATTTTGTGACTAGTATTAATATTTCTAATGCAGTTATTTCCTCACAAGAAGCAATTTATGGTCATCCAGATGATGAAGTTTTAGAATTGTTCAAAAATTTGAAAATAACTACATGTATAACAGAGAAAAAAGGAGCAATTATCTTTTAAATGTATAAGATATTATAAATAACAAATAATATTTTTGAATTTAGGAGATTGCGATGGTAGATTTTAAAGGAAAAGTTATATATGTATTTTTACTTCTTTTGTTACTTGTAATAAGTATAGGTTTTGGATATTTTAAAATGCAAGGATTTAGTACAAATGTAGATAATATTTCTGCTCTTGAGTTTGCTAAAGAATGTGTACTATTTGAACCACCAAAAGCAGTAACAGCCTCAACAAAAACAATAGATGTTAAAGTAACATATGTAGATTATTATACAATTTGCAAAGAGGAAGAAAAGACTTCCAAAGTAATATATGGAAGTACAATAGACAATGTAAAAGAACTGGAAAAAGAATATCAAGAAAAGAATGGCTTAAGTTATGAGATTGATGAAGTAACTGAGGATAGTATTACGTATAAAAGAATAATAAATGGAAATTGTCCTAATCACTTTAAGGTAATTTATGAAGAAAACAAGCTAAATGTATATACTGTAAAAGGTGAGGATAAGTTTGAATTATTAATGAGTATAGATAATTTAAATATAGATAATATTCGCGAAGAATTGAAAGTTAAAATAATGCGAGGAACATATATTAATTCTAAAACAGAACTAAATAGATTCATTGAAGATTTGCAAACATAATATTGAAAATTGTTTTTTGATGTGATAACCTATTTATAGGTGATTTACAATGAATGAAAATTTAGAAAAAGTAAATGAAAACACACCAAAAGACGAAGAACAAAATGTAGTAAGAAATAGATCAGAAAAGATAGTAGTAGAGTATAGAAAACCAAGTATTTTTATGTCTTTGCTACTTATTTTAATTGGAGTATGTTTAGCAACAATAGTGCTACTATTGGTTTATATATTTAAGATAAAACCACAAAATGAAGCTAAACCTACAACTCCTACAGAACAAACTGAAGTGGTAGAAGAACCAGAAAAAGAAGAAACAAAAGTACCAGATGTAGATTTAAGTATCGAAGGAGAATTTGTTAAAGGGCTAGAAAATAAAATACCTTATGATATGTATGGGCTAAAAAACTATATAGATAATAAAGTTGATCAATCTACAGTAACAAATACAGAGAAATTATTTTATGTATTTATGCTTTTAAAAGATGAAAATAAAGGAACAGAAGTATCTGCTGAAGGAATTGCAAACAGATTAGATAAACCATATGATTCAAATGGATATATAACAAAAGCAGATAAATATTCTGTTGAACTTGTACAAGAAAGATATAGTCAAATATTTGGAACTGATCAAGTGGCTCCAAAAGAGGATGTTGATGTATATTACTACCATGTAGATTATGATACACAAGATGGATGCTATTATGGTCACTATTTTGCAGGTGGTGGCGGAATGCCATGGATTGCAGATAGAAGAATAGAATCAGCATCTAGAAGTGATGATGGAACAGAAATTTATCTGTATGAATATTATATTAGAGCTGGAATTATGGAAGATAAATCCATATATACATATGGTAAAGATGTAGGTTCAGCTTTAGGTGAGGAATCAGCTGCTACTTACTATGAAAATATTAAAAACACAAATATTAATAATTGGCATGTAAAAGATGAAATATTTGAAAAGTATAAAGATCAACTTGTAAAATTCAAATCTACATTTAAATTGGATACAAATGGAAATTATTACTGGGTATCTACTGAACCAGTAAAATAGACAAATGCAGTGATTGCAATATGTCTATGATTTGTTACAGAAATTTATGACATAAATGTAACATAAATTTAATAATTGATAGTAAAGTGGAAAGTGTTGATTTTCCACTTTATTTTTTTGCTTAGAGCAAGCTTGCTTTCCTCTTGATTTATCTATTTTACTATGCTAATCTTTAAGTGTAATAAAGATAAAGAACAATAATTAATACTTAATTAATTTATATGAAAATTTTGAGGTGAATTATGAGTAGAGATTTGGATAAAAATAGAACAGCTCCTGTTGAAAGTGAATATAAGACAAACTTGAAAACAGAATTTGAGCCAGTAATTGTAAAAAAGAAAGGTATTAACTTTACACAAAAGTTTATTATATTCTTAATGCTTGTTGTAGTTATTCTTGCTATAGCTCTTGGAATTAGTATAAACAAGAATAAAAAGAATACTGAGCCTGTTGAAAATTCTTCAACTGAAATTGTTCATGATGAACCAACTCAAGAACAAACAGTTTTAGAAGTAAAAAAAGATAGTGACTTTTCTACAGACTTATATTTAAAAATACCAGTTCAAGATGGCGGATTTGAACCATACTATAGTGGAACTACTACTGTAGATGATATTTCTGCTTCTCAAAAACTATTATTTGTTTTAAGAAGAATGGAAGATGAATATCAATATGATGTAGTACCAAATAATGGTTTAACTGAATCAGACGATGTAGCAGACATTAAAAAGTTTGAACTACAAAATGTAGAAATAGCATACAGAACTGTATTTGGCTCAGTAAAAGCATTAGAGCCAATGACAGTAGATAGAGGAGACGGCTATATTTATGAGTATAGTGAGTCCAGTCAATGCTTCTATGGTCATACAGCGCCAGGTGGAAGGACAACAGATTATAAATATGAGCGAGATATAGATAAAGTAGAGCAAGCAGCAGATGGTTCAGAAGTATATGTATATGAAAATTTACTATTCTTTACTAATGATGATGCTCATGAAAAAGCTTATGCATTATACAAGAACACAGATAAAAAAGATGTAATTATAGATAATATAAAAAGAGATATAGTTGATGGTAAAACATTGTTTAATGGTGTAGAACTTGATGCTTTGTTTGACCAATATGACGGTCAGGGAGGTAACTTTAAACACACCTTCAAACGAGATGAAAACGGAAACTATTTCTGGTATTCAACAGAATACATTAATTAAATCGACAACTATTACACATATATATTTACCCTTAAAAAAGTACCCTTGAAAGTTGGGTGCTTTTTTGCATAATAAAAAGCAGTATAGATTAATAATATTTCTAAATTTAATATAAACTAATGGTTGAAATTATCTTTTCGTGTATATTCAACCAATGGTATGTTTACATTTTAAACAAATAACCTTATCATTATACTTGAAGGAGGGTTCTTATGGAACAAGAAAAAATAGGAAAATTTATTCAAACTTTAAGAAAAGATAAAAATTTAACTCAAGCAGAACTTGCTGAAAAACTTAATATTACAGATAGGGCTGTTTCTAAATGGGAGAGAGGAAAAAGTATGCCAGATTCTTCTTTAATGCTGGATCTTTGCAAAATTCTTGATATTAGCGTAAATGAATTATTAATGGGAGAGAAGATTAAAGATGAGGAAATAAAGCAAATTAGTGATATAAATTTGGTTAAGTCGCTTACCGTAGTCGAAAAGAATAAAAAGAAATATAGAATTATTACTATGTTGACTGTTGCGTTATTACTTTGCATACTAATATTTTTTTGTTGTTATATATATGTATGGAATGGAGTTATTCATTTAGGATATAATGAACAATTATTGGTAAGCTATGTTGAAAATGGAAAATTAGTTTTAATGGATATGAGGGGAAATAATTATCCTAGTGAAGAAATAGTTCAAAGAGATAATACAGTATATCTATTCAGAAATACTGGAGATTATGTTTCTAATTATTTAACAGATGCTAGACAATATTATTGGAGGATTGGTGTTGTAAATTTAAATGGATATGAATATTCAATTGGAAAAAAGCCATTACAACTTAAAGAATTTATACCTATGTTTTCTTCAAAAGAGGTATATGATTTAGAAGAAGATTTAAATTTGGAAAATAAAAAGCTTAAAGTGTATTATGTTGATAAATATAAATATATGAAAAGAGTACAAAGTGCTAATAATGAAGAATTTCAAAAAATACTAGATGATTCATATTTAATGTTAGAATATAATTAATAAAAAGCAGTATAGACTAATCTATACTGCTATATTTTTATTCTTTAATAATAATTTTATCTTCTTTTTCATCAACATCTAGAGTATATGTTTTATTTTCCTTAACATCATTTTTAATAAATCCTACGGCTAGTGGATCTTCAATGTAAGTTTGAATTGCACGTCTTAGTGGTCTTGCACCAAACTTATCTGAATGTCCTTTCTTAGCTATGAATTTAACAACTGCTGGTGTATATTTAAATATAATATCTCTAGATTTAGTTTCAGTTTGAAGTTCTTTAATCATAAGCTCTGCAATCTTTTCTTGAGTCTTGTCATCAAGTTTATTAAATGTAACTATATCATCAATTCTATTTAAGAACTCAGGTGAGAAGAACTCTTTTAAAGCTTCTGCAGTCTTGTTTTCAAGCATTTCTGCTTCAATGTGGTTATTTGCAAATCCATATCCATCAGATTTAAAGTTTGTACCAAGGTTAGATGTTAGTACTATAATAGTGTGTTTGAATGAAACGCTTCTTCCTTGTGAATCTGTAAGAATACCTTCATCTAGTATTTGAAGTAGTATATTATATACACTTGGATGTGCTTTTTCTATTTCATCAAAAAGTACGATACTATATGGATTTCTTCTAATCTTTTCTGTTAATTGTCCAGCTTCATCGTATCCAACGTATCCTGGAGGAGAACCAATTAATTTAGATGTAGAGTTAGATTCCATATATTCAGACATATCTAATTTAATTACTGCATCTTCGTTATCAAAAAGTTCGTAAGCTAGTGCTTTTACAAGTGCTGTTTTACCAACACCAGTAGGTCCAACAAATATAAATGATGGTGGACGTTTAGAAGAAGTAATGTTTGCACGACGTCTAAGTATTGCACTAGATAGTTTGTTTATTGCATAATCTTGACCAATTATCTTTTTAGATAAGTTTTCTTTTAAGTTTAGTAGTTTTTCAGTATCTGAAGTTTTAATTCTCATTACTGGAATTTTAGTCCAAAGTTCAACTACTTGAGCAAGATTATCATAAGTTACTTCTTGTGGTTTTGAGTTTTTAATTAGCTCATCTAGAGTAGCTTTTAGTTTGCATTTTATTTCTTTGTTTTTAGCTGCTCTTTCATATACAGAATTGTCTGCATTACCAGGATTTTCTTGTATATCTCCTTGTTTTGCAAGTTCTTCTTGGATATCTAATTCTTCTTCAATTGCATCATCTAGTTCTTTTTGAACTTTTTCAATTTTTGCTAAGTTTAAATCTTCTAGATTTACTCTTGCACATGCTTCATCTAGTAAGTCTATTGCTTTATCTGGTAAGAATCTGTCATGTATATATTTGCTAGATAAGCTTACAGCATATCTTAGAGTTTCATCTGGAATTTTAACTTTGTGGAAGTCTTCATAGTAAGATTTTGTACCTTTAAGAATTTTGAAACAATCTTCTTCAGTAGGTTCATCAATCATTACTGGTTGGAATCTTCTTTCTAGAGCAGAGTCTTTTTCAATATATTGTCTATACTCTTTTAGAGTAGTAGCACCAATAAGTTGAACAGATCCGTTAGCAAGGGCCGGTTTTAACATGTTTGCAGCATTCATTGAGTTATCATGCTCAAGACCACCAACAATGTTATGAACTTCGTCTATTGCAAGTATTACATTTCCTAAAGATTTACATTCATCTATTAAACCTTTAACACGAGATTCAAATTGACCTCTAAATTGAGTACCAGCAACAAGACTTGTCATGTCTATTAGATATACTTCTTTGCCAATTAGTTTTCCAGGAACATCTCCTGCAACTATTTTCATTGCTAGAGCATTAATTACTGCTGTTTTACCAACACCTGGCTCACCAATTAGAGCAGGGTTGTTTTTTGAACGTCTGTTAAGAATTTGAATCATTCTTTGTAGTTCAACATCTCTACCAATTACTTTGTCTAATTTGTTTTGTCTAGCTTTTTCAGTTAAGTTTTCACCGAATGTATCTAGATATTTGTTTTTCTTCTTTTTCTTTTTACCGTCTTTTGTATTATCTGCGTCATTATTATCTTTTTTCTTACCAAAAGGTAAGATGTTTCCAAATATATTACCAATAGGAGTTCCTTTTGAATTGTCATCATCGTCATCTAGCCCTGCAAGTTCATCACTTCCATCAAGTGAACCCATGATGCTATCAAATTGGTTAGACATATTTTCTAAGTCTTCTTCATTCATATTGGACATTTCTTTCATTATATTTGCTAAAGGGTCAATCCCTTGTTGTTTTGCACAATTAATACATAATCCTGTAGTTTCTCCTGTAGATTTTCCATCCTTGTCTAGTTTGTTAATGAATACTACGGCAAGGTTCTTTTTGCATACAGAACATAGCATATATTATCATCTCCTATATAAATTTCTGCTAAAAATAGCACAAAAATTATATCATAAAAGTGGAGCAAAAACAAGGAAAAAAGGGCAAAAGAGGGAATAAAGGTTATAGTTTTTTAGCTAGTTTTAATTAGGTCTTTAAAAATTTGCATTATTTTGGTATAATCTAGGTGAAATTGAAAGTAGGTAGAGAATATGGAAAACTTAAACAATACAATTGAAGCAATATTATTTGCACTTGGAAGAGAAATTAGTGCTATGGAAATAGCTAATACTCTTGAAGTAGAAGAGGCAGACGTTCTTAGTGCAATTGAATCTTTAAAAGAAAAATATAATGCAACACAAGGAGTAACATTAATTGAAGTAAATGGACAGTATCAACTTGTTACAAATAATAAATATTATGAAGACGTAAATAAATTTGTAGAAAATACAAAGAGAAAAAATCTTTCTGTAGCTGCACAAGAAACATTAAGTATTATTGCATATAATCCAAAAATAACTAAAACTGAGATTGAAAATATTCGTGGAGTAAATTCAGACTTTGCAGTATCTAGACTACTTGAATGTGGACTAATTGAGGAAGTAGCTCGTTTAAATCTTCCTGGACGTCCTGCAGCATATAGTGTAACTAATGAGTTTTTACGTTCTTGTGGAATAGAAAAAGTAGAAGATTTACCAGATTATGAAAATATTAAAATTAAAGATGAACAAATGCTAGTTACAGACTATTCAGAAAATACAAATAGTACTGTAGAGAATAATGAAGAAGTTGAAACTGAAGAAACTAAGGAGTAATAATGGTTAATTGTATTTTAGGAAAATCTAAAACAGGAAAAACAACGCATATATATAATGAGATAAAAGATAATCTAGATAGTGGTAAAAAGGTTATTCTTTTTGTTCCATCTCAAGCTCGTGCTAAAGCAGAGGAAGAATATATGAAAATTCTTGGAGTTAGTGGGATAATTGGAGTAAACGTTACAACTATTTCTGAGTTTATTGCAGAGGAGACTAAGTTATTTAATCTGCATGTAGATGAGAATTTTTTATCTAAACTAGATAGAAAGATTATTTTAACTCAAGTAATTAAAGAAAATCCAGAATTATTTAACGTATTTAAAAAGGTTAAGAATTATCCTGGATTTTTAGATATACTAGATATTTACATGGATCTATTTAGAAAAAGTGGCTTAGATTTTAAAAATTTAGAAGTGAGTACTGGAGACAAACGTACAGATTCTAAGTTTGAAGAAATTAAAAATGTATATAACAAATATTTTGAAAAAATGAGTTCAAAATATACTGATGCTAAAGATGAAATGGATATGTTTTTAAGTAACATATCTAAATCTTCTTGGTTTGAAGATGTATCGTCTTTAAATGTGTATTTTGACGGATATAACAACTTTTCTAATAGCGAGTATGAGTTAATAGATAAAATAATTAAATTGGGCGTAAATGTCACTTTTGTACTAAATACGGATATTGCAAAAATAGAGGATATTTATGTTTCAGATAGTATATTTGAAACAGTAAATAAAACATATAAAAGAATATGTGCAATATGTGCTAAAAATGATGTGGCTTTAGATAATATAGTTAAATATGATAACGTATTTTCACAAGCAGAAGATATTAAATATATAGCAAATAATCTATTTTCAAATGAAGAAGAAAAAAGAGAAAAAATCTCACTTCCATCATTTGAGTTTAAGATACATACAAATATTGCAAAGGAAGTTGAAGCTGTGGCAAAAGAAATTGCAACTTTAGTAAAGAAAGGATATAGATATTCAGACTTTGCAATTTATACAACATGTCCAGAAGAATATAAAACACTTATTTCTAGAACATTTTATGCAAATAATTTAGAAATATATCTAGCTAAGTCTAAGCCAGTCAGTGATTCAATTCTTGCAAAATATATACAAGGACTTCTAAATCTTGCATGTTATGGACTTAATTTAGAACTTGTTTTTGACCTTTTAAAACAAGGATTAACAGATATAGAATTAAAAGATGTATATATGCTAGAAAATTTTATGAAAGAGTTTAATGTAAATAAATATCTGGTTGAAAATAGTTTTACATTAAATAATTTAAAACAAACTTATGATTTAGATGAATTAAATTCATTAAAAGCTCAAGTTGTATCTATGTATGATTTTGTTAAAACAATAAAAAAGGGTAGTGCAAGGGATATTATATCTGCTATTTATTCTCATTTAGTAGATAATAGTATTTTTAATAATTATGATAATTTAGTATCTATTGTTGAGGAAGAGGATACTAAAAATTTTGAGTCTCAAATATGGAATTCAATTTCTAATATTTTTGATTCTATCTCTAAAGTTTATGCAGATGAAGAACTTACTATAGAAGAGTTTACAAGTATTTTCAATTTAGTAATAAAAGATATTAAAGTTAAAACAATTCCTGCAACAAAGGATAGAATTGAACTTGTAGATATAAATGTAACTAAGACTCTACCTAAAAAAATAGGATTCTTCATTGGCGTAACTGAAGGAAAATTTCCTAAAAAAGTAGATGAAGATATATTATTTAGAGATAGTGAATTAGAAAAACTAAAAGATAAAAATATAGATATTCGTGAAACAACTATTTCTAAACTTAATATGGGATTTTTTAATATATATGAAACACTAAATAATATTAGTGAAAAGCTATATGTATATATTCCTGCAGCAGAAATGAGCGGTAAAGCTACAAGAAAATCTTCACTTTTAACTCTAATGAGTCAAATTGCAAACTTTGAAGTGTTAGGAGATGTTACTGGAAATAGTGAAGTTAAAGATATATTTAGTCTTCACTCAAAAGATGAGTTATTTATGTGGCTAATTAAAAGTATATATAATATGAATGAGAAAGAAGACATTTCTCTTATACTAAATGTATATAAATACTTTAGCGAAGATCCAGTATATAAAGATATACTTACATATAAAAAGAATGATTCAAATTTGAGTAAAGAAATTACAGATATAATTTATCGTGATGAGTTTAAAACTAGTGTTAGTAGGCTCGAATTATATAAAAAATGTCCTTTTTCATACTTTATGCAATACATTTTAAAGGTACTTCCAAACCAAGAAGCAAAACTAAATGTATTAGAACTTGGAAGTTTTATGCATGAAGTTCTTGAAATATTTTCTAAGAAATTATTAGAAAAAGGAATTTCATGGCAAGCAATATTAGATGAAACACAAGAAGAAATTTTACCAGAATATGAGAAGGTACTAGAAGAGATAATATATGATTCAATAGATAAAAATCTATCAAAACAAAAACAAAGTGTAAAATATATGGTATTAAAAAGAAAGTTAATTAATACTATGAAAAAAGTAATACGTACAGTTGCTTTAAGCTACAATCAATCTGAGTTTAAACCTTATGATTATGAAATAGAGTTTAAAGATGGAAGTGCATTTTTACCTATGGAAATTGATTTGGGTGACGGAAAAGTTATGAAGTTAATAGGTAAAATAGATAGAGTAGACTTTTTAAACTTTAGAGATAGTATGTATATTAGAGTAGTAGACTACAAATCTAGTGGAAAAGATTTAAAAATAGATAAAATTAAAGAGGGATTATCTTTACAACTTATTACATATATGATGGCTTTTATGGATAATGTTGAAAAAATTGAAAACATTAAAGTAAATCCTGCTGCAATGGTATATTTTAATCTTTCAGATAGATTAGTATCTCTATCAGAATATTATACAGATAATGAAAAAATAAAAGCAGAAATAATGAAAAGATTAAAAATGAATGGACTATTTTTAAGTGATATTGAGCTTTTAACAAAAATGGATAGACATTTTGAGGATTCAAAATCTAGTTTAATTGATGTTACAAAGCAAAGTATAACTAAAGGTTCATCTAAAGTAATTGAAGAAGAAGCCTTTAAAAATCTTTGTGATGAAACAAGAGTATTACTTAAAGAAATAGGAAAAGAAATAGCTTCTGGAAATGTAAAAATAGCACCAAATAAAAAAGAAAATTATTGTAAGTATTGTAAATATTCGTCAACTTGTAGAAAAAATATTAACGTATAAAATAGCGTAATATAGCATATCTTACACATTGTTACAATGTTATGTTTCTTGTATTAAAAAAATATTACGAAAATAATTGCAAAGGGTTGAAAAATATTTGAAATTAGATATAATATAATTATAATACTGAAGTAATATTTGAAAGATAAAGATCTTTTTGAGATAGACTTACTGAAGATAAAAAAGGGAGAGTTGTTATATGGCAGATATAGTTGTAAGTTCGAAAAAGAAGATTAACTTTTTTGACAGAGTTATACAAAGCGTAGTTATTATGCTTAATATGAACAAAATGAATAAAGCGATAGATGAACATCTATCTGTAATTAGAAAAACTGAAGGCGATGATAAGAAAACTTATCAGGAAAATATATTAAGAGAGATTGTTTTTGTAAAATATCAATATGATATTATGCAAAGAAGTATGTATGAATTAAAAATGTCTTATCCAGATGAGATAATAGACAATATTAATTCATCAGATAAAAAGACTAGACTTGAACTTCAAAAAACATTCCTAGAGATGGAATATGATAGAGTTACTCGTTCTAAATTTAAATCTAAAGAAGATATCAAGTTTAATTTACTTGCTATTTCTTCTGCTATTGATGAAGTTAAACAAAATATCAAAGATGAAGGAAAAGCACAAAGATACAATAAAGTAATAAAAATTGCTGAAGATATTGATACAGCAATTCAAACAGAACAATATAAGGACGAGCTATATAAAGAATTATTTGATGCTATAGATGAATATGTAGGTTATATTAATGATAACTATGATATTTCTAAATTGCCATCAGATGAAAGAGAATTAATTGAGTATGTAATTGAGTCTATGATTAAAGGAATTGAATCAGATATAGACAAACATACATATGAATATAACTTAATAATTAATATTTGTAAAAATTCTTATAGATACTTTAAAATTATAGATAAAATTTTTGATAAAATTCTTAAAATCTATGATGAAAGCTATGAGAAAGATATTATGAATGATAATGATTATATCAAGATGTTTAAAGAAATCTATGATATGATGATTAAAACTAAAGTTAATGATGTTCATAGAACAATAGCAACAGAGGATGAATATTTAGAATACTCTAAATTACTTGCTGCAGAACCAGAAGATGAAAAAGCTGTAGATATGTTCTTAACACAAAAAGCTTATGAAATGACTAAAGATGAAGCAGTAAAAGAAAGATTAGATAAAATTCTAAATCCTGAAGTTGAAGAAGACGCGGAAGAATCTTTAGATCCAGATATGATGGATGATGAAGATATTGATATAGAAAAGCTTAACCTAGATGAAATACTAGGAAAAAATAAAGATGACGATGAAGGTGAGACTGAAGAAGAAACTGAAAAAGAAGAATTTGAAGACGAAGAAGAAAATGATATAGAAAACGAAGAAAATGACGAAGATGAGGCAATTGAAGAAGAAAAACCTAAAAGAAAAGCAGGAAGACCTAGAAAAGAAGATAAGCCTAAAGAGAAAAGACCTGTAGGTAGACCTAAGAAAAAATAAATAGTTTTTTAGTAAAAATAGCCAAATTTTATGTTTGACTATTTTTATTATATCTATTTTAGATTTCGACAACAAATTCAAAAATGATATAGTAGAATATAGAGTATAAGAGGTGTAAGGAATGATATATAATAAGTATCTAGACAGTGATATTGATGAAAAAATGGGTTCAGTACTTAATACATTAAGAAAAGTTATAAACATTAAAAACTTGGTATTTGTACTAATTGCTATACTTTTGTCTACTAAAACATTTATTGGAGATTTTAAACCATTTAACTATGTTATGTTAGCAACAGCTTCTGCTTTTGAAGTGCCACTACTTTTGGTATTATTACCATCGGTTATTGGACTTGCAGTAGCAAAGGATGTTTCAAGCATAATATTGCTTGTGGTCTTCTTCTTGTTATATAACTTGGTAACTGCTATAGTTAATATTTCAGGAATGAATAAAAAATATTCAATATTTGTTAAGTTTGAGGCATCTATTGCAATATTGCAGCTTGTTTATTCATTTATAACTGGTGCATTATTTACAGATTTATTTAACATACTATCTAGTATAGTAATATGTGGAATAATCTATCTTGTAATGGCAACTGGTTTAAATGTTATTTTAAATGTAAGAAATGGATTTGTATATACCAAAGAAGAAAGTATTATGATGATGGTAACACTTGCTATGATTTTATCTATACTAAATCCAATAGCATTATGGGGATTTAAAGTATTAGAAATAATAGCACTTGTTACAATACTTATCTATGGATGGGGAAATGGTGCACTCCTTGGTGCAACAACTGGACTTATGATGGGGCTTACATATTCATGTTTATGTGAGACTTCAATGTCTTTTGTTGTAGCAATGGCATTTAGTGGATTTATTTCAGGATTTTTAAGAAGATTTGGAAAACTTGCTGTAATAGTTCCATTTATAATAGGAAATATATATATAATATACAATGGACTAGGCTCATCACATATTAGCATTATAGTATGTGAAACATTAATAGCATCAGTTGTGCTATTCTTTATGCCTAAGTTTATTGAAAGAAAATTAGATAATTTGTTTGATCTTGGTAAAGGATTAGAAGCTGTTAGAAATAATCTTTTAAGTCCTACTAAAGAGGTAAAAGAAAAGATTGGTGCTGTATCTGAAGTATTTGAATCACTATCTGAAATTACTGTTCCAACAAGTAAAGAAACAGAAAAAGAAACAGCAGATGTTATTAAAAAATATATACTAGGATATGTAAATAATAAATGTATATCATGTTCAGATATGGATGAATGTATAGATAAAGAAAACTTAGATGAAACAGCAGAGTTCTTAGCAGAAAAGCTAGAAAATGGTGAACCAATAGAACATGAAATGCTTAAGTTTGATTGTAAACATTCAAAACAAATTATAGATGATATATATAATATGTACACTAATATGAGAATTACTAGAGTATTAAAACTAAGAGAGTTAGAAAATACTGAAAAAGTGGCAAAACAATATAGAGAAGTATCTAAACTTTTAGATAATATTGCAAATGATTTAAAAGAGGGTGCTCTAGTAAAAGACGCCTCTCAACAAAAATTAAGAGACGAATTAAAATTTGCTGGATATAATGTATATGAGGATGAATTTGAAAAAACAGAAGATTTAACTGAATATACATTTGTAACAGATATATTAACTAATATAGATAAACAAAAAAAGAATATTGTTGAACTTGCTTCAAATATATTAGAGCAAAGTATGACAGTTAAGCTTATATTAAATATATCTAAAACAGAAAAATCTAAAATTAAGCTAATATCTACTCCTAAATATAGTATAAGTACAGAAATTGTATCTGAGACTAAAAGCGGAGAAGAAGTGTCAGGAGATACATATCTTCAAACAGAATTAAACGATTTAAGAAAACTTACAGTAATAAGTGATGGAGTGGGAAGTGGTAAAGATGCTTCTAAAAGCTCAACTGCAGTTGTAAATATGTTAGATAGACTACTTAGTGGTGGATTTAGTGAAGAGAAAGCTATTGAAATTGTAAATAATATAGTAAAACTTAAAGGTGAAGACGAACTTTATGCAAGTTTAGATGCAGCTATAATTAACCAAAGAAATGGAGAATGTTATTTTATCAAACTTGGAGCTGCTCCTACATATTTAATAGCAGATGGAAAAGTTGTCGTTATAACTTCAAATAGTATTCCTGTAGGACTTGTAGAGGACAATGAATTTGTTCCAGTTTGTAAAAAACTTAAAGAAGGAGATTTTGTTATTCAAGTAAGTGATGGAATAGTTCCTGAAGGTAGCGATATTAATAATAATTACTTAAAAAATTATTTATTAACTTGTGATTATTCTAAGAGTGCAAAATTAATTGCTCAAGAAATTAAAGAAATACTATATTTAAACAATGGTGGAACACTTGAAGATGATGCTACTGTAATAGTTAATAATATAGAATTAAATTAGACAAAATTTATTGTTGAAAATATATGACTTATTAGATATAATTTAGTTAGAGATTTTTATCTCTAACTATTTTTTTGATAAAATTTTTCTTGACAGTATACAGGTATTATTGTATTATAGTCGAGTAAATTTTATATAGGAGGTGTATGCACATGAAAAAATATGTGTGCGAATTTATTGGGACATTAGTATTAGTCCTATTCGGATGCGGAACAGCAGTTTTTGTTGGCTGTGATACAGCAGCTGGCCTACTTACTACAGCACTAGCATTTGGTCTTTCTATTGTTGCTATGGCTTATGTTATAGGTAACGTATCAGGATGTCATGTTAACCCAGCAGTTTCACTTGCTTGTTTAATTGACAAAAGAATGGAATTTAAAGATTTCATTGGATATGTAGTTGCACAAGTACTTGGAGCAATTGCAGGTTCAGCAATACTTTATGGTATAGTTGCATGTACTGGCCTTGAAGTAGCAAACTTTGGAGCAAACGGATTTGGAGATGCTTCAGCAGTTGGACTAAGCATGATTGGTGCATTAATAGTTGAAGTAGTTCTAACTTGTGTATTCATTTACACAATTTTAGGAGTTACTGCTGATGAGAAAAAAGGATCAATTGCAGGAGTTGTTATTGGTCTAACATTAACTTTTGTTCATATTTTAGGAATATCTTTAACAGGAACATCTGTTAACCCAGCAAGATCATTATCTGCAGCACTATTCTCAGGAGCTACAGCTATGTTTCAAGTATGGGTATTTATTGTAGCACCATTTGTTGGAGCAGCAATAGCAGCAGTTCTTTACAGATGCTTAAACAAAGAAGAAAAATAATAAGTAATTGTTAATACCAGAAGGAAAGAGTAATTCTTTCCTTCTTTTTTTGTTTGACATAGAATTGAAAAAATAATAAATAATATATGAAAATTTGTTCATATGTTATTGACAATGTTAATATATAAGAATATAATTATCTTGTACATATGAATAATCATTCATATGTTAAAGGAGGAAAAATGGGAAAAATTATTGAATTAAAAAACGTTAAAAAGACATACGTAATCGGTGAGCAACAATTTAATGCACTAGATGGTGTGGACTTAGAAATAGACCAAGGAGAATTTGTAGTAATACTTGGACCAAGTGGTGCAGGTAAATCTACATTACTTAATTTACTTGGTGGAATGGATAAAGTTACTAGTGGAAGTATATTTGTTGGAGAAAATGAAGTATCTAAATATTCAGACAAAGAACTTACACGTTACAGAGCAAATGAAGTTGGATTTATTTTTCAATTTTATAACATTATGCCAACTCTTACAGTTGAAGAAAATGTTAATTTAATTAAAGATGTAACTAATACATCTAAAGATGCAAAAGAAGTATTAGATAGTGTGGGATTACTTAAACATGCAAATAAATTTCCACAAGAGTTATCTGGTGGTGAACAACAAAGGGTTTCTATTGCAAGAGCAATAATGAAAAATCCTAAGGTTCTTCTATGTGATGAACCAACAGGTGCACTAGATTCAAAAACAGGTGTTGAAGTATTGAAACTACTTAGAACACAAGCAGACAATGATACAACAGTAATTATTGTTACACATAACTCATTAATAGCAGAAGTAGCAGATAGAGTTATTAGAATAAAAAATGGTAAAGTTGAATCTAATGAGAAAAATGAACATCCAAAAGATATTGATGAGGTTAAATGGTAGTATGTTAATTAAAAAGATGTTTAGAGATATTTGCAAGAATTTATCTCAGTTTATAACTATATTTTTAATGGTTATGATAGGTGTAATGGCATATTCTGGCATAAAGGCATATATGGAT
Source organism: uncultured Clostridiaceae bacterium (assembly GCA_947169155.1). Lineage (GTDB taxonomy): Bacteria > Bacillota > Clostridia > TANB77 > CAG-465 > CAG-465. The sequence continues at coordinate 72,141 of CAMVON010000005.1, forward strand.
GGTATGTCTAAGACTTCAGAGACATTTTATACTGAAAATAATCTTTTTGATCTTAACTTGATAGGTGCAAATTTTACTACAGATGATTTAAAAGATATTAAAGAAATAGATAATGTAAAAGATGCAGAAAGAAAGTTATACTTAACTGGTGTTACAGATAATAACAAAACACTACTTATGAGCTTTATTGAGTCAAATAATATTTGTAAATTCTATGTTGTAGATGGTGAAGCTTTTGATGCAAATAAATCTGGTGTATGGCTAGATGAGTTTTATGCTAAAGAAAATGATATTCATGTTGGAGATGAAATACTTGTTAAGTATGAATCAATGGAACTACATGAAAAAGTTTTAGGACTAATTAATGTTCCAGATCACTTGTATGATACAAGAGATGAGTCTGAACTTTATCCAGATAGAAAAGAATTTGGATTTGCATATTTAAGTGCAAATGAAATAACAAGAGACTATGTAATAGATTTAGCTAAAAATAGTCAAGATATGGCAGGTCTTGATGAATCAATAATATTTAACATTATTACTGAGGACAATTATAAAGATTATATAATATTTAACTATGTTATGGTTGATGTAGATGATGTGGATAAAGTAAATGAAGTTAAAGAAGAAATAGAAGATAAAATTGAAAGTGCAGTTGCAATAGTAAAAGCAGAAGATACAGCTTCATATGTTACTTACCAAGGTGAAATAGATGAAGGTAAGACTTATGTTGGAGTATTTTCAGGATTATTCTTATTTATTGCTATGCTTTCAGTAATTACAACAATGACAAGAGTTGTTAAAAACCAAAGAACTCAAATTGGTACTCTTAAAGCTCTTGGATTTAGTAATGCAAAAATATTAATGCATTATATTGGATATGGATTTTGGATTTCACTTGTTGCAGCAGTTGTTGGATTAGTACTTGGATACTTTGGAATAGGTAACGTATTTATAGGACTTGAAATGGCATTTTTTGAAATTCCAAATGGGGCACCTGCAATGAATAGTGGAAGCTATGCAGTAGCAATAGGAGTAGTGCTTGCAGTAGTATTAATTTCATACATTACTTGTAGAAGTATATTAAAAGAAAATCCTGCTGAAACTTTGAGAAATAAGATACCTAATGTTAAAGGTAAATCTTTAAATATTACTACTAAAGGATTATTTAAGAAACTAAGCTTTTCTAGTAAGTGGAATATTAGAGATATAGTACGTAATAAAATGAGAACATTTATGGCTCTTGCTGGAGTTGTTGGATGCTGTATGCTAATTGTTTGTGCTCTTGGAATGCTAGATTCTATGAATTTCTTTGTAGATTTACAATTTAGTACACTTTATAATTTTGATTACAAACTAAACCTAAAAGAAGGATTATCTTCTAGTGATGTAAAAGCAATCACAGATAAATATGGAGATGCTACTTCTCAAAGTTTAGGAATTGAAATTAAAAATGATAATGGTGAAAAAGAAGCAAATAATATCTTTGTTACCGATGCTAAAGACTATGTAAGATTTGTAAATAGAAAAAATAAAATAATAGACAAACCAGAAGATAATGGTGTATTTGTTACACAAAAACTTGCTGAAACTAAAGGATATAAGTTAGGAGATACAATTACTTGGCACATTTATGGTGATGATAAATATTATACATCTCAAATCATTGGATTTAATAAAGATCCACAAAATCAAAATGTAACTATGACTAGGGCATATCTTGAATCATTAGGTATTGAGTATAAACCTAATGCTATATATACAAATATGAATTTGAGTGAAACTAAGGAAATAAAAAATATTGAAACTATACAAGATATTGAATCTTTAAAAGAAGGTATGACAGGAATGCTTTCAATGATGAAAACAATGCTTGTATTAATAATTGGAATAGCAGTATTATTAGGTGCAATTATTATATACAATTTAGGAATACTTTCTTATACAGAAAAACAATATCAATTTGCAACATTAAAAGTACTTGGATTTAAAGATAGTCAAATTAAAAATATATTTGTTAAACAAAATAACTGGATAGCAATTTTGTCTATTATAATTGGTCTTCCTTTAGGATTTTATTTAACAGATTGGCTATTTAAGACAGCGATAGAAGAGCATTATGATTTTGGCGCAAGTATAACAGTTCAAACATATATTATTGCTGCTATTGGAACTTTTGTAGTATCATATTTAGTATCTAAGTTCTTAGCAAGAAAAATTAAAAACATAGATATGGTAACAAGTCTTAAAGCTAATGAATAGTTTGTGATAGAGGTGAAAATATGGATACAAATATAATAATAGGATTATTAATTCCATTTCTTGGTACTGCACTTGGTGCTGCTATGGTATTCTTTATGAAAAATACCATGAATAAAAAACTAGAAAAAATTTTGTTAGGTTTTGCATCAGGAGTAATGATTGCAGCATCAGTTTGGTCACTACTTATTCCTTCAATAGATATGGCTCAAGAGCAAGGAAAAATTGCTTGGGTGCCAGCAGCAGTTGGATTTTTACTTGGAATATTATTTTTACTTGTATTAGATAGTGTTATACCACATTTACATTTAAATAGTAATGAACCAGAAGGAATAAAAGCAAAACTTAAAAAAACAACAATGATGGTATTTGCAGTAACTTTACACAATATTCCAGAAGGAATGGCAGTGGGTGTTGCTTTTGCAGGTGCCATGACACAAAATACAGGCATTACTATAGCGGGAGCTTTGGCTCTTGCAATAGGCATTGCTATACAAAACTTTCCAGAGGGGGCAATTATTTCTATGCCACTTAAAAGTGAAGGGATGTCTAAGCCTAAAGCATTTTCACTTGGAGTACTATCTGGAATAGTTGAACCAATTGGTGCAATAATTACAATACTTTTAACTAGTTTAGTTGTTCCAATTCTACCATATTTGCTAGCTTTTGCAGCAGGTGCAATGATTTATGTTGTTGTTGAAGAATTAATACCAGAAGCTCAAGATGGTGAACATTCAAACTTAGCAACAATTGGTGTTGCAATAGGTTTTGTAATTATGATGATATTAGATGTTGCTTTAGGGTAATAAATTATAGGAGGTATTTTAATGATAAAATTAGTATTAGTAAGACATGGACAAAGTATGTGGAATCTAGAAAATAGATTCACAGGTTGGACAGATGTAGAATTATCTGAACAAGGAATAAAAGAAGCTAAAGAGGCTGGAGCTGTTTTAAAAGAAAAAGGCTTTGCTTTTGATGTTGCTTATACATCAGTATTAAAAAGAGCTAATGATACATTAGACTATATTCTAAGAGAATTAGGTCAAACAGATATACCAATAAAGAAAAGCTGGAGATTAAATGAGAGACATTACGGAGCATTACAAGGATTAAATAAAGATGAAACAAGAGAAAAATATGGTGCAGAACAAGTCCTTCTTTGGAGAAGAAGTACAGATGTTAAACCACCAGAATTAAGTGAAGATGATGAAAGATATCCTGGAAATGATCCCAAATATAAAGATTTGTCTAAAGATGAATTACCTACAACAGAAAATTTAATAGATACTATTAATAGAGTTATGGTGCTTTGGAATTCAGACATAAAGAAAGATTTAGAAGATGGAAAAAGAATAATAATAGCTGCTCATGGGAATAGTTTAAGAGGGCTAATAAAGTATTTGGATAATATGACAGATGAAGAAATTATTAAACTTGAACTTCAAACAGGAAATCCTATTTGTTATGAATTAGATGATAATTTAAGACCTATAAGACATTATTATTTGAAAGATTAAACTTGAATGCAAACTATAAATAGTGAACCTTTATATTTAAGAAAATGGAGACTTTTTTAGTCTCTATTTTTATATATAAATTTAATATAAAAAATATTTGCTTTTTCTACATTTTGTGATAGAATATAATCAGTTTTAAGAGGTGGTATATATGGCACTAGAATCATTACGTAATTTATTAGATATTTTCAAAGGAAATAAAACTACTAGAGAATATTCGCCTAATATAGATAAAGAATATTCAAGCTATTTTAAGGATGAAGACTGCCCTTATGCGATTACGCCAAAAATGGCAGAAGATATAGCTTCAAAAAGATTATATAAAGACTATGTAAAAAAATGTAAAGAAAGATATACAGGTTTCTGGATTACAGATGCTGCTATGGATGTAGTAGATGTTGAAAATAGAAAATGTTACTTGTATCAAGTAAAAGAGGCAGATATTGCTTGGAGAAAAAATGGAGATGACTATGATGGTATTGTATCTCCTGAAGGTTTAAGATATTTAAGATGTTTAGTAGATGTTAATTCTGGAGAATACAAATATTATCCAGACAAATAGATAAGAATATGAGACTACTTTTTGGTGGTCTCTTTTTTGTTTATATATATTATTTTAATCTCTTTTATGATATAATTAATTCAAAGTTGGGAGGGATAAGTATGAGACTTAGAAAGTACAAAAAAGAAGATGCAATAGAAATAGTAAAATGGATAAAAACAGAAAGAGAAAAAGCACTTTGGAGTGCAAATAGATATAAAAAATTTCCACTGACTCCAGAAGATATTAATTTAGAATACGATAATACAGCAAAAATATGTAATTTTTATCCTATGACTCTTACTGATGGAAATAAAGTTGTTGGTCATATCATACTTAGAAATCCTAGTGAAGACAAAAGCATATTTCGTTTTGGATATGTAATTGTATCTTCAACTATACGTGGAAAAGGCTATGGAAAATCATTACTTCTAGAAGCTATAAGATATGCTAAAGAAAAACTTGGTGCTAAAAAGATTACTCTTGGTGTATTTATGGAAAATGAATCAGCAGTTAAATGTTATGAGGCAGTCGGCTTTAAGATAGTAGATGTTGGAAAAGAAACTTTTACATTTAAAGATGAAAAATGGTCTTTTGCAGAAATGGAATATCAATATTAGAGAGGTATTTTTATGGAAAAAGTGAAATCTTTTTTTAAGAAAACAATTGAATCTATTAAAAACGGAATTAAAGAGTTCCCACTTACAATGATTATTGTTGCATTTTGTACACTTCTTATTAGTTTTAATATTATATTTGAAGCATGGGATGAAGAAGGTATATTAAAGTTTATTTATGCAGCAGCAATATTTGCAATTGGTTCGTTCTTTACTGAAGTAACTAAAAAAGAAGAGAAAAAATCTAAGATGATAATGTATATTTTATCTTTCTTAATTGCAATAGGTTTTTGGGCATTTGCTTATGCAGAAGATGAAGTAATTCTTGCAAATGCATTAAAAATAGCAATAAGCTACTGTGCTATTTTGGGTACAATTAGTATTTATATTCTTCAAAAGAAAAGCAATTTAGATTTTGGAGAATACATCAGAGAACTAATTATTAGTGGTATAAAAGTAGGAATTACATCTACAGTTTTAACTATAGGTTCATTGTTCATATATATTGTTTTATCTGAACTTTTTGATTTAGATTATGATATAGCAGAAAGAATAATGATTGTATTAATTACATGTATTTATGGACTTTATGCACTTCCTAGAATGATAGGAGTATTTAAAGTAGAAAATAAAACAGATAACAAATTTTTTGAGGGATTATTTAAATATGCACTTGGTGGTATTATTCTTATAATTACCACAATTATATATGCATATATATTAAAAATAATATTCTCACTTGATGTACCTTCAAATGTTATTTATAGAATAACTGCTGTGTTATTCTTCTTTGCAGCTGTTACTTGGACAGTTGTAAATAGTTATGAAGCAAAAGATTTTTATGGAAAAATATTTAAATATTTACCTTATCTATTCTTACCATTTATTATTCTTCAAATATATAGTTTAGGAGCAAGAATAGTAGAAAATGGACTTACTCCAGTAAGATATATAGGTGTTATGTACATTATTTTTGAATGTATATATTTAGGATTATATAAGTTTAATAAAGAAAAGCTTTCTAATATTTTATTAGTATTTGGAGTAATTACATTTATTACACTTTCAGTACCAGTTATAAATATGGATAAACTTTCTGAACTTAACCAAATGGCTAGAGTAAAGACATTCTTTAAAGTAGATGATCCAGAAAATGATTTAACAGATGAGCAAAAAGCTAAAATTAGAGGAGCATACTATTATATAAAAAATTATTTACCTGATGGATATAATAAAATAGATGAAATTTTTTCTGATGATGAACAAGAAATAATAATAAACTTCAATTATAAAAAACAAGATTCTGAACCAGAAAAAGAAACAAAATATATGTATAGAAGTAAAGAATTAGATTTTGTAAGTATTGATAATTATTCTAAACTATATAATTTGGATTATTATTTAAGTAGTTATAGAAGTGAAGCTCTAGATGAGGATTATCTTTACGAACTAGAAGATAATAAATTTATAGATTTAAAACCACTTATAGCAAAATTAATAGAAAATGATGTAGAAGATGAGAATGAATATCTTTATGAATTTGACATAGCCGAAAATTATCATATTATAGTTACCTATGTTAATTTAAACTATTATGAAGATGGCAGTGTGGATAACTGTTCAATTGAAGGATATATATTAGAAAAATAGTAAAGGAGTGATTTAGATGGAACATATAAAACTTGTTGTACCAAATGGAAATTATGAGTCTCAAGTAATGAGAGCAAGAGAAGATATATTAAATCTTGGAGAGCATTTTGATGGCTGTGAAGGCCTAGAAGATGTAAGCTCTTATACAGAGTGGCTAGATTTTGAAAACAGACTTAAAGCAAGATATGGTGAGGGGTATGTTCCATCAGATATATACCTTGCAGTAACAGAGGAGACAGATATAGTTGTAGGTATCATAGATTTTAGACATTACTTATCTGACTTTTTACTTCAATATGGTGGACATATTGGATATAGCGTTGTTCCTGCTCAAAGAAGAAAAGGTTATGGAACAGAGATGTTAAGGATAATGCTAGAAGATTTAAAACAAAGAGGTGAAAAAAGATTACTTCTTTGTGTAGATAAAGAAAATATACCATCAGTTAAAATTATAACAAAAAATGGTGGAATACTAGAAAATGAAGTAGAATATGGTGCTGGATTTACAAATTCAGGAATTATACAAAGATATTGGATAGATTTATAGGGGAGAATATGAAAAAGATAGTTTTAAGTGGATCAAAAAGATTTATTCCTAAGTTTTTTGAACTTGAAGAAAAGCTTAAAGCAAAAGGTTATGAGGTTATTGTACCACAAGAGTTTATTGTAGAGATGACAAAAAGAGATGGCTCACTTCTACATTTTAAACAGATAGATAAAGATGATGTGGATGCAGTACTTACTGTAAATGAGCAAAAGGAAGATACACCAAATTATATTGGTGCAAATGGATTTGCAGAAATTGCTTTTGCTTTTTATAAAGGAAGAAAAGTTTTCCTTTTAAATGATATTTATCCACCATATGAAGAAGAACTTGTAGGTTGGGATGTAATACCATTAAAAGGAGATATAGATAAAATAGATGAATATCTAAAATAGGAGGAGATTATATGAAAACAGTAGTTATTACAGGAAGTGCTAGAGGGCTTGGTTACAACATGGCTAGGTTTTTTAGAGAGTATAATTACAATGTTGTACTTAGCGATTTAAATGAAGAAAAATTAAAAATTGCAAAAGAAGAATTAGAAAAAACACCTAGTGAAGCAGACATTACTTATACAACTTGTGATGTTTCTAAAATTGAAGAATTACAAGCTTTAATGGATTTTGCACTTGAAAAGTTTGGTGAGGTAGATATTTGGATTAATAATGCAGGTGTTAATCAACCTCAAAAAGCAATTTGGGAATTAACAGAACAAGAGATAAACACTATAATAGATGTAGACTTAAAAGGTGCAATTTTTGGTTCAAAAGTTGCAATTGAACAAATGTCTAAACAACATAAAGGTGCTGTATACAATATTGAGGGATATGGTAGCAATGATGCACATATGTTAGGTCTTAATATGTATGGTATAAGTAAACGTGCTGTAACTTATCTTACAGAAGCATTAGCACAAGAGTGTGAGCAACAAGGCAATGGTGTAATAGTTGGAAAATTATCTCCTGGCATTATGATTACGGAGTTTACTACTCATTCACTTGGTAATGATAAAATAGAACTAGCAGAAAAAACTAAGAAAGTATATAACATTTTAGGTGATACACCAGAGACTGTTGGTAAATTCTTAGTAGATAAAATGGTAAATAATACTAAAAATAATGTTAAGTTTAATTGGTTAACTAATGGTAAAGCATTTACTAGATTTTTAACTGCTGAATTTAATAAAAGAAACTTCTTTGGTGAGAATCAAAAATTATTAACAGATAAAGATAAAAATAAATAATAAGAATAATGTAAAAAGGTGGTGTTCCCACCTTTTTATTTTACTCCTTTTATGGTATAATCTTGGTGAAAAAAATGTAACATAAAGGGGGATAATGTTATGAAAGAAATTGAATTAAAAGTAACAGGAATGCACTGTGGTGGATGTGAAAATAGAGTTAAAAACGCAGTGTCAGATATAAAAGGTGTAAAATCTGTTACAGCAGATCATGAAGCATGTAAAGTTAATGTTGAGTTTAAAAAAGATGTAGATGATAATGTTGTAAAAGAAGTTAAAGAGGCAATAGAGAGATTAGACTTTAAAGTAGAAGAATAAGTGGAGAAAAGCTTATGAAGAAAAAAATATTAAATATTGAGGGAATGACTTGTTCTGCATGTTCTAATGGGTTAGAAAAATATTTAAATAAGCAAGATGGAATAAAAGAAGCAAGTGTAAATCTTGTTATGGCTACAGCTTTGGTAGAATATGATGAGAGTAAAGTAAAAGATTCAGATTTAGATAGATTTGTAAAAGAAGCAGGATTTAAAAGTTTAGGTGAAAGAAGCAAAGATGGAAATAAAAAGCATGAAAGACTATTTTTAATACAATTTGCAATATTAGTAGTTCTTTTAATGTATATTTCTATGGGACATATGGCAAATTTTCCTATCCCTTATGTTGTAGATAAAATGCATAACCCTATTGTATATACTGTATTTGTTATAGTTATAACTTTATGTTTTATCTTCTGGGGAATAGATATAATTGTAAAGGGGATAAAAAATCTTTTTCATAGAATGCCTAATATGGACTCTCTTGTGGGAGTAGGTGTACTTGTAAACTTTGCATATAGTATGTATAATGCAATAAATATTTTTCAAGGAAAAGTTCATCTTGTGGATAATTTATACTTTGAGTCATGTGCAATGATTATATTTTTTGTAAAACTTGGAAGATATATAGATAGAAATAATAAAGCAAAAGCAGTAGATAGTATAAAGAATTTAGTTACTATTACTCCTAAAAATGCTGTAATTAAACAAAATGGAAAAGGAAAAGAAAAAGTAGTAACTATTAATGAAATACAAAAAGGAGATATAGTAATCTGTAAGCCTGGAGAAAAAATAGCTGTTGATGGTAAAGTTGTACTTGGACAATCGCATACAGATGAGTCATTTATCACAGGAGAATCTAAACCGGTAAGTAAAACTATTGGAGATAGAGTTCTTGCAGGAAGTATCAACTATGATGGATATTTAGAGTATACAGCAGAAAATATAGGAAAAGATTCAAGTATTTCTCATATAGTAGACTTAGTTGTAGAAGCTACAAATACTAAAGCTCCTATTGCAAAATTTGCAGATAAAATAAGTGGAATTTTTGTACCAGTAATATTTGTAATAGCAATACTTGCATTTATACTAAATGTGGCAATTACTAGAGACATTAATCTTGCTCTTAATGCGCTTGTTAGTGTACTTGTTGTTGCTTGTCCTTGTGCACTTGGCCTTGCAACTCCACTTGCTATGGTTGTATCTTTAGGAAATGGGACAAGAAAAGGAATAGTTATTAAGAGTAGTGAAGTACTTGAAAGAATAAATGATATAGATACAGTTATTATGGATAAAACAGGAACTATAACTAAAGGAACTTTAACTATAGCAGATTTATACTTCTTAGATGCTCAAAAAGACAATTTAAAACTATTAAAAAGCTTGGAGACTAAATCTAATCATCCTTTAGCTACAAGCGTTTCAAAAGGCGAAAATAATCCATATAAAGTATCAGATTTTGAAGAAATACCAGGACGTGGTATAAAAGGAAAAATAGATGGAGTTTTATATTATGCGGGAAATAGTAAAATGCTAGAATCTATGGGGATAATTAATGCTCTATCAAATAAAGAAGAAGAGTTTTCTAAAAATGGTGAAAGTATAATATATTTTGCAAGTGAAAAACAATTACTTGGAATTGTTGGGTTAAGAGATGTAATTAAACCTGGAATTAAAGATGTTATTTCAACTCTTAAAGATCAAGGAAAAAAAGTTGTTATGCTTTCAGGAGATAATGAAATTACAGCAAAATTTATTGCAGATGAAGTTGGAATAGATATTGTCTATAGCAATATTTCTCCAAAAGGAAAATTAGAAAAAATACGTGAGTTGAATAAAAATCAAAACGTAATTATGGTAGGAGATGGAATAAATGATTCTCCAGCACTTAAAGAGGCTACAATTGGAATTAGTGTTTCAAATGGTACAGATATAAGTTCAGATTCAGCAGATATAATGCTAATGAGTGAGGACATGTCTAAATTATTAGATGTGTTTAAAATTGGTAAGAAGACAATAAAAATAATAAGAGAAAACTTATTCTGGGCTTTGGGATATAATTTACTTATGGTACCACTTGCAACTGGTATTTTACCAATATCTTTAAATCCAATGATAGCATCTTTAGCAATGACACTTAGTAGTTTAACAGTAGTACTTAATAGTTTAAGATTAAGAAAGTAGGGATGAATATGTATTATACATATATGTTAAGATGTACAGATAAATCTATTTATACAGGAATTACTACAGATGTTAAAAGAAGAATGAAAGAACATTTTTCACAAGGTGTAAAAAGTGCAAAATATACTAAAAATCATGAAGCTTTAAAACTTGAATGTGTTTGGGAATGCGAAGATAGAGGTCTTGCAACTAAGCTTGAATATCAAATTAAGCAGCTTGAGAAAAAAGACAAAGAAGAACTAATATTGACGCAAGATTTAAAACAGTTCTTAAAAGATAAAGTAGATTGTGATGAATATGTAATAATGGATGTAGAAGGAATGATAGAATAATATGAAGCAATATAAAATGATAGATACAAGAGATGGTATAATTGGTCTTGCAATTGCAGATTCTATGGGAGTACCACTTGAAGGAATGACAAGAGATATATTATTAAATCAACCAGTAGTAGAAATGATGGGAAATTTAGCAAATAATATGCCTAAAGGTTCTTTTTCAGATGATACTTCACTTACTCTTGCAACTGTTGATGCGATTATACAAAAAGGAAAAATAGATACTAAAGAAATAGCAAATAACTTTTTAAGATGGGCCACAGAAGGTGCATATACTCCAACAGGAGTTGCATTTGGAATAGGCTCAACAACAAATGAAGCAATAGATAGAATAAGTGAAGGAATAAAACCAGAAAAATGTGGATTAAAAGAAAGTAAGAATAATGGAAATGGTTCACTTATGCGTATGTGTCCAATTATATATTATTGCTATTCAAAAAGATATAATAGTAAAAAAGTATTAGATGTAGTAACTAAAGTATCAAGTATTACACATGCAAATGAGATAAGTATTCTTGCTTGTTTTATATATGTAATGTTTGGAATAGAACTTTTAGAACAAAGAGATTTTTATTCAGCTTATCAAAGAATAAGAACATTAAATTATTCTAAATTTAGTGAGGAAGCTTTATCTAAATTTGAAAGAATACTTGTAAAAGACATTCGTACATTGTCTGTTGAAGATATTAAATCTACAGGTTATGTCGTAGATACACTTGAGGCTACTTTATGGCTATTATTTAATACTGAGTCATATAACCAAGCAGTAATTGGTGCAATAAATCTTGGTGGTGATACAGATACAATTGGGGCATGTACAGGAGCTCTTGCAGGTATTTGTTATAGACTAGAAAAAGTTAATCCTATTTGGAGAGAAAGCTTATTAAAATACGATTATATAGATAATATGTGTCATAGTTTTAATAAATTAATAAACAAAAATATGCAAAAATAAAAAAGTAGTAGTAAATATTTTAAGGATGAAGTATAATATAATTATACAAAAGAGGAGAGGTTTTTATGGAAGGCTCGAGGGTAAAAAATATAATAGTAATTGCAGCATGTTTAATTTTAGGTGTTGCTTTTGTAGTAGGAAGTTTTATGGTCTTAAATTTTAAAAAAGAAGACCATACAAATATAGATGAATATAGTTCGAATTTAGAAAAACTTATAGAAAGCAAAGATGTCAGAAGTGGACTTAAAGTTTTTCCAGCTGAAATTAACAAGGAAAAAGTAAAAGATTTTAAATATTATTCAACAGATGGGCTTTTTATTGGAGACTATCTATACTATTTAGTTGTAGATTATGACAAAGATGAATTTGATGCAGAAGTTGAAAGAATAAAAAACGTTAATCAACCTTTTAGAGATATAGTAAAAAATATATTTTTTGCTAAAACTGGTTTTAAATATCCTGCTTATATTACAATTTGGGATGGAAATGGAACTTATGAATATGCAGTTGTAGATGAAGAAAATACTACTATTGCATATGTACTAAATCAATTATATGATTGGAAAGATACTGGTATAGCAGAAGATTATTTACCAAAAGATTATTCTGTACCTTCAACAAGCAAAGATACAGGTAAAGATGGATATTCTATGTACTATGTTTATGATGAATTTGGTACAGGTTATAGATTTGATGAATTACACTAATAATTTTAAGAGCAAGTAATATTGTATATTACTTGCTTTTATGATATTATTTAGCTGTATGAAAAAGAGGGATTATTATGAAGAAAAGATTAACAGTAGGACTATTTATGGATTCGTATTTTCCAATGATTGATGGGGTTACTATGGTTATGGATAACTATGCTAAACGTCTTGGAAAATATGGAGATGTCATAGTATTTGTACCAGATGTTTCTCATGGAACTTTTGATGATACAAAACTTGGATATAAGGTTGTTAGATGCAAATGTGTTAAGATGCCAATATTAGATTATTCTTTTCCTATGCCACATATAGATAAAAAATTTATGAAAGAGATTGAGAAGTATAATTTAGATATTGTACATATTCATTCACCATTTGTAATGGGAAGACTTGGAATTGAATATGCAAAAAAGCATAATATTCCTGTGGTTGGAACAATGCATAGTCAATTTAAACAGGACTTTAAACGTGCTGTTAAATCTGATCATTTAGCTAGTGGATTAAATAAAGTACCAATTCATGAGTTTAATAAATGTGATGAATGCTGGGCTGTGAATAAAGAAGTAGCACGAATTTTTTATGAGGATTATCATTGCAAAGAAATGCCAAGAGTAATGAATAATTCTACAGAAATGCTTCCACTTTCAGATCCAAAAGCTGCAGATGAAAGAATTAATAAATTACATGGAATAAGTGAAGATGAGAAAGTATTATTATTTGTTGGAAGAATAAACAAATTAAAAAATATTTTCTTTATTATTGATAGTTTAAAAGTAATAAATGAAAAATATCCAGATTTTAAATATAAAATGTTATTTGTAGGATCTGGTCAAGATGAAGAAGAATTAAAAGAAATGATTCATAAAAATCATATGGAAGATAAAGTTATAATGGTTGGAAGAGTAACAGATAGAGAGCTTTTAGCATCATATTATAAACGTGCAAATTTATTTTTATTCCCATCACTTTATGATGCATCTTCAATTGTACAAATTGAGGCTGCTAGCCAAAAATCTCCAACTATGTTTTTAAAAGGTGCTGCAACTGCTTCTACAGTTACAGATAGAGTAAATGGCTACTTATCTGAAAATGATCCGGAAATTTATGCAAGAGATATTGTAAATATTTTTAAAGATGAAAAAGCATATAATGAGCTTTGTGAAAATGCATATAGAGATTTATATAAAAACTGGGATGATACTGTAAAAGAAGTGTATGAAAGATATGAATATCTTTACGAGAAAAAGCAAAAAGAAATAAAAGAGAAGGAAGAGAAAAAGTTAAAAAGAAAAAATTTAGAAAAATAGAGGGATAATATGAATAAAAAAGAAATATTTAGAACAATAAAATTTACATTGTTTTCAATTAGTGCAGGAATAGTTGAAATAGTAGTTTTTACACTATTAAATTTAATTCCAAATTGGAGTTATTGGCCAAAATATTTGATTGCACTTGTTGCATCAGTTTTATGGAATTTTACATTAAATAGAGAATTTACTTTTAAAGCAACAAATAATGTTCCTGTTGCAATGCTAAAAGTTGCATTATTTTATGCAGTGTTTACTCCAGTATCAACAATTGTTGGAAATTATTTAGCAGAAACACTATTATGGAATGAATTTATTGTTACTGCACTAAATATGATAGCAAACTTTATTCTTGAATATTTATGGGATACATTTGTTGTATTTAGAGGAAGTATTGATACTAAAGACGATAAGAAGAAAGAAATTAAAGAATAGGAGAAAATAATGGAAGTTAGAGACCTTTATGATAAAGATAGAAAATTAACTGGAGAAACTATTTTAAAGGGTGAGAAAATACCAGAAAATAGATACATTATCGTTATGCTAATATTTATACAAAATAATGAAGGCAAGTTTTTAATACAAAAGCGTAGCAAACAAAAAAATGGACTTCTTGCTGCTACTGGTGGTCATGCAAAAACTGGTGAAACTAGTATTCAAGCAATTCAAACAGAAGTAAAAGAAGAAATTGGGCTAGATTTACCAGAAGACAAAATTGAATTATACTTTAGTGGTAGACAAGATGAAGAAAGAGTCTTTTTTGATGATTATTACATTAAGCTAGATATTGAAGATATTTCTAAATTAAAGCTTCAAGAAGAGGAAGTTGAATCTGTTTGTTGGATGACAAAAGATGAAATAATTGAGGCAAAGAAGAATGGTACATTCTTTATGAACCACTTTGAAGAATTTGAGACTTTGATAGAATGGTTAGAGGATAAAGAAAAGGGGATATCTATAGAACAAGAAACAAGTAATAAAGAACAGTATATGGATTTATTATTAGAAGCAGATCCTAGTAAAAAGTTAATTAATCATTATTTAAATATGGGTGAATTATTCGTACTTAAATATAATAATGATATTGCTTGTATAGCTGTAGTAGTAAAAATAGATGATGAAACAGTAGAATTAAAAAATGTAGCTACTAAGGAAATTTATAGAGGTCAAGGCTTTGGAAAGAGAATGATTAATTTTTTAACATATAAATATAAAGTTAATTATAAAAAAATGATAGTTGGAACTACAGAAAATAATATTCCGTTCTATGTTAAATTAGGTTTTGATAACTTTGAAAAGACTATAAAGAATTTCTTTATAGATAATTATGAAGAAGAGATATGGGATGGTAAATTACAATGTATAGATATGTATTACTATTCTAAAAAATTAAAATAATAAGAAATACGCGGGTGATAATATGGATAAGAAAAGATTAATTATAGCGGTTATAGTTATTATATTTGAAATAGTTATTATGGCTATTATTATAAGATTGATGCATCCTAGAGCATATGATCCGGTTGCTATAGGTGAAGAAAAATTCACTTTAGATGATAGTGTTGAAATAGAGGAAAATGTTATGAAGATTAATATAAATAATGAAGAATATGTTATAAATGTTGAAAATGAAACATTAATGGAAGAAATATATAATGCACTTCCAGAAACTTTTACTATGACAGAACTAAATGGAAATGAAAAATATTATTATTTAAACTCAAATATGAAAAATGCAAATAGTGAGGCGGTAGGTCAAGTTCAAAAAGGAGATGTTATGCTTTTTGGAAGTGATTGTTTAGTTATTTTTTATGATTCTTTTGAAACAGAATTTAGATATACAAAAATTGGTCATATAGATAATTTAGGAGATTTAGGAAATGGAAATGTAGATGTTTCTATTACAAAATAAATAATATGATAGCAAGAAAGAGAATATCTTTTTTGCTATTATTTTATTAACTGACCACTTGTTCTAATTGAGTATGAGGTGTATTTGTGGTATCATTTTATATATACTAATGAGGAGGTTTAAATGACAAGAACAAAATTAAAAGATAGAAAATTACCTAAATATACTAAAGGTGAAGAAATATTTAATATGACAACACATATTGTTGGAGGAGCACTTGGAGTGGTAGCTTTAGTACTCTGTGTTGTTTTTGCAAGTATACATGGAAATCCATATGCAATAGTAAGTTCGGTTATATATGGAGTATCAATGATATTACTTTATACTATGAGTAGCATTTATCATGGACTTAGTCCAAAGCTTACAGCTAAAAAGGTGTTTCAAATTTTTGACCATTGCTCAATATTTGTGCTTATTGCAGGTACATATACTCCATTTTGTTTAGTAACTTTTTTAAACTATAGTAAACCACTTGGTTGGTGGCTTTTTGGAATACTATGGTTTTTTGCTGCACTTGGAATACTATTAAATTCAATAGATATAAAAAAATATAAAGTATTTTCAATGCTTTGCTATTTAATTATGGGATGGTGCATTGTCTTTAAAGCACATCTTTTACCAGAGCTTTTAACTATTCCAGGACTTGTACTTTTAGTTGCAGGAGGAGTTGCTTATACAATAGGGGCAATTCTTTATGGGGTAGGTACAAAGATTAAATATATGCATTCAGTATTTCATATTTTTATTTGTATAGGAAGTTTATTACAATTTTTGTGTATTTTACTATATGTAGTATAATTATATAAAATGCTAGAAAGGAGGATGATTTATGTCTCAAATAAATGTACAAAACTTAACTTTTGGATATGAAGGAAGTCTTAAAAACGTTTTTGAAAATGTATCATTTGTATTAGATACAGACTGGAAACTGGGACTTATTGGAAGAAATGGGAAAGGAAAAACTACCTTTTTAAAACTTCTTGTGGGAGAATATGATTATCAAGGAACTATTTCTAAAAATGTAGATATAAACTATTTTCCTTATGATATAAAAGATAAAAACGAAATAACTTTAGATATTATTTTATCTATTGCTCCAAATGCAGAAGATTGGGAAATAATTAAAGAGTTAAATTTACTTAATACTACTGCAGACATACTTTATCGTCCATATAATACTTTAAGCGGAGGAGAACAAGTTAAGGTGCAACTTGTGGCATTATTTTTAAAGCAAGATAATTTTTTACTTATAGATGAGCCTACAAATCACTTAGATAAAGAGGCAAGAGATTCAATAATAAACTATATTAAAAATAAAAAAGGCTTTATTGTTGTATCACATGATAGGCATTTTTTAGATAATGTTTGTGACCATATTATTAGCATAAACAATGCAAATATAGATATACAAAAAGGAAACTATTCTTCGTGGAAAGAAAATATGGATAGGCAAAATTCTTTTGAGCAAATGCAAAATGAAAAAATAAATAGAGATATTAGTAGACTTGAAGTGGCTGCAAAAAGTACTAATGAATGGTCAAATGCTGTAGAAAGTACAAAAGTTGGAGTGAGAAATTCTGGTCTTAGACCAGATACAGGATATATTGGCCATCAAGCTGCAAAAATGATGAAACGTTCAAAAGTAATTGAGGCTAGGATTGAAAAAGCAATAGATGAAAAAAAGAATTTGTTAAATAATATAGATAGACAAGATAATTTAACTATTAAACCATTAACAAATAAGAGAAATCCAATTATGATTCTTGAAGATGTACAAGCAGTATATGATGGTGTGGAAATTTTTGAACCAGTTTCTTTTGATATTTGCAATGGAGATAGAATTGCTTTAATTGGCAAAAATGGAGCTGGTAAATCTAGCATAGTAAAATTAATTCTAAATGAAAGTAAAATGGATTTTAAAGGTAAAATTAGACGTCCTGAGACACTTAAAATATCATATGTATCACAAAATACAGATTATCTTAAAGGAAATCTAAAGGATTTTGCAAAAGCTTGTGATATAGATGAATCTATATTTAAAGCAATGCTAGCAAAGATGAGTTTTGATAGAATAGAATTAGATAAAAACATAGAGGATATGAGCGAAGGACAAAAGAAGAAAGTCCTTATTGCTAAAAGTATAACTGAATCTGCAGATATATATGTATGGGATGAACCACTAAATTATATAGATATTTTAACTCGTGAACAAATAGAAGAGGCAATTTTAAAATATATGCCAACACTAGTATTTGTTGAACATGATGATACTTTTGTACAAAAAATTGCTACAAAAAGAATAGTTATAACAAGAAAGGAAGATTAATATGACAACACTATATTTAATTAGACATTCAATACGTTTTTCAAATTCAGATATTATAGAGTTTAAAACAACTCAACCACCATTATTACAAAGTGAGAAAAGTGTTTTAAGTGTAGAAGGAGAAAAACGTGCAGAAGTTCTTGCAAGTGTTGAAGAACTTAAAAATATAGATGTAGCATATGCAAGTAATTGTGTAAGAACACTTCAAACAGCTAAATATTTACTTAAAGCACAAAATTTAAAAATAACTTTAGATGAAAGATTAGATGAAAGAAGATTTGGAGAACCTAATAGTGACGAGTTTCCAGACTGGTTTGAAAGACAATATTTAGATGAAAACTTTAAGACTATAGGCGGAGAATCTCAAAAAGATGTGCGTGAGAGGATGAATGAAGCAATAACAGAAATTCTTAAAGAAAATGCTGGAAAAAGAATAGCTGTGTTTTCTCATGGATATGCTATTACTTTTTATCTTATGCAATGGTATAAGTTACTTAATGTAGATAGTGAGCAAAAGCTAACATTTGAGTATAAGGGAAAAATTGTATATGATAGGAAAATAAATGCTCCAGAAGTATTTAAACTAACTATTGGAGATAATAATGAGGTTCAAAATATTGAAGTTATAGATATAGATTATAGCGAGGTAGAATAATGGAAAAAAGAGCAAATTTTCATATAACAGTTGAGCTATTATTAATTAAAGACAATAAAGTGCTAATGATTAAACGAAAAAACACAGGATATATGGATGGAATGTATGCACTTGTTGGTGGTCATGTAGAGATAAATGAATCTTTTAAAGATGCTATGATTAGAGAAGCAAAAGAAGAGATTGGAATATCTTTAAATAAAGAAGATATGGACTATGTGTGTGCAATTCATACAGGAAGCAATAGTGAATATTTAAATTTATTTATAAAAGCAGACAATTATGAAGGAGAAATAATAAATACAGAACTAGATAAATGTGAAGAAATAGTGTGGATAGATATAGATAATTTACCAGAAAACGTAATAGAAAATGACAGACGTGCTATATATAATTTAAATAGTGATATTTCATTTGATGAATATAATTTCTAAATTAATACTATGAGCAAGTAATATTGAATATTACTTGCTTTTATGGTATTCTTTTTTATATGATAAGGTGATATAAATGACTATTGAAGAAGAAATATTTAAAAAATCTAAACCAGTTGAAAAGAAACTACTAAAATATGGTTTCAAAAAAGAAGATATTGGATATATCTATTCTAAAAATATAATGAATGGAGATTTTAGAGTAGATGTAAGAGTAGTAGAAGATAGAGTTGAAGCAAAAGTAATAGATAACGCTTTTGGTGATGAATATACAAATTATAGAATAGAAGAATCAACTGGAGCATTTGTTGGACAAGTTAGAGAAGAACTAGATTTATTACTTCGAGATATAAAAAAGCATTGTTTTGAGTCTAGTAATTTTACTTTTTCTCAAACTAATGAAATTGTAAATTGCATTTTAGAAAAATATGGAGATGAAGTTGAATTTCCTTGGGATGATCCAAATGCAGATTCAGGAATTGTTAGAAATCCAGATTCACAAAAATGGTATGGACTTTTTATGCCAATAGATAAATCTAAAATTGAAGATAAAGCAAGCGGTTTAGTTGAAGTTATGAATATTAAACTAGACCCTTCAGAAATAGATGAACTTGTTAAAGAAGATGGCTTTTATAGAGCATATCATATGAATAAAAAGTATTGGATTACTATTATTTTAGATGGTACTGTTCCAACAGAAAGAATAATGGAATTAATAGAGGAGAGTCATTCTTATACTGAAACTAGAAAAAAGACACAAGAGTGGATAATTCCTGCAAATCCAAAATATTTTGATATTTGTTCACATTTTGATAGTCAAGATATAAATAACTGGAAACAAGGTGCAGGTGTTAAAAAAGGAGATATTGTATATATGTATGTTGGTGCTCCAAACTCTGCACTTATGTATAAATGCCAAGTACTTGATACAGATATACCATATGAAAGTAAAAATAAACATGTGAAACTTAATGCAGTTATGAAACTTAAAATATTAAATAGATTTGGAAAAAATAGCATTCCTTTTTCTCGTATGAAAGAGCTAGGTGTTACAGCAGTTCGTGGACCTAGATATATGACAGAAGATTTGAAAAAAGAAGTAGATAAAATAATAAAATAATGGTGATATTATGAAATATTTAAGAGTTATATTAAAGGATAATAAAAATGTTAATAATATAGAAGATTTTAAAGTAAAAAAAACAAGTGAGTATGCATTTTATGATCTTGTATACTTAAATAAAAATGGTGCAAGTATAACAGATGATACACTAAAAATTAGAGTTTACCAAAAAAACGAGTGGGATTCAAAAGCAGTACTTGTGATACAAAAAAGAGCTACTTTAGAAAATGGAGCAAAAGTAGATAAAGTACTTACTCGTGAGCAGTTTGATACAGAAGAAGAGGCTTTAAAATTTGTAGAAAATAATCTTTCTCAAGATTATGAGTTTTCTTTTAAATTTTCAAAAACTGGAATTGAATATAAAAATGAAAATATTCGTGTGTGGGTGGAAGATGTAGAAAATATTGGAATTACACTCGAGTTAGAAGCAGAAAAAATAGATTCATTAAATGATTTTATCAAACATTTTAACGTTAAAGAGAGACTTAATATTTCTTTACCAGAGTATTATTATTTAAGATATATTAAGGCCTAGGAGGTATTTTATGAGTAGTAAAACTATAGTAATTACAGGAGCAAGTGATGGAATAGGAAAGGCTGCTGCAAAAGAGTTAGTTGGTTTAGGTCATGAAGTTATAATAGTTGGGCGTAATCCTCAAAAAACTAAAAAAGTGGCAGAAGAGCTTAATTGTAAATATTATCTTGCAGATTTTGCAGATTTTTCACAAGTAGTTAGTCTTGCTCATGAACTAAATAAATTAGAAAGAATAGATGTACTTGCCAATAATGCAGGTGCAGTTATTCCAAATTTTAGAACTACAATAGATAGAAATGAGATGACATTTCAAGTAAATGTTCTGTCTCCATTTTTACTTACTTATCTTCTTTTACCAAAGTTAAAAGAATCTCATGCAACAGTTATTCAAACATCTAGTGTTGCAGCTAATTTATTCTCTAGATATGATTTAGATGAACTGAATATAACAGATTTTAGTATACAAGGAATAAGTTATGATGCATTTAGAGAATATGGTAATGCTAAACTTTGCAATATTTTATTTACTAGATGGCTAGATCATGAATATAGAGAAAAAGGAATTAATTCAGTAGCATTTGAGCCAGGTGTTGTTAGAACAAATTTTGGAGCTGAAATGAAGGGAATAGTAAAACTAGGTTATCATACACCAATAAAATATTTATTTACTATTTCTTCAGAAAGAAGTGCAAAACGTTTAGTATGGCTTGCAACAAGTACTGCAGATGAGGACTTTGAGTGCGGTAAAACATATAGTAAGCCTGCAAAAGAAATGAATGTAAAATTTGAAGATCCATACTTAGAAGAAGCACAAAAATTATGGAATAAGTGTTATAGTATAACTAAAGAAATAATAGAAAAAGAAAAATAATTATGTAATTAAATTGCGAGTATTTGTTGAAAAGTACTCGCTTTTATGTTATTATATAACGCGAAATTTAAAAATAGGAAGGAGTGGTAGATAAAATCTACTAAATTATGACTATAATTCCTAAATTATATGTATAAATAATACATAGATACGAAAAATATATTTTTCTTTTTATTTATGCAATTACTATTATTTAGAATTATAGTATATGTCTTTATATACATAATGTTGAATAAAGTTTAGCATTATGATATATATTAATTGTTAAATTAATATGAATTATAGGAGGGAAATTTATGAAAGAAATTACAAATGACTTCTTAAAAGAAGTAACAGAAGACTATTTAAGTAAAGATGTATACACAATTGCAAGAGGAGCATTATCTAATTCAGATGTGACAAAGCTTGTTGAAAATAAAGGTGAGTATAATAAAACTCGTCCAATGTTTTCTGTAGAGATACAAACATTACCAGTTTGTAATCAAAAGAAGAGTGGAAGATGTTGGATATTTGCAGGACTTAATGTTTTAAGAGAAATAATTGGTAAAAAATATAATCTAGAAAAATTTGAATTATCTCAAAGCTATATTGCTTTTTGGGACAAACTAGAAAAATGTAATTTTTTACTTGAAACTGTAATGAGTCTTTTAGAAGTGGATAAAGATGATAGAACTTTAGTACATGTACTATCTAATGGTATAGAAGATGGCGGACAATGGGATATGTTTGTAAACATTGTTAACAAATATGGTGTTGTTCCACAAGATGCTTTTCCTGAAACTTATCAAAGTTCAAATAGTAGAGATATAAATAGAGTTTTAAATAGACTAATTCGTAAATTTGCGTATGACGCAAGACATGAATTTAGTGGAGATATGGAGCCAATTAGAGCTAAAAAAGAGTCTTTAATGAAAGATATTTATAAAGCTTTATGCAGTGCTTATGGAGTTCCACCAAAATCATTTACTTTTGAAACTGTAAATAAAGATACTTATGAATATAAACGTGAGAGAAATGTTACTCCTCATGAGTTTGTAAGAAACTTTTTAGAAATTGACTTAAATGATTATGTAAGTATTATAAATAGCCCTACAGATGATAAGCCTTTCAATAATACATTTACTGTTAAACATTTAGGAAATGTTGTTGAAGGAAACAGAGTAAAATATTTAAATCTAGAAATGCCAAGATTTAAAGAATTGGTTATTTCACAACTAAAAGACAAAGAAGTAGTTTGGTTTGGAAGTGATTGCTCAAAATATGGTGGCAGAGATGTAGGCTTATGGGATGATAAAACATATGATACAGATACTTTATTCCAAGTTAATTCTAAAATGACTAAAGAGGCAATGCTAGATTCAAGAGAGTCTGCAATGAACCATGCTATGGTTATTACTGGGGTAGATTTAGTGGATAACAAATCTACAAAATGGAAAATAGAAAATAGCTGGGGAGAAGATATTGCATATGAAGGCTATTATGTAGCATCAGATTCTTGGTTTGATAACTATGTTTACCAAGCTGTTGTAAATAAAAAATATTTATCTGAGGAAGAACTAGCTATGTTAAAACAAGAACCTATTGAACTAAATCCATGGGATCCAATGGGAACTTTAGCAAAATAATGAAAAACTCTTGCAAGACACAAAAAATTGTAATAAAATAAGGGTTGGATAAATATAAGAAAGGGGTATTTATTATGAACGAAAAAATGTTAGAAATGATGAAAGACAAAAGAGGATTTATTGCAGCACTAGACCAATCTGGTGGAAGTAGCTCAAAAACTTTAAAAGCTTATGGAATTAATGAGGACCAATATTCTACTGAAGAAGAAATGTTTGACCTTATTCATGAAATGAGAAAAAGAGTATTTACTAGTAAATCATTTACTAGCGACCATATCATTGGAGCAATACTTTTTGAAAAAACAATGAATTCAAAAATTGGAGATGAATATACATCTGAATATCTATGGAATGAAAAAGGAATTCTTTCATTCTTAAAAGTAGATAAAGGACTACAAGACGAGGCAAATGGAGTTAAACTTATGAAAGAAATTCCTAACCTTGCTGAACAATGTAAAGTAGCTGTTGGACACAATGTATTTGGTACAAAAATGCGTTCAGTAATATATGAACCAAATAGAGAAGGAATTAAAGCAATTGTTAAACAACAATTTGAATTTGCAAAAGTTATTTGTGATAATGGACTAGTTCCAATTATTGAACCTGAAGTAGATATTCATGCTCCAGAAAAAGAACTATGCGAATCAATGCTTAAAGAAGAAATCAAAGAAGTTTTAAACACTTGGGATATGAACGATAAAATCATGTTTAAATTCACAATTCCTACAGTTGAAAACTTATATCTTGATCTTTATGACTACGAATGTGTAGTAAGAATTGTTGCTCTATCTGGTGGATATAGTGTAGATGAAGCTGTAGAAAAACTAGCTAAAAACCACAGAATGATTGCAAGTTTCTCAAGAGCTTTATTACAAGACTTAAGAGTAAATCAAACTCAAGAAGAATTTGATAAAATATTAGGAGATGTAATTGTTAAAATATACAATGCTTCTATAGACTAATAAATATAAAAATGAAACAAAGGCAAGTAATTAATTTTACTTGCTTTTTTTTTTCTAAAGTAGTTGAAATTTCATATAAAGTTTGGTAAAAAAATTAAAAAAGAGAGGATATACTATGAAAAAAAGACAAGATATATATGATTTATATTGGTATTTTGCAGCAGAAAGACAAAGTATTTTTGAAAAGAAAAAGCAAGGATTAATGGCTCCTTGGACAGAAGATAAGATTTTGCAAGAATATAAGTTTTGCAATAGTTATAGAGTAAATGATAGAGTAAGTCAGTATTTATTAAAGCATGTAATATATAATGGAAAAGAATATAGTGCAGAAGATACAATATTTAGAATTATTCTTTTTAAGATATTTAATAAAGAAAGTACATGGGAGACACTAGTTAATGCTTTTGGAGATGTGACACTAAAATCTTTTGATGTAGACAAATATTCTAAAGTGTTAGAAGAGGAAATATTTAAAGAAAATGCAATATATAATGATGCATATATTTCTTGCGCAAATAAAGCATTTGGATATGATAGAAAACATGAAAATCACTTGGCGCTACTTTCAAAAATGTTTTTTGAAGATAGAATGCAAGATAAAATACTATCTTGTAGGACGATGGAAGAAGCATTTAATATTATTAAGTCTTATCCTTTAATTGGTAATTTTATGGCTTATCAACTTGTTACAGATATAAATTATAGTGATGTTGTAGATTGGTCTGAGTCAGAATTTACTGTTGCAGGTCCTGGTTCTCATAGAGGTATCGAAAAATGTTTTAAGGATAAAAGTAAACTTTCAGATGAAGATATAATTAAATATATGTATGAGCATCAAGATGAAGAGTTTAAAAGACTTGGTTTAAACTTTGAAAGAATAGGAAATAGGCCACTTCAGTTAATAGATTGTCAAAATTTATTTTGTGAACTAGATAAATATTTAAGACAAGCAAAACCTGAACTTAAATCTAATAGAACAAAAATAAAGAAAAAGTATGTTCCAAAAGTGGAGAAAATAGATTATTTTTATCCACCTAAATGGAGAATATAATAATTATTTAAAAAAGCAAGTAGCTGTTGTAAGTTACTTGCTTTTGTGCTATTATTTTAGTGAAAAAGTAGGAGAAAATGTTTTTATGTTAAAAAAACTAAAAGTGGAAAACAAGAATATATCCATATACTATAATGAACAAATAAGTAGTAATTCATTACCTGTAGTATATTTTAATTCATTTGAAGAGGATGGAGAAAAAATATATGATTTAACAGATAAAAATTATATTTTTGTT
Source organism: uncultured Clostridiaceae bacterium (assembly GCA_947169155.1). Classification (GTDB taxonomy): domain Bacteria; phylum Bacillota; class Clostridia; order TANB77; family CAG-465; genus CAG-465. Next base: position 98,049 of record CAMVON010000005.1, read on the forward strand.
AGTATTTCAAATGTAGATTGGAACAAAGAAATGTCTCCATGGTTTATGGAAAAACTTTTTAAAAGTGATTCAGATTATACAGGTCATGCAGATGAATATTTAAATGAATTAATTAATAACATTATTCCAGAAGTAGAGAAAATAATACGAAATATTGGATATAATATTTCATATAGTGCACTTTGTGGATATTCGCTTGCAGGACTTTTTAGTGTATATGCAATGTATAAAACAGACTGCTTTTTAAAAATTGCAAGTTGCTCTGGTTCGTTATGGTACCCGGGATTTGTTCAATTTGCCAAAGAGAACGATTTTTCTTCAAAAGTTGAAACTTTATACTTCTCACTTGGAAATAAAGAAAAAAATACTAAAAATGAACTTATGAGTAAAGTAGAAGAAGAAACGATCAATCTTTATAAGTATTATAAATCACAAGGAATAGATTGTATTTATGAAGAAAATGAAGGAAATCACTTTGTAGATGTAGAAGAAAGAATTGCAAATGGTATTAAATATTTAGTAAAGGAGAATTAGTATGAATTATAGTTATATAATGGGTGTAGATAATGTGGATAGTTTAGATAGAGCTAAATTTGATATTGAAGAAATAGATGGAGACTATGGAGTTTCTTTCGAAGATGATTATATTGAAGAATATGAAGAATTTATTAAAGAAAATCTAAGACCTACATATTGGAATGAATATTTAGGTGAAGAGATTGTATTTATATTTAAGATGGATAATGGAAGCATTAAAAGAATAGTTAGAGATGAATTAAATGATGATGAAATACTAGATCTTTGTAGGAAGTTTGCAGGAGTAGATTTTGAAGATGTAGACTCAATGCTAAATGATAATGATTTTTATGCAAGAACATATTTTAGAGAGTAGAAAGGCGGTTTTAATGCAAAATATTAAGCTAAAAGGAATAAAAAATGTAAGAGATATAGGTGGCATTAAAATTAATGGTAGGATTTTAAAAAACAAATTACTTATACGTGGTCAATCGCTATATTATGCTTCATTTGAAGATATAAAAACGTTAGTAGATAAGTATAACGTCAAAAAAGTGATAGATTTAAGAACAGATATGGAAGTGTCAAGAAAACCAGATGTAGAAATTAAGGATGTTGAATATTGTCATATACCTATATTTAATAGAGAAGTACCTGGTATAACTAATCATACTAGTAATCAAATTATAGATTTTTCTAATATTTATACTGGTATGCTTAAAGAAGAATATCTTAAAAATATTTCTAAAATTATAAAAGAGATAATATATACAGAGGGGTGTGTATATTATCATTGTAGCGAAGGAAAAGATAGAACTGGTATTATTTCAATGATTTTATTGTTAATACTTGGTGCAAAAAAAGAAGATATTTTACAAGATTATTTATATACCAATGTTGTTAATAGTTATAAAGCAAATAAATATTACTTTTTAACTTTAATTACTACAATGAATAAAAATAAAGCTTCAAATATTAAGTCTTTTTATTTAGCAAAAGAGGAATATCTTAAATCTGCACTTGATGTTATAGAAAAAAAGTATAATGGAATAGAGGATTTTGCTTTAAGAGGACTTAAACTTACACAAGAAGAGATAGAAAATTTTAGAAATAAATGTTTAATATAACAAAGTGAAGGAGATAATAATGCCTAAAATAATAAGTGAAGAAACAAAATATGAAGGTCCAAGATTTAATGTTGTACAAAGAATTTATGAAGATGAAGAAACTCAAAAACAATATATAAGAGATTCTGTAGAGCTTTTGCCTGCAGCAATGATTTTACCTATTACAGATAATAACGAAGTTGTGTTTATTAAGCAATTTAGAGAAGTGCTTGGAAAAGAAACATTAGAACTTCCAGCAGGAATTATTGAAAAAGGAGAAGAACCTATAGTTGCTGCAAAAAGAGAACTTGAAGAAGAAACAGGTCTTGTTGCAGGAAAAATAGAACCACTTACTGAAGTATTTTCTTCATGTGGTTATAGTAATGAAAAATTATATATGTTTTATGCTAAAGATTTAAGTTTAGGACAAAAAAGATTAGATGATGATGAACATATTGGTGATATAGTAAAAATACCAATGGAAGAATGTATAGAACTAGTTAAGAAAAATTATTTTGAACATGCAAATCAAAATGTATGTCTTATGTTATATTATTTAAAATATGTAGCAAAATAATATATTTATGTAATTTAAAAGAGCAAGTAGTACTTGAAAACTACTTGCTTTTATGTTATCATATTAACGTAAAAGAGAGGAGAATTGAATTGATATTTCAAGGAGAATAGGTAATAGAAATTAATATTATTTATTAAAATTATGCATAAAAGGAGCACATCATTGAAAAAACAAACATATATTGCATAGTAATTTAAAATTTTTTAAATGAAAGGGTGATATGATGAAAAGTTTTAGTAAAGTGATGAAAAATAGGTATAAAGAAGAAAAAAAGAGTGCAATAATAATTTATTTTGTATTAAGAATATTAGTAATAATATGTGCAATACTATCTATTGTTAATGGTAATTATAGACATACATTTATATGTATATTAGCATTAGTACTATTTACACTTCCAACAGTTGCGCAGAAAACATTAAAGTTTGAACTTCCAAATACATTTGAAGCGATAGTATACTTTTTTATTTTTGCAGCAGAAATACTAGGAGATGTTAATAGATTCTATGTTACTGTTCCACATTTTGATACCATACTTCATACAATGAATGGTTTTTTATGTGCAGCATTTGGTTTTGCATTACTAGATATTATAGATAGAAGAAGCAAAAAAATAGATGTTACACCACTATTTATTGCAATTGTAGCTTTTAGCTTTTCTATGACAATAGGAGTGCTTTGGGAATTTTTTGAATATGGTGGTGATCAGATATTTATTGCAGATATGCAAAAAGATACTATAGTTTCAAGTTTTTCTACATCTAAGTTAGATGACTCAAAAAGAGTATATGTTACAGATATAGTTGAGACACAAATAAAAACTAAAAGTGGTCAGACATATGTTATTAAAGATGGATATCTAGATATAGGAATTAATGATACTATGAAAGACTTGCTTGTTAATATGGTTGGTGCAATAGTCTTTTGTATATTTGGAGTGATATATCTAAAAAATGAACGTGAGAATGCATTTGCTAATAAGTTTATACCTAAAAAGATTGACTAAACTTAAAAGACAAGAGTGGTAAAATACGCTCTTGCTTTTTTGTTTTTTATTTAAAAGTTATATGATATAATGTAATTAGTTTTGCAGGTGATAATATGAGTGTTAAATTATTTTTTCAAGCAATTATAAAATTTATACTTGGGGCAGTACTTGTTGGTGCATTATTATTTGTTTCTGCAGGTACAATTAAGTTTTTAAATGGATGGATTTTTATGGGTGTATTATTTATTCCAATGTTTATATTTGGACTATATCTTATGTTTAAAAATCCAGAACTTTTAAAGAGAAGACTAAATGTTAAAGAAAAAGAAAGCGAGCAAAAATCTGTTATAGCTTTAAGTGGATTGATGTTTATTGCAGGATTTATTGTTGCTGGACTAAATTATAGATTTGGATGGATAGAACTTTCAAATATTGTTACAATTATATCTTCTATAGTATTTGTTATTGCTTATGTTTTATATGCAGAAGTATTAAGAGAAAATGCATATTTATTACGTACTATAGAAGTTGAAAAAGGGCAAAAAGTAGTGGATACCGGATTATATGGAATAGTTAGACATCCTATGTATAGTGTTACTATATTGTTGTTTTTATCTATACCTTTAATACTTGGCTCTATAATTTCGTTTGTTATTTTCTTAATGTATCCATTTATTATAATTAAGAGAATAAAAAATGAAGAAAAAGTTCTCGAAAGAGATTTAGAAGGTTATATAGAATATGAAAAGAAAGTTAAATATAGATTAATACCATTTATTTGGTAGGAGGAAATGTATGTTATTAAATGAAGAAAGCTTATATATTTCAGGACTTACAAATATGGCATCAAGTGTTTCAAAAAGAATGGGACCCTCATATGTTCAGGCAGATTGTTTTGATGATAAAAACTATATAAAAGATTTTTGTGAGTGTTATGAAATTGAAGAAAAAAATGTAGAGTTAGTGCAACAAAATACTTCATTTGAAGATTTGTTAGTAGATTTATTTGGTGATGATGTAGATAAATTAATTGAAGGATTAGCTCATTGGATAAATATGAGAGCAGGAGACCCAAGAAGAGTACTTTCAGTAGAGGATAGAAAACTATTAGATATTTTAAGTGAAGGATATGGACCTTTTTATTATGTTGAAGATATCTATTTTATAGAATTTGAAAAAATGGTTGTTTGTCTTATGATTGGAAATGACGAGTAAAAAAAAGGGCAAATTTTACAAAAATAACTTGTAAATATTTACAAAAATATTTTATCTTGTTATAATGTAAGATTGCCCATTTTTTGTCTTTTAAAAAATCTTAAAAAAGTGCGAAAAATTAACGTTTTTACTATTGAAAACAAATTGAAATTGGTATAAAATGTGTGTTGGAGAACAATATAAATAATCGAGTTCTCGGTTAGACTTTAAAAGGAGGAGTATATTATGTCAGTAAGAGTCGCAATTAATGGTTTTGGCCGTATAGGTCGTTTAGCGTTCAGACAAATGTTTGGAGCAGAAGGGTATGAAATTGTTGCTATCAACGACTTAACAAGTCCAGCAATGCTAGCACATCTTTTAAAATATGACTCATGTCAAAAAAGATATGAAAAAGCAGATACAGTTGTAGCTGGAGAAGATTCAATTACAGTTGATGGAAAAACAATCAAAATTTATGCAGAAAAAGATGCAAAAGATTTACCTTGGGGTGAATTAGATGTAGATGTTGTACTAGAATGTACAGGATTCTATACATCAAAAGAAAAAGCTCAAGCTCACATTGATGCAGGAGCTAAAAAAGTAGTTATTTCTGCACCAGCAGGAAACGATCTACCAACAGTAGTATTTGGAGTTAACGAAAATATCTTAACTAAAGAAGATACAATTATTTCTGCAGCTTCTTGTACTACAAACTGCTTAGCACCAATGGCTAAAGCATTAAATGACTATGCACCAATTCAATCAGGAATAATGTCAACAATCCATGCTTATACTGGAGATCAAATGCTTCTAGATGGACCACACAGAAAAGGTGATTTAAGAAGAGCTAGAGCTGCAGCTTGCAATATTGTACCTAACTCAACAGGTGCTGCAAAAGCAATTGGACTAGTTATTCCAGAATTAAACGGAAAACTAATAGGTTCAGCACAAAGAGTTCCAGTTCCAACAGGATCTTCTACAATTTTAGTTGCTGTTGTTAAAGGTGAAGATATAACTAAAGAATCAATTAACGAAGTTATGAAAAACGCTGCTAATGCTTCTTATGGTTATACAGAAGAACCACTAGTATCTTCAGATATTATTGGTATCACTTATGGATCATTATTTGATGCTACACAAACAATGGTAACAAAAGTTGATGAAGGATTATATCAAGTACAAGTCGTAGCTTGGTATGATAACGAAAACTCTTACACAAGTCAAATGGTAAGAACTATAAAATATTTTGCAGAATTAGACTAATTCTAGTGAAAAGATTATAGTGTTATATAAGAGCAGGTAATTGAAAAATTACTTGCTTTTATTATGCTTACAATAATTTACATTTTTTTTTATTTATGATATATTTTTAATGAAATAATTTATTTTAAGGTGAATATATGAAAAAAGAAAAAGAATATTTTTTAGGATTAGATATTATTAGAATTATATCTTGTGCTTTGGTACTGTTATATCACTTAAATATTGTTAAAGGTGGATTTTTAGCAGTTTGTACATTTTTTACTATGACTGGATATTTAGGGTGTGTTTCTGCTTTAAAACAAGAAAATTTTTCTATAGGGAAGTATTATTTAAATAGACTTAAAAAGATATATTTGCCACTGATTGTAGTTGTGGCATTAACAGTAATTTGCGTTAAACTTGCACCAAGTATTAATTGGGTTAATTTGAAACCTGAAACAACATCTGTGCTTTTGGGTTATAATAATTTTTGGCAGTTAAGTGCAAATTTAGATTATTTTACAAGACATGTTAATTCGCCATTTATGCATTTATGGTATATAGCAATTTTAATGCAATTTGAACTTGTGTTTCCAATAGTATTTTGGATATTTAAGAAGATAAGAGAAAAGATAAAAATAGATGTAGGCTTGGTTGTAACATTACTACTTACAATCGGCTCAACTGTACTAATTTTCTGGATGAGCAAAACACAAGATATTATGCTTGTGTATTATAATACCTTTGCAAGATGCTTTTCTATACTATTTGGTGTTCTTCTTGCACTTATTCATACTAAATATAATGTTAAACTTGCAAAAGCATTTAAAAAGATTGGTGGATTAGTATTTTTAATTTATGCAATTGCTTTGATAGTATTATCTGTTGTAATAACTTCAGAAAATGCACATTATGCACTATTTATGCTAATTGCAACATTAATTAGTACAAGACTTATTGAGTATTCTACATTAAATAGTTCAAATAAAGAAGATACTAGAAAATTTGTAGATGTTCTTTCTAGAATATCATATGAGGTGTATTTAGTACAATATCCAGTTATTTTCTTTATGCAACTATTAAGTGTTGATGATATTGTTAAAAATATAATAGTAATAATTGCAACTTTAATAATTGCATATATATTAAATAAAATATTAAGTATATCTTCTAAAAAGGATAGTGTATTTTTAAATTGGGTTAAATATATACTTCTTGGTGGAGTTATAATTGCAGGTGGTGTATTATTTGTTCTAACTAAAGATAATACTGCAGAAATGAAAGAACTAGAAGATAAACTTAATGGTAATTTAAAAGATATAGAAGCTAGAAATGCAGATTATCTAAAAAAATTAAATGAAGAACAAGATGCATGGAATGAGTTGCTTGGAAATATGGAAATGGAAGAGGAAGAAATTGCAAATATAGTTACAAATCTTCCAATTGTTGGAGTTGGAGACTCTGTAATGCTTGGTACTGCGGACGAGCTATATGCAACTTTTCCTAATGGTTATTTTGATGGTAAAGTATCACGTAGTATAGTTGGTGGAAGAGATGTATTAAGTAATTTAATTAGCGAAGGAAAACTTGGAAATACAGTAGTGCTTGCACTTGCAAATAACGGAGATTATTCTAATTACCAAAATGATTTATTAATGGAACTGCTTGGAGATAGAGAAATATTCTGGATAGATGCGGTAAATGCAGATGATCCTAAGTTTAATGTTCAATTTGAAGAATACGCAAAAGGTTATGATAATCTTCACATTGTTCATTGGGAACAAGCATCATTAGGACATGATGATTATTTCTATGCAGACGGTGTTCATTTAAAAGGTGATGGACCAGCAGCATATGCTAAGACAGTATATGATGCAATATATAATGTGTATTTAGAAGAGTATAATAAGAAGAAAAATGAATTAATACAAAACCATGAAAATGAGTTAAAAACTAAGATTGCTTTTTATGGAAATGATGTATTAACAACTTCATTTAGTTTTATAAATGATAAATTTGAAAATGCTATATTTAATGTTAAATCTAGTTATAGTTTTGATGATTTATATAGCGAATTAGAAGAGAAAATAGCTAATAATTCACTGCAATATAGACTAGTATTTCTGTTTGATAAAAAAGCAAATATTTCTAGTGGAGATTATAAAAAGATAGCTGAGCTTTGCAAAGATTATAAAATATATATTTGCAATACAACTTCAAATAACATTAGCGTTAATTTAGATAATGTTACAATATTAGATTTTTATGATGATATTAAAAATAATGAAAACTACTTAATGGTAGACAGAGTACATTTGTCTGATGTTGGAAATGAAGCATTAGCTCAAATGTTATTTGAAAATATAGAATAAAAATGAAAGGATGAAAATGAAGGATAAGTTAGTAGGGTTAAAGAATTTTTTATTAAATAATTATAAATTATTGATTATGTTTGTTTGTATAATAATTCTATTGTTTTTAATAGAAGATATTATGGATAAAGATATAATGACTTTTGATGAAACTGGATATAGTATAGTTTCTAAGTATTTAATAACTGATACTTTGACTCCTATTGCAAAAATTATTACTTTTTTTGGTAGTGCTTATTGGTTAATTGGTTTATCCATATTTTTATTATTAATTGTTAAAAATAAGAAAATTGGAATAAGTATTAGTATTAATTTAGGACTTGCAGCACTTACTAATTTTTTACTTAAACAAATACTTCAACGTCCAAGACCTATTGGACATAGAATAATAGACGAAAGCGGTTATAGCTTGCCTTCAGGACATTCAATGGTTAGTATGGCTTTTTATGGCTTTCTTATATATTTAGTGTATAAAAGAATAGAGAATAAACATTTGAAAAGCTTTTTAATTGCACTATTACTTGTGTTAATTATTAATATTGGTATAAGTAGAATATATCTTGGAGTACATTATACAAGTGATGTTATAGCTGGCTTTTTGGTGGCAATTTCTTATTTAATAATTTATGCTAATACAATAAAAAGTTTAATTTTAGAAGATAAAAAATAATTATAAGCAAGTGATTGAAAAGTCACTTGCTTTTATGATACAATGCAATTATATTTAAGGAGAAAAAATATGAAGATTATAACAGTATGTGGAAGTTATAAATATAATAAAGAAATAAAAGAAGTAGCAGAAAAATTAGCACTAGAAGGAAATTGTGTTATTACTCCTATAGATATAACTCGTCCAAAGGATGAATATTCTAAAGAAGAGCTTTTACAACTTGGAAAAATGCATAAAGAAAAAATTAAAATCTCAGATGCAATATATGTTGTAAATGTTAATGGATATGTTGGAGATAATACACAAAGTGAAATAGATTTAGCTCAAAAGTTAGGAAAAGAAATAATGTATTATACTGATGTTGTAAAATAGAGGTGATTTTTATGATTGGCTTTGTTATGCATTTTATTGATGTTGTTTTAGCTACTATATTGCTATTAATTAGTTCTTTTTTTTCACAAGTTGAAATAAATGAAGATATATTAAAATATAACCAATATATTGGACAAGAAGCTATAGAACCATATATAGTTAAAAGCAGTATGGATGAGACAATATTTCCTGAAAAAATAACAGAAAATATGGATGTTGAAGATTATAAAATGGTATATTATAATCCTTGGGATGCACAATACTTATCTTATCTTGTTGTAAATTATGATGAATCAGATTATGAAGCAGAAGTTAGTAGACTTAAATCATATAATTCAACAGAATATATTGGATATTATGGAGTTACTGGATTTAGTAAGTATGAACTTTTAGCAATGTCTGCAAACGACTATAATGGCTTTATTTATGCTTTGACTGATGGAAAAGGAAAAATAATATATGTAGAACTAATCTTTTGTAACCATTATTATGATTTAGATTATTCTAAATATATTAATGCAGATTATTTACCAGATGGATTTGATGCGACAGTAGACAATGCTTATAGAAAAGAGAAATTAGGGGAGGACTAATTATGGTGATTGAAGGAGATAGAATAATACTTAGAAGTTGGCAAGAAGATGATATAGATGCTATAATTGACGGACTAAACAATATAGAAGTATCAAAGTGGCTTTCAACTGTTCCATATCCTTATGATAAAGAAGAAGCAAAGAAGTTTTTATCTTTTTGCAAAGAAGCAGATAAAGGCACAACAGATATAATGCTTGCCATTGTATTAAAAGAAACAAATGAAGTAATAGGCGGACTATCAATTCAAAGAATAAATAGAAGAAATGGAACTGCAGGTGGAGGTATTTGGTTAAATGCAAAATATCAAAAAAATGGATATGGGACAGAAGCTTTTTCTCTTCGTGCTAAATTCTGTTTTGATGTATTAGGACTTAGAAGACTAGAAAATGGATATATAGTTGGTAATGAAAAGTCTGCTAAAATGCAAGAAAAAATTGGATATAAATATGAGGGATTAAAAAGAAAACAAATTCTTTGTATGGCTACAGGCGAAATTGTAGATGAATGTATTACTGGACTTTTAAAAGAGGAGTTTGTAGAATATAATGGTTAGTTTAATTGTTGCTAAATCTAGAAACAATGCTATTGGAAAAAATGAAAAAATTCCATGGAATATTAAGGAGGATTTATTATATTTTAGAAAGTTAACACTAAATAGTGCAGTTATAATGGGTAGAAAGACTTATGAAAGCATAGGGCATCCATTAGATAATAGAGTTAATATTGTTATTTCTAATACGAAAAAATATAAAGGAGATAACCTTTATACTTTTTATTCTTTAAAAGATGCTATAAATTTTGCTAATGGCCTTAATAAAGAGATTTATATTATAGGTGGAGAAAGACTTTATAAAGAGGCAATTGAGCTTGTAGATAAGATGTATATTACAGAAGTATTTATAGATGTTAGAGATGCTGATGCATTCTTTCCTAAAGTAGATGACTCTCTTTTTGATATTTCTTATGGAAAAATTATGGAAAATGGTATAAAATATAGACAAGATATTTATATTAGGAGGAGATAATATGAGTAAAGTATTAGTAGCATATTTTAGTGCAAGTGGCGTAACAGAAAATGTAGCTTTAAAAGTTGCAAGAGCAGTTGATGGAGATTTATTTGAGATTGAACCTGTTATTAAATATACAGCTCAAGACTTAGATTGGAGAGATAAATCTAGTAGATCTAGTGTTGAAATGCAAGATAAAAAATCTAGACCAGAAATAACTCATACTGCAGATTTAACTGATTATGATATTGTATTAATTGGTTTTCCAGTCTGGTGGTATACAGCTCCAACAATTATTAATACATTTATTGAAAGCACAGATTTTTCTGGAAAAACTTTAATTCCATTTTGCACATCTGGAAGTACTGGTATTTCAGGATGCGAAAAAGATTTAAAAAATATGTATCCTCAATACAATTGGAAACCAGGAAAAAGACTTACTGGTGGAGAAAGTGCTGACGATTATATAGACTGGATTTTAAGGTAATTTGATACATTAATAGATAAAATAAATACAATAAACAAGCAGCTTGTAACTGTTTGTTTATTTTTTTGTTATCTTTTTGTAATGCTTTTAGATTTTTAAATAGTACACAAAAATGATTATATTGAAGAATTATAGCTGTTATTATATACTTTAAATGAGGAAATATGTAGTTTTTAGCTATGTATTGCTTTTAAAAATAAAAGGGTAAATGTATGAAAATGAAAGTTTTTTCTTAGAGGTGAAATATGGGAATACAAGAAGAGGAAAATTACAAAATACTTAGTTTTGAGACAAATGTTAAGTTGCTTACAGATGATTCAATAGACAATATTGTTAAATTTGAGCCTAGCATTGTTACAAATACACAAAATATTGGATTTAAAGATAAAAGTTATGCATTCTTTAAAAGAGCTTTTGATATTGTGGTTTCTGGTACAGCAATTGTATTATTAAGTCCTGTGTTTCTTGCCACTACAATAGCAATTAGAAGCCAAGATAAAGGACCAGCATTCTTTATCCAACAGCGTATTGGAAAAAATGGAAAAGTATTTAATTTATATAAATTTAGATCAATGAAAGAAAATGCAGATAAAATTCTTTTTGAAATGCTTAAAAATGATGAAGAACTTGCAAAAGAGTATGAAATGTATAAAAAAATAAAAGATGATCCTAGAATAACTAGTGTAGGAAAATTTATACGTAGAACATCAATTGATGAATTACCACAACTTATAAATGTTTTTAAGGGTGAAATGTCACTTGTTGGTCCTAGACCATATTTACTTCGAGAAAAAGCTTATATGGGGGAAGCATATAATACAATTATTGAGTCAAAACCTGGACTTACAGGACTTTGGCAAGTTAGTGGAAGAGCAAGAACTACCTTTGATGAAAGACTTGAATATGATAAAGAGTATGTTGAATCAAAAGGTGCTTTCTATGATATGGGAATATTATTTAAAACATTAGGTTCTGTTGTAAAGGGAGATGGAGCTGAATAAATATTATTTATTTGTACAAGGAGATAATTAATGCATAATGATTTAATAAGTGTAATAATACCAGTATATAATGCAGAAAAGTATGTAGAAAAAAGCGTAAAATCAGTTATTGAGCAAACGTACAAAAATTTAGAAATAATTATAGTTGATGATGGCTCTTTGGATAAATCAAGAGAAATTTGTGAAAAATTAGCTATAGAAGATAAAAGAATAAAACTGATACATAAAGAAAATGGTGGAGCATCTGATGCTAGAAACTATGGCCTTTCAAATAGTAGCGGAAAATATATTTGTTTTGTTGATAGCGATGATTATGCCAGTGCAGATTTCGTAGAGAAGCTATATGATGCTTTGAATAAAGAAGATGCAGATATTTCTGCTTGTAATTATTATACTGTAGAAGTTGATGGAACTTTAAATAGTAGAGAAAAAGTTAAAACTAAAAAAAATTATTCTAATATAGAAGCTTTACAAGACATGTTTTCTTGTGAGAGAGAACTTGACGTTGTACTATGGAACAAATTATTTAAAAAAGAGTTATTTACTCAAAATAATGTGGTTTTTCCTGTAGGTGAAATGTATGAAGATGCTTTTACAATATATAAATTATTCTATTATTCAAAAAAGATAACCTTAATTCCAGACAAGTTATACTATTATCTACAAACAGAAAATAGTGTAATGAGAAGAAAATTTAACGAAAAAAAGTTAGGATTGTTAAGGTGTTTGAAAGAGACAAAAGAATTTTTAGATAATAATGATTGTGAAGAACTAATTCCTTATTATAATGTATATAGCTTTTCTTTGAAGCGTAGTTTAATTAATAATATGATACTAGATGATTATGATATTAATGAAATTATGAAATTACGTAAAGAATTAAAGTCTGAATTAAGAAAAGTATTGCTTTCTAAATATATTGATACTAAAATGAAAATAAAGATAAGTATATTATCTATTAATTATAAATTATTCTTAAAATTGTTTTATAGAAATAAACGATGATTAAATTAATTAAGGAAATGTTAGTGTGCTTGCTAATATTTCCTTTTTATTTGCTTAATATTTTCACTTGTGTTAAAATGTTTTTGAATTTTAAAAGTAAAGAGGCGATATAGTTAATGAAACATTTAATTGGTTATATTTGGTATAAATATATAGGTTTTATATTTAGATTATTACCAATAAAAAAGAATAGAGTAGTAATGTCAAATCTTTTAGGAAAAGGGTATGGAGATAATCCTAAATATATTGCAGATGAATTATTATCTAGAAAAGATAGCAATGTTGAAATAATATGGCTTGTTAAAGATAGATATTATGATGATATTCCTAATAAAATAAAACAAGTAAAAAGATTTACTTTAAAAGAATTATATTATCTTTCTACAGCTAAAGTTTGGGTAGATAATTCAAGAAAACATATAGGGGTAACAAAAAGAAAAAAACAATATTATATTCAAACATGGCATGGAGATTTATTTCTTAAAATGTTAGAAAAAGATGTTGAAGAGTCTTTACCAAAAATGTATATAAAGTCTGCAATTGCTGATTCTAAAATGATAGATTTAGTTACTTCTGGCTCATATTTTTTTACAAATGTTGTAAGAAGAGCTTTTTGGTATAATGGTAAAATACTTGAGTGTGGTTCTCCTAAGACAGATCCATACTTTAATATAAATAAAAATGACAATATAGATTATAAGACTGTAGTATATGCTCCAACTTTTAGAGATAATGGAGATAATTCATGTTGTTCAATTGACTATGGAAAATTATTACAAATATTAGAAAATAAATATGGCTGTAAATGGAAAGCTATAGTTAGATTTCATCCAAATGTCAGTTATTTACAGGATAGTATTAAGTATACAGATGATATTTTAAATGGTTCAAAATTTAGTGATATTGGAGATATGATAAAATCTTGTGATATGCTAATTACAGATTATTCGAGTACAGCTTTTGATGCAATGTATGCTAAAAAGATAGTGCTTTTATATGTGCCAGATGAAGATGAATATTTTAAAGTTAGAAAATCACAATTTAAAAGAGAGGAAATTCCATTTCCTAGAGCTAAAACTAATGAGGAATTATTTAATAATATAAAAAACTTGAATGAAAAAGAATTTTATGATAAAGTAAAGGTATTCTTAAAAGAGAAAATTAAAAGCTATGAAAGAGGAACAGCGTCAAAGAGTATAGCAAATGTAATTATTAAAAAAATAGAAGAGGACTAATAGCTATAGGAGGCAGATATATGAAAAGAGTATTAACATATGGAACATTTGACTTATTACATTATGGCCATATTAACCTATTAAAAAGAGCAAAAGCACTAGGAGATTATTTAATAGTTGCAGTTTCAACAGATGATTTTAACAAGTTAAAGGGGAAAACTGCATATCATGATTATGAGACAAGAAAAATGATGTTAGAAGCAGTTAGATATGTAGACTTGGTTATACCTGAGGATAACTGGGAACAAAAAATTGAAGATGTAAAAAAATATGATGTTGATACTGTTGTAATGGGAAGTGATTGGGCTGGAAGTGATAAGTTTGACTACCTAAAAGACTATTGTGATGTTGTATATTTACCTCGTACTGAGGGAGTATCTACAACTAAAATTAAGCATGATTTAGAACTTCAAGAACCAATTTTAGGAGTAAATCAAATACCAGAACCTAAAAGTATGAAATCTTTAAAAATAAATAATAATAATCAACAGAAATAATATATACTAAACAGCACCTTTTTGGTGTTGTTTTTTTGTATAAAAAGTAGCTAAAAAATTGCATATTTATCGTATTTATGATATAGTTTCAATGAATAGACCTGTTAAAAAATCAAGTCATTTTGTGTACTAAATATAGAAATAAATGATGTAAAAAATCTAATTAAAAAAATAGAGAAAGAGGCTGAATATGAACGAAGAACCAATTAAAGTAGCACAAATAGTTGGAAAATGGGTTGGTGGCGGAGTAGAATCTGTAATTATGAATTATTACAGACATATAGATAGGGCCAAAGTACAGTTTGATTTTATTTGTGATTTAGATTCAACAGATATACCATATAAAGAAATTGAAAATTTGGGTGGTAGAGTAATATTAGTACCTCCTTATCAAAAGATTTTTCAATACATAAAAGAATTAAAAAAAGTATTAAAAGAGAATAATTATAAGATTGTTCATTCACATATTAATGCTTTGTCTGTATTTCCTTTATTTGCTGCAAAACTTGCCGGAGTGCCAGTAAGAATTGCACATAGTCATTCTACATCAAATAAAAAAGAGTGGAAGAAAAATTTAATTAAAAATATATTAAGACCATTTTCTAAGGTTTTTGCAACAGATTATATGTGCTGTTCAGAACATGCGGGTAGATGGTTATTTGGAAATAAAGAATATGATAAAGGTAGTGTATATATACTTAATAATGCAATAGATTTAAATATTTTTAAATATAACAAAAAGATAAGAAAAGCTAAAAGAAATGAAATTGGTATTTCAAACAATACTAAAGTAATAGGTCATGTTGGAAGATTTGTTGAACAAAAAAATCATACATTTATAATAGATGTATTTAATGAGGTTCATAAAGAAGACAATAACACTATTTTATTGTTAGCAGGGCAAGGCCCTTTAGAACCAAAAATTAAAGAAAAAGTAATAGAATTAGGACTAGAAGAAAGCGTTAAATTTTTAGGTCAAAGAAATGATATTGAAGACTTATATCAAGCTTTTGATATATTTCTATTTCCTAGTATTTATGAAGGATTAGGACTGGTGCTAATTGAAGCACAAAGTAGTGGCTTAAATTGTGTTGCTTCAACAGAAGTACCTTCTAAAGCTAAGGTAACAAATTTATTAACTTTTTTAGATTTAGATGGAAACTTTAATGAGTGGACTAACACTATAATTAAGTTGATGAAAAGAAAAAATAGTAGAAAAATAAAAAGAAAAAAGTTTGCCAATAAAGGTTTTGATATAAATACAGAAGCAAGTAAATTGCTTAATAAATATATTGTTTTGCAAAATCAAGCTGCAAAATAATAAATATTATATGAGGAGAAAGATATATGATTATCTTAAAAAAGAATAAAAAGGAGAAAGAAGAAAATAAGAATACATTATTATACTATTTATTATTAATTACAATATTTTTTAATATATGGTTCCCTAAGGCAGGTATAAAGCTTGCAGGAATTCCTATGACAGTTGGTAATGTATTTTTTATTATATTACTTGTTTTGTGGTTTGGAACAGTAGTTTTAAGAAGAAAAAGTATAAAATTCCCTGAACCAGCCTTGCTACTTATGTATAGCATTATTTATTTTATATTTAAATATACATATATTGCTTTAATAAATAATAATTTTACATCAAGTGTTACATATATCATACCATTAATTATATATCCTTTTGCATTATTTATAGCATATGAAGTTTTAGACAATGAGAGTAAAAAAGAAAAAGTAATAAATATTATTAGATATGGTTTTTATTTCTTATGTTTTTATGCATTATTACAATTTGTAGTTGGAATTGGTGGTTGTGATATACCAGGTCTTACTGTAAATCTATCAGATTATAGAGAGATGGGAACGCAATGGTATATGCAAAAGTCTAATGGCACAGACGAATCAAATTCAAAAATAGTAAGCACGTATCAAAATGGTAACTTATTTGGTATAAATTTAATTTTTATATATTCCTTAATTTATTATTATTTAAAACATAAAAAGAAGGAAAAAGAGCTTATTTTTTCATTAATATTGTTCATAATGTGTACATTCTTAACATTATCTAGAACTTGCTGGTTAGGAATAGTATTATTTATATTTATAGAAATTATTATGAAAAGAGAAAAAAATAAAAGATCTTTGGTTAGAAAAGGAATTATTTTGTTCTTCTGTGTAATTTCTTTATTTTTGGTATTTAATTTTATGCCATCAGTAACTAATAGATTCTTAGGCACAGATAAAGATGATTGGATAAGTATGAGTGGAAGAACAGAAGGATTTATAAATGTTATTAATTCTATTTTGGAAAATGGCAATGTGTTTTTGTTAATATTGTCAATATTAATTGGTCCAAAAGGTGTAATATCATATTGGGGAGTAGCATTTGAAATGTTTCCAACTTCACTATTTGCTCAAACTGGAATAATTGGTATGATATTAATTTATGCTTTTTATATTAATGCAGTTTTAAAATTAGATAAAAATAATTACATAAGTGGTGGAATTAGGTCATCTTTAATCATTTGGTTAATTATTGGAATAATTGAATGTGGATACTGGTTACCGCCTACGGCTCTAAATATATTTATACTTGTAGGACTAGCTTTTGGTAAAAAAGATGAAAAAGTTAAAGTAGGAGAAAAAAATGAAGAAATACATACAATCAAGGATTCAACATTATAACCATGATAAGTATTGGAATATGCGTGAAAAATTTGTTAATCCTAAGACAAATAAATTGTTAAAGTATATTTATTTATATAAGATAAAAAAGATGGATGCTTTCAATAATGCAAGTATGGGAACTAATTTTGGTGTTAGTGCTTCTTTTGATAGCAGACCGATTTTGCCTCATGGTTTAAATGGTATAATAGTTACTCAATATGCAAAAATAGGGAAAAGATGTAAGATATATCATCAAGTAACAATTGGTTCTAAAGAAGATAAGTATGCACCAATAATAGGAGACAATGTTACTATTTATCCACATACAATAATAATTGGCAAAGTTAAGATTGGTAATAATGCAGTTATTGGAGCTGGAGCTGTAGTGACAAAAGATGTACCAGAAAATGCAGTTGTTGCAGGAAATCCAGCTAAAGTAATTAAAATGAGGTAGTAAATATATGAATATTGCAGTAGTGACATCAGGATTTTTACCTGTGCCTGCAACTAAGGGTGGTGCAGTAGAAAATCTAGTTGTAAATTTATTAAATGAAAATGAGAAAAAACATAATTTAGATTTTACTATATTTAGTATTTATAGCAAAGAAGCTGTAGAAGAAGCTAAACAATATAAATATACAAATTTTGAATATATTAAAGTTAATTGGCTAGCAAGACTATTAGACAAGCATTTGTTTTTTCTTGCAAAGAAAATATTAAAAAAAGAAAATAGCCATAGTTATAGATATATTTTTCAAAGACTAGATTTTTTAAGTAAAGTAAGTAGAAAACTGAAAAAGAATGATTATGATAAAGTATTACTTGAAAATCATCCAACACAATATCTGTGTTTAAAGTGGAGAAAAAACTACTTAAAATATAAAGATAGATATTATTATCATTGCCATAACGAACTTCCTGGAACTTATGGTTGTAATGATATAATTAAGGGCACAAATAAAGTATTATGCGTTAGTAATTACATAGCTAATAATTTTAAAAAAGTTACTGGAATTGAAGAAAGTAAGCTTAAAGTTTTAAAAAATGGAATAGACTATGATAGATTTTCAAAAGTTGTAGATGAACATACTAAAAAAAATCTTAAAGCTAAATATGGTATAAAAGACTATGAGAAAGTATTGCTTTTTACTGGTAGAATTACTCAAGGAAAAGGTGTAAAAGAACTAATTGAGTCTTTGAAAAATCTAAAATATAAAAATTATAAATTGTTAATTATAGGTTCTGTTTTAAATAGTATTAAACTTAAAACTACTTATCAAGAAGAAATTGAAAGTCTAGTAGAGGAAATGAAAGATAAAGTAGTGTTTACTGGCTTTATTAATTATGATGAAATTTCTTCTTATTATGGAATCGCAGATATTGCTGTTCTTCCATCTATTTGTGAAGATGCGGCTCCTCTTACTGCAATAGAGGCACTAGTTAGTGGTCTACCTATTATTACAACTAGATCTGGCGGAATCCCAGAGTATGCTAAAGATGGTTCTGCAATAATTTTAGAAAAAGATGGGAATTTAGTAGAAAACTTAACTATCACAATAGATGAACTGTTAAATGATGAAAATAAACTACATGAAATGTCGGAAAAAGCAAAAGTAGTTTCAAAGGATTTAACAGTTGAAAAATTTTATAGTGATTTTTGTAATTTAATAAAATAGATGAAGGAGTTAATATATGGAGGACAAGATATCAGTTGTAATACCTGTATATAAAGTTGAAAAATATTTAGATGAATGTCTTGAAAGTGTAGTAAATCAAACATATAAAAACCTAGAAATAATACTTGTAGATGATGGCTCTCCAGATAATTGTCCTAAAATTTGTGATGAGTGGGCAAAAAAAGACAACAGGATAAAAGTTATACATAAGAAAAATGGTGGAATTTCCGATGCAAGAAATGCTGGTATTAAAGAGGCAACAGGAAATTATATTTCTTTTGTAGATAGTGATGACTATATAGAAAAAAATCTATATGAAATAGCAATTAAAAAAATAAAACAAAATGAAGCGCAAATATTTATTTTTGGAAGAAGCTATCTATATGGAAATAAGAAGGAGTCAAAAAACTCTAATGAAGTTGAACTAATAATGGATACACAAGATGCTTTAGATAAAATGAATATGTTTCAATATTATGATGTTGCAACATGGGACAAAATATATGAAAGAAAACTTTTTGATAGTATTGAATATCCAAAAGGAAAACTATGTGAAGACTGGTATATCACATATAAAGTAATTGATAGAGCAAAAAAAGTCGTATTTAATTCTACACCATTATATGTGTATAGACAAAGACAAAATAGCATAACTCATTCAAATTATATAAAAGTTAATAATGAACCAATTTATGCAAGTAAAGAAGTGTTAGAATTTATTAGAAATAATTATCCTAATATAGAACAAAATGCTTTAACCAAATATGTTTTTGCATGTATTGGAGTATACAATAATTACTTATATTACACCAAAAATACAAATAAAGAAAAAGAAGAGATACTAAATATAGTAAAAGAAAACTATAAAAATGTAATTAAAAATAAAGACCTAACTCGTTCAAGAAAAATGCAATTATTCTTGATTTATAGATTTAATATATTATATAAAGTTATGATTAAAACAATGAGAAAAATAAGAGACAATAAATCTAAATAAAGGAGAAAAATATATGAAAAAGCTTTTTGAAATAATAGTGATGAAAATAAAGTCATTAATAGTTTATATGAAATATGGATATAAAGCAAATAATGTTAAATTTACACAATATCTCAAGAATAAAGGAATTACAATTGGAAATAATGTAAATTTTTATAGTCCATGGACAAGCTATGTAGACGTTCAAAGACCTTGGATGATAGAAATTGGAAATGATGTGCATATTGCTGCTGGCTGTAGAATTTTACAACATGGATATGATTGGGCTGTTTTACAAAAAAAGTATGGTGATGTACTTGGAAGCTGTGGTAAAGTAAAAATAGGAAACAACGTTTTTATAGGTGCAGAAACTACAATTCTTAAAGGCGTTACTATTGGAGATGATGTAATAATTGGAGCTAAGTCATTAGTAAATAAAGATTGTTTAGGATCTGGTGTTTATGCTGGAAATCCAGTTAGATTCATAATGACTTTAGATGAGTATCATGAAAAGAGAAAATCTAAACAAATTAGTGAAGCAAAAGAACTTGTATTAGAATATTATAAACGTTATAATAAAATTCCAGAAAAAGAACTATTAAGAGAGTATTTTTGGTTATTTGAAGACAACTATGATAATTTAAATAATACATTTAAAGATGTAATAAAATTAGAAGGAAATGAAGAATTTTCAAAAAAAGTATTTGATGAACATAAAAAAGAATTTGATAGTTATGAAGAATTTATTAAAAGTGTGGTGAATAATATTGAAGATTGATTTTGTAATTGCTTGGGTAGATGGTAGTGATAAAGCTTGGCAAGAAAGTAAAGCAAAATATGATACAAAAAACAAAAATGAAAATAATGGTGTGGTTAGATATAGAGATTGGGACGAACTTAAATACTGGTTTAGAGGAGTAGAAAAATATGCACCATGGGTAAATAAAATATATTTTGTAACTTGTGGGCAAAAACCAGATTGGCTTGATGAAAATAATACTAAACTTGTTTTAGTAAATCATAAAGATTATATGAAAGAAGATTATTTACCTACGTTTTCAGCTAATCCAATTGAATTAAATTTTCATAGAATAAAAGGGTTAAGTGAACATTTTGTATATTTTAATGATGATATGTTTATAATTAATCCAGTTAAAGAAGACGACTTCTTTAAAAAAGGTCTGCCTTGTGATTCGTATTGTGAATCTCCATTATTTATGTATGGATCAGAAAGTAGTTTTCCATATATGTTAGTAAATGATTCTAAAATGATTGCTAAACATTTTAATAAGAGAGAATATTTAAAAAAGAATTTCTTTAAATATATAAATTACAAATATGGCTTAAAAGCAAATTTAGTTAATTTATTTATGATGAAATATAATCAATTTTCCGGATTTTCATATCCACATATTCCATCATCTTTTTTAAAGTCAACTTATGAAGAAGTATGGGACAAAGAGGAAGAAGTTTTGGATAGTGTAAGTAGAAATAGATTTAGAACGAATAAAGATATTAATCAATATATTTTTAAGGCATGGCAGTATTGCAAGGGTGAATTTATGCCAAGGAGTTTAAAATTTGGAGATAATATTCCTATTACAAATGATAATTCTAAATTAATTGCTGCAATAAAAGGAAATAAGTATAAAGTACTTTGTATTAATGATGGACAAAGTATTAAAGATTTTGAAAGAACTAAAAAAGAAATCAACAAGGCTTTTGAGAAAAAATTTCCACAAAAAAGTTCTTTTGAAAAGTAAGGGGAAATGTAAATGAGTAAGGTATCAATTATAGTACCTGTTTATAAAGTAGAAAAATACTTAGATAAATGTGTAGATAGTATAGTAAATCAAACATACAAAGATATAGAGATAATACTAGTAGATGATGGCTCACCAGATAATTGTCCAAAAATGTGTGATGACTGGGCAAAAAAGAATAATAGAATAAAAGTTATCCATAAAGAAAATGGAGGACTATCTGATGCTAGAAATGAAGGCTTAAAGATAGCTACTGGGGATTATGTTGGCTTTGTTGACGGAGATGATGTTGTCTCTAATGTTATGTATGAAAAATTAATAGACTTAATTAGTAATAGTAATTCACAAATATCTATGTGCCAATTTGCAAGATTTGTTGAAGGAGATAGTCCTAATTATACAATTAAAGATGATGTTTCTGTATTTGGACAAAATGAAGCACTTAAAGAAATATTAAAAGAAAAAATAGGAAATCATGTTTGTAATAAGCTTTTTAAGAGAGATTTATTTGATAACATTTCTTTTACTAAAGGAGTAGCTTATGAAGATATATTTATATTCTATAAGTTAGTGTTAAAAGCAAATAAAATAGCAATTACAGATAGTAAATTATATGGATATATGCAAAGAAGAGATAGTATTACAAATGGATGTAGTGTTAAAAATGTAAAAGATTATATGAATGCTATTAACACAAGATATAATGATTTAGCAGATAATAAAGAATTAAAAATGTATTTGGAACTATCTAAAATTATAGGAATATATATATATCACATAAAAGCAGTTTCAACTAAAGATAAGGAATTTTTCTTTTCAGATGAAGCTTTAAATGAATATAAAGTCTTAAAAGATTTAATTAAGTTTAAATATTTGAAATCGTATTTAGAAGAAGGAAATATAAAAACAAAAGTATATAAGATTATTTTATTACTTAATAGAAATTTGTTTTGGAAACTTATGACTAGAAAAAATAAAATGTAGGAGAATGATATGACATTAAATGAAAATATAAAAAAAATATCAGTTATTTGTATTATATATAAAGTAGAAAAATACTTAGATAGATGTATAGAAAGCTTAGTAAATCAAACATATAATAATTTAGAAATAATATTAGTGGATGATGAGTCGCCAGACAATTGTCCAAAAATATGTGATGAATGGGCTAAAAAGGATGAAAGAATTAAAGTAATACATAAGAAAAATGGTGGAGTTTCTGATGCTAGAAATAAAGGAATGGAAATTGCTACAGGAGATTATATTGCATTTGTTGATGCTGATGATTATTTGTCTAAAGATATGTATAAAGTACTTGTAGATATACTAGAAGAAAATGATGCAGATTTTTCAACTTGTAAAGATGCTAGATTTTATGATGGTGAAGAACCAAGTTTTACAATTGAAGATCAAGTATATGTTTTTGATAATAGTAATGATGTATTCAAAAATTTATTATCAAAAAACAATATTATTCTAAATAATGTATGGAATAAAATATATAAAAAAGAACTATACGATGGCATTGAATTTCCTTATGGTGAAAGCGCTCAAGATATATCTACCATATATAAAGTGATTTTAAGAGCAAAAAAGGTTGCGTCTACTAAAAGTAAACTATATGCATATCTTCAAAGAAAAGAGAGTGTAATGCATACTTGTACTGCAAAATTTGTAACAGATCATATAACTGCAATTCATAGAAGGTATGAGGCTTTAAAAAATAATAAAGAAATAGCTCGATATTTAAATCTAACTATGGCGAGAGATTTATATTATTGCTTTGTTCAAGCAACTATGGTAAAAGATGAAACTTTTTATAATAGTCAATTACTATTGAATGAATATAAGCTTTTAAAAAAATTAGTAAACATTAAAAATTTTAAAGATTATTTGTTTGGAGCCAATATTAAAGCAAAAATGTTGAAAATAATAATATTATTTGATAGAAAACTATTTTGGAAAATAAGAACAAGAAAAAATAATAAGGAGAAAATATGAGAACAGACAATTCTATAAAGAATTCAATAACATCCATGATAGGTTATATAATTAAAATTGCTATAGGTTTTATTAGTCAAACTTTATTTATTAAAATTCTAAGTATTGAATATTTAGGATTAAATGGATTATTTACTAATATTTTATATATGCTTAGCTTTTTTGAACTTGGTTTTGGAAGTGCTATTATATATAATTTATATAAACCGGTTGCAGAAGAGAACATAGAAGCTGTAAAATCTCTTATGAAATTTTACAAAAAAATATATAATATTGTTGCTATTGCAATTTCTATAGTTGGTATTCTTATAATACCATTTTTAACTAAAATTGTTGGAGAAGTTAGCGTAGATATTAATATATATGTCATTTATTTACTATTTTTATTTCAAACTGTTTCTTCTTATTTAATATCATATAAAAAGAGTTTGATTTATGCACATCAAAAGAGCTATATAATAAACAATGTGCATATGGTATGTTTAGTATCTTTTACTGCATTTAGATTATTATTATTGTATTTGACTAAAAATTATTATATATATCTAATAATATCAACAGCTGCTCAATTAATTGAAAATATAATTGGACATATTATAGCTAATAAATTATATCCATATTTATTAGACAAGAATGTAAATAAGTTAGATCCAGCAATTGAGAAAGATATATTTAAAAAAGTTAAAGCACTATTTTTTCATAAAGTCGGTACGGTAATCGTTAATGGTACAGATAATATAATAATATCTATGTTTTTAGGTGTAACTCAAGTTGGGCTATACTCAAATTATAATTTAATAATAACATACATTTTTAATTTCTTATCTAATATTATTACTTCAACTACAGCAAGTGTTGGTAATTTATTGGCATCAAAAGAAGAAAATAGATTTTTTGGCGTGTTCAAAAAGATTAGGTTTTTAAATTTTTGGATTGCAGCATTTACAGCTACTTCAATTTTGGTTATAGTTCAACCATTCGTTAAAATATGGATAGGTGAGGAGTATATTTTAAATATTTTTGTTGTTATTGTGTTAATGTTAAATTATTACCAAAGAACAACAAGAATTACATATGTTACATTTAAAGACTCAGCAGGAATATGGTATGAAGATAGATTTATTCCAATTCTTGAATCAATATTTAATATAGTTGCTTCAATTGTATTATTAAAAATATTTGGACTTGCTGGGGTATTTATGGGAACAATTGTTAGTAGTTTAATTTTATGGTGTTATAGTTATCCAAAATTAGTATATAAAAAGATATTTAAAAGAAATTATATTAATTACGCAATGGAAACGTTGGGATATTTAGCGTTATTTGTAGCAATTGCTGGTGCGTGCCTAGGATTATCTTTAATACTTAAAGTAAACAATATATATTTGCAACTAGTAATAAATACAATAATATCTGCTATAATTCCTAATCTAATAATGTTTTTAATATTTAGAAAAACTGAAAATTTTAAGTATTTTAAAGGAATAGTATTTAATATCATAAATAAGTTTAGACTTAAAATTTTTTCTAGTAAAAAAAAGGAGAAGATTACTAATGAAAATTAGCGTGATAATACCGGTATATAATACAGAAAAATTCATATCTCGTGCAATAGATAGTGTTTTAGCTCAAGATTATAAAGATTATGAGATAATATGTATAGATGATGGCTCTAAGGATAAATCTGCACAAATAATTAAGGAAAAAGCAAATACTTATTCTTGTATTAAATATTATTATCAAGAAAATCAAGGCCCTGGCATTGCAAGAAAAAAAGGCTATTTAAAGGCTAAGGGCGAGTTAATATATTTTATGGATAGTGATGATTATTTAATAGATAATTCGGCTTTTTCAAAAATTATTGATGTATACAATAAATATAATCCTGATGTTGTTTTATTTGATATAAATCGTATTATTAAAAAACAGGAAAGTTTGTCAAGGCCATATAATGGAAATGATTTAAATATTGGATATAATGATATTAGTACAATTGATAATTTATATGTTACTGCAAATTTATATTCAAAAATTTTAAAAAAATCTATATTAAATGAAAGCATGTTTATAAATTCAAATACTTTTGAAGATTTTTACACTTCGTATTTATATTTAGATAAATGTAAGAATTATTATTATTTGAATGAAAAACTATATTGTCTTTATCATGGACAAGACAATGAAACTCATTTATCTGTAGTAGAAAATATTGAAAAAAAGAAAAAAAGGTTTAATATAATTAATTTAACTTATTTGAAAGTTAATAATAAAGTTTTAAAGAAGTGTATTGCTAATTATTGTGCTCAAGTTATAATCGGGGAAATTACATTAAGAACTAAATACTTCTTTAATCTTAAAGAGAGAAAAGATAATAAAAAAATAAAAGAAGAATTAAGAAAAATTATTAAAATTCTTAACGAAAGCGAGTTTGAGTATGAGCCAAATGGTAAATTTAAAGGGGTTAAAAAAATTGTTTTTAAGCTATTCATACTTACGCATAAGTAAAAAATAAAAGCGAGTCCTTTTGAACTCGCTATTTTTATTAGTTATTTGGTTTGTTTTTTGTGACAGCTAAAGAATTACTACTTGTGTATGAATGATATCCTTTAGCATATTCTTTAATTTTATTCATTGGCATTCTGTTTACTATTGCTCCAATAATGTTTCCGCCCATATTAATTATAGTGCTTTTCATCTCTAATAAATCATTTGCTTTAGATTTTTCAATTGCAGATACAGCTATAACTCCATCTACTTTTTTGCATAGTGACATTGTATCTGAAACTATATTTATTGGTGGGGCATCAAGTAAAACAACATCATAATTATCTTTTGCATAAGCTAGTATTAAATCCATTTGTTTAGAATCGAAATTTATATCTGTTGAAGAAGAAACACCACTAGGGATAATGTGTATATTATCTATTTGAGTTTCTTGTATTAGTTTATTTAAATAATTGTGTAAGTTTAAATTATCTTCAGTTATATTTTTATCATCCAACGCTTGAGATATACCCAAAGTATTGTTTGCTTGGAATACATAAGTTTGTTTACTCTTTACAAAGTCACAGTCAATAATTAACACTCTATATTTAACTTGAGAAAAAGCTGTAGCTAAGTTTGAAACTATAAAGCTTTTTCCATCTTGTGTAGATGGGCTAGTAAATAAAAATGTTTTTAAATCGTGATCGTGCATTTTGTATATTATATTTGTTCTTAATCCTCTAATAGACTCAGAAGTAGGATTTTTTGGCATGTCTTTAACTATAACACTTTTTCTAATATTTAAATTAAATTTTTTCTTAACTTCAGGAATAACGCCAATTACATGTAAATCTAGTAATTCTTCAACTTCATGTTTAGATTTAATTGTTGAATCTAAACAGAAAGCTACAAATAATACTCCACAAGAAAATACAAATCCAACAACAGCAAAAAGTACAAAACTTTTTTGGTAATTAATGTTAGATGGATAAGTTGCAGGAAGAGCGGTGTCTACTACTATAACGTTTTCGATACTATATATTTCTCTAACTTTTTCTTTGAAAACTTCAGACAGTGTATTTGCTACTAATGCAGCAATTTCAGGATCTTCATTTGTAACATTAATCTTAAGCATTTCTGTATCATTTTTTACGGTTACAGAAATGTTATTCATTAAAGAACTTTCAGATATATTTAAATTAAGTTTTTCTTTTACTTCTTCTGCAACAGCTCTACTTTTCATTATTTCACTATATGTTGAGATAAGTTTTGAGTTAAGAGAAAGTTCACCAGGAGTTATACTTTCACCATTTTCAGTATAAGCGTTAGAACTTGTTGTAATTTTTGAAAGTAATACAGTAGTTGTAGAAGTATACATTGGAGTTACACAAAATTTAGTATAAAATACACTTGCAATTCCAGCTATTATAGTAAATAAAATAATAATATATTTACGTTTAAAAATATAATAAAAAATTTCACTTAAATTAATTTCATTCATTCAATTTCACCACTTCAAATAAATTATATAGTAAAAATAAACATTATTCAATTATTTTTATCTATATTTTAGGCTTTTTAACATTTACTGATATTAGTACATAATATATTTTAGGAGGTTAATATGTATTCAGATTATAATAATTATTATTCTATTTTTCGTGGAAATAGACAAGATATGATAAATTTTGAAGAGGAATTGATTACCCCTTACCAAGCAATTGAACTTATTAGAAAATCAATTGGTGATGAAAGAAATGATGAATTGTTTTATGATAGATTGATAGAACAAGCACCAACTGAGAAGGAAAAGAGTATAATACAAGATATTAGAGATAATGAGAAAAAACATAATATGATACTTAGAGAAGTATATTATGATTTTACTGGGCAAGTTTTGCAAAATAATATGAATTTGATGCAAGATAATATGCAAAATAACTTATCATATACAGAAAATCTAGAAAAAGCTTTGTTTGGTGAATTAGAAGCTGTTAATAAATACAGAAAAATATTAGCAGTTATGCCACAAGGAAAGTGGTATACTTTGATTATGTCTATTATGACAGATGAGTTAAGACATTCTGCAAAATATAATTATTTAATACATATGGCAGCAAAGCAGTGAATTTAGCAAGTAGTTCTTGAAAAACTACTTGCTTTTATGTTATTATTCTTTTAGAGTGGTTTGGGAGGAAATTATGTTTAAATATGAAGAACCAACATTAGAGAGAAAACAAGATGCAATAGACTATGTGAACGAATTAAAAGAATATGGTTCAAGCATAAACGGGACAAGCGGATTGGATAAATATTTAGATGATTATGAAGGTTGGCTTGAAAAAATAGATAAAGATAAGAGCGCTCCAGTTACTGAGGATACAGTTCCTAAAAGAGTATATTTTCTTGTTAGATGTGAAGATAATAAACTTGTTGGAATGTGTACTATTAGATTAAAACTAAATGAAAAATATATGTATTATGGAAGAAATATAGGATATAGTATTAGACCAACAGAACGAGGTAAAGGATATAATAAAATTAATTTGTATTTAGCACTTAAAGAGTGTAAAAAACATGGAATTGAAAAAGCACTTTTAGATGTGGATTCAAATAATGCTGCTTCATGGAGAACAATGGAAGCTTTGGGTGGACATATGGACTTAGAAATGGAGTCAGAACTTGAAGGACATTTTAAAGTTAGATTTTATTCAATAGATGTTGAAAAATCATTAAAAGAATATGGCTCAATTTATGAGCCTATGATAGGAGAGTAGGAGAGATTTATATGGAAAATAAAAAAAAAATAAGGGATTAGTTATAGGATTAGTAGTAGGCGTTATTGCAGTTGTAGCAATAGTATTAGTGGTAGTATTAGCATTAGGAAATAAAGCAAAAAGTATTATAGGTACATATGATTTGGTTGGAATGGTAAGCGAAGGAGAAGAAATATCTAAAGAAGATATTGAATTAATGAAACAATATGGACTTTATGTATATATTCAAGTTGAAGATGAAACAAATGGAGTACTTACTATGTTTGGCGAAAAATTACCTTTTAAATATGATGGCGATAATATAATAATTGATAACGAATTATGTCCATATACATATAGTAAAGAAGAATTAACTATAAAGAAAGATACAGAAGAATTAATCTTTCACAAAGTTGATCCTTCGACTATAGAAGACAGAACTAATATACCTAACATACAAGAATAATAAAAAGGAAGTATATTATGATAATAAACACAGGAATGAGAACAGATATACCTGCCTTTTATTCAACTTGGCTGCTAAATAGAATAAAAGAGGGATATGTATTAGTTCGTAACCCATATTATAGAAATCAAGTAACAAGATATAGTTTGAGTCCTGAGCTTGTAGATTGCTTAGCGTTTTGTACTAAAAATCCTCATCCTTTAATGGCTCATTTTGATGTATTAGATAAATTTAAACAATTTTGGTTTGTAACAATTACTCCATATGGTAAAGATTTAGAACCAAATGTTCCAGATAAAAAACAAGTAATTGAAGATTTTAAAGTGTTGTCTAAACATTTAGGTGCAAATGCTGTTGCACTTCGTTATGATCCAATACTTTTAAATGATAATTTTACAATAGAAAAACATGTTTATGCTTTTGAAAAGTTGCTTTATCAACTTCAAGGATATACAGAAGATGTTACAATTAGTTTTTTAGATATGTATGATAAAGTAAAGAAAAATGCTCCAAACATTAGAACACTTACAGATGAAGAGCAAAATGTAATAGCTCGTGAATTTGCAAAAATAGGAAAGAAATATGGTATGGTAATTCATGCTTGTTGTGAGAAGAAAGAACTTGCAGAATATGGTATAGATATTTCTGGTTGTATGAGTCAAGAAATAGTAGAAAAAGCAATAGGTTATTCACTTAATGCACCAAGAAATGGTTCAAAAAGAGAATCTTGTAATTGTTTAATGGGTAATGATATTGGAATGTATAATACTTGTATGCATCTATGTAAATATTGCTATGCAAATTATAGTGAAGAACTTGTAAAAAGTAACGCTTTAAAGCATAATCCAAACTCTCCATTTTTAATTGGAGAAAGTGAGGAAGATGATAATATTACTAATGCACAACAATTGTTATGGAAAAGAAAAAATAGTAATTGTGAACAGATTAAATTTAAGCTTGCAGATAATGAATAAAATTATCTGCTGTTTTTATATTATTTTTACATTCAAATTTTGTAATAATAGTAGAAATTATATTATTAATATGGTAAAATTTAAGCATGTAAATAAAAGTATTTTTATTTAATTATGATTAATATAAATGGCAATCATTTATATAATAAATTCATATTGTAAAAGGAGGAATAAATATGGGATTTATTAAAGCATTTACAGGAGCTATAGGTGGAACTCTAGCAGATCAATGGAAAGATTATTTTGTTCCAATGCCAGGTGCACCAGCTACAGCAGCTATTATTCCAGCAGTAAAACAAGAAACTAACGCTGGACGTGGATCAAATACTAGTGGTTCACAAAACATCATCACTAATGGTTCTAAAATCGTAGTACCAGAAGGATGGGGACTTATTACTATGCAAGATGGTGGAATAACTGGTCTTGTAACAGAAGTTGGTGGATTTACATTCACATCAGATGATCCTAATGCAAAATCATTATTTGCAGGAGATGGATTCCTAGCTTCTACAGTAACACAAGCTTGGGAAAGATTTAAATTTGGTGGAATGCCTGGTTCTCAACAAATGGCTTTCTATGTAAATTTAAAAGAAATACCAAATAACAGATTTGGAACTCAATCTGAAATTTACTGGGATGACGCATACCTAAATGCACAAGTTGGAGCTATTACAAGAGGAACATATTCTCTTAAAATAGTTGACCCAATTCTATTCATCAAAAACTTTGTTCCAGTTTCATACTTAAATGGAACTTCATGTTTTGATTTTGCAGATATGGATAATGCTGCTTCAGAACAACTATTTACAGAAGTTGTATCAAGTTTATCTGCAGCATTTTCAAATTATACAAATGATCCATCTAAAGGAAATAGAATAACTAAAATCCAAGGAGATCAAATTGGATTTGCTCAAAGCTTATCTCAAGCTGTTGAAGATGCATATCAATGGAAATCTGGAAGAGGTCTTGAAATCGTAAGAGTAGCAATTGCTGCTATCGAATACGACGAAGATACTAAAGCTCTTCTTAGCGATGTTAAAAAAGCAGATGCTCTATCTGGAGCAAGAGGAAATTCATTCATGCAACAATCTGTTGCTCGTGGATTCCAAGCTGCTGGAGAAAATGGTGGAGCTAATGGTATGGCATTCATGGGAATGGGTGTTAATGCTGTTGGTGGAGTAATGGGAACAATGCAACAACCTGCACAACAACCAGCTCAACAACCTGCTCAACCTGCACAACAACCAGCACAAGCTGAAGATCCATATGAAAAACTTGGAAAATTAAAAGATCTTTTAGATAAAGGTGTTATTTCTCAAGAAGAATTTGATGCTGCTAAAGCTAAATTACTAGGATTATAATAGTGGAGGTATAATACATGGACGAACAGAACCTAAATGATGGTCCACAAGTTGTACAAACAGATGTTGGTGCAAAAGATGGACAAAATAAATGTCCTAAATGTGGTGCAACAGACATCTCTTTGAATGTGAAAACTGGAAAATTAAGATGTAATTTCTGTAGACACGAATTTGAACCTCAAAAGATAGCTGGTATGCAAGAAGATATTAGCAATCTTGAAGGTGAAATTCTAGGTTCTGGAGCTCAAGACATAATAGCAGATACAAATGAAATGGTGACATTTAAATGTTCTAGCTGTGGAGCAGAAGTTGTAGTAGATACAGCTAAAGCTACACAAGCTAGATGTCACTGGTGTAGAAATACATTATCTGTTAACCAACAAATACCAAATGGTGCAGTTCCAGATGTTGTACTACCATTTAAGGTTTCTAAAGATGATGCAAAGCAAGCTATTGAAACTTTTGTAGGAAAGAGAAAGTTCTTTGCTCATCCAAAATTTAGAGAAGAATTTACTACTGAAAATGTTATGGGTGTTTATCTTCCTTACATGATTGTTGATGCCAATGGTCATTCAACATTAAAGGGACAAGGTGAACATGAAACAAGACGCTATACTGTAAGAAGAGATGAAGATCATGAAGATACATACTATGATGCAGATTTATATGATGTTGAACGTGATTTTGACTTAACAATTGAAGGACTTACAGTTGAATCTAGTGAAGATAAGCTAGATACATCAGACAAACATAAAACAAATAATATAATAAATTCAATTATGCCATTTGATACAGAAAATGCTGTTAAATGGGATGCTAATTATCTTCATGGATATACTTCAGAAAAAAGAGATACTAATGTTACAGATCTTAAAGATTTAGTTGAAGTTCAATGCAAAGATATTGCAAGATTTGCAGCTAATGACTCTTTAAAATTTTATGATAGAGGAGTTAGATGGGATTTTGAACAACTAAAACTTAAAGGTCAACAATGGAAGTCTGCTTATTTACCTGTTTGGTTGTATTCATATCAACAAAAGAAAGGTAATGATAGTATATTACACTATGTTGCAGTTAATGCTAGAAGTAAAGAAACAATGGGTAGTGTTCCAATACATATGCCAAAACTAATAGCAGTTTCTGTAATAGTTGAAGTATTAGGTATAATTTCAGCTTTCTTTATTTCTAACTGGTCAGATAAAGATTGGCCTTGGATGTTTGTTCTTGCTGGTATTATTTATTATGGCGTTATGTATGCTAGATATAGAAATCAAGGAGCAAGACATCATCATGAAACAGAAACTAAGACACATGTTTCTAATATGACTAAAGTAGATAACTTTGTAAAAAGTAAAAAACGTCTTAGAAATGCAACTATGGATGGTGCAAATAACAAATTAATTCATGGACAATCTAGTAAGAAGTCTTTAGTTAAACATTTAACTGAAAGAGCACAAGAAGACTATAAAGAAAAAATTGAAAAGCAAGAAGAAAAGAATTTAAAAGGTGAGTAGAAATACTCATCTTTTTTGGTATATTATTTGAATATTTTATTCTTTATGTATATAATTATTATGTGAGGAAAAAAGAGGAGTAATTATGCCAGCAAAAAGAAAAGGTAATAGAAAAAATAGAAAAATTAAATTTAGTGAAGCTAACTATGTGGAAAAAAACTATATGAGAAAGGGAAAAGCTGTAATTCCAATTGAGCTTAAATCTGTAAATGATTTATATATGAAACATGATTATAAAAAAATGGAATTATCAGATGAAGTATGCGCATATATAGAAGAAATAGCATATATGATACCAATAAATACAGATATTGTGTTAGAAATACATTGTCCTAAAGTAGACGAAGAAACACAAGCAAAAATTAAAAAAAGTATAAAAAACAATTATGGAATGGAAATAGATGATGTTGAATATGATTTAGGAATGAATTACAAAAAAGCAGGTGCTTTTGCAATACTTGGTATTGTACTTTTAGTAATTAATTTACTATTAGATAGATTTGAATTATTTTCTAATTTCTTAAGTGTAATATGGTGGGTATTTATTTGGGATATGGTAGAAATACTTGCTATGGATAATAGTGAAATGAAATGGAAAAGACTAAATTACCAACAACTATATGATGCAACATACGAATTTGTTTTTGATAATGATATAGAAATAGATGAAAAATATAAAGGAAAAGATATTGTAGAATAAAATTATATTTGAATAACTCTACTCGATGTAGGGTTATTTTTTTATTCTTTTATGGTATAATACAACTTAAGGTGATTATATGAACATTAAAGTTAATGATGTAAATTTATATTATGAAGAATATGGAGAGGGTAATCCTATCATTTTAATACATGGAAATAGTGAGTCTTTAGATATTTTTGATAAACTTATTCCAGAACTTTCTAAAGAATATAAAGTATATGCAATAGATATGAGGTGTCATGGAAAAAGTGAAAAAACAAAAGAAATAAGCTATGATTTGTTAAGTGAAGATATAGTTGCTTTTATCCATGAACTTAATATACAAAAGCCAATTATTTATGGATTTAGTGACGGAGGAATAGAAGCATTACTTATTGCATATAGATATCCAGAACTTCTTTCAAGAATTATAATTAGTGGTGCAAATATTAATCCAGAAGGATTAAATAAAAAAGATTATTTTATGTGTAAATTGATGTATTTTTTTACTAGAGATAAAAAAATAAAAATGATGCTAAAAGAACCAAATATTACTGCAGAAGATTTAGATAAAATCATTATTCCTGTAAATATTCTAGCAGGAGAATATGATGCAATTTTAGAAGAACATACAAGACTTATACATAAATGGATAAAAACAAGTACATTATATATAGTTCCAAGAGAAAATCATGGAAGCTATATTATACATTCAGATAAAATATATAAAATATTAAAACAATATATTTAGAATAAAAATAAAGGAGAAAAATATTATAGTATTATGAATAAAAAAATAATAATTAGTGTGATTGTTTTAATGATAATATTTCTAACAAATAATTATATATTTGCACAAGAACTTAAAGATTTAAATATAACTGCAAAAGAGGTTGGTGTATACGAATTAAAAAACTTGAATCCTATATATGAAAAGGATGCTAGAAAACAGGTCCCTGTTGCAAGTCTTACTAAAATCATGACTGCAATAGTATGTCTTGAAAATGTGGATATTAATGAAAAAGTTATTGTAGATTTATCTGAGGTTAAAAAGTATTATGATGAAGAATACTCTGTTGCAGGTCTTAAAGATAAACAAGAAATATCATATTATGATTTAGTTGAGACTATGCTTCTTCCGTCTGGTGCAGATAGTGGTGCATGTATTGCTTTAAATGTTTTTCATGATTATGATAAATTCATTCAAGCTATGAATGACAAATCACGTGAGCTTGGAATGAATAATACTCATTTTTCTAATGTTATAGGTATGGACGATAAAGATAATTATTCTACTGTAGAAGATATGGCAATTATGATGAAATATGCTATGAAAAATGAATATATAAAATATGGTATTACTCAATATGCGCATACTATTAAAGATGGAACAAAAACAGTACATAATGCACTTTTTCAACTTGCAAATATATATTCTATAGATGTATCTAATATTACAGGTGGAAAGACAGGATTTACAGGAGATGCAGGATATTGTTTACTTAGTTATTCTGAAACTACTCCAGAGCCACTAATATGTATTGTACTTGGAAGTGAAGTGAAACCAGGTACACTTTATCATTTAAGTGAAACAGAAGCTATATTTGAAACAATAAATAAGATATATAGTGAAAAAAATCTAGTAAGTGAAGGAGATATAATAGTTACACTTCCTGCTATTAAAAGTACAAAAGAAGAGATAAATGTTCAAGCTATAGAGTCTATTCAAACTATTATGAAAAATGATGAAGAAGTGGATAAATCTCAACTTGAAATCAAGTATGAAGGAATAAAAGTTTTATCTCCAGAAAATAAAGTCGGAGAAACACTTGGTAAAATAGATGTATATTATAAAGGAAAATATATTGGAAGTGAAGAGGTAAAGCTTACAAGACGTGTACCATTAGATTTGAAAATATGGATTAATGAAAATCCTGCTCAAGCATGTATGTTTGCTATATTAATTGTTGCTGGAATAGTATTAGTTATTAGAATAGTAGTTAAAATATATAAGAAAAGACAAATTGTACATTACTAAAGGAGGAAAAAATATGAATATACAAGAGAAATATGAAAAAGTACTAAAATTATTTAAAGAATTATCTAAAGTACCAAGAAACTCAACAAGAGAGGAAAAAATAGCGGATTACATATGTGAATTTGCCAAAATAAGAGGTTTAGAATACAAAAAAGATAAACTATATAATGTTATAGTAAAAAAAGGTGCAACTACTGGATATGAAAATAAGAAGACTATATTATTTCAAGCACATATAGATATGGTGTGCGAAAAAACTGCACAAAGTACACATGACTTTGAAAATGATCCAATTGAAATAATTGAGACTGAAGATACTTATACAGCAAAAGATACAACATTAGGTGCAGATGATGGAATAGGAGTTGCGTTTTTGTTACTACTTCTAGATGATGAGGATATTCCTCATCCAGCTATTGAATGTTTATTTACTACTCAAGAAGAAATTGGTATGGATGGAGCTCGTAATTTTAATTATTCTAATCTTGATGCAAAGTATTTAATTAATTTAGATGGTGAGGAAGAAAATACAGCAATAGTAGGGTGTGCTGGTGGAATTAGAATGCGTTATACTAAATCTATGAGATTAGAAGAGGTAGGAGATAATACAAGTCTTTATACACTAAAAGTTAGTGGACTTTTTGGTGGACATTCTGGTGTAGATATAGATAAAGGGAGAATTAATTCTAATTTACTTGCTGCAAAATATTTAAATTCATTAGATAATATTCAAATTGTATCATTTGTTGGTGGAAATAAAGATAATGCAATTGCAAATGCTACAGAAGTTTTATTTGCTACTCAAGATAAAGAGGCAAATGAAAAAATGCAAAATTTCTTTAATAATCTTGAAGTAACAGATGCAGATAAAAACTTGAAAATGGAACTAGAAATTGGTACAACAAATAAAGACGTAAAAGTAATGAGTAAAGATGATAGTAATTCATTAATACGATTATTAATAGATTTAAAGCAAAATGTTATTGCTATGAGTAAAGATGTTCATGGACTTGTTGAAACATCTGGAAATGTTGGTATTGTAAAAGTTGAAAATGGTGAAGCTTTGATTTGTGAAGCATTAAGAAGTAGTATAGATGAAGATAAAGTTAAAGTAATGAATTATAATAATGAAATAGCACAAAAACTTGGCTTTGAAATACAAGGAGAAGGGGATTATCCGGGTTGGAAATATAATCCAAATTCAAAACTAGAAAAGATATATGTTAATTCATATAAAAAATCTCATAATGGAGAAGAACCAATTGTGTGTGCAATACATGCAGGTGTAGAGTGTGGAATGATTTATGAAAAAATGCCACATCTTGAAATGATATCTCTAGGACCAGATGTAGTAGATGTTCATACTGTTAATGAAAAGCTATACATTAAATCATGCAAAACATTACTTGAAACATTAATGTACGTGATAGAAGAATTAGATTAATATGCAAGATAAAATAATAATGAAGCTTGAAGATTTTTCTTTGAGCTTCATTTTTTGTTACTTGATTATTACCAAAATGTTAAAAAAAGATTAAAAGCACTTTAAAACCCTGTTATATTCGTATTAATATTGCTATTAATATTAATTAATTTTGCTATTTATTATAAAATGAATGTGTAAGAATAAAATGGGGGATTTTATATGAAAAAACTTAAAATTTTATTTTGTTTAGTACTACTTATGGTGGTAGTAAATTTGAATATAAAAGTAAAGGCGGCAGAACAATTGCCAGATAATGGAGCGAAAATTAGTTCTGCACAGATTATTCAAACAAAGACTGGTACAGGCCCATGGGATGAAAATGATGAGCCTGGTAATGATTCAAGTGAAGAAAACAATGTCGTAAGATCATTTGACCAAGTTACGTGGACTATTGAAAATACCTTTGCTTTGAATGGTGCAGAGGCTCAAAGTTATAGTGGAGGTACTTTGTATTTTGAAGCAAAGTTACCAAGTGACAAATTTAATAGCGAAACAGCTGGTTGGGATTTAACTTCAATGGCGTGGATTGAAAATGCAAAGTTATCTTCAGATAAGATGACGCTTACTGGTTATTATAAATTAAATCCTGATGCTATAACTATTCCTGGTAAGCAAACTTTAGTATTTGTTGCAAATATTTTTGGCGCTTCAAATGGTATAGAATTTCAACCTGAATTTAAACTTTGGCTAAATGGAAATTCAGATGATGAAAAAGTAGCTGTGCAAAGTCAAAATATTACTGTAAGTGCAGCACCAAACTATAATATAAAATTAATTAGAAATGGAAACTGTGAAAATAGAAGTACATTTAATGTGGATGGTAATGAAGTTACTGGTAGAATATATGGATATGCACTTCTTTATCAATTGTACAATACAAATTCTTCAAAAAAATTAAAAGGAATTGAGTATCCAACAGGAAATATTACATTTGATATTAATATGAATTTAACAAAGAAACCAGCAGAATCTTCTACTGAAACAGATATATCAGATGAAGTAACTCCAATTTTATGGAATTATCAATTAGCAGGAGCTGGTATTAATAATACGAAAATACCAGGAAGAAGCATGTATGCTGGTACATCTGGATTTGTATACAATGGAAATAATTCATTTCCAGGCGGAAAACTTGGAAATGCAATTAATTCAGCATACAATTCTGGTGATATATTGATGGTACAAAATGGTACAACAATTTCTACTACATTGTCTAATTACAAGTTTAATGGCGTATTTCCTAAACATAACCTTGGTTATTCTACAAATAGTGCTATTTCATATGGAGATAATATAGGCGTTTTTGGTTCTATCTATTTTCAAATTATAGTTCCAGATTGGGACGAATTTGATTCTATAACAGATTATTATTTAACTGTTAAAGATACTAATTTTAGTGCAACGTCTATTAGCGGAATGGAAACAACTACACAAAAGATTACTAATGATGATAGTAATAGAGCACAATATGTTAAAACTAAACCTGGCTCATATAATAGCTTGGTATATATAAGAAAAAGAAGTGGAACTTCAGATACTGGAATGTTACACTCATATTGGAACTATGGAGATGGACGTGTACAAAGAGGACAAGAGTTATGGTTAAGATCTGAAATTGAACAGGGTGTTACAAATGATGAAGAAGCTCATATGAGAGCAGTAAATGATTTTTATAAGTTTGATGCAGATTGTTATGAACCTGTTGTAGCAAATGGAACAAAATTTAGAACAGCTAACGATAAAATGCTATGGAACATGTGGTATGTTACTAAAAGAGATGGAACAAATTGGACATCACAACAAGAAATGAATAATACAATAATTGAAGATTGTGATATATATGAAAATTTAGAAGATATACCTAATGGAAAAATGTGTATAGGTGTATATTACGAATCTAAAGAAGGTGGCGAATTACCAGATAGAGATTATTGGATAGATATTCCAGTTAAAATTAAAACTACTGCAACAATTGGACAAACGTATGCTATTACTTCTGGTATTAAATATTGGAAAACTGAAATAGATAGAAGTGTTTACACTATAGCAAATGTTATTGCAGATGATAATATAGATTGGCCAGAAGAAACAGTTTTTGATACAGTAAAAAGTGTTAGAAATTATGTTAAAACTGAATATACTTCTGATGGTATCCAAATAGGTGGAACACATGCTGGTGGTACTTATTATGGTAATACTGTATTAATAGTTGGCGCAAATCAAAGTATTCAACTATCTGCGGTTAGAAAAGATACAGATGCTAAAAAAGTTAACTATGATATTTCAAAAAATGAATATGATGTTACATATAAAGTTCAACCAAAACTTACAAGTAATTATACAGTTGAAAATGTTGAAGATATTTCAATGACTATAACTGCAAAATTACCTGATGGACTAAAATATGTTCCTGGTTCTTGTGAACTTGGTGAGCCAGAAATTGTTTCAAATGCTAACGGTACATCAACATTGAGTTGGACTATTACAGGATGCCATATTAACGAGGCAATTTCACCATTATATTTTGATGCACATATAGATGAAAATACTTTAAATGGTGTTCAATATGAAGCTTCTGTTGAAATGCTTGCTGAACCAGAGAAAGTTGGAGCATCAAAACTTGAAGATAGAACTGCAACAACTAGTATTCAAATAATAAACTTATCTTCGCATAGATTATATAAAACAGTTGAAACTCCAGTTATAGAGAAAGATGGAGATATATACTTTACATTATCATATAAGAATAATACAGATGGTTCTGTTCCAGATTTTAGATTACTAGATATACTTCCATATAATGGTGATGGTAGAGGATCAGATTTTACTGGAAATTATACACTAGATAGATTAATTGTAAAACAATATGATGGTGAAGGAAACTTAAAAGCAGATAATAGTAATTTAACTATAGTATATACAAATGATGAATCTGTAAGAGGAACAATAACTTGTAAAGATGAAAATCTTGGAACTGGTTGGACAGTAATAACAAGTGAAAACATACTACATAGTGCTACAGCTTTTGCAGTAATGGGTAGAATAGAATCTCAAGAAATCGTTACAGTTGATATTTATCTTAAAACTAATGGAAATAAAGGCTTAGATAAATATGAAAATAATGCTACTGCGCAAATTTATCCAGATACTGAAGAAATGACAACTTCTAACGTTACATCGCAAGTTGTTTTAAGAACAATTGAAGGTGTTGCATGGAAAGATGCAAATGCAAATGGCTTAAAAGATGCAAACGAAGAAATATATAAAGATGTAGCTGTAACACTAACAGATGCAAATGGTGCACAAGTAACAGATGTAGATGGACATGCAGTTACAACAATAAATACAGATGACAATGGATATTACAAATTTACAAATTTACCAATGGGTAAAT
Organism: uncultured Clostridiaceae bacterium; assembly: GCA_947169155.1. Lineage (GTDB taxonomy): Bacteria > Bacillota > Clostridia > TANB77 > CAG-465 > CAG-465. The sequence goes on from CAMVON010000005.1 coordinate 139,159, forward strand.
ATTTAGTTAAAGTAACTGTTGCAGATGATACATATATGCTAACAGAAAAAGAAGTTGGATCAAATACAACTATAAATAGTAAATTTAATGTTGAAAGTGCAACTACAGACGAGATTACTAAATTAAATAGTATAGATTTACCTGAGTTAACACAATCAAATGTAAATGCTGGATTTGTTAAAAAACCAACAAAAGTTGTAGTAAACTATTTAGAAAAAGGAACTTTAACAGAATTACTTCCAGAAAAGACAATAAATGGAAGAATAGATGATGAGTATAGCACTACAAATAGATTAGATGAAGTAAATGCTACAAATGGAAACAAATATAATTATGACTCAGTAGAAGGTGATACTTCTGGATTCATGATAGAAGATACAATATATATTACATACTACTATGTAAAGAAAGATACACAAGTTAAAGTATTACATGTAGAAGAAG
>CAMVON010000006.1 GCA_947169155.1 uncultured Clostridiaceae bacterium
ATTCACTATGATGAATTAGGTCAAGACGTTAGAGAAGAAGAAATTCCTGCTGATATGATCGATGAAGCTAAAAAATACAGAACTGAACTTGAAGAACATTTAGCTGAAATTGATGATGAATTAATGGAAAAATATTTAGGTGGAGAAGAATTCACTATTGATGAAATTAAAGCTGCTATTAGAAAATCTACAATAGCTAACACTTTAGTTCCAGTAACTTGTGGATCTTCATATAAAAACAAAGGTGTTCAAGAATTACTTGATGATATCGTTGATTTTATGCCATCTCCACTTGATATACCACACATTAAAGGTGTTCTTGAAGATGGAACAGAAGCTGAAAGAAAATCATCTGATGATGAACCATTCGCAGCTCTTGCATTCAAAATCATGACTGACCCATATGTTGGTAAATTAACATTCTTTAGAGTATACTCAGGAAAACTTGAAAAAGGTTCTTATGTATTAAATGCTTCTAAAGGTAAAAAAGAAAGAATCGGAAGATTAATTCAAATGCACTCAAACAATAGACAAGATATAGATATCGTATATTCTGGAGATATTGCTTGTGCAGTTGGTTTAAAAGATGTTGCTACAGGTGATTCATTAACAGATGAACAACACCCAATTATTCTAGAATCTATTGAATTCCCAGAACCAGTTATTGACATCTCAATTGAACCAAAAACAAAAGCTGACCAAGAAAAGATGGCTATCGCTCTTCAAAAACTTGCTGAAGAAGATCCATCATTCAAAACATACACAAACCAAGAAACTGGTCAAACTATCATTGCTGGTATGGGTGAACTTCACCTAGATATCATCGTTGATAGATTAAGAAGAGAATTCAATGTAGATGCAAATGTTGGTAAACCACAAGTTGCTTACAAAGAAACTATTAAGAGACCAGTTAAAGTTGAAGGTAAATTTATTAGACAATCTGGTGGTAAAGGTCAATATGGTCATGTATGGCTAGAAGTTGAACCTAACGAATCAGGTAAAGGATATTCATTTGAATCTAAAATCGTTGGTGGTGTTGTTCCTAAGGAATACGTTAAACCAGTTGATGAAGGTGTTCAAGATGCTATGAAAGCTGGTATTCTTGCTGGTTACCCAGTTGTTGACGTTAAAGTTGCTTTAGTAGATGGTTCTTACCACGAAGTAGACTCATCTGAAGCAGCATTCCACATTGCTGGATCTATGGCCTTCAAAGAAGCATGTAAACAAGGTGGAGCATGTCTACTTGAACCTATAATGAAAGTTGACATTGTTGTACCAGAAGAATACATGGGAGATGTTATCGGTGACGTTAACTCTAGACGTGGTAAAATGGAAGGTATGGATACTGAACAAGGTACAACTACAATCCATGCATTTATACCACTATCTGAAATGTTTGGATATGCAACTGACCTAAGATCTAAAACTCAAGGTAGAGGAACATATTCAATGGAACCTTGCAGATATGAAGAAGTTCCAAAATCTGTACTTGAAACTATCGTTGCTCAAAGAGCAAAGAAAGAAGAATAGTATAAAATTTTATTTAATTAGTTATTTACACTTTTTCTATTGCAAAAATAGAAAAAGTGTAGTAAAATAACATTGATTAATGCACTTTAGTGTGCATAAAATGTGTATTTTTTAAGGAGGAATTTTAAAATGGCAAAAGCTAAATTCGAAAGAACTAAACCACACGTTAACATTGGTACAATCGGACATGTTGACCACGGTAAAACTACTTTAACAGCTGCAATCACTAAATATTGTAGCTTATTAGGAAAAGCTGATTTCAAAGCTTATGACCAAATCGACGGAGCTCCAGAAGAAAGACAAAGAGGTATCACTATCTCTACAGCTCACGTTGAATACGAAACAGAAAACAGACACTATGCTCACGTTGACTGCCCAGGACACGCTGACTACGTTAAAAACATGATCACTGGTGCTGCACAAATGGATGGTGCTATCCTAGTTGTATCTGCAGCTGATGGCCCAATGCCACAAACAAGAGAACACATCCTACTTGCAAGACAAGTTGGTGTTCCTTACATCGTTGTATTTATGAACAAATGTGATATGGTTGACGATCCAGAACTTCTAGAATTAGTTGAAATGGATATTAGAGACCTATTATCTAAATATGACTTCCCAGGAGATACTACTCCAATAATCAAAGGATCTGCTCTACAAGTTCTAGAGTCTACTTCTAAAGATCCTAACGATCCAGTATATGCTCCTATTAAAGAATTACTTGATACAGTAGATTCTTATATTCCAAACCCAGAAAGAGATATCGATAAACCTTTCTTAATGCCAGTTGAAGATGTATTCACTATCACAGGTAGAGGAACAGTTGCAACAGGAAGAATTGAAAGAGGTATCTTAAAAGTTGGTGAAGAAGTTGAAATCGTTGGACTTTCTGACGAAAAGAAGAAAACAGTTGTTACTGGTATCGAAATGTTCAGAAAATCTCTTGACGCTTGTGAAGCTGGAGACAACGCTGGTGTACTTCTAAGAGGTATCCAAAGAAACGAAGTTGAAAGAGGTCAAGTTATTTCTAAACCTGGTTCAATTCACCCACACACTGAATTCTCAGCAGAAGTTTATATCCTAACTAAAGAAGAAGGTGGAAGACATACTCCATTCTTCAATGGATACAGACCACAATTCTACTTCAGAACAACTGACGTTACTGGAGTTATTGAATTACCTGCAGGAACAGAAATGGTAATGCCTGGTGATAACGTAACTATGGAAATCAAACTTATCACTCCAATCGCTATAGAAAAAGGATTAAAATTCGCTATTCGTGAAGGTGGTAAAACAGTTGGTGCTGGATCAGTTTCTGATATCAAAGCATAATTTAAACTGAAATAGAAAAAAATAAGGACTTCGGTCCTTATTTTTTCGCCTATTTCTATTATTTTTATGTTATATTTTATAGTTTTTAAGTAAATTTCCTTGACAATATTGATTATTTATTAGATAATTAAGTTATGTTTAGAATATTTTTTTATGAGTAATCATATAAGTTAAAGAAAACCTTAAGGAGGTGTAGTTAAATGGATACAGTTTTAGAGAAAGTAAAAGAAGTTATTAGTGAACAATTAGACGTAGAAGACGTAGATTCAATAACAACTGAAACTACTTTTATTGATGACTTAGGAGCTGATTCACTTGATATTGTTGAATTAATTATGGCTTTAGAAGAAGAATTTGATATGGAAATTCCAGAAGAAGAAGCTGAAAAAATTACATCAGTAGGAGATGTTGTTAATTATATTGAAGATCATCAATAATAAATTGTTGAAAATAAATTGTGCCTTAGATTATTCTAAGGTACTTTTTTATTGAAAAATATTTAATTGTAATATATAATGTAATGTGAAAGGAGTGAATTTATGGAAAGAGAAAGATTACTTGAGTTAGAACAAAAGTTAAAGTATATTTTTAATAATCATGATTTGCTTAAAATGGCTTTAACACACAAATCTTATGCCTATGAGCATGAAGACCCTAATTATGATAAATATAATGAAAGAATTGAGTTTTTAGGAGATGCAATACTTGAACATATTATTTCAGATTTGTTATTTGCACAAGTACCAGAACTTGCTGAGGGGGAAATGACTAAAAAACGTGCTGCAATAGTTTGTGAAGCTTCTTTATCTCAAGCATTGAAAAGAATTGGAGGACATGAGTATATATATCTTGGTAAATGTGAGCAAAATTCTAATGGAAAAATGAAGGATGCTATTGTCGCTGATGCTTTTGAAGCTGTTCTTGGGGCAATATATCTTGATGGTGGTTACGAGATAGCAAGAGATATATGCTTAGAGTTATTAGATCAAGAAATTAAAACTGTTTTATCTGGTGGAAGTTTAAATACAGATTATAAAACACAATTACAAGAAATATTACAACGTAATGGCAGTGTTAAAATAGAGTATCGCTTAGCTGGTGAAGAAGGGCCAGAACATGATAAAACATTTACAATTGAAGTGTTCTTTAATGATAAGAAAATTGGAACTGGAAAAGGAAAAAGTAAAAAACAAGCTGAGCAAGAAGCTGCTCATCATGCAATAATAAATGGAAGTGAAGTATTTGGAAATTAGACTAGATTTAAATGCGGAATTAAAAAATTTCATAAATAAAGATAACCAATATACTATCCCTATTTTTATTCCACATAAAGGTTGTCCACATGCATGTGTGTTTTGTAATCAAAGACGAATTAGTGGAACAATTAAAGATACAACTGTGGAAGATGTGGATAACATTATTAAAGAATATTTAGAATATTATCTAAATACAGACAAAAAGATTGAAGTTGCCTTTTTTGGAGGTAGTTTTACTGGAATAGATATTAAACTTCAAGAAGAATATTTACGTGTTGCATATAATTACATTCTTGAAGGAAAAATAGATAGCATTAGATTGTCTACTAGACCAGATTATATAAATGATGAAATTTTAACTTTACTTAAAAAATATGGCGTTAAAACAATTGAGCTTGGTGTTCAATCTATGGATGATAATGTTTTGATGCTTGCTAAACGAGGTCATACAAAAGAAGATGTTGTTAAAGCATCAAAATTAATTAAAAGTTATGGTATTAGACTTGGACATCAAATAATGATTGGACTTCCAAATAGTACAATTGATACTGAAATATATACTATTAAAGAATGTTTAAAACTTAAACCTGAACAACTAAGAATATATCCAGTATATGTAATAGAAGATAGTGAATTATATGATATGTATGAAAATAATGAATATATACCACTAACAATTGCTGATGCTGTAAAAAGATGTGTCGAAGTTGTTCATGAATGTCAAAAAAGTGATGTGCAAATTATACGTTTAGGGCTTCAAAGTACAAATGAAATTACATCTAAAAATGCAAATATTTATGGCCCTGTTTCAGATAATTTTGCTGAATATGTTATGGCTGCTTTGATACGTGATAGAATAGATAAGGAAAATATTAATAATGAGGATATAGTAGTTTATGTACCTAAAAGATATGTTAGTGCTACTATAGGCCCAAAAAAAGTTAATAAAATATATTTTGAACAAAAATATGGAGTAAAATATATTGTAAAAGGAGAGGACTAGATGAAGAAGGTAATTTTTGCTGCAAGTTCAGGTGGACATTTAACAGAGCTTCTAAAAGTTCAAGAATTGTTTAAAGAATATGATTATTTACTTGTAACTGAGATGACAGATGTAACTCGAGATTTAAAAGACAAATATAATATTAAATATGTAGATTATGGTCCAAATAAAAATAAAATTAAGTATTGGTGGACAATATTTAAAAATCTAGCTAAAGCTATAGGTATTGTTGCTAAATTTAGACCAGATACTGTTGTGTCTACTGGTGCACAAGTTGGTGGATTTTTCTGCTATATTGGGAAATTCTTTGGTGCAAAGGTTATATATATAGAGACTATGGCAAAAATTAAAGAACTTTCTGGTACAGGACATAATGTATATAAAATTGCAGATAAGTTTTATGTGCAATGGAAAAGCTTAGAAGAAAAATATGAGAAAGCAGAATATATAGGAAGGTTGATCTAGTATGGTATTAGTAACAGTAGGAACTCAAAAGCAATCTTTTGAAAGATTAATTAAACTTGTTAAAGAAAGCAAAGCGTTAAAAAATGAAGAAATAGTTGTTCAACGTGGATATACGAAGTGTAATAATTCTAAACGTATACATTCTTTTGATTTTATTCCAATGGAGGAAATGGATAGATATATTGAAGAGTCAGATTTGGTTATTGCTCATGGTGGCGTTGGAACAATTTTTTCTGCAATAAAAAAAGGTAAAAAAGTAATAGCTGTTCCACGTTTAGAAAAATATGGTGAACATATAAATGACCACCAAATTGAGATTTGTGAAGAATTAGAGAAAGAAGGCTACATCTTATACTATAGAGATGGCGAAACTTCTTTAGATGAGCTTATTAGAGAAATTAAGCATAAAGAATTTGCAAAATATAATTCAGATAGTAATTATATAGATATATTAAGAAAAAATATATAGGAGGTATATATGACTATAGAAGAATTGGAAAATAGAGCAAGACTTTTACGTAAAGATATTGTTGAAATGATATACAATGCTAAATCTGGACATCCAGGTGGATCATTATCATGCATAGATATTATGACTGTGTTATTTCATGAAAAAATGAATATGGATGAAGATAGATTTGTTTTATCTAAAGGTCACTGTGCACCAGCATATTATGCATGTCTTGCAAGTATAGGAAAAATACCACATGAAGATTTAAATACATTAAGAAAAATAGATAGTTATCTAGAAGGACATCCATCAAATAAAATTAATGGTATTGATGTGTCTAGTGGGTCACTTGGACAGGGTTTATCTGTTGCAAATGGTATGGCTCTTGCTAAACAATTAGATGGAGAACGTGGTAAAATATATTGTATGCTAGGAGACGGAGAAATTGAAGAAGGACAAATATGGGAAGCAGCAATGACAGCCAATAAATATTCGTTAAATAATGTAGTTGCTTTTGTAGATTATAATGGCCTTCAAATAGATGGAAGCATTATGGATGTTAAAGGTGTGAATAACTTAAAGGAAAAATTTGAAGCTTTTGGATGGAATGTTCAAGAAATCAATGGGCATGACATGCAAGCTATTATAGATGCAATAGATAATACTAATGATTCAGATAAGCCTAATGTAATAATTGCTAAAACTATTAAAGGAAAAGGTGTATCATTTATGGAAAACCAAGTTGGTTGGCATGGAAAAGCACCAAATGAAGAAGAATATAAACAAGCAATGGAAGAACTTTCTAAATAGGAGGGGAAAATGGAGAATATCTCTGTAGAAGACATTAATTTTAGGTTAAATAAATTAAAAGAAAATGTCTCTAAAATTAATATTAAAATTGAAGAAAATGATAAAAAGAATCAAGATAGATTTTCATTTGCTAAAGATTTAGGAATAAGAGTAGATATATTATCTAATGAGATTAATGAAGTAAAAGATGAGCTAGATAAGTATAGTCAAACACTAGATAGTATTATGCAGAAATATGATTGTGCATCTGAAGATTCAATAGAGGAAAATGAGTATAAACTTTTGAGTAATATGTTATATTCTGATGATGCAAAATTAAAGAATATAGGAGAAATGCTTGAAGATAATATTGAGCTTACAACTAAGGAATATATTAATCTATTTGCTAACAAAGCAAATGAACTTATTCGTAAAGAAGAATTAAAAGATATAGATATGAATGTGATTAAACTCTCAAAAATTAATTTTATAGAAAAGCTTACTGGAAAAGCAAAAATTAAAAGAGCTTTAATTGAGAACTATAATTTAAAAAGACTTAAAACAATAAATAAAAAATATGTACCTAGTAATAGAAGTCTATATGAAATAATTAGTATTGCAAATAATTGTGGATATAAATCTAAAGACATAGATTATTTTGTAAATAGAGTGGTAGAAGAGTTTAAACTAGACAATCCAGAAAACAATGCTATTGCTGTAATTCAAGACAAAAAGAAAATACCATTCTTTTTTAGTAAAGAATTACTTAATAAGTTAAATGCTGAAAATACAAATCTAGCAGATGATTTAAATAGAAATAAAAATAAACAAGAAAAACTATCTGAGTATTCTATTTATAGAGAAATGCTAAAAAATGGAGTTGAAACTTTAGAATTATTTAAATTTGAAGAGGTGGTTTAATGATATCAACAAGAAAAGCATATGGTGAATTTTTAACTGAAATTGGAGATAATCCAGATGTTGTTGTACTAGACGCAGATTTAGCTGCTGCTACAAAAACAGACATGTTTAAAAAAGAATATCCTGAAAGACATATAGATGTTGGAATTGCTGAACAAGATTTAGTTGGAACTGCTGTGGGTCTTGCTTTAAGCGGAAAAACTGTTTTTGCGTCTACATTTGCAATGTTTATGGCGGGTCGTGCATATGACCAAGTACGTAATATGGCTGCATATTCACATTCAAATGTTAATTTATGTGCTACTCATGCAGGTGTTATGGTTGGTGAAGATGGACCTACACATCAATGTATTGAAGATATAGCAATAATGAATGTTATTCCAACTATGAAAGTATTTTGTCCAGCAGATGGAGTAAGTACAAAAAAGATATTATCTATATGTATGAATGAAGATGGACCAAAATACATTAGACTTGGCAGAAGTGATTTACCAGAGCTATATACAGATGAAGAGTTTCATGTTGGTGGCTCACATACGTGTGGGGATGGAAAAGATGGTACAGTATTTGCTACTGGTTCTACTGTTTCTATTGCTCTTGAAGCTCAAAATGAGTTAAAAGAAAAAGGTATTAATATTAGAGTTGTCGATCTTTATAGTATTAAGCCTGTAGATAAAGAAGAAATAGTACGTTGTGCTAAAGAGACTGAAAAACTTGTTACTATTGAAGACCATAGTATAATAGGTGGAATAGGAAGTATAGTAAGTGATGTACTTACAGAATTATATCCTAAAAAGGTAGAGAAAATAGGTATAAATGATACCTTTGGTAAGTCTGGAAAATGGACTGAAGTATATAAATACTTTGGACTTACTAAAGAGAATATAATGTATAAATTTATTCAAGAATAAAAAAATAAAGTAGTTACTTTTAAGTGACTACTTTTTTATTTTTCTAAATCTTTTCTTATGTTAAATTCTCCTTGATAATCTATCTAATATATTATATAATAGTGTGTGAAATATGTTATTTTTTCGGGAGGAATTATGGAGCCACTTGCATATAGAATGAAACCTACTAAGCTTGAAGATTTTTATGGTCAGGAAGAGATAGTAGGAAAAGACAAGTTATTATATAGACTAATTAAAGCAGACAAGCTTACGTCAGCAATATTTTGGGGACCACCAGGATGTGGAAAAACTTCCCTTGCTCGAGTTATAGCAAGTAGTACAAAAAATAAATTTGTTACTCTTAATGCAACAACTTCAGGAGTAGCAGATATTAAAGCTGTTGTGGATGAAGCTCAAAATATTTTTACTAATCCTACTGGAAAGGTAATATTATTTATTGACGAGATACATAGATTTAACAAACTACAACAAGATGCACTTTTGCCACATGTTGAAAAAGGTACTGTAATATTAATTGGTGCAACAACAGAAAACCCATATTTTAGTGTTAATAAAGCGTTAATTTCTAGATCAACAATTTTTAAATTTAAAGAATTGCAACAAGAAGATATTTTAAAAATTCTTAAAAATACTATTCAAGATAAAGAGAATGGTCTTGGTAATTATAATTTAGAAATAAGTGAAGATGCACTAAAGTATATAGCAATGTGCTCTAAAGGAGATGTAAGAACTGCACTTAATGCACTTGAACTTGCTGTACTTACTACAGACATGAATGAAGAAGGTAAAATAATAGTAGATAGAGATATTGCTATGAATTGTGTACAGCAAAAGAAAGCTGTTTATGATAAAACAGATGATTCACATTATGATGTAATTTCTGCATTTATTAAATCTATGAGAGGCTCAGATCCAGATGCAACTCTACATTATCTAGCTCGTATGTTAGATGCAGGAGAAGATCCAATGTTTATTGCTAGAAGGATTGTTATTCAATCTAGTGAAGATGTTGGACTTGCAAATAGTGATGCTTTAAAAGTTGCTGTTGCTGCAATGAATGCTGTTCATCAAATAGGTATGCCTGAAGCAAGAATTATTCTTGCACAAGCAGCACTTACTGTTGCACTTAGTCCTAAGTCTAATACATCTTATAGAGGAATTAATAAAGCAATGGAAGATGTAAAAAATAGAGATGTTGGAACAGTTCCTATGCATATTAGAAATTCTGTTGCATCAGGTATGGAACAATTTGGATATGGTGAAGGATATAAATATCCTCATGACTATGATCATGGTAAAGTTGAACAACAATATTTGCCAGATAAACTTAAAGATGTAAAATACTATGAACCAAGAGAGTGGGAGAATTTTTATGAAGAAGAATAAAGATAAAAATTCTACTCTATCTTCAAATGAAACAAAAAAGAAGAAAAAATCTTTATTAAGTGAAGAAGATTTACAAGGAATAGACATAGTACAAAGAAATAGAGAAGAATTAAAAGATGAAAGAGATAAAAGAATAAATAGTAAATTTGAAAGAAATGCTAGTGGACAGATGATAGAAGCTCCTCAAGTAAGATATAAAATAAGCGGAAAAGTATTAGCGATAATTGTAATTGCTATTATGGTTATAGCGTGGCTTTTATATAATGTTGGCCCAATATTTGGGATTCATATTAAACCTGTTAGTTCAAATATTGAGGAAAATAAGATAGAGTTTGTAACTAAAGAAAGTGATATATACGGAGAATACAATAATGAATTATTTGTATTTTCTAAAAATACTATTACTACATATAACGATAGATGTGAGGTTACTTGGACACATAGTTTTTCAGATAGTTTTACACCAAAAATATATGTTAAAGGTAAGTATATGCTTGTTACTAATAATTCAACAGGTACATTATATTTATTTGAAAATAGTAAAGAAATATTAAATAAGAAAATTGATGGAACTATTAAAAATGTTTTCTTAGATAAATATGGAAATATGGCTATTGAGTATTCTGCTAATTCAGGATATAACAATATGGTCAGTGTATATAACAAAAAAGGTGAAAATAGATATGATACATTTTTATCTCAAGAAGGAATAATTGATTTAGAGATGCTAGATAATGCAGAAAAGGTTGTATTTTGTGAGGCTGTAACAAATTCTTCTACGGTAGGTGTAAAGTTTAGAGTTATAGATATTACAAAAAGCGAAGATGAAATGTTAAAAGATATAGTTACTTTAGATAATAGTTTTGTATACAATTTCTTTGTGGATAAAAAAGATATATATGCATTACTAAATGATAAGATTGTTAAAATAAATATTAATTCTGGAGATATAGAAACTATAAAAGAATTTAATGATACAACACTTATGTATGTTTCAATTAATAAAGACTATTTTACTACTTTAGATAGAAATATTGAAAATAACAATTATGTTTTAGATAATGTTGGGTATAGTCAAGATAAAGTTTCACAGACAACTTTAGAATTAGCTCCAAAGAGTATGATTATATCTGGTCTTGTTAATTATTTTATTTATCAAGATCATATTCAAATATATAATAAATGGGGAGTAGATTTAGGATCTAGAGAGATTAATTTTATTCCTAAAAAGTCTATTGCTTTTAATCATGGAAAAAGTTTAGCTCTAATTTATACAAATAAAATTTATATTGTTAATTTATAAGGAGGAAGTATTGATGATATTAGTTGATATACTTGTTATACTACTAGTTGTACTTGGTGCATTTAGTGGTCATAAAAAAGGATTAGTGGGAATACTTGTTGGATTTGCTGCTTTAATTTTATCTATAGTTTTGGCATTTATGTTCCAATCAGTGGTTGCAGATGCAATATATGATACTGGACTTGGACAATCTGTAGCTCAAATGGCAAAAACCAATATGCAAGATATGATGAAAAATGGCGAAAGCGTTGACAAGTCTATATATGGTAAGGTATTATCTAATGCAGTTACAGATGATAATTTAACAGTTGCATCAGAAAATATATCTAGATTTGTAATGAAAGGATTAAGTTTTATAGCAATATTCTTAATTGTAAGAATAATATGCTATATATTACAAATGATACTTAATGTAGTATTTAATTTACCAATATTAAGTACAATTAATGGAATGGGAGGTACTATTGTTGGAGGTCTTTCTGTGTTAATTAAAATATGGATTGTTCTTGCTTTAATTTCATTTATATCTCCGCTTCCTATGTTTGATAGCATAATTAGTTATATAGATAAAACATTCCTAGTAAAATTCCTTTACAACAATAATTTATTGGTTGCTGTTGTAAAAGCAGGACTTAGATTAAAATAGGATAAATTATGAGTTAGAAGTTATGGATTCCATAACTTCTAATTTGCTTTTATGGCTTAGTTACAAATTTAGATTTAAATTATAGGAGGTAATGATGAAAAAGGTAATTATTAAATTTTTAGAATTTGTAAGTAAGTATAAGTCATATATCATTGTAGTTATTATATTTATTGCTTCTGGTATCTCTTTGGTGATGGAAAATAGTAAAAATAAAAACAATATTACAATAAATGATAATGAGATTGTAAATAAAAAAGGATTAATTGCTGTATATATAACTGGAGAAGTAAACAATCCAGGAGTGTATTATATAGATGATGGAATGAGACTAAATGACATAGTTGAGCTATGTGGTGGGTTTAAAGATACGGCAGATTTAAGCGAGGTTAATCTTGCTGAAAAGTTAAATGATTCAGATAAAATATATATACCAAAGCTTGTTAATGAAAGTAATGAAGAAATAGATTTAGAAGAAAATTCAAATAATGATTATGGAAAAATTAATATCAATACTGCAGATAAATTTCAGTTAAAAGAACTTGAAGGAATAGGCGATACACTTGCAGATAATATAATAAAATATAGAAATAAAACTAAGTTTAAAAATATAGAAGATATTTTAAATGTTGAAGGGATAGGACAGGCTAAGTATGAAAAAATAAAAGAATATATTTGTATTTAGTATACTATTATTTAGTATGAGATTATATTTATATATGAATAAAGAGTATTTAAGATTAATTGCTCCTAAAATACTAAATTTATCTTTAGATATTAACTATTATGAGTATTCTGAAAGAAGGTCTTGTTCGCAAAACAATAATATTGGTGTTAAGCCGGAAATAAGGTTTAATGAAGAAAAAAAGAATGATGGAAAAATTGAAATAATTAAAGATAATGGTGAAATGTCTAATGTTGAAATTACTAAAAGATATATAAATATTGAAGATGTAACTCAGATAAAGAATAATTATTTATATTTTAATATTATTGAAAATATAGTAGAGGATAATAATGTTATAATGATATGTGGAGTGATTGAAAATGTAAATGAAGATAATACATTTAGTATAAATAATTGTATCGTTATATATCCAAATGAATGTGAAGACATTATTAGAGAATTGTACAAGTTTAAGTGTGAAATAAAATGCTTTGTATTTAAATTAAAATGTGCTAAAAATCCAATTTTGATATCAAAACTACTAACTATATTCTTAGAATAGAAAAAGCCTTAAATAGTCAATTTGCTATTTAAGACTTTTTAAAATTCATTGTATATTTGTTCAACATAACTCATGTTATTTTTTACCATGTTTATATATTGTGGTGCAAGTTCTGGATCAAATTGAGTTCCTGCACCTTTTTCTATTTCTGTAAGTGCAAACTCTATTGTTTGCCCTTCCTTATATGTACGTTTTGATACTATTGCATCAAAGGAGTCACATATAGTTAATATTCTTGCTAGATATGGTATTTGTTTTCCTCCAATACCAGCTGGATATCCTTTTGAATCATATCTTTCATGATGATGATACATTATTGGATAAATATCTTTATATATATCTGATACTGAAAAAATATTTGCAGCAATTACTGGATGAGTTTTAATAACGTTATATTCTTCATCTGTAAGTCTTGATGTTTTTAATAATATATTGTCTGGTATACCAATCTTTCCTATATCATGGAAAGCAGCTGCAATTTGCAAGTCAGATTTTTGTCTTTGATCTAAATTCAAGTAGTTTGCAAAAGCAATACATAATAGAGTTACTCTTCTTGAATGTTCTTCTGTATAATGATCCTTAGCTCCAATTGTTTGTAGTAGAATTTTTGCAAAATCTACTAAGTAATGATCCAATTGGTTGTTCATTGTTTTAATTTTATTTATTTGTTCAATGTACTTTATTCCTCCTTGAATAAGCAATATTAGATTATCAAAGCGATTACTTTTTTCATAGTAAGCTTGTATATCTAAATGTTGCATAGTTTCAATGGAAGGTGCTAGGTCTTTATGAATAGACATTAGAATTATATATATTTCTTTATTAAATTCTCTGACTGTTTCTACAATTTTATCGCCTTTTACTGGTGTCATCAAATAGTTGACAAGTAAAATATCATATTTATTTCTTCTGAGTTCCTCTATAGCTGCTAGGGGTTCAGTGTATGTTTTCACTTCGTGTCCATACCTTCTTAATACAACAGAAAGAACATCCATCATATTTACGTCGTCATCGATAACTAGTATTTTGGCTCTAACTAATTTATCGTTATTCATACATTTTCACCTATGCGTATAGTATAACAAATTATGTCAAAATAATCAAGATAAACATTGTATTCAAACTACATAATTAAAGATTTTTCACTAAAAATTGAAAATATGCTTGACAAAACATCAAAACAGCATTATACTTTATGCGGCTTTTTAAAGAAGCTGCTAATCAATCCAAAAATAACAAAAAAATTCATACTAATTTTTATATAAATAGCTCAGTCTAAACGAGTTTATTTTTAATCACATTTATTTTATTCAAAAGAATTCTATAATATAGTATAGTGTTTTATAAATACAAAAATATAAACCAAATTTCAGTTTTTTGTTTATTTAATTTAATATACTATTTTTTCTATTAATTTTTAAAATATAATGTGTGTATATAATTTTCTAAAAAAAGAGCAGGCTTTATAGCCTGCCTAAATCTAAATCTTAGATAATTTGTGTAGAGCTCTGTTTTGAATAATTACAGATCCTTTTTCTGAAATTGTTGCATAGTGCATGTCATATGCATAGTATCTTGAACAGAACTCACTCATCATAACATACGTTTTAATAAAACGTTTATTTCTAATAGCACTTTCACTAAATAATAAGAAATATTTATCTTGGTACTTATATAGTGTATTAGTTCCAAAAAATAGGCTTTCACTTTTTGCTATTTTGCAAAAATCTAGAATTGCATCAAGTGAATTAAACTCATATAGACGAGAGTCTATCCTATATTGCACTTTACCTTTCTTTTGGTAACTATTTATATCTGGTAGTGAATCTGTTTTTGTTATGGTTAAAACAAATGTATTTGTATTATCCGCAGCAGCTTCAATAAATAGCTGAGAGTCTTCGTTATCTATAAATTCTTCATCTAGATTTGACTCTTCTATTAATGACTTAAAGAAATTTCTTGCAAGTGAGTTGTTCATTTGCAATTCAGATATAGATATATTTCTCATCTCAAGTTCTTCAAGAGATAGTATTATTTTCACTTTATTTTCGTCAACTTTTTCTATTTTCATAGTTATCAGCCCCTCTCAAAAGAGTGTTCCTTTAGTAATTATATGTATTATATAATTAAAGAGTTACTATGTCAATAATAGAATATTTACAAAAGAACTAATTATTTCTTGCAAATTACATAATATTATGGTATAATAGTGCACGTATAAAATCCTTACTATACATAAAGTATAGTCTGAGTCCACGAGGAGGTGAGTAGAGTCATGAATAAATATGAATCAGTTATAATACTTTCAGCTAACGCATCAGAAGAAGCTATGGCAGCTTTTGGTGAAAAAATGAAAGAACTAATTTCAGCTAATGGCGAACTTACAAGTGTTGATGAATGGGGTAAGAAAACTTTCGCATACGAAATCAAAAAAGAAAAAGAAGGTTTCTACACTTTATTCACATTTACAGCTAAACCAGAATTTATAGCTGAACTTGATAGAGTTTTAAGACTAGATGAAACTGTTCTAAAACACATGATAGTTAAATTAGAAGACTAATATTTATAGGAGGTAATGAAATGAATAAATTTCAATTTATGGGAAGATTAACAAGGGATCCTGAAACAAGAGTATTACCAAACAGCAGTACAAACGTTACTACTTTTTCACTAGCTGTTAATAGAAGATTTGCAGATGCAAATGGAGAAAGAAAAACAGATTTCTTTAACTTGACTGCATTTGGAAGATTAGCAGATTTTTGTGGAAAGTACTACAAAAAAGGACAACAAGTATTAGTCGAAGGAAGAATCCAAAACAGATCATGGGATGATCAAAATGGTCAAAAAAGATATGCTACAGACTTTATAGTTGAAAATGCATACTTTGCTGATTCTAGAAGAGATCAAGACATGCCTGCTGGAGAAGTACCTTCATCTAGTATGGATGGTGAATTTATCACAGTAGAAGATACAGATGATTTACCATTTTAATTAATAATTAGTTGATAGGAGGATAATTAAAAATGGCTGATAACAAAAAAAGAGGCGCTAAAAACGACAAACCATACAGAAGACCAAGAAAAAAAGTTTGCGTATTTTGTGCAGATAAAGTAGATAGCATTGATTATAAAGATGCTGAAAAATTAAGAAAATATATTAGCGATAAAGGTAAAATTCTACCAAGAAGAGTAACTGGATGTTGCGCTAAACACCAAAGAAAAGTAACTGAAGCCGTTAAAAGAGCAAGAACAATTGCACTTTTACCATTTACAGTTAAATAATATATGAATTTAGGACAACCTTATGGGTTGTCTTTTTTTATTCTGTTTAGCAATAATTATTTTTATTCATATACTATCTTGAGGTGTTATTTTATGGATTTTAAGATAGGAGATATAGTAGCTAGAAAATCGTATAACTACGATGTGCTATTTAGAGTTATACATATTAGTAATGATGGAGTTGCAGATCTTGTTGGTATTACAACTAGAATTTTAGCTGATGCTTATCTTTATGATTTAAAATTAATTGGTAAAGATGAATTAAATGCTAGATTAAAAAATATTTCAAATAGCAGAAGGACTAGAATGAATAGATCATATGATAATTTAAATAAAAATAGAGGTGTCTTTAATAATTATCGTGAAAACTCAAATTTTAGTAAAATGTACCAAAGAGAAAAAACATATAAAAAGCCTGGAAGCGTTTTACATCTTGATGGAGATGGAGAATATTGCAAGGAATGCAAAAAGATATATAAGGAAATGGGACTAAATGCTATAATATATAATTTGAATGAAAAAGACCAATACAAGCATGTTCCAACATTACTTAATAGGTATAAGCCGGAAATCTTAGTTTTAACTGGGCATGATGCTTTTGTTAAAAGACGTAATGATATATATAATATAGATAATTACAAAAATTCAAAGTATTACATTCAAGCTGTACTTGAAGCTAGAAAATTTGAACATAATTTAGATAATCTTGTTATATTTGCAGGTGCTTGTCAAAGTTATTATGAGGCAATAGTGTCTGCTGGAGCAAATTTTGCTAGTGCACCTAAAAGAGTTTTAATAGATATGATGGACCCAATGATAGTAGCTCAAAGTGTAGCGTATACACCAGTTAATGAGTTTGTATCACTAGAAAATATAATATCAAATACAAGAGAGGGGATAAATGGAATAGGTGGTCTTCAGACACGAGGACAATATAGAATAGGGATGCCTGGATTATAAGCTTGATTATTTTTAATTCTTGGTTTATTATTATATTAGAGGTGTTCTGAATGAAAAATAAAATTGTAATTTTTACGATAATTTTTTTATTGATTATAATTCTAATAGTTGGTGTTATTCTAAGAAACAAAAATATAAAAGAGTTATCTACATATTGTGATGAAACAAAACAAGTTGAAATTGTTGAAAAAATAATAAAAGAAATTACTTCTGATATTGATACGCAAAAGTATAACGTTAGAATTAATAGAACTTGTTATCATAATTTCTTTATTGACACTAGCTCATTTGATTTAAAAAGTACTGAAAGATTAATAATGGATCAAACATTGTCACCCGAAAATGAACATTCATATATTATTTCTATTATAGGTGACAAAAAAACTAAAGAATTAACAGTAATTGTTGATAGTGATGATGGATTAGATACTAGTGTGTATAGATATAAACTGTTAATTGTAAATGATGAATTAGTATTAGATGATTATAAAAAAGAAGTCATGTAAAATGACTTCCTTTTTATTTATATATACTGTATAAATTCATATCCCAAAATACTCCATTAATGTAGTATGATTTTGATCTTTTCCCATGAAATTTTTCTAGTTTTTTGTGTATCTTGTTTGATGCAACGTTAAAAGCAAATACATAACTAGAAACAGCATAGTAACCATTAGATAGCAAAACTTCTATTGATTTATCTAGTGATTTTGTTCCTATTCCTTTATTTTGTAATGAAGGTTTGATAGCAAGTTCTAATACAGCGTTTCTTCCTCTCTCATTCATTATATTGATAAATCCACAGTACTCATTTTTGCTATTAATAAGAACATAAGATAAATTTTTAACTAGTTTTGATATGCCATAATTACCATTGCCTTCTTGAATTATATATTTGTCTTCGCCAAGTGGAATAGAAAAATGTTCTCTATCTTGCAGTGCATCAATGTGTCCTTTTACAATTGATTCTAAAGAAATATTTAACTGCTTTAATTCTTTAGGTGAAATAGCTGTGTATTCATTATCTATTTTAAAGATTTTTGGAAGTGTTATTGACTTCAAATCATTTACTTTAATTTTTCTATTTTTTGGTAAATATGTTAGTTTTTCTTTTTCCATTTCTGGATAATGTTCAAAAAGATATGCAGATTCAATATAGTCATCATATTCCATAGAATAAGGGAGCACACCATAAAAGTTCATTTTACTTTTAAGTAATGAGTCTAAAACTATAGTGTTACTTGCTGGCACTTCGGCAATTAAACTATATATATTGTTTCCATGTAAATAATCTATATAATGATTTATTGCTGTTGGCAATATTTTTTCTGCAAGTTCTTCGTTTGCACTTTCATCTAGTTCTATTTTAATTGTTCCACGTTTGTTTGACCAAATTAATGAGTCTACACTAAGTTTTGCAATTAAAAAATTTCTAAACATTACATTTACAGGATAATTTTTTGAAGTGTTGTCTTTATCTTCAAATAAGTAAAGTGATTTAAGAGTTGCATCTTTATATAATACGCAGTTATATTGTGTTTTCATTATTTCTTCATTAATAACTGTGATTGTAGTTGTATTTTCTATTCCTAAATCATTGATAAGGAAATTTTCGTATCCTTCAACAATATCGTAAATGTCTGGTTTTGGTTTGCTTTTTTCTAATCCGATTACAATTGATGCATAGTTTTTGCTTGTGTTGATATCTTCAACTCCTATGAACCCTATTAGTTCGTTGGTTTTTTTATCTAAAATGCTTCCACGATATGCAGTTGGCATATTGCTAAACATATCATCTACAGCAATTGTATTTTTTCCTTTGTTTTTTAAAAACATACGACCAATTTCTTTGGCCCTTTCTTCGTAGACATCAAAGCTTCCTATTACATAGTTACCAATGTCTAATTTTGGAATAAAATTCCTACTACTATTATAATCCATAGCAGTTCCTCCTTTAATAATAATTTTTCCGGACAAAGTATAATAAACATCCGCTATTATTATAGCATAATGAAGGATAAAATACAAGTTATGTAAACAACATTGCTTTTTAATTGAATATATATTTGAAATTGGCAAAAAAATAAGAGCCCTAAGGCTCTTTATTTATCTTAATTATTTGTTTAGCATTTTAGCTAAGCTTGATTTTTTTCTAGATGCAGTATTTTTAGCTAATACACCTTTAGTCCAAGCTTTGTCTATTTTGCTAATAGCTTCATTATATAATTCTTCTTTATTGCTTGCATTTTCTGCTACAGCTGCTTCAAAAGCTTTTATTGCTTCTTTGTATGCTTTTTTAGTAGCTCTGTTTTGAAGAGTTTTAGTTTCGATAGTTTTTACTCTTTTTTTAGCTGATTTAATATTTGGCATTAAATTGCACCTCCTTATGCGTACACTTAACGATTTACTTAAACATTGTAGCATAAAAGGAAATAAAAATCAAGATATTTCTTTAAAAATAATAAAAAACTATTCTTCTGTTGACATATTTCTATATTCAGATGCTAAGTATAGAGAACCAGTGATAAGTATTAGGTCTGGATTTTCTTTGCTTAGCATGTATTCTTTAGCCTCTTTTAATGTGTTAAAACTCTTAGCTTCTATGCCTAATTCTTTTGCAATATTTACAAGATTTTCTGGCTCTTCAGGTGTTCTATATTTGTTTGATGTGTATTTAACAAATGCTATTTCTTGGAAATATGATCCAATTTCTTCTAAGAAACTTTTAGGGTCCTTATTACTTGAGAAACTTATTATTGCATAGTTTCTTTTTCCTTTGTATTCATATAAGAAATTTTTTAGTGATCTTGCCCCTGCAGCATTATGTGAGCCATCTAAAAATACTGTTGGGTTGTCTTGCATTTTTTCAAGTCTTGCTGGAAATTTTGCATCAAATATTCCGTTTGTAATTGCAGAAAATGGAATTTTATATCCCATATTTATTAATATGTTTGATGCAACAATTACCATTAGTGCATTATATATTTGGAATTGTCCAATTAAGTTTAGCTTATAATATGTACCTTTATAGCTAAAGTAATTTATGTTGTGGTTACTTTTTATTATATCTAAAAGTTTTATGCTAGGAATAAATAATTTGTTGTTATTTTTTGCACAAAATTTTCTTATTGTATTTAGTACTTCAGGCTGTTGTTGTGGATAAGTTACTGTGATTTTGTCTGGTTTAATTATTCCACATTTTTCTGTTGCTATTTGCTCTAATGTGTCTCCTAGTATATGTGTGTGATCATAATCTATAACTGTTATAATTGATATTACTGTTGTTTTAATAACATTTGTAGGGTCAAGTCTTCCACCTAGTCCTACTTCTAAACATACAATATCACAATTATTATCTTTAAAGTACATGAATGCTATAGCAGTAATTAATTCAAATCCTATTGGAGCGTCTCCTTCTTTGGTCATTTCATCTACAATTGGTTTGATTTTTTCAATGTACTTTGTTAATTCCTCGTTTGTTATATATTCATTATTTATTTGTATTCTTTCATTAAATGAAACTATATACGGAGAAATAAATTTTCCTACTTTATATCCACTGTTTTTTAAGACTTCAGCCATCATTGTAGTTGTAGAACCTTTTCCGTTAGTTCCTGTAATATGGATAAATTTTAAATCATCTTGTGGATTACCTAATTTATCCATTAGCTTTTCCATTCTGCTGATGTCCTTATCTTGTTTAATTGCTTTTCTGTCTTCATATATGTAAGACATTATTTCCTCGTTTGTCATATTTAACCTCCAGTCTAACTAAGATGGTATAAATTAAAAGTTAAGTATGTTCTTAATTTCCTCTTTTCCTTTTTCTGTATCAGTTGATACATTATATACTTTTATATTTGGATATTTATTTTTTATTTCTTCTGCCATCTTAAGATATTCGTTTTGTTGATTTATACTACTTTCAATATTGAATTTTGCGTATTTTGGAACGGCTTTTCCGCTACGCATTAATCTTTCTTCAAATATTGATGTATCTTTTACATATAATGTAATGTAGTAGATATCAAAATCTAATTTACTAAATCTATCTAATAGTTTATCATATACATCTGTAAAACTATATTCTTTAAAACCTAATCTACAGTATATTTCTTCTGTAAAGAATGTTCTATCAAATAAAAGATTTATGCTTTTGTTTTCTAGTTTTTCTAGATAATCTAATAAATCTATATACATGTCTTCAGCTTTTTTCTTTCCTTCAGGAGAACTATCTGAAGTTCCACATAGTCTATATAGATTTGTATATTTTAATCCGTGCCTTATTAAATCTGTTATTGTTGTTTTACCTGCACCTTGAGCACCTTCGACAACAATTAATTTTGAGTTTGCCATAGAGATATCACCTAGCCTTCTCTTGGAGTTGTTATTAACTCACTATATGGAAATTCTTCTTCAATAAATTTACAGAAGTCTCTAAATTCTCTTTGCTTGTGATTTTTTCTTGCTCTATATACATTTCTCATAGTTTCATAGTTTCCTGTCCATGTTGATCTAAAGTTGTAGTTTTGAGGAGAATCAAAAACTATATCTCTCCACATACGAGTTGCTTCTTCCATTTTACCATCAGCTTTTAGTTGTTGGTATTCTTTTATTCTTCTATTTAAATCTTCCATTACATATTTTCTAAATGGAGTTATTTGAATATTTCCATCTTCGTCATCAAAACTAAAATCTTCTTCTGTTAGAAGTCTAGTTCCAAGTTTATGCATTCTACTTGTACTGTTTCTTACTGTTGCTACTTTATATGTATCAAAGTCCCACCACCAAGACATAGGTGCTGTTATATCCATTGATACAAATATTTGTCTTAAAAATTTAGAATGGTCTGATCCAGATTTTGTTAGTTTAAGTGCTAACTCTAGGTCTTTAGGACCAACTACATATTTTCCTGTTTCTTTATCATAATAACTATCACTTTTGCTCCATGATTCTAAAGGATTCCTCATTCCTCTTAATGCTCCTTCAAAATTAAGGACTTCTAAATTTTCAATTTTTATCATATATTATTACCTCCCCAAATATCAAAAATATGATACTACAAATTGATAAAATGTTCAATGGAATTTGTATAATGTAATATAAAATATAAGAGTGGTAATGTTGTTGTCACAATAGGTGTTTTAATTTATTCTTTATGTAAATTATGGTATAATATATATGTGAGCAATATTATATTTTGCTTTGAAAAAATTTTTTAAAAGGGAGGTCTCTAGATATGAATAGAGAAAATTTCAAAGAAGCTTTATGCGGTACGGTTGAGGCTTATGCAAGCGTAGTATTTGTAGGATGTGGATTAGGATTACTTGCTTTATTTACTTCACCAATATGGTGTGGGATATTAACACTTTTAGGTGTGATAGGACCTGAAAATGGTATGGCTGCTCAAGCTAGTGCAGTTTTATTTAATTTTATATGCTTAATGGTATTTGTGTGCCACTATACTGATAAATTAATTAAAAATAGAATTTTGAGTGTTGTTGCATATTTTGTTATTATGGCTGCATTATTAGGATTATTAATGTTATATGTTAATGAAACATTAAAAATTTCTACACTTACCGCTGTTATTTTAGGCTTTGTTAATATTGGTATTGTAGCAATACTTATCATTGATTGGTTGAAAAACCAATAAAAAATCTGGTTAAATAACCAGAATTTTTTTGCTTTTATTACAGAAAAATGTCGATTTTTAAAGGTTACTTTTTATTCTCGAAAAAATAAGTAAATCTTTTTACATAAATTTTAGAAAAAAGCTTGATTTTTTATTAATAGTAATGTATAATATGGGTGTTGATTTGCGTTGAAGTAGAATGTGGCTACCCAGCGAGGTAGGGAACTTCTATGGAGCATGTCTGATTTTAAATCGGGCGGCAAGTATAGAATTAACATGTATTTGCCAAATTACCACTTGTGTGGAATTTGGTTTTAATATATGTAAAATGTGAAACACACGGGGTGGTGTAAAACTTGTCAAACCGACAGATGTTAGAAAAGGAGTGTTTTACATATGTCAAAAGAACAAACTAAAAAAATGAGAATAAGACTTAAAGCTTATGATCACGTTGTGCTTGAACAAGCAGCAACAAAAATTGTTGAAGTAGCTAGAAAAACTGGTTCTGAAGTATCAGGTCCAATTCCACTACCAACAGAAAAAGAAATCATTACAATATTACGTTCTCCACACAAACACAAAGATTCAAGAGAACAATTTGAAATGAGAACTCATAAAAGAGTTATTGATGTATTATCACCAAACCAAGCTACAGTTGATGCTCTAATGTCAATTGATATGCCAGCTGGTGTTGACATCGAAGTAAAATTATAATCTTCGAAAGTTTTGATAGGTCATCCTAATATTAGGCAATGACATACCCTGATATCATAAACTTGGTTGAAGACAAAAAGTAAATTTAAAGGGAGGAAACAAAAATGGTAAACGAAATTTACGGAACAAAAATTGGTATGACTCAAATTTTTGATGAAAATGGAGTTGCTATACCAGTAACAGCAATCGAAGCTAAACCATTAACAGTAGTTGCTAAAAAAACTGCAGACAAAGATGGATACAATGCAATCGTTGTAAGCTTTGGTGATGTTAAAGAAAAAAATGTAAATAAACCAAGAAAAGGATTATTTGCAAAAGCTGGTGTTGAAGTACAAAGACACCTAAGAGAAATCAAAGTTGAAAATGTTGATGAATACGAAATTGGAAGCAAAATTACAGTTGAAGCTTTAAACGATATTAAAGCTGTTGACGTACAAGCTACATCAAAAGGTAAAGGATTCCAAGGTGTTATCAAAAGACATGGACAACACAGAGGACCTATGGGACATGGTTCTATGTATCACAGAAGACCAGGTTCAATGGGATCAACAACTACTCCAGGTAGAGTATTCAAAGGTAAAAAATTACCAGGACACATGGGAAGCAAAACTTCTACAGTATTAAACCTAGAAGTTGTTAAAGTAGATACTGACAAAAATGTTGTTTTAGTTAAAGGATCTGTTCCAGGAGCTAAAAAAGCAATTGTTAGAGTAAGAAAAAGTGTTAAGTAGTAAGGAAGGAGGAGAAATAAATGCTAAAAGTTGACGTTTTAAATATGAAAGGTAAAAAAGTAGAAGACTTAGAGTTAAACGAAAACGTATTTGGTGTTGAGGTAAATGAAGTTGCTGTTCATGCTGCACTTGTAAACTTCCAAGCTAACCAAAGACAAGGAACTCAATCTACTAAAACAAGATCAGAAGTTTCTGGTGGTGGAAGAAAACCATGGAAACAAAAAGGAACTGGTAGAGCAAGACAAGGATCTATAAGAGCTCCACAATGGATCAAAGGTGGTATCGCATTAGGACCAAAACCAAGATCGTATAGTTATTCAATTCCTAAAAAAGTAAAACAATTAGCTTTCAGATCTGTACTTACTTCTAAAGTACAAGACGGAAAATTAGTTGTAGTAGATAAATTAGAACTTAAAGAAATCAAAACTAAAGAAATGGTTAACGTTTTAGGAAACTTAAAAGTTAACAACGCTTTAGTTATGTTAGATGAAAAGAACCTAAATGTTCAAGCTTCAGCTAGAAACATTGAAGGTGTTAAAACTACATTAGTAAATACTATGAACATATATGATTTATTAAAATATGATTCTCTAGTATTAACTAAAGATGCAGTTAAGAAATTAGAGGAGGTGTACGCATAATGAGACACGCAGAAGACGTTATAATCAAACCTATAATGACTGAAAAAAGTTATAGTGAAATTGCTAACGGAAAATATACTTTTGAAGTTGCTATAAACTCTACAAAAGTTGAAATCAAAAACGCAGTTGAAGAACTATTCGGTGTTAAAGTTTTAAAAGTAAACACTTTAAGATACGATGGAAAAGCTAAAAGAATGGGAGTACACCAAGGTACAACTAAAGCTTGGAAAAAAGCTATAGTAAATATTGATACTAACCCAGCAGAAGTTAAATACACTGCAAAAGGTGGAAAAGACACTAAAGTTAATAAAAAATACAAAACTGAAATTGAAGAAATTAGTTCAGCATTTGGAAATAACTAGGAGGGAATAAAAAATGGGAATAAAAACATTTAAACCTGTTACTCCATCATTAAGAAATACAACTACATTAACTAACGATGAGATTACTAAAAATGCACCAGAAAAAAGTTTATTAACTGCTCTTAAAAAGAATGCAGGAAGAAACAATACTGGTAAAATTACAGTAAGACATCACGGTGGCGGAAACAGAAGAAAATATAGAGTAATCGATTTTAAAAGAAATAAAGTAGATATGGAAGCAACAGTTATAGGAATCGAATATGATCCAAATAGAACTGCTAATATCGCTTTAATCGAATACGAAGATGGTGAAAGAGCATACATCATTGCTCCACTAGGACTTACAGATGGTGATAAAGTTATATCTGCTCAAAAAGCTGATATCAAACCAGGTAACTGTATGCCAATCGATAGTATCCCAGTTGGTACTATGATATACAATATTGAATTAAATAAAGGTAAAGGTGCACAACTAGTAAGAAGTGCTGGTATGTCAGCTCAACTTATGGCTAAAGAAGGAAAATATGCACATGTTAGAATGCCTTCAGGTGAAATGAGACTTATAAGCGTTGAATGTAGAGCTTGTATCGGTCAAGTTGGTAACCTAGAAAAAGAAAATGTTAAATTAGGTAAAGCCGGAAGAACTAGACATATGGGTGTTAGACCTACAGTTAGAGGTTCTGTTATGAACCCAGTAGATCACCCACATGGTGGTGGTGAAGGTAGAGCTCCAGTTGGACATACTGGACCAAGAACTCCTTGGGGTAAACCAGCTCACGGATATAAAACAAGAAAAACTAACAATAGAACAGATAAATATATTGTTAAGAGAAGAAAATAATTTTTGGAGGTATAGAAGATGTCAAGATCACTTAAAAAAGGACCTTATGTTGATGCTAGATTACTAGCTAAGGTTGAAAAATTAAATGAAGAAGATAAAAAAGAAGCAATTAAGACTTGGTCAAGATCCTCTACTATTTATCCTCAAATGATAGGTCACACTATTGCAGTTCACGATGGAAGAAAACACGTTCCAGTATATGTAACTGAAGAAATGGTAGGACACAAGTTAGGAGAATTCGCTCCTACAAGATTATTCAGAGGACATGCAGGAGACAAAAAGTCTAAAGTTAAATAAGAAACTTAAATGAAGGAGGAGCCTTAAAATGGAAGAAAAACAAGCAAGAGCTGAGTTACGCCATGCAAGAATAAGTGCTAGAAAAGTTAAAATAGTAATCGATACTATTAGAGGAAAAAATGCTAAAGAAGCAGTAGCAATCTTAAAATATACTAATAAAGCAGCTGCACCTGTAGTTGAAAAATTAGTTAAATCTGCAATGGCAAACGCAGTAAACAATCATCAAATGGATGAAACTAAATTATATATTTCTGAAATATATGCTAACCAAGGAACAACAATGAAGAGAATACAACCAAGAGCACAAGGTAGAGCAAATAGAATAAGAAAAAGAACTAGTCACATTACTGTTGTGTTAAAAGAAGCATAGAGGAGGTAAGTTTAAAATGGGACAAAAAGTTAGTCCACACGGACTTAGAGTTGGAATTATAAAAAACTGGTCTTCAACATGGTATGCTAATAAACAAGATTATTCTAATAACCTAGTAGAAGATTACAACATTCGTACATATCTTAAAAACTTATTAAAACCTGCTGGAATCTATAAAATAGAAATCTCTAGAAAAGGTGACAGAGTTTTAGTAGATATACATGCAGCTAAACCTGGAATGATCATCGGAAAAGGTGGAGCAGCAATCGAAGAAATTAAAAATAAATTAAGCAAAAAAATCGGTAAAGAAATATCTTTAAATATTGTTGAAGTTAAAGGTAAAGACGTTAACCTTGCAGCTCAACTAGTTGCTGAAAACATTGCTCTACAACTTGAAAAGAGAATATCTTTCAGAAGAGCTATGAAACAAGCTATGAAAACAACTATGGAAGCTGGAGCACTAGGAATTAAAACTGCTGTATCTGGAAGATTAGGTGGAGCAGAAATTGCTAGAACTGAAACATATCACGAAGGTACAATTCCTCTTCAAACTTTAAGAGCAGATATTGATTATGGTTTTGCTGAAGCTAAAACTACATATGGTATTATCGGTGTTAAAGTTTGGATATATAAAGGAGAAGTACTTCCTACAAGAAAAACTGAAGAAGGAGGTAACTAATAATGCTTACACCAAAAAGAACTAAATATAGAAAAGTACAAAAAGGTATCTTAAAAGGAAAAGCACAAAGAGGAACTCAAGTAACAGATGGAGAATACGGAATTCAAGCTTTAGAACCAGCATGGATCACAGCTAACCAAATCGAATCTGTCAGAGTTACTATCTCAAGATATACTAAAAAAGTTGGTAAATCTTGGATTAAAATATTCCCAGATAAACCTATTACTAAACACCCAGCAGAATCTCGTATGGGTTCAGGAAAAGGTAATCCAGAATATTTCGTAGCTGTAGTTAGACCAGGAAGAATTTTATTTGAAATTGCAGGTCTAGATGAAGCTACTTCTAAGGAAGTTTTAAATAAAGCTATTCACAAACTTCCAATTAGATGTAAAATAGTTAAAAGAGAAGATCAAGAAGGAGGAGTACAATAATGAAATCTAGTAAAATCAATGAATATAAAAATATGTCAGTTGAACAACTACAAAAAGAGTTAAAAGAACTTAAAAATGAACTTTTTAAATTAAGATTTCAAAACTCTCTAAACGGCCTTGATAACCCTAAAAAAATTACTCTAGTTAAAAAAGAAATTGCAAGAGTAAATACATTAATAACTGAGAAGGAAAATGATTAGTGGTAAAGGAGGAAATGAACGTGGAAAGAAATTTAAGAAAAACTAAACAAGGTAAAGTTGTAAGTAATAAAATGGATAAAACAATCGTTGTTGCAATCGACGATAAAGTTAAAGATCCACTTTATAACAAAATCAAAAACCATACTTTAAGAATTAAAGCTCATGATGAAAACAATGAATGTTCAATCGGAGATATCGTTGAAGTAATGGAAACTAGACCACTAAGTAAAGATAAAAGATATAGACTTGTAAGAATTGTGGAAAAAGTTAAATAGTAAAATTAATTTTGAGAGGAGGACTAATCCATGATACAACAACAAACATTATTAAAAGTTGCAGATAACACTGGAGCTAAAGAATTAATGTGTATTAGAGTTCTTGGTGGTTCTTACAGAAAATGGGGTAACATCGGAGACGTTATCGTTGCATCTGTTAAGAAAGCAGCACCTAACTCTGCAGTTAAAAAAGGCGATGTTGTTAAAGCTGTAATTGTTAGAAGTAAAAGAGGTCTTAGACGTGAAGACGGTTCATATATTAGATTTGATGAAAACGCAGCTGTTTTAATCAAAGACGATAAAACACCAAGAGGAACACGTATTTTTGGACCAGTAGCAAGAGAACTAAGAGATCAAGAATACATGAAAATCTTATCTCTAGCACCTGAAGTTCTTTAATATACGGAGGTGAAATTAAAGTGTTAACAAAAATGAAATTAAAAAAAGGTGATACTGTAATCGTAAATACAGGCGCTGAAAAAGGTAAAAAAGGAACTATACTAGACATTGATAGAAAAACTGGTAAAGTAACCGTTAAAGATATAAATGTTAGAACAAAACATGTTAAAGCTAGAAAGCAAGGTCAAGAATCTGGAATCATTAAAGTTGAAGGACCAATCTATGCATCAAAAGTAAGCTATTTCTGCGAAAAATGTGGAAAAGGTGTAAGACTTGGTGTTAAAGTAAACGAAGATGGTACTAAATCAAGATATTGCAAAAGCTGTAATGAAATGAAGTAATAAGGAGGGAAAAAGTTAAATGAACCTTAAAGAAACATATAAAGCTGAAGTTGTACCTGCTATGATGAAAAAATTCGGATATAAATCAATTATGCAAGTACCAAAGCTAGATAAAATAGTTATAAACATGGGTGTTTCAGAAGTTAAAGATAACTCTAAAGCATTAGACGTTGCTATGGGTGAACTTGAATTAATCGCTGGACAAAAACCTGTTGTTACTAAAGCTAAAAAATCTATAGCTGCTTTCAAATTAAGAGAAGGTATGAATATAGGATGCAAAGTAACACTTAGAGGAACAAAAATGTACGATTTTGCTACAAAATTCTTTAACGTAGCACTTCCACGTGTAAGAGATTTTAAAGGTGTAAACCCTAACTCTTTTGATGGAAAAGGAAACTATAACATGGGAGTAAAAGAACAAATTATTTTCCCTGAAATAGAATATGATAAAATTGATAAAGTAAGAGGAATGGATATCGTATTTGTAACAACTGCAAATACTGATGAAGAAGCTTACGAATTATTAAAACTTCTAGGCTTACCATTCGCTGAAAAGTAAGGGAGGACTTGAGATGGCAAAGAAATCTATGATAGCTAAACAACAAAGAGAACCAAAGTTTAGCACAAGATATTATAACAGATGTAAAATATGTGGAAGACCACACTCTTACATGAGAAAATATGGAATATGCCGTTTATGCTTTAGAAAATTAGCATATCAAGGAGATATACCAGGTGTTAAAAAAGCAAGCTGGTAGAAAAGGAGGAATAAAGGCAATGAATACAACAGATCCAATTGCAGACATGTTAACTAGAATAAGAAATGCTAACGCACAAAGACATGCAACAGTTGACGTTCCTTATTCTAAAGAAAAGGAAGCAATAGCTAATATTTTAGTTGCTGAAGGTTTTGTTGAGACTGCAGATATTATCGAAGACAATCACAAAACAATCAGAATAACATTAAAATATAAAGATAATGTTAAAGTTTTACAAGGTTTAAAAAGAATTAGTAAACCTGGTTTAAGAATATATGCAAGTGTAGAAGATCTACCTAGAGTATTAAATGGTTTAGGTATTGCAATCATTTCTACATCAAAAGGAATTATGACAGACAAAGCTGCAAGAAACGCTAACGTTGGTGGCGAAGTTATAGCATATGTTTGGTAATAAGAAATAAAGGAGGGTATACCAAATGTCAAGAATAGGTAAAAATCCTATCACAATACCAGCTGGTGTTGAAGTTAAAGTTGAAGGACATACAGTTACAGTTAAAGGACCTAAAGGCACATTAACACAAGAATTCTTACCTTATGTTAATATTGCTGTTGAAGGAACAGAAATTAACGTTACAATAGACAATGAAGCTCACGGAAACATTCATGGTCTAACTAGAACATTAATAAACAATATGGTAATTGGTGTTACTAACGGATTTGAAAAAACACTAGAAGTAAATGGTGTAGGATACAGAGCACAAAAACAAGGTAACAAATTAGTACTTACTGTAGGTTTCTCTCATCCAGTAGAAATTGCTGAAGTTGAAGGAATTACTATAGATGTACCAAATCCAAATACAATAGTAGTAAAAGGAATTGACAAACAATTAGTTGGTCAAGTTGCTGCTAATATTAGAGAAAAGAAACTACCTGAACCATATAAAGGTAAAGGAATTAAATATGCTGGCGAAAGAATAATCAGAAAAGAAGGAAAAGCTGGCGGTAAAAAATAATCTTAGAAGTTAAGGAGGGAGTCTTAAGATGATAAATAAGACAGATAGAAAAGCTACTAGAGCTATTAGACAAAAAAGAGTTAGAACTAAAGTTCAAGGTACTTCTATGAGACCAAGACTATGTGTATTTAAATCAAATGAAAATATTTATGCACAAGTTATTGATGACGAAAAACAAGTAACTTTAGTTAGCGCATCAACTCTAGATAAAGAAGTTAAAACTAAAGCATCTAATGTTGAAGCAGCTACTGAAGTTGGTAAATTAGTCGCTGAACGTGCTAAAAAAGCTAAAATAAACACTGTAGTCTTTGATAGAAATGGTTACTTATACCATGGAAAAGTTAAAGCATTAGCAGAAGCAGCTAGAGAAGCTGGATTAGAATTCTAATGAAAGGAGAAACTAAAATGGCAGAAACTAAAACTGAATTAAAAGAAAAAGTTGTTAATGTAAGTAGAGTTGCTAAAGTTGTTAAAGGTGGTAGAACTTTTAGATTTAGTGTAATGGTTGTTGTTGGTGACGAAAATGGTCACATCGGCGTAGGTACAGGAAAATCTTCAGAAGTTCCAGAAGCTATCAAAAAAGCAACTGAAGATGCTAAGAAAAACTTAGTTGAAGTATCACTAGTAAATGGTACTTTACCTCATGAATATACAACAAACTTTGGTTCATCTAAAGTTATATTAAAACCAGCAGTTGAAGGTACTGGAATTATCGCCGGTGGTGCGGTTAGACCAGTTCTAGAACTTGCAGGGGTTAAAAACGTAACAGCTAAAACTCTTGGTTCTCGTAATAGTAGAAATATTGTATATGCTACAGTTAAAGCATTACAAGCTATGAGAACACCAGAAGAAGTTGCAAAACTTAGAGGAAAAACAGTAGAAGAAA
Source organism: uncultured Clostridiaceae bacterium (assembly GCA_947169155.1). Lineage (GTDB taxonomy): Bacteria > Bacillota > Clostridia > TANB77 > CAG-465 > CAG-465. The sequence continues at coordinate 31,995 of CAMVON010000006.1, forward strand.
TACTTAAATAATGATATAATGATTACTAGTAATTGATAAGAGAGGAGGAAGCTTGAATGAAGATACACGAATTAGCCCCAGCATACGGTGCTACAACTACCTCTAAAAGAGTAGGAAGAGGTATTGGAAGTGGTCTTGGAAAAACAGCTGGAAAAGGACACAAAGGTCAAAAAGCTAGAACAGGCGGAAAAATTAGAAGAGGATTTGAAGGTGGACAAACACCTTTATATAGAAGATTACCTAAAAGAGGATTCAAAAATCACTTTGCTAAAGAATACGCTGTTGTTAACTTAAGTGATTTAGAAAAATTTGAAAACGGAACTACAGTTAACGCTGAATTATTACTTTCAGAAGGAATAATTAGAAAAGAATTAGATGGCGTTAAAGTATTAGGTAATGGAACATTAACTAAAAAATTAACTGTTGTAGCTGCAAAATTCTCAAAAACTGCTGAAGAAAAAATACAAGCTGCAGGTGGAAAGACTGAGGTGATGTAGTATGTTAGATAACATCAAACAAATATTCTCAGTTAAAGATATTAGAAAGAAACTTTTATTTACTTTCGCAATATTATTAATATTTAGAATAGGTACTTTTATTACAATACCTGGTCTAGATAAAATTACAATAAATCAACAATTAGGTGCAAGTAATGGTTTAACTGCAATGATCAACCTAATTTCTGGTGGAGCATTTAGCAGATTATCTATATTCTCAATGACTATAGGACCATACATTACAGCATCAATTGTATTAAACTTATTACAATTTGTAATACCAAGTCTTGAAAGACTAGCTAAAGAAGGAGAAACTGGAAGAAAGAAACTTGGAAAGTATACTAAATATTTAACAATTGCTTTTGCACTTATTGAAGGTTTAGGTTTATACTTTACATATAGAGCTTACTTACTAGCTCCATTAACATATGGTGCAGGTAAAGTTCTAGGATTATTCATATTCCTTATTTCTCTAATGGCTGGTACTTCACTATTAACATGGCTTGGAGATAAAATAACTGAATATGGAATCGGAAACGGTATTTCAATGATAGTATTCTTTGGTATCGTTGCTGGACTTCCAACTACTATTAGAGCATTCTGGAATCTTGGAGGAGCTGGATTTACAGGAATCCTTGTATTCGCACTTTTAATGGTAGGATTAATCGCAGTAATTACAGGAGTTGTATTTGTTCAAAAAGCTGAACGTAGAATTCCAGTAAACTATGCAAAAAGAGTTGTAGGTAGAAAAATGTACGGTGGACAAAGCACACACATTCCTATCAAACTAGCTATGGCAGGAGTTATGCCACTTATATTTGCAATGTCATTTATGTCATTCCCAAGTATAATAATTAGCTTAGTTACAGATACTACACAATTATCTGGATTCTGGGGTGGAGTATATAAACTATTTACAGCATCTCAAGGTAGCCATTGGGGTTACTTACTTGGATATGCATTAATCTATATGGCATTAATTATTGTATTTACATTTGTTTATACAATGTTCATAATTAATCCAGTAGAAATTGCTAACAATTTAAAGAAAAATGGTGGATTTATACCAGGAATTAGAGCTGGTAAAAATACATCAGACTATATAAATAACGTTCTAATTAAAATTACAGCTGCAGGTTCAATTTTCTTAGCTGCAATTGCAATTTTACCAATAATTTTACAAGCTTTCACAAGCCAATCTGTTTCATTTAGTGGAAACTCAATACTTATCTTAGTAAGTGTTGGATTAGAAGTACTAAGTACAATAGAAGCGCAAATGGTAAGCAGAAATTATTCAGGATTCTTAGGATAATAATGTATAAAAAGGGTGATACTATTTTGTATCATCTTTTTTTGCTTTTTAAAAATAGCTAAAATCGCTCTTGCATTTTACATAAATATATGTTAAAATGTGAAAGCGTTTTTGAATATAAAGGAGGGTATCATGGAAGATTTAGAGTATGAAAAGCAAAAACTTGAAAATGTTGAGTCAAATTTGGAAGACATTCAAAAGGGAGAAGAAGAAATTCTTAGGGATTTACCTAAAAAATATGGTAGTAATCCTGTGCTTCTGGCAAATCTAATGAGTACATCAGCTACTAAAATTGCAAATATACAAAAAATTAAAGAAAAACCGTATTTTGCAAGAATAGATTTTAAGGAAGATAAGAAGAATACTAAAGATAAGCTGTATATAGGAAAAATTGGAGTTACAGACTTAAATGGAAGAGTGGTAGTAACTGACTGGAGAGCTCCAGTATCCACATTATACTATGATAGCAATCTAGGACAAGTTGAATATGATGCACCTTATGGAAAAATTCATGGAGAGTTATCTTTAAAAAGACAAATTATTATTCAAAATAAGAAGATTGAATCAATTTTTGATGTTGATTCAGTATCGGATGACGAGTTATTGAAACCTTATCTTGGAGCAAGCGCAGATAGTAGACTTAAAAATATAGTTGCTTCAATACAAGGAGAACAAAATGAAATTATTCGTAAAAATATTGAAAAGAACTTAATAGTTCAAGGTGTTGCAGGTAGTGGTAAAACTACAGTAGCACTGCATAGAATTGCGTACTTGATGTACAATAATTCAGATAAATACAAGGCTAATCAATTTATGGTAATTGGCCCAAACAAATTTTTTATCAATTATATATCTAATGTTTTACCGGATTTGGATGCTTCAAATGCGGTACAATTGACGTATGAAGAACTTGCTTCAAATTTTATTGGAGAAAAGATTTCATATGAGGATTCAACTAAAAAGCTAAATGATATTATTGATGGAAGAGACACAATTTCTAATGTTAAATATAAGACAACACTTGAGTATAAAGATTTACTAGATAAATATTTAAATACTATTGAATATGATATTATTGCAGATAATGGTCTTGTAATTAATGATGTTTGCGTATTAACTAAAGATGAAATTTTAGAGGTATATAAGCAAACACAAGGTGAGAGTATAAAGCAAAGATTAGATATTGTTGCTCGTAGAATTGCAAATAATATAAAAAATGATGATGAAATCTATTCTAGAGTAAAATCTCAAATGGATGCTTTAGAACTTGCTCAAACAGATGTTGAACAAAGACGAAAGATAATAAAAAAAGAATTAGATATGCTTAAAGATCTTAATAATACGGGCTTTGAAAAACAATTAAAAAAATTACTAGATATATCTAATTTAAAAGTAATTCCAATTTACCAAAAATTTGTTGAAAGTGTGGATAACATTCCTGAAATTATACGTAGTTCAACAGTTAAATCTTTAAAATCTAGAGTAATAGAAAACGAAGATATAGCACCAATTATGTATATAAAATTAAGATATTTTGGAAATGAGGAATTTAAAAATATTAAATGTGTAGTAGTCGATGAAGCACAAGACTTTGGCGTGTTTAGTTACTACATTTTAAGAAATGTGCTAAATCAAGCAAATTTTTCAATATTTGGAGATCTTGCTCAAGGCATTTATTCATATAGAGCAATAGAAAATTGGCATGATATACAAGATGGCATTTTTGAAGATTCTGAGTACTTAAATCTTAGAAAATCTTATAGAACTTCTATAGAAATAATGAGTGAGGCTAACAAGATATCTTCTGCAATTAATCTTGGTGAAGCAAAACCAGTAATTAGAGAATCTGGACCTGTTATTAAAACTAAAGTAGATAGTAAATCTAAAAATGAATATATTGCCAAAAAGGTTAAAGACTATCTAGATGATGGATATAAATCTATTGCTATTGTATATAAAAATCAAACAGAAATGGCAAAAATTAGTAAATTGTTGAAGGAGAAAAATATAGATAATGAAATAATATACAAGGATCAAGAAAAGTATAATGGTGGAGTTTGTATATTAACTTCATATTTGTCTAAAGGTCTTGAGTTTGATGTTGTTATTGTTGCAGATTCAGATGAGTCTAATTATGTAAGTAGCAATGTATTAGATATGAAATTACTATATGTTGCAATGACTAGAGCACTTCACAAATTAGAGCTTATTTATACAGATAAAATTTGTAAATATTTAGTTTAAGATAAAAAAAGATAGTGACCTTAAAATCACTATCTATTTTTTTTGATTTAATTAGTTATTTGAATTGTTTTGCATTTGGTTTGCAGCGTTAGCTACAAGTCTTTTAACCATTTCACCACCAACTGAACCAGCTTCTTTAGATGTTAAATCTCCATTATATCCTTGTTTAAGATTTACTCCGATTTCGTTTGCAACTTCATATTTGAATTTGTCTAAAGCTGCTTTAGCTTGTTTGTTAGTCATTTTGCTATTTGTAGAGTTAGCCATGTTTGAATTCACCTCCAATTTAAGTATTAAAGTGTTAACACTTTACATTAGTAATGTGTGCAAATTTTTATTATTCATACTAAAAAAAGTTTAAATTATTATTTAAAATAATAATTTGAAAATTTCGACAAAAATAGTGCACGAAAAATTGCTTTTTTACTTGATTTTACTCGCTTTCAATTGTATAATAGTGTTGCTTTATAGGATAGACTGGAAATGGAGCACAAAATGGATAATAAAAATAATTTTAAAATTATGATTGTTGATGATAACAAAGAATTTGTTAAATTATTAAATATGTACATCAACACACAAAAAGATATGATTGCGCTTGATCCTTTATATGATGGAACAAACGCAGTTTCAGCCATAAAACAGTCGAAACCAGATGTATTACTACTAGATGTAGTAATGCCAGAAAAGGATGGCCTTACTGTACTTGAAGAATTAAATGATGAAGTGGGTATGGACAAGCCAACTATTATTATGATGTCTGCAATAGGACAAGAAAAGATTACTCAAAAAGCTATATCACTAGGTGCTACATACTATGTAGTTAAACCTTTTGATATGATTACTCTAGTAGATAGAATTAGAGATATTTTAACAGAAACAGAAGAAGTTAAAAATGAATTTATGGTAGCATATGGTAATAAAAATTTACCAATTGAGGTAAGAGTTACTCAAATGATACATGATGTTGGTGTGCCAGCTCATATTAAAGGATATCAATATATTCGTGAAGCTATCATTTTGGCGGTAGAAAATGAAGACATACTTAATTCTGTTACTAAATCATTATATCCAACTCTATCTTCAAAATTTAATACAACGCCATCTCGTGTTGAAAGAGCAATTAGACATGCTATTGAGGTTGCTTGGAATAGAGGACAAATAGAAATGCATGAAAAGATTTTTGGGTATACAGTTAACTCAAACAAAGGAAAGCCAACTAATTCAGAATTCATTGCTATGATAGCAGATAGAATAAGATTATCTGAAAAAGTTGCAGTATAGTTTTTGAAAAGAAAATATAATGTAAAAATTATATTTTCTTTTTTATTGTAAAAAGTTATGTTTTTATTATATAATTGTTTTGGTGATAATTATGGGATATTATGGTAGAGGATCTGGACAGATTCAAATTTTAATAAATAAAAATATGCAGTTAGTTGGTATTAATATGCAAGGTGGACATCATGCTGAACAAGAATAATTTGAAGGAGACGATCCAGAGCTAGAAAATCAATCTTTTGAAGATACTATAGTAAAAGATTCAAAAGATATATGCATGGTAAAAACAGAAGACGGAAGAATAATTGTTTTTTCAGGAGATTCTGAACATGAATATACTCCTGAAGAAATACAAGGTATTCTTAATGATATTAATTATCATAAGAATGATGATAGAGCTATTTTAGAAAATAGCGGAGCATCAGATTTTGACTTGATGCTTAATATGAAAAAAGATTTAGAAATTTTAGAAAGTGATAGACCACAAGAAGAAAAAGATATTTTATTAAGTGATAGAAAGTCTATTTATGGTACTTGGGAAAAAGGCGGAAAATTTGCTATGGTTTCTCAAAATGAACAAGGTGCAAAAGACTTAGCTGAATTATTTGAAAATATTGAAAGAGGCAATGTTTCTGTGTCTACAAATCCATATGTAAACAATGAAAATTACAATAATCCTCGTAGTATGTCTTTTACTATTGTAGATAGACTTAAAGAAATGAAAAAGGAAGAACAAGAAATAGAATCTAAAGAAACATACGAAGAAAATGATAAAAAAGATTTAACTCAAGAAGAAATTGAAAATGCTGTTGAAATAGATAATTATAGTGATGCAGATTCTAAATTGTCTAGTAGAATTGATGCAATGAACCATCCAGAAGAACAAGATGAAAAATATGAAAAAAATTCAACTAAAAAAGGTGAGATTTTTATTAGTGATGATGAGAACAAAAAAGGTGAGTATGCAATAGGCGATTTTTTTCAAAATGATGGATATAAGGATGTTTTTGAATTTTATTCTTTAGATGGTAAAGATAAGAGCCTTGGATATTTATCATATTTTGAAAGAACAGGAAAAAGTATTTCTCCTGAAGAAGTTGATAAGCTTAAAGAACAAGTTGAAAAGTATGAACACGAACAATATGAAAAAGAGCAAAAAGAGTCAGATCTTCAAGAAATGACAGATGAAGAGCTAAAAGAAATTTTTGACAATGAGACACCACAAAAAGAATCTTTATTTAAAATTGCGTCTAGACAAACAAAAAAAGCAATAGATAAAATTTCTTCTTTATTCAAATCTAGAATTAAAGATTATAAAGAAAAATCTCAAGATGAACCTAATAAAGATGAGAATGATATTGATATAGATTAGGAGGTATGTATGGAAAGTACAATATATTTAAATTCACTTTCAGAGTTAAGTGAAATTATAAAAAACTTAGGTGAGAAAATTAGAGCTAAGATTCCAAATGATGTTATTGATTATATTGAAAATAATAAATCACAAACTTATAAATGGAATTATAATCCTGATTTACCTTTAGATGAACAAAATATGCTTCCTGAAACAGAAGAACTTTTGACTGCAATATATAGAGATTATATTTGTACAGATGCTGAAAAAGAAAAAGTTGATGAAGTTCTTGTTGATAATGAAAATTATATAGAAGAAAGTAATAGAAACGTAATTGAAAACGAAAAAATAGAAAAAAGTCTTAATGTAGATACTATTGCTCAAAATTATAAGTATAGGGAAGAAGAATTTATTTCTAATTCCCCTGCAATAGTTGAAAAACAAAACTTTTTTGTAAAAATAATTAATAAAATTAAATCTATTTTTAGTAAATAAGCAAATATTGTTTTTTAATCTAAAAAACAATATAATTTTTGAAAAGAAAATATAATGTAAAAATTATATTTTCTTTTTTTGTGCTTATATAGGTATTTTACGTATTTCAAAGGCCCTTGAAACCCTTTATTTTACTTGACATTTATTAATATTAATAGTACAATATAATGGAATTATAGGGAGAAAAGGAAGTTTGAGTTTTATGGCAAAAGATTCTAGAAAAAAATCCGGATTTTTTAAATCTTTATTAACCAAAATAATTATAATTGCTTTTATTCAAATAATATGTGCAATTGTATCAATAATATTCCCATTATCGCTTTTCATAGACATTGCGATAATTGTTTTATTATGCCTTTTTGCCATAGGAATGTGTATTGTTGAGTTTAAAAATAAAAAATTCAGACTTGGCGAAGTATCTAAAAATGTAGATGTAATTTTTAAAGATTCTTTAAATCTTATAGATATTCCAATGGCAATTGTTGGAACACAAGGAAATATTATTTGGAAAAATGCATCTGCAGATAATTTATTAACAGATGATTATATTGAAAAATCTGCAATTAAACTTGAAGGACTAAAAAAGAAAAATGTCAATTCTAGTATTCTTGAGGAAAGTCCAGATGGAGATATATATAATGTAATTTGTAATCCAATTAGATTTGAAGATTTTGATTGCTTACTTGTATCATTTATAGATAAAACTTATGAGACAAGTTTAAAACAAAGCTTAGAAGATTCTAGAGTAGCAATTGGTATGCTTTTTGTAGATAATTATGAAGAAACATTACAAGGTTTAGATGAAATGCAAAAAGCAGAAGTTAAATCTGTATTAACTAAAGAAATTAGAAGCTGGGCAAGAGAAAATCAAGGGGTTCTTGCAAGATTAGATAAAGATAAATATGTTGTATTTGTTGAGAAAAAATACATAGATAAGATGGAAGAAAATTCTTTTGATATCTTAGAAAGAGTTAGAAACTGTACTAATTTAACTAAACTTCCAATAACTGTTTCTCTTGGTGTTTCTTATTCAGAAGATACACTTGAAGATAGATACAATGCTGGTAGTTCTGCATTAGACATTGCTCTAGGTAGAGGTGGTGACCAAGCAGTTGTTAAAAAGGATAAAAAATATGATTTCTTTGGTGGTTCAAATGCAGGACTTGAAAAAATAAGTAAAGTTAAAGCAAGAGCGGTGGCTCAAGCTTTTAAAGAGCTGGTTGAAAAATCTGAAAACGTTTATGTTTGTGGACATAGAAATTCAGATTTAGACTGTATTGGTGCTGCAATAGGTGTTGCAAGAATTGCTAGATATTTAGGTAAAGAAGTAAAAATTGTTGTAGATGGAAAGCCAACTGCTTCAACTCAAGGAGTAATAGAAAAAATTCAATATAGTGAAGAATATAAAGATACATTTGTAACATATGCAGATATTAGAAATGATGATTTTACTAATAGTTTACTTGTTGTAGTAGATACACATAAACAATCATATTTAGTAGAACCAGATTTGTTAGATCATATAGAAAATGTTGCTGTAATAGACCATCATAGACGTGGTCCAGAATTTATAGAAAAAGCAGTGCTAACATATCATGAAATATATGCTTCAAGTGCTACAGAACTTGTTGCAGAATTAATAATGTTACTTGAAGGAATAGAATTATCATCTAATGAAGCAGAATGTATGTATGCAGGACTTGTTGTAGATACTAAAAACTTCATGTTCAAAACTGGTGTTAGAACATTTGAAGTAGCTGCTTTCCTTAAAAAATTTGGTATAGATGTAGCCGAAATTAAGCTTCTATTCCAAAATAATTTTGATACTTATGTAACAAAAGTAGATATAGTTAAAAATGCTAAATTCTATAAAGATAACATTGCTATCTCTATGACAGATGCACAGCACAAAGATATGCCAATTATTGCAGCACAGGCTGCAGATGAACTATTATCAATTTCAGGTATTCAAGCATCATTTGTGCTATGTATGGTAGATGGTGTTGTAATGATATCTGGTAGATCAATGGGAGATATAAACGTACAAACTATTCTAGAAAAAATAGGTGGTGGCGGACACTTAACATTTGCTGGAGCCCAAATTGCAGGTGTTGAGTTAGAAGAGGCTAAATCTAGACTTTTAGATAGTATAGATGAATATTTAGAGGATAATGAATAAAAGTAAAATATAGTAATAGAGGAGGTAATTAAAGATGAAAGTAGTATTAAATCAAGATGTAAAAGGAGTTGGAAAAAAACTCCAAATAGTTGAAGTAAGTGAAGGGTATGCTCGTAATTTTTTATTACCTAAAAAGTTAGCTGTTGTTGCAGATAACAAAAATTTAAATATGGCTCAAGGAAAGATAGATTCACAAAAATTTAAAAAGAAAACAGAACTTGAAGCTGCAAATGAAAATAAGAAAATTATTGAAAATGGATTTATTGAATTTAGACATAAAGTTGGTGAAGGAAATAAGCTTTATGGAAGTGTTACAGAAAAAGATATAGCAGATAAAATTAAAGAAAAATTCAATATAGAAGTAAATAAAAAGAAAATTACTATATCTGATCCTATTAAATCATTAGGTTCATATACAGTAAATGTTAAATTGTACGAAGGAGTAATAGCAAAGTTAAAAATATCAGTAGTAGGAATGTAGGTGTATATATATGGAAAACGAAGTAGTAAATAAAGTACAACCCAATGATACATTAGCAGAACAAGCTGTTCTTGGTTCTATGTTATCAGATAAAGATGCAGTGCAAACAGCATTAGAAACATTAAAACCTGAAGATTTTTATAGAGAAGATAATAAAGAAATATTTGCAGCTATGGAAGATATATATAGTGTTGGTAAAGAAGTAGATATTATTACTGTTGGTGAACAATTAAAACTTAGAGGAACACTTGAAAGAGTTGGTGGAACTCAAAATTTAGCTACACTTATAGATAATGTGCCTACTACATCTAATGTTGCTAGATATGTTGAAATTGTTAAACAAAAAGCTCTTTCAAGATCAATTATTAAAGTAAATAATGATATTTTAAAAGTTGCATATGATCAAACTGAAGATGTTGATGCTATTTTAGAGCAAGCTGAAAAAAATATTTTTGAAATTGCTCAAAATAGAAATACTAAAGATTATGCAGTTATGAAAGATATATTAATAACAACACTAGATAATATAGAAAAAATGCAAAACAAAAAAACTAGATTATCTGGTATGGAATCTGGATTTTATGATTTGGATGAAAAAATATCTGGTCTAAATAACTCAGATTTAATTATAGTTGCAGCGCGTCCTGCCATGGGTAAATCTGCTTTTGTATTAAATATAGCAACATACGTTGCTATGCATAATAAAGTTCCTGTTATGGTATTTAACTTGGAAATGTCAAAAGAACAACTTGCAAACAGAATTCTTAGTGGTGAGGCTGAAGTAGATAATAAAAAAATTGCTAATGGAGATTTATCACCAGATGAATATGTAAAGGTTGCAGAAGGAATGAATAGACTTGCTGGAACTCAATTATATATTGATGATTCATCTGTTCTTTCACCTTCAGAAATCAGAGCTAAATGTAGAAAAGCAAAACTAGAAAAAAACATTGGCCTTGTTATTGTCGATTACTTGCAACTTATGGAAGCAAAAAGCCCAAGTGGTTCAAGACAACAAGAGATATCTGAAATTTCTAGAGGACTAAAGATTCTTGCAAAAGAATTAGATGTTCCTGTTATTGCACTTTCACAACTTAGTCGTGCTACTGAAGCTAGAGCAGACCACAAGCCTATGCTTAGTGATCTTCGTGAATCTGGTTCAATAGAGCAAGACGCGGATATAGTACTATTTATTCATAGAGATGATTACTATGATCAAGAATCAGAAAATAAAAATACAGCTGAAATTATTGTTGCTAAAAATAGACATGGTGAAACTGGAACTGTAAAACTTGGTTGGGAAGGTAAATATACTAGATTTTCTAATCTTGCTAAAGGAAATACAAATTTAGAAGGAATAACAGAATATGATCTTAGATAAAGTAAAGAATAATATTATAGAAAATGAATTAATTAAAAATGGAGATAAGGTTGTTGTAGCAGTATCTGGTGGACCAGATTCTATGTGCTTACTAGATACTTTAAATAAGCTTAAAGATGAACTTAACTTTTCTATCTGTGTTGCTCATGTAAATCATGGAATTAGAAAAGAGTCAGATGATGAAAAGGTATATGTTGAAAATTATTGTAAAAAATATAATATTCCTTTTCATTATTTAAAAGTAGATGTTCCTAAGCTTTCTAAAGAAAATAAAATGAGCGAAGAAACATATGGCAGAAAAGTTAGATATGATTTTTTTGAACAAGTTAGAATTGAAGAAAGTGCTTCAGCTATTGCTGTTGCACATAATCTTAATGATAACGTAGAAACAGTACTGTTAAACGAACTTAGAGGCTGTGGATTAAAAGGTTTAACTGGTATGGATTTTAGATTTGGTTACATTATTAGACCTTTACTTAATATTGAAAAAAAAGATATTATATTATATAATAATGAACTAGAGTTAAATCCTTGTATAGATAAAACAAATAGTGAGGAAATATATCTTAGAAATAAAATTAGACTTAGTTTAATTCCTTATCTTCAAGAATTAAATCCAAATTTTGTTGAAAATATTTCTAGAATGAGAAAGATTCTAAAAGAAGATAATGATTTTATTGAACAATATGTAGATAAAGTTTTTGCCACTACTATTGTTGAAGAAAATAATAATAGTATTATTTTTAATTACAAAGATTTAATGAATGAACATGAAAGTATTCAAAAAAGAGTAATTAGAAGAATCATTGAGAAAAAAATAACTAATTTAGATGGAATTGAGAGTATACATGTTTTAGATATTCTAAAACTGTTAAATAATAATATAAAAGGCAAAAAGTATATAATCGGTAACAAATTTACAATTGAAATTGTTAAAAAGAATACTGCAATTATTTACTAATTGAAGGGAGAAAATATGAGAAGAAGAAACGCAATTAGGACTTTACTTACATATATTGCTCTTATTGCACTAGCAATTTGGGCAATTACTGCATTAGATTCTACAACAACAAAAGAAATGTCCTATACAGAGTTAATGCAAAAAATTGAAACTGAAGATGTTAAGAGTATAGAGCTTGGAACAACTAGACTTAACGCTAAAGTAATCTTAAAGGATGAAGAAAATATTACTAGAATTGTAGATATACCATCATCTTCAACTTTTATTGAGTCAGTACAAGATAGAGTAGCTAGTGGTCAATTTGAATTAACTGTTGCACAAGAAACTGTGTTTGAGACTTTAGCTCCATATATTCCAAATGTTTTATTACTTCTTGGTACATTATTTATTTTAATGTTTGTACTTAGAAAGACAAATGATAGTAATAATAAAGCTATGGATTTTGGAAAGAGTAGAGCTCAAAAGATAGATAAAAATTCACCAAAGAAAGTTACTTTTAAAGATGTAGCTGGACTTGATGAAGAAAAAGAGGAATTACAAGAAGAAGTTGAATTTTTAAAAAATCCCAAAAAATATATAGATATGGGTGCAAGAATTCCAAAAGGAATACTTCTTGTAGGTCACCCTGGTAATGGTAAAACATTACTTGCAAAAGCAGTAGCAGGTGAGGCAAATGTACCATTCTTTAGTATTTCTGGATCAGACTTTGTTGAAATGTTTGTTGGTGTTGGTGCATCAAGAGTTAGAGATATGTTTAAAGAAGCAAAAGCAAATTCTCCATGTATTATATTTATAGACGAAATTGATGCTGTTGGTCGTCAAAGAGGTGCAGGTCTTGGTGGTGGACATGATGAAAGAGAACAAACACTAAACCAATTACTTGTTGAGATGGATGGATTTGCTACACATGAAAGTATAATAGTTATGGCTGCTACAAACAGACCAGATATCCTAGATCCTGCTTTACTTAGACCTGGTAGATTTGATAGACAAATTGTTGTTGGTTCACCAGACGTTAAAGCAAGAGAAGATATACTTAAATTACATGCAAAAAATAAACCTTTTGTTGAAGGTATAGATTTTAAAGTTATTGCTAAAAATACTGCTGGATTTAGTGGTGCAGATTTAGAGAATATGATTAATGAAGCAGCTCTTCTTGCTGCAAGAAAAAATAAAACTAAAATAGACTTAGATGATGTTGAAGCAGCTATGGTTAAAGTAATGATGGGACCAGAAAAGAAGAGTAAAGTAATTACTGAAAAAGAGAAAAAACTTACTGCTTATCATGAAGCAGGTCATGCGGTAGTTGCTAGATTCTTACCAAATCATGATGATATACATGAAATATCTATTATACCAAGAGGTATGGCTGGAGGTTATACTATGTATAGACCAACAGAAGATAAGTCTTATGTTTCTAAAGCTGAGATGAAAGAACAAATTGTTTCTCTTCTTGGTGGTAGAATGGCAGAAAAACTTATTTTAGATGATATTTCTACTGGAGCTTCAAATGATATTGAAAGAGCAACAAAGATTGCAAAACAAATGGTTATGAAGTATGGTATGTCAGATGTTATGGGACCAATTATGTATGGAACTAGCCAAGAGGAAGTTTTCTTAGGTAGAGATATGACTACTCATTCAAAAGATTATAGTGAGCAAACTGCTGCTGAAATAGATAAAGAAGTAAAAGCAATTATAATGAATGCATATAAGAGTGCAGAAAACATTCTTAAAGATAATGTAGATAAACTACATGCTGTTGCTAAAGTTCTTATTGAAAAAGAAAAAATTACAGGAGAAGAATTTGATGCAATATTTAGAGGAGAAGATGTTTTAGCTAAAGTTAAAGAAGAAAAGAAAAAAGCTGAAGAAGCAAAAGCTGAAGAAAATAAAAATGAAGAAAAAGTAGAAGAGAAGAAAGAAGATAAAAAGGAAGAAGAGAATAAATAGTATAAACTAATAAAGATGGGGTGAAAACCTCATCTTTTTTATGTATATTTTAGCATTATTTTTGCTTTTATCTGTTGCGTTAGAGATTAATCTGTGGTATAATAATACCGCTGTATGTTTATTCTAGTAGACATACAAGTACACACATGGTCGAGTTTTACACTTCTTCCACAAAAGTGGACATCGTAAAATGCTGAAAACCATGGAGGATTGAAAGAAGGAGGAATTTTAAAATGGCAATCGTACCAATGAAATCATTACTAGAAGCTGGTGTTCATTTTGGACATCAAACAAAAAGATGGGACCCAAGAATGGCTCCATACATATATACTGCAAGAAATGGTATATATATTTTAGATTTACAAAAAACATCTAAAAAATTACAAGAAGCATACAACGAAACTAAAAAAGTTGTTGCTGAAGGTGGATTAGTTCTATTTGTTGGAACTAAAAAACAAATTCAAGAAACTATCAAAACTGAAGCTGAAAGATGTGGAATGTACTACATTAACAGCAGATGGTTAGGTGGTACTCTAACAAACTTTGCTACAATTAAAACAAGAATAGCAAGATTAAACGAATTAGAAGAAATGCAATCTAACGGAACTTTTGAAGTTCTACCTAAAAAAGAAGTTTCTCAATTATTAAAAGAAAAAGAAATTCTTGAAACTAATTTAGGTGGTATCAAGAACATGGAAAAACTTCCATCATTAATTTTCTTAGCAGACTCTAAAAAAGAATATATCTGTACTAGAGAAGCTAGAAGATTAAACATTCCTACAATTGGATTAATTGATTCAAACTGTAATCCTAACGATGTAGATTTTGTAATTCCAGGTAATGATGATGCTGTTAAATCAGTAAGCTTAATCGCTGGTAAAATCGCTGATGCTGTTGTTGAAGCAAAAGAAGGAAACTTAGCTACTGCAGATGATGAAGAATCTGAAACAATGCAAGAGTTAGTTGAAAAAGAAGGTATCGATAAAATCGAAAGAAAACCAAAACAAAACAACAGAAGAACTTATCAAAGAAGAGATAACAGAAAAGAAGAAGCTACAACTGAAGAAACTAAAACAGAAGAAGTAGCTGAAGAAGCTGAAAAAACTGAAGAATAATATTAATATATAGGGGGTGCTTTATTATGGCAATTACAGCCGAACAAGTTAAAGAATTAAGAGATAGAACTGGTGCAGGTATAATGGACTGCAAAAAAATCCTTACAGAAGCTGAAGGAGATATGGAAAAAGCTATTGAGCTTTTAAAACAAAAAGGTATGGCAAAAGCTGCTAAAAAAGCAGGAAGAATTGCTGCAGAAGGACTTGTTGATGCATATATTCACAATGGTAAATATGGTGCATTAGTTGAAGTTAACTCTGAAACAGACTTCGTTGCTAAAAACGATGACTTTAAAGCATTTGTTAGAGATATCGCTATGCATGTTGCAGCTGCAGCTCCTCAATATGTAAAAAGAGAAGATGTACCTGAAGCAATTGTTAACAAAGAAAAAGAAGCACAAAAACAAAAAGCTATTGAAGAAGGAAAACCTGAAGCAATCGCTGAAAAAATCGTTGAAGGAAGAATGGATAAATTCTATTCTGAAATCTGTCTTCTAGATCAACCATTCGTTAAAGATCCAGACAAGACTGTTGGACAATTACTTACTGAATTTATCGCTAAAATTGGTGAAAACATTGTTATTAGAAGATTTGTAAGATTTGAAAGAGGCGAAGGAATCGAGAAAAAAGAAGAAAACTTTGCTGAAGAAGTTATGAAACAAGTAAACGGTTAATAATATAGAGTGACTATTTTTAGTCACTCTTTTTTTGTATTTAAATTGACGATAGTTTTTCAAAATGATATAATCATTTAAGAATTGATGTTTGGAGGAGTTTAAAAATGTATAAAAGAATATTAGTTAAATTAAGTGGTGAAGCAATTGGTGAAGCTGATGGTAGAGGTATTGATAGTGATAAACTAGAAACTGTTGCAGATCAAATAGTAGATTTAAATAAAGCTGGAACAGAAATTGCAATAGTTATTGGTGCTGGAAACTTCTGGAGAGGAAGATATGGTGGAAACTATATCAAAAGAACAACATCAGATTACATGGGTATGCTTGCTACAACACTTAATGCCTTGGCATTACAAGAAATGCTTGAATCAAAAGGTGTTCAAACAAGAGTACAAACTGCAATTGAAATGAAGCAAGTAGCAGAGCCATATATTAGAAGAAAAGCCGTTAGACATTTAGAAAAAGGAAGAGTAGTTATTTTTGCATGTGGTACAGGAAGTCCTTTCTTTACAACAGATTCTGCAGCTGCTCTTAGAGCTGTAGAAATGGATTCAGATGTTATACTTCTTGCTAAAAATGTTGATGGAGTATATAATAAAGACCCTAAAAAATATGATGATGCTATTAAGTATGATGAAGTAACTTATATGCAATCAATTAATGAAAAACTTGGAGTGATGGATACTACTGCTATTACACTATGTATGGAAAACAAAATTCCAATTTTAGTATTTGCTTTAAATGAAGAAAACTCAATTAAAAGAGCAGCATCTGGAGAAAATATTGGAACAATAATTAAAGAGTAGAATTTATTGGAGGTAGATTATGGAAGAAAAAGGTGAAGTGTTATATGAGCTTGGACCTAAATTTGATTTCTTTTATGAACTAACTATGCCTACTGGAAAGAAAATGAAATCATCATTTATTGCAGTAATTGTTGCTTTAGTAATTAATGTTATTATTGAAATTGCAAGAAGCATGGCACAAGATGCTGGAAATTATGCAACTATGCCAATGTTTAAAATCATTACTGTAATTGGACTTATATTTTTAGCATTTTTTGTTTTACTTTTTATTGCAAGAATTGTTATGCAGGTTCTTGAATATAAAGGTATTAAATATACGTTTTATAAAAATTGTATGGTGTATGAAAATAAATTCTTAAATCAAACAAAGAAAACAATTGAATATTCTAATATTCGTGAAATTGAAATAAGAAGAACGTTACTTGATAGAATGCTTAATTATGGTGTTATTATTATTTATACTAATGCAGAAAAAGCCTATGGTAGTGCAACTGTTATTTATGCTGTTAAAGATATAGAAAAACATTACAATAACATTGAAAGTATAGTACACAATGGTAATATAATGAATAACCCTATTAAGACAGGAGATGTTTCTAAAGATTATGAAACACATGATCAGTTTGTTGATGCTATAAATACCGGTAAAGTAGAGCAAAATATTTCAAAAGAAAGTGTTGAAAATGAAGAAATTAAGTAGTACCAAAATTAATAGTTTTTTAATGTAACATAAATGAAAAAGAGGACCAAAAATCCTCTTTTTTTCTATGTCAAAAGTTGTTGTAAAATTGTTGACTTAAAAGTATATAAATAGTATAATTACAAGTGTTATAGGAGGGATTTAATTGAAGAAAGACAATATTATTAAAATAGTAATTTCTATTGTAGTAATGCTTCTTCTAGGATATCTTGCTATATTTGGACTAAAATTTGGTGATAAGACTATAATTAAAAGTGCAAAAGAGGTTAAGACAGGACTAGATATTAG
Source organism: uncultured Clostridiaceae bacterium (assembly GCA_947169155.1). Taxonomy (GTDB): domain Bacteria; phylum Bacillota; class Clostridia; order TANB77; family CAG-465; genus CAG-465. The sequence goes on from CAMVON010000006.1 coordinate 49,719, forward strand.
TGGCGGTATTACCATTACATATCAAGCTGAAGTAGAAGACGGACAAGAAATTACAGCGCAAGATTTAGAAAAATCTAAAGTAGTTATTCAAACAAGATTAGAAGCTATGAACATCTATGATTATATTATTAGAACTGATACTAACACAAATCAAATTAATGTGGAAATACCAACAAATACTAGTGATGAATCAGTAGATCCCCTAGCAGCCGTACAAGGCTTAGACAGAACAGCTGTTGTTCAATTTAGAGATGGTGAAGGAAATATATTACTTGAAGGTGAAGATATTGTATCTGCTAAATATAGTGATGATCCAACATCTAGCACAGGACTTCCTGAACCACACGTTGTATTAAATTTTAGCACAGAAGGATCAACAAAATTTGCTCAAGCTACTGAAAAAATGGTTGGTCAAGCTATGCCTATATACTTAGATAATGAGGTTATATGTGCTCCTGTAGTTAATTCTAAAATACAAGATACATCAGCTATTATAACTGTTGGTGGTTCAACTAATGCAGAAAAGAAAGCTCTTGCTGAAGAATATGCAATGCTTATTGATTCTGGTAGTTTACCATTTAACTTAAAAGTAATTAACAAAGAATATATTGGACCATATGTTGGACAATCTGCTTTAGCATTAAGTGTTAGAGCTGGAATTGTAGCATTTGTTTTAATATGTGTGATTATGATTGCTATATATAGATTACCTGGTGTTGTTGCATCATGTGCATTAGTAGATTATGTTGCAATACTATTATTAATACTTGCAAATACAGGAGTTTCATTAACACTTTCTGGTATTGCTGGTTTAATTCTATCTGTAGGTATGGCAGTAGATGCAAATGTTATTATATTTGAAAGATTAAAAGAAGAACTTGGTCAAAAAGTATCATACAAAAAAGCATTTGAAAAAGCATTTAAGAATGCAACTAGCACAATTGTTGATGGTAACGTTACTACAATAATTGTTGCACTTGTATTATATATTTTAGGTTCTGGTATGGTAAAAGGATTTGGACTAGTACTTGCACTTGGTGTTGTACTAAGTTTATTCTCTGCACTTGTTATTACAAGATTTATGCTTAAACAAGTAATGCCATGCGCAAATAAGAGTACCTTCTTATTTGGAGTTAAAAGAGAAAAGGAGGTAGTAAATAATGAAGACAATTAATTTTCTTAAACATAAAAATATTATTTTAGCTATCTCTATTATAGTAGTTCTTGCAGGACTTATTTATGGTGTTGTTACAGATTATGTTTTTGATATAGACTTTAAAGGCGGTACAAGAATTAAAGTAGACTTTAATGAAGAATATCAAGAAGCAGATATTAAAAATATTGTTTCAACTGTAACTAATCAAGTACCAGAATTACAAACAAGTAGTTCAGGAAATAATGCTTTAACTATTACTACTCAAACACTTAGTGAAGATGAATCTAATGCTTTAATTGACGCATTAAGAGAAAAATATACAAATATGGGTGAACCAACAATTAGAAATGTACAAGCATCTTATGGTAAAGAACTACTAAATACAGCTATTATTGCTGGTATTGTTTCTATTGTATTATTACTTGTATATGTAGCAGTAAGATTTAGAACTCTTGGATATGCAGCTGCATTTTCTGCAATACTTGGACTTATCTTTGATGTTTCATTCTTATTTGCAATTTATGGAATTTTCAAATTTTCAATTAACTCAACTTTTGTTGCAGTACTTTTAACAATTGTTGGATACTCTATTAATGATACAATTATTGTTTATGATAGAATTAGAGAAAATAGAAGATTAGTAACTAAATCTGAAGATCCTAAAGATGTAATTAACCAAAGTATTACACAAACTATGAAGAGAACAATTATTACTTCACTTACTACATTAGTTGCAATTGGAGTTGTATTAGTATTTGCTCTTGTAAAAGACCAAGAAACATTAAAACAATTCTCAATTCCACTTTCAATTGGTATTGCTGAAGGAACATTCTCATCAATCTTTATAGCTACAAGTATTTGGTATTCTTTAGACAGATTTATTAACAAAAATAAAAAAGCTAAAAACAAATAGTATAAAATTAAAAGCTCACTTTTTAGTGAGCTTTATTTTTTTGTTTTATTGTACATTTTATCTCTTTATGATATATTAAAAATAGTGATTGATATGAAAGAAGAACGTTTAGAAAAGAAAATAAAAAAAGTAACTTTAAACAAAGAGTATACTAAAGCTAGAATAATACTTGAAAATGAGTATATTAAAATGTTTAAAAAAATGCTTAAATACAAAAAGGTTAAAATGGGTAATACTATGTATTTTCATGATTACTTAAAGATGATTTCTAAATATTATTCTTCATATTACAAAAATGAAATTAATGATTTAGAAAAAATAATGTATTCAGAAAAGTATTCAGACAAGCAACAAATATCTTGGCTTTTAGAAAATTGTAATATTTTTGATGATTATAAATTGTAGGAGGAAAGCGTATGAATATTTTATCTTTAGTTTTTAGTATAACAGCATTTGTGTGTGCATTTGTTCCAATATATGGAATACCATTTGCAGTAGTGTTATCTATAATTTCTGTTATAATAGCGTATATAAAAACAAATAATAATAAAAATAAAGAAGGAGAAATTATAGCAGTAGTTCTATCGATTTTTGCAATTGTTGTTTGTGTAATTGTTAATGCTATATATATTCCAAAACATATGAATAATAGTGCTGAAGGTGTTGATGTATATAAAGATATGGTTGAATATCCATTAACTGTAGATGAAATTTATACTGCAGAGTTTAAAATTCATATAGATAATATTATTTATGATGATACTAAAACAAATGTTACTTTAAAGCTAGAATCAATTAAAGATGAGAGTTGGTATTCAATTTATGATTTTTCATTATATGGTGGAAATTCAAATAATTTTACTACAGTTGAACTAATTGATCCAACTGTAAAAATTAGCCAAAGGTTAGATGCAGGAGATAGTGTTACTATTAATTTAACTTTTAATAGAGGACTATATGAAGATAATGATAATTTTCTTGTTTTCAAGAACAGTGAAAATGGTGTGAAAATTAGACTTTAGTGGGCATGTATATGCCCTTTTTTATTGACAAAGAAATTAAAATAGTGTACGATATATTTGTATAAAAACATAAAGAAAAGAGGGTATTTATGGAAAAGAAAACTGGCAAAAATAAAGAAAATGTTATAGGTAAAATATTAAGAAGACCTATAGTTAGAATAGCTTTATTATTAGTAATTATAATTATTGGAATTATAATAATTGCAAATAATGCTGGTTCTAAAAAAGCTACTTCTAAGTTAGTAGGATATCAAAGATTAATTAATGTTACAGATGATACTTATACATTTTTAGATTTAAATGGAAAAGTTAGAAAGTATTCTGGATTTAATTCAATGAATGATTTTTATTATGATGTAACTTGTGCATCAAGAATAAATGAGAAAACTGGCGTTTCTGAAGTGGCTGTTATAGATAAAAATAAAAAACAAGTAATTAAATTTGGAGAATATGAAAATATTATTCAAGTTGTAGGTGGAAAATATTACAAAGTTCAAAAAGATGGAAAATATGGAGTTGTAACTAATTCTGGAAAAATTATAATTCAACCAGAATATGATTATATTTCTATGACTACTGTTCAAGAAGCAAGTGAAATTGTTTTTGAATGTCAAAAAGATGGAGTATATACATTTGTTAATGAACAAGGTAAAGCTTTCTTTGAAACTTCTGTAGCACTACATAGTATTTCATATGCAAACAAATTTAATTCAGATTATGATACAATAGTTTATATCTCTGTAGATGGGCAAAAAAATTATTTTGATCTAGTTACAGGTGAAAGACTATTTGAAGGAATTGAAAATGTAGATATTTCATATAACATTTTGAAAACAGATGATAAAATTACTTTCTATGATAAAAAAGCAAAAGTTAAAACAGAAATAGATACTTCAGGAGATTATACAGTAGATAGCAGAGTATATTTTAGAAAATATGTTGTTATTGAACAAAGAAATACAAGCTCTGGTACTAGAGAGAATACTTATACAGTATATGATAGTGACTTTAAAAAAGTAGTTGAATCAAGCAATAGAATTAATCCAGTACAAGATGTAAATGGAGATGTATATTTCATAATTAACGAATCAGATTGTGTTAGAATAGTTAATGAAAATAAAAAAGAAGTTAAAGTTCAAGGATATGAGTTTAATGGAAATGAAATTAGTAATCTTCAATACTTAGTATTAAATCCAAGCAATAATTTCTCTAAACATGAAGTTTATGATTTCAAAGGAAAGAAAATTGCTGAAGATGTAACAGAATATTCTCAAAGAGGTTTTGGATTAATTATTTCTAGATATATTAATGATACTTTAACTAGAACTTTATTGCTTGGTAAAAATGTATCAATTGATTTAGTTCCAGAAGATGGAATTATTCCAACTAATGACTATATTATTATTGAAAATGCTAATGCAAATTATATTAGCGTAGTAAATAAAGATGGAAAAGTTGTTATAGATAAAGCATCAGGCTCTAGACTTTTTGATAATAACAAATATATTGCTGTACAAGATGGAGAAAATGTAAATCTATATGATATGGCAACAGGTAAACAAACACTTACTTATGCACAAACAGACTATGTAAATAAAGATGATACAGTAAGTATGGTAGAACTAAAGACTGGTTATTATACTTTTGGTGGTAAATTAGTTCTTGAAAAAGTACAATAATATAAAAACGGCAGAGTAGAAAAATCTACTCTGTTTTTTTGCATAAAAATTAATATTATTAATATATTTGTTATAGATACTTATGGACAAGAAAAAGAATAAAAAAATATTTAATAGAATTAATTTTAAAAAAAGTATGAATAATGCTAAAGAAAATTTTATAGATATATTAAACTTACCTAAGGAACTTAGTGGAAATTATTCTAAAATTACAATGATTGAGAATAATGAGCTTTTAATAGAAGGAGAGACTAGCGTAGTAGATTATTATGATAACTATATAAAAATTAAATGTAGTAACATTTTTATGCAAATAGATGGGTATAAATTAAAAATTGAAGAACTATCTAATATCGAATTATTGGTTTCAGGTAGTATAGTAAATATTAGTTTTCAAAATAGGTAGGTATTATGAAATTAAATGATGAAATAAAAAACATATATGGAATTGTTGAAGTAGAGGTAGAAGGCTTTTTTACAGAAAGGTATATTAATCTGTGTAGGATTAACAATGTAAGTGTATGGGACATAGTTACCAAAAGTAATGGTATAATTATTTTTAAAATGTTTGCTAAAGATTTTAAAAAACTTAGAGCAATTAATAGAAAGACAAAATGTAAGTCTAAAATTTTAAAGAAAAAAGGAGTTTATTTTAATTATTTTAGATATAGAAAAAGAAGATTTGTTATAATTTTAGTCGCACTATTTTTAGTTATTAGCATAATTTCAACTAAATTTATATGGAAAATTAATGTAACAGGAAATAGTAAAATAAGTGATGAACAAGTTATAGATGTATTAAGAAATTATGGTGTTCATATTGGTAAATGTGTTTTGGGAATCAATACTAGAGATATTGTTAAAAACTTAAGAGCCAGTCTTGAAGATGCAACCTGGATAGGAGTTGATATTGATGGTGTAACTCTAGATGTGGAAATTGTGGAAAAAACTACAGCACAAATGGAAGCAAAATATCAAAATGGAGATATTTTAACTAGTAAAGCTGGTACTATTTCAAAAATAGTAGCAGAAAATGGTACTCCTATTAGTAATGTTGGAGATTATATAGAAAAAGATAGAATTGTAATAGAGGGAAAAATATATACTAGAACAAATGAAATTCTTGATGTTGAAGCAAAAGGTAGTGTTTTTGTTGAAAACGAGTATGTGTTTAGTAATACATATTCATATAAGCAGTTTAATAAAAAGTACACTGGAAAAGAAAAGTATAGCATAGGTGTCGACATAAATAATAAAGAAAAATACATAAATTATTTGGATAAATCTTTAAAGTATGATATAATTAAAAATAGCAGTGATATTAAACTTTTTGGTAATACTATTTCTTTTTGCTCATATAAATTTTTAATTTATGAGCTGGAAGAGTATTATTTATCTAAAGAAGAAATAATGGATATGGCCAAAAGTGATGCTAAAAACTTTTTATATAATGATATTTTACCTAATTGTAAAGATGCTGAAGTCCTTACTGAGGATATTGAAGTAACTTACGAGGATGAAGAAAAAATATCACTAAATGTGATTTATAAAATAAATGAAGAAGTTGGATATTTTAAAGGAAGGTAATAAACTAATGAATAATATATCAATAGATTTAGACAATGAACTTGTAAAGTATATCAAAGAAAAATGTGATAGAGATATAACTCAAGATATAGAGACAATAATTAATATAGCTTTAGAAGAAAAAAATATTAAAGATCAAAATGTTTCTATTTCTATTAGTGCAGTAGGAAAAGATGAAATTCATCAAATCAATAAAGAGTATAGAAATGTAGATAGACCAACAGATGTCTTATCTTTTCCAATTTTTTCTAGAGATGAAATTAATGAATTTTCTTCTTTAGACGATAGCAAGAAAGTTAGAGAATTAGAACTTGGAGATATAATAATGTGTATAGATGTCCTTCAAGAGCATGCCCAAGAGTATGGTACAGGAATTTTGAGAGAAATGCTTTATATGATTACTCATGGCGTTTGTCATTTACTTGGATATGACCATATGATTGAAGAAGAAAAGAAAGAAATGCGTGCTCTAGAAGAAAAAATATTAGAAAAAATAGGGGTAGGAAGAATCAATGGCGAAGGAAACTAAAGAAAATATTGAAAATATTAATAGTGAAAAGACTGTTGAAGAAATTAAAAAAAATAAAAACTTTGTAACAGCTCTTCATCATTCAATTGATGGTGTTATAAAAGCTTTTAAAACTGAAAGAAATTTACGTATAGACTATTTAATTGCGCTAGTTGTAATGATTGCTGGTGTGGTGTTGGGCCTAGATAAAACAGAATTTGTATGCTTGTGCTTAACAATAGGATTTGTTTTGTTTTCTGAAATGATGAACTCAGTTTCTGAATATATTGTAGATTTGATAACAGACAAATATGATAATAGGGCAAAAGCTGCAAAAGATATTGCTGCAGGTGGGGTTTTGATATCATCTGGTATATCTGTTATAGTTGCATATTTCTTGTTTGCGGACAAGCTTCAAAATGCAACATCTACATTTTTATCTGCTGCTATTAGCTCAAGAGGTAATATTTTTATGACTATTCTTTTTGCTATAGTTGTAACTGTAGTTATACTTAAAGGGTGGTTTGGCAGAGGTGAAGAATATGCACATACTGGTCCAAGCTTAAATGTAGCACTTGCATTTGGTCTTACAACTTATGCTTCATTAATAACTAGAAGTTTTTTAGTAGGTGCAGTTTGTGCAGTGTTAAGTTTAATGATATTTGTTCTTAAAGTTACTAATACTAAAGCTAGAAAAATTAATATGGTATTTAGTGCGGCACTTGGAATTCTTATTGTTTTATTTGTTTATCAATTGGTCTTATTTGGACCAGAAATATTTAAATTATTTAATTTTTAAGGAGGATGTTATATGAATCAAAGTGAACTTTTAAGTATTGCTAAAAACGCTTCTAAAAATGCGTATGTCCCTATTAGTAACTATCAGGTTGGAGCTGCACTTTTGGCTAAAAGTGGAACTGTATATATTGGTGTTAATGTTGAAGATCCAGCAATACCAGCAATGAGTGTATGTGCTGAAAGAAATGCTATACAAAATGCCATATCTCATGGAGATAAAGAATTTGTAGCAATTGCAGTAGTTGGAAAAATGAAAGATAACGACTATTTTGACGAAACTTTGACACCATGCGGAATGTGCAGACAATACATGATAGATATGTGCAAGGATATTGATATAATATGCTATATCGAAGGTATTGAAAAAGTTTTAAAGCCAAGTGATTTACTAGCTTATACATATGATTTTGATGATAAAAAATAATTAAAATAATATAAATAATAGTTTGAGCATATAATTGTTATGGGTGATAATATGAACCATAAACAATTACTTGCTCTTTTTTTATCTTTAGTAATAATTTTATCTCCAACTATTGTATCTATTGAAAATGAAAAGGTTGTTGATGTTAAAGCGGTAAATAACAATATAGATGAAATTACTATAGAAAGTATTATTGAAAATAATGATGATGTAGATATTAATATTTATTATCCTGTAACTAAAAATTCAAAAGTTAATAATATGATTAAAGATAAAATTGATTCATATATTACTAAACTAAAAGAAACAAATTCTTTTGACAGCACAAAAAAACTGAACATTTCTTTTGAAACTTTTAAAAGTGGAGAATATATTTCTTTAAAGTTCAATGTTTCATCAAGTGCTGGAATTACACACAAAACTGATGAAGTATTCACTTTTGTATATACTAATGATGAGATTGTAGATATTGATACTTTAACTAAAAGTAATCCACAATTAATAGAAAATCTTTATTCTATCTGTAAAGAAGAATTGCTAAAAAATGAAAAATTCAAAAAATATTCAAATATAGAATGGCTAAATAGAGGATTACTAAAAAATAAAAATACTTTTTCAAAATTCATTTTTGATGGTGATAATATGATTGTAATATTTAACCCTTATGAAGTTGCTCCCTATGTTGCTGGCATTTTTGAAATTAAAATTTCATGTAATTTAATATAATTAATATTGATATTTTATATAAATTATGGTATTGTATTATCAGGAGGGGATTTTATGTATTCTTCATCATTATATAGTAATTCAAGCGCACTAACAAAAGCAGCATCAGGTGCAGCTACATTAGGAGTTTGGATGATTATTTCTATTATAGTAGCAATTGCTGGGGGAATTGCACTATACTTTACTTTCTTAAGTAAAAAGAACGAAGGAAAGTTCCATGGATTTTTAGGTTGGATGTATGATACATTAACTTTTAAAAACATGGCAGTTGAGATGTTATTAAAAATAACATACTTAATTGGAGCTATCTACATTACATTATTCTCTTTAGGACTAATTGCTGTTAATATTTTAGCATGCTTAGGATTATTAATATTTGGTAACCTAGCTCTAAGAGTAACATATGAATTAGTACTAATAAGCATAATTACATGTAGAAATACTACTGAAATTAACAGAAAAATGAAAGTTTCAGAAACTAAAACTGAAGAAGGAAGACCTGAATAAAAAAACTATTTATATTTAAACTGCTATATTCCGTTATAGCAGTTTTTTGTTATATTATTTAAATTCTATTAATACAATATAATGAGGTGGATTGTGTGAATAAATCATTTAAAATTCTTACAGTATTTGCTTTGTTATTTGTATTATTTTTTTACTCAAATTTTATATATGCAAATGGTTATTTATACGATTTAATACAGAGAAGTGATGTTAGTAGTATAGCGACAAATGCAAATCCTTCATTTAGTTTTGAATCAGAAGCGCAAGTTTTGATGGAAGTGGAAACTGGAAATATACTATATGCAAATAATGCAGAAGAAAAAATGCTTCCAGCGTCTGTTACTAAACTTATGACCCTGCTTTTGCTTATGGAAAAAATAGACTCGGGAACAATTAGTTATTCAGATACAATAATTTGCAGTAAAAATGCATCTGAGATGGGTGGCTCACAGATTTGGTTTGAAGAGGGTGAATCATTAACTGTAGATGAAGCTTTAAAGGCGATTTGTGTGGTTAGTGCAAATGATGTTACTGTTGCTGTTGCAGAAAAAATTGGTGGTAGTGAAGAGAACTTTGTTCAAATGATGAATGAAAAAGCAAAGTCTCTTGGAATGAATAATACTCATTATATAAATTCACATGGAATAGATGAAGACGGACATTATACTTGTGCATATGATCAAGCACTTCTTGCAAGAGAATTAATAACTAAACATCCAAATATTTTAAAGTATACTTCAATTTGGATGGATACTTTAAGAAATGGAGAAACTGAGCTTACAAGTACTAATAAATTAATTAGATTTTACGATGGCGCAACAGGGCTGAAAACTGGTTATACTTCTCTTGCAATGTATAATTTGGTTGGAAGTGCAACACGTGGTAATACAACTTTTATTTCAGTTATTATGAAAGCGCCTAGCTCAGATGTAAGACTTAAAGAAACAAAAACATTGTTAGATTATGGTTTTTCAAATTTCGAAACAAAGAAACTTGTATCGCAAAATAATGATTTAGATGAAATTGATGTAGATAAAAATATAACTGAAAAATTAAAAACTAAAATTTGTGAGGATGTCTATGCGCTATGTGAAAAAGGTTCACAGCCAAATTTTGAAACAAATATTGTTTATAATGAAAAGATTTGTGCACCGTTATATGAGGGTGATGTTGTTGGTAAAATTCAAATACTTAATAACGGAGAGTTGTTTGATGAAAAAAATATAATTTGCACAAATGATGTTTTAAAGTCTAATTTTTTAGATTATTTTAAATATCTTTTTTATAACTTTTTTTAAAACTCAGTAATTAATTTTACTGAGTTTTTTTCATTCTTAAAACATAAGCAAAACAAACCTATTTCGACAATATTACATTTATATTTCAATTCAAAATACGACCTTAGTTTTGTTTTTTCTCGGTTGATTTTTTATTATATTATATATATAATTAAAAGAGAAATTAACTTAAAAATTAAGTATTATTAAATATTTTTTATGGAGGTTGATAACAAATGATAGGAATGAGTCAAATCAAAAAGAAAATGATACAAGGTATTGTTATTGGTGCAAGTGCTGGTATTGTTCTAGCTATTGCTGTAGGAGTTTTTTCTTTTTTCACAATTAGATCTTATAGCAATGGTACAAATAGCAATTATATTAAAAAATATACAACACCAGTAGTTGTTCTAAAGAGGGATATTGTACAAGGTGAAGTAATAACTTCAGATATGATAGATACTGTAAATGTTAATAATAGTACAGTTCCAACTGGTACAGTTACTGCTGCTTCTATTGTTGGACTTACAGCTAAATACAATATTGCTGCAAAAGTACCTATTACAGAAAATATGGTAAGTAGTGAAGTAGTTGCTGCTGACGTTAGAGATGTTGAAATTAATACAGTTCTTATGCCTTCAGATTTAGTAGAAGGAGATACTGTTGATGTAAGAATAATGTTCCCTAATGGTACAGACTATATTGTACTTGCACAAAAAACTATAGATAAAATTTATGATACAACTTTCTGGCTAAAATTATCTGAAGATGAAATTGAATTATTAAACAGTTCAATTGTTGATTCTTTCTTAAACAGTGGTTCTAAATTATATGCTTTAAGATATACAGATAGTGATTCTCAAGTGAAATCTTCAGAAGATATTGAAAGTGAAACTAAAGGATATCTTGAAACAGTTATTGAAAAAGATTGGGAAAAAATTGTGGATATGGATGCTACAGAAGGAGCAAACAAATTATACGAGTACATCTATAAATATAAAAACTTTGCAAATGCATCTACTAAAACAACACAAAACTATCAACCAAATACATATGTTATGACTGCTATGAAATCTAACCAATATTTACTAAAAAATGCAACTTCAGAACTTGCAAGATTAAATGCTGAGACAAGATCTACTATTGAAAGTGGAATTAAAAATTATCAATCTCAAAATAGTGGAAGTTATGAAAATATAGTAACTGGAGCACAACAATCTATTATTACACAACAAACACAAAGAGAAAATTTACTTGAAGGTAAATAATAGAATTTAAAAAAGAGGGGGAGATAAAATGCAAGCATTAGGAATGTACGGGTATGTAGATAAATATGATTTCGTTATTACTGTAGCTAAAACATTAGGCATAATGGGAAAATCAGTACTAGTAATAGATGCTACATCAGATGAAAAGTATAGATACTTAATTCCTGCTATAGATAAAAGCCAATGCTATTTAACTCAATACAGTGAAATAGACTTTGCTGTAGGTTTTACATCATATGAACAATTACAATCTTATCTTGTTGAAAGAGGAATAGATATTCAAAGATATAGCTATGTAATTCTTGATGTAGAAAATTATGAAGGCTATAGAAAATATAAAGGCTTAGAAATAAATAAAGCGTATATGTTTATAGATACAAATGTTGTATCTGTAGCAAGAAATGATGAATTGGTTCGAGTTATGCGAGGAGAAAATCCAGAAAAAGAACTTTTATTTACAAAGGTACTATATAGAGCTTATATGTCTAGAGCAGCTAATAATTACTTGGAGGAGAAAATTGGAAATTATGCTGTAAAGTGGACTGATGAAGTTTACGAAATAAGTATGGATGAACAAGATGTTATGGTTAATATCGATTCTCAGTATAGCGGAATGGTAGAAATTAAAAGGCATACAAAACCTTTTGTATTATACTTATGCGAATTTGTATCTAAGATTTTAGGAGATACAAGCTCAAAAGAAATACTAAAAGAGATTAAAAGGAGGAAGAACTAATGGCTAAGATTGTATTTTGGAGTCCAGAAGAAGGTAAATCAGGATGCACTCATGTTGCTATTGCTGTTAGCTCGCTTCTTGGAATAACACATAAAACATCATCATTACTTATAGATGCAAATTCAAATGCAAAAAAGATTGCATCATCTTTTACAATGTATGATGATTTGGTAAATGCTAATAGTTTTAATGATACTAATATGGGAATGAATGCAATTATGAGACTAATTAAATCTAATAAATTGTCACCAGATATCATTCAAAACTATTCAAAACCAGTTCTAAAAGGAAGATTAGATATTCTTTATAGTGCAATAGCAAATACAAATACTGAAGAGAGAGAAAATTTAATAAGTATGCCTCTAATAGCTAAGAATGCAGATGAGGTTTATGATTTAGTTTTAATTGACCTTCCAAAAACTATGACAGATGATAGTGCAATTAGAGTTATGGAACAAGCAGATATTTTAGTTTGTGTTGTTCCACAAGAAATTGAAAAACTATCTAATTTTATTAAGAAAATAGAGTTTATTGATAGCATAAAAGATAAAACAAAGATATATGTAATTGGAGATTATGAACCAAATTCAAAATATAATTTGTTTAATTTAAAACTAAAATTTAAAATACCAGATCCTTGTTTGGTATTACCACATAATTATTTATTTGCTGATGCATGTAATGATGGAAATGTGTTAGATTTCTTATATAAAAATCTAAATGCTCAAGCAGGAGACTACAATGGTAACTTTATGCTAAAAGCAACAGAAATTGTAGAGGAAATAGTAAAGATATTAAAAATAAAAGAGTAAGAGGGGTGATATGATGTCAGTTGCATTTGTATTTAATATTTTGTTAATACTATTACTACTTGCATTTGTAGCTGCATTTTTCTACTATAGGGTAAAAAAATCTGGTGCAGATCAAATGGTAGAAGATAGTTTAACAAGAGAAAAGACAACATATAGTCTTTCTACTATGCAAAATTATATTAAAAAACAATTTGATGAAATCACAAGAATGAACTTATATGATTTGGCTCTTTCAGAAGAAGAATTTGAAAGAAGAAAAAATGTTAAATACGAATTAAAGAGAGCTTTAAAAGGTGCTGGATATGCAGATTCAAATGATAAGAAATACGTTAAATCTCTTATGTTTGATTTACTAAAAAATGATTATAAGGTAAATAACTTTAACATTAACCATGCAATACCTTTTAATAACTTTAATGAGTTAACATCTCAGGATAAATTTGAAATAATAATGCATATGTATAAGAAAACATATAAGGCAGAAGCCTTAACAAAGATAATTACTAAGTATGCACTAGATTATCCTAAATATGAGTTTGATGAAACAGTTCCATCATATGTAATAACTCCAAGAGAGATAGATGAGATATTTACAGATGAAGTTTCACCAGAAACATTATCTTTTGAAGATAAACTTGAAATAGTAGTTCAAAGAATTTACCAAGAATATAAAGGATACTCAGTAGTAGATGACATTAGAGATATGAATATCGATGGTGTATCTGGTGGTGTATCTGGTATTCCACCATCATTCTTAGATCAATTAAGTGACATGGATGATTATTTACAACAAATGAATGAAAGTAAAATACCAATGTCATACGATTCAGTATGGATATTCTATAAAGGTAAAGCAATGTACTTATCATTCTTATCTTTTGGAAGTGAAGCAGAATTAAAGAGAGTATGTCAAAATATATATAAATATAATAATCCAGGACAATTATCTGAATCTGTAGGTTACAAAATAAATGAAATGAAAGATGGTTCCAGAGTTGTTGTTTTAAGACCAAACTTCTCAGAATCATGGGCGTTCTTTGTAAGAAAGTTTGCTCCACCTACATTAATTTCTCCTGAACAATTGCTTATTCATGAGAATAAAGAAAATGTTATTGAATTATTAAAATATTTAATTAGAGGAGCACGAGTTACAGCAATCACTGGTGAGCAAGGTTGTGGTAAAACTACATTGCTAATGGCGATTATGAAATTCTTGTATCCAACTATTACTATTCGTGTACAAGAAACTGCATTCGAATTACACTTAAGAAAAATTTATCCATATCATAACATCTTATCTTTAAGAGAAACAGATACAATAACTGGACAAGAAGGTCTAGATGTTCAAAAGAAAACAGATGGTGGTGTTAATATCTTAGGAGAGGTTGCAACTGACCCAGTTGCTGCATGGATGATTCAAATGGCCCAAGTTGCTTCTAAGTTTACACTATTTACGCATCACGCTAAGACTTTTCCTAACTTAATAACTTCTCTTAGAAACTCATTATTAAAGATTGGAATGTTTAATAGTGAAAATGTTGCTGAAGTTCAAGTTGTTCAAGTTATAAACTTTGATATTCACTTAAAGAGAGCTGTTGATGGTACAAGATATATTGAAAGAATAACAGAATGTATCCCACTTGAACAAACTTATACATACAATAATGACTATAGAAAAATGAAGGATACAAACCAAAAATTAGATAAATTTATGGATAATGCTGTAGAGTATTTCCAACATATGACTCAAGCACAAAATTATACATATAGAAATATAGTTGAATTTGTAGATGGAAAATATGTATTTACAAATCCAATAAGTGAAGAAAACATTAAAGCTATGAGAGATAATATGTCTCAAGAAGATATTAAAGCTTTTGATGAATTCTTAGATTTAGCTTGGAGGTGATAAAGTGACAAATATAGCAATTGTTTTAGTTGTTATTTCTTTAGTAGGCCTTGCAAGCTTAGGAATATACTATGTTATATTAAAAAGAAAATATAGTAGTAGTACATTATTACAACAAAAAGATTCGTTAGTTGTTAAAAACAAGGTTAATTTTAAAGATACTTTTGATAAACTATATCAAGTTCTTTATATGACTTATGTTAAAATGCCTTTAGTAAAATATTTTGCTAAAAAGGTAAGATTAAAATATGAGATGACTAATGACTATTCTGAGTATGAACTTAGAAGAAATACTGGAAGACTAATGACTATAACAATGATTGTTGTATTCGTTGCTTTAGCAGTATTTGTAAATGTTGTAAATGACTTGTATATGACTTTAATTATCCTTATAGGATTAATTATTGTTGTAGAAAAGGTTGTAGATATTACAATTACATCTGTATCAAATAAGATATTAAGACAAATGCCTGAAGCATTTACTATTTTAAGACATGCTTTCCATGAACATGGAATGGTAGATGAGGCAATTAGTGATGTAATTGATGAAATGAGCGAAAAAGAAATAGCTCCACAACTAAAACGTATCAGAGAAGCTATAATCTCAGATACTCCTGAGGTTGAGCTTGAAAGATATTATGATACAGCACCTAATAGATTTTTAAAACTATTTGCTGGTATTTCATATTTAACATATGAGCTTGGTGATAGAAAAATTGAAGATACATCAATTTATCTTAAAAACTTGAATAATATCTTAAATGAAATTTATCTTGAAATTTTAAAACAAGATAAGCTTAAAAATACATTTAGAAGTTTAACAATAATTGCTGTTGCACCATTAATATTTGTAAAACCGATTGAATCATGGGCACTTGGAAACTTTGCTGCTTTATCTAATTTCTACAACAGTTCAATTGGATTTATAATGCAATCTCTAATTATAGTATCAATATTTATGTCTTACATCCTTTTAAGAGTGCTAAGAGAAGATGGAGAAGAAATTAAATTTGATAGAGTTTCTAAAGTTAAATGGCAAGAAAAATTATATAGTATTAATTTTATAAGAATGATAGTTGATGCATTTAAAACAAAACAAAATACTACTAAGTACAAAAAAGAGACAAATCTTATTAAAGATACAAACTCTTATTTGACAATAGAGTGGTTATATGTTAATAAATTGACATATGCATTTGCAGCTTTTATTTTAGTATTATTACTTGTTTTAAATATCAATATAATAACTAAAAATGCTGCATATACAAGATTAAGTAATGAATTCTTATCTCTTGGAAAACTAAGTGATGAAGATCAAGCTGCTGCTCAAGAAGTTGCAGATTTTGATGCTCAGTATATAAATGCATATAAAAATAAAAATGTATCAAGAGAAGAACTGGTAGAAAGTCTTACAGATAAAGCAACAGGTACAGTAGACACCGAAGCTGTTGATAGAATTTATGATAAGATTACTACAATAAACGGTTCATATGTTAAATGGTGGCATATTATAGTTGCATTAGTAATTGCTTATGGAGCTTATCATATTCCAAATATTATTCTTGCAATTAGAAATAATGTAAGAAAGATGGATAAAGATAATGAAATAATGCAATTCCAGTCAATTATACTTATGCTAATGCACATTGACAGAGTAGATGTACAAACAATACTTGAGTGGTTATGTAGATTCTCATATGCATTTAGAGAACCTATAGCTACTTGCTTGAATAACTATGAAGCTGGTGCTGAACAAGCTCTAGAGGAGCTAAAAGATAATGTACCAAATAAAGATTTCCAAAGAATTATTGATCAGCTTCAATCAGCTGTTACAAGAATTCCTGTTAAAGCTGCATTTGATGAGCTTGAAACAGAAAGATCTTTCTTCTATGAAAAGAGAAAAGATGCAAACGAAAACTTAATTAAAAGAAAAGCTTCAATTGGTCAAGTTCTAGCTTTCACACCAATGGTATTATTAATTGGTGGATATCTAGTAGCTCCACTTCTAATTGTAAGTATGTTACAAATGGTTAATTACTTTAGCCAAATGAGTTTTTAGTTTAAATCATCTAAAAGATGTTTTAATAAATTGTGTAAAGGAGGAATAAAAATGGATAATGCACAAAAAGCAATAATGATAGGTGTTGGACTTTTCATTACATTATTAATTATTGCTGCAGTAATGGCACTTGTTAATTTAGCAACAGGGTTAATCGGTGAAGGAACAAATAAGGTTATTAGTCTAAATGATGCATTAGTTAATTCATTATATAGAGATTATGATGATGTTGACGTTAAAGGTGCTCAAGTTATAGCTGCTGCTGATCAATACTACAAAGATATGATCATTGAAGTACAAGCTACTTCTGGCGGAAATATCTTAGAATTAGGAGTTGCTAAAGGAAACGGAACTAACACAATAGATAAACCTATTCAATTTGCTGGAGATGAATCAGCAACTAAAGTTAGTTCTTTAAGATCATCAAGTTCTGAAAACTATGTACCAAACTCAGCTACATATCATGCAGAACTTATCAAAACTTCATCTGGAGATGCAGTTTTAGGAATACTATTTAAAAGAAAATAATTAATTTTATATTGGAATAATTTCAAGGTATATAATTCAAAAGATTATATACCTTGAACATTATATAGGGATATTTTAAAGATATTTTTTTAAAATGTTTTTAAAATGTTTCTAGAAAGAGAGGGGGGTAGATGCAATGGAAGAAGATAATCTTTATACTGCTATAATAATTGGTGTATCAGTATTTATTGGTATACTAACAGTTTCTGCAATTATTATTTTCTTTAATTCAAGTTTAGACTTGGTTAGAAATGTTGGTGGCGGATATGACTATAGTAGAGTTTATCGTGGAGACATTGAATCTACACTTCTTATGAGTAATACTGGAAATTATATTAAGGGCTCAAGTGTTAGAAATTTAATTAATTATTATGTACAAAATGTAAATGTTGAAATGATATTAACTAATATTAAGTATATAGATTCATCTGGAAATATTCAAAGCTATCCAGATATAACTATTCATTCTAAGGATAATAATTTAAGAAAATATAACTTCGATAGAGCATCTAGATATCTTATGGATAATCAAGACTTTGTTATAAGTGTTGATGAATTAGATAGCGATGTTGGTTCGATGATAATAACAATAAGGGGAGTATAATATGGATGGGGTTTTACAAAAAGTAGTAGCAATACTAATATCTGTCATCATCTTTTTTATATTACCTGTATATATTGCTTATGAAAAAGAGGATGACATTTCTTATGCATTAGCACTAAAAATTACTACAGATTTTGTGGATAGTGTTGAAGCAAAAGGATATATTTCAAATGAAATGTATAATGATTTTGTAGCAAAGCTTTCTACTACTAAAAATAGTTATGATATTTATATGGAACATACTGCTAAGGTATATAATCCTGTTATATATTCTTATACAGATGATTTAAAGACAATTCGTGCTAAATTTGATTATAATTTGTATAAGTCTCAATATGAATCTGGAACTGTCACTGTAGATTCTGGTTCACTTGCAGGAACATATAATAATTTAGTTTTAGCTTATGATTTAGCAGAAAAGAAATATACTGAAGAACAAATCTTAGATGTGATTAGTTCTAAGGATAGAACACTTTCTGTTAATACATCACTTGATAGTTATAAACTAATAGATTATAGAAATTTACCAGCTTTAAATAGTATATATATGCCAAATAGTGTTACACAAGTATATACAATGAATAAAGGTGATGAATTTAATATTATTGTAAAGAATAAAAATACTACAGCTGCGTCATTAATATTTAATTTAGTTACTTTTGGTGCTGCTAGAACAAATAATACAAAAATATATGTAAATTATGGTGGAACAATTAAAGCTGAAACATATAGAGATAAGACAATTATTGAAGATAGTACAAACTATAATCCTGAAGATGCACCTCCAGATAGTGGAAGTAATACATTAATTAATTCTTATATAACTACTGGAATGGTAATGCTTCTTAATGGAGAATACAATAATGGAGCAACACATTCAAATTCAACAAATGTGTGGACAGATATTAGTGGTAATGGAAACAATGCTACACTTTCTGGATTTGACTTTAATGATGAATCCGGATGGATTTATAATGGTTTACATTTTACAGGAAAAGAATATGTAGCTCTTAATGATTTTGATAGTGATGAATTTACTATTGAGGTTGTATGTAAATTTGATAGTGTTACAGATGTAGATAGTACTACTCAATCTGTATTAAGTTCAATTAATGATGGTGGAGCAGGACTTGTATTTAATACTTTAACTAATGAATCAATACTAAAAAGGGGTAAAGCTTCTTTTGATGTTTATACAACTGAAGGTTTATCTGATGTTACAATTAGTGATTCAATTATTCAAGCAAATAAAGTATATTCAATTTCTGGTTCTCTAGGAAAAATGGAACTACAACTAGGAGCAGATAATTTTGCTTATGAAACATCTGCACAATTATTAGGAATAAATGGTAAATATGAAGGTATACCATATAACAATAATATTCAAAAGCCAGCAACTGGTACAACATTTGTACTTGGTGGAAATCCACTAGCAGGTGCTGGAGCAGAAACTACATTTAAAGGAACAATTTATTGTGTAAGAGTATATAATAGAGCTCTTACAGAAGAAGAACTAAAAGAAAACTTTAAAGTAGATCAGCAAAGATATGGAATAAAATAGAAAGGAGGAGTAGATGTGGGAGATAATGTTAATAGAGCTTTAACACTTGGTGTTGGAATTTTTGTTACATTAATTCTTGTATCAGGAATAATAACTATATTTACTCAGATGAGAGACATATACGGAAATGTTAATAAATCTAACACATCACTACTATCTTCTTTTGATGAGTTTTCACAATATAACTATACAGAAAAAACAGGTCTTGATGTTATAAATTGTGCAAACAAGTATTATAATAAAGATTTAGTTGTTGTTATATATAAGGGGCAAATAGTTAATACAGATTCTGGTCTTTCATATATAAATCAAGAAAGAGATTCAGGTGCTCTTGCATATGATGAGTTATATTTAGCTACTGTTGAAGAGATAGAGTATAATGGAGTACCTAAGACAACAATTACATTTACTAAAAAATAAATAAAACAAATTTAAATGAATAATTAATTAGGAGGTGAGAATATGGAGAGTGTAAATGATGCTTTATACATTGGTATATATACATTTATTTTTGTTATAGCTTTGTCTTTAACAATTTTCCTATTTTCATCTTTAATGTCTTATACGGACCATGTATATGAATATATGCATGATTTGTCTAATGATGGTGTTAATGTGTCACTACAAGCAGATAGACACTTAATACTATCTAGTCAAGAAGTTGTGTCATATTATTATAACTACATAAAAAAAGATAGATTATCTGAAAATATAGTGGATAATTCAGTTGTTTTGAGTATTAATCTTAATACAAAAAATGAATCTCCAATATATTTAGAGAGAACAGATTTATCATATAAAGATTTGATGCAAAAGCTTGGAAATAATACACAATATATATTAACTGTAGGTAGAAATTCAACTGAAGATGTTACATACTTAAATATAATTAAAGCTACAGACGAAGAACTACAGGAGGAATGGTAATATGAAAGATACACTTAGTATGATTGTTGCAACCATATTCTTAGTTATACTATTACTATTACTTCCTTTGTATAACTATTTTGAAAGACAGGATGATATTTCATATAATGTTGCTCTTAAAGCTGTTACTACATTTGTTGATGAAGTGACAAATAATGGTTATATTGATCAAACATCTTATGATAATTTTATAAATAGACTTGGACAAACTGCTAATTCATATGATGTTCAGGTTGAAGTCCAAAAGCGATTATTAACTAATGATCCAAATGGAAATGGAGAAACATATATCGAGCAATATCAATCATATTTTAATAAAGATATATTTAATGAGGAAACAGGAAGAACAAGTAATATTATAGATAAAGATAATAGCTTAAAAAACGATGTGTTTTTCTTAGATGAAGGAGATAAAGTATATGTTAATGTGAAAAACACAAATACAACAATGGCTTCTTCAATTCTTAGTATAATATCTCCAGGTGCTACTAAACAAAAAGTTAATATTAGCTATGGAGCAATAGTTAAAAATAATACATGGAAAAACGCGGAAGTTGCTCAACTTTTCCAAAGCGATATCTTAGTAAAAGTTGAACTTCAAAACCCAGCAGAACCAAATGTTAATGGAAATCCAGAATACAATTTTAGTGTTGCATCAAATAGAATTTTTAAATTTAAAGTTAAGATACTAAATGATGATGATACAGATATTGCTAGTAAAATAACAGATAACATACGTTTAGTTGGAGAACTTCCAAACTGTTATATTTCACCATCATCAATTACTACTGGTAGTGATGAAGGTGAATATATAGTAGAGTTTGTTCTAGATGA
Source organism: uncultured Clostridiaceae bacterium (assembly GCA_947169155.1). Taxonomy (GTDB): domain Bacteria; phylum Bacillota; class Clostridia; order TANB77; family CAG-465; genus CAG-465. The sequence continues at coordinate 71,554 of CAMVON010000006.1, forward strand.
AACAAAATCTAATACATATTTTTCAAATTATGAATACAATACATTTAGATGTTTCTTACCAGCAAATATTATACAAGGTAAGTTTTCTAAAAATTCTAGTGCAAATTCTCAAAATTTAGATATAAAAATAAATTCTTCAGTTACAATACCTGAGTTATAAAAGGAGGTGAAAAGGTGAAAAGTACAGATTTTGCTTTAGTGTTCATAGCAATAATACTTCCATATATGATAGTACTATATATAAATATAACCTTTACTATCAAAGCAGAAGAAATGGAAATGTACTATGAGAAAGTTATTAGCTCAGCTTTAGATGATGCAGCTTACCAGATGAAGCAAGTTGAAAGCCAAGATAAAAAAATAGATTATGGATATTCAGATTCTATGAACAAAAAAATTAATGTTAATGCTAAAGTTGGTGTAGATTCTTTCTTTGATTCACTTTATACAACTTTTGGCATTAAAGGAAATGAATATGCAGAATCGTATTTAGACCTTTTTGTTCCTGCTGTAGCTGTAATTGAATATGATGGTGTAAGAGTATCTAAAAACGAGTCAGTTGTTGCACCAGATGGTACAAATGCAGTTGTTAGAGTTCTAAAGCCAAAAAGATATTTTACATATAGTTATTCTATTGTAAGGGTTAATGGAAATTACCAAATGGTACCCGGAATTGAAACTTCTAATGCTGTTTCAGTTCATACTGTTGAATTTACAATGGATACTAGTGTAACTCATAGAGGATATAATTATATGTTTAATGAAGATATCCCTACACAGACTTTCTATTTAGGAGATGCTTCAAACAATAATGAGCTTATAGCAGGGGTTTTAGATTCTGATGCTAAAAACACATTGAAATCTAATGTTGTATCTACTCTTTTAGATTTAAGATCTTCAATTATTTCAACTACAGTTGCAAATGAGTTAAGCTATGCTGTAAATGATAATAATCTTTATGCAAAACAAGCTGGAGTTTCATATAACTTCTCATTCCCAACAACTACAGATGATGAAATGTATGATATGGTAGATAATGTTGGAATAGTTGCTTTTGTACAAGGTGTATCTATTGGAAATAGATATTTAAATACAAAAGCATTTGGTGTAAGTTCTCTTGAAGGTGCAACAAGATATTATTTTACTGCACCAAGTAAAGATTCACAAATACAAATGAATTTATATCATAAAGATGTAAATTGCCCAGAATATAGATTAAGTAAAATATCAGATATGTCACCAAGATTTGCAACATCTAAACAAGAGGCTGCAACTAGTGTGACAACTGGAACATTTAATGGAGTAAAACAAACTTTTGAAGGATTTTATCCTTGTCCAATATGTAATCCATAAGAAAGGAAGGTGTATTAATGGCTGATGGCTTTGTTCCTTCATATAACAATGAAGAAGAACGTTTAGAAGAAATAGAAAAGAATAAGAAAAGTTATAGAATGAGAATAATAATATTGTCTATAGTTGCTGTTATAGTTGTAGCCACAGTCATTGTTACTACCTATATCTTAGCAAATAGAAACTTTAGTAAATATGAAAAATATGAAGAAAAAATGGATCTTTATGGCTTTTCTCAAGTATATGAAAATGGAAGATGTAACACAAGAGATAAAGTTACAAAATCTGAAGCGGTAAAAATGCTTCTTGCATGCTTGTATAATGTTCCTTCAATTGATGGAATTGCTCTTCCAACAGAAGAAACATATCCTAATGCAATTTGGGTAGAGTATGCTGTAAAGCAAGGATTTGTTACTCATGAAGAAGTGAATGCTTCAAATGCAGATGATAAAGTTAAATATCAAGAAGTGTTGGTTTGGATGTATAACATTAAGGCAAAAGCTTTAAATATTGAACCAGATACTGCAGATAACTATACAATTAAAGATATTAATGCATATAATCCAGATCAACAACTTGCTATAAAAGATATGCTTAATTCTGGAATTATAACAGTAAATACAAGTAAGATTAAAGGTGGTCAAAAATTATATAAAGGAAAACTAAATGAATTAATAATAAACTTTGCTGAAAAATATAATACAATCACTGTAGGAGACGCAAAAATTAATATCAATGAAGAAAAAATACCAACAAATGCTAATAGATATACATATACATTAGCAAATGTTAATAAAGAAATATATGAACTTCCATTTATTAATGATGGTGGAGAAGGTTTCATTTCACCAGTAGAATATTATCCAAATAATAAGCAATACTTTACACAAATTAAAACATATGTTGAAGGATATTATGACTATTTACTTAGTGTAGATAGTGCAACAATATCTACTGCACAAATGAAAAGAAAATTAAAAAAATATGCATATGAACAGTTTGATGACCAAAAGCTAGAACAATATGTAAATTATGTTAAGGCTAATAATATAAAGCTTACTGGTAAATCTACTGCACAAATGCCATGTGTGTATTTTGATGGAAAAGATTATAGGGTTAGAGTAAAACTAGATATAAATGTAGAGTCTTCAAATACTAAAGAAAACTTATTATTTGGAGATAGTAATATGACATATAATGATACTCAGGCTACAATATATATAGATGCAATACTTGCAAAAAACGATACATCTGAAACACTATTTGTTGTTGAAACACCAATTAGTAAACTAATTGTTAAAAATAGTAGCAGTGTATTGAGTAAGGAGGTATAACATGAAGAAAAAAATCTTGTTATTCTCATTACTAATAATATTGAACTTAATACTTTGTCCAAAAGTATTTGCATATGAAAATGGAAGGGAAGTTTTTGTAAGACACTTGGATATGAGTGGAAATTTAATTGATGGACTTTCCAATGTTTCACAAGAAGCAGTAGACAATGCAGGTAATAGTTCACTTATTGTAAATTCCACAGCAGATGATGCAACCATAGTTTATAGCGAATACTATGAATATCCAATATCTTCAACAATGGAAATTACAAAGTCACTTGTTATTGAGAATAACTTAGTTCATTATGTTTATTCAGGGTATAATGTTTGTACTATGCCAAGTCTAGATGAAGCATATACAATTATGGAACAAAAACGTAGTGGAATTAAAAGTGGTACTTCTGAGTTAGATGTTACATCTGGTAATTTGAATTCTAATGCCGTATTTAAAACAATGCAATCTAACAATAATGATGTTACTATTATAGATTTCTATTATAGACCATCAACATCAAATAATGTTAGTCCAAAACTATATTCTAATACTAGTGTTTGGAATGGAAATGATGCTGGACTTACATCTAATGTGACTTACGTACCATCAGGTGAATATATTTATCCATACTTTGAAACACCAAGTTATTTTGTAAAAGATTTGGCATATGAAAAAGTAATAAGTAATGGAAAAGTTAGATATAAAGTTAATAGATATTCTGTATATAGACTTAATAGAGCAGAACTTATATCTTCTGAATCTAAACATTTAGGATTAAATGGACAAATAGAAATCACAGGTACTCTTGTAAGTAATACAGATCCTGCCGCAGCTTTTGGTGGCGTAGGAGATGTGTCTCCTGTTCCGGTTGTAAATCAAGATGGAATAAAATCTGTATTAATTAATATGGTAAATAATTATAATGCTAGTGATTCGACTTTTTTACCTGGTAGAGGAGAACTTGATGATACTCAAGGATATCTTACAGGTAAAGCGGATTTTGATGCAAATATTATTACTAAAAATGATGCACTAAATGGACTTAGAAGTGCAAAAGGAAAAGTATATTATACAGAATATAATGTAATTTCTAATTCAGATGTTGGTGGAGAACTATCTTATACATCTACAAATGATCATTATATTAATATATTTACTCCAGTAAAACTAAATCAACCACAAGTTACAGTTACAGGAAATGCATCAATAGATCACTCAGTTATTAATTCATCTACAGTAATACTTGCAGATGACGCTACATTTGAAATTCAACTAAGTCAAGGAGATTTAGATTTTACATACTATAACAATATAACTGCTGAACAAAAAGCTAAGTTTGTAACTTACTATTATTTAATTTTTGATTTTGATATTATTCATAATGGCCAATTATATGAAAAAGGTAAAGTAGTTAGACTTACAAATCAAGGAAGATATAATAATGGTATTACATATTTCTATGGACAAGTTGCACCAAATGAGACTTTGTCTAGAGATAATTCGAACCATAAAATCATTATTCTTGCTGCAGCAAAAAATATGCCTTCTACTGAACTTCTTTATGAAGTTGCAGGACAAGAACTGGAAATTCAAGTAGATAAAACTATGGATCCTTCACAAAGAAAATACTTAACAGATAGTGGAGATAATACAGCTAACTTTGCAAATGATATAGAGTTTTCTGAAAATCATACTGATCCTCAGTTTACTAAAGGAGCTAAAATGTATGGTGATGGTTATTACTTTGCTATGTATTCTGTAGCAGTAAAAACAGCATCTAAGATTTTTGATTTCCAAATAACAGATTGTAGTGATGTTGCATTCAAGAGTGTGTTTAGAAAGAATGATTCTATGGAGCTTGCTAATAATAGTTATTACTCTGGTATTAGACGTATGTTAATTACAAGTATTGGTAATAAAGAAAGTACTGCATTACTAGATAGAAATAATATTCATATTAATGGTACTTCTTCTAATAGAACTTTACCACTTGGACCATATAAACATACTACAGCAAGTTATGTAAGTGCACCAAAACTTGGATATAGAATTGCATATAGTGTTAAAACAAGTGGATATTATAGTCCAAGCCCTTCTGGAATTAATGCAAGAAAGATTAATATTAAACCATCTTACTACTATTTATCTAAAGATGGCACAAATATAATTAAAGATATAGATTTGTATTATAAAGATGATAGTGGTAAATATAAGAAATTTATAGGAAGTAACTATAATATATACTTTATACCAAATGATGGAAGTAGATATACTACAGATACGTATGCTTCAAATGTAAGTAATATGTCTACAAAACAAGAAAGCTTAAATATTGGTAGTTTGTCTGGTGAGTTTTCACTAACAGATTCAATGATGGCTCTTTCAGAGGATGGATATATTCAAACATGGTATGGTGAATTTAAACTTCCAAATACTACTATAGCTGTTAGAGCTGGAGATAATGTAGATAATGCACTAAAAGATGGTTATATAGGAGTTAAATTTGATATTTCATGTTTTGATGCATCTTTAAGTGAAACAATTTCATATAATGTATTAAATAAATCTGTTAATAATGCACCAAATACTACACAATGGGATTATGAGGGATATCTTGGATTCTCAAATCCAACTCAACCTATTAACCAAGATTCAAGTTTAAGACTACAACTTGAAAATGGTATTTGGGTAATAGATAACCAAGACACATATAATTTTGTTAGAGGAACAGTTCTTCTTTATGACATAGATGCAAGAGCTGCTGACGATATACAATAATTATTAGAACAGGAGAAATCCTGTTCTTTTTTTGTCTAAAAAGCACACAAGTATAATAATGTCGCAAGTCTAGAATAGATATATAGTAGGAGGATATATATTGAAAGCTAGACTTGCTTTTTTGTTTTTTGCTATATGTTTTTTACTATTTTTAATTGTAATAAGTAAATCAAGAAAAGATGAAGAGGTAAAAATTAATGAGGAAGTACATCATATCAGTGATATAGAGTTTCAATCTAAAGATTCTATTACCCTTTTAAGACGCAAAACAGGCAAAATAGAAGAACTTAATCTAAATTACTACATGTTATGTGTTGTGGCATCTGAAATGCCTTTTAAATTCGATTTTGAAGCTTTAAAGGCTCAAGCTGTTGTTGCAAGAACATATTTATATAACAAGATTGAAAAGAATTTAGAAGATGTGGCAGATGTTTGTGATGATTATTCTCATTGCCAAGCCTTTATTGATCTAAATGATTTAGAGAGAATATGGAAAGAGGAAAAAAAATACTCAGACGAAGAAATAATGATTGGAGAAGAAAAAATTAAAAAAGCAATACTTGATACAGATGGAGAAATAATTACCTATGATGGAAAGATTATTAATGCGTTATTTCACTCAAGTAGTTATATGAAAACAGAAGATGCCCGTGCGATATGGAATCATGAGGATGTTCCATATCTTAGGTCTGTTGATAGTGTTGAAAATCCTTATGATAACTCGGAATCTGAATGTATAATCTCATTTATTAAGTTAAAAAATACTTTAATAGATAAAGGCTATTTTAATGAATTGAATATGGAAGATATTCAAAATATAAAGATTAATAGTTATACAGATAGTGGAAGAGTTAATAATATTAAAATTGCTGGTTCATTAATTGATGCAACGGATTTAAGACAATTGTTTGGCTTAAAAAGTACATGTTTTACTATTAGCATTGAAGGTGATGAAATTATATTCCATGTTAAAGGTTATGGACATGGAGTGGGAATGAGTCAAGTAGGAGCAGATACATTAGCAAAACAAGGCAAGAGTTATAAAGATATAATCCAACATTATTATACAGGTGTGGATATTACCAAGATTAATTAAACAAAAGAAGAGGGAGAGATTATGAAAATAAAATTTAATGGTTTGTTAGATAATATTCTAAATAATAAGAAAGAAGCAGAATTCTCGGATTCTGTGAGGAAAGGATATGTACAAAGTGATGATGTTATCTCTAAAAAGCAGGGTGTTAGAATACTAACATCAATGGTGTTACTAATATCATTAACATTAAGCTTAGGTTTTAGATTTGGAGAATTTAATAATTTGGTACATAGCTCAAATACAGATACAAGTAAAATTTATGCTAAACCACTAGAGAGCGTTGCAACATTTTCTGCTGTGGATGATGTGGACAACGAACTAGTATTTGCTACAAAATATGAAGAAAAGCTTATATTTTCAAAACCACTTGATGGACAAATCCAGAAAATCTATTCGCCAGATAAGGTTGTATTTTCTAAAACATTAAATAAATGGAAAACTCATGATGGTATAGATATTGAAGCACAAGAGGGGACATTAGTTTTGTCTATGGAAAAAGGTGAAGTAATAAATGTATATGATGATGCACTTCTTGGAAAGACTATAGTTATATCACATATTGCTGGATATTATAGCCAATATTCAAATCTAGATGAAAATGTTTTTGTAAGTATAGGAGATAAAGTGGTTAAAGGACAAAGAATTGGTAGAATTGGTAAAACTGCTAAAAGTGAATTTTTAGACAATTCACATTTGCATCTTGCTGTGTACTTGGGTGAAAAAAGCGTAGATCCTACATATATTTTTAATTAGGAGGTATATATGACAGATATTGAACTTAGAGCGAAGTCTTTTGCAAATTATATAATTGAAAATGGAGCTACCGTACGAGCTACGGCAAAGTACTTTGGTACTTCAAAGTCTACAGTACATAAAGATGTATCTGAAAGACTTTTAAAGTTTAGTCCTTCACTTGCCAAGGAAGCTAAAAAGGTATTAGATTATAATAAATCAGAACGTCATTTAAGAGGAGGAATGGCTACAAAATTAAAGTATAGCAAGATAAGTTAGAAATAATGGTTGCAAAAAAGGCTTAGATGTAATATAATTGTAACAGAAAAGAGGGGATTAATGTGATCTTTGGCGGACAAGATATAGGAATAGACCTAGGTACTGCAACTATCCTTGTATATGTTAAAGGAAAAGGTATCGTTTTAAGAGAGCCTTCAGTAGTTGCAATAGACAAGAATACAAATCAAGTTCTAGCAGTAGGACAAGAAGCACGTAAAATGCTTGGAAGAACTCCAGGTAATATTGTTGCGCTTAGACCACTAAAAGATGGTGTTATTTCAGATTATACTATAACTGAAAAGATGCTTAAGTATTTTATTAATAAAGTGTGTGGTAAATTTGTATTTGCACCAAAGATTATGATATGTGTCCCTTCAAGAGTAACTGAAGTTGAACGAAAAGCTGTTATAGATGCTGCAAGTCATGCTGGAGCTAGAAAAGTATATTTAATAGAAGAACCTATTGCTGCTGCTATTGGTGCTGGACTAGATATTACTAAACCATATGGAAGTATGATTGTAGATATAGGTGGTGGAACATCAGATATAGCTGTTATTTCTCTTGGTGGTTCTGTAAAGAGTACATCAATAAAAATGGCAGGAGATAAATTTGATGAAGCTATTATTCGTTATATTAAGAAAACTAGAAATGTTATGCTTGGCGAAAGAACAGCCGAAGATATAAAAATTAACATTGGATGTATGTATCCTAAATCTGTTGTTGAAAGAATGACAGTAAAAGGTAGAAATATTACTACTGGTCTTCCTGTAGAAATAGAAGTATCAACAGAAGATACTTATGCGGCACTTCAAGAGTGTGCAGAAAAAATATTAGATGGTGTTCATCAGGTGTTAGAAGAAACTCCGCCAGAGCTTGTTGCAGATGTATCTGAACGTGGTATATATATCACTGGTGGTGGTGGTCTTGTATGGGGACTGGATAAATTAATAGCAGAAAAGACAGGAATTCCTGTTATGATTGCAGAAGATGCTCAATCATGTGTTGCAGTAGGAACAGGAAAAGCACTTGAACATGTTGAACTTTTTGAATCAGGAAATGCTATAAAAATTAGAAAGTATTAATAGATAATATGGCACATAAGTATATCTTATGTGCTTTTTTGTTTGACATAATAAATATGGTGTGGTATAATTTTGGCGTTTCAATATATATATTACTCAAAATATTAATATATAAGGAGGATAAGATTATGATGTATGAGGAGAAAAAAGATTGCAAGAAGGACATTTTTACTGGTGAACTTATCAAAATTTCTTATGTTGGAGGCAAGAAGTGCTTAAATGATTTATTGGCTTGTGGACTTTTATTAGAGGTTAGACGGATATAGTCATTATAAGGCTGAAGGCAAATATTTAAAAGATTCATTATTAGAGGATGACGTAGATAAGGTTGAAAACGACAGATATTTTTCAGCAGATTGGAAACGCAGTAGTATGTTTGATGTTTTTGAAAACAAAAATTATCAGATTATACTTACTGATGACATTATAGTTATTAAAACTAATGGAGACAATGTTCATATAGGTGACTGTGAAAATGATTTGGCATATTTGATTGATTCTATAATCATATCAAATAATCTAAAAGTTACTATGATTAGAACAGAAATAACTACAAAAGATTTAGTTGAAAAGATTGATGATATCACAAGAGATTATAAGCATTTAAATCTTATTAAAAAACCTAGAGAGAAACAGAATATTTTAAGAGAAGAAAAAAATGTTGGCTATCCAAGACTTATAGATATTGCTGAGAATTTATCTACATCTTATGAGATAAACTATTTTAATGAGATGAAACCAAGTCTGTATAAGAAAGTAGAATTTTCAACGGCTGAGTATTATGATTTAAATGTTGGTAGAGTTATTATTAAAATTGCAACATATTTGATTAATTCTGATACTGCTGGATTTTCTAATGATATTATAATGGACCAAATCAAGAAACTTAGGACTTATGCAAAAAAAGAACTAAAGGATTCGTTTACAAAAGAATATATTGATAAGACTTTTTAACTTTTTAAGCTAGACATCCTTAGTATTAAAAATAAGGAGGTTACAATTATGAAAGTAAAAGAGGGGTTAAAATGTGGAGTAAAATATCAAGCAGATATTATTCGTATAGGATACAGAGCCTATGAATATTTAAAAGAAGATAATGAATTAATACATCGTGGTATGTGGAATAAGATAAGTAGAGCTATTAAAGCTTTAATGGTTAATCGGGTATAAAAGTTACTTAATAAGAGCTGCTGAAGCAGATGTTCATTGCTTACCAGAAGATTTTATTTATGTCTTTAGAGATGAAATAAGAGAAATAGCCAAAAATGTTTATGAACCTGGAAGAGATGAAGATATTATTCTTTTAAAAAAAGGAGAACAGAAAATAGTTCTCACAGATAACTTCAAAAATAATTCTATTACTATACAGGTTGAAGGTGAATATAAACCTAAAGAAGTATTTAGAGCATTAGATATTTTAACAATGTACATATTGTTAGATGAACCAATGGATAAATATGAGAAAAACTTGTATATTGATGGAATTGTTTATGAAAAGATTATCCATGATATCTCTATTCCTAGAAGAGCACATTGGAAATATAGGTTTATAGATAATGAATTTAAAGACGTAAAAGAAGATGAAAGCTTTAAAGTTCAATCTACACTTTTGTATGATGATGGATTTAATATTTCAAGTATTAATTTTATTGTTATTGATTCATTTTTACATGCTTATACTCATGAGATTAGCTATATCAGTGGAGACAAAATTGGTACAAAAGTAGATGGATATGATATAGAAATTGTTGAATATGTTAAACTATTACAACAAAGAATTTATGAGTGTTTAGAGAAGAATTTTACAGATGACTTTACTGCACAACTTAATTTAATATAATTTAAAAATAAAATTAATTATAATTTAATAATCGTTTTAGACGTGAATTTTACTAATTCACGTCTTTTTTTATAATCATTTGGACTATTTTTGCGTTTACAAATGGCAAAAAAAATAGTATAATGAGGGAGATAAAAAGAGGAGGTTATATTGTGGATAAAGTAGTAAAAGATGTATTTAAAAATTGTGTAAGAGACGATAACATGTTTAATCTAGCAAATGTAAAAGAAATTAAGTTTTCTAAGCAACTTAATTCTGTAATTTTAGATAGCTATAGTCAAAACAATATACCTCAAGCGGATATAGAAGAATTTGAAAGAAGAGCAAAACTTCAATATGAACTTAATAGTTTTAAAATTAATTATGAATATACTGGAAAGCCAATGGACATTGAGCTTCAAAATGTTTATGATATTTTAAGTAATGTAAACAAAAAATTTGGATATACTCAAGATATACTAGAAAACTGCAAAATAGATATAGATAATGATGAACGTGTGCTAAAGATAAGCTTGGAAAAACCATTTTCTAATTTCTTATATATTAAAAGATTAGATGAATATATGAGTGAATGTATTAATAATCAATTTGGAAGTGGTTTTAGAGTTGTTTTTAAAGATTTAACAGAATTATCAGACAGCTATGAAAATGGGCCTAAAATGATGAGACTTGAAGATTTAAATCCAGGATATAATCATAGTCAAGATAATGCTGGAATACCTGTACCACCTCCACCTATGCCACCAATGCAAACTGGAGCAAATGGTAGAACTTTTACTCCACGCGCACCTCTTACAGAAGAGGAAAAAGCTGAAAGAGAGCTTGCTAAACAACCACAACCAGAAAATGTTATTTATGGCATAGATATAAAAGATCCACAAATTACTAAAATTGAAAATGTTGAACTTGATGGAGAGAGAGTAACTATAAGTGGACAAATTGTAGCACGCGAGGAAAGAGAAACAAAGAGTGGAAAAATTCTATTAACATTAGATGTTACAGATAAAACATATACCATTGCGTGCAAAATGTTCTTAGATAAACAAAAATTTGAAGATATTGGTGGAAAACTTAAAGAAGGAAGTTTTGTACTTTTACAAGGTAGATCACAATTTGATACATATACACATGAGCCATCCATTATGATTAATAATATTTGTAAAGGTGAGCCATTCCCTGAAAGAAAAGATGAAGCAGAAGAAAAAAGAGTTGAACTTCATTTGCATACTCAAATGAGTGCGATGGATGCTGTAACATCTGCTACAGATTTAGTAAAGCAAGCAATTAAGTGGGGACATCCTGCTATTGCAATTACTGACCATGGAGTTGTTCAATCATTTCCAGAGGCAAACCATGTAATTATGGATAACTATGCAAAACTTGTTCCAAAGGGAAGTAGTACGCAAGATATACTAAATGCAGCTCCTATACAAATAATATATGGATGTGAGGGATATTTAGTAAAAGATTCACCAGTTCATATTCCAGAAAACTTAGATACATATTGTGTTTTTGATATTGAAACAACTGGTTTTGATTCTAAAGCAGATGGTATTACAGAAATTGCAGTATGTAAAGTTAGAAATGGCGAGATAATAGATGAATATACTACTTTTGTAAATCCAGAAAAGCATATTCCAATTGAGGTTCAAGAGTTAACTCATATTACTGATGAAATGGTAGAGAATGCGCCAACTGTTGAAAAAATGATTCCAGAATTTTTAGAATTTACAAAAGGATGTGTACTTGTTGCACATAATGCACATTTTGATACTTCATTTATTAAAGCAAAATGTGAAAAGCTAAAATTAGAATTTAATCCATATGTTATAGATACACTAGAAATGTCTAGAGAAATGTATAATGGAGTTGAGAATCACAAACTAGGAACTTTAGCAGAGTATTTAGGTGTTTCTCTTGAAGGAGCACATAGAGCTATTAATGATACTCGTGCTACAGCAAAAGTATTTGTAAAAATGTGTGAAGATGTAGTAAAAGAAGGATTAAAGGTTAATGACTATATCTTTACTTCAATTTTTGATGATTCAAGAGAAGAAAGACGTAAGATGCAATCTAACCATATTATTATTCTTGTAAAGAATAGGGTTGGTCTAAAAAATTTATATAAACTTGTTTCTTATGCTCATTTATGGAATTATTATAAACGTCCAAAGATTAATCGTTCAATGCTTAGACGTTATAGAAAAGGGCTAGTTGTTGGTTCAGCTTGTGAAAGAGGAGAACTATATCAAGCAATATTTAAAGAAAAGACAGGAACAAATCTAGATGATTTTGATTCACTAAAAGATATAGTAGATTTTTATGATTATCTAGAAATACAACCACTTGGTAATAATGAATTCTATACTAGAAAAGGAATAAAGATAAAAAAAGAAGATGGGGAAGATGAATATGTTAAACTTTCTCATCAAGATTTAATAGATATAAACAAACAAATAATATCTCTTGCAGATGAAGCCGGTAAACCATGTGTTGCAACATGTGATGTACACTTTAAAGAACCAGAAGATGAAATATACAGAAGAGTAATTGAGGCTGGACAAGGATATGATGATGCAGATACGCAAGCACCACTATATTTTAGAACAACTAATGAAATGCTTGCTGAGTTTGATTATCTACCACCTGAAAAAGCTAAGGAGATAGTTGTAACTAACACAAATCTAGTAGCTTCTTGGTGTGAGAGAATTTCTCCTATTAGTGATGAAAAATGCCCACCACATATCGAAGGTTGTGAACAAGATATCAGAAACATCGCTTATGATAAAGCACATAAATTATATGGTGATCCATTACCAGAAATAGTACAAGAACGTTTAGAAAAAGAATTAAACTCTATTATTTCAAATGGATATTCCGTAATGTATATTATTGCACAAAAGCTAGTTTGGGACTCAAATGATCATGGATATATTGTTGGATCTAGAGGATCTGTAGGATCGTCCTTAGCTGCTTATATGACAGGTATAACAGAGGTTAACTCTCTTAAAGCACATTATAGATGTCCAAATTGTAAATACTCAGATTTTACAGATTATGGATATGCTAATGGATTTGATTTGCCAGATAAAAAATGTCCAAAATGTGGCGCAGATTTAGATAAAGATGGAATGGATATCCCATTTGAGACATTCCTTGGATTTAAAGGAGATAAAGAACCAGATATAGACTTAAACTTTTCTGGAGAATATCAAGCAAAAGCACATAAATATACTGAAGTTATCTTTGGTACTGGTACTACATATAAAGCTGGTACTATAGGTACAGTTGCAGATAAAACTGCATTTGGATTTGTTAAAAAGTATTTTGAAGAAAGAGGGAAAGATGTTCCTACTGCAGAAATAAATAGAATAGCTAAAGGATGTACTGGTATTAAAAGAACTACTGGACAACATCCAGGTGGAATTATAGTTGTTCCAAAAGGAAGAACAATTTATGAATTTTGTCCTGTACAACATCCAGCAGATGAATTTGGTTCAGATATTGTAACAACTCATTTTGATTATCACTCAATTGATACTAACTTACTTAAACTAGATATACTAGGTCATGATGATCCTACAGTTATTCGTATGCTTCAAGATTTAACTGGAATTGATCCAACAAAGATTCCTCTAGATGATAAAGATACAATGGGTATATTTAAATCTACAGAACCACTTGGAGTAACTCCTGAACAAATTAAATCTGAAGTTGGAACTTATGGTGTTCCAGAATATGGTACTAAGTTTGTACGTGGCATGCTTGTAGATACAAAGCCTACAACTTTTGATGAGCTTATACGTATATCTGGATTGTCTCATGGTACTGATGTATGGCTAAATAATGCTCAAACTTTAATTGAGCAAGGAACTGTAACCTTAAAAGAGGCAATCTGTTGTCGTGATGATATTATGATTTACCTTATTCAAAAAGGATTGCCACCAGATAAGGCATTCAAAATAATGGAAGCTGTTCGTAAAGGTAAAGTTGCAAAGAAAAAAGAACCACTTTGGGGTGAAGAATATAAACAACTAATGATAGATAATAATGTCCCAGATTGGTATATAGATTCTTGTGAAAAGATAAAATACATGTTCCCTAAAGCTCATGCTGCAGCCTACGTTACAAATGCATTTAGAATTGCGTGGTTTAAGGTACATATTCCTAAAGCATACTATGCAGCATATATGTCTATTAGAGCAGATGAGTTTGATAGTGATTCAATGCTTTATGGTAAAGAACGCGTTCTTGCTAAAATGGATGAAATAGACAAGCAAGGAAATGCAGCTGCTCCAAAAGATAAAAATATGTATCCAATACTTGAACTTGTACTTGAAATGAATCAAAGAGGAATAGATTTCTTACCTGTAGACTTATACAAATCTGATGCTGTAAACTTCTTGGTTGAAGAAAATGGAATAAGACCACCATTTGCAAAACTTACTGGCTTTGGTGAGGTAGATGCAAGAAAGCTGGTGGCAGCACGTGATGAATTAGTAGCTCAAGGTAAAAAATTCTCTTCTATAGAAGATATGACAATTAAAGCAAAACTTGGTAAAGCAGCTGTTGAAACATTAAGACTTTCTGGATGTTTGGATGGTATGCCAAGATCTGAACAAATGGATATGTTTGATTTGTTATAGTATAAATTGTCAAATAGCTTGAATTATTAAAAGTTATAGGATATAATTAAAGTATAAAAAGGAGTGATTATTATGGAACTAGATTTAACAGGAATTAGAATTGAGGCAACAGACGCTATAAAGAGCTTCACTGAAAAGAAAATTAAGAAATTAAATAAATTCTTTGATGAGAATACTGTTTGTCATGTTACTTTTACAGACAAATCAAGAGGTAAACATCGTGTAGATATGAGAATTGAATATAAATCTCGTACATACCTAGCTGAAGAAAATACAGATGATTTATATACTGGAATTGAAGCTTTGGTAGCAAAAATTGAAGGACAATTAAGAAAAGACAAAGCAGCTACTGAAAAACAAAGAAGAACAGGAATACCTGCTCAAGAAACTGCTGAAGTAGTTGAGGAAGAAGAATAATAGTATATTATTAAAAATATGGCTCTAGAACTTATTTCTAGAGCTTTTTTATATTTATTTAAAGTTGACATAAAATGCGAAATGTGGTATAATTATAATGTAGTTATATTTTTTTTAGTATACCAAAATTTTAGGGATACATTTAGTACCCCTATTATTTTTTGGTCTTCCCAGCTAAAACAAAAAATACTACAAAATAAAAATAAATAAAAGAATAAAAAGGAGGAATCAAAAATGGGAAAAAAACTAAAGAGGGGGATAATATTAACGTTTGTATTAGTGATTGGAGGTGTATTGCTCTCGCAGTGGTTCTTTAATGGACAACAAGAAGATGTTTATTCATCTATGCGTGAAAAATATGGATTCACAACAGTTAATGCAGATGTTCAAGCTGAATCTGAAGCAGTAGAAGAAAATGTAGAAGTTTCTACACAAGCTCCTGCAGAAGAGGAAGTTAAAAAGGAAGTAAGCAAAAAGGAAGAAAATAGGACTACAGAGAATATTATCTGGGACTATCTTAAAGCACATGGATATACAGATATTCAAACTGCAGCTATCATTGGTAACTTATACCAAGAGAGTGGATTAAATCCAGCTAAAGTTGAATATGGTAATAACCATGAAGGGTATGGTATTGTTCAATGGTCATATGGCCGTAAACAACAACTATTCTCTTATTGTGATAGTAAGGGTAAAGCTCACGATGATTTAGACTGTCAATTAGAGTTTCTAATTAAAGAGTTAAAATCATCTCAGTTCTATCAACCACACTTGAATACTTTCAATAATCCATATTCAATAAATGAAGCTACTGAAGCTTATTGTTGGGGATTTGAAAGACCAAGTAAACAATATGCTAATGTTGAATACAGAAAAGACATGGCATGGAAAGCTTACTACCGTAACGTTGATCGTTAAGAAAAGTTGAGGGGTTAATTCTCCTCACTTTTTTTGTCTAAAATGATGTATATATATAATGTATTATTATTAATATTAATACTAATATTATTTAATAATAGCTGTAGATAGATATAATAAATTACATAATATTTGTTAAAAGTGTTTACATAAAACTATATTTATGGTATAATATTATTAGGTTATTATTTGGTAATATTTCAATAATTAGGGGAATATATGCGTATTCCCTGTTTTTTTATTGTGTCTATAAATTTTACTGAAGAAACCGAAGATGTTGAACTTATTATAATATTATTTTTTAAATGAAAGGTGGAATTAATAAAATGGAAAATAAAAACAATAAGAAAAACATCAGGGGGAAACGATTAAAAAGAATGAAGAGAGGATTAGTATTTGGATCTGTACTTTTAGTTGGAATGACAATTTTTGTTAACAGTTCATTATTTACTGGTAATCAAGATAACGTTTATTCTCAAATGAAAGAAAAGTATGGATTTAATGTATCTGAAGTTGTTGAGGCTCATAGCGAGGAAACTCAAACTGAATCTCAAGAACAAGTTGTTGAAACTACTGCTAAAAATTATGTAGTAACAGTAGATATGGACTTAAGAACTCCATCTAATGCAACAGCTGAAGATATTGAAAAAATGTTAGCTGGAACAAATTTAGCTGGTCTTGGCCAAGCTTTTGTTGATGCAGAAAAAACTCATGGTGTTAACGCACTATATATGATGGGTTTAGCTGCTGAAGAAAGTGGTTATGGTACAAGCAATTATGCTGTTAAGCGTAATAATCTTTATGGGTGGGGTGCAGTAGACAGCAACCCAGATCTTGCTAAACATTTTGAAACAAAATATAGTGCAACAATGTTTGTTGCTTCTAAATTAAAACAGAACTATTTAACTGAAGGTGGCGCATACCACGAAGGTTATTCTGCAAGAAGTGTTGATGTACATTATTGTACAGATAAAAAACATGCAGATAAGATAGTTTCTTGTATTAATTACTTACTAAAAAACGGTGGATTTTAATATCCTAAACTTTTCCTTTCCTTAATAATGAAAAAAGCTAAGGGTAATTCCTTAGTTTTTTTCTGTTTTAAATGAAGTAAGTAATAATTACTAATATTAATATTATATCCCTAAAAAATTATAGGGAATTTTAAATAAATATGTTGACATAATGCTAAATGTGTGTTACAATGTAAACATAATATGAGAGTGTGCATAAGTTTTTAACGAGCTGCACAAACCTTATAACAGTAAGGTACACTTTAAGATATTTTCACAAAAGGAGTCTCATTTTTGAGGAGCTTTTTGTGAGGATATCTTTTTTTTATTCTTAAAAATAATTATTTAAGAGGTATTCTCTAATAAATTTAAAGGAGGGATGCAGTTATGCAAATATGCGTAAAAGATCTACAAAAGACATTTAAGATTAAGACTGGCGGCTTTTTAAAAGCCAAGAAGGTAACAAATGTAAATGCAGTTGAAAACGTTTCATTTGAAGTAGAAAAAGGTGAGATAGTGGCATTCATTGGACCAAATGGAGCTGGTAAGTCTACAACTATTAAAATGCTTA
This sequence comes from uncultured Clostridiaceae bacterium, assembly GCA_947169155.1. Lineage (GTDB taxonomy): Bacteria > Bacillota > Clostridia > TANB77 > CAG-465 > CAG-465. The sequence continues at coordinate 89,605 of CAMVON010000006.1, forward strand.
CTGGTATTATACAACCTAGTGGTGGACAAATTGAAGTTGCAGGATACAATCCATCAAAGCAAAGAAAAGCTTTAGCATATCACGTAGGATGTATGTTTGGGCAAAAATCTCAATTATATATGCACTTAACTGTTAGAGATAGTTATAAACTTCTATGTAGTATTTATGATCTAAATGAAGAACAAGCTGAAAAGAAAATTGCTGAGATTTCTCAAATGTTTAAGATTGAAGAATTACTAGATAGAGTTGTTCGTAAATTATCTTTAGGACAAAGAATGATTTGTGAAATAGCCGGAAGCATTCTTCATGAACCAGAGATTATATTCTTAGATGAGCCAACAATAGGACTAGATATTTTTGCTAAGGCTCGTATAAGACAGATAATAAAGAAGATGAATGAGGAAAAAGGAACGACTATATTTTTAACAAGTCATGATTTAGGAGATGTTGAAGCACTTTGTGATAGGATAATAATTATCAATAACGGAACTATTGTAACTGATTCTACATTGGAAGACTTAAAGGCAAACTATTTATCTGAGAAGGTAATAAAAATATCTTATGATAAATATGTTACTCAAAATGAATTTGAATATCCAGTTGAGAAAGTTGAACATAACCAAATTGAGCTTAAAGCTGATACAAATAAAATCAATATGGGTGAACTTCTTTCATACTTTACTTCTATTGGTAATATTACAGATATTCAAATTGAATCAACTCCTCTAGAGGAGGTAATTAAAAAATTATATAAGGAAAGGAGATAGTTGCCTATGAGGAAGTATTTTGCTGTATTTAAATTTAATCTTAAGTCTGAACTTAACTTCAAAGTAGATTATATTTTTTCTTTGCTATCGTTTGCAATGCATATATTTATATTTAATGCTTTGTGGGATTATATACTAAAAGATAGTGCAATAGAAGGTTTTACTCGAGCAGGTCTAATATGGTACATAATAGTTGGTGAATTTATTGCATACTCAATTGGTAAGAAAAGTTATATTAAAGTTTCAGACATGATTAAAAATGGTGAAATTGCAAATATACTGTCTAAACCATTAAGCTTCATGAAATATGTAATTGCACTTGAGGCTACAAGTATTGTTAATATAGCTATTAATTTTGTATTTGCTATAATTTTGGGGCTTTGTATGGGTGGAGTATTGCATGTTGAGTTGCTTCAGTTGATTTTATTTGCAATATCATTAATATTTGCACTTGTACTTGTAATAATGGTGTTTGTATTTATAGGGCTAATGGCATTTCTTACTGAAGAAAATAAATCTTTTTATTTGGTAATTTCTAAGACAATGCTACTTTTAGTATTTACACCACTTGAGTTCTTTCCAAATATAATGCAAAGAATATTAAGCTTTTTACCTACAACATATATAGTATATCCACCAGGAAGTATACTAGTTAATTATAATTTGAACTCTGCTTTAATGCTAATTTTAGGACAAATTATATCTTTAATCGTAGTTGGTGGAGCTGTATATTTATTAAATGTGAAAGGAGTGAGAAGTATAAATGTTAACGGAGGCTAGAAATAATATAAGATATTTTTTTAATGCTATTAAAGTTAGTATTAAATCTGCTATGGCATATAAGGCAAGTTTTATTATTCAAACAATCTTTATGTTTTTAAATAATGCGTCTTTTTTAATATTTTGGACTGTAGTATTTAGTAAAACAGGAGAGAATGTAGATATAACCTTTAATAATGTATTATATATTTGGGGGCTTTCTAGTTTTGCTTATGGAGTAACATACTTCTTTTTTGGTGGAATAGAAAAGATTAATGAATATATAATTACTGGAGGCCTGGATTCTTTCTTGTTGCAACCTAAAGGTGTATTACTTAATGTTGCTACATCTAAAAGTTCTTTTAGTGCATGTGGAGATGTTTTGTATGGTATAGTAGTTGGTATGATTGCAAGTGGAGGAGACATATCTAAAGTATTAATGCTTGTGGCACTTGGTACATTTGGAGGTGTATTCTTCTTTGCGTCAGAAGTTATTGTTAGATCACTATCTGTATGGATAGGAGATACTAATGTTGTTGCAGATAGATATGTTCAAATGTTTTTAATTACGTTTTCAACATATCCAGAAAATATTTTTAAGATTGGAACAAAAATCTTATTATATACTGTAATACCTGCAGCATACTTAGCCTTTTTACCAGCAAGCATAATAGAGTCATTTAGTATAACTAAATTACTTATAGTAATATTAGTCGGATTATTGTACTTATTTATTGCTGTTAAAGTTTTTTATAAAGCAATAAGCTGTTATGAATCAGGTAATAATATGGCTATGAAAGGGTAGGAGAGTGATGAATTTTTATCACTCTTCTATTTTTTTTAAAAAATTTTTTTAAAGCTCCAAAGATATGGTAGAACTCAATTGCAAGATTTTAATTTCAAAAATATTACAAAAAAAAGTCTACAACATTACAGAGAGTAGCATTTGACGATTTTAAGCATATTTATGTCCACTAAAAATGGCGTTTTATGTAAAATAAAGAACGTATTTTCTCTTGGGACCGTTGACTAAAACGAAAAAGTGTGATATAATAATAATGTGAACTAGAGATAAAAAGTTATAGGTTTGTTAATAGGAGGGATGTAAATATGGTAAAAAATATTAAAAATCTTAAACTAAAGATAACTAGTATTATAATGCTTGTATTATTACTAACTCTTGAGTTTGGACCATTTGCCGTAAAAGCCACAGCACAACAATACCAATACTACTCACCTGGAGCAGTATCTGTTGGTTATGACTCTTACAATGGTAAAAACGTATGGTATAGTAATTGTACACTAGGTGGAGAAACAGCATATTGTATTGACTATACATGTCCTGCACCAAGCGGAACAATGACATTTAGAGATTATATGTCAGACCAAGGTATGGCAATACTTATGAATGGTTATCCAAATCTAACACCTGCACAAATGGGGTTAGATAATGCAGAAGAAGCTTACATGGCTACACAAATGGCTCTATGGGAAGTTATGAACAGAACTGGTGAGTCATTAAAATCTGGATTAATCTTCAGAGTAGAAAATGTAACTCCAAAAGCTGGTATGGAAGATTTCTATAGAAAAGCTACAGCAGCTGCAGCTAACTTAGTTGCAAGAGCTGAAGCAAATCCATATACTTCAGTACCAACAATGACAGTTGACAATGCTAATGTTCATTTAGATGACATGGATGGAGATGCTTTAATCGGACCATACACTGTAAACGTATCTGGAACAGATGCTTCAACTATTAATTCTATTAGAACATATCTTGTAAATGCTCCTGCAAGTGCAAGAATTGTTGATGCTAATGGAAATGAAAAATCTGCTTTAAATAACGGAGATACAGTATATGTAAGAATGAGCAGAAATGAAGATACAACTTCATTCCAAATTAAATTTGAATCAGATATAGATAGAAAAGTTGGTGTTATCTATACTAAAGCTGGTGAAACAGTTCAAGACTATGTAAGAATAGATACTGAACCTGTTAATATTCCACTTGAACTAACAATTAACTGGGAAAAAGCTAACACACTTGGAGAAATCCAATTAGTTAAAGTTGACCAAGACGATCAACCAATTGCTGGTGTTGTATTTAGATTATACGATGAAGCAGGAAATGCTTTAGGTGAATCTACTACAGGATCTGATGGTAAAATTTCATATTACAAAGTACCTGCTGGTAACTATACTTTAGAAGAAGTAAGTGCTCCAGAAGGATATGAAATTAAAACTAAAACTCAAAATATCACAGTTAAAGCTGGTGAAGTTACAAATGTTAAATTCGTTAACGAAAGAATCACTGGTAGATTAGTTATCACAAAAGTAGATGACGCAAACAAACCTCTAAAAGACGTAACTTTCTATATATATGATAGTGAAGGTCATTACTTAACAGAAGTAGTAACTAACGCTGAAGGTAAAGCAACTGTTGATGTAAACTATGGTACATACTTATTTAAAGAAATAAGTGCTCCAGAAGGATACATCATGGACGAAACATTATACAGATTTAGTGTAGATTCTGAAAATAGAACTTACTATACTACAATCACAAACGAAAGATATAAAGGTAGAATTGCTATACAAAAGAAAGATAATGAAGATCAACCAATTGCTGGTGTTAAATTCAATATCTTAGATGCAGATAAAAATGTAGTAATAACAATTACTACTAACGAAAATGGTCAAGCTGGTGCTAGAAACTTACCACTTGGAACTTACTACTATCAAGAAGTTGAAGCTCCTGCAGATGTTATTATGGATACTAACCAATATGAATTCAAAATAGAAGAAAAAGACCAAATCGTTATTAAACAAATCGTTAACCAAAGAGCACCAGGTAAATTAGTAATAACTAAAGTAAACGATGATGATAGAGCAATCGCAGGTGTTACATTTAACATCTTAGATGCTAATAAAAATGTTGTTGAAACAGTTACAACTGGTGAAAATGGTATAGCAACAACTGAAAAATTAGAACCAGGTACTTACTACTATAAAGAAGTAAGTGTTCCAGCTGAATACGTACTTGATCCTCAAGAATACGAATTCAAAATAGAAGCTGATAATAAAGTTGTAGCAGTTAAAGTAGTTAACCACTATGCTAAAGGATCTTTAGAAATCACTAAATACGATTCAGACAGAAATCTACTTTCTGGTGTTGAATTTGATATCTTAGATGAAAACAAAAATGTAGTTGATCATATCACTACAGATGCTAATGGTAAAGCAACTTCAAAACAATTAGTTTTAGGTACTTACTATTATAAAGAAACTAAAGCTCCAGACACTGTTGTAATGGATACTGAAGAACACAAATTTGTTCTTAACGAAAATAACCAAGTAGTAGCTAAAGAAGTTATTAATGATAAAGTATCTGAAAATGGTTCTTTAGAAATAACTAAAGTTACTCCAAATGGTACTACACTAGCTGGTGTAGAATTCGATATCCTAGATGAAGACAACAATGTTGTAGATCATCTAGTAACAGATGCTAATGGTAAAGCTACATCTAAAAAACTACCTCTTGGAACATACTACTACAAAGAAACTAAGGCTCCAGAAAATGTTGCAATAGACACTGAAGCACATCCATTTGTGTTAGTACAAAACAATCAAGTGGTTAAGAAAACAATTGTTAACGAATTAAAAGATAAAATCAAATTAATCAAAGTTGATGAAAATCACGAACCACTAGCTGGTGTTGAATTTGATATCTTCGATTCAGACAAAAATAAAATTGACCACATTGTAACAAACGAAGAAGGTAGAGCTGAAACAGATAAATACTATGAAAAAGGAACTTACTACATCCAAGAAACTAAAGCTCCTGAAGGAATTGTCGTAGACAATACTATGTATGAAGTAGAATTAGTAGCAGATGGACAAAATGTTGTACCAGAACTAGTAAACTACTACATCAAAGGACAATTAAGAATCTACAAAATGATTGAAGGAACAGATAAACCACTAGCTGGTGCTGAATTCGAAATCATGGATGCAGAAGGAAATGTAATAGGTAAAATTGTATCTGGTGAAGATGGTGTATGTGAATCTCAAAAACTTCCATATGGAACATACTACTTCAAAGAAGTAAAAGCTCCAAACGGATATATAAGAGATGACAATACTTACCAATTCAACGTAAGAATAAACAATGAAACTATAGAAGCTGTAGTATACAACACTAAAGAAGAGTTACCAAAAACTGGTGGTCTTCTAAGTGCAGACTTAATGATTATCTTAGCAGTAGCTATCATAAGCATATCTGGATACGGAGTTGTAAGATTACTACAAGCTAAAAAAGACTAATAGTTGAGTTAGTAATAAATGGAGAGGATAGTTAAACTATCCTCTTCTTTTTTTATGCTTTTTTACCTTTTGGTTGAATTTACATAATAATTGTGCTATAATACTTCCTGGTAGGAAAAATATATTGTTGAAAAGGAGGAATGATTATGAAATCCAAAAAGAGTAATGGTAGTATTTTTGATAAAATACGACATATGTATTTGAAATTAATGTATACACCTGAGTCAGTTGAAAAAATTGAAAAACAACCAAAAGCAACTTTTAAAGAAAAGTTAAAAGAGAATTGGTATAATTGGATAGTTTTACCACTTATTGGAATAACGTTAATTACAACTTTTGTTGTTATAGATAATATAAAAGAAAATGAAAGACTTGAAAAGTTAAAGGGTGAGTATTATCAAACAGAATTAAAAGGAGATAAGGCTCAAATACAAACTAGAGAGTTAGATGATATTTGTATTAATACTAAAGATAGAAAACCCGTTAAAATGGCATACAGTAAGCTTGGAGATAAGATTACTTATTCATTAACGTATAACTTAGATGATGATGTAGCAGGTCAATGGGTTGCTAATAAGTATTTTACTAGTGGAGAGATAGTAGCTTTACTACTTAATGGTTATCCTAATGTGGATTACCAAACAATGGGTCTTGACAGTGAAGATGATGCATATGTTGCAACACAACTAGCTGTATTTGAATTAGTAAATGCTAAAGACTACAGTATGAGAAATGGAGAATTCTCATTAGATAATCTTGTTGCTATAAATAAAACAAATGATCAAAGATGCAAAAAAATAATTACCAAAGCAAAAGAGATTTATAATTATGCGATTAATAATCCTTATGAGATTAATACAGATGTTAAAACTGATGGACTAAAACAAACATTAGAAGAAGTTGATGGAGGTGTTCTTGTTGGACCACTTACTTTTACAACTAATACTGATGAAGATACAAAGAGACTATTAGGGCAAGACTATAATGACGATATTAGTGTCAATATTGCTTCGTTTATAGAAAATACAAATGCTATTTTCTTAGATAAAGATTTTAATGAGATTAAATCTATTAGTAGTGGAGATACTTTTTATATTAAAGTTTTATCTGAGGATAAAGTTTTTTCTGTTGTAGATATTCTTGCACATACAAACTATTTATATGGAAGAATCTATTCAAAAGAAGGAACAGATAGAAAGTTTGTTACTTTAGACAAAAAAGAATTTGCTTATGTAGAAAACTTTTCTATAATCCATGGTATAGATTTTGGTTATACAACTGTAAGCTTTGTAACTGGTAATAACAAACTTTTAGAAGGTGTTAAGTTTTACATTTATGATAGTGAAGGCACTTTAATAGAGGATGCGGATGGATATGCTGATGACTATGAGTTTGCTTTACCGGTTGGAAAGTATACTTTAGAAATGTATTATGAACCAAAAGGTTATTTCTTTAAAGATAAAGTTATAGATTTTGAGATAAAAAAGGGAGAATATACTACTCTTGAAATACTAGCAGAATCTGTAAAAGATAACAAATAAAAATGTAGAGATGTTAATAATATTTAGCATCTCTTTTTTTGTCAACATTTTTTGCTAAAATTTATTGGTATTTTTAGGACTTATAAAAAGTACTTTAAAAGGGCTATATTTCAATAAAAAATGATATTTTTGATATCTTAAATGTTACATATATTACATAAATTATACAAACGTGTAACAATCAATAAATAACAAATTATGCTTGGTGTTAAGTAAACATAATAATGCATTTTTGGTGTTGAAACAGAAAAATAGTTATGCTAGAATTCAAGTAACAAAAGAATAGAATTACTAGTCGATAATTATGAGACTAAGATTTAAGATGATATGATTATTATAAAAAAGAAGTGATATTTATATAATAATGATATATGTTAAGAAATTATATTTTAGAATTGGTTATAGTTTCATATAGTTCCCCCAATGCTATGAGTAATACGTGTAACTCCATACCTATAGTAAATGATGGAAATGGTGTGGGAAAAAATTTAAAGAATAGTCTTTTGACATGTATATAAAAAATAAAAGGATCTATAATAATATATAGTGTTTAAGTTTTTAAAGAAAAATTAAAAAGGAAAAAAATGAACGGAAAATTTTTTAATAAATTATTTATATGCTAGACATTATATATTTATAAATGTTTTGTAATTACCTAACATTTCGTTTGAAGAGAGAGAGGTTGATAAATGTAGGTACGAAAAAATTATAGAAGAGAAGAATGAGAGATAATTATTATAGTGTGAACAGGCCAGGGTGCCTGCGTAGGAGAGCTCAATAAATTTAAATTTATAGTTTTTTAATTGAAATATCTACATTAAATTACATTTGACTGTGTAGGGTCATTTGTGCAAATTGAGTATGCATTTTGGACTTAAAACGCCCACTTGCATGGATTATTTTAATATATTGTATATTGAAGATATATAGTCGTATAAATTCATACTAGTATATAGGAATTAAATTTAATGAATTAATTAGTGTTTTTATATAAAGTATGAGGTTTGTTACTATTTTGGCATGATGAGGTTATAGGGTACTATTTTGAAACTATACCTTATTAAAAGATTTTTTGATATAATATAGCGGATACTAGTGTTTTTATTTATATAGCATTTACCGGTATAGTAGATGGTAACAGTATATTGAATACTTGAAGGATATATGATTTGAATATATAATATGAAGCTGAGAGAGGTACAGATATATGGAGACTAAATTTTCAATGCCTGTGACAGGCGGCTTCTTTAGTACAGACCTACTAATAGTTGTCGGAGTAACAATTATATTTGTTATACTATATGTAGTGTTTGGAATAATAAGAGAAAACAAAAATGACGACTTACGAGGCTTTAATGATAATGACTTTGTAGAGACTGACGAAAATGGATTTTCTGAAGATGATTTCGTAAGAGATGAGACAGAAAAACAATAGAATGTTTTAAAATGTTTTATTAAGACCAGGATATAATTTATCTTGGTCTTTTTCTATTCTTTTCTTTAAAATCATTGAATTTGCTTTAAAAGTATTACATAAAGTAGTATAATAATAGAGTAAATGGAGTTACAGAGGAGTTGTTTAAATGAGAAGATATAGTCAAAATGAGATTGATGAATTAGCTCAAATATTGAAAAATGATGGAGTAGTTAGCATTCCTACCGATACTGTGTATGGAGTGTGTGCTCGTATTAATTCTCAAAAAGCTTTTGATAACTTAGTTAGTGCTAAGCATCGTCCTGCAAATAAATCATTTCCTGTACTATGTTTGGATGAAGAGCAAATTAAAAGTATTGCTATTGTAAATGATAATGCTCAAAAATTAATTCGCGCTTTTATGCCAGGACCTATTACAATAGTTCTAAAAAAGAAAAAAGAAGCCTTTGAGTATATTAACAATGCTGGTCAAAGAACTAGTGATGAATTAGCTGTAAGAATTCTTCCATTAAAGTTTATAAAAGAATTGATTCAAAAAGTAGGTAGTCCACTATTTTTAAGCAGTGCTAATTTAAGTGGACAAGAAGTATGTAAAACTTTAGATGAAATTGAGAAAGTATTTCCAAATATAAATGGTATAGTTGAAGGAGAAGTGTCTTTTGGACAAGCAAGTACAATAGTAGATTGTACTGGTGAAGAAATTATAATTCAAAGAGAAGGTCCAATTTCAAAAGAGGAAATTATGGAAGTTTTAAAAAAATAGTTTTTTTAGTAGAAACTGGTAATTTAAACTTTACTTTTAAAAACAAATGTGCAATAATATTTGTGTCAAATGAGGTGATTTTTAGTGATTTATATTTTAACAGGAGGACCTGCAACAGGTAAAGGAACAAGGTCAGATATCCTTGCAAATGCGTTAGAAATTCCACATATCTCAACTGGTGATATGTTAAGAAATGTAGCTAAGAAAAATTTAGAGATTCGTGAGAAATTATCTAACGGAGAATTAATATCAGATGAAATAATAACAGATCTTTTAGAACAAAGAATTCTAGAAGATGACTGTAAAGAAGGATTTGTTTTAGATGGCTATCCAAGAACATTAAAACAAGCGGAATTATTAGACGTTCTACTTGCAAAATATGGTAGAGCAGTTACTAAAGTAATGGAGTTAACTATTCCAGATGAACTTGCTTTTAAACGTATTCTTGGAAGAAGTAAATGTACACATTGTGGTGCATCTTATGGAATAGATTTTCCACCAAAAAGAAAAGGTAGATGTGATATTTGTGGAGGACATTTAGCAGTAAGAACAGATGATACTGCTGAAACACTATCTAAAAGAATTGAAACATATAGAGAAAATTCTAAGCCAATCTTAGATTATTATAGAGATAAGGGAATCCTTATGACAGTTGATGCTTCTGCTCATCCTGAAAGAGTTGTAGAAGAAGCTCAAATGGAAATTTAGAAAGAGAGTAGAAAATGATAACAATAAAAAATGCAAAAGAAATAGAACTTATGCGTGAAGCTGGTAAAGTAGTAGCCACACTTTATGATTATATAGAAAGTATAATAAAACCAGGTATGACAACTTATGAACTAGATCAACTTGCTGAAGCAAAGATTAGAGAACTTGGAGCTATACCTGCAGAAAAAGGATATGATATTGGTGTTAAAGGTGTACCACCATATCCTGCATCACTTTGTGTATCAATAAATGATGAGGTTATACATGGTGTTCCATCTAAACATAAAATAATAAAAGAAGGAGATATTGTGTCTGTTGATACAGTAGCTCTAAAAAATGGATTTAATGGAGATGCTGCTAGAACATTTGTAGTGGGAAAGGTTTCTAAAGAGGCACAAAGACTAATAGATGTTACAACACAAGCATTCTTTGAGGGACTTAAATATTGTAGACCAGGTTTTAGAGTAGGAGATATTTCTCATGCAGTTGGTCAATATGTTGAATCTCAAGGTTATAGTGTAGTAAGAGAATTCCAAGGACATGGAATAGGTAGAGATATGCATGAAGATCCTGGTATACCAAATTATGGAAAAGCAGGAAGAGGTGCAAGACTTGAACCTGGTATGACAATATGCGTTGAACCTATGGTTATTCAAGGTAAGCCGGACATATTAGAGTTAGATGATGGATGGACTATAATTACAGAAGATGGATCTTTAGCTGCTCATTATGAGAATACAATCTTAATAACTAAGGACGAACCGGAAATACTGACAATGACCAAAAAAGATAAACAAAAATATAAAGTAAAATAAGAATATAGAAGGGTAAATTTATACCCTTCTTTTTTTGTTTTATAGCTTTTTAGTTAATTTTTAAATTTTCAAGTTGACATAGTATTTGAGCGGTGCTATAATTTGCGTGTAAAATATATAACTTATGGAGTAAATTAATATGAACTTGCGTAATAAAAGCTATATACTAGTAGCTTTATTTAGATTATGACTGTAAGGATATATTTTGTTAAAAATAAATTAATAATAAAGAGGTGAAAGATATGATTTATATTTTAACAGGCGGACCTGCCACAGGAAAAGGTACACGTTCAGACATCTTAGCTAAGGCTTTAAATATTCCACATATTTCTACAGGAGATATGTTGAGAGAAAGAGCTCAAAAAGATGAAGAACTAAAAGCTAGTTTAAGCCGTGGAGAATTAGTTCCAGATTCAATGATTAATGCAATTCTTGAAGAAAGAATTACTCGTAAAGATTGTGTTAATGGTTTTGTTCTAGATGGTTATCCAAGAACTTATGCACAAGCTGTAAAATTAGATGAGCTATTTGAAAAATATGGTTTATCTATTACTAAAGTTATGGAGCTTGTAGTGCCAGATGAACTTGCATTCAAACGTATTCTTGAAAGAAAGAAATGCGACAACTGCGGAGAACAATATGGTATTGACTTTCCACCAAAGGTTGAGGATGTTTGTGATAAATGTGGAGGACATTTAAGTATTAGGACAGATGATACAAAGGAAACTTTGGCAAAACGTATTAATACTTATAGAGAAAATGCTAAGGAAATTTTAGATTACTATAAGGAAAAAGGTTTGCTTTATACTTATGATGCCTCTCATAATCCAGAATCAGTTGTAAAAGATGCTTTAAACTAAGCTAAAATAGACAGACTATTAATTTAGTCTGTCTGTTTTTTTACTTAAAATTAAATTTTAAATACAATTATTGATACAATTTTTTAAAATTTTTGTTTTGAAAAATAAAATTTATTTATATACTCAAAAAAATCAAGAAAGTAGTTGACAATATTTAGAAATTAAGCTATAATATATGTGTTATATTTCGCCTTGAAATATAGCAATATCAATAATAGGGAGGTAAAAGAATGCCAAAAGATGATGTTATCGAAGTTGAAGGCGTTGTTGTAGATGCACTACCAAACGCTATGTTTAAAGTTAGACTTCAAAACGGACATGAAGTATTATCACACATTTCTGGTAAATTAAGAATGCATTACATTAAAATATTACCAGGTGATGAAGTTAAAGTTGAACTTTCTACATATGATCTAAACAAAGGTAGAATCACATGGAGAAAGAGTAAGTAACCTATTATTTTATTTTGTTATAAATAGTCATGTTTGAAGCGGCTGTAAGAGGATGAGCCTTAAGTCCTTTTATTTTTAAACGGATTATTTATTATATATTAAATACTTACTTTTGTTAATATATTAACAAAACTTTTTAAGGAGGATTTTAAAATGAAAGTAAGACCATCTGTAAAGAAAATTTGTGAGAAGTGTAAGGTAATCAGAAGAAACGGAGTAGTTCGTGTAATCTGTGAAAATCCTAAACACAAACAAAGACAAGGTTAATTGGGGGGTATAGTAAATGGCACGTATAGCTGGAGTAGATTTACCAAAAAACAAAGTTGCAGAAATTGGACTAACAGCCATCTATGGAATTGGTCGTCCTGCATCTAGAAAAATACTAGCTGAAGCTGGTATCGAAACTACAAAAAGAGTAAAAGATTTTACTGAAGAAGAAGAAGCTAAAATAAGAGAAATAATCGAAAGAGATTATGTTGTTGAAGGAGACCTTCGTAAAGAAGTAGCATTAAACATTAAAAGATTAATGGAAATTAACTGCTACAGAGGACAAAGACATAAAAGAAAATTACCTGTTCGTGGACAAAGAACAAAAACTAATGCTAGAACTAGAAAAGGTAAAGCAGTAGCAATCGCAGGTAAGAAAGGAGTATAGTTAGAAATGGCTAAGAAAAAAGTAGTAACAAAGAAAAAAGTTAAAAAGAACGTATCAACTGGTGCTGCACACATTCAATCATCATTTAACAATACTATAGTTACAATGACAGATTCTCAAGGTAACGTTTTATCTTGGGCTAGTGCAGGCGGACTAGGATTTAAAGGTTCTAGAAAAAATACTCCTTTTGCAGCAGGTCAAGCAGCAGAAGCAGCAGCTAATGCAGCAATCGAACATGGCCTAAAAACTGTTGAAGTATTTGTAAAAGGACCTGGTTCTGGTAGAGAAGCAGCTATTAGATCATTACAAGCTGCTGGATTGGAAATAAGCATGATTAAAGATGTTACTCCAATACCACACAATGGTTGTAGACCACCAAAGAGAAGAAGAGTATAGTGGGGGTGTAGAGAGAAATGGCAATTAGCAGAGGACCTATACTTAAAAGATGTAGAGCTCTAGGAATCGATCCTACAGTTATAGGTATAGATAAAAAATCAAATAGAAAAGTAAACAAAAACGGAAAGAAACTTTCTGAGTACGGTGTACAATTAAAAGAAAAACAAAAAGTTAAATTCGTTTACGGTGTTGCTGAAAAACAATTCAGAGGATACTTTGAAGATGCAGCTAGAAAAGAAGGTAACACTGGTGAATTATTACTTCAAACTCTAGAATTAAGACTAGACAACATTGCATATAGAATGGGTGTTGGTAAATCTAGAGCTGAAGCTAGACAACTTGTAACATATGAAATGTTAGAAGTAAACGGTAAAAAAGTAAACATTCCATCATACATTTGTAGAGTTGGTGATGTTATAGCCGTAAGAGAATCTAAGAAAACAAATAGAGCTGTTGTAGATGCTTTAGAAGCAAACAAAAACATGGCAGTTCCATCTTGGATTGATTATAACAAAGACAAAATGGAAGCTAAAATTGTTAGAACTCCAGTTAGAGATGACTTAGACTTTGAAGTTCAAGAATCACTAATTGTTGAGTTATACTCTAGAAACTAATATAGTTAATATTTTATTAATAAGTTTTTTAATCATCATTTAAATATAAGTAGTGTGTGTAATCAGAGCACGCTAGAAGGAGGAAATAAAATGATTGAGATGCAAAGACCAGAGATAAAATGTGTTACTGTAGATGCAGATACATTTTATGCAAGATTCGAAGTTGAACCACTAGAAAGAGGGTTCGGAATTACATTAGGTAATTCATTAAGAAGAATATTACTTTCTTCACTACCAGGATATGCTATTGATACTATTAAAATTGATGGTATATCACATGAATTCTCAACTATCCCAGGTGTTAGTGAGAGTGTAACAGATTTAATTCTAAACTTAAAACAAGTTTGTTTAAAATCTGATGATAGAGATCAAAAACAACTATCAATCAGAGCTAAAGGACCATGTGAGGTTACAGCTGCTGATATAATTACAGATTCTACATTAAGTGTTGTAAACAAAGATTTACACATTGCATTTGTAGAAGAAGGATGTGAATTAAATATCGATATGACAGCTATCAAAGGTAGAGGTTATAGAGAAGGAACAAGAGCAAATTATGATGATAATGAATTACCAGTAAATGCTCTTCCAATAGATTCAATATTCACACCAGTTAAGAAAGTAAACTTCCAAATTGAAAAAACAAGAGTTGGTCAAAATGCAGACTATGATAAATTAACTATGGATATCTGGACTAACGGAGTTATTGAACCATACCAAGCTTTAAGTATGGCAGCAAGAATATTAGATGAACACCTTGAAATGTTCATAGACTTATCTGAGATTGCTAAAACAATGTCAATTATGTCTCAAAAAGAATTATCTTTAAAAGATAAACTTCTTGAAACACCAATTGAAGAATTAGAATTCTCAGTAAGATCATATAACTGCTTAAAGAGAGCTGGTATTCACACAGTAGCAGACGTAGTAAGCAAAACAGAACAAGACATGATGAAAGTAAGAAATCTAGGTAAAAAATCACTAGACGAAGTGGTTAAGAAAATACAAGATTTAGGACTTGAATTTAAAAGTAAAGAAGACTAATTGAAGGAGGAAATTTACAATGCCAGGAACAAGAAAACTTTCAAGAACAACTTCTCATAGAAATGCAATGCTAAATAACTTAGTTACTTCTTTAATCCTTAACGGAAGAGTTGAAACAACTCTTGCAAAAGCTAAAGAAGTTAAACCATTAGCAGATAGCATTATAGATTTAGCTATAAAAGAAAAAGATAATTTCGAAATGAAAGAAAAAACTATTTCTAGAGCTAAATTAGATAAAAACGGTAAAAAAGTTAAAGTTGAAAAAACTTCTAAAAACGGAAACAAATATGAAGTTATCGACAGAGAAGTAGTAAAAGAAGAAGTTAAAGTAGATAGTGCTTCTAAACTTGCAGCTAGAAGAAAAATGTTTAAAACATTAAACAAAGTTAAAGATGCAGAAGGAAACACAATAGATTTAACAGAAAAATTATTCAATGAAATTGCACCAAAATACGAAGCAAAAGGTGGTTATACAAGAATTGTAAAACTAGTTGCTAGACGTGGTGATGCAGCTGAAATGGCTATTATTGAATTAATATAATTAAATGAACGAAAAATACGCTTTAAGAAATTAAGGCGTGTTTTTTTTATGCTTTATATCAATTATATTTTAGTTTATAATTGACATAAAATTTTTAAAATGGTATAATATATGTGCTTCTAAAATATGTAGGAAGTTTAGTAATTTAAACTTTAGTAGAAGTTCGCAAGAATTTGCGGCTACTTGAATGGAGGATTTTTTATATGAATGAAGAAATGTTAGAATTAATTCGAAACATTGAAGGACTGGGAACAGTTGGAGTTGTACTATCTGTTATAGCAGGTATTATAGCTGTTATATGCTTTTTTTACACAATGATAAAGCAATGGATAGACTTAAGCGATATGAGAGTATATTTTGACAAAGTTGAAGAATTTGGTAATGTTCTTGCTAAATCTGGTAATACTCAAAGTGAAGAAGTAGTTAATAAAAGAGAAGAACTAGACACAGAGATTGACGATTTAAGAACAGGATATAGTAGACGTGGAAATGTACATATTGTTTTAGTTACTCTATTTATTATTGCTGCAATTGCAATTTTAGGAGTGTATAGTGCTAGATCATACAAGTTAGATCAGCTTAATGACAAACTTAGTAGAATAGAAGTTTGTACTTTAGAAGAACAAGGATTAGTTGCAAATGGTGAATATAATGCAAAAATTGAGAAAAATAAAGTTAAAGTAAACATGATAGTACGAGTTATTAACGTTTCTGGTGAAAAGCTTTTAAATGCTCAAATTAAAGACAATATTTCAGGTGCAAAAATCCAAGTAGATTCTATGGAGGCAAATAAAGAAAAGACCTACGAGATTTTACAAAATGTAAATAATTCAACAAAGCTTGATTTAGAGCTTTTAGAATATGAATTTCAAGAATAAGAAAGAGACAAGTTTATACTTGTCTTTTTCTTTTATTTATTTGACATAAAAATACAAGTGTGGTATAATCTTTAAGACTCATAAAATATACAAGATGAGACTACATTGAGTCTCAAAATTTATACACATTGATTATATGTGTAAGAAAAGGAGGAATGTGTATGAGCGAAAATCTTATACAACTAACAAATCGTGCAGCTTTGTTTAGCAGTATTGCAGGAGTCTTATGTATTGTGTGGATAATATGCATAGCGTTATTTTTCATAACTATATACTTTACTGAAGACAAAATTGATGAGGCAGAAGCTTTGAAGTATGAAGCAGATACACCTGAAGAAAAGAAAAAATATAAAGGAAAGGCATATCTATGGGCAAAAAGACAAGATAGATTCTTAACTATTATATTTTTAAGTGGTGTTTTAGCCTTTATTGCTATGATAGTATTCATAGTAATTACTCCAAGAAATCTATCTGGTAGAGTTTCTCAGATGAACCAAATGCAAACTGAAGTTGTTAGGGGAGATGTTTCAATAAACGGCTACTATGTTATTGAATATGATAGAGTAGATAAGTTTGTTAGCATATCTTTATATGTTCGAAATAATGGTCAAAGAAATGTTGCATGGGCACATATTAAAGAAGCTGGTTCTGAAAACTTTACAGTTGTTCAAGACTTAAAACCAGGGGAAGAAGTTTTAGTTACAATTCAAACTAAAAAGAGTGACAATTACAAATTCGAAATTGATGATGTAAATTATAGATAATAAAAGCAGAGAATAAATCTCTGCTTTTATTATTTCCTTTTTTAAAATTTGTTGTATAATATTGGTATATTAGGAGTGATATTTATGAATAAAAAACTTATCATTGTAATTGGAATAATTGCTATTATTATTGCATTTATAGTATTGATACTTTTAAATATTGTAGACTTTAAGCCAAAAAAGAAAATAATAAATTTATATGATACTTCATGTATTGCTGAAGATACAAGTTTGCAAAAAGAAAATACAATAGATAAGATGTATAAAATTTTTAATGTTAAATCAGTAGAAGAAATACCTTTAGATTATTCTTTTAATGAAGCTGTTAATGATGGTTATTTAGTACATACAATATCAACAAGTGCAAATGCTAAAATGGCGGATAGTTTTTTTGAAAATTATAATAATAAACAAGATGCATTTTTAAGATATATAACTGCAACTGTTGAAGGAGATATGTTAATAATAGATACATTATATGATTCATCCAAAGATACAATTTATGTTGTAAGGGATGAAAGAAGAGATATGTTTAATAGTGAAGACGAAAGAATAATTAGCTATTATAATTATCAAAAAGTAATAAAAGTTGAAAATGAAGGAATAACGAAAATTTATTCATATCTTGGAAGCTTTAATGAAAATAATATACACAATAATGATTCAATGCTTGTTGGAATAATTTAAAAAAGGAAGTAGTTTTCTACTTCCTTTTTATATTATAATCTATTTGTATAATCTTTTCCTTGTTCTTCTTTAGTTATAATGCTATGAACATTTGTAGCTTTAATATCTAACTTTATTGATTCTTTGTTTTCTTCACTTAAGCTTTCTATTATATTATCATTTATTGATGCAAGAATTGGAATACTACTTTGCTTGTTTAGTAGAGATAAAAGTTCTCCTTTTTTTTCTTTGTTTATTCCAAGTATGTGTGCATAGTATGCTTTGTTATACAGTCTTTCATGCATTTCTTTAGTTATATTTAATAGTGAGTTAATTGCTATTCTTTTAATTTTAGATAGTTGGTATCTTTTGCTTTTTGTTTCTTGAATAAATTTATGATAATCATAAATATTTGAATTTGCTTTTAATGTATTTTCTAAACCTTCTGTAACGTCTCTAATTGCCTCTATATCTTCTTTTTTATTTGTTGCTAGGTAATATGATAACATTTGCATAATATCTTCGTTTTTGGCAAATTTGGCTTTATCATAACCATCTAGCATTAAATATTTTGCTTCATCTAGTTTTCCTTCTTGTATAAGCTCTCTAATGTGAGTTGCAGATATATTTTCTTCACGTTTTATTGCAATAGGTTGTATGTTGCTTTTTAATTTTACTAATGCTTTAATATATTCTATTGCAAGAATATTATTTGAAGATGTAGCACTTGTTATTTCATCTTCTGTTAAAAATTCTGCAATTGCTTGCTGTCTTGCTGCAGCAAAGGAAAGACCACCTTTTAGATATTCACTTGTTTTATTCCATATACTATCTTCATTTTGCGTTAGTGTATAAGCTATTTGTATTAGTTCTCTTGTATCTCCAGTTTCACTTCCAAAGCATATATAATCTACACATCCTAGGCTGTTTAGTATGTTAACTGCACCATATGAGAAAAACTCTGCACTGGCTGTTGCATATATTGTTGGTAATTCTATTACAACATCTATACCATTTTCTAATGCTGTTTTTGTTCTTTTGAATTTATCTACTATAGCTATATTTCCTGCTTGTGTGAAATTTCCAGACATGATACAAATGGCTGTGTCTGCTCCAGTGATTTCTTTTGCTTTTTCAATTAAATATTTATGACCTTTATGCATTGGATTAAATTCTGCTATTATTCCAACTATTTTCATTTACTCACTTCTTTCTTGCTATTTGCAAATTTGTATGTTAATATATTAGCATAAATAGCTTAAAATTTCAATGTGAGGTGCATTATGAAGAAAGTAGTATTATATACAGATGGAGCATGCTCTGGCAATCCGGGTCCTGGAGGATATGGAGCTGTTTTAATATATGGAGGAGTAGAAAAAGAAATATTTGGTGGCGAGAAAAGTACAACAAATAACAAGATGGAAATGATGGCAGTAATTAAGGGGCTAGAAGCATTAAAAGAACCATGTGAGGTAGAAGTATATAGCGATAGTGCATATATTGTTAATGCAATAGAACAAGGTTGGATTGATTCTTGGAAAAAGAATGGATGGAAAAAAGCAGATAAGAAACCTGTTAAAAATGTGGATCTCTGGGAAAGACTACTTGAATTAATGGAGAAACATAGTGTTACATTTAACAAGGTAAAAGGACATGCAGATGATGAGTATAACAATAGATGCGATAGAATTGCAGTTAGAGAAAGAGAAAAATTTGCATAAGAGTACACCATATAACATATAGTGTTATATGGTGATTTTTTATGACTAAAAAAATATTAATGTACATAAGAGAAAATATTAAAGAAATAACTATGTATGCATGTGTATATTTTATAGCGGTTGTGGTGGGTATAGTAGCATATAATGTTTTTCCAATAGGGCATGAGTATGAAGAATCAATTACAAATACCTTAAATAGTACTAAAGTAGCTAATTTTGCTGGTATTAATATTATTACAAATGGTATTAAACAAAATGCTTTATTTTTATTTGTAGCGCTTTTTGCTATATTTACATATATTTCTAGTATTATTCTATCTTCAATATTTGTAGTAAAGGGAATTTCAACTGGATTATTTATTTCATCTTTATATGGTATATTAGGTCCAATAAGAGGAACTGAGTTTGTGATTTTAGATGTTTTGATTCCACAAGTGTTTTGTGTGTTTGGATTAATACTATTTGCTACCTTGATTTCATATATTAAAAAAAATAGATTTAGTGAACCATTAAATATAGCTTTTGTTACACTATTTTCATTATCTTTACTATCCTTTTCTATAGCCTTTGAACAGCTTATTTCTAGTGTTTGTATAAACATTTATACTAATATTAGTTAAAATAATTTAATAAACATATAAACATTACATAATTTTTGTAAAAATACTTGCAAAATACATAAAAATATAGTAAAATAACAAATGTTAAAAGGGGAGGACTGAAAATGAAAATAATAATTGACGAATTTATTGACAGTTTAAAAGCTAGACAAGCATCACAAAACACACTTGCATCTTATGAGAGAGATATCGTTCAATTTAGTAATTATTTCGAAGAACAAGGAAAGAAAATATTCGATCTAACTAGTGAAGATATGCAAGAATATATTAATCATTTAATGGTTGAAGGAAAATCTAATTCAACAATTTCTAGAAGCACAGCTTCAATAAAAGCTTTCTATAGATATTTAGTAAATAAAAAATTAGCAGAAACTAATATTGCAGAAAACGTAGAAGCACCAAAAGTAGATAGAAAAGAACCTTTAATATTAACTAAAGCTGAAATAGAAAAATTATTAGAGCAACCAAATCTTTCTGAACTTAAAGGTCAAAGAGATAAAACTATGCTTGAAATATTATATGCTACAGGTATTAGAGTAACTGAACTTATTTCTTTAAGAGTTGAAGATGTTAACCTAAATGGTGGATACATTAAAGTTAAAAAGAAAAATACTGAAAGACATATTCCACTTGGAAACTTATCTTTAAAATGCTTAAAAGAATATATGAATAAAGTTAGACCTTTATTAATTAGAACAGAAGAAGAGAAAACTCTATTTATTAATACAAACGGACAAAAAATGACAAGACAAGGATATTGGAAAATATTAAAACAATACAAAGATCAAGCTAAAATAGATAAGGATATTACTCCTCATACTATTAGACATTCATTTGCAGTTCATATGTTAGAAGATGGAGCAGAATTAAAAACTGTTCAAGAGCTACTAGGACATACAGATGTTGCATCTACAATGATGTATACACAAATGGCAGCTCATGATATGAATTCTAACGACATTAATTTATAATTAAAACTAAGAGTTCTACTTTTAAAGTAGAACTTTTTTTATATTACTTATGTTGAACATAAAAAATATATATGATATAATAATCATGATTTTTATTGGAGGCTAAAATGGCAAAGGAAAAAAAGAAAAATATTGGTATGATTATAGTTATAATCCTAATTGTTTTACTAGCTGTTGTAGGTGTTGGAGCTTTAGTTTTAAATAACTTATTTAGCACTAAACCTTTAGAAAAACCAGGTGAAGAATTAGGATATGATATATTTATTGGAGATGAAAATATGCCAGTAAAAACTTCTGTAGAAGAAGGAAGAGACTTGGTAAAAGAGCTATCTCAAGTAAATGTTACATATAAAGATGCAAAAGCTTGGTTAAAAGTTCCTGGAACAACTATAGATTATCCTATATTCCAAGGAAATGATAATACTGAGTATTATAGAGATGATAGGGATGCTAAAGTTCAAGATTGGGGTGAGACATTCTTAGATTATAGAAATGATGTGTCTAAAATTGCAGATAATATGACTAATATTATTATCTATGGACATAATACAGAAACAGATAATAGATTTACTCCACTTTTAAACTATAAAAGAGAAGAATTCTATCAAACACATAAAACAATAGAACTTGCTACATCAAAAGGAATGTATACTTATGAAATATTCTCTGTATACTCAGTTGATGCAACAAAATTCTATTATATTGATACAGTATTTGAATCTCAAACAGAATATGATAACTTCTTATCTAGTTTAGTTAAAAAGAGTAGATATGGTACAGATGTAGAGGTAAGTGCTGCAGATAGCATCTTAACACTTTCTACATGTGATTATTCAATAAAAAATGGAAGATTTGTAGTACATGCAAAACTTGTAAAAACTCCTTAATTTTAAGGAGTTTTTTTGTACCCTACACGATGTGACAAATTTCATATTTTCAATTTAGTATAATTAAAAAAAGAGGTGAAGCAATTGGTAAATTATAATTATGAAAATAATAAGTTGGAAATATTTTTAAATGGAGAAATAGATATTAAATCATGCAAGGCATTAAGAGGAATAATAGATGGATATATAATGAAATATGGTCCGGAAGAATTTGTTTTAGATTTAAGTGAAGTAACATTTATGGACAGTTCTGGTATTGGATTAATAATTGGCAGATATAATCTATTAAAACTACTTGGAGCAAAGATGACAGTAATTAATGCATCAGAAAATATTAAGAGGATAATTGAATTATCTAATATAAAGATGGAGTGTGTGAGATATGAGTAAAAAGTATATAAAAATTGAAACTCAAGCAAATATAGAAAATCTCGCCCCAATTAGGTTATGCTTATCTACATTTTTTTCTAATCTAAACATACATGTAGATGAATTAGTAGATATTAAAACTGCAATATCTGAAGCTGTTTCTAATGCAATTGATCATGCTTATGATAAAGATAATGGCAAGGTAATTGCAATAGGAGAAATAGAAGGAGACTTTATTCACATTATAGTGCAAGACTTTGGAAAAGGAATAGAAGATATATCTCTTGCTATGACACCTACATATACTACAAAAGCAGAGGAGGAACATGCTGGAATGGGATTTACTATTATGGAATCATTTATGGATGAGGTAATAGTAGATTCAAAAGTTGACGAAGGAACAACAATAACTTTAACTAGAAGAATAAGACAAAGACAAAGTAATATATAAAATAACATACAAGCTACAAATTTGAATGTGGCTTGTTTTTTATTTACATAAACATTGAAAAATTAAGCATTATTTGGTAAAATATAATGGTAAAAATAAGGAGAATAAAATGAGTAATATAAAAAAATATTTAGCGTGGGATAAAAGTGTTAGAGTAATGGCAGTAGATGCTACTCAAATGGTACAAGAAATTAGAGATTTACACGGACTTTCTAATTTAGCAACAGCAGCACTTGGAAGAGTATGCATTGTTGCTTCTATGATTGCATCAACTCTTAAAAATGATGATGATAGATTAACAATACAAATTAAAGGAGAAGGACCAATTGGAAGTATTGTTGTATGTGCAGATAAAAACTTAAATGTTAAAGGATATGTAACAGATCCTACTGTAGATTTACCATTAAATAGTGAAGGAAAACTGGATGTTTCTGGAGCAATTGGTGCTGGAACACTTACAGTTATTAAAGATATAGGACTTAAAGAGCCATATATAGGAACAATTGAACTATTAACTGGTGAAATAGGGGACGACTTTGCATATTATTTTAATGTTTCTGAACAAACTCCATCTGTTGTTTCTGTTGGCGTTTTAATTGGAGAAGATAACAAGGTTAAATGTGCTGGTGGCTATATTGTTCAACCACTTCCTGAGTGCAAGGATGAAGTTATAGATAAACTTGAAAGCATTAATGTTAAGCTTCCTTCAATGACTTCTCTTATGAGTGAAGGACAAACTATAGATGATATTGCAATTAATTCTACTGGAGATAAGGATATTGAGACTGTTTTTGAAGCAGATGCTAAACTTAAATGCGATTGTTCTTCTAAAAGAATTGAAGCTACTATCATTGCTTTAGGAAAAGAAGAAGCAATTAATATTTGCAAAGAAAATAATGGAATAGAACTATGTTGTAATTTCTGTAATAAGAAATACAACTATACTTTAGAAGAAGTTGAGAAATTATTTAAATAAGGAGATAATATGAATTATATCGTAGAAAAAGAAGATATAGGTAAAAGATTAGATATCTATTTAAATGAGAAAAATGAAGATATTACTAGAAGCTATATTAAAAACTTAATTGACGATGGGAAAATTCTTGTTAATGGTAAACAAGTTAAATCTGGGTATAAGTTAAAACTTGGAGAAAGTATTGATGTGGAAATTGTGGAAAAGCAAGCAGAAAATATTGTTGCAGAAGATATTCCACTAGATATTCAATATGAAGATGAAGATATCATCATTATTAACAAAGCAAAGGGGATGGTAGTACATCCTGCAAATGGTAATTATACTGGAACTGTTGTTAATTCTCTTATGCATTCTCATGAGGGAAAACTTTCAAGCATTAATGGTGTTGTAAGACCTGGTATTGTTCATAGAATAGATAAGGATACAAGTGGAATTATTGTTGTTGCTAAGAATGATAATGCACATAAGAAACTATCTGATCAATTTAAAGTACATAGTATTAGTAGAAAATATGTAGCTTTAGTTAAAGGAATAATTAAAGAAGATGAACTTACTATAAATAAACCTATTGGTAGAAGTACTAAGGATAGGAAAAAGATGGCTGTAACAGATAAGAATTCACGTAATGCAGTCACTCATATTTCCGTTTTAAAGCGTTTTTATGCATCAAATGTAACTTTAGTTGAAGCAAGGCTTGAAACTGGTAGAACACACCAAATTAGGGTTCATATGGCCTCTATTCATCATCCACTTGTTGGAGATGAAGTTTATGGAAAAAAAGATCCTAAATTTAAAGTTGAAGGACAAATGCTTCATGCAAAATATTTGGGATTTATTCATCCTACAACTAATAAATTTGTTGAGTTTGATTCTAAGCTTCCAGATTATTTTGAAAAAATATTAACAAGTTTAGATAATAAAGAAAAAGCTGCAAATTAATGCAGCTATAATATATATGAACATAAGCTTATGGATATTATAGTTTATGTGTATTTTAAAAAAAGGTGAATTGTATGGAAAGATTAAATAAGTTTATTGCTTCTTGTGGAATATGTTCAAGAAGAAAAGCAGATGAACTAATACAAAGTGGAATAATTAAAGTAAATGGACAAGTTGTTAAAGATTTGGGTGTTAAAGTATCTTTAGAAGATAAAGTTGAGCTTGATGGAAAAACAATATCAAAAGAGGAGAAAAAAGTATATTTAATGCTAAATAAACCAGTAGGATATGTAACTACTGCAAGTGATGAAAAGGGAAGAAAAAATGTACTAGATTTAATATATGAGGATGTACGTGTTTATCCTATTGGAAGACTAGATATGTATACAGAAGGACTACTTCTTCTAACAAATGATGGAGATTTTGCAAATAAATTAATGCATCCTAAATTTGAAATAGATAAAAGATATGTTGTAACTACAGATACAAAGGTTACAAGACAAATGCTTGAGACTTTAAGAAATGGAGTGAATATAGGAGACTATGTTACACGTGAGGCTAAAGTTGAAAAGATAGATGAAGAAAATATTTCCATTACTATTCACGAGGGAAAAAATAGACAAGTAAGACGTATGTGTGAAGCAGTTGGTATCAAAGTACTAAAACTTAAAAGAACTAACTATGGCCCATTAAGTCTTGGAGAATTACCCGTAGCTAAATATAGACATTTAACAGACTTTGAGTTATACAATTTAAATAAATAGACGAAAAAAATGCACCTAGAAATAGGTGCATTTATATTTTCAACAAATTAATTTGTTAATTTAAATTCTAGTGTTTTCTTTTCCTTGCAGCTTCAGATTTCTTTTTTCTTTTTACGCTAGGTTTTTCGTAATGTTCTCTTTTACGAATTTCAGCAAGAACGCCATATTTGGCACATTGTTTTTTGAATCTAGCTAAAGCGTTATCTAAGCTCTCATTATCCTTAATCTTTATACCTGGCATTGACTTTCCCTCCCTCCAGTTTGGGAAATACTTCTTATATATTATAGTTTTTTACTAAGTATTTCTAAATTTACTTTTAAATTATACAATATTTTTATACATAAGTCAAGGAATATAAGAAAAATTATGTAAAAGAAAATGACTTGACAACATTATTCTATTTTTGTTTTATATGAAAAAAGTCTATTGATTAATTTTTTTTAATAATATATAATAATGGGTAGATAAAAATATTAGAAAAGGAGAATGAGTTTTGTTAGATAATAATTTGAATGAAGAAATACAAAAAGCTGAGAGAAAAGAAGAAACTAAAGAAAAGATTGTTATATATACAACTAGTTTTACATTAGCTATTGTTTTTAGTGCTTTTATTCTTTTTGCTTTATATACTGTGTTCATTAAAGGAAGTCATACAGCAACAAGTAATATATTTACTCAAGAACAAATGGAAAGACTAGAATATGCCGCATCTCTTATAGATAAGAACTACTTATACGAGTATGATACTGACGCAATGATAGATGGAGCAATTTCTGGTATGGTAAAAGGATTAGGTAATAAATTTACATATTACCAAACTGAAGAAGAATATCAAGAAAGTCTTCAAAGTGGAAAATCAGACTATGTTGGCATTGGCGTTCATTTAACATATGATGAAGATACAGATGTTATTCGTGTGCTTGGAACTATGCCAAATTCACCAGCAGAAAAAGCTGGCGTAATGGGTGGAGATTTAATATTCCAAGTAGATGATCTAATGATTACTGAGGATACTTACTTTGAGGGTGTTAATAACATTAGAGGAGAAGAAGGAACTGATGTTAAACTTAGAGTTAAACGTGGAGATGAAATTCTAGAATTTGTTATAACAAGACAAAAGATTCAAGAAAATAATGTAACTTCTGAAATAATTGATGGAGTTGGATATATTAGAATATTTGCTTTTGATAATGATATATATAAACAATTTAGAACTGCATATAATGAAATATCTAATCAAGGAATTTCTGGTTTAGTAATAGATTTAAGAAATAATCCTGGTGGTTATGTAGATGATACTTTGAAAATTTTAGATATGTTTGTTGGCGAAGAAGATGTTTTAAGACTTGTAGATAAAAATGGTAAAGAAAAAGTATATAGTACAACAAATGATGAAAATATAGATATTCCTCTTGCTGTTATAGTTAATCAAAATAGTGCTAGTGCTTCTGAAATTTTTGCAAGTATAGTTATGGATTTAAATAGAGGAGAAGTATTTGGTACACAAACTTTTGGTAAGGGTGTTGTACAATATGTTTTAAGAATAAAAGATCATGGCTCAATTGATTGTGTCGCTGCACAATACTTTACTCCAAGTGGTGTCGTTATTCAAGATAATGGTATTACTCCAACTAATGTAGTTGAAGTAGATGAAGAATATAAAAATAATACATTTATTCCAAGAGACAAAGATGCCCAATTACAAAGGGCTTTGGAGTACATTAAAAACAAAAAGTAACAAAAATGATACAAAACTTTTCTTGAAATATATAAGAATATTAAAATAAATATATTAGGTGTGTTTTACTTTACATAGAAATGAAACACACCTCTTTTGCGTTATTTACAAGTACGCTAAAAAATGATATAATTCGTCACGTAAGAGGTGATAAATATGGTTTCAAAAGATTCATTAATGAAAATTAGACAAGATGTTGAAAACTATGTTGGTCAAGAAATATGTGTAAAAGCTAATGTAGGAAGAAACAAATGCATTGAAAGAAAGGGGTATATCGATAGTACTTATACTAACTTATTTGTATTTAGAGATTCTGAAACAGATAGCAAGTTATCATATAGTTACTCAGATTTAGTTACAAATACTTTGGAACTAAGTTTACCAAGTGGAGAACCTATCACTAGATATGATTTTTCTACACCAAAGTATACAAGATTATAATTTGAAAAAGGCAATCAATTAGAGGGATTGAAAGATATATGAAAACGAGAGGAGAGATGAAGAAATTCATCTCTTTTTTCGTTTGTTACCAAAATGTTACAAGATGTGTGAAAATTGTTGCTATTACTAGTATACATAGATTATATGTGATTGATTATTTTTGAGTAATATTATAAACTAAAATTGTATAATTATTTATGTTAAGGGGTGAACATATGAAGAAAATATTTAATAGTAAAAAGTTTAGAATTGGAGCAGTTCTATGTGCAGTTGCAGCAATTGCTGTGACAAGTTTTAGCATTTTTGCTGCTGCAACACTAAACTTAACAACATCTTCTAACTATCCAACTGGCGTAGGACTTGAATGGAATGTTGAAGGTGGTAATAGTTCAGACTACATGTATAAAGTATTTAAGCAAGAAGGGGATGGAACATGGCAACCAATTTCTTCAGTAGACTTTTCTAGTGATACTGAAATAGTAAAGGTTTTAAATGTTTATCCGGATGCCGAGGGAATTCCAAGAGTGACATTTAATTATGCTACTGGTGGAAGTTCAACTCTTCCAAAATCTGCTTCACTTAAAGTGTGGATGGAAGGTGGAACAATGAATGAAGGTGGAACAATTACTAATTTCTCGGCTGTTGGTATAGATCCAGCATCTGGAAGACAATTAATTAAAGTCACTGAAGTTTCATCCACAGATTTTAATAATAATCCTAGTATAATATGGAATTATGATGTTATGATGGTTGGTACTTGGGATATAAATGGTAGCCCAGATAATCAACCAAATAATGCGGCAGTCGCTGTAATTAAAAACTATTTAGACGCTGGGTTTGGTGTCGTAACAGGACATGATACAATTGGTTACACATATGAGCATGGAATGAATATAATTAGAGATTATTTTGCTATTGATTCTGGTTGTTGGAATGGGCCTGGTACAAAAACTAGTAATTATGATTATGATGCTAATTGGGGATATATTTCAACACAAGCAACTGTTATAAGAGAAGATGTTTTAACATCTTATCCATGGTATTTACCTGTTGGTACTAAATTAACAATACCTCAAACACATACATGTGCTACAGCTTCACGTGGTATTGTTGCAATGGAATTGACTAACGGAAGCGAATATGGTGATGATAGAAAATTATCAAATTATCCTGGTACAGGTAATCCAAAATTTTACATATCAAGAAACAATAATGCTGTAATGATACAAACAGGACACTCAAATTGTCAAGCAACAGATGATGAAAGAAAAGTTTTAGCAAATGCTCTTTTCTACTTAAAACAATTAACAAGTGAAACATCATCAATGGATAATAATGTTAGAGATACTGCTAAACCTGCTAATGTTTCTGCCGAAAGTATAGATATTACAGATAAAACAAATGTAACAACATCAGTTACAAGAGTAGATAATGGATCAATATATAATTATTACGTTCAAGGCGTAAAAAGAGGTACTGGTGAAATAATTACTTCTAGCCAAAAAACATCAGAGTATAAAAGTGAGGTTAAAGGATACAGTTATGTAGTAGATAATATTGCTAATACATCAGTAGATGACACAATAGATACAACATCTAGTACATTAAACTTTGCTTTAACAGATGGACCTAATACATACTTACATATTAAAGCAATAGATAATGCTGGAAATATAGGTGAAACTACTCATATATTAATTCATACAAATGTACCACCTACTTTGACTCTAGAGCCAGATGTAACAATATGGACTAACCAAGATGTTGCAATTACAGCTACAACAGATGATACAGATGGTAG
>CAMVON010000007.1 GCA_947169155.1 uncultured Clostridiaceae bacterium
TTGTTTATATGAATATCTTGCAAAAGTTAACCATTCAGGATAATTAATTGCTAAAGGATTCTTTGTAAAATATATTTTACCTGCGTTAACTGAACAAGAAATAGAATGGCTTATAAATAGCATTGTACTTAATTTAGGATTTTTTTCTCTGTTTAAAGAAAAAGGAATAGACTCTTTTATTGATTTTCCTTCACGTATTTTCTTTAATGAATAACTCATTCTTACTATTACTTCAATTAGCATTGTTGAAATTGAAGATGAACAAAAATGTATAAAATCGTATCCTTCATAATACATTCCTTGAACTATTTCAGCTATTGTCAAATCTTCTTGCCCAATTTTACCAAATTGAAATAAGTTGAAAACACTCATAAACG
The DNA here is from genome assembly GCA_947169155.1 of uncultured Clostridiaceae bacterium. Lineage (GTDB taxonomy): Bacteria > Bacillota > Clostridia > TANB77 > CAG-465 > CAG-465. The sequence goes on from CAMVON010000007.1 coordinate 378, forward strand.
GAGCAGGTAATCCCATTGATGTAGCAATATCTGATTTAAAGTGTATTATTTGCTTAGTTATCGCCTTAAATATATCTTCTTCTTTTCTATCTTTATATTCATTAATTACTTGTGATACTATTTTTCCTTTTTTATCTATTGATGTCATTGTTCCATTCAATATATCTAATACACCAAATAGTAATCCTAAAAATGGGTCATGTCCTAAAGTCAATAATCTGTGATAATATGCTGATAATCCTTTTACTTCTATATTTGTATTTCTATTATCTTGTGCATCATAAGGAACTTTACTTATTTTTGAATTTGCTAATTCTTCCATGTCTGCTTCTGGAAATTCTTTTTCAAACCAATTACGAATATAATTAGATAGTTTTCCTGCTTCTAATCCATCTGTAGTTCTATGTGGCATTCCTACTAAAAGTATATCTATAACAGCTGATAGTAAACCAGCTAATACACAAATAGCCATTTCAATATTATCTAATTTATATATTTCTTTAAATTCATTATTTAAGTTATTAATAAAATCTTTATTTGCGATTAATTCTTCACTTGTAAATAAATCATATATAGAAACATCATCTTTAATTTCTTTTGAAGCTTCATTGCACATTTCTTCCCAAGTTGGTACAACAATTGTTTCTTTCTTTTTAATTATACTTAAATTATTATCATTTACTGAATATCCCATACTTTTTAGCAATTTTTCTGTATTAGCTATAGTCTTTTCTAACTTTATTTTATCTATACTTTTTATATCATTAAGTTTATTCTCTTGATATTTTAGAACTTTATTAATGTTTAATTCACTAGTTTCGTTAGACTGCTTTTTCTTCATTAATATTCAAATCCTTTCTTAAATCCTCTATTGCTTTTGTTAACATGATATTTAAACTTTGAAGATAGTCTAATCTTTTTTGGTCTGCATCCGTTTCTTTTTTTAAAGATTGAATTATAGCTTGATGTTTTCTTAAAGCTTCTTGATATAATCTTTCTTTTTCTTGTTTAAGTTGTTTATTTTTTATATGTGTAGCAACTCCAACTCCTGTTGCAGCTAGTCCAGCAATTGGTGCTGCAAGAACAAATATACCTGCTACCATTCCGCCACCAACAAATGCTCCAGCAGTAGCTAGTCCAGATGTTATTCCAACAGCTGATAGTCCGACTGTTCCCAGTCCATATAAAGCAGTAAATGAAACTACTCCACCAATTCCAGCTCCTAATGCTCCAGTTAAAACTTCTGGAATAGCACTCTCACTTATTGTTCTAGTTTTGTCATTTATAGCATTTGCAGCCTCATTAATTACATTAACAATAGGCTGTAATGATTCTATGTTTTTATAAATCATATTTTTTTTATTCATTATTATCCCTACTTTCTTACTACTAAATATCTAATTTACCATTTGTTTGCAATATTACAATCTTCTGTACGAGTTCATAAGATTCATTTGATAATTATTATATCATATTTTTTTATTTTATATATTATATCTGCCAAAAATAGTTATTGAATTTTTATTTTTAATTAAAATAGAGAACTTTATTTCATAAGTTCTCTAACACACTAGAGAACTTTAAAAAGTTCTCGTGTGCCAAAGGAAATGCTTTCCTTTGGAATCTTTTTTAAAATATGTAAATTAATTTCTTATATTTTAATACTATTTACACACAAAAAAAGAACGTGAAAATAAAATTTCACGCTCTATAATAACGTACTGTTCGTAACATCAAAATAAAATCAACAAAGATTGTATTTAAAACTATCTCCAATTTATATCTTGATATGGTGTAGACTCATACCCTTTGCTTTGAAGTTTATTTACAATTTTATCTAATTTACCTTGACAAATTTTTTTAAACCATTTTGTTTTACCAAACAACTTAACTATTTTTGGACTAATAGCGTAATATATTTTAATAAATAATCTACCATACCATGTTTTCCCTAAATCGTTGTCTCTATATCTTCTTAGTGTCCATACTTGAGGGCAATCATAAGAGCCATATACACAAGTAGCTATATAACAGCCATCATTTACTGTTTTTGATGATTTAGAACTTTTTATGCATTCATTTCTTGCTTGGATCCAATCATTTCGTGCATCTTTATTTTTATATAATATTTTTTCAATCATATAGTAGCTTTTCTCGGCATTTTCCCTTGCTATATCCATGTTACTTTTACTAGAAAAATATTGTTTTTGAGATTCGTTATATTCAAACATTTTCTTTTCAGCTCTTTCAGAAGCTAAAATTCCTGCAGATAAACCACCTGCAATTGTTCCTAATGTTCCTGCAGTTGATGAACTCATAGGTTTATATGGTTGCAATGGCATTCTTAATACAGTACGTGCATACTCATTATAATTATCTGCCAAATCATCAAATAATTCACTTAATTCATCATATTCATCAAAATTTTCAAAATATCTTAAATATACTTCTTTTTTTGATGATAATATAGTATATAATTTAATTTCTTTGCGTAAAATTTCTGGTGGAGTATAATAATTATTCATTTGCTTTTGCATTGCTTGAAGACTATCTATTTCTTCTTGCTTCTTTATATTCTTTTCTTTTTCTTTTTTATCTGAATAAATAGATATAAAAGTCTCCTCATTCTTTTTATATGCTATTAATACTTTATTTGATTCTAATTGCTCTATACAGTTACATATTTGATTTAACAAATATAATTTTAAATGAGATTTGAAATTCTTTTTTTGATATATTTCTTTTTCTAGGTTATTTAATGATATTTCTTCTTTTTGCAAAACTATACTTTTTATGTTTTCTGTTATATTAGTTAATAGTTGTATATTAATCTCAAAAACATTATATTTTTCATTTGATTTTAAAATATCATTGCAAGTTAATATTCTACATAACATTAATAACCTTGGATAATCCATACCATCTAGTTCTTTTTTATATTTGCCTTCTATCTTCTTATATTCTTCCATGTTTAAATTAATTGTATTGTTTTTTCTAAGATACTGATTAATAAACTTAAAATATCTTTCATATTCTTTTGACCAATATAAATATTCTTCTTCATTATTCTCATTTTCTTCATATAAAACAATTTCATTATTTTCCTCAATTTTATAATAATTTCTCATTATTACAAAAAGTACACTTATATATGATATAATTTCATTATTCGTTGCCTCAGGAATAATATATTTTAATTCTTTTTCAATAAAGTCATATAGTTCATTAAATGATATTTTCTTTTTTTCTTTTAAAATACAATATAAAGAGTATTCTAAAATGTATTGATTAATATACATTTTACTTACACTATTAGCTACTTTGCAGTCTTCCATTAACTTTTTGTCATAAATAAGCATAATCTCGCTCGTACTAGTTAAAGATCTAACCGATAAGCCTTTTTCTTTAAAACTATAAAAATATGTTTTTGTATTCAACAATTTGCTAAATGGAGTACTTTTATCTTTTTTTAAATAAAATACTCCATGATTAGAATTTTGCCTATTCCTATAATAGTATTCAACTTCAGATTCTATACTTTCTTCTATTTCATCATCAAATAACCTTCTATATTCTGGTACCTTTTCATTATATTTTTTTTGAATATCAATTAACTCAGCTGTTAATAATCCTTTTGATATAAAGTCTAAAATTTCTTCATAATTAGATATGTCAAGTTCATTAAAGTATTTTTCGTCTATATTATCTAGTTTATTTAACAAATCTCTTGTATCATTAAAATAATTATCAAAACTTATTTTTTCTTTTTCGTTTTGTATTTTTACTAAAAAACAAACGCACTCATATAATACTTTTCTTTTTTCTTTTTCATCATTCAAACTACTCAATGAATCAGCTTTTTCTTTTAAAAGCTCTATATAAATGCTCTTTTCTTGGCAATTCATAACAGCTGAAGTTGGACAAGAACACTCTGGACAAGATAAAGCTTTATCACTAAATCTTTTCCCACATTCTGTACATTTTATTAGCCCCATATAGTCACACGCTCCTTCTTATTAATTACATTTTTCTATTTTTTTATTAAATATATCAATTTTATACTTGTATTCTTTTGATATAGATTCATTATTTAATGTAAATAGAATTGATTCAATATCATTTACATTATCAATTTTATTAGCTAGTTCTGGATAAAAGTTAATAACTATAGTTTTTGGCGTATTTTTAGCACTTGTTAGATGTACGCCACCACCTACACTTTCGCCATTTTTTAGCTTAAATATGACTTTGTTTATTATTATAAAATCTTTAATAATTGCATTTGTCTTTTGCACGCAAATACTAATATTATCTTCATTTATACATAATTCATTAATATTAAATTTTAATTCATTGTTCATCCAAATTCTCCTTTACTTTTAGTATACAAATAAAAATGTTAATATCATTATTTGATTAATTCTTGGAACTAATTATATCATTTAATTCACCTATTGCAATTATATCATGTTGTAAAGAAATTTATCAATAATTAAATAATAGGTAAAAATATATTTTCTTTTGCCATATACATAATAATTATCTTATTTTATCTCTTAAATTAACACACCAAAACACTCACCAAATATTTGTTTTATGCATATTTTGGAATAATTGCGGAGAACCCCGCAACCACTAAAAAAGACTGGTTTTAACCAGTCTTATTTTTTTACTTTTATTATTCAAAGAATAAAGTATCATCTAACATTTTTAATGTATCTTCTAGAGTAACACCATCTATTACTTTTCCGTTTGATACTTCAATTTCATATACATTTCCTAAAAATTCTGCTGCGTAATAATATATTGTTCCGTTGTTGCATGTATACCATGTTTTTCCATTTATTTCTTTAGTTTCAAATGGAGTAACTCCAGTAGATTTAGCAGGTCTAGAATTATTTCTTACATATGTATCTATGTCTTTATCTCCTAGTCCACTTATTTTTAATGTTACAGCCACACCTTCAACTGAGTATCCAACTTGTTCTCCTGTATAGAAATCCCATACATATAACATACCATTATATGGATTTGCTTTCATTGCGTTTGGAATGTAGAAAGATAATCCATATTCATCTATGTTTTGACCATCAGCTGTTGGTTTTCTTTCTTCTCTTTTTATTGAATATAGATTTGTTTGTCTTTCGCTTTCTGCTGGATGTTCATATACTTCTATTAATGTGTAAGGTACTTTTTGTGCTTTGGTATATGTACTTTCATCTTCTGAAACAATTCCATTTGAAGTTGTTGGATATATTTCTTTTTCTCTATCCATGCAAGAAATATAGTATCCCATTGTTTGAATTTCTTTTTCTGGTTCAAGTTGTCTGACTAGTTCTTTTTCTTCTTCTTCAATATTTAAATATGCAGCAATTGCATTTTTTGTTGCTTCAAGTTTAGTGTCATCATATATTTCTGTTTCTATTGAATAGAATTTGTATCCATCTGTTTCTTTGTCTGGATCCATATCTAATGCTATAATGTCTTGTGCAACATCTGTTTGACCTAGATAGTAGAAGCATTTTACACTATATGCATTAAATTCTACTTTTTCTACAGTTAATCCACTATCTAGAAGACTTTTTTCAAATGCAACCATTACTTCTGCTACTCCAGGAAAGCTTTTCATTTGATATTCTTCTGTTTCACTTTCAAAATATTCAGATTTAAATCCATAAGGATTTTTTGGTGCATTTAATGTTATAACATTGATTGCTATAACCATAATTAAAAGAATAAGTGCAACTCCTCCGCCTATAATTCCATATAAAAGTTTTTTGTTTTTCATATATATTCCTCCATTTTATTTGAAGCTTACATTGTTCATAAATACTTCTTCAATATTTCCAGGATTTTCTCCTAAGAAGAATACAAATGAGCATGGATGACCGTTGTATTCATATAAGTAGTAATGAGCATCGTCGCCTAAATTGTTTTTATATTCATAATATGTATATGTAATTCCATTTACTTCTTTTTGCCCCTCTGTGTACTCACTCATCATAGCTTTAACTTCATCTATTGTATGTTCTTCTTCATAATTAACACGTATATCAAAAGAGAACTCTCCGTTGTAGTTATAACTCATTATTCTAACATTTCCTACTTGATCAGTGTTAAAATCTACATAGTTTTCTAAGTAATAAATACTTCCTACATTAGCTTCGTTTTTTAGGACATGAGTTTCGTCACCTATTGTAACAACAGCTTCTTCCTTCTTATCTTCTTTTTTATTATCCTTTTTCTCTTCTTTTTTCTTATTTTCACTTGTTTGAGTGGTACTAGTTGGATTATTATTTATAGTTTCTTTTTCCTTGTTTACACATACAGTGACAATTATTATTGCTAAAATTAATACAGCTGCCACTATAGCTACTATTATTGCTGATTTTTTATTCATAAAATTCCTCCCTTACATCTATTGTTATATTATCTTATTTTTTTATAATAAACAATTGATATATGCTAATCTTTCTATTTTGTCATTGACAATTTAGCATTTTATATATAAAAAAAGAGGTAAAATTAATTACCTCTTCTTACTGTATAATCATAAGTGTCTCTTTTTACATGTATATCATAATATACTTTTTCTCCTTCTGGAGATTCTAGAACTAATGTAACGTCTCCTGCTTTTTTATAGTTTGTGTAAATCATCCAGTCTTCTATTCCTTCTTCATATCCTATATATGTATCTCCAAAACTTTCATCTTCAAAATATACTTTATATGTATTATCAAAAACAATTCCTGAATCTTTATCACTACTTGAGACTAAAGATGTTTTATATATAGGGGGATTCATAATTGTCAATATAGTCATAGCAATAATTATAATTGTGCTTATTATTACTCCTGCAATTTTAAGCTTTTTATTTTTAAATATTGCTATTGGATAAATAATCATTGTAGCTATACAAAATATAGTTGTTAACAGATGATATGGAAATGAAAACATAGTTTTAGATAAGTATGTACTATACTCCATGCCAACAAATAATAGCATAGGTGCTAATATAAATACTAAGCCCCACCATTTATCTTTTTTCATATAATAGCCTATAAATCCCATAGGAAGAGTAGCTATAGTCCATGGCACCCAATTCTTGTAATATGTAAAGAATAAATTAGAATGATTTACTATATCTTGGACTATATATATTAATGGTTGACTAATTAAAAAGAATACGAAACATTTTAGTGCAGAATCTTTAGCAGATTTGCTATTTACAATAATTAGTATTCCAAATAATATCCATACTTCAAAAGTTACGGTTAAATCTGTAAAAGACGTATCTTTTGCTATAGGTAGCATTGCCATTACTGCAGAATATATACCAATTAGAATTGCAAAAATGATTACTTTTGGCCAATTCAAATTTAACTTGCCAAATAATTTTTTCATAATTTTCCTCCTTTAGTTAAGTTTTATTACGTTGGAATAATACAAAAAAGCTACTAATAATAGTGATATTATAACCAGATATAATATATTGATAAAATGTCTGTTTTTATTTGAATATATTGTAGCTATAAACTCCCTTATAAATGCATTTATCCAAAAATATGCTTTTGTTTTTGCTCCTATTCCTTCCATTTTAACATTTTGGTCATTTGCAATTGCTCCTGCTCTAAACACATGATAGTTTGTTGTAGAAAAAGCAATATTTGCCTCTTTATTATTATCATCTATTAATTTTTTTGAAAGTTTAATGTTTTCGTATGTATTTTTAGATTTATTTTCTACTAGAATCTTTTCCTCTTTAATTCCATTTTGAACTAAGTAGTTTTTAATTGCTTCTCCTTCTGCAATTACTTCATCATTACCTTTTCCTCCAGATGGTACAAAAACGATTTCTTTGCCAGTGTTGCTTTTTTGCATTTTAGCAAATTCTATTGCTCTATCTGTTCTAGATTTTAAAAGATTAGTTAATGTTCCATCTTTTTTTATTTGACATCCAAGTATTAAAATATAGTCTTTATTATACTTTGGAATATGTTTTGCAGCTTTTAAAGATAATATCACTGTTCCAAGTAAAATACATTCTATGTATGATATAACAATATATGTAGATGATTTAATAAATTTTTCTAAATATAATCCTATACCTTGCTCATAATGAACATCTATAAATGTTGCAGTTTGTAAATAATCTCCAATCCATATTGGTGTAATTGTTGCAATAATAAATGCTATACCCATTATTAGTCCAAGTATATTTCTTTTACCAAAACCTTCTTTTTTTATTAATACTATATTGCTTATTGTAATTAGTATTGATGTTATTATGCCAATAGGAGCTAGTATAATTGAGAAGAATGAAAATATCTCTACTACTTCATTTATTGTACTTAATAACCCTTCATAGTTAAATAATGTACCTACTTGATTTATTATTCCAAATGATAAAAATATAATTACTCCTAAAAGTCCTATATTTTTATATTGATACATACTCTTTTTAATATTTTTTACTAATTTCATTATTACTAAAATATCAATATATGTTAGCAATATGATTGATGAAATTGGTATAACAATGTCATTTGTAGAAGAACCAAAATAATTGTCCCACGATATAACATTATTTTTATGTACATATACCATATTCATTTTTACATAGCTTTCATCATCAATACTTTTTGTAACTAAATATGCTCTACCTGGATTTACAGCTTCAAGATTTGCATATATAGTATCATTTTCAATTTTATAATCTACAAGCTTTATATATTCTTCGTATTGTTCAACTTCAACTTTCATATTATCTGTTCTATTTGCAGAATATTTTAATTCTATTTTGGCTGTATAATGATTACCACTTTTTATAATAACCAAAAGCGAAATAATAGTAAGAATTATAGCAAGTAAAATTACAGATAATCTTTTATATAATCCTTTCATATATATCTTTTTTTCCCTTTCTATTTCAATTTATAATAGCATATCATTTCTATATTAAATATTCAAGTTAATTTGTATAATAATGGGCTTAAGAAATATATCTTAAGCCCTTTTTTCTTTCTAAATTATTAGTTTATATTGTTTTTTTGTTTGTTAACTTTAAATGTATATATTTTGCTTCCTGAAATAATTTTAAAACCTGTTTTTGTAACTATTATTCTAGAGTTAGAGTAGATAAAATTGTCTAGTTGTATTATTTTTTCATTTTGCTTATGAATATCATAAGTAATTAATGAACCGTCTTGTGGAAGAAATATTTTATCTTTGTGGAAAACTGCATAATTTAGATTTTCATAACTAATTTTAGAAAACTTAAATTCTTCATATCTTCCTGAAGATGTAATTAAAATTCCTTCTCCTTGGTTTCCAATTACTAGCCAATGATTTAGACTTTTGTCATAAAATACTGTAAAGTCATTGCTTTGATTTAAATTTTTAAATGTATAAAACAATAAATCGTTACAATATACTTCATGTTCATTATTTTGATTTAATTTTACTATGACATATTTATCTTTATCTGTTACTCCAACAGCAGTTGTATGATTATCTGTTTTAAATTTTAATGTATCATATATAGCATTAATACCACTAAAAGTAACTACACTAACATCTTCTCCATTTGGAAAATATAAATTATTTTCATATAGCCAATAGTCATAACGATTCTCACAGTCGCATTGAAATAGTAATTCAGAGCACAAATTATATGCACAAACATTATTTGAATAAAACACAATGATATTTTGACAATTTGCTGTTAATTGAGCATCTTCGATTAAATCTAAATCTGGCACATCAAAGGCAAGCTTTTGTCCATCTATATTTGCTACAAGTCTTCTATATCCATTATAGTTTTCTATACTTATGGTTTCAGATATTATTCTTTCTACTCCATCGTTTGATCTATCTTCTATATCTACTTTAAAAGCTCCAACTTGAAGATTATCTTTAGTATCGCTATTTAAAGTTATAACTCCTAGTTGTTTGTTTCTTTGAGCAATAAGTAAAGGTACTATACACTCTCTTGAGCCTTCTTCAAATATTTTCCTTAATGCTTCAATAAGATCTGCTCTTAGCCATGACCAATCTTTTGCAATTGAAGGTGGTTTTACACCATGATTTCCTAAAAGAGATATTCTTCTTTCCATTTTTTCTAGTATATCTAGCTTTACATTTTGACCATTTCTTTTTTCATAGTACGTACCATTAAATGGATGTGTATATGTTAAATAGTAAAATGTATGAATAGCATATGAATACCAGTCGTCTTTATATGTTATAGATTTGTTCTCTTTAGAAATAGGGTCTACATACTCATCTGTATAAAACTCAGGTACGAACTCATCTATTCCAATTCCATCAAAATCTATTACATATACTTTTTTGTTTTCATCAAAAAGAATATTTCTACCATTTAAATCTCCAATAAATATATTTAGTTCTTTGTGTAGAATATCTATAGCTTGTCCCTCAGAAATTAGTACTTCTAGTATGTCTTCTTCTTTAAATCCAAGTTCTTCAACTTGTTCTTTGTCTCTTAAAGTTTGAATTGCCATACCATTTACTTTTTTCATCGTATATCCAATAATATCATTTGTTTCCTCAGATATTATTAAAGATTTAGGAATAACATATTCTATATCTTTTCGCTTTCTATTTATATCTAAGATTTGTTCTTTTTTGGAAAGTATCCTTAGAATAACTGAAATTTTAAAGTTCATATCTACTTCTTCAGATTTAAAGATTTTTATTAAATTTTCTCCATCATCATAGATAATTGCTTCTCCACCCTCATTAAACTCATGAAGCTCAGATATTTGCTTTTGGCTATACTTTAGGGAGTTAGTTCTAAGTCTATCTTGCTCTTCTATTGGAATGCATTTTGGACAACATAATAGACTTTTATCATAGCGATAATTATGCTTTTCACACTTTTTATCTAGTGAGTTAATTACACTATTCATTTCATTTGAAGCATTTTCTAAAGTTGTAACTCCTGGCTTGAAGTTAAATTCATGAAGTATATCTTTGTCTTGAGTGAATACTTTTTTTATAAAGTCCAAAGTCCAGTCATCTGCAAGGTCTACATTTTTATTCTTTGTTATAAACTCAGGATAAACAATTTGTATTTGTTTTTTATGCTCCTTACTAATAAAAGCTGCGCCATATGGATTGTATATAAATCCTAACCTTTTATTTACTAGTGAATTTACTTGTTCAACAAGCCTTGCACAACCTTTAAGTCTTGGAAAACTCTTTAAGATTTTAAGGTCATTAAAATTCATCACATAGTTTTTCTGGTTAGCATCATCAAAACATACACTCTCATACAATACTCCAACAAATTTACCTTCTTTTAGCGCTTTTTTTAATGGAATAAATAGGTCTTGCTCATACATATTTTTATTTGCTGTGTTGTTTCTTGATAGTATCTCATCTAAAATTTTTTCTAGTTCATTTAGATTTACATTTCTGTCATTATAAATTTTTAAGTTATATACATCATTTAATTTATAATGCTTTGCATATTTATCTTCATGAATTATACCTTTTTGTAAATAATCACTATCTCTTAAATAGAATAATGTTTTTCCACAAATTGGGCATATTCTGTCTAATTCTTCACTGTAGTATAGATTATGTGTCCTACATTTACTGTCTAGTAGTGCAATACAATGTTCTAAACCACTATCATTATCATACAAACGAATATTTGATATTCTATCTTTATCAAATCCTTGTTTTTCAAGATTAGATATAAAATCTACAATTGCCTCTTTACTATCTATCTTCCTTCTTGTTGTAATTCCACCATGCTTATTAATTGAATCAATGTATATATTATCTTTATCATCCATAAAGAATATATTAGAAGATAATGTTGCATAGTTAAAATATGATACAGCATATTTTAAGAATCTAGATAGTTTAATATTGTCTTGTGCAATTAAATAGTTATATGTTAGATACTTTTTAGGTTTTACATTTGTATTATACCCTTCTGTTTCATACATAACACCTACAATGTTTGTTTTAAACACAATTTCTGTTACTTGTATGAACTCTACATTCCACTTTGGATGTTTCAAATTTGTTGTAATTTGTGTCTCGTATTCTTCTTTAGATAACTTTAAATCTTTTATAGGTCTTTGAGTATAGAAATCTAGCTTTCCTTTTACTTCGAAATCAAAATGATATTTTACCTCTTCTGGATCAAATCCATAGTTTTTATAATATGCAATCATATTATTTGAACTTATTTCATATTTGTCCATAAATATGTTTAACTCATTTGCAAAATTCATTTTATCTTCAAAGCCTAAAATATAGTTTACACACTCTTGTGCAAGTCGTGGTGATAAATATCTTATTTCATCACATGCTAAGATTTCTTCTCTAGTTGTACATTTTAAAGTTTCTTCTTTAAAGTACATTTCTTTGAAATAATTTAGAATACCTAAAAGTCTATCATCTTTTGATTGACCTTCTATATATGCTATATCTCCTATATGCTCATATTGAAAATGCCTACATCCGTCTTCATCTAGCTTATACTTTAGATCTATAGTCATTATATAATCATTCTCGCCTTGATAACTTGAAACTTTAATATCATTTAATATAAAGTCTGTTAAATCATCAATAAAAGCAATTTTTTCTGCTTGAGAGTTAAAGTCTTTTTCAAGTGGCATTGGTTTGAAGCCTGTTTGATCTTTAATGCTATATTCATAACCTATAATCTTTCCATTTGGATTTGCAATATGACCTTTTATATTTATTTTTGTAGTATCAAATAAATAGATATATCTTTCTTCTATAAGTCTAGAGACATCATCACTTATATTAGTATTTATATATACTTGATGTTTCTTTCCTTTATTATCTACTAGTTTTTTATCTATAACGCTATTTGAATTTCCACTATATAAATATATAGGTATTCTCTTTTCTTTTGCCTTTGAGATTTTTCCATATATTGCATTATTATGTGATTCATGCGAGTTTCTTTCTCTTAACACTTCAAGTGTAACTATATCGTAAATACTTTCAGGTGTTTGATTTGTTTCATATGATTTTAGGCAAGCTTCATATAATTCTAGACAATATGGCAAATTATCTAATCGTATTAAAGTACCCTTTTTTGCTAACTTATAAAAATCATCAAATGGCGTACTACAATAGTATCTATGCACTATCTTCATTATGCAGCATCTGTGACTTGATGTCTCTTCGCTTTTACGCATTAATGATAACAAGCCTGTCAAACTCGTAGATATTTCTTCGTTGAAATCTGTTTCATCAAGAAAATATCCAAACCCTTGCATAGCTCCTATTATTTCTAATAGATTTGTTATTCTTATTCTACGTGGAAAACTCCTTATGCCTACGCCATAATATTTAATATGAAATGCAAGGATACGAGTTTTTTCCATATTTAGAATAAGTTTAGAAATATAAAAGTAAAAATCAGAGGTATATATTTTTTTACCTCTGATTCCTCTTAAAACTTCAAGGAGACGTATGCCTGCCTCTTCATCTTTAACAATTAATATAGCTTCTTTTTCTGTGCTGTATAAAGATTCTATATCATTTTCATTAATAAAAGAAAATTTTTCAAATATTTCTCTTAGTTGTAAAGATTCAACGGCATGTTCTCCTCTAAATATATCTAATATACTCATATATATAAATTCCTTTCATTCATATTTTTTATTAAATATCATTTAGCCAATCTTCATCTTCAAGAACTTGTTTGGTTTTTTGAGAATATTTTTCAGATTTTGTACTATTTGCTGCTTTGCTGAAGAAATTTGACCCTAAAGATTTCATGCTCTTAGATTGTTCTTTGCAAGATTTTGAAAGTTCAACTCCCATAAATGAAGCAAGTTTCTTTCTATCTACAACATCTATTGTAGCTATAAAACCTAAGTTTTTACCAAAGTTTGAATGCATTGAGCCTCCAAAAGCAACAAATACAGTTGTAACCTTTTGGGCATTTAGCTTAGCTAATACCTTTTGAGCCGAATTTTTGCCATATCTTTCATCACTATTTGATTCTCCATCTGAGAATACAATAAATGTTGCTTTGATTTGAGCTCCTGTTTTTTCATTTACATTTTTTATATAGCTTAGTAGTCTTTCTCCTTCAATTACTATTGCATCATATAGTGCTGTTCCACCATTTGCATAGTAGTGAGTATCAAAATCTTTAATTGATTGGAATGCTCCACTCTCAACATAACCTGTAAATCTATTAACAGAAACTGACATTGATGATGCTTCAGAAAAATTATTAAAGCTGTTTTTAAACATTCTTAAACCATCTTTCATAGCATCTATTTCAGAGCCCATAGAGCCTGAACAATCTAAAACTAGTGAAAATACATTCACCTTATCTGTTGAAAATTCGTAAATATCATTCATAATATAACCTCCAATTATTTAATATTTTTTGAAATTTCTTTCAAGTCCTTCAATACATTTTTCATTTCTTTAAAGTAAAAATCATTAAATAGAATATTTCCATTATCTAGCAAATAGTCTAATTCTAAGTTATCTAAAACTTTTATAACTTCTTTTATTTCATTATCATTTACTTTAAATGTAAAAATGTATGAACTATTCCCATTATTCTTTAGTAATCTGTTTTTTTCTTTTATCTGCGAATTTGAATATGGGTATTTTCTTTTATACTTTAAAATATTACTTGTAAACTCATCATCTTCTGTTTTTACTACATCTAGAAGATTTAGTAATAATAGTATAAAGTATATCTCCTTGTATGAAATATTATCTGTTAAATTATTTAATATTTTTAAAGCAATCATAGACTTTGTCTGTAGCGTACCATTAAATATACCAGATAAGCTGATTATTGCATTAGTCCTTGGACTAACGTATAGTTCTTCTTGCTTAGTTTTAATTTCAAACTTATCTAAAACTTTAATTTTAGCTTCATCTTTTTCTAATCCTTCAGATAGTAATACATCAACTGTTTGCTTTTCAATTTTAAATAACTCTTCAAATATACTCTCATCTTCAAATAATTCTTTGGTGTCATTATATATAATTTTTGTTTCAAAATTTCCAATCTCTTTTTCTAGCTTTCTTTTTACAGCAACATTTTGAATTTTTTCTAGTAGTATCCTTAAATCACTTAGTTCATCTAATAAATAATCTTTAAATGTAGAATAATTGTCTAGTCCTAAAAAATCTTTAGTTGACACAAGGCTTTCTTTTATATCTTGTATTTTTCCTTTACTATTTTTAAGTTTTATTTTAAAAATTAAGAAGTCTGAGTACAAAATTAAGCTTAATATCACATTCATTTTTTCTTTATTATTTAGAATAAACTCATAGCTTTTAAGTTCATCTATTAGTCTTTTTTGTGCTGTTTGTCCATTTTCTAATTGCATTAAAACTTTATTTTCTTCGCCTGTTACATATATTGAAACGTTATATAGTTCATTTAGTTTAAGTATCAAATGCTCAAAAGAACTTTTTAATTTTCCAAATCTTAAATCTACTTGGATTACTTTATTAATTCTTTCTTCTAGCATAGATACTTCAGATAGCTTTTTAATATTAATGTCTGGATCAATTGTAAAAGTTAGGTCTTTTCCAGATTCTTCAAGCTCATCAATATAACTATTTCTTAATTCTTCAATTTCTTTTGAAAAATTATCATATGCATCTTTAAAACTAGGATTTAGTACAGATATTTTCTGTTCTAACGAGTATAGTTTTGCAATTATTGTACGTTTGGAAATTTTAATCTTGTTGTTTTCTTCATTTTCTATTTCTTTTAAATCTTCTAACATTTGTTCAACTTCTTCTTTGTCTACTTTTTCTTCTTCCTTGAACAAAATATTTGAAAAGAAATTTGAAATTTTCTTAAAAACATTCATAGACATTTTCCTTTCTATTCAAAATTAGTTTTTATTCTACCAATAGAATGAAAACCTATACTTGCAAGACTTATGAAATTATCCTCACTAATGCAGAAACATTTATTTGTGACTTTAGTTTTTTCACTAATTTTTTTGAAAGCTTCATAAGCTTCTTTAATAGTTGACTTAGAAATATTATCTATTCCAGTACTAAAGCCTACTATTTCTACATTTTCAATTTCATATTTTTTAGTTTTACCTTCAACTATATGAAAGACACTGCCATCTACTATAGTTTCTAAATGAATGATAGCATCATAAAAACAAAGACTTGTGCCTTTTTCATTTAAACAAATTAATGCATCCTCATCTACTTGCCCTGGATAATATAATCCTGGATTTTCTATTTCTTTGCCATAATGAATTATTATAGCTAAGTTGTCTCCAACAGCTCTTTTAGAAAGTTCTACTATTTCTTTATTGAACTCATACATTTCTTTGCTATCTTCTATAAGCAAAATAGTAAGTGTTTTGTGCAGAGTTTCTTTGAAAAAGTATGGTTTCTTTTCTGTCTCTATATTATCGTTTTTTGTTTCAACTTTAGGTGCTTCTATACTTTCTTTGTTTATTTCTTCCTTTTCTACTTTTTTAGTCATATCATCTACTTTTTTTTGAGCATTGATAGATTTAATTGTTTCCTCAAGTTTTTGATTTTGTGTTACTTCTTTTTTACTATCTTCTGGATTAACAGTTTTTTGTGGTACATAAATTACGTCATTGTCTTTAGGTCCAAAAATTGAATTTAAAAATTTACCCATAATTATTTACCTCCATTATTTAATATTCCTAGAGTGACATCATCATAAAATAGATAGTGATCTTCTATAATAGCATTTTGTGTTTCTTCCTTTGTGCCATTATTTTTAATTAACTTATCTACTTGCGATACAATTCCTTTAGCAATTGGTTGTATACCATCGGTTGCTATGCCAATATTTTTAAACATTTTTTTAGGAAAAGTAAAAGATTTCATTTTATAGTTTTTAAATAGTTCTTTTATATCTTTTGAACAGTAATTATATGCATAGTATGGTGGTCTTTTTCCATAATTTAGTCTCATATAACTCAATATGTTATTTTGATTTATGCTAAATATATATCCATCACCATATGCTCTAACTTCAAAACTATCTTTCATGTCAAATAGTCCTATTATTGTAAATAGTAAATTGTCTTGGATAAAGTTTTCTAAATCCTCCTTATCTTTATACCATTCTCTCAACCATTTAATAATGTTATCAAAAGTAAGTTTAATGTTTTGTTCAAACTTTTGTGGATTGTCATGTTCTGGCAATGTTTTAAAAAGCTGAGCAAACATCCTCCCACCTGATTCTGAATATGCACATTCAGTGCATCCATCAACAATTAGAATCATGTTTTCTTCCTCAAAACCGAAGTCTTGATTGTTTTTTCCATCTTGGAAATGACCATAACCTTGTAAATTAATCAACATACAAAATTCTCCTTTCAATTAAATTTAATTTAGGTTGAATATACATAATGCGTAGATATTATACACTAGTTTTTATGTAATGTCAAACACTTTTAGTGCTTTTATTTCAATATTTTTATCATTTTCAAAACTTATGTAAATTTTGCAAATTGTTTGCATAAAAAAGCAAAAAAATAATGGAGATTATTTGTCTCCATTATTTATAATTTTATCTAAAACTTTAGTTCAGATGAACTAGTTTTGCTATTTTTCCTTTTTGGTTTAGGATCAGACAATGTTTTACCTTTAACACTATCAAATTGTTCTGTTCCAGCTACTCCTGTCATTTTCTTTTCTAAGTCTTCATCAATGATTCTATTTATTTCTTCTGTTTCTGCTTTCATTTTAGGAATCATTTCTTCTGCAGTTCTATTAATTTCCTCACATGTTGCAATTATTTTTTGTACTGCATCTCTTGCTGCTTGTGCACTATAGAAACCAGAATACATAAGTTTTTGAGAATCTACTGCTGTGGTACCTATTGAATCTGAAACACCTTTAAGAAGTTCATCATTTAGTCTTGTTATTGCTTGTTGACCTTCTAGAGCTTCTTGGTTTTTAGCATTTAGTACGCCATTTCTTAATTGCTGTGCAATTAGAGTCATTGAATGAACTTTTTGTGTTAAGTTGGTAATTTGCAATTTGGTGTTAGTATCACCTATTACCATAAGCTCAGCAATACTAATTTTTGTAGTTGCTCTAGATTTTTCTAGATTGCTTATTGCAATATCAAAAGTCTCGGCACCCCTTTTATACGCTTTGTACTTTTGTTGATCTTCTATTAAACCACTTGTTTCGCTTTTTACTCTTAATTCTTCTAGCTCACCCGCAATTCTTTCTTGAGCAATTTTACCTGCTGTAATGTATTTTTCTTGAAGTGCTAATGTTTCAAAGTCTGTTCCAACTAAACTTGCTGCATCTGCAAATGCTTTTCTTAACATTTCTATCCATTCATCATATGACTTACCAAGTTCAGTTAATAGTTTGTAGTTTGAAATTGCACTTTTTTGAATTTTGTCTGAACGTGAAGCTCTTTGCTTGCTACTTACTTTTAACCACATTTTTTGGAAAAAGTTTGGTTCTTTTAGTACCAAGTTAAAGTCTTCATAACTTTTTGAGGCTTTCTTTGAAAGTTCAATAACCTGTTTGATTACTCTTTGATCTGCTTCAGATCCTCTTTCACTTTTAAGATATGAGCCACTTTGTTCGAAGTTTTTAGATAATGCATTTGAACCATAGTTCATTACGTTTTCTAGTTGCATTACATCTATTTGATCAGCCAAAGCAAGTACTTCTTTTCTGTCTTGCTCACTCATATGAGCTAATGCTTGTTCCTTATCTAGTGGAACAATTTGAGTGTTTGTAGTTTCAACTACCTCAACATCTTGATTTTTTTCTGGATTATTAACTCCCATATTATCTTATCCTCCTTATTAAAGAAAATATTTGAAAATATAAATTTCCGTCAACGATTATACCATTGGTTATTTATTTTGTCAATAATTATGTAAATTATTTTTTGTATTTTATCTTAAATAAGTGAAAATAAAAAAATGAGTACGTTTGGTACCCATTTTATTTTTACTATTATTTTTTATCTTTTTTGTTTGTTTTTTTAGCTTCTTCTTCTTTTAGCTTATCTTTTTGAAGTTCGGCATATCTTTTTATTTTCATAGTTGTAGTTTTTTCAAATTCATCATGTTTAATTTCCATGTATTTAATAGCCTTATATGATGTTAAACCTTTATTTATTTTTTTAACTTCTTCCCATATAAGATTATATATTTCTTCTTCACTTAATCCTTTTGCTATGTTTTCCTCTATATATGAATAATTTGGAATTACTTTTAATGATACTGTTAAATCATCCTTTTCTCCTTTTCCATATACCATACATTCTGAAATTAGAGGTACTTTAGCAAGTAAAGTCTCAATTTCTTCTGGATAAATATTTTTACCGTTAGATGTTACGATAACATTTTTAGAACGTCCTGTTATGTATAAGAAACCATCTTTGTCTAAATATCCAACATCTCCCGAATTAAACCAGCCATCTTTAACAACTTCTGCAGTTTCTTCTGGCATTTCATAATATCCAAGCATCAATGTTTCAGATTTAATTAATACTTCTCCTTCACCATTTTCATCTGGATCTTTAATTTTAATTTCTGCTCCTACTACAGCCTTACCAACAGAACCTATTCTTGTGTCTGCCTCAGGTGTAAGTGCTGAAATTGGGGCTGTTTCAGTTAATCCATAACCTTGTAAAAACTCTATACCAATATTATCTACCCATTTACCTATTTTTTTGTCCATTGGTGCTGCAGCAGAAACTATGATTCTCATATTTCCACCTAAATTTTCTAGTATTTCACTAAATACTTTACGTCTAATATCTATGCCAACATTTCTTAATACGTTAGAAATATATAACATTGAGTTTACTAGTGGCTCTTTTCCACTCTTTTTAATTGTTTGATTTATTTTTTTGTATAGTGATTCTATTAATAGTGGTACTGCAAGCATTGCTGTTGGCTTTGCTTCTTTTAAGTTTGGTACAATATATTTTAGTCCTTCACATACTGCAACTGAAGCACCTTGAGAAAATGGATATAAAAATCCAATTGTTGACTCATATGTGTGATGTAATGGTAGTACACTAAATAATCTATCTGATGTTTTTAAGTATACATACTTTTGACATGCATATACATTTGCAGTTAAGTTTCTGTTACATACCATAACACCCTTTGCGGCTGATGTTGTACCAGATGTAAATATTAGCACTTTGAAATCGTTTGGATCTATTTTTGTATCTAGTAATTTATTATTACCATTTTCATGTAGCTTCTTACCAACTTTTTTAACTTCCTCAAAGCCTATATCTTTTCCATTAAGAGTTTTATCTGAATACATTTCAACAAAGTATTCAACATCTGTAAGCTCTGCTCTTGTTTTTTCTATTAATTCTTTTTTTCTTGGTGAATAAATTACAGTTGTAGCTTTAGATCTTTTAACTAGATTTACAAACTCATTATCTGGTAATTCTTTGTCCATTGGTACTGCAATACCAACTCCTACAAGCATTGCCATATATGAAACATACCATTCATAAGTAGTTTCACTAATAATTACTACTCTTTTGTCTTTTTGACCAAGTAGTTCAATAAGTCCTGTACCTAGTCCTATTACGTCATCTTTAAACATTCCATATGTTTTTTCTTCAAATTTGCCTTTGTGGTCAAACTTTTGAACAATTAATGGATTATCTTTAAATTTTTCTGTTACATCTTTAAATACATCTTGAAATGTATCATATTTTATTGGCTCTGGTATTTGTTCCTTTTTCTTTTGTCCTTTTTGAGCCTCTTTAGCTTTTGCTTCTTCTGTTATTTCTTCTATTTTAGTAAAATTTTTAAAACTTATTTTTGGAAATTTAAAATCTGGGATTTTAAAATCTCTTAAACTTCTCATTTATATTACCCTCATTTCTTTAAATCTATATAATTATACTCTTTTTTACTGGGATTTGTCAAATTTAGAGTACTATTATTAAACTTGTATTACACTATAATACTTAATTTATAATTTATTATATTTAATTTTAATTTATTATTGTTTATTTTTATCTTTTAATGTAACATTTTAATGTAAACTATTATATAAATTTTCATTTACATATTGACAAGTAGCAAAAATTATTATATAATCGTGTACTCGCAAATGATTTGCGTATTTTTTCTAGGAGGAAGAAATGTTAGAAATACTTAAAGATGTTCTAATGGATACTCTTCTTGATTCACTTAAGATATTACCATTTTTATTTATATCTTATTTGATCATTGAGTTTATTGAACATAAATCTTCAGAAAAACTGGAGAAAGCATTATCTACCTCTGGCAAGTATAGTAAAATAATAGGTTCTATACTTGGTATTATACCTCAATGTGGTTTTAGTGCTGTTGCTGCTAACCTATTTTCTAATAGAGTTATAACAATGGGTACTTTAATTGCAGTATTTTTATCTACAAGTGATGAAGCAATACCTATGCTTCTTGCTTCTCCAGATAAAAAAGGTGAGTTATTACTAATACTTGGTATAAAATTTATTATAGCTGTTATATTTGGAACAATAATAGATTTAATATTTAAAGACAAGCATACAGCACATGAACATTCAAGAGAAATGCATGACCATATGCATGACACTTGTAAAGATTGTGACTGCGAACATGATGGTATTTTTAAAGCAAGTTTAAAACATACTATTAAAATATTTGCTTTTCTTTTTGTTATTTCTTTTATTTTAGGACTAATAGTTGAGGCTATTGGTATGGAAGATTTTGAAAAGATTATTCTATCTGGATCTATTTTCCAACCACTAGTTACAAGTATTATTGGTCTTATTCCAAACTGCGCTGCAAGTGTACTTTTAACTAAACTATATATTAGTGGAAGTATTTCTTTGGGAGCAGTTATTGCAGGACTATCTACAGGTGCTGGAGTTGGAGCTATAGTTTTACTTAGAACTAACAAAAATTTAAAAGAAAATATGAAAATATTAGGACTTGTATATGTGATAGGTGTATTTTGTGGTATCGTTATTGATTTAGTTATGAGGTTAATATAACCTTGAAAAAAGATATTATATTTAATTTATTAAAAAATTCGCCAAAATCATTAACTGCCGAGGAAATCTATAACGACATGTCACAAACTACAGATGTTAATCTTTCTACAGTCTATAGAACATTAAATAATTTAGTTGCAAAAGGCGAAATTACTAAAAATGTTAGACAAGACAAAATTGCATACTTTGAAATAGGTGATCAACACAAACACTATATGATTTGTGATAATTGCCACACAGCTTTCCCTACAGAAAACTGTGAAATAGACAAACTTGCAAGAAAGCTAAAAAGAGAAACAGGATTTAATATAACAAGTCATACATTAGAATTTCATGGCATATGCCCAGAATGTATAAATAAAGGTACAAACAAATAATGCTTGTACCTTTATTTTTTATCCTTTTTAGTTAATTACTAACTAATTATTTTTTAATCTCTTCTACTCTATCTCTTACTTGAACTACAGTAAATTTTTCATCACTTAGTTTATACATAGGTTGTGGTGCATAATGTGTATGTAAGTATTTATGAGATAGTTCTCCATTTGCCTCTTTAAAGAATTCATCATAGATTTTCTTCATAGCAGGGTTTTCATGAGATTTTCTTATTGTAGATTTTTCATCTATTGAGTATATTGAGTCTGTTCTTAATTTTCTAACGTCTTTTGTTGCTCTTATCTTACTAGATTTAATTGGTTGTCCACCACCCATTACACATCCACCAGGACATGCCATAACTTCTACAAAATCATAATCTGCTTTTCCATCTCTTATTTCTTTCATTATAATTCTAGCATTTTTAAGGCCATGAGCCACAACTACTCTTACTTTTTTACCTGCAACTTCTACTTCTGCACGTTTAATTCCTTCTGCTCCACGAACAGCTTCATATTCTATTTTATCTAGAGATTTACCAGTAAATACATCTGCTGCAGTTCTTAATGCTGCTTCCATAACTCCACCAGTTACACCAAATATTGCAGCAGCTCCTGTTGCCTCACCCATTGGGTCATCATATTTAGAATCTTCTAGTTCGTTAAATTCAATATCTCTTTCTTTAATCATACGAGCAAGTTCACGAGTAGTTATTACTGCGTCAACGTCTCTATTTCCATCTACTTCCATCTCTTCTCTTTGTGCTTCGTATTTTTTAGCAACACAAGGCATTACAGATACTACGAATATTTTTTTAGGATCTAGATTCATTTTTTGTGCATAGTATGATTTTAGAATTGCACCAAACATCTCGTGTGGAGATTTACATGAAGATAAGTGTTTTGTTTGTTCTGGGAAGTTTTTCTCAACAAATCTTACCCATGCTGGACAACATGAAGTCATCATTGGTAGATTTTCTCCTTTAGAAAATCTTGAAATAAATTCTGTTGCTTCTTCCATAATAGTAAAGTCTGCACCAGTATTTGTGTCAAATACTTTATCAAAACCTAATCTTTTTAGTGCTGTTACCATTTTACCTTCAACATTTGTTCCAATTGGATTTTCAAATTCTTCTCCAAGTCCTACTCTTACAGCAGGTGCTGTTTGAACAATTGTGAAAGTATCTTTATCTGCTATTTTTTCAAATACTTTTTCAGTATTGTCTTTTTCTCTTAATGCTCCTGTAGGACAAGATTCTATACATTGTCCGCAGAATGTACAATCTACATCGTTTAAGCTTAGATCTCCTGCAGTAGATATTGCAGATTCAAAACCTCTGTTTGTAGATTCAATTGCACCTATATCTTGTACTCTTTTACAAGTAGATACACATCTTCTACATAAAATACATTTATTCATATCTCTAATAATAGATGGAGATTTATCATCTAGTGGTGCTGTTACTCTTGCGCCCTTGTATTTTATGTCTTTAATATTATATTTTTTGGCTAATGCTTGTAATTCACAGTTACCGCTTCTTACACAAGTTAGGCAATCTTTTGCGTGGTTAGATAGAATTAAATCTAATACCATTTTTCTAGATTCTACTACTTGTGGAGTGTGAGTATGAACTACAATTCCATCTTGAACTTTTTGGATACATGATGTAGCAAGTTTTGGTTGACCTTCAATTTCAACTAAACACATTCTACAATCTCCAAATTCATTTATATCTTTTAAGAAACAAAGTGTTGGAATATCTATGTTTGCTTTTCTTGCAGCTTCTAATATTGTCATATTAGATGTGGCTTCAACTTCTACTCCATCAATTGTTAAATGTACTATTTTTTCTTCCATTGATACACCCTCCTTTACTAACCTATTGCCTTGAATGGACAAGTAGCCATACAACTTCTACATTTAATACATTTACTTTGGTCAATTTCATGTACTTTTCCAATTTCACCGTTAATTGCATTAACTGGGCAAACTTTAGTACACATATGGCATCCTTTACATTTTTGAGGGTCAATTTCAATTTTTGTTAATTCTTTACATTCTTTTGCTCTACAATTTTTGTCATGAACATGTTCTATATATTCATCCTTGAAGAATCTCATAGTGCTTAGTACAGGGTTTGGGGCAGTTTGTCCAAGGCCACATACAGATGCTTTAGCAACACCATGTGCTAGAGTATCTAGATTTTCTAGGTCTTCCTCTGTTCCTTGTCCTTGACATATTTTTTCTAGAATTTCATACATTCTCTTTGTACCAATTCTACATGGTGTACATTTACCGCAAGATTCACTTACTGTAAAGTCTAGATAGAATTTTGCAATGTTAACCATACATTTAGTATCATCCATTACAATAAGTCCACCTGAACCCATCATACAACCAATTTCTTTTAATGATTCATAATCTATTTTTACATCTAAGTATTGTTCTGGGATACATCCGCCTGAAGGTCCACCAGTTTGAGCAGCTTTGAATGCTCTTCCTTTTGGAATTCCTCCACCTATATCATAGACAATTTCACGAAGTGTAGTTCCCATTGGTACTTCAACAAGTCCTACGTTATTTACGTTTCCACCAAGAGCAAATACTTTTGTTCCTTTAGAAGTTTCTGTTCCAATTGATGCATACCATTTAGCACCATTTAGAATAATTCTTGTAATATTTGCATATGTTTCAACGTTATTTATTAATGTTGGTTTACCCCATAGGCCACTATGAGCTGGAAATGGAGGTTTAAGTCTTGGTTGACCTCTACGTCCTTCAATAGATTCTAGAAGTGCAGTTTCTTCTCCACATACAAAAGCTCCTGCTCCAAGTCTTACTTCAACATCAAAACTAAAGTCTGTTCCAAATATGTTTTCTCCTAAGAATCCATATTCTCTTTCTTGCTCTATTGCTGTTCTTAATCTTTGTACGGCAATAGGATACTCTGCTCTTACATATATAAATCCACGTTGTGCTCCAACTGCATATCCTGCAATAGCCATAGCTTCAATTACAGAGTGTGGATCACCCTCTAATATGGATCTATCCATGAATGCACCCGGGTCACCCTCGTCTGCATTACATACAACATATTTTTCTTTTTCTTCTTCTATTTTAACAAAGCCCCATTTTTTTCCTGTTGGGAAACCAGCTCCACCTCTACCGCGAAGTCCTGAGTCTAGTATTTCTTGTATAACTTCATCTTGAGTCATTGAAGTTAATACTTTTTCTAATGCTTTGAATCCATCAAAAGCAATGTATTCTTCAATGTTTTCTGGGTTAATTACACCACAGTTTTTAAGTGCTATACGTAGTTGTTTTTTATAAAATGGAAGATCATCTAGTCTTTCATAGATTTTTCCATCTACATCTTTACAAAGTAATCTTTGTACTTTTTCACCACCAAGAATGTGTTTTTCAATAATTTCTTGACAGTCTTCTGGTTTTACATGAGAATAGAAAGTGTCATCTGGTCTAACAATTACGATAGGTCCTTTAGAACATAGTCCAAAACATCCAGTAAGAATAACTCTTACATTTTCTATTCCTTTTTCTTTAATTAATCTATTAAACTCTTCAAGTATTTCAGGAGAATTAGAAGATGTACATCCAGTACCACGACATACTAAAATATGTCTTTCTTTTCCTTCATATGCTCCATTTACTCTTAAATCTAGTTCTTCTCTTTTTGTATATCTAATATCTTCAACTTCTTTTAAACTTATTTTTTTCATATTCTAGACCTCTAATTATCTTTCTGAATTAGCTTATCTAATTCTTCATTTAGAGATTTAACAGTTGCGTTACCATATACTTTATCGTTAATAGTAAATACTGGTGCTAGACCACAAGCTCCAACACAACGCATTGTTTCAAGCGAAAATCTTTGATCTGCGCTTGTCTCTCCTTCATTTATTTTTAGTTTTACTTTTGCAGCTTCTAAAAGTTCTTTTGCACCTTTTACAAAGCATGCAGTACCCATACAAATAGATACATCATACTCTCCTTTTGGAACAGTAGTAAATCTAGAATAGAATGTGATTACTCCATATACTTTTGCAAGTGGTATCTCTAAATATTCTGCAGTTACCATTTGGCAAGCTTCTGGAATATATCCATACTTTTCTTGGATTTCGTTTAATATTCCAATTAAACTGTCTTCCTTCTTTGGATATTTTTCACAAATAGCCAAAGTCTCTTCTTTTGCCCTTTTATATGGACAAGTTTTAGTAATATCTTCTGCCATATTAACCTCCTTGAAATAATTTGAAAGATTGTATTTCAATCAACCATGATTATATCATAAGAGTATTTTACTCGCAATATTCTTGTCTAAAAATGATAAAAAAATAGACTAAGTTAAAACTTAGTCATTAGAATCTATTCCATCTAAAATGATTCTTTGCATTTTTTCTGGTTTATTAATAAATTGCATATATGTGTTGTATATTTGTGTATCTTCATATTTTGTTTCTTTGAAATTGTTATTTAAATCTAATATTATTCCATCCCTATATGCAATAAGTATTGGTGAATGTGTTGCAATGATAAATTGTGAACCTTCTTTGGCTAACAAATCAATATACTTTAACAATGTCATTTGTCTTGTTGGAGATAAAGCCGCTTCAGGTTCGTCTAAAATATATAGTCCGTGATCTGTAAATCTATTTTCTACAAGTTGTATGAAAGATTCTCCGTGAGAACATTCATGAAGACTTCCACCATATTGATACTTTAAGTCTGGTAAAAACTCTCTATCTATAGCAGTGGCAACATTATAAAAAGACTCTGCACGAAGAAAAAATTTTGTTTTGGGTATTCCAAATTTTGATACCCATAAATACTTTCCTAAATCTGAATAATCATCATATGTTGAAAAAGTTGTGTTTTGTGTACCACCTTCTGGATTTAGTCCAACTTTAAGAGCTAATGCCTCAATAAACGTTGACTTGCCTATACCATTTTCCCCTACTAAAAATGTTACTCTATTTTTAAAATCTAGCTTATCTAGATTTTTAATACATCTAATATTTAATGGATAATTATCAAAACCATTTTGTTTAGCTTTATCATAATTTAGTCTTATACTATCTATATATAACCCATTCATTTTACCGCCTCTTTACTTATTTATAAACATTTGTTCTTTTTGCATTATATCATTATTATTAATTCTTTTCAACTATTATTTTAATAAAAAATAGACCAAGAATTACTCTTGATCTATTATTTGTTTTTGCTATTTTTCTACTACTTTTGCTCCAAATGGTGCTAATGCAAGTTTTGCAATTTTGAAAAATTGCATTCCATATGGAATACCTACTATTGTAATACACCATAAACATCCTGCTAGTGCATTTTCTATTGCCATTGGAATTCCAAAAAATATTGTCCAAATAACATTAGCAATAAATGAAGGTGCTCCTCCACCAAAACGTACATCTTTTCCAAATGGTGCTAAAGATAATTTTGCAAATTTAAAACATTGTCTTCCATATGGTATACCTATTATTGAGATACACCAAATTATTCCTGAAATCCACCATCCTAATGCACTTAAAAAGCCACCAAATAGAAACCATAAAACATTTAAAAGAAAATTCATTTAAATCACTCCTTTTTATAAATCTATTTTTAAATTATTGTTTACTTCTTGCTAAATAATAATACCATATTTTTACAAAATATTCAATTTATTTGCCTTCTCTAATCTTTTCTAACTCTTTAACTAGCTCATCTATATGTTTGTCTTGTCCTGGAATATATGTATTATTGTTTGCATAGTTTAGCATTGTTGAATATGCTTCATTTAAGTTTTCTTTAGTAATCTTATCATGAACAATTCTTTTGCAAGTATTCATAAAGCCACGCATAGCTAGGCATAGTATTGCAATAAAATATGATTTGTCTGTTAAATCGCTTTTTTCATATAACTCCATAACAAGCTCATCTGTTAGCTTTCTTGGATTTTTAACAATTATTTTGTTTGTTCTTAAAATTCCATGAGGACATGTTGGATTTGGTACGTCTATTACTTCTGCATCATCTGGTACTTCTACATCATAAAGTGTGTCTCCTCGTGCCATCCATCTTAGTATTTTTGTATCTGTTGAAAAATTAAATCCTCCAAAATCTTTTGGATTATCTGCATTTGGATTCCATTTTTTTGCAACATTTACTTCTCCTACTTTATATTTATATTTAAAATCTGCACCACTTTTAGTGTCAAACATTACTTTTACAAAATTTGCCATTTAAAATAACACCTCTACATATTTATTATATTGCAAATAAAAGAATCATACAAGATAGTACGATTCTTTTTGTTTTTGTTTTTATTTTTATAATATTAGTTGTTAAAATTCTATTACAATATGTTTGTATCCTTCTCTTTTGCAAGAGTCAATCATGTCATCTAAGTAGCTGAATAGTTCATCATAGAAATCTGTTATCTTTTCCATATTTGTCTCAATTATTTCTTCTTTTTCTTCATCTAGCATATCATCTACATATGAGTCATCATACTCATCATATAGCATTCCTTCTGCTAAATCATGAACTGTATCTTCTTCATCTTGGTTTTCTACTGCAATTCTATATTCGTCTAAAGCACGGGCAAATTCTCCTACAGTCATATATTTTTTAGTACCTTCTAAATCTTCTAAATATCCATCAATAATTGGTTCAACAAATTCATTATATGTATCCATTGATACAAGTATTTCAGTTCCTACATCTTTTTTCTTAACCTCAGTTCCATCTATTTTTGCTGCATATATTGCACAGTGAGTAGCTTTTAGATTTCCATCTCTTTTTAATGTCATTTCAAACATATTAAATCTCTCCCCTCATTAATAACAATATAGCATATATGAAATATAGTATCAATAGTATTTTAAAAAATTGTATAAAAAAAGAATCACATTAAAATGTGATTCAAAAAGTGGTAGCGGCAATAGGAGTCGAACCTATGACCTTTCGGGTATGAACCGAACGCTCTAGCCAACTAAGCTATGCCGCCAAATGTAACTTAAAAACCATCTTTAAGTTTCAAGCTACGTGAATTATTATACACTAATTAATATTAGATGTCAATAATTTTAAAATTTTTTCTTTTTGTTTTTTAATTTGCTTTCATTTTTAGCTTCATTATTTTTCTAATCTATCATCAAAATATGGGCTCTCTTCTAGAAGATCTTTATAATGTAGCTGTCTTTCTGCTTCATATGCTACAATTGCTACTGCATTAGATAAATTTAGAGAACGAATAATGTCTCTCATTGGAATACGAGCTGCATTTTCAAAATTTTCTAGAATAAAGTCTTCTGGAAGTCCTCTAGTTTCTGGTCCAAATACTAGATATGCATCATCTTCGTATTTTACATCTGAATGTGTTCTTTTAGATTTAGTTGAAAGAAGATACATCTTCTTACCTTTTGTTTTAGCTTTAAAATCTTCTAGATTGTCATATTCGACAATTTTTACTTTATCCCAATAATCTAGACCTGCTCTTTTATAATTCTTTTTAACGGCAGCGTCGGAAGTATCAAAGCCATATGGCTTTACCATATGAAGTGTTGCACCTATTGCCGCACAAGTTCTTGCAATATTTCCTGCATTTACTGCTATTTCTGGTTCTACTAATACTATATTTAATGCCATTTTATTTTTCTTCCTCCATTACTTTTTTTACTTTTTCTTCTAATACTTCATCATAATCTATCCAGTCTTGAACATTCATTATTCTATATCCGCATGCTTCATTTTTATCTTTAACAATTACTTGTTCAATTCCTGCATTTATTACTACTCTTTTACACATACTACATGAGTCTATGTAGTCTACTAACTCACCAGTTTGTGCATCTCTTCCTACCATATACATAGTAGCTCCTAATGTGTCTTTTCTTGCAGCAGATATTACTGCATTTTGTTCTGCATGAACACTTCTACAAAGTTCATATCTTTGACCAGATGGAATATTTAATTTTTGTCTTGCACAATATCCAAGATCTATACAATTTTTTCTTCCACGAGGTGCTCCTGTGTACCCTGTTGAAATGATTTCATCATTTTTAACTATAATTGCTCCATAGTTACGTCTCAAGCATGTTCCTCTTTTTGTTACAGTGTCTGCAATTTCTAAATAATAATTTATTTTATCTATTCTTTCCATATTATCTCTCCTTTACATTTGAATATTAACTTCAATGTATATCTTTAAATCTTTGACATACATCATTTAATAATATATTTTTTTATACCTTTTTGAAAAGCCTTATTAATTTTTTTTGATACTTTTCATATTCAATTAAACTTGCTTTATAGTTAACTTTACCATTTTCGATTTTTTCTTCTTCGTAATACATTAATGTTCCGTCTAGCATAAATGCCAAATAATGTATTTCTTCAAGTTCCTTTATATATTCGCCTTTGCTATCCATTCCAAAATTTAATGAACCAATGTTTCCTGGTTGTTCTTCTAATTTTACATCTGAAAAATAATTATGTGCTCTAATACAATTTATTGCAATTTCACTTGAAAGAATTTCAGCAGCCTCTTTATATCTTTTTTGTTTTTTTAATTCTTTCCACTCATTATTGTATAAATATTCCATATTTTTTTATCCTCTTTACATTTGAACATTAACTTCAGTATATATCTCTTTAAGTATATTTAGCCAAGATTCATAATCATTATCTTTTTCTACTTTTTCATGAGCTAGACAAAAAGCTTTATGTAATAATCTAAAAGGTTCAAGTCTTTTTAGCTTGTCTTTGGTATCAACTCTGCCAAAATATCTTGGTTCATATATAAATTTAACATCTATCATTTGCCTATCTGAAAACTTATTATTAATATTAAAAAAATTCTTTGCTAGTTCTCTGTCTAATTGAATAGCCGCCTCCTTAATATCACCTTTATTTTCTATTTGTTTCCAATCTGGTTCTAATATTTCGTATTTTATTTCTTTTGGAAAATATTCTGAAATCACTTTAATAAATTGTTTTGTTTCTTCTTCTAAATTTTCATCAAATAAATCTTTTTCAGTAATCTTATATTCAGGATTATGCGAATCATTATCTCTAAAAAAATCTCTTAATGATTTTGGAATACTATCTTGAGCTTTTCTACTTAACATGTTAATTACTTGATTTACTTGTGATATTACTTTTTCATTATTTGTTTCCATATTTTTCCCTCTCTATATTTTCTTCTTGTATATATCTTTCACGATAATTATATACTTTTTCTTTACTTACCCTTAAAACTTTTGTAAGATTATCTATATTTGCTTTTGATAAATTTGTTTTCTTTCCAATTTTTTCACAAATTATCTCATTCTTATTTTCATCTACTACTCTTGTTGCTGAATAATATGTTTCTAGTACCTCTCTAATTTCGTTCTCATCACCAATTTGTGAATTTGCAACCAGATAATTGTGTGGTATTTTTTCTAATTGGTTACTTCTTATTCTCATTAGTAATAAATCGTGATTTCTAAAATCACCTTTTTCTATTTCATATGGATATTCTTTATTAAAATCATTACGCACCGCTTCTGGGACATATCCTTCTAAATGCCATGATAGCTGTCCAATACCAGGTATGTCTACTACATAAGTTCCTCTTTTATCTTCTAATCGTCCATCTGTTTTGAAACCATCAACTATGTCAATATCTTTTCTATTTTTATCTATTTCTCTTTTCATAGAAGAAATAATTATATTTTTTAATCTAAAAATAGAATTTCTAACATCATATTCTTTACAATCATGAGCAATATTATTACACGCATCCGCTAGTAATCCCAAATCTGTAATAGCTTTTACAAAATCATTTTCAACATCTTCTTCAATAGGATTCATTTCTAATACTGTATCTAGCTCTGCTAAAGCACTTTCTTTTCTTGTCGTTTCATTATTTTTATTAGTTTCGCTTTTTAACTTTATTTCGCTGATTATATCAGTTAATTTAGATGAAACATTATTTAATAGAGTATTATTATGTTTTATATTTGTATATGAATAATTATCTGTAAAATAATCTCTAATCTCATTTATTTTACCAACACTACTCATTTTTTAACTCCTTTTCAAAACAATTTAAGATTTTCTTATGTATTTTTTCGTATCTTTTCAATTGATCTTTTTCATCATATTCTTCACCTTCGTAGTCCATCGCATCATACATTGCCACATAACCACAGATATCGTTTCCAATTTCGTATATTGTTTCAATTTTTTCTATCCTTTTATTTGTGCTATTTCTTCCAAAATCTAAAGAAGCTACATTATCTGGTATTTCGTTCATTTTAATATCTGAATATTTATTATGCACTCTTACACAGTTTAATGCAATCTCATCTGCTAGTATCTTTGCAGCTTCTTTATATCTCTTTTGTTTCTTTAGTTCTTTCCATTCGTTATTATATAAATATTCCATATTATCTCTCCTTTTTAACTGTAAAAATTATATCATTGAGAAAAATTAATGTCAATTTAAATGCTTGTTTAACAATTCTTTTAATGATATAATTTGAGTGGTGATAATATGCGACACGAAATAATGGTAAATCCCGTATCTGGTAAGAAACGTGGTTCAATGTATGCAAAAAGAGTTAAGTCATTACTTTTAAAACATGGCATTGAAGCAAATATATTTGAATCTGAATATGCAGGTCATTTAAGAAAGCATGCAAAAGAGGTTTCTTCTGTTGAAAAAACAAGATTTTATTCTCTAGGTGGAGATGGTACATTAAACGAGATAGTATCTGGTATTTATGGTACAGACTCAGAAATTGTTGTACTTCCTTGTGGTACAGGAAATGATTTTGCAAGATATTATAACGAGTATGAATCTTTAAGAAGTATTGTTCTATCATCAATTAATGCAACATCTTCTAAAATAGATATAATGAAATTAAACAATGATAAATATTGTATAAATATTTTAAATGGTGGCTTTGATGCTCTAATTGCAGAAAATATGAATAAATTTAGATGGGTTCCCTTTTTAAGTGGTACTGGTAAGTATAACGCAGCTATATTTTATACACTAGTTCTTGGAAAAGGTTATCCTCTTGAGATAACTATGGATGAGAAAAAGTTTAAAGGAAAATATACTTTATTTGCCATTTCAAATGCACGTTACTATGGTGGTGGAGTTGTACCTTGCAAAAATGCTACACCAGATGATGGAGTGCTTTCTATATGCTTAGTTAAGAATACTTCTTTGTTTGAAAAAATAATATTATTACCTAAATATAAAGCAAGTAAACATGAAAATATTAGCAAAGTATACATTAATGATGATGTACATAAAATTACTATAAATTCTTCTGTTGAATTTCCATTAAGTATTGATGGTGAAGTTTCTATGGTAAAACATTTAGAGTGTGAAATTATACCTCATGCAGTAAATATTGTTAGGATAAAAAGAGAGACAAAGATTTAATTCTTTGCCTCTTTATTATTTTACATTATTACTTCATTTCCCTCATCATTATATGCTTGTTTTTCTTCTTCTGTTTTAATTGAGAATAGGTATGCTCTCATACTTGCTCTGTAATTTGCATATACCATTTTTCTCTTTTTGTTTTCTCCTATTCCTTTATAGTTTGGAATAATATCTAGAAGTGATTGCATATATAAATCATATGTTTTTAATTTTCCATCTGTTAAGTATCCAGCTAAGCCATATTGCTCAATTCCAAGTCTTTTTTCTGTAAGGATGTCTCTTAATAGTATTCCATCTTTTGAGTCATCTTCTCCTATTAGACCTCTATATTGTTTTTCTGTTAAGTTTATTATTGGAGAAAATTGTGATCTTACATATCCTTCATCTATTCTTTTAATAGCTACAGCCATTAATTCTCCACGTTTATTCTTCTGGCTATAATCCATTGCATATGTTACTGCTGCTGGTTTTTCTAGTCTTGCATCTGGATATCTTTTAACGAATTCGTCATATGCTTCATTTATATCTTTTTGAAGTTTTTCAATTACTTCAATAGGTTTCATTTTTTCACATTCTATTCTATCTAAATGTTTAATTGCTACAATATATTTATCTTTTTTTCTATTAAATTGTTTGTTTGTATATGCTAAGAAAGAATACTCTTTAGCATAGCTTAGTCCATGACTTAAAAATATAATAATTCTTTTTCCATTTTCTACTTCTTCTGTGAAATCTTCATAAAAGTCTTTAGAAGTGATTCCAGTGTTATTTTTAATTTTACTCATAATGTATTTCTCCTTTTAAAATTACACTATAATTTTAGCACAAATATATGGTGTAGTCAATTAAAAAAAGCTCCTAGTATTGCTACTAGGAGTGAATATTATTCTTCTACTTCTTCATCTTCGTCATCTTCGACATTATCTCTTCTTTTTAGAAGTGGATATAATACAACGTCTCTGATGTTATAACTACTTGTTAAGAATTGTAAGAATCTATCAATTCCAAGACCCCATCCAGAAATTGGTGGCATACCATATTCCATAGCTTTGATATATTCATGGTCTATAGACATAGCTTCTTCGTCTCCATTTTCTTTTAGAGTATTTTGTTCAATAAATCTCTTTTCTTGTTCTTCTGAATCTACAAGCTCAGAGTATCCGTTAATTATTTCTTGTCCATTAACAATAAGTTGGAATCTATCTACGTAATCTGGATTTTCATCGTTACTTCTTGCTAGTGGTGATAGGTCAGTTGGATGACCAGTTAAATATGTTGGTTTAATAATATATGGACGAGATACTTTTTTATATAATGTATCAATTAAGTTACCTCTTCCTAATTGTTCAATATTTTCTTCATCTAGAACAATATTATTTCTTCTAATTTCTGCTAGTAATTCTTCAGCTGTTGGGAACTTGTCTATATCTATTCCACAATCTTTGATTAAAAGATCTCTAAATGATACTTCATCCCATTCTTGTCCAAAGTCTATATCTGTTCCAGAAATATTTACTGTTGTATTTCCATCATATAATTTAGAAATAATATATATAACCATTTCTCTTAATAGTTTCATATTATCTCTATAGTTATAATATGCACTATATCCTTCAATCATTGTGAAGTCTTGTAAGTGGTTAACACTTACACCTTCGTTTCTGAAGTCTCTTGCTATTTCAAATACATTTGTAAATCCACCAACAATTAACTTCTTTAGAGTTAATTCAGGAGATATTCTTAGGTATACATCTGCATCATATGTATTATGATGAGTAATGAATGGTCTTGCTGTAGCCCCTGATGGTGTGTTTTGTAATACAGGAGTATCTACTTCAATAAATCCTCTGTCCCATAAAAATTCTCTCATTAGTTTAATGAAATTAGATCTAAGTAAGAAACGTTTTTTAGTTTCTTCGTTCATAATTAAATCTAGATGTCTTTCTCTATATAGAGTTTCTTGGTTAGATATACCATGGAATTTTTCTGGTAGTGGTCTTATTGCTTTACCTAAAAATTCATAATCTACCATTTGAATAGATTTTTCACCAGCTTGAGTTGTAAATATTTCACCTTCAACACCCATAAAGTCTCCAACGTCAATTGTTGCGTGTAATAGTTTATATTTATCTTCTCCAATGTCATCTCTTTTTACTACGACTTGGATTTTTCCTTCAATGTCTCTTAAATCTAAAAAACTAATTTTACCCATTTTTCTTTTAGATAAGACACGTCCAGCAACTCTAACACCTTTTGTGCCATCTGCAAGTAATCTTGAATCTTTAAGGCTATGTGTAACCTCATATCTTTCAGGATGTATATTTATCCCTTGTTCTTTTAATAGTTGTTCTTTTTCTAAACGAACTCTCTTTAATTCACTAATATCTCCCATTTGCGCTCACTCCTAAACTTTTAATTTTATAATCTTTTGATTGATACTATTTTGTATTTTGCAACACCTGCTGGTGTTTCAACTTCGAAGTCTTCACCTTTCTTTTTACCCATCATAGCTTTTCCTACTGGTGATTCGTTAGAGATTTTGTTTTCTGCAATATTTACTTCTGTTGCTCCAACGATACTATATGTGATTTCTTCTTCAAATTCATAATCATAAACAGTTACTTGAGTTCCAACTCCTGCTTCTTTTGTAGAAATTTCATTATCTGCAACAATTTTTGCTTTTCTTATTGTAGCTTCCATTTCAGCAATTTTAGTTTCAAGTAAAGCTTGTTCATTTTTAGCTTCTTCATATTCTGAGTTTTCAGATAAATCTCCAAATTCTCTAGCTATTTTAATTCTTTCAGCGACCTCCATTTTTCTAGGTCCTTTTAGATATTGTAATTCGTCTACTAATTTTTTATATCCTTCTTCTGTTAACATTATTTCTCTATCTTCCATAAATGTTCCCCCTTAAAATTTAACAATAATATTATACACTATATGTCAAGCATTATTCCACTTTAAATGGATACATAATTTTCCTAACTTTGTGCATTTGAAATTTTGAGAATTTATATCTAGTTTCCTTAATAACATTTCTATTTTTTCTTTGTTGTTTATATATACTAGATATGTATTAGATTTTACATCTAAGTTACTATTATTATAGTCTAAAACGAATGAGCTATTATGTTTAATATTTATGTATTCTTGAGAGAATACAAGGAGAATATTATAATACTTTAACTCGATTTTGTCAAGAATTTGAATTGTTGTTCCTAAATTATTATTTAATTCGTCAACAAATCTATCTAAATTTTCGTTTTGTCTGGTTGAATATATATCTACAACTTTGTATTTTTCAATTAATTCTTTAATCTTTTGTTTCTCAATATTTGAAATTTTATCTATTATTACTAAAACTTTAATATCTTTTCTCTTTAATTCTTTTTCATTAATATACTCATTAATGTATATGTAGTCATTTTTTAATAAATTATTTTGATCTGTGACTATTACTATATTTTCTAATATACTTTTTATATAATTTATAACTTTTATGTTTGATTCAAACTCATCACACATTACAACATACGTTTTATCTGCCCTAAAATGCCATTTTAAGAGCATTTTAGTTATATATCTAGCTAGTTTGTTGTCTAATGAATTTTTATCTGTTTTTAAACTAATTATTTTGTTATTGTTATAATTAATTATTCTTATTGCTTTTTCTTTATTACTTATTTTTTTACACATAAAAAGAATATTCATATACAACACCTAAATGTTATATATGAATATCCTGAGTTTAATATTACTTTTTAACAATGTTTTTTATTACGTTTGTTTTTGTTCTATCTAATTTTTTAGTAAGTAAATCTCTTAAAGAATCTGCTGTCAAATCTCTAATTAGTTTTCCACCTTCAGCAAGTGAAATTGTTCCAGTTTCTTCTGATACTACTACAACTAGTGCATCAGATATCTCTGTAATACCAACTGCTGCTCTATGTCTTGTTCCTAAGTTTCTAGGAACAGATACTTCTGATGCAAGTGGTAGTATGCATTTTGCTGCTAGCATTTCAGATCCTGAAATTACTACTGCTCCATCATGAAGTGGAGTACGAGGCATAAATATGTTTTGAAGAAGTTCAGATGTAACTTTACCATTAATTGGTATTCCTTCTTTCATTACTTCTGATACTTTAGTGCTTCTTTCAAATACTATTAATGCACCAATTTGTTTCATTGACATTATTTCTACTGCTTTTGTTGTTTCAGAAATAGCATGTTTTACCATGATATTGTTGTCTACATCAAAAACATCTACTATTTTGCTTCTACCTAATTTTTCAAATACATTTCTTAGTTCTGGTTGGAATACTACAATTAGTAATATGATACCATAACTCATGAAGTTATCTAATACAAAGCTTAAAATTACCATGTGAGATAATTTAGCAATTATGTATATTATAGCTAGAAGTACTAATCCTTTAAATATTTGTCCTGCTCTTGTTTTCTTAATAATTCTTGCTAAATATATTATTATTGCAATAACAAGTATAATGTCTATTGCTGTAATAACATATCTTACAGGACTTGTTAGATTTAGCGTATCTACTATTACATTAAATACTCTACTAAGATATCTTATAACATTTTGCATGGTTTCTCCACCTCACTATTTAATTGCATATACAAGTGATGCAAACACTGAGAATACCATTGTAAAGATAATAATTCCAGCAACTACATATGCTGTAATTGTTCTTGTTGATGTTGTGCTTTCTTTTTTACTACTTTTCATATAAATCTCCCCCTTACAAAAGTACTATATATCAAATTTTCCTTCAAACCAAGAATCTAAATCTTCAATTTTTACTCTTACTTGTTCCATTGTATCTCTGTCTCTAATTGTAACAGATTTATCTTCTTCTGATTCAAAGTCATAAGTTATACAATATGGTGTACCAATTTCATCTTGTCTTCTATATCTTTTACCTATAGATTGAGATTCATCATAATCTACCATGTATTTTTTAGATAGCATTTCTTGTACTTCTTTTGCACCATCTGCTAATTTTTTAGATAGTGGAAGTACAGCTATTTTCATTGGTGCTAAATATGGATGAAGATGTAGAACTACTCTTGTATCATCTTCAGATACTTTTTCTTCTTCATATGCATTTGCAAGGAATGCAAGTGCAACTCTACCAACACCCAAAGATGGTTCTATACAATATGGTACATATTTTTCGTTAGTTTCAGGATCAGTATATGACATATCCTCTCCAGAGAATTTTTGGTGTTGAGAAAGATCAAAGTTTGTTCTATCTGCTATACCCCAAAGTTCTCCCCATCCAAATGGGAATAAGAATTCAATATCTGTTGTTGCATTTGAATAGTGAGATAATTCTTCTTTTGAATGATCTCTAAGTCTCATATTTTCTTCTTTCATACCTAGATTTAATAACCAATTTTTGCAGAATGTTTTCCAATATTCATGCCATTCTAAATCTGTTCCAGGTTTGCAGAAGAATTCAAGTTCCATTTGTTCAAATTCTCTTGTTCTAAATATGAAGTTACCAGGTGTAATTTCGTTTCTGAAAGCTTTACCTACTTGAGCTATTCCCATAGGAAGTTTTCTTCTTGTTGTTCTCATAACATTTTTATAGTTTACAAATATACCTTGAGCTGTTTCTGGTCTTAAGTATATAGTTGCTGTGTTATCTTCTGTTACACCTTGGAATGTTTTAAACATTAAATTAAATTTTCTAATTTCAGTAAAATTTGTTTTACCGCATTTTGGACAAGGGATTTGGTTTTCTACGATAAAGTTAGATAGTTGCTCGTCTGTCATACCATCTGCTATCATATCTTTACCTTGTGAAAAAGCCCACTCTTCTATAAGCTTGTCTGCTCTATGTCTTGTTTTACATTCTTTACAGTCAATTAATGGATCACTAAATCCACCAACGTGTCCTGATGCTACCCAAGTTTGTGGGTTCATAAGAATTGCTGCATCTAGACCAACATTGTATTTACTTTCTTGAACGAATTTTTTTCTCCAAGCAGATTTTACATTATTAATCATTTCAACACCTAAAGGACCATAATCCCAAGTGTTTGCAAGTCCACCATATATTTCAGAACCTGCATATATAATTCCTCTGTTCTTGCACAAATTAACTAGTTTTTCCATTGAATCTATCATTATTTACTGCCTCCTAATTGTCTACTTTCTCTATTACAATATCTATAACTTCAGCTTTCTTTGTAATACCATCGTTTTCGCCATTAAAAGCTATATGGAATTTACCTTCTTGAATATAGTAATTTTCAAGGCCTGTTATTTCATAGTTGTAATCTGATTCTTTAACATATCCTTTTGAAATGATATATTCTTTAACTTGTTTTTTCATAATATCTTTATAGTCTTTTCCAAACATATCTAGTGCAATTGTATTCATATCCACAGTTGCTTTAGAAGATAAGTCTACATTATATACTGTAATTTTTTCTGAAGTAACTTTTTGTGAATCTGCGTCAATTATTTGTTGTTTAACTACTAAAGATACTATTTTTTTAAGTCCAATAATATTCTCATAATATGTGTATGTAACATTAAAAGAATATTTGCTTTCTGCTTTTACCATTTGTTCTTTTAATGTTTCAAATCTTTTGTTATATTCATCTTTAATTTTTGAGTTTATCTCTTCTACTTCTTTACCATCTACATAGATGTTTGGTACATGAATGTTACTAACAAAGTTTGGTGTTGATTGGTCTGATGTACTTACGTCTTTGACTTCATAGTTCAAATTCATAAGTTGATCTAATTTTTCTGCATCAGATAAACCAACTTCTTCAAGCCCGTTTGATTCATTCATTGCCACTTCTCCAGAGAATCCTAACATTCTAGGATTATCCTCAAAATTTATTAAATATGCTACAAAGCATCCTCCTAATATCAAAAAACATGTTACGATAATAGCAGGCCACTTTGATGTTCTTCGCTTTTCTGCAAATCTAATAGTCTCCATTTTATCACCCTCGCGTACATTTTACTACAAAAAATAATGTATTTCAACATTATAAGTTGTATTTCACAAGATTTTCAAAATTATGAAATTCTAGTAATTCCAACAATGTTAATGTCTATTCCAAATAAGTTTATTCCTGTCATGTTTTCTATTGTTTGTGCTGTAGCTTTTTGGACATTTTTACTTATTTGAGGAATACTCTTTCCAAACACAATTTTTAAATCCATTTCAATTCTCATACCGTCAATATACTTTTCTGTAAATACTTTTTCTACCTTATCTACACCTTCTATTTCTTCAACAACATGAGTTATTATTTCTTTTATAACATTATCTGATATTCTAAACTTTCCAAGATAACTATAAGTTGGTCTTATAATTGTTTTTTCTGAGCTTTCAGCCTCATACATGTTACTTGACTCACGTCTATATATATCAAACATTCTAAGTGGATCTATAAAATATCCACTAAATTGTTTTTTTATTTCAAATGTAGGTACTGGTACAACATGTTTTCCTTCTTCATTTCTAGATTTTCTTGCTTCTTCTATTTTTTCAGGAGTAGCAATGTCTTCTATATAAATTGTCTTTTGTATTTTTCCAAGTTTTAAGTTTTCTGCAATTTTTTCTACCATTTCGTCTGATGTACCAAGAAGTAGGATTTTATCTATTTTCTCTTTCTTAATAGCAGCAATCATTTCTTTTCTTCTATCTTCATAAAAGAAAATAGCAGCTTTAACTGAAGCGATTTTACTCGCCTCAGTTTTTGCTGATTTTCCAGCTACTACTTTAGTTTCATTAATTAATATAGCATCGTCTATTATATATTTAATATCATATGACTTTGCAACTTTTAAAGCATTATAGCTTTTTCCTGTTCCTGTTTTTCCAACAAATGCATATACTTGCATCTAAACACCTCTAAACTTTCATTGCGTCTTTTGCTGATAGACTGAATTTTCCGTCTTCTTTTCCAAGTTCTATAACTTTAACTAAAATTTCATCTCCAACGTTTAGAACATCTTCTACTTTTTCTACTCTTTCTTTAGAAATTTTAGAAATATGTAATAATCCTTCTTTTCCTGGAAGTATTTCAACTAAAGCTCCAAATGGGAATATTTTAGTAACTTTTCCCATATAAACTTCATTTAGTTCAACATCTTTAGTTAATGATTCAATTATTGTTATTGCTTTGTCTAACATTTCTTGGTCAACACCAGCAACATAAACTGTTCCATCATCTTCAATGTCAATTTTAACTCCAGTTTCATCTATAATTTTGTTTATAGTTTTTCCGCCTGAACCAATAACTGCACCAATTTTATCTGGATTAATTTTAATAATTTCAATTTTTGGAGCATATTTAGATACTTGTGGTCTTGGCTCTGGTAAAGCTTTAAGCATAACTTCATCTAGAATATAATTTCTAGCTTTGTGAGTTCTTGCAAAAGCTTCTTCTATTATTTCATATGTTAATCCGTCAATTTTTATATCTACTTGAATTGCTGTAATACCATTTTTAGTTCCAGCAACTTTAAAGTCCATATCTCCAAAGAAATCTTCAATTCCTTGAATATCTGTTACCATGATATAGTCATCTGTTGAACCGTTTTTAGTAAATAGTCCAGTAGATATTCCAGCAACAGGAGCTTTGATTGGAACACCTGCATCCATAAGTGCAAGAGTTGATCCACATACACTTCCTTGAGAAGTTGATCCGTTTGAGCTTAATACTTCAGATACAACTCTTATTGTATATGGGAACTCTTCTTG
This sequence comes from uncultured Clostridiaceae bacterium, assembly GCA_947169155.1. Classification (GTDB taxonomy): domain Bacteria; phylum Bacillota; class Clostridia; order TANB77; family CAG-465; genus CAG-465. Next base: position 43,012 of record CAMVON010000007.1, read on the forward strand.
AGATGGAATAACTGGTTCTAGAGCACGTTCTGCTAAAGCTCCATGTCCTATTTCTCTTCTTCCTGGTCCACGAGAAGCTCTTGCCTCACCTACTGAGTATGGAGGCATGTTGTAGTGATGCATATATCTTTTTGTTTCTTCTTCATCTAGTCCATCAATTTCTTGAACATCTGAAGTAGAACCTAAAGTAACCATAGATAATACTTGAGTTAGTCCTCTTGAGAATAATGCACTTCCGTGTACTCTTTCAAATAGTCCAACTTCTGCACTAAGTGGTCTAATTTCATCATCTTTTCTTCCGTCTACACGTTTTCCTTCTTTAATGATTAAATCTCTTACAGCTTGTTTTTCTGCTTTGTATAAAGCTTCAGCTACCATAGATTTATTTTCTTCGTAAGTTTCTTCTCCATATTTTGCTTTATATTCTTCAATTACGAAGTCATTTACTGCTGATACTTGATCATCTCTTGTGTTTTTATCTACTGTTTGTACAGCTTCTTTCATTTTGTCATAAGCAATGTCTTTAATGAATGCTGCTAAATCTTCTGGAATTGCAAAAGATTTATATTCAGCTTTTGGTTTACCAATTTCAGATTTAATGCTTTGAATAAATTCGCAAAGCTTTTTGATTTCTTCATGAGCTACTTTAATTGCTTCAAGCATTTTATCGTCTGGTACTTCATTTGCTCCAGCTTCAATCATACAAATTTTGTCTGGTGTTGCAGATACAGTTAAATCTAGAATAGATTTTTCTCTTTGTGCTAGATCTGGATTTAGTACAATTTCTCCATCAACAATACCTACTTTTACTGTTCCTACTAAAACATCAAAAGGAATATCTGAAATATTTAGGGCAATTGATGCACCAACTGATGCTGGTATTTCAGGTAAAATATCTGGGTCAACAGCAAGTACTAATGCGTTAATTGCTGTATCATTTCTATAATCCTTAGGGAATAATGGTCTTAGTGGTCTGTCAATTACACGAGATACTAAAACTGCTTTTGTAGAAGGTTTTCCTTCTCTTTTAATATATCCGCCTGGGATTTTTCCTACTGCGTATAGTCTTTCATCATAATCTACTGATAGTGGTAAAAAGTCTATACCTTCTTTTGGTTCTTTTGACATATTAACGTTAACAAGTACAGCAGTCTCGCCATATCTTACTAAACAAGAACCATTTGAAAGATTTGCCATCTTTCCTGTTTCTACAACAAGCTTTTTGCCTGCAAATGTAGTTTCAAATTTTTTAAACATTTTATTTCCTCCTTAAATCTACATTTAAGTCTCTATAGGTTTGTAATAATAATTTCTAAGCAATTATTTTACTCACAAATTATTACTACAATTACACCTATAGTAACTCACTGCATATTATACTATAAATATAATATTAGTTCAAGTAAATACAAAGAAACTCGGTCAAAAAAATACATAAAAAAGTCCTAATTTGAAATTCAAATTAAGACTTTAATATTTTTATCTAAAATGGTTCGTCACCACTTTTAATTACAGAACCATTTACTAGTACTTCATAGCTTAGTTTTTCATAACCATTTACTGTAAATGAAAGTGCATTTTTTTCTTCATCATAAGCAAATGTTGTGTTATTTAAAGCTCCACCATCAATACTTACTCTTACTGTTATATTATTTTTTTCTGTTCCTTCAGGAATTCCAGTTACAGTTAATGTTTTTTCTACAACTCTTCTGTTTACTGTAATTTTAATTAAATCTCCTTCTTTTAGAACATAGTTTTGTGAGTATGATTGATTTAGTACGATTCCATTAGATTTTGTTGAATCTTCTCCATAATCTATTTCAACTTTAAGTTTTAAATCTTCAAGTGTCTTTTTAGCATCTGATGCTGTTTTTCCAATTACATTTGGAACAACTACAGATTCTTTTCCATCTCCAGAACTTACAACAACTTTAATTACACTACCATAAGGTCTGTCTACATCTTTGTAGTCTTGAGAAATTATTATTCCTTTTGCTACTGTATCTGATACTTTATCTTCTTGTTCAACTATGAATCCTAGAGTATTTTCTAGTTCATATTTTGCTACTTTAATGTCTTTTCCTTCTTGGTTTGTTACTCTAACAAGTTTTGTCCCTTTTGATACAGTAACACTGATTATTTTTGAAGTTGTCTTTGTTCCTTGTTGAGGGTCTTGAGTAATAATCTTTCCTTCTTCATATTCTGAATTATATTCTGAACTTGTTTGGTTGATTGTATAACCTAGTGGCTCATATTTTTGTCTAACCTCGTCTATTGACATTCCAACAATAGCAGGTATTTCTATTTCATCTTCTTTTGTACTTTTAATTATTTTTCTAATAAAATAACCAAATACTAATCCAACAATTAATATTGCTACTATTGAACATGCAATTATTACTGTTTTCTTTTTATCTTTGTTTTTATCTTTTTTATCTAAATCTTCTACATCACTTGCTTCTTCTTTTATTGGTTTTGGTGGCACGTAAGCACTACGTGTTCCAGTAGATTGTCTAGTTCTAATGTTTGGAACGCTGTTTTGAATGTCTTCGTCTGTAAGTGTTGGTATTACTTGTGTTTCACCTGCTTGAACAGAACTAGATACTCTTTGAGCAATTCCATCTTTTGGTTTAGATAGAGCAATTGAAATATCTGTTAGCATTTCTGATGCTGTTTGATATCTTGTTGCAGTAGATTTTTCCATTGCTTTTAAAATGATATCATTTAATCCTCTACTTACCATTGGATTTACTTCTATTGGTGGTATTGGATCTTCTTGTATGTGTTTTAATGCAACAGATACAGGGCTTTCTGCATCAAATGGAATTTTTCCTGTAGCCATTTCATACATTACTACACCTAGTGAGTAAAGGTCAGATTTTGCATCTGTATAACCACCTTTTGCATGCTCTGGTGAAAAATAATGTACTGACCCCATTGTTTTTCCAAAACTTGTAATAGTTGCAGATGTAGTGTTTGTTACTTTTGCTATTCCAAAATCTGTTACTTTAGCAACTAAATTTTGATTTAATATTATATTTTGAGGCTTAATATCTCTATGAACTATATGTGCTTTATGTGCAGCTTCAAGAGCTGATGCAATTTGTGCTGCAATTTTTAAAGTAAGTTCACTAGATAGAGGCCCTTTTTCTTCTATATAATCTTTTAAAGTTTTACTTTCTAGAAGTTCCATAACTATATAGCTTATACCTTTATCTTCTCCAACATCAAAAACTGATACAATATTTGGATGTATTAGAGATGCTGCACTTTGAGCTTCAGTTCTAAATCTTTTTACAAATACTTCATCTTTTGAGTATTCATCTTTTAATACCTTTACTGCTACATATCTATTTAATAAATTATCTCTGGCTTTATATACTGTGGCCATTCCACCTTTTCCGACCACTTGAATAATTTCATACCTACCAGCAAGGATTTTACCAATTAATTCCATAAATGTCTCCCCTTTATATTTCTATAACTATTACAGTTACATTATCTGCTCCACCATTACGATTTGCACTATCTACTAAAGCGTCTGATAGTGTATCAAAATTTGATGTTTTAATAATATCTAAAATATTGTCATTTTTTACCATATTTGTTAGACCATCTGAACATAGAAGTAATAGTCCATTCTGTCTGATAAGTGAATCTACTTTAGTTTCAACACTACCAAATATTCCTAATGCTTTTGTTAAAACATGCTTTTGTGGATGATTTTTAGCTTCAGATTTATCTATAATCTTTTTTCTTACTAATTCATTTACATATGTATCATCTATAGTTATTTGTTCAATATTTTCTTTATTTGAATCTATGTAGTATAGTCTACTATCTCCTACAGATTCATAGTATATTTTATTATTAATTTTTGCAACTAATACTACTGTTGTCCCCATACCCTTGTAGTCTGGATTTGTAATTTGCATATTAAATATTTTTTTATTTGCAATTTGAATTACACTTACTAAAAATTCTCGTATTTCATCTTGCGCTGATTGTTTTAATTTTTCAATATTTGCTTCGAAATTATCTCTAATACAATTTACTGCTACTTTACTTGCAACTTCGCCACTAGAATATCCGCCTAGTCCATCGCACACAACAAACAAAGCATTTTCATCGTCATAAATTCTAGCATATAAATTATCTTCATTATTTTCTCTTTTAAGTCCAACGTCTGTTCTAGCTGTATATTTCATAATTTCACCTCTTCATATCTATTTTACATAGAAATAAAACAATTTTCAAGGGTTTTTAGTTATTAGATGACTCAGTATACTTTTTATCTTCAAACTCATCTGTTTTATCTATGTATTTTTTTCTTAGTTGTCCACAAGCAGCATCTATATCTGATCCAAGTTCACGTCTTACTGTTGTAACTACTCCACATGAGTTTAGTGTATCCATAAATGTTTGAATGTGGTCTTCTGGAGCTTTTTTATATACTCCATTTTTTATTTCATTTACAGGTATTAGATTTACATGTGCTATCATTCCACGAAGTAATTTCCCTAGAGCTAGCGCATCTTCTTTTGAGTCGTTTTGTCCATATATTAGTGCATACTCAAAAGATATTCTTCTGCCTGTTAATCTAATATATTCTTTACATGCATCAAGTATTTCTTTAATTGTATATTTATTTGCAATTGGCATTGTTTGTCTACGCTTTTCATCTGTTACTGCATGAAGTGAAATAGACAATGTACATTGTATGTTTTCTTGAGCTAATCTATATATATTTGGAACTAGTCCACAAGTAGATAAACTAATGTGTCTTGCACCTATATTTAATCCTAATGGGTAATTAATTAATCTTATGCTTTTTACTACGTTATCATAATTATCTAGAGGTTCACCTATGCCCATGTATACGATATTAGATATCTTTTCTCCACTATATTTTTCTACTGTATGTAATTGTCCTTCAATTTCTGAAGCATATAGGCTTCTTACCCATCCTTCTTTTGTTGAAGCACAGAATTTGCATCCCATTTTGCATCCTACTTGGCTTGATACACAAATAGTATTTCCATGATGATATTTCATTAATACAGATTCTATTGCATTGTGGTCTGGTAATTCTATTAAAAATTTCATTGTTCCATCTTTTTTAGATGTTTGACATTCTATTACTTTAAGTTCAATAATATATGCTTTTTCTTTAAGTTTTTCTCTTAAAGCTTTAGATATATCTGTCATTTCATCAAAAGATGTTACTGCAACTCTATGTAGCCATTTGAAAATTTGTTTTGCGTGAAATTTCTTTTCTCCTAATTGTTCTATAAAATCTTCTAATTCTTCAAAAGTTAATTCGTTAATGTTTATCTTTTCCATAACTTCTCCTTAAATTTAACATATATATAATACTACAAATGCACCTTTTTTTCAAGTAATTATGTAAAATATAGTAACAAAAAGAACTCTAGTATTTTAGAGTTCTTCTGCATTTTCTATTCTTTCATAACTATTGCCTTTTTTAATATATTTTCTTTTTGCATTTATTTCCATTTTTTTAACTATTTCATCATGAAGATCAAATCCTAATATTTCGCTAAGTCCCATAAGATATATTGCAACATCTGCAAGTTCTGATCCTAAATCTTCCTTATTTTTGTGATAAGCATCATATGCTTCTGATACTTCTCCATATAAATAACAAAATTCCATTGGAACATCTGTTACATTAAATCCGTGTTTTATTTTATTTTCGTATACTTTCTTTTGCATTTCTTTTAAGTCCATGATTTCCTCCTATATAAACTTATCTAGCATATTAAATCTATTTCCAGCAAGGAATGCTTTGATGTCCATCCTTTTAGCATTTTCTGGTTGTATTGTTTTTATTTTTACATAACCATCACTACATCTTATAGATAGTTCATCTTTTCCTAGTATATAGATGTCTCCTGGTTCAACAGTTTTATCTATTGAATCATCTACTATATATTCTGCTGCAAATACTTTATATTTTCTTCCATCTTCTAGTTCCATATATGTTCCTGGAAATGGAGAAAGACCTCTTATGAAATTAAATATTTCTCTACCAGTTTTATTAAAATCTATTTTTGTCATTTCACGAGAAATCATTGGTGCAATTGTTCCTTCTTCTGGTTGTGGAATTCTTTCAATTTTTCCATCTACTACTCCATCTAATGTTTCTACAAGAAGCTTTGCACCAATCACTTTAAGTCTATCATGAATTGTTTCAAGATTATCTGTGTCTTCAATTTTAGTTTCTGCTTTAAGTAGCATGTCTCCTGTATCCATTCCAGCACCCATAAACATAGTTGTAATACCTGTTTTTTCTTCTCCGTTTATAATAGCCCATTGCATTGGAGCTGCACCTCTATATTTTGGAAGAAGTGAGCCATGAACATTTATTGAGCCATATTTTGGTACATCTAGTATCTCTTGTGGAAGAATTTTACCATATGCAACAACAGCAATAAAATCTGGGTTTAATTCTTTTAAATTATTTAATACTTCTTCATTATTTCTTACTTTTTTAGGTTGAAATACTGGAATATTTTTTGATAGTGCATACTCTTTTACAGGTGATGCTTTAAGTTTCATTCCGCGTCCTGATGGTTTGTCTGGATTTGTATATACTCCAACAATGTTAAATCCTGCTTCATATAGTTCTTTTAGTGACTCCTGAGCAAAATCTGGAGTTCCCATAAATACTACTCTTATATTTTCTCTTTGCATATTATTCCTCCTATTAAAAAAGATTAAGATAGACTTTATCTTAATCTTCTTATTCTTATATTTTCACTTCTACACTTTTATATACAAGTTTGTCATCTTCTATAGTAAATGTAATATTAACCTTACCGATATTTGTTTGATCTTCTAGTGAGCATAAAATGTATTGTGATGTTACAAATTCTAGAGTTCCATCATTATCTACATCTACAAATTCAAAACTAGAAATTTTATCTCTAAGATATGTTTCTCTATATTTTGCTAAGTCTACATTTGCTTCATTGAAGTCTAGTTCTATTTCTTTTGTGTATTCTTTTAAATATGACTTATTATAGTTATCTAGTGTAACTTTTAGTATATTTTGATTATCTGCTTTTTTAGAAGTATATATTGTATATCCTAAAAAATCTGCATCTGTTGTATTCTTAGTTAAATCTATAATAGCGTTTTGCATATCTACTATATCTTTTTCATTTAATTTAAGTAGTTTTACATTTCCCATTGAGTCATTAATTAAATAGTATTTTGCTTTTTCATCTACAGATATACGTAATCTAACATCTGAATTAAAATTCATATTTGTATCATATTTTGCAATTTGTTTTGTATCTCCATCTATGATATAAAATACTACATTATTATATAATTCTATAGTTGAATTAAGTACATCACTACTACTTCTTTTTTCTTTACCTGTAATAAACACAAAATCTGATACTTTATCTGAATTTATGTCTGTTTTGTATGCTCTAATTACTGTACTATCCTCTAAGTCCATCATCTTAGCTATTTCTTTTTGGTAAACTATTCTTAGTCCAGCCTCAGATGCACCAAATTTATATATTACGCCAACAACTATTCCTATAATAGTAAATACTGTTACAAGAATAATTGCTTTCTTTAATCTCTTAAACGAAAATGTAAATCCTAATTTTTTAAACATTTCAGATATTTTACTCATTTTACCACCTTTATCTTTTGGTTATTTTTGTTCTTCTACTCTGTCTAAAAATACTATACCGTCTAGATGATCTATTTCGTGTTGTAATACTACAGCTTCAATATCTTTAGCATTGATTTTTTTCTTCTTTCCTTTTATATCCATGTATTCAACTGTTACTTTTTCATGTCTTAACACTTTTTCATACACGTCTGGAAAAGAAAGACAACCCTCTTCAACTTCAATCATTGTTTTAGATCTTGATGTAATTACTGGGTTGATTAAAATATGTGGTTCTGGCTTTTCATCTTCTTCAAAATATTTAATATCATAAACAATTACTCTCTTTAATATTCCTACTTGAGATGCGGCTAAACCAATACCATCATATTTATACATAGTATCAAGCATATCTTGACCTAATTCTAATATTTTGTCTGTAATTTCTTCAACTTCTCTACATTTTTTTGAAAGAATTTCGTCTCCTTCTTTTCTTATTTCTCTGATAGCCATTTAATATTCTTTTCCTTCCTAATTATAATTCTATATCTATATTTGATTTTCTTGGTGTGTCTTCTACTATTGTAGCAGCATTTTGCGTATTTACAGCACTACTTTGTCCTGCTGTTTCATCTTGTGTATCTTCTGCTGAGTTTTGTCCACCCATTTTTAATTCTTGCCACTCTTCTTTAGATATTAATACTTTTCTTGCTTTACTTCCATCATATCCTGAAATTAGTCCTCTTGCTTCCATTTGATCTACAATTCTTCCTGCTCTTGAGTAACCAATTTTAAATCTTCTTTGAAGCATTGAAGCAGAAGCAGTTCCAGTATCCATAACGAGATCTATTGCTTCATCTAATAATACATCTGCATCATCTTGACTATCACTATCTTGTGATTGACCTTTATTGTCTGGATTATTAACTGTTTCTATAGATTTAATAATATCTTCGCTATAATTAGCATTTGAATTTGCTTTGATACTTTCTACAATACTTTCAATTTCACTATCTGAAATGAATGTACCTTGTATTCTTAATGGTTTATTTTCTCCAACTGGATAATATAGCATATCTCCTTTTCCAAGAAGTTTTTCTGCTCCACCCATATCTAGAATTGTTCTAGAATCTACTTGGTTTGAAACAGTAAATGCAATTCTTGATGGAATGTTTGCTTTGATAAGACCAGTGATAACATCTACTGATGGTCTTTGAGTTGCAACAATTAAGTGCATTCCACAGGCTCTTGCTTTTTGTGCTATACGACATATTGCAGTTTCAACATCATTTGGTGCAACCATCATTAAATCTGCTAACTCATCTATAATGATTACCATTTGAGGAAGTTTAATTCCTCCTTCTTGTTTTTCAATTAGTTCGTTATATGCTTTTAAATCTCTTACACCATTTTCTGCAAATAGTCTATATCTGTTTTCCATTTCTTGTACTGCCCAGTTTAAAGCTCCAGCTGCTTTTTTACAGTCTGTTACAACTGGTATTAACAAGTGTGGTATTCCATTATATCCAGATAGTTCAACCATTTTAGGGTCAACTAAAATCATTTTAACCTCACTAGGTTTTGCTTTATATAGTATAGATACTATAATTGAGTTAATACATACAGATTTACCAGAACCAGTAGTACCAGCAATTAGCATGTGAGGCATTTTAGCAATATCTCCAACACATACCTCTCCTGCTGCATCTTTTCCTAGTGCAAAGCAAATTTTAGATTTGTGTTTTTTAAATGTATCTGAATCTATTACTTCTCTTAAAAGTACTGATTCAGGTTGTGCATTTGGTATTTCTATACCTACAGCTGCTTTTCCTGGAATTGGAGCTTCCATTCTTATGCTTTTAGCAGCTAAGTTTAGAGCAATATCATCTGTAAGTGATACTATTTTAGATACTTTAACACCAGTTGAAGGTGTTAGTTCATAACGAGTAACTGTTGGTCCTTTTGTTATGTTTGTAACTCTTGCATCTACTCCAAATGATGCAAGTGTTTTTTGAAGTCTTACAGCAACTGCATGAATTGCTTTTCTATCAAAAGATTGTCCCTCTTTAGGTTCACTAAGAAGATCAATTGGTGGAAATTCATAATTTTCATCTTCTACATGTGCTGTATGGTCTATTGTTAGTACTTCTTTTACAGATTTATCTTCTTTTTCTTCTTTTTGAAGTTTGAAGAACTGATCACGTTTTTGTTTTCCTTGAATTTCTGCTTCACTTGGCTTTCCGCCTAGTTTAGAGAAATCAAACTCAACTTGTTCAGTTCTATCTATGTTAAGGTTTTCATCAACATTTGATGAACCTTGCTCTCTAAGTTTTTCTTGTTTTTCTTCCTCTTCTTTTTCAATTCTTGCTTTTTCTCTTCTAGATAGTTTAGGAGTTTTATCTCCAAAATTATCTGTATAATCATATTTTTTAACTTCATCATTTCTAAATAATGTGTTAATAAATGTGTTAAGATGGTCTACTACATAGTTAAATCCATATGCAATATTACCAAAGAACTGTTTGAATGAAATATTATATAAAAATAGGAATAGTACAAATGTTAATAATGGTAATATAATTCTTGTTGGAACTATGCCAATTAGTCCTGCAATAGCTCCTCCAATAAGTGTTCCTATTGCGCCACCCATATTCTTCCCAGCAATTCCAACATTTACAGCATCTGTAATTTCTTTTACTGGATTTGAATATATAGATAGACTAGACTCGCTAAACGCAGTAAGAGTTGCTGCAATAAAAGCTATTACAACAATCCCATTTCTTAAACTTCCAAGTGCATCTATTTTCTTTTCTGAAATAATACAATATGTTCCTATAGCTACTAAACCTAGCGGGAATATATATGCTGTATTTCCTAGTGCACCTAAGAATACTATTTTAAAAATTTGCGCAATACTTCCAACATTTTTAAATGCCATAAATATTAATAACACTAAACCAAGAATTATAAAAACTCCACCAAGAACACTATTAGAGATAGTGCTTTGTTTAGAGCTTTTTCTTGGTCTACCTCTTTTTCTTCCCATTAAATCACAACCTCTTCTAAATTATTATTTTAACTCTCTTCTGTTGTTATGAACAATGTCCATAGCTTCTCTTAAAACATTTTCTACTCTTTCTAAAACGTTGTCTGCATATTCTCTTGTTCCATCTGAGATTTCTTTAGAAACTTTATTTGCGTTTTCTATTATTTCTTCTTTTTGTGCTAATGCTTGTTTTGTTATTTCGTGTTCATCTATTAAATTTATTATTTTTCCTTCAGTTTCTTTTAGTACTTTTTGTGCTTCAAGTTCTGCATCAGAGATGATTCTTTGTCTTTCCTCTTTAACCCATTTAGCTTGTTTTAATTCATCTGGTAATTTAAGTCTAATATCTTCTATAATATCTCTTAATTCTCCTGCATCTACCATAACCTTAGTTGAAAATGGTACCTTAGAACTTGATTCTAATATTTCTTCTAAATTCTCTAACAATGTGAATACTTCCATATTTACTACCTCCATTTATACAACATTAAAACTACATTTCCATAAGCTCGCTCATCAATACATTGCAGATTTTTAAAACTTTTTAGAATTTCTGCCTTATTATTTTTTTCTAGCTTTAAAAGAAAGTTTTTATCTGTTTCATATACAATTATGCCATCTTTTTTTAAAACTTTATTTTCAGACTCAGATATAAAATTTAGTGTATCTATTGCTAAATTACTATCATATGGTGGGTCTAAAAATATTACGTCAAATAGCTTGTCTTCTTTTACAATCTGATTCAAGCATTTTGCATAATCTTTCTTTGTTATTTTAACATATTCTGTAGTATTAGTCAACTTAACATTAGACAATATTGTAGAAATACTAAGGTTTTCTTTGTCATTTATCCAAGCAAAGCTTGCACCTCTACTTAATGCTTCTAATGCCAAGTTTCCAGTACCTCCAAAAAGATCTAGAACTTCACCTTCATCTATATAGCTATCTATTATTGAAAATAGTGCTTCTTTTACTCTATCTAAAGTAGGCCTTGTCTTTTCTGTTTTTGGACTATTTATTCTTTTGGCTTTAAACTTTCCAGCAATAATTCGCATTTTACCCCTCCACTTCTAAGAAAAGTAGAGTTTTATTATACTCTTCCATTATTTTCTTTATATTATCTGCGTCAAATGCAATACTTGCTGTGTTATCATTTGGATGAAAAGACACATTTCCAGCACCAACTAGTTCTTTATCTAACACAAAAGTTACATCAGTGTCTGGTGCACCAATTACATTTAGTATTGAAACAGAACCAGGTTTTATATGAAGTTTATCCCATAGTTCAACTTCATTTCCAAAAGATAATCTTGAAGAGCCAAGCTCCTCAGATATCTTTTTTAAATCCGCTCTTTTTTCTACTGGTAAAGATACTAGATAATAGTTGTGCTTTCCTTTATCTCTTAAAAATAAGTTTTTACACTTAATTCCGCAAAAATCTATATCCTTTACTTTGTATTCATCCGCTTCACTAAATAATGCTGGATGTCTTACTAGTGTATAATCTATATTTAATTTTTCAAATACTTCTATTACTTTTTCCAAAACAAATTTCCTTTCTATTTTTACACATATATGATACTACAAAACCTAGATTAATTCAATGAAAAATGGAATAAGAAACCTAAAAAACTTAAATTTCTTATTCCATAAAAGTCTAATCTTGTATTTTTATATATTTGTTTGGTCAATTATGTCTAAAATATGTGGTTTTTGTCTTAGAGCAGTAGCTGCTTCTTCTTCAATATTATCTATATTTATTGCATCTGCTATATATTCATATGCATCATTGAATTTGTTTTTATCATTGTAGTATACAGTTAAGATTGTATCTCCTTCTTGAACTTTTTCTCCTACTTTTTTAGCAAATTCAAAACCTACAGAATAATCTATTGAATCTTCTTTTTTATTTCTTCCACCGCCAAGAGCAACTAGAGCTTCTCCAATTTTTCTACTATCAATTGAGACAATATATCCATCTTGATGTGCTCTAATTTCTTTTAGGTATTTTACTTTTTCATCTAGTACTGGCATATCCATGCTCATTCCTAGCCAATCCATATATACGTTGTATATGTGTCCACCTTGTGCTTTTATTAGTTCAATGAACTTTTTGTATGCATCTCTATTTAAAATAGCTTCACGTATATCTTTTTTATTCTTTTCAAGATCATCTGATACACCACTCATTTTAATCATTTGGCTAGCTACTTCAAAAACAACTTCTCTTAAATCTCTGTATTCATCTGAGTCTAAAGTTTCTTCATCTGCTGTTAAGAATGATATAACTTCTTTTATTTCTAATGCATTTCCAACATTTCTTCCTAGTGGTTCACTCATTGATGTTACAACTGCTTTAGTTTCAACACCGGCAAGCTTCCCAATTTTTACCATAGTTTTAGAAAGTTCCCTTGCATCTTCTAATGTCTTCATAAATGCACCTGTTCCTACTGTTACTTCAAGAAGTATTTTATCCACTCCAGATGCAAGTTTTTTAGACATTATAGACGAAGCAATTAAGTTAATTGACTCAATTGTTGCAGTAGTATCACGAAGTGCATATATTTTTTTATCTGCAATTGCAATCTCACTACTTTGAGCAATTAAACATACTCCAATATCTTGTACTTGTCTTATTGCGTCATTTATAGGTATTTCAACGTTATATCCTGTGATAGATTCAAGTTTATCTATTGTTCCTCCTGTAAAACCTAATCCTCTACCACTCATTTTACAAACTCCTACTCCAAGGGATGCAACAATAGGTAAAACAATTAGAGTTACCTTATCTCCTACTCCTCCGGTTGAATGCTTATCTACTATGTATTTACCTGGCACTTTAATGCTAGACAAATCTAGAGTTTTTGCACTATTTGCCATAGAAAAAGTTAAGTCTTTTAGTTCTGTTGGAGTCATTCCATTTAAATATATAGCCATCAAAAGTGCAGACATTTGATAATCTGGAATATCTCCTTTACTATATCCATTTACAAAGAAATCTATTTCTTCTTTTGTTAGTTCGCCTTTATCTCTTTTTTTCTCAATAATATCATACATTCTCATAATTACTACCTCTTTACTATATTCTTACTTCTTTTGTCCATCTTTCTTCATTTGTATCGTTTCCAATGTATATAAGTTTACCTTGTTCAATTTTGAATTTAGACATATCTGTTTCAGCCATATTTGGTATAACTTCTTTTAGTTTTGCCCCATATACATTTAATTCTTTTTCATTGAACTCATCTTGTGTATTTAGTTGTTCTGTTTTGTATTCTTTAATCTCGATGTTATACTCATAAACGCTAAGTTTAAAAGCTTCTTCTTGTGCTTTATCTGTTTTTCCTGTATTAAACATCTTCATTACAAATATTAATGCAACAGACATAACAACAATTACTATTGTTAATAGTATTAAACTTTTTCCAGATTTTTTATTACTAAACATTCAACCACCCCTTAATATACACTTTCTTAACTAAATCGTATATGAAAATGGCACAATTTTCAAGGAATAGTGGTAAATTTGCTTGAATTTGTGAATAAATATTACATTTATATAATATTATTCTTTGAGGTGTTTATATTGATTAATATATTTGGAAAAATTACAGATAATAATATAGCTATTAGAAATGGTTACAAAAAGCAAATTGAAAATGTTAGTTATAGTATAACTTTTGATGGTGAAATATATAACAAAAATGCACTAAGAAATATTTGCATTACAAAGGGCTACATTACAGATAATTCTAATATACAAGATATTCTAATTTATCTTTACGTTATATTTAAAGAAGAAATGTTAAAGTATATAAATGGTGTATTTTCTTTTGCTATTAGTACAAATGATAAACTATTTATTGCAAAAGATAGACTTGGAACTCGTCCACTATATTACTTCAAAGATAGTAATCGTTTTATTTTTTCTTCAAGAATTAAAGATATTTTAGGCGAAGGAATAGATGCTATTTTGTCTAGAGACGAACTTTGCGAGATGTTTGCCTTAGGTCCTGCCCACAATCCAACAAAAACATACTTTAAAGACATTTATTCTTTGGAAGCCGGAAATTATATTACATTAAAAACAGATTTAAATAATTTCAAATTTGAAAGCAAAAAATATTGGGACTTGGATGAAAAAGAAAACAAAGATGATTTAGATGAGATAATATATAATGTTAAATATTTGGTTAAGGATAGTGTTCAAAGGCAAATTACTAGTAGTACTGCTTCTATGCTATCTGGTGGATTAGATTCAAGCATTATTGTTTCACTTGCTAAAAAAGAAAACTCTAATCTTAAAACTTATTCTATCAACTATGAAGATAATGATAAAGACTTTACTCCATCATCATACCAAGGTACAAAAGATAGTGACTTTGTTGCAATTATGAATAATGAAATTCCAACAAAACACAAAATAATAACTATAAATAATTTATCTTTATACAATAGCTTATATGAAAGTATGCGCGCAAGAGAAATGCCTGGTATGGCTGATGTTGATTCATCTATGTTTTGTTTTTGCAAAAAGATTAAAGATGATGGAATACAAAATATATTTTCTGGTGAATGCTCAGATGAAATTTTTGGTGGATATCCTTGGTATTACAAAAAAGAATTACAAGATACAGATTATTTTCCTTGGGCAAGATCACAAGATTTGAGAGAAAAATTAGTTAAACCAAATCTTTTAAATACTAATGAAATAAAAAATTTCATTCTTGATTCTAAAAAATCTATTTTAAAAGGTATTACTCATATTGGAGAAAGTGTTTTTGAAAACAATTACAAAGATATAAATTATATGACTTTAAAGTATTTCTCAAATACACTTTTAGAGAGAGGAGACTCAATGTCTAGGGCAAATAATATTACAATACATATGCCATATGCAGATTATAGGATATTTGAGTATGTATATAACATTCCAGCAAAAATCAAGCTTGGGCTATTAAATAGTAACTCTACTCCAATTGAAAAATATGTGCTAAAAGAAGCTTTTAAAGATATACTTCCAAAACAAATAATAGAGAGAAAAAAATCTCCATTTCCTAAAACCTATAGTAATGATTATTTAAATTTACTTGAAAGAAAGATTATAAATATTTTAAAAAATCCAAATTCAAGAATACTAGAGATAATAAATACAGAATATGTTTTAGAATTAGTTAGAACACATGGTAAAGATTTAAAAGAAAACTTATTTGGACAATTAATGACATATCCTCAAACTATTGCTTATTTAATTCAAATTGAATACTGGCTTGAAGAATATAATGTAAAAATTTGCATAGAAAAATGAGCCTTCATAGCGAAGACTCATTGAAAACATTTTTCTAGTTTGTACATGGTTTCAGATAACATGTATCTTAGAATATCATACACGTTTACTATTTTTGCGCCATATTGAGCAAGTGTCATTTCATCTGACTCTTTCATGTTGAAAATAGCAACTTTAATTTTGTTGTTTCTTGAAACATAAACAACTTTGTATGAATAATCTTTATCTAGCAGCCAATCCTTAAAAGTATTACCATCTGTAAAACTAACTTTTGTTACTTTTAAAAGGTGTTTCTTTTCTTTTGGTGTAGGAAATTTTGCGTCGATATCTTGAACCAAAACAATTGCAGATATGTATGGCCTTTCATTGCAAATGTTTAAGACCATTACTCTTTTGTGCGAAAATTCTTCAAATAGACTAGGAACAATTTTTTCAATGTGTTCACATAGTGTGGTATTCCTAATGCTTATGTTCTCACTTCCTAGAGACTTTTCAATGTTATGTGATTCTAACTCATTAAAGAAAACTCTAAATTTTGTTTCTGAGCCCATATTGAATAATTGCATACATATCTCTCCCTTCTTTATTTATAATCTGTTTGCACTATATTAATTAATTGCTTTAAAATATAAAAATTTACTAATTAATTATAGCATCCATTCGTGATTATGTCAAGCTTTCTAGCTTTATTTGTTAGTACTTTTATAATTATTTTTACTTTGTATAACTTATGTAACTTTTCAAATAATATATATGAGGTAATAATTTATGAAAAGCAAAGATGGTTCAGATATATTAACTTTTTTGTGTACTATAGTAATTATAGGAGTGCTTATTTATATTATATATTTGTTTATTGGAAGTAATAATAAGCTAAATATTAACGAGGTTAAAGATGTTAAAACAGATTTTAATCAAAATATTAATAATAGTAATAAAGTAAATGTAGAAAAAGAAATAATTTATGAAGAAATTGAGATTGCATCTTTTACTTCAACTTTATATGATAATGAAGAAAACAGAGTATTTAATATTACCAAAGCGTGTCAAAGTCTAAATGGCGTGGTAATAGAGCCTGGTCAAGAATTCTCATTTAATGATACGATAGGACCTATGGGAGAAGAAAATGGTTATTTAAAAGCAACTGGTTTTGATAGTCAAGGAAAATTAATTCAGGTAAGTGCTGGTGGAATGTGTCAAGTAAGTTCAACACTATATAATGTTGCACTTCTTGCAAATTTAGAAATAACAGAAAGACATCCACATAGCAGACGTGTATACTATGTCCCAGCAGATAAAGATGCTACAGTCTATTATGGCAGTCTAGATTTAAAATTTATTAATAATACGGATGAAAAAATTAAAATCACAGCAGAAAATGATAATTACTCTGTGACAATAAAAATGTATAAATTAAAGCAGTCAAACTAACATTGACTGCTTATTTATTTGAATCTATATATACCACATCATATGGCTTTACAAGTTCTAATTTTTCTCTTGCAACAGATTCTATATATTCATCTGATGCTATATTTTCATTTTTGTTATTGTAGTATTCTACTAAGTCCTGTTTTGCTTCTATTTGTTTTTTATACATTTCGATTTGAGAGTTGTATTTGTTTATTTTTATTTGTTGGTCGCAAAAAGTAAAGCCAAAATATAGAACGAATGCAATTGCAGCTAGATGAACTATATTAAAAGACTTTTTCTTCTTTTTGACGTTTCGTCTTTTCCTCATATTTCCTTGATTTCTTTTCATTTTTAAACAACCCTCTTACCTTTTTAAAATTATTCATATTGCCAAAAACAGTTAGTAGTTTACATTTTAAATTTATCATAAGAAAAAACATTTTGCAACATTTTTTGCTAACTTTTTTTATTATTTTTTTGCAAATACAAAGCCATAGACTTATTGGAACACATAAAAACTTTACAAAAGCAGAAAATGAATTAATTACTTTACTGTAAACTAGTATTAAGGCATTGCTTAAAGTTAGACGAGAAGTGATAATTCCAAGCAGTATTGCCATATACATATACCACCTTACTCTATCTTTTACTATATATACCATTCCAATTATTGTAATAATTGTAACAATAGAAAAAAATATAATATCTTGTATAGTAACCACAAAAAATGAGTTTCTTTTTTTTACTTTTCTCAAAGCTCTAAAAATATCTAAAATACAAGATATTATAATTCCAATTGTAAAAAATAATAAAAAGGATAATAATTCTGTTTTTATCATTATTTAAATAATTTGCTCATAAATCCTTGCTTTTTATTTCCATCTACTGCATCTGAATATGCAATAGCACATGTTTTTCCTTCTATTATTAGCTCACTATTATCCAAATTTAATTTATTCATTTTTAGTTCTTGACCTTTAATTGTAAGCATACCAAGACTTGTTTGCATAATAACAAGTTCATCATCAAAACTTAAGATATCCTCTACTCCTGTTACAATTGTTTTTTCTCTGTTTTGAATAACAATATTTTGTTCTTTAAAAGATTTTTCTTCCATGTACATCACCTAATAATATATATGCAACTGCATACTCATTTATGTAAAAAATAAAGAGACTCTAGGCCTCTTTACTTTTTTGTTTTTTTATTCTTTTTCTTGTTTTTAGACTTAATTGTTTTATCTTCTACTTTTGATATTTCTTCATCTTTAAATATAATGTTTCTATCTTCATATAGTTTAACATCATCTATTCCTTCAAATTCTTCGACAACAATATGTTTTATTTGGTTTTTAATTTCATCAGATAATTCGTCATAACACATATGTCCACCAACGCTTTTGGCATTGTCCTCTATTAGAATATCTGGTAATTCTTCTTTAATTAGAGTTGCATAATCTTGATTTTTTTGTCTATATCCTACCATAGATCCTGTAAAGCCTAGTTCATCTAATCTTTGTGCCATTCTCATTGCGCCTTTTGCTTTAAGTGAAGTCAGATATATTACCTCATATCCCTCTTCTTGCCATTTTTTTAGTGTTTCTATTGAATTTTTTATTGGAATATATTTTGTCATAGCTATTCTTGAAAAGAAATTGTTATGCTTAGGTTTAAGTATAGTTCCTTCTGTAAATATCATAATCTTTTTATTGTTATTTTTTATTTTGTCTATTATTATGAATCCCATATAATCACCCTCAATTATTACGTCTAGTCTTTCATATTTTTTAATTGTTCAATAAAATCTCTTATTGTTGCAGCTTTTTCAAATTCATATTTTCTTGCATAATGCATCATTTCTTCTGTTAAACGTTCAATAGATTCATCTATTGTCTCACCTTTTTTGATATTAACGTCTTCAGCTTGTTCTTCTTCTTTAAATGTTGCTTGTACACTATCTCTTATTTCTTTTTTAATTGTTTGAGGAATAATTCCATGTTCCTCATTATACTTTTCTTGTATTTGTCTTCTACGATTTGTTTCATGTATTGCTTTTTCCATAGATTCAGTTAATTCATCTGCATACATTATTACTCTACCTTCAGAGTTTCTTGCAGCTCTACCTATAGTTTGAATTAAAGAACGCTCACTACGTAAGAATCCTTCTTTATCTGCGTCAAGTATTGTAACTAAAGATACTTCTGGAATATCTAGACCTTCTCTAAGTAGATTTATACCTACTAATACATCAAACTTGCCTAAACGCAAGTCTCTAATGATTTCAAGTCTATCTAATGCTTCTATATCTGAATGCATATATCTTACTTTTACGTCTTTTTCACTTAAGTATGCTGTAAGCTCTTCAGCCATTTTTTTAGTTAGAGTTGTAACAAGTACTCTTTCACCTTTTGCAACTGTTTCTTTAATGTTTTGAGTTAAATCTTCTATTTGACCTTCAGTTGGTTTTACAATAATTTTAGGATCAAGTAGACCTGTTGGACGAATAATTTGTTCTGCAACTTGACTAGAATGAGCTGCTTCATAGTCTGCAGGGGTTGCACTAACAAATACAACTTGTTTAACTTTCTTCTCCCATTCATCAAAACGAAGTGGACGGTTATCATATGCAGAAGGAAGTCTAAATCCATTTTCTACTAATGATTCTTTTCTTGCTCTATCTCCATTATACATTCCTCTAATTTGTGGAACAGTTACATGTGACTCATCTATTATTGTTAAGAAATCATCTCCCATATAATCAAAAAGAGTGTATGGAGTAGATCCTGGTGCACGACCAGTAAGAACTGCAGAATAGTTTTCTATTCCTTGGCAAAATCCTGTTTCACGAAGCATTTCTATATCAAAATTTGTACGTTGCTCTATTCTATATGCCTCAACAATTTTGTCTCTTTCTTTGAAATACTTAACTCTTTCTTCCATTTCTTTTTTAATCTTTTCAATTGCACTATCGACTTTTTCTCTTTGTATTACATAGTGAGATTTAGGATAAATAAATTCGTGTTTAGAAGTAGCTAATACTTTTCCTGTTAATGCTTCAATCAAACATACTCTATCTATTTCATCTCCAAAAAATTCTAGACGTATAGCTTGTTCTCCTTCTCCTGCAGGGAAAATATCTAATATATCTCCTTTTGCTCTAAACTCGCCACGTTTGAAATCCATTTCAGATTTTGTATATTGCATTTCTACCAAACGTTCTATTATTTCATCTCTATCTACTTTCATACCAGGTCTTACAGATATTACCATTGAACTATAGTCTTCAGGTGAACCTAGAGAATAAATAGATGAAACAGATGCTACTATTATTACATCTTTTCTTTCAAATAGTGCCGCTGTTGCACTATGACGAAGTTTATCTATCTCATCATTTATTTGTGATTCCTTTTCAATGTATGTATCTGTTGAAGCTATATATGCTTCTGGTTGATAGTAATCATAATATGATATAAAGTATTCTACTGCATTTTCTGGAAAGAACTCTTTTAACTCACTATATAATTGTCCTGCTAATGTCTTATTATGTGCCATAACTATAGTTGGCTTATTTACCTGAGCAATAACATTTGCCATAGTAAATGTTTTTCCAGAGCCTGTTACACCTAGTAATGTTTGGCCTTTATCTCCTCTTTTTATTCCTTCGACTAGTTTTTCTATTGCCTCAGGTTGATCTCCTGTAGGCTTATATTCTGAATGTAATTTAAACATTTATTCACCTCTATTGTTTACTGCAAGTTTTGCAAGTTTTAATGCTGCCTCATATGTATCTGTTGTTGCTAAAAATCTTGCTGTATGGCAAAATCTTGCATTGTCAACTCCAGTTACCTCTTGAAGTTCTTTATTTTCTAATCCTGCCCAAGCCAAAGGTAGACTTTTTCTATTTTCAAAAGAGCCTTGTTTTACATTTACACAGTGAAGTGCATAGCCACCTCTTTTTGAAGGATATATAGCATACCATAAATCTTTTGCTTTATCTGACTGACTTGATAACACAAAATCTTGCCAAGGCATATATTCTTCAAGTATTAGTATATGATTATATGAATTTTCTATAGCGTCTTCTACTTTATCTTTTGCCTTAAGTTTAGATATTTGAGATAGCACTTCGTTTTCTAATACTTTTCTACAAATGTCCATTGCAATTAAAAATCTTTCATTAGATAGTGCCATATCTTCATCCCATCTTGGATTAAATGACGCTACAATACTTGCTATTGTTACATATTTATAATCTACTCCTATATCTGGAGTTAATCCATTATCGTTTGCGTCAATAAATTGAATTAAATTTTTATCTATTTGACTATATAGATAATCCCAATCTTTTTTATCTATTCCAAGTTTTGCAAATACATCTTCATGATATTTTTTCCACACTAAACCACAAGCAGCATACATTATACCATTTTCTCTTGTTCCATTTCCGCCTTTTTGGTGATGGTCTAGTTCTCCACGACCTACATCATAAATAATGCATTTTGTTTGTCTCATTTTATCATCTACTTCATTAGTTCTATAAACTACTATATCTTTATTTATTAAGCTAAGTATTAGTGTGGCAAATATTTCATCTGCATGAAATGTACCACTATGTGTTATACAATTTGCTTCTAAAATATCTTCAGTTACTCTAACATTTGAAAAATTAATATCCATATATTTCTCCTTTTATTACATGTATAGTATATCATTTAAATGTCTTTTTAGCAATAAAAAAAGCTAGCACCAATTAGGTACTAGCATATTAACTTATAATTAGTTAACTTTAGCTTTTAATTCGCTACCAGCTTTGAAAGCAACTGATTTGCTTGCTGGAATTTTAATAGCTTCTCCAGTTCTTGGGTTTTTACCCATTCTTGCAGCTCTTTTAGAAACTCTGAAAGTACCGAAACCAGCTACTGCTACTCTTTCTCCTTTACCAAGTTCACCTTTTAGAATTTCAAAAACACCATCGAATGCTCTTTGGCTATCTGCTTTTGTCATTCCAGTTTTGTCTGCTAATGCTTTGATCATATCTGCTTTTGTCATATATTTCACCTCCTAAACGATAAACTCTGTCATCATTTCAACTGCATTATAGCATAATATGTAAAAGAAAACAAGGTAATATATAAATACTACCTTGTTTTTTACTTATTTTTTAAAGTTTTTGTAACAATTTATGCTAATTTCTAGACAATTTGTATATTAAATACTTCTCATCTTTTTCTCCAAAGAAGTGACCAACAAAAGATTCAACAGGCTTAAAACCTAGTTTTTCGTGTATTTTTACTGAACCAATATTTTCTACATCTACTACTGAATATATATCTACATTACTATATATATTTATGATATATTTTACTAGGCTTGTTGCAATTCCTTTTCCTTCATAACCTTTCTTTGTACCTATTTCCCATATATATACACTTCCTTGTTTAACATCTATATCTGCATCGAACTCTTCTTGTTCAATAAAATCGCTTTTTGTGTATATTGTAATATAACCTACTGCCTCTTTAACATCATCTAAATAATATAGATAATTATCCATATTTTCATCTGTAACAGCTTCGTTATTACTTTGCTCAGAGATATATTCTTTTGTACTAGAATTGTATATTTTTCTAACTTCTTCTAAATTAACATTTTTTAAAACCCTCATTCAATCTTCCTCCCCAATAATTATATTTTGATTACTCTATTTATGTGTGCAAGGGCTATTATACCATAATTATGTAGACTTTGCAACTTTTTTAGGTTTATTTTTGAAACTATATGTTGAATATGAATGTGGTCTCACTATATTTTTCCCCATGTATGTCGCTTAAAAATTCATTAATTTTTTCTCCCCCCATGTGTGCATAGAACTCCATAGTTGGATTTTTAGTTAGACAGTTACATACAAACTTATCATACCCCATGCCTTTTAATTCTTCTTTAGTTTTTTCAAAAAGCATTTTTCCAATTCCATAACCATTAAAGCATTCTAGTAAGTATAGTGCATAGAGTTCTCCTAATCCATCATATTTTTCTGATTTATCAAAACGAGAAAAACCAACAACTACGCCATCAACTTTAGCTACTATATATTGTCCGTCTTCTATAATTCTTTCTTTATATTTGTTTGCATTTTGATATACATTTTTCATTCTCTCATTAATTATACTGTCGCTCACTATTCCTGTATATCTTGTTTTCCATGTAAATGCATTTATAATTGAAATTGCTAATGCATCCTCTACTTTTGCTTTTACTATTTCTATATTCATATTTATCTCACCTAGATGTATTTTACTATATATTCTTTTATATTTCTACATTTTTTAAAATATATTCTTTACATATTTTAATATGGGTGTTATAATTACTCTCCTATATTAATAGAAAAGGAAGTGATACTAATGATACCTTCGAAGCGTTTGAGATTGATTATATCTAAGCATCACAAAATTAAATTAGAGGATTACTCTTGGTCCAAAGAGTTTGAAAATAGAATAAATAAGATAAAGTTTAAAGATGGCTACAAGACTTTGTCTTTGAAGACAATTTTTAAAGATGGATATAATATAGGAAATTGTCTTTTGACAGCATATTATGTGTCAACTATTTTTGAGCGTCCTCTAATATGCACAGGAAAAGTAGAAATACTTAAAGGTACAAAAAATTGCCCTGATGGCGATCATGTATGGATTGAGGTTGATGATATGGTTGTTGATACCACTTTGATGGTAGTGTTTCCAATTGATAGTAGTCTATATGAGTATTACAAAAAATCTGGTAGTATTACACCACATTTTACTTTTGATGATCTATCATATCAGCAAGATATATATGAGAAGAATAATTCTCAGATAACATATTACTTTGATCTATACAAAACTGAGTAGGAGAAGAAATTCTCTTACTTTTTTTGAGCAAATTAAAAGCCTATACTAAATTAGTACAGACTTTATTGTTTTTATATCATTTTATTAGTATCTGCTTGCATACGTGCGGCTTGTACAACATTTTCAAGTAAAGATAAAACTGTAGTTAGTCCTACTCCGCCTGGGACTGGAGTAATTTTATCGCATACTTCTAGTGCTGCTTCTGTATCAACATCTCCTTGTAATTTTCCATCTACCCTATTGATTCCAACATCTATTACTGTTGCGCCTGGCTTTATCATATCCTTCTTTATAATATGTGCCTTACCTACTGCTGCAACAAGTATATCTGCAGTCTTTGTATATACAGATATATCTGGTGTTTTAGAGTGACAAATTGTTACAGTTGCACCACGTTTTAAAAGAAGTTGAGATATTGGTTTTCCTACTATTCTACTTCTTCCTACAATTACAGCATGTTTTCCTTCATATTTTGTACCAATACTATCAAGTATTGTCATTATTCCTTTTGGAGTGCATGATATAAATGTTTCATGTTCTCCAATGAATAATTTTCCTAATGTTAGAGGATGAAATCCGTCTACATCTTTTTTATCTGATATACTATCTAGAATCTTATCCATATCTAGATGTTTATATAATGGTAATTGAACAAGTATACCATTTACAGATTTATCATTATTTAGTTTTTCTATTAAACTTACAATTTCTTCAGTAGTTGTTTTTTTATCTAAAATATATTCAACTTGCTCAATACCTACTTCTTCACACATTTTTCTTTTGTTTGCAACATATACTTTTGATGCTTCATCTTCACTTGCAAGTATAACTGCAAGTTTAGGTTTGATACCAAAAATTTTTAAAGTATCTACTTGTTGTTTTAGTTCTTTTTTTCTCTTTTTTACAAGAGTTTTTACATCGATTTTTTCTCCCATTTTTCATTACCTCTATTTATTTCATCTATTGTTTCTTTTATATATTTAGCTGCACTTAGTGGTGAATCTTTTGATGGTATAGATAAATACCAACACGATTTAATATTTCTTTGTTTTAATGCCTCAAAATCTACTCCACCAGGTGAGGATGCTAAATCTAAAAATACAGAATTTGAATTAAGAAGTTCTACTCTATTTTTATCTATGACAACACTTGGTATAGTATTTATTACTACATCTGCAATAGGTAGATAATCTTCTAGTCTTTCTAATTCCACTTCATTATAACCCATACTTTTAATTAATGCAATATCCTTTTTAGAACGTGCTTCAACATATAATTTAGCACCAAATGATGACAAATAATGGCTTAATATTTTACCAATTCTGCCATATCCAAGAATTAAAATATTACTTTTGTTTAGAGTAAATGGTGTCATTTCTATTACTTTTTTTATTGCACCTTCTGATGTTGCTATAGCGTTTTTAATAGCAAAAGACTCTTCATCCATTATATCTATTACTTTTATATTTTTTTCTTTTAACTTTTCTTTTGCAAAATTATTTATTGCACCAGTATATATAATTTTAGTTTCAATATTTTCTATATCTGTGAGTTCTTCTATTGACATATTGCTGTTATTTATCTTTATATTATCTCTAGTAAATGGAATAGGACAAATTATTATATCTGCTTTTTGTATAGAAGTTACATTTCCATTATATAGCTTTCTTAAATAGTCTGACCTATTATCTTCTCCAATTATGTGTATTTTCAATATAATCACCAATAAATAATATGCAATAAAGCACCTAATCATTACAATTAAGTGCTTTTAATTTATACTATTTGCTTTCTTTGTATTTTTTTAGTGCCTTTGCAAGTTGATCTGGACAAGATGTACCTTTAAGGCCACAAGGTATGCCTTCTAGTAATGAAATTACTTCATCTACTTTTCTTCCTTCTACAAGTTTTGATACTCCAAGTGTATTGCCAGGGCATCCTCTAACTATTTTTACTGAATTTATTGTATCATTTTCCTCATTTATATCTATGTCCATTAGTACAGAACATGTACCTTGAGGTTTATATGTATATTTCATTTTATTCTCCTTTAGTTATGATTTGGTTTTTCATTTTTTCTTCTAATTTCTCTTTGATACTCCTCTTGTTTTTGAAGTTCTTCTTTGGCGTTTTTTCTTATTTTTTCTTCAGCATCTTCATTTCTGTCTGCAATCATACTTTCAAGTTCTTCTGGAGAGCTGTCTTCTATATTTCTTACTTGTCTTAAACTTCTAGCAAAATTTGTATCACTTGTTCTTTGTTCAACTTTTTGTTCTTTATTAATTTGAGAAATAGTTGCTTGTTCTGGAACTTTATCTATGTTTTCTTCATAAATATTGCCTTCTCTTTGAACATCTCCCATTTGTTTTGCAGCACCTAAATCTCCCTTTTGAATTGCATCTTCTTGTAATACTCTAGATTTTTCATAAGCCATTTCATCTCTTTTTAGTTTATCTTCTTGAACTCTATAAATATCTTTTGAAGCATCTGGATTTAGTTTTTCTGCTCCTTCTTGGTCGTACATATACTTTGTTGCTGCTGTAGGTTGTTTAAGCTCAGCTTCATCTACTAACTCTTGATTTTTCCCTTCAATTTCTAAATCTTTAGTATATTCTTGAAGAGATGGAACATTTTGTATTAAATCTAAGTTAGCTTCTTGATACTCTTTTTTAAACATTGCTTTTTCTTGATCACTCATACTAGGATTTTTAAGAGCTTTTATATACTTTTCATATTTTTCTGCTCTAATTTTATATAATCTATCTAGTGATTGTGCTTGCTGAGATGCTATGTTTTGAATTCCTTTTTCATTATAATTAATTTTTTCTTGGAAATTTTCTTTTTTCTCTTTTATTCTTTGAACTTGTGTTATTTCTTTTCCTGTATGATTATGATATAGTAAATCTATTTTTTCTAGATTTTTTTCCATTGCTATTATTTCCATAGCTTCTTTTGTATCTAATGAAATATCTCTACTATCGAACTGATCATTTTTTATCTTTTCAACTTTTTGAGCATAGTCTTTATACATTACATTGTATGTAGACTCATATATTCTTGTTTGAAGAGCTTTTTTCTTATCTTTTTCATCTAGCGGTATTTCACCTTTTCTTTTTTGCTCTATAGCATCTTCTTTTATTTTTTCTTTTTCTTCTTCTGTTAGATTTTGCCCTTCTAGTTCTTTATCCATCTCTGCTTTTTCTTGTTCATCTTCTAAAAGCATTTGCTTATTCATATCGTCTTGTGAAAGTTTTAAATACTTTTTCATAAGCTCTTTTTGGATGTCATCGTTATTTTTTTGTTTATATCTATCTAGTATTTGATTGTTTATATCTAAAGTCTCTTTAAATTCTCTATTAGTTAATTTTTCAATTTCTGCATAAGTATCTACCTTTAAATTGTATCCGTAAAAATTTGCAGATTTATCATTTGGATCATAATCCTTACTAAAATAATTTCTTACTCTATCAAATAATCCCATAATAACACCTCTTTCATATAAATTGTATAGTATTAGACAAATTATTTCAACTAAAAACTATAAATTTATGTCTAGTTCTATTGGACAATGGTCACTACCTAGTACTTCAGTATGAATTTTTGCATCAGTCAAAAATTCTTTTAGAGAATCGGATACAACAAAATAATCTATTCTCCATCCAATATTCTTTTCTCTGGCTTGACGCATATAAGACCACCAAGAGTACTCAACTTTATCTGGATATAAATATCTATATGTATCTATAAATCCATTTGATAGTAACACACTAAATTTATTTCTCTCTTCATCTGTAAATCCAGCACTATGATGATTTGTTGCAGGATTTTTTATATCTATTTCCTCGTGTGCAACATTTAAATCTCCACAATATACTACTGGTTTAGTCTCTTCTAATTTTTTGAAATATTTTAGCATTTCATCTTCCCAAACCATTCTATAGTCTAGTCTTTCAAGCTCTCTTTTTGAGTTTGGTGTATAGCAACATACAAGATAGAATTTATCATACTCTAGAGTAATAATTCTTCCTTCTTGGTCATGTTCTTCAATACCTAGTCCATAAGTTACAGATATTGGTTCTTGTTTTGTAAATACCATAGTTCCTGAATAGCCTTTTTTTACCGCACTATTCATGAATCTATGATAACCTTCAAATTGTATTTCTTCTGCTTGGTCTTCTTGCATTTTTGTCTCTTGTATGCAAAACATATCTGCATCTACTTCTTTAAAAAAGTCTTCAAATCCTTTTGTAATACATGCTCTAAGTCCATTTACGTTCCATGATATTAGTTTCATTTATTTTTCCCCCTTAACAAATTTTGTACAAAAGCTTGGTCTATGTATTGGTGTTAGGCCATATTTTCCAATTGCTTCAACGTGAGCTTTTGTTCCATAACCTTTGTGTTTTGCAAAACCATATTCAGGATACTCTTTATCCCATTCAATTAGCATTCTATCCCTTGTTACTTTTGCAACAATGGAAGCTGCAGCAATTGATTCAGAAATTGCATCACCATGAACTACAGTCTCCCCTGGAATCTTAATATCTATCATTTGGTTTCCATCTATTAAAACATACTCTGGTTGTACTTTAAGTTTAGAAATTGCTTCTTTCATAGCAAGTTTTGTAGCGTTTAGAATATTTACACTCTCTATTACATCTACATCACTCATTCCAACTCCCACTGCTAGCGCGTTTTCCATTATATTTTCATATACTTGCTCTCTTTTTTTCTCGGATAATTTCTTAGAGTCATTTACTCCTTCTATCTTTGAGTCTGGTTTAAGAATTACAGCAGCAGCTACTACTGGTCCACAAAGTGGTCCACGTCCTGCTTCATCTACTCCACATACAAGTTTTATTCCTTTAGAGTATAATCCTTCCTCTATTTCTAACATTTTTTGTAGTCTTTCTTCTTCTTTTTCTTTCATAATGTCTCTCCTCTAATTACAAATGAAATTATATCATGAGTAAAAATATTAAACAAGAAAAAACAAATCTAAACATTTAATTTGCAAAATCTATTAATAATGATATAATGTTATCCTATCTAAAATATAGTAAAGGGGGAATTATTATGAAACCTAAAATTTACCATATTTGCTCTGAAATTAATGGACGGACTAAACTATGATTTTTTAAAGTTTATTGAAGGTGTTCTTTTAGAAGATGAAAAAGTTCCTGTAATTATTACTATAAACTCAAATGGCGGAGACTTTCATGTTGGTGTTAGTATATACAATATACTTAAGTCTTTACCAAATCCTGTTTATACTTTAATTACAAGACAGGCTGTAAGTAGTGCATCTATCATATTCCTTGGTGCTCCAAGAGCGCATCGCTTCACACTTCCAAATTCTAGAATAATCTTTCATCCAGTAAGACTTACTAAGTTCCAAGATGTAGGAAATAAATTTCTAACACAGCTACAAAATGAGACAAGGCAAAACAATAAACTACTTTTAGACATTGTATCTTTTGAAACAGACCTTGGAAGAGAAAACTTAGAGCCAGTCTTTATGACAAGTGATGATGAAATGCTTGAGTTAAACTCAAATGAAATGTATGAGAAAAATCTTGCTAAAGTCATTAAATACTATAGAGATTTCAAAAAAATAATCACCCAGTAATTTGGGTGATTTTCTTTTATTCTAAATCTATACATTGTTTATATACTTCGTTTTTATTTACTCCTAGCTCTTTTGCTACCTTTTTAATTGCATCCTTTTTATCCATACCAGAATCAATATATTCTTTTACCATATCTACAGGGTCTAGTTTTTCTAGCTCTGCTTTTTTCTTTTCTTCAAGTTCTACTTCATTTGCCCCTTCTACTATTAAAACTATCTCTCCTTTTATTCCGTCTCTTTCAATAGTCTCAATTGCCTCAGAAAATGTTGTATTTCTGTATTCTTCATGTACTTTTGTTAGTTCACGGCATATACAAATATGACGCTCACCTAATACTTCATACATATCTTTTAAAGTATATAAAATTTTATGCGGTGCTTCATAAAATATCATTGTACGAATTTCATTTCTTAGTTCTTCTAATCTTTTTATTCTTTGTTTTTTACTTACAGATAAGAATCCTTCAAAAGTAAATCTTGTTGAATCCATTCCAGAGCGAACAATTGCAGTAATTAGTGCTGTTACTCCAGGTATTACTTCAATTTTGTAATTATTTTCTACTAGATAATGCACTAAGCCTTGTCCAGGATCTGAAATGATAGGCATTCCCGCGTCACTTACTAGTGCTACATTTTTTCCTTCATCTAGTAGTTTTACTACAGTATCAATTTTATCTGCCTCGTTGTGTCTATGATAACTTATCATAGACTTAGAAATGTTTAGGTGATTTAATAGCTTTAGAGTTTGTCTTGTATCTTCTGCAAGTATTAAATCTACACTCTCTAATGTCTCAATTGCACGTAGTGTTATATCTTTTAAATTTCCAATTGGAGTACCTACTACATATAGCACTCCTCTATTTTCATTTGTCATTATTTTTCACTCCCATATATTTCATAAATTTCTTTTGTATAATTGCCACTCTCGTCATACTCAATTAATGGTGGTAGTATATCCATTTCATTTCCACCACAATATACATACTCAAGTAGTACAATACTTGGTTTACTATCTACCTTTGGATAAACTAGGCGCATTCTTTTTGCTTCTAGTTTATACTTTCTTGCAATAGATATTAAATCATTAAGTCTTTGAGGTTTATGTACAAGATATAATTTTCCTTTTTGTTTTAGTATTTTACTACTACATTTAAATACATCTTCTAGAGTACATTCTACCTCGTGACGAGCAATATATTTTACGCTATTTTCATTTGTTACCCCAGTTCCTACTTCTTTGTATGGTGGATTACATGTAACTATATCTACTTTTTCTTTTAAAGCTAATTCTTTCAAATTGACATTTAAAGGAATTATTTTATCTTTCAAAGAATTTATACTAATATTCTTTTCTAAAAGCTCAAACATTTCTTTTTGAAGTTCTACGGCCATTATTTTAGAATAATCTTTCTTTTGAGATACTATTACAGGTATTACTCCACTTCCACTACATAGATCTACTATTACATTTCTTGAATTTTTAGATTCCACAAAGTTTGCAAGCAGTACACTATCTATTCCAAAGCAGAAATAATCTGGATTTTGTATTATTACTTTACCATTTAGATTTAAATCGTCTATTCTTTCTTCTTTCATACACTTTTTCACTTTCAATACTACATAATTATACACTAGGTATGGCAAATTTACAAGAATTATTGTATAATACATGTTATGAAAATTAATTATATAGCAAAAGAACAAGACAAAGATAAAAAGTTAAAAGATATATTAAAACGTAGATTGTATATTTCTTCTGAACTACTTAAAAAGTTAAAATATGCAGATACAATATATGTAAATGGAAAACTTACTTATACTAACTACCTAGTGCAAGTTAATGACAATATTGAAGTAGATTTAGAAAAATATATAACTAACAAAAAAGACCAAAAGTTTGAAGATAAGTTTGAACTAGTAGATAAGCCAATAGATATACTTTACGAGGATGATTATTTGCTAATAGTAAACAAACCAGCCAACATGCCTACTCATCCAAGTGCAGATAACTATACAAATACACTATCTAATATAGTTGCAAGCTATCTAAAAAAACAAGGAATATACAATGTACATATTATTACTAGACTAGATAAAAACACTACAGGAATATGTATATTTGCAAAAAATGAATATGTACAAGAATTATTTGTAAAAAAGAAACATAAAATAAACATACAAAAAGAATACACTGCAATAGTAGACGGAATAATTGAAGAAGATCACGGAATAATTGAGAAAAACATTGCAAGAATGGATAACACTATCCTATTAAGACATACAGTACCAGATACAGAAGGTGACTATGCAAAAACTGAATATACAGTTTTAGAAAGAAACAAAGAGAAAAACTACACAATACTCAATGTACAACTACACACTGGTAGAACTCACCAAATCCGTGTTCATATGATTAGCATTGGACACATACTTTTAGGTGATACACTTTATGCAGAGTATTACAACAAAGAAAACATAGATAAATTAATAGGCAGGCAAGCACTTCACGCAAGAAAAGTTACTATGACCCATCCAATCACTGAGGAAACACTTGTTGTTGAAGCACCTCTACCTGAAGATATGGAAAGGTTAATGTAGAGTATTAAACAGAAAGGTAGATAAAAATGCAAATAGACATAGAAAAAGAAATTTTAAATCAAGGCGGAAGCACAATAGTAGCCCAGTTCATAGATGAAGCATTGCAGACTCAAAACGAGAGGTTACAAATGATGGAATATTTAAAAACAATACAATTCAAAACAGTAAGCGAGTTGAAAATAATAGAGAAAGCAAACGAAATAATGGGTATATAGGAGTATAAATATGGATATTATAGAAGAAAAATTGAAAGAACTCTTGATAAAGTGTATGGAGAAAAAAATGTCATTAGATACAATAGTCCAAGTAATAAATTTGAGCCAATTGCCAATAGAAGTTCATACAATAGAAAAATTAATTCAAGAAACACCACAACTGGACGAATATCAATTTAGGCAAAAAATAGGAAAAATAATAGAACAACTTCCTAAGGGGGAAAAAGAATGATAAAAAAAGTTGATTATTCATATTCAGATATTAGAGACTCACGCATTAATTACTATATTGATCAAAGAGATAATCTAAACAATAAAAATATAGAAAGCTATAATGACTATATTACGGATGAAGTAATAGGCAAATATGGTTTCTTAAATGAAATAGAAGAGTTCTTTAATATATTGGCGATTTGTGTTGGTATGGCAAAAATTAATTGCTATGATGAGTACATCTTTAACGAAATAAAAATTATGATAGAAAAATATAAAAACAAACAATATGATAAATATTTATATGATTTAAATGACAAAGTAACTATTAATAGTGATATAAACACTATTGAAATATACTTAAAAAGACGCTAAATAAAGCGTCTTTTTTTATTTGGAATTTCACATGCCATTCAAAGACAAATTTTCGGTGTATTCCACTGTAAAAAAAGATGCAGATTATTCTGCATCTTCTTTTTTCATTTTAGTAGGTTTTACTTCTTCAATATTTATTATGTTTTCGTCATCTTTATTGTTTGGATTACTTAATTTCGTATCTTGTAATGTTTTCTTTAATTTTTCACAGCATGGTTTAAATGATACATATGTTATTCCACCACCAATAATACCACCTACAACTGGTATAGATTTTTTAAAGAATCCAGCAAACACTTCCTTAGTTAGTCTAACATTAAACCATTTAGCAACTGATTTTACAATTGGATAAATAGTACCTTTAGTTAGTGCTGTATGAATTAGCTTTTTCTCAACGCCTAATCCTAGTGCTTTTGCCATAGATTTTAAAGCTGCATTTGCTCCTGCAACCCCATACATTACACCCATACATATAATTAATGTGTTCATAGTGGCAGAATCTAATAATTGTGCTTCTTCTATATCTATTTCTGGGAACCCATATAAATATAATAATTTTTGAGTTGCCCTTAGCATATATCCATAATATTGTGCTATGTCTGTTGGTAAAGTTGCAGCCATTGCAATTCCCCCAGGTATACTTAAAGCTGTAGATATGCCTGAAACGCATAATCTTTCATATTGAATTACACTATCTGCTATTTTGTTTATTTCTTCTAATGAAATATTTTCATGTGCAGGATTAAACTCTATTATTTTATCTATTGTTTCTTTTGAATACTTCTTTCCAAATTCTTTCTTAATAAATTCTGCACGATTAATTTTTATTCCTGGAACTTTTAAGCCCATGATAATAACATCTTCTATTGTTACTTGACCATCTCCGTTTTGATCAAGTACTTTAGTTACATTTTCCTTACCTTTATCTATTGAATCTGAAGCTTTACTTTTAATTGTTTTAGCTGTCTTTGAAATATCTTTTTGAGCTTTTTTTGCAAATTTAGAAACATTATTACCAATGTTTTTAATATCATTTTTCATTCATTACCACCTAATCCTTTCATAAAATAACCTTTATTTTGTTTGCTATGTATCTATTATATCACTATTTTGTACACGTTTCAACAAATAAAAAAGATGCAGATTATTCTGCATCTTCTTTTTTGTTCCAAAGTGACTTTGTTTTATTAAATGTTGTTACTTGAATACCTTTAGTTTTGAATATCTTATTGGTTATTCGTATTATTGCTCTAACTATTAAGCTGTTACCAATGTAGATATAAGGTAGTCCAAGTCTGAAAGATGTGATGATATCATCAGATAAATTATTTCCAATGATGCATGCTCTACCATCATGTGTTTGAACATTTTCTTTAATAAATTTGTTTTTGTTTTTCTTTAGTGTAGAAAAGGTTAAGTCTAGATTGTTGTTTTTTAAGTCTTTTTCTAAATTGTTTACAAGGTCTACTGGTGCATATACATTTTTAGTAACTATTTGGATACTATAGCCTTCTTTTAAAATATCTCTTAGAGTTTCATTATAAACATGTCTTAATTCTTTTTTAGCTAGTATTCCGTACAATATTGCGTACTTATATTTTAATTGCCTCATTGTATATTTACTAAATAATGAATAAACTTTAAGTCTTAGTTTTAGACCAGTATAGCCATTACCAAAAACATCTAGCTTATTTATCTTCCACAAAAGCTTATCTATAGCTGTAACAAATTTACTGTTTCTAAATAATGTTGAAATAATTATATTGTCTATTTTTTCAAAGTCTATCAACGTCCCATCTAGGTCTATGATAAGTAATTTAGAATCTTTCAATTTTTGTATCGTTTTTTTATCATAGTCAGATAAAAATTTTGAGTTTGTCATTGGACCACCTCCTCAATTATTTTTAATACCCTTTTATTATACCATATTTTGCTTTTCTTTACAAGAAAAAGGAGGCACAATACTTGTGTCTCCTCTATTTTAGTTTACATTTTTATTATTTTTGTTTTTTACTTTTTTCTTCTTTATTTATTATTTTTAGAATTAAATTTTAAATATTCATAAATGAAATCATCTATCTTGCCATCCATTACTGCTTGAACATTTCCTGTTTCATAGTTTGTTCTATGGTCTTTTACTAAAGTGTATGGACAAAATACATATGAACGAATTTGAGAACCCCATGCAATATCTGATGTTTCACCTTTAATGTTATTTATTTCTTTTTGGTGATTTTCTTGCTCAAGTTTATATATTTTTGCTTTTAACATCTTCATTGCATATTCTCTGTTTTGCATTTGAGATCTTTCTGTTTGGCAAGTAACTACTATTCCTGTAGGTAAATGTCTAAGTCTTACTGCAGATGAAGTCTTGTTTACATGTTGTCCACCTGCACCACTTGCACGATATACATCCATTTCAATATCTTCTGGCTTAATATCTACTACAATTTCATCTGAAATTTCTGGTAGAACTTCAAGTGCTGCAAAAGAAGTATGTCTTCTACTGTTTGCATCAAATGGTGAAATACGTACAAGTCTATGTACTCCTGCCTCACCTTTTAGATATCCATAAGCATTGTCTCCAGAAACTAGAAAAGATACAGATTTAACTCCTGCTTCTTCTCCATCTTGATAGTCTAGTTCTTCTACTTTATACTCATTTGCTTGTGCCCATCTAGTATACATTCTGTAAAGCATTAGTGCCCAGTCTTGAGACTCTGTTCCACCTGCTCCTGGATGTATAGTTACAATTGCGTTATTTTTATCATAAGGGTCTGAAAGAAGAATTGATACTTCTAGTTTTTCAAGGTCATTTGTTAATTTAGATGTTAAACGTTTTGCCTCTTTAAAAGAATCATTATCATTTTCTTCTTGAGCAAGTTCTAAATATGTTTTAGCTTCACTATATTCTTCTTCTGCTTTTTCATATTTAGATACATCTGCTTTTAATCCTTTAAGATCTGTTAATATTTTAGATGATTCTTTCATATTATCCCAGAAACCATCTTTGAAAGTTTCTTTTTCAAGTTCTTCTACTTTTTGTTTCTTTTCTTCTACTTTTATTGCGTTTTTTAATGTGTTTAATTTTTCTTCTAGCGCTTCTAGTTCTAGTCTTATGCTATCAAAATCCATTATTTAATCACATCCCATATTTTATCTCTTTTTTCAAGTTCTGTTGGTTTAAACTCAAATTCTAAGTATTCGTCTTTTGTTGGATGGAAAAAGGATAAATAATATGAAAATAGTGCTAAGTTTTGCCCTACTTTATTTACCTTTTGTCCATATTTAATATCTCCATAAAGTGGATGTCCGATATTTGCAAATTGTAATCTAATTTGGTGATGACGTCCAGTATGAAGATCTATATCTACAAGTGAATAATCTTTACCATTATATGTAAAATTCTTTAATACTTTATATTCAAGTATTGCTTCTTTAGAACCTTTTGTAGTACTATCTACAACTCTAGACATATTTAGTCTTTCATTTTTTACTAAATAGTTTCTAAGTTCTACTTTTTGATCACTTACTGGTAGAGTTCCATTTACTACTGCAAGATATCTTTTCTTTACGTTCTTTTGTCTAATATACTCAGATATTCTTGATGCAGCTTTAGAAGTTTTGGCAAATACCATTACTCCCCCTACCATTCTATCTAGTCTATGTACAAGTCCTAAATATACATTTCCTGGTTTATTGTATTTTACCTTAATGTATTCTTTTACAATAGTTAGCATATCTTTATCTCCAGTTTTATCCTCTTGAGTAGGAATGCCTGGCTCTTTGACTACAACTATTATGTGATTGTCCTCATATAATATTTTTAAATCTTCCATATATGCTCCTTAAATACGAAAAAACTCCACTTAATGTGGAGTTACTTTTTTATTAAGCGTTTTCTTTTTCAGCTTTAATTTCAACTACTTGTTTTTTGTTGTAATATCCACAAGAAGGACATGCTTTGTGTGAAAGTACTGGTTCACCACAATTTGGGCAAGTAGATAGATTAGTTTCTTCTAATTTCCATGTAGATCTTTTTAAATGTGTTCTTTGTTTTGACCATCTTCTTTTTGGTTGTGCCATTTCTAAATTCCCTCCTTAAAAGCCTTATACGACTATGTTTCCATAGGTACTACCTTTTCAAATTAATTTGTTACTCGTATATTATACAATAGTTGTTAAAGAATGTCAACAAATAAAGAAGAAATAAATAATAATTTTCCATAATATTTTTAATGATTTTTTTGTCTATTTTTGTTTTTTTGTGTATTTTTTATGTAAATTTTAATGTTTTACTTTATTTTTATACCAAAGTATAGTATAATAATTAAGTCACATAATTAGTTTTTAATGCCGAACATAATAAGGAGGTAGTTTTAATGTTAAGTTACGAAAGAATTTTCGAACTGCTACAAATTGAGACTCAGCATGATGACAGCCGTGCACTAAGAATTATGTCTTGTGAGAATCCTATAAAAGACCTATATGTTTACGAGCTTGCTCGTATTAAAAGGAAGTACGATATTAGTACAATTGACTTTATCTCTACTCTTGCAACATGCATAAAAGAGTATAATGATGAGGTTGCAAAACATCTTAAAGGCCAAACTATTTCAATGCATTCAAAAAATAAGACAATATATTTGTCTGATGAGCTAATACAAAATGCAATTAATGAAATATCTACAATTACAGACACATTAAGAGCTATTGTTCTTAATAATGACTATAATTTTACTCTACTTAGAAGTCTTCAACGTATGAAAGTAGATAATTTTATTGCTGTATTACAGATATGTGGGCTTGTAGATTTAAGCAACAATCAATTTAGGTCAAAAATTTTATCTAGGATTCAAAACATCAAAGAGCAAGTAAGTAATTACTGCGATGAGAGGATGCCACAAGAGAAACTCGAAGAAGAATTCGTATCACACTTAGACTACTTTACAAAGCAAAAGCAGATGATTGATCAAATGCAAGGTGAAGATTTTTTAGTATACGTGATTATGTTCGACACTCGAAGATATAAACACAACAGAAAAATTAAATCTTTAACTTATTATTAATTGCATAATTTTGGTTAATTTAATATAATTTTAGTAAAGGAGTGAAATGATATGGAACTAAATAACGAGTTTTTGAAGTTCTTCCTAATTTATTACCTTGTAATCAACATAGTTGGTTTCTTATCTATGGGACTTGATAAGTATAAAGCAAAGCACAATCATTGGAGAATTCCAGAAAAAACTTTGTTACTTATCCCATTATTTTTAGGAAGTGTTGGTTCACTTATTGGTATGTACACATTCAGACACAAGACTAAACATCCACAATTTAAGTATGGTATACCGGCTATACTAGTAATAAATGTTATATGTATCTATTTTATAGTTACAAAACTTATTCTAGCAAGCTGAAAAAAGACAGGATTAGTATTTATCCTGTCTTTCTTTTTATCTATTACATTTTTTCTGGGCATTCTACTCCAAGAATTCCTAAACCTTTTTTAATTACTATGCTTGTTGCATAAACTAGTGCACATCTTGCTGCTTTTAGTTTTTCATCTTCTAGAGTTGCAACTTGGCATTCATTATAAAATCTTGAAAAGCTTGCTGCAACATCTATCATATATTTTGCTAGAATAGATGGTTCGTTTTCTTGAGCTGCTCTTTTTATTACATCGCCAAATTTTTGTAATTCTTTTACAAGTTCAATCTCTTGAGCCTCTTTAAGTAATGAATAATCTATTTCTTTATCTAAATCTTCTACTTTAAATCCAGCTTTTTCAAGCATTGATTTTGTACGTACATATGTATATTGTACATATGGTCCTGTTTCTCCATCAAATCTTAATGTATCATCTAGATCAAAGATAATATCTTTATTTTTATTATTCTTTAAGTAGTTAAATGTTAATGCACCAATACCTACTTTTTTTGCAACTTCATCTGCATTTTCTAGATTAGCATTTTTAGATAATATGATGTCTTTTGCCTTTTTAATTGCTTCTTCAATTAAATCATTAATATATATTACATTTCCTTCACGAGTAGACATTTTACCAGTTTTTAGTCTAATCATTCCATATGTTACATGTGTTAATCCTTTTTGATATTTTTCATCTACTAAGTGTTTTGCAGCTTCAAATACTTGCTTAAAGTGAAGTATTTGTTCTGTAGCTGTAATATATATACATTTTTCAAAATCATAAGTTCTTGCTCTGTATAGTATTGCTGCTAAATCACGAGTTGCATAAATTGTTGAGCCATTAGATTTTAGTACAATACATGGTGGCATGTCTTTACCTACATCTACAACTTTTGCACCTTGGCTATCTATTAGTACACCTTTTTTGTCTAGTATATCTATTACTTCGCCCATTTTATCATTATAGAAAGCTTCTCCATTATATGAATCAAATTTTGATCCAAGTAAATCATATATTCTTTTATATTCTTTAAGTGATACTTCTCTAAAATATTTCCAAAGTTTAGTTAATTCTTCGTCTCCTTCTTCTAGTTTTTTGAAGTTTTCACGAGCTTTATCCATTTCAGATTCATCTTCTTTACAGATTTTATTCATTCTTACATATATATCAGATAACGCTGCTAAAGGATCTTTTTCAAAATCATATTCATCTTTGAATCGTTTATATCCTTCAATGATAATACCAAATTGTCTTCCCCAGTCTCCTAGGTGATTTATTCCTGTAACATTATATCCTAGTGTTACATATAAATCATATAAAGCTTTACCTAGTACTGTATTTCTAAAGTGTCCAAGGTGGAAAGGTTTTGCAATATTTGGTGAACTATATTCAACTATTATATTTCTACCATTTCCCTCAGTACTTGATCCATAGTTTTCTTTTTCTTCTAATATTTTAGATAATACTGTTGCTACAACATTATCTGAATCTAGATAAAAGTTTAAAAAACCATTTACTAC
Source organism: uncultured Clostridiaceae bacterium (assembly GCA_947169155.1). Lineage (GTDB taxonomy): Bacteria > Bacillota > Clostridia > TANB77 > CAG-465 > CAG-465. Next base: position 83,282 of record CAMVON010000007.1, read on the forward strand.
TTCTACTTTAGATATTTCTTCTGGTAATACTATATTTTCTTTAATTGTATTTGCTATATTTACTGGAGAGTTTTTCATTATCTTTGCTAAATTAAAACAAGGATATGAGAAATCTCCATTTTGTTTATCTTTAGGCACCTCAACTTTTGCCTCTATTTCTTCTATTGTAATTTCATTATTATTTAATGCATCATATATGCATTTTGCTATCATTTTTTTCTTTTCTTCCATTATTTTTTTCTTCCTTTCGTATGTTTTAAATCTGTTTAATAATTATTAGTTAAAAGTAAATATGCGGGATTACTCCCTATTTAAAACATAACGATTATTATTTGTATAAAACACTATCTTGTCACTCCTTTTGCATAGTTTTCTACAATCTTATATATTTCTTCTTGATTATCGTCTTGTGCTACGATATTCCTTATTTCTTTGCCACACCTGCTACACCTATAAACAATAACCTTGCCTTTTTTTGATGTTTCTTCAACATTTATTGGTACAAGAAGACCTTTGCAATCATTCTTCCTATCTCCTGGTGTGATATCTACATGTAGAGAATGTAAACAATAGTTACAATGATCTCTAGATGTATATTTTAATTTTTCTACTTTTTTACCGCAATTTTGACATATGAACTCATTGTCATTTTTTACAAACATTCTCTAACACCTCACTTTTAACAATAGTATTTTACTACATTTTGCATATTTTAGCAAGTAATTATGTAAATTTAAGAAAATATAAAAATAGCACCATTTAGGTGCTACTTATTATTTAAAATCTATTATTATTCTATTTAGTTCCAAATATTCTATCTCCTGCGTCTCCTAGTCCTGGAACTATGTATCCGTTCTCATTTAGTTTTTCATCTAGTGCAGCTGTATATATTTTAACGTCTGGATGTTCTTCTTGCATTCTTTTTACTCCTTCTGGTGCTGCAATTAGGCAAAGGAATTTAATTTTAGTTACTCCTTCTTTTTTAAGTTGTTCTATTGCATCACATCCAGAACCTCCTGTTGCAAGCATTGGATCTAGTACTAATACTTCTCTATTTTTAATATCTTTTGGGACTTTAAAGAAGTATCTTACTGGTTCTAGTGTTTCTTCATTTCTATACATTCCAATGTGTCCTATTTTTGCATTTGGTATTACATTTATTAATCCATCAAGCATTCCTGTTCCTGCTCTTAATATTGGTAAGAATGCATATTTATCTTCATCTAATCTTTTTGCAATAAGTTTTGTCATAGGTGTTTCAATTTCAACATCATCAAGCTCAGCGTCTCTCATTGCTTCATAACATAAGAACATTCCTAGTTCACTTACTAACTCTCTAAATTCTTTTGTTCCTGTTTTTTTGTCTCTTAATATAGATAATTTATGCTCAACTAGAGGATGATCTAGTATATTTAGTGTGTTTTCTGTTTCTTCTTTATTCTTTTGTGATGTTTTTACTTCTTCAATTTTTACTTCCTCAGTTTTAATCTCTTCTTTTTCATCGTCTTCATGTGGTAGTAATAGGTTTAGAAGAACACCTACTACTGCAGCTAAACTCATTCCAGAAACTGTTACACTTCCAAATGTAAGTGCTGCTCCACCAAGTCCTAAAACAAGCATTGAAGATGCAATTATAACATTTCTAGATTTTGAAAAATCTACTCTGTTTTCTATTAGTACTTTAAGACCATTTACTGCTATAAATCCATATAATAATAATGATACTCCTCCAAGTACTGGATTTGGTATTGTTGAGATTAGTGCTGTAAATTTACCTAAGAACCCTAGACATATTGCAAATATTGCAGCAAGTCCAATTACCCATACAGATGCAACCTTTGTCATACCGACTACAGATGTATTTTCTCCATAAGTTGTGTTTGGTGGTCCTCCAAGTACTGCTGCAGTAAATGTAGCAAGTCCATCTCCTAGTAATGTTCTATTTAGTCCTGGTTCTTTAATTAAGTCTTTTCCAATAATTGTACTTAGTGCTGTATGATCTCCGATGTGTTCTGCTATTGTAACTAGTGCTATTGGTGCAATAGTTAACGCTGCAGCAAATGTTGGTGTATATGATATAAATGGTAAAACAAAATCTGGTACACTGAAAAATGCTGCACTAAGCACTGGACTAAAGTCTACTAGACCAAGTGCACAAGATAATATATATCCAGAAGCAATACCTATTAAAAATGGTACTACTCTAAAGAATCCTTTTCCTTTAAGCATTACAAGTCCAGTTACTAAAAATGTAAATAATGCAACTATTACTCCTTTAATGCTTATTGCTTCAGTTCCCTCTGCAATTCCTATACTTGATACTGCAGATGATGCAAGTCCTAGTCCTATAATCATAATCATTGGACCTATTACAATAGGTGGTAGTATTTTTTGAAGCCAGTCTTTTCCTACTATTGCTATAATTATTGCTACAATTACATAGATAAGCCCAACAAGCATAGCTCCTGTCATTGCTCCGCCTATTCCTGCTAGGATTGCTCCTGTAGCAAGTGGCGTAATAAAGGCAAAAGATGAGCCAAGATATACTGGTGATTTACCTTTAGTACATAAAATATAAATTAGTGTTCCTATTCCAGATGTAACTAGAGCTACTGGAATTGTTAGAACTTCGCTACCTGCTGCTCCATTTACAAGTATTGGGACAAGAATAGTTGCTCCAAACATTGCAAATACATGTTGAAGTGCAAGTATAATCCACTTCCAAATCGGTGGTTTTTCGTTGATGTCAATTGTCATTTTTGACGCATTCATTTAAAAACTCCTCCTTTAAAAAACATATAAAAAAACAGTTAATATTAAATAAATAATATTAACTGTTCTTAACGAAATTTATATTTGAATTATTTGAAATAATGATTCTTCTTTTTGGAGAAAATGAAGTACAAAGTAAAGATTGTGCTTTACTTGCTGACATGATTGTATTTAATTTTGTTTTATTCATGTTTTTCATTTTTCTCACCCTTGCGTATTAATATACTACATATGAAATTCAATTGCAAGAGTTTTTTTGAAAGTTTTTAAACATTATTTTTTCGTGTAATTATTATGTGTTTTTGTTATGTTTAATTAACTTCTTTCATTTGGCTTATGTGTTCGTTTGCTACCATTTTTGTTACAAAATCTGCCTTTTTAAACTGAGTAATATTTGTTCTAATCTTTAATAGTACTTCATCTTTTTGAACACTTAAATCTAATATTTCAGCATCTTTATCTCTTATTAATTCATTTATAGTATTAATTGTATCTGTAATGTTATCTGTTTCTATTACAAATTTGTAATCTTGTCTATGTTCAATACTTGATCCTAATTTATATGAATATTCTAGTACTAAGAATACTATTAATGTTGCAATAATAGCATACAAATACTCTCCAAGTCCTACCATAAGTCCAATACAAGTTATAGCTAGAAGTCCTGAAGCTGTAGTTAGCCCTTTAACTTTATTTCCATTTGAAAGTATAGTACCGGCACCTATAAATCCTATTCCTGAAAGTATTTGTGCAGGCATTCTCGAATAGTCTGTATCTCCATATTTTTGTGCAAGATCTATACTACATACCATAATTAAAACACTACTTATTCCAACAAGTACGTGAGTTCTAAATCCTGCTGGTTTTGATTGTTGTTGTCTTTCATAACCTATAATTCCAGATAGTATTGTAACTAAAACTAATTTTAATACTATTTGAAATATCTCATTTTGATAAATTGTTGTTAATAATTCCATTTTTCCTCCTTATTTTTATTATTTTACAATATAAAAAGGGAGCGTATATCTCCCTTATTTTATCTGTTAAAGCATCCATTTCCAATGAATTCTCTAATTAAAGAGTCAATTGGAATATTAGATGTTTCCATTGGTAAGAAGTTATTTAAATATTCATATAATCTTCTTGCCTCAGCATAATATTTTGATGATTTATCTATTTGTAATAATAATGGTTGAGCAAATGTTCTCATAACAGCAGGCTCATAAATTAGACTAGAATTAAATATTCCATCTACATCCTCTAAGTATGGGAATATATATTTTTCTTCTCCTGCTTTAACATTATCCCATAGCTCAAATGTTTTTTCTACTGAGTGACCACGTGTTGCATAATCTCTTACCATTCTTCTTAAGAATCTAGTATCTGAAGATGATACTTTTGTATATCCATCAATATTTAAAGTAGTTATTGGTGCAATATATATTTTATATTTGTTCTCTTTTGGTGTGAATTCAGTAAGTATTGGATTTAATGCATGAATTCCTTCAATTACTAAAACATCTTTTTCTTTTAATGTTAAGAATTTACCATTATAATGTTTATGACCATAAATGAAATCAAACTCTGGAAGCTCAATTGTTTCTCCTTTTATTAGTTTTTGCATATGTTCATTAAATAGTTCTATATCTAATGCATCAACTGTTTCAAAATCATATTTACCATCTGCACCTACTGGAGTATCTTCTCTTTCTTTAAAATAGTTATCCATTGAAATTGTTATTGGATTATAACCAGCAAGCCTTAAATGTACGCCAAGCTTTTGTGCAAATGTTGTCTTTCCTGAAGAAGATGGTCCAGCAATAAGAATCATCTTAATCTTTTCTCTTTTATATATTTCTCTTACTATTTCAACTATAGTTTTTTGGTGAATGGCTTCTGCTACTTGAATCAAGTCTAACATATCATTTTTTAAGATTCTGTCATTTAAGTCACCAATATTTCTAATATTTGTAACTTGTTTTAAGTTCATATATATTTCTGTTATGTCTGTAAGTTTTGAATCATTTACTTTAGATAATTCGCCTTTTCCATTTTCCATAACAAGAAGTGCACCTTTTCTAAATGGGATAAGATCAAATTTATCTATATATCCTGTTCTTGGCGCAAGTGGTCCATAGAAACTATTATAATAGCCATTGCAAAAATATATATTAGTATATGATTTTAGTCTGTTATTAATATTACTTAGTTTATCTTCATCTCCAGAAGCAGTATAAAGATCTGTTGCTTCATCTATATGAACAGCACGTTTTTCTATTTCATAGTCTGCATCTATAATTTCTTGCATTTTTGCTTTAACTTTAGCTATTTTTTCTTCTGTGAAATCAAAATCTTCTGTTACAAAATATTGATTTTTATTAATTGTTGCTAAAAAATCCACTTTAACTTTACCAAATAGTTCAGTTAATGCCATATATAGAACCATTTTTAATGTTCTAGAATATACTCTATAGCCATCTTGTGAATCTATTTTTAAATAACTAATTGTTGAATCTGTAACTAATTGATATAGTTGAAATTTTACTTCATTATTAATAACAAATGCTAGTATGTCATCTGTTTTATCTTCTACCATCTTAACTGCATCAATTGCAGTAGTTTTGTATGGAACGACAATTTGGCGTCCATCATCAAATGTTACTTTTATTTTTTCTTTCATAAAAATTACCTCTCAATATTTATTGACAAATTAATTATATCATATAATCTACTTTTTCTTCAAATTTTCTAAAAATACTTTAATAAATTCTTTATTAGATTTTGTTTTCATTAAAATATTCATTATTTTTTCTACCATTTCAGTATTATTTGATTGACTTAGAAGTCTTCTAATATAAATTGATGTTTCTTGTTCTTTACTATCAAATAGTAAATCTTCACGTCTAGTACTAGATTTATATATATCAATTGATGGGAATATTCTTCTTTCAGATAATTTTCTATCTAAGAATACTTCCATATTACCTGTTCCTTTAAATTCTTCAAATATCATGTCATCCATACGACTACCAGTTTCTACTAAAGTAGTAGCTAGTATTGTAAGACTTCCACCATTTTCTATATTTCTTGCAGCTCCAAAAAACTTTTTAGGGAAATATAATGCAGCTGGATCTAAACCACCAGATAATGTTCTTCCACTTGGCTCTACTTCTAAATTTGATGCACGTGTAAGTCTTGTTAGGCTATCTAATAATATTACAACGTCTTTGTTTTGTTCTACAAGTCTTTTTGCTCTTTCTAGAACCATTTTAGATACTTTTATATGATGTTCTGGAGATTCATCAAAAGTTGAATGAATTACTTCTGCATCAATTGAACGTTCAATATCTGTAACTTCTTCTGGTCTTTCATCTATTAATAATACCATTAATTTTATTTCTGGATTATTTTTTAATATTCCGTTTGCTATTTGCTTTAAAAGAGTTGTTTTACCTGCTTTTGGAGGTGCAACAATTAAACCTCTTTGTCCTTTTCCTATAGGTGCTAGAATATCTATTAATCTAGTAGCATATTCTTGGCTTGTTGTCTCAAGTTTTAGTCTTTGATCTGGATATATAGGAATAAGTGAATCAAAAGACTTTCTTTTTAAAGATATTTCAATTCTTTCATCATTTATACTATCTACATATATTAATGATGGGAATTTATTTTGTGGAGAACTAGTAAATCTTGCAATACCTTTTACTTTATCTCCTGTATTTAAGTTAAATCTTCTTACTTGTGTTTGTGATACATATATATCTTTATTTCCTGGTAAATAGTTATCACTTCTTAAAAAGCCAAAACCATCAGCTAAAACTTCAAGAATTCCTTCTGTAATAAAATCTGTTTCAGGATTTTCTATTTGAATATCTACTTTTTCTTCTAATTCATTAGTTTCTTCTAATTGTTTTACTATTTCTGCTACTAAGAATTCTTTTTTTAATCTTTCATACCCTTCAAGTTTTAGTTCTTCGGCAATTTTTCTAAGTTCTGCAAGAGTTGAATTTTTTAAACTATCTTTATTATACATATCTAGCCTCCTATATTACTTTAGCAAACAAATCATAATCGTTATAATCTATTATTTCTACTGTAGCATAATCTCCAACTATAACTTTTGCTGCACTATCTTCATCTATTTTTATATATATTCTTCCGTCTACATCTGGTGCTTCAAGCATTGATCTACACACAAAATATTCTTCTGTTTCATCTATATCTTCTACTATTACTTCATATGTTTTTCCAAGTCTTGCTTTATTCTTCTCTAAAGATATCTCTTTTTGTGCATCCATTAGAATTTTTAGTCTTTTTTGCTTAGTATCTTCATCTAATTGTCCATCAAAATCATAACTTTTAGTGTTTTCTTCTGGTGAATATGTAAATGCTCCAAGTCTATCAAACTTAAGCTCTTTAATTCCCTCTACTAATTCTTCAAATTGTTCTTCAGTTTCTCCTGGGAATCCTACTATACAAGTTGTTCTTAGTATTGCATCTGGACATAGTTCTCTTATTCTTGCTATTCTTTCATATATTAATTCTTTAGTGTCGTGTCTGTTCATATCCTTTAACATCTTGTTATTTAAATGTTGAATAGGGATATCAAAATACTTACAAACTTTTGGATTATTTGCTATTTCTTCAATTAATTCATCTGTTGTCTCATATAGATACATATATAAAATTCTAATCCATTTTACGCCTTCAATCTGGCTCATACGTCTTAAAAGTTCAGCAAGTTTTAGTTCACCATAAATATCTAGACCGTATTTTGATGTGTCTTGTGCAATAATGCAAAATTCTTTTAAGCCTTGTTCTGCTAAGCCTTTTACTTCATCTAATATATCTTCCATTTGACGTGATTCAAATCCACCACGAATTAATGGTATTGCACAATAACTACATTTGTTATCACATCCGTCTCCTATTCTTATATATGCTAGTGGGTAAGTTGAAGAAATAATTCTATTATTAAAATCTAGTTTTTGATCAAATTTATAATGACTAAATATGTTGCTTTGACTAAAGAATTCTGTTATGATTTTTGAAAAATTGTTATATTCATCTACTCCTATTACAAGATCTACTTCTGGAAGTGACTCATAAATCTCTTTTTTATATCTTTTTGCAAGACATCCTGTTACTATTAACGCTTTGCAGTTTCCATCTATTTTATAATCTGCCATCTCTAAAATTGTATTTATTGCTTCTTCTTTTGCAGATTGTATAAAACCACATGTATTTACTACAATGATGTCTGCTTCTTCTACTTGGTTAGTTATATTGAAACCTTGAGACTTAAATATACCAAGTATCATTTCACTATCTACTTGGTTTTTAGTACAACCAAGTGTTACTAATCCTACATTCATATGTTTTCTCCTTTTTATGCAGATTGTATTATACCATAAAACTCAAATAAAATAAAGAGAAAAGCCCTAGTTTCTAGGGATTTTTTCTCTTTTACTTTACTATTTAAAGAATAATGTAACTTTTTGTATGTCTGAGCTACTTATGTAGTCTCCTACATTATATGTTACTAATTCATATTTTATTCCATATAATTTTAATATTTCAACTATTATTTCACTTTTAGCAAAAAATGTTCTTTCTTCATCTATTAGTTTATCTACATCCTTTATTGTATTTCTTCCTACAAAGTGATTTTTCCATACTTCTGGATACATATATCCAGACTTATTATCATAACCTAATTCTTTTAGTTTTTCGTCTTCACCAAAAGCTATATAGTCATAAATACGTTTGTTAAAACTATATTTTTCTATTACTGCAAAATCATCCTCACCATATGCTAAAAAAGCATCTTGAGCTACTCTTTTTGCAACTTTTCTTATTGTACTTTTATTTAAATCTGAATCTTCAAATTTAAAAAAGTTTGAAGATACAACACAAATATTATTGATATTATCATGAAGAATATCTACTTTGTGTTTAGCATCTTTTTCTTCACACTTTATATAATCTAGACCTTCAAATATTGATGTTATTTTTGATTCAATAAAATCTATTGTTTCATTATTAAAAATAATAATATTTGAAAATGTTTTACTCATTGTTATCACCAATAAAAGTATATATTAAGGCTAAGAATTTGTCAAACAAGAAGTGGCTCTATCTGTCTATTTTCAAGTGCAAGTTTTGTCGTTTCTATTACCTTACTATAATCTAGCACAAGTGACTTTGGCTTTTTTAGGTAATCATCTTGACCAAATGGTACAAAATAGAAATTCTTTTTATCGAGCAAAATGCCAATATTTTGAAGGTTTGCTCCTAGTCCATCATTTGTACTTATCCCTATTACAACCGGCTTGTTATTCCTAATATGGCTCTTTACAGCCATAGTTACAGCTGTATCTGTAATGCCATGTGCAAGTTTTGCTACTGTATTTCCTGTACATGGTGCAATTATTATTATATCTACCATGTTTTTTGGTCCAATAGGCTCAGCTTTTACAATATTATCTATTATATCTTGTCCTGTTTCATTAGTTAACATATCTATAAATTCTTCTTTTTTGTAAAATCTTGTATCATATGTTTTGGAGATTATTGGAATAATTTTTTCAGCATGCTCTTTTTTTAGACTTTGTATTAATGATTGCACTTTTGGATAGTTACAAAAAGAACCTGTTATACAAAGCCCAATTTTAATATTTTTTAGCATTTTCCACCTCCTATTACATTTTATGAAGATGTTTTATTTAAGTGCTAAAAAAGAAGAGGTTTCCCTCTTCTTATTATTTCTTTTATATTTTTCTAAATAGACCAACTACTTTTCCAAGTATTTGACAGTCTCTAACAATTATTGGTTCCATTGTGGAATTTTGTGGTTGAAGTCTTATATGATCTTTTTCCTTATAGAAAGTTTTAACTGTAGCTTCCCCTTCAATCATTGCAACTACTATTTCACCATTTCTAGCAGTAGATTGTTTAGATACTATGATATAGTCTCCATTATTAATTCCTGCTTCAATCATTGATTCACCTTGTACTTTTAGTATAAAGTTATCATTATGTAATGCATCTTTTGAGAAGAAAGATTCTCCAATTGTCATATAATCTTCAATATTCTCTGTTGCAAGTATTGGTTCACCTGCTGCAACTTTTCCTACAATTGGTACAGATATAGTAGATTCTGTTCCAACAACTTTTATAGCTCTTGTTTTTAAATCTCCTTTATCTATATATCCTTTTTCTGCTAAGCGCCAGATATATTGATGTGCAGATGATGTAGATTTAAATCCTAGTGCTGCACATATCTCTCTTACAGATGGTGGATAACCAGTATCCTTTATTTGTTCTTTGATATATTCTAAAACTTTTTGCTCTTTGTCATTTAAAGTTGTATTATTCATATTAACATCCTCCTCCAAACTAATGTTTGTATCAAAATTATATCATGAAGAAAAATTGTTGTCAAACAAAAGTTCGATTTTTATGTAATTATTTTAAATATTCTTGCCATTCTTTTTCTTTAAATCCGTTTAGAACAAACTCATCTGTTACAATTATTGGTCTTTTAACTAACATTCCATCACTTGCAAGTAATGCTATTTTTTCTTCTTCAGACATATTTGGAAGCTTTTTTGTAAGCTCCATTTGTCTATAAAGCATACCACTTGTGTTAAAAAATTTGTTTGCCTCTTTACCACTAATTTTTATCCATTTTGTTAGCTCTTTAATTGTAGGATTATTTTCTACAATATGACGTTCTATATATTTTATATTATTATCGTCTAAGTACTTTTTTGCTTTTTGGCAAGTTGTACATTTTGGATACCATATAAATAATACTTCCATAAATTCTCCTATTCTTCAACTCCTAAGAATATTCCCATATCTCTAGCTGTCTTACATAGATCATCATTTTCAAAATCTAGAAGACGTGGAACTCTGTCTTTAGGGAATTCAACTTTTTCTACTTTTCCACCTTTCATACCTACTATATATCCAGGTTTATTTTCAATTAGAAGTTTTGCAGCTGCATTTCCAAGTTGTGCTCCAAGAATAATATCTTGAGTTGTAGGTTCTCCACCTCTTTGAATGTGTCCTAGAACTGTTGCTCTTGTTTCATATCCTGTTAATTGTTCAATTTGAGCAGCAAGTTTTTGAGAAACACCACCATATCTTTTTTGTTCAAAACTATCTTTAACTAGTTTTGCAATAGTTTCTTCTCCGCCTTCTTCTTTTGCAGCTTCAGAAATTGCAATAATAACATATCTTTTTCCAGATTTCATTATTTCATCTACTCTGTTACATACTGCTTTAAGATTATAGTCATGTTCTGGTAGAAGAATTATATCTGCTCCTGCTGCAAATCCAGCATAAAGTGTTAAATATCCTGAAGTTCTTCCCATAAGCTCAACTACCATTACTCTTCTGTGAGAATATGCAGTAGTAATAAGTCTTCTTATAGCTTCAACTGCAGCTTCTATTGCTGTTTGGAAACCTATAGTAGGTTCAGATGCAGACATATCATTGTCTATTGTTTTAGGAATACCTACTGTTGGCATACCATGCTCAAAAATAACTCTTGCAGAGTCTAGTGTACCATCTCCACCAACTACTACCATTCCTTCTACACCTTGTGCTCTTAATTTTTTAATACCTTCATCAGTTCTGTCATCAAAACCACCAGTTTTTTTGTTGTAATAATGGAATGGGCATTCTTTATTTGAAGATCCAAGCATTGTTCCTCCTTGAATTTCAATATTTCTTACTGTATCTACTGTTAGTGGAATATAATTTCCTTCAACAAATCCGATGTATCCATCTGTAACACCTATAGTTTCAATTCCGTGTGTGTTTGCAGTCATAACTATTGCTTTAATTGCACTGTTAAGTCCTGCGCAGTCTCCACCTGCTGTCATAATAGCAATTTTTTTCATAACTTTTACATCTCCTTATTCTAGTTCTAGCTTTTCAAGCTTAGTCATTTTTTCCGTAGCATAAGATTTTAATATGCTTGGAAGTTTTTGTTTTTTGTTTTTTTGTTTTAAATACTCTAAAGTCTCTTTAGGGCATGTTTTATATAGCTCTCTTAACATCCATCCATTTGCTTTTTGAGTTAAATGGAATGTGTCAAAAAAGTTATCATCTATAACTTTAAATACAACTTCTTTTCTTGCTTCCTTTGCAAGATACAAAAGAGAAACGAGACCAATACGTCTAATCCATATGTTTTCATTTTTTGTATAATGTCTTAGAGTTTTATATATATTATTATCTTCTTCATCTAGAAGTTGTTTTCCTATTGCCTTTGGCACAAGTGTATCTGTTAGGTCCCAATTATTGATATATTCAATATTAGTATCTATAATATCTTTTATCTCTTTAGCATTCTTCTTGTTTGCTTTATGTGCTAACATATAACCACTTATTGCTCTATACTCATGAATAGGACTTTTTAGTAGCCATTCAAAATTAGCTCGTGACAATGTATTATACCACACTTTTTCAATTTTGCGTAGTCTTGGAACTTTAATTCCTAATAAAATGTCATTTTCTCCATATCCACCAGGTACAATTTGCAAAGTTCTTTTTTGAAAATTAATATCTCCTTCTCTAGGGCAACTGTGTATTTGAGTTTGTATAGTTAGTCTATCTAATCTATCATATAGCTCGTCTTCATGCTTTGTAAAATAACTACCAACGACAAAACTATCACATCCCATATCTGTTGGCTTTCCAATAGTTTCATCATTTACTCCGCCATCTACTTGTACTATAATTTTGTCTTTATATCTATCTTTTAATTGTTTGATTTTTTCATTTGCAGAATCTATATATTTTTGCATACCATATCCAGGTTCTACTGACATAACCAATACTTTATCTATGTCCTTAATATATGTGTCTATTTCTTCTACTTTTGTATTAGGTTTTATAGCTATTCCTATTTTTACAGTTTTATCTTTTTTCTTAAGCTCTTTTAAATATTTTAATGCATTTTCAAAACCTTTACATTCAATATGTATTGTTATATCTTTTGAGCCTTGAGAATATGCACTATCTATGTATCCATCTTCTTTTGGATATTCACACATTAGATGTGTATCTACATAATAGTCTTTATTTGTTACTATTTTTATTTTTTCTATATCTATTCCTGTATTTGGCACAAAAACTTTATCCATAACATCAAAATGTATAGTTATTGATATTTGTTCATCCTTAATGTGATCTTTTTTATAACTATCAACTTTTTTTAAGAAGTTTGGAATATCATCACAATTTAATAATGATATTGATAAATTTTTCATAATTTACCTCCTTTTTGGATACCATTTCTACTATACTATAATTATTTTTTTATTTCAATATTTTTTATATTATTATTTTAACTTTTTTAATATTTTTTTAACAAATTAATATAATTAAATAGGTGATTATATGTATTATACTATTACTAAAAAAAATATTATTGTAACAAGCATTACTCTTCTTTCTCTTGTTATATTTTCATTGATGTTTAAAGTTTTTGCAAAAGATACTTCTTGGGGATTATGTTTTAGAGAAAAAAATGTAGCACCTGACGGAAATGCAACAGTTGAAGAACTTGCAAAATATAATGCGTACTATATGGACAAAACTGATGAAAAGAAAATTTATTTAACTTTTGATGTAGGTTATGAGGCAGGATTTACAAATACTATATTGGATACTTTAAGATCTGAAAACGTTCCTGCTGCTTTTTTTGTTGTTGGTAATTTTTTTGATAGTGATCCAGATACTATTAAAAGAATGGTAGATGATGGTCATATTGTAGCAAACCACACACTAACTCATCCAGATATGTCTAAAATGTCTACTTTTGAAGATTTTAAAGACCAAATAGTACCAAACGAAGAAAAATATAAAGCTATAACAGGTAAAGATATGAAAAAGTATTATAGACCGCCTCAAGGAATCTATAATACTAAAAATCTTGAAGATGCAAATAATCTTGGTTATAAAACTATATTTTGGTCAGTAGCATATGTAGATTGGTTAAAAGATAAACAGCCATCTGGTAGTGATGCGATGGAAACATTAATGTCTCGTGTACACCCTGGTGCTATTGTTTTACTACACTCTACTTCAAAAACTAATTCTGAAATACTAAAAGAGTTTATAGTTTCTCTAAAAGAGCAAGGATATGAATTTTGTACACTTGATGATTTAACAAATAAACAAAGCTAAAAAAACATAAGGCCGAAGCCTTATGCATTTGTTTTATATATTTCTAGGATTAGAGAAGCATCATTTGCATCTAATAATCCATTTCTGTCTATATCTGCTATTTGAATTTCTCTTTTTGTAGCTGATTCATTTTTATATCTTTCTAAAACTAGAGAAGCATCATTTGCATCAACTACTCCATTACCATCTAAGTCTCCTATCTTATTTACTCCTTTGACATATGCCCCAACCCATGCTTGACCCATATACTCACTATCTTGTTGAGGTATTATTACTTTTCCTTCATAGCCTTCAAAAGTATCATTACTTACTTGCGGAGCTGTTGGAGAAGTAAACTCAATTTGAGGTAATGCACATCCTTCAAATGCTCTGCTTCCTATAGATCTTATTTTATTTGTAAATATAATACTTGTTATACCAGTCATTGATGAACACCCTTTAAATGCTTCATTTCCAATGCTTTCAACATTATCTAAATTTATTTTCATTATTGCTGTGCAACCTTCAAAAGCTTTATTTCCAATTGTTTTTGTAGTACTACTTAGAGTTATACTTGTTATTAATGTACATCCGGAAAATGCCTCATCTCCAATTGAAATTAAAGATGAAGGAAGAGTTAGACCACCAGTAATTTTATTTACATTTTTAAAAGCTCTAGCCCCTATTCTTGTAACAGTATATTCTTCTAAAGTCTCTGGAATAATATTTGAGTAGAACTCACCAGTATAGGACGTAATTGTACACGTTTTTGGTCCATCATTATTTATTTCATATGTATAGTATTTTTCCATATCTGTGCCATTTGGTGCTTGAATAAAAACTATATTATCATCATCTTCTTGTTCTTCTGTTTGATCTGCTCGTACTGTAGTATATATACTAACTACAACAAACAGCATAACACTTAGTGCTAGTATTGTTCTTTTTTTCATATACTCACTCCTACTAAAAGGACACACTCACCTTTATATTATGATTTTATCTTAAAGTGCCAAATAATTCAATAAAAAATGCTACATAGCTATTATAATAATAGTTTATGTAACATTTTTTTAATATTTCTATTCGTCTATTTTAAGTACAGTAATGAATGCATCTTGTGGAAGTTCTACGCTACCAACTTTTCTCATTCTCTTTTTACCTTCTTTTTGTTTTTCTAGAAGTTTTCTTTTTCTTGTAATATCTCCACCATAACATTTAGCAAGAACGTCTTTTCTCATTGCTTTTACTGTTTCACGTGCAACTACTTTTCCGCCAATTGCTGCTTGAATTGGCACTTCAAATAATTGCCTTGGAATAATATCTTTAAGTTTTTCTGCAATCTTTCTTCCACGAGATTCTGCATTTGGTCTATATACTATAAATGATAATGCATCTACAATTTGACCATTTAATAGTATATCTAATTTTACTAAGTTTGATCTTGTATAATGTGTAACCTCATAATCAAAAGATGCATAACCTCTTGTTCTAGATTTTAAACTATTAAAGAAATCATATATTATTTCATTTAGTGGTAAATTATATTCAAGCATTACACGATTTTGATCTATGTATTTCATGTTAATGAACTCGCCTCTTCTTTGTTGGCATAACTCCATTACATTTCCAACATATTCTTTTGGTGTAATTATCTCTGTTTTTGCTATTGGTTCTTCAATATAGCTTATTTCTTGTGGACTTGGGAGCTCTGATGGATTATATAGTTCAAGTACTTCTCCATTAGATTTATGAACTCTATATATTACAGATGGAGCTGTTGTAATTATGTCTAGATTATATTCTCTTTCTAGACGTTCAACTATTATTTCCATATGTAATAATCCTAAAAATCCACATCTAAATCCATGCCCAAGAGCTGCAGAAGATTCTAGTTCATAGTTTAAAGCTGCATCATTTAATTTTAGTTTATTTATTGCCTCTTTAAGTTCCTCATAGTCTGACCCATCTGCTGGGAATATTCCAGAGTAAACCATAGATTTAACTTCTTTATATCCGTGAAGTGGCTCTGCTGCTCTATTAGTACTTGTTGTAATTGTGTCTCCTACACGTATATCTGATAAATTTTTAATGCTTGCAGCAATAAATCCAACTTCTCCTGATACTAGTTCATCTGCTTTAACATATCCTCCTGGCTTAAAGTATCCAAGACTTACAACATCATATTCTTTGCCATTTGACATTGTAATAATCTTGTCTCCTTTTTTAATTTTACCATCTACTACTCTAACATATGCAATAGCTCCTTCATAGTTATCATAAATAGAATCAAAAATTAGACATTTTGTAGGTGCGTTGTCATCTCCTTGTGGTGCTGGTATTTTTTCTACAATTTGTTCTAATACATCTTCAACATTTAATCCAGTCTTTGCACTAATACAAGGTATACCTTCTGTATCTAATCCTATCACATCTTCAATTTCTTTTTTAACTTCATCTATTCTTGCATTAGGTAAATCTATTTTATTTATTACAGGTAATATTTCTAGGTCATTATCTAGTGCTAAATACACATTTGCTAGAGTTTGTGCCTCAACACCTTGTGCTGCATCTACTACTAGTACTGCTCCTTCACAGGCTGCTAAACTACGAGATACCTCATAGTTAAAGTCTACATGTCCTGGAGTGTCTATTAGATTTAATATATATTCTTTACCATTTTTGGCTTTATATTTCATTCTTACAGATTGAGATTTAATTGTAATGCCTCTTTCTCTTTCAATATCCATATTGTCTAGAAGTTGGTCTTGCATTTTTCTCTCATCTATTGAACCTGTTAGTTGCAATAGTCTATCTGCAAGAGTAGATTTGCCATGGTCTATATGTGCTATTATACTAAAATTTCTTATGTTTTCCTTTTTAACCATATTGTCTTCCTTTCAGTCTTTAATTATACCAAAACTTATGAATTTTTTCAATGACTAAAAAAGAATAGAGAAATTAATCTCTATTCTTTTTGATTTTAGTCTAATAATTCTTTCAAAAAAGTTGCACATCTTTTAGATGATATAGATAAATATTCTTGAAAGTCTATTCCGTTATTTCCATTAGGGCTGTCTGATATACTTCTAATTACAATAAATGGTGTATTATTTAATGTACATACTTGTGCAATGGATGCCCCTTCCATTTCAACACATAAAGCATTAAATTCTTCATTTACACTTTTTGCTATTACTGGATCTGTACAGAATTTATCTGCAGAAGCAATTGTTCCAACATGTACTTTGTAACTATTGTTTTTATCTAATGATTGCATTATGCTTTGACACTTTTGAAGTAATGTTTTTTCTGAATAGAAATATAGCCCAAGGTCCATTATCTCACCCTTTTTATATCCTATTGGAGAAACATCAAAATCATACTGACAAAGTTTATTTGCAATTACAACATCTGTTACATTTAACATATTACTTGCAGCTCCTGCTGTTCCAATATTTATGATGTATTCTATTTTAAAGTAATCCATCATTATTTGAGTTGTACGTGCAGCATTAACTTTTCCTACGCCGCTTTCTACTAATATACAATCAGTAGAATTAATTTTGCCTTTGAAGAATGTTAGATTAAATACATGCTTTGGTTCAATGTCTGTCATAATGTTTTTAATCTCTTGCATTTCTTCATTCATGGCAGCAATTATACCAATCCTTTTCATAATTTTTATTCTCCTTTTTAATATATTTTATTCTCCTTCATATTTGATTACAGATTCAATTTCAACATCACTAATTTTTTCTCTTACATTAAAGTCTACAAGCTCTATTAGGCTCACTACTTTTACAACTTGAGCTCCACTTCTTCTAGCTAGTTTTATAATAGCTTCAAGTGTTCCTCCCGTTGCAATTAAGTCATCTATTATTACAACTTTATCTCCTGGCTTTAAGCTATCTTTATGGATTTCTAAAGTTGCTGTTCCATATTCTAGAGCATAGTCTTCACTAATAGTTTCTCTTGGAAGTTTTCCTTTTTTTCTTACTGGTACAAACCCTTTACCTAAGTTATATGCTACAGGCATACCAAAGATAAATCCACGAGACTCAGGTGCCATTACAATATCAAAATCTGTATCTTCTAGTTTTTGTGTAATGCTATCTATTGCAAGTTTTAATCCGTCTTTGTCCTCAATTACTGATGTTACATCTCTAAACATTATCCCTTCTTTTGGAAAGTTTGGAATTGTAGTAACATAATCTTTTAATTCTTTCATAATATCCCTCCTATTAAATCTAATTTAGAATTCTCATGCTGTTTTACATGAGTATTATACAATTATTGTGTTGTAATTGCAAGAAAAAAGAAATAAAAAGAGGACTCCATTTGAGTCCTCATATATTATGCATTTTCTTGTAATACAGGTAGTATTTGTTTTTTTCTAGATACTACACCTGGTAGGAATGCAGTATTATCTTCTAGAGTTGTAAATGCTCTTTCAAATATTGCAGTTTCTTTTCCAAGTACAATTGCTTGAGAATTGCTGTTTATTATATCTGTAATAGCAAATACAAATAAGTCTAATCCTTCTTCATCTATTACTTTTTGCATAGCTGCTTCAATTTCAGCTTTTCTAGTCATCATTTCTGGTATATCTGCTGTGTTTACTTGAGCTATTCTAGATTTTTTGTCTTTTAATTCACATTTTTTGCAATCAAGGTTGATTAGTTCTTCTGCTGAATAGTCGCTTAAATCAGTTCCTGCTTTTAACATTTCTAGACCATATGCTTCATAATCTACTCCTGCAATCTCAGCTAATTCTTTAACAGCTGCTTCGTCTTGGGCTGTTTTTGTTGGAGATTTAAGAAGTAGTGTATCTGAAATTATAGCTGAAAGCATAAGTCCTGCTGTAGTTTTATCTACTTCAACACCATTTTCTTTGTACATTTTTAAAAGTATAGTGTTTGTACATCCAACTGCTTCTGCTCTATAGTATAGAGGATCAGCTGTTTCAAATCCATATACTCTGTGGTGGTCTACAACCATTTTAATTTTTGCTTTTTCAATTCCATCTGCACTTTGTGCAAATTCGTTGTGGTCTACAAGAATAACTTCTTGCCCTTCCTCAACTCCATTTATTAGTTCAGGTGCTTCAACATTAAAGTAGTTAAGAGCAAATTTAGTTTCTTTGTTTGGTTCTCCATTTCTTACTGCTTTAACATTTTGACCTAGTTTTTTTAATAGGTTTTCTAATACGATTGCTGAACATATTGTGTCAGTGTCTGGACTTTTGTGTCCGAAAATTAATACTTCTTCCATAATTATCTTCCTTTCTTATTTTTCTGAATCTTTTCTTTCTCTTATTATCATATGAATAGGTGTACCTACAAATCCAAATTGTTTTCTTAAATGATTCTCAATATATCTTACATATGAGAAATGCATCAATTGTTTTGAATTTACAAATATTACAAATGTAGGTGGTCTTGTTGACACCTGAGTCATATAATATACTTTAAGTCTTCTTCCTTTATCTGAAGGAGGTTGAGTAATTTGAATAGCCTCAGCAAGTACATCATTAATAAGTCCTGTTGGTATTCTCTTGCAATTTTGACTATTTACATCATTTATCATATCAAAGATTTTATCTATTCTTTGACCAGATTTAGCAGATACAAATATAATTGGTGCATAATCTAGATAAGCTAGGTGATCATATACTTGCTTTTTGTATTTTGCCATAGTATTTGTTTCTTTTTCTACTAAATCCCATTTGTTTACAACTATAATTACTCCCTTACCAGCTTCATGTGCTAGACCTGCAATTTTTTCGTCTTGTTCTGTTACACCTTCTGTAGCATCTATCATTATTAAGCATACATTTGCTTTTTCTATTGCACCTTTAGCTTTTAATACTGAGTATTTTTCTAGTTGGTCATATACTTTATTCTTTCTTCTAATACCTGCTGTGTCTACAAAGATATATTTACCATGTTTATTTTCAAAATAAGTGTCTATTGCATCTCTTGTAGTTCCAGCTATATCTGATACTATTACTCTCTCTTCTCCAAGTATTTTATTTATTAGAGAAGATTTACCGGCATTTGGTTTTCCTATTACTGCAACTCTTATTGTTTCTTCATCTTCAATTTCTTCTTGAACTTCTCCAAAGTTATCATAAATTGCATCTAATAATTCACCAATACCTAATTTTTTACCTGCAGAAATTGGAAGAGGATCTCCAAGTCCTAAACTATAGAACTCATATAGCTCGTCTGGTGGTGTACCTACTCTATCGCATTTGTTACATGCAAGAATAACAGGCTTTTTAGTTTTTCTTAGCATATGAGCTACTTCTTCATCTGATACTGTAACACCTGCTTTTACATCTGTAATGAAAACTATTACATCTGCTATGTCCATTGCAAGTTCAGCTTGTCTTCTCATTTGTTTTAAAATGATATCTTCAGATTCTGGTTCAATACCACCTGTATCAATTACTTGAAATCTAGTTCCACGCCATTCGCAATCTGCATAGATTCTATCTCTAGTAACACCTGGTACATCTTTAATTATTGCTATTTTTTCACCAGCAAGTACATTAAACAATGTAGATTTACCAACGTTTGGTCTTCCTACTATTGCTACTACTTTTTTTGCCAATTTTTTCTCCTCCTTATTTTCAAGATAAATTTAACGAGTATATTTTACCATTATTTGACCAAAAAGTCAAAGGATTACAAGAAAATAGCACTTCTCAGTGCTATTTATTCTTTATTTCTTCTTCTATCTTTTTTTCTAGCTTTTTATCTTTTCTTGTTTGTAATGTATTAGATAATAAATCTAATATTATTGTTAATATAAGCATAAGCGATGGATAAATAATACTTAATGAATAAAACTTTGAAAGTATCACAAGTATAATTGTTACTGCAGCACTAATTAATACTAAAATATGCATTAGTTATATAATGTATCGTGTTTTAAATATTTTGTAACAATTTCTCTTACTTGAGATATTTTACTTCCTTGTTCTTCAGTATTAGTTCCAGAAATTGCAGCTGAGTATAGATATTTTCTTGTTCCATCTGCAAGTTTTATATATAAGCTCCAATCATTGTTTGTAACGATTGCTTCTCCATCTAACATATTATCCATTATGCCTGTTCTATATATTTCTTCATTAAAATCTAACCATTTTTTTCTAGACATATGTCCTACATCTTGTATATCCATACTTACAAATTCTGTTGCAATTTGTTTAGTATTTGTCTCTGCAATTTGGAAGTTGTTATATCCTTCCTCTAAAGTTTCGTTATATTGGAATAAAACTATTGCATTATCTTTGTGTACATGATATTTGTCTTCTAAATATACAAATAATCCAACACATACAATTATAATTAATGCAATAACACCAATTATTCCAAAGAAAGTGTGAACATTGTTTACATTTAGTAATGGTTCAGAATTTCCTTTTAGTAATGTTTCTTTCTTTTCCTTAATTTTTTTTGGCATTATTTAACACCCTCCTCTTTTTCTTGATCATTTAGTTCTCTTTCAGATGTTAATTCGCCTTTTACAACAATTCTTTTTGTTGCAGCTTGAGTACAAGTAATTAGAGTAATCTCTCTTTTGTTGCTTCCTTCTAATACATCAGTTCTAGTTGGATCTACTGTTTGAGTAGAAGTAACTGTATATATGTATTCGTGAGTTTTAGTAACTATTCTTACTTTATCTCCAATTTGAACTTTATGTAGATTTTTAAATAATTCAGTATAAATATTATTGTGTGCAGCTAAGCTAAAGTTCCCAATTTGTCCAGGTTCAGCACTTCCAATAAATTTTCCAACATAGTTTTTAAGAGTTTCATCATCTGTTCCTTCAACAATTTGTCCTCTAATTGAATATGCAGGAATATCTAGAACAGCTATTGCATTTCCTGTAACACGTAGTGGTATATCCTCGCCTTTAAGTTTTGCGATGATATTATTGTTTGTACTACCACCATTTAATTGTAGCTCTTCTGTTAATGATTTGACTTTTTCTTGGTTTAATAAGTCCTTAACCTCTATAATTGCAAAAGAAGTTACTGCTATAAATATAATTAGTATAATAACTTCTTTAAATCTTGCTTGAAATTTGAATTTTTTATATGTTTTCATTTGTTATCCTCCCATACAATAATAAATATATTATTCTACACTATAAAGTATAGCATATTTAAATAACAATAGTCAACGATATTTTTATATAATTTATGTAATCTTTAAGATTGAATAGTATGCTTAAATTTTCGTCTAATATTCTCTCTTTCATTGACAATTTTTATATGATGATATATAATATTTGTGTCATTTTTGCAAAAAAAATGTAATTTTTAAAGAGGTGTTGTAATATTATGAAAATTGGTATATTTACTGACGCATATAATCCAGTAACATCTGGAGTTGTAACATCAATTAATATGGTAGAACAAGAACTAAAAAGACGTGGACATGAAGTATACATATTCACAACTTCTAAATCTGTTCAACCTAATGATCATCAATCACTATATATGCTTGGTAGTATGCCTCTTCTAATAGCTAAGCAATACAAAAACAGAGTTGCAACATTCTATTCTCGTGAAGTTGCAAAACAAATTAAAAAAATTGGTTTAGATGTAGTACATACTCAAACTGAATTTAGTCTTGGAGCTTTTGGAAAGATTATTTCTCGTAAATATGATATTCCATTTATCCATACATACCATACAATGTGGGAAGACTATGTTCACTATCTTACACCTATTAAACTAGGTAGAAACATTCGTCTTAAACATTTTGCACGTAGACTATCTCGTGGATTTGTTAGAAAAGCTGAGTGTGTTATTACACCATCTAATAAAACAGCTAAATATCTAAAATATAGATGTAAAGTTAAAAATAAACCAATTTATGTTATTCCTACAGGAATTGATATTAAGCCATTTAAAAAATCTAATTTTACAGATGATGAAAGAAATGCATTAAAGAATTCTTTAGGAATAAAAGAAAATGAAAAAGTTATTCTATTTTTAGGTAGAATTGCTGCAGAAAAAAGTATTGATATAATACTTGATCAAATGCCTGAAATCTTTAAGGCTCATCCAAACTATAAGTTTTTAATAGTTGGCACAGGGCCATCTGAAGATGATTTAAAGAAACAAGCTAAGAAACTAAATATAGCAGATAAAGTTATATTTACAGGTAAAGTAGCTTGGAGCGATGTTCCAAAATACTATACTCTTGCAGATGTATTTGTTAATGCTTCAGTTACTGAAACACAAGGACTAACTTTTATTGAGGCAATGGCTGCACAAATTCCTGTAGTTTGCAAATATGCTCCTAACCTATCTGAATTTATTCATAATGGTCAAAACGGGTTATTTGTTCATAAAAATTCAGAATTTAAAGATGCAATTGCTAATGTAATAGAAAACAAAGAATTATCTAACACTTTAATAGAAGGTGGAAATAAAACTGCTAAAGAATATTCAATTGAAGTGTTTGGTGATAGATTAGAGACTCTTTACTCTGAAGTTATAAAGCTTCATAAAAATGTTAAAGATGCTCAAACAAAAGAAGAAAGAAATGAAATTAAGGAAAAAATTTATAAAGAAATTGACCAAAAGTTAAAAGATATTTAATAAATAGGATGTGATATTTTATGTGGTTTATTACTGCTTTGCTAGTAATATTAGTATTTTTACTTTTAGTAGTCATAATGGATACTTCTATGAAGCTAGCATTGATGATTACTACATTATACAATTATGATTCAAAAAAATTATTTATACCTGCATGTTTAACTGTTATTATTTGGGGATTATTAATACTTGCATGTTTTAGATCTATTAATAAGTCTTTAGATTATAATGCAGTGGATATGCTATTCTCTATGCTTTTTGATAAAACAATAATTGAAGGATATAAAGGTATGTTTGCAAGATCTATTATTTCAACATTTTTAGTTGGAACTGTTCTTCAATCATTTACATATTATTCTGTTAATATTAATTACCAAAAAGTTACAGGAACAATTAGATTTTCACTTAAGAAATTATTTAAAGCTTTAATTGAAAAAATATTTAAGAAGAAAAATAATAATACAATTAATATGGATGACTCAAATATTCAAAATCACAAAAGAAAAGGTAGACTTTCTTCAAACATTAAAGCTTTAGCAGAAGTTAAACGTGAGCCAAAGAAATTAACTTTTCCTAGAGCTATCCTTACTAGTGTAATTTCTGTATTATTTACACTTTTAATATGCTATGGATTATTTAAAATAGGTACACTATTAAGCGGAAAAGTAATGACTATAATTGGAAAAATATTATAAAAAAGAAGATAACACTAGTTATCTTCTATTTTTTTGTCTATAAATTTATTACATATATTTAGTAATTTATTTGTATTTTTTATAATCTCTTCATCTTTGAAAGTCTCTTCTATTCTTTTTGTGAACTTTTCAAGATATCTGTTTTGTCTAATATTTTTAAGAGATGCTACATAGTTAAAATCTAAAACATAATTATAAAAAGCAAATATTTGATCAGCATTATTTGCTATATCTTTATAACTAATTAACTTTAGATTTTCAAAGTCTTCCATAAGTTTTGGATTCATTTTTAGGTTAGAAAATTCTTTGTACCAAAATACATCTTTCATTTTTTCTTCATTTATTACCTTATAAATATCTAGTTTATCTGCGTCTCTAATTATTTTGCAAAATAACAATTCTTTATCGTCTGTTACATCTGCTCCAATTTCTTTTTTATTATGGTAAAATACTGCTTTTTTAATTATTTCATCATATTCATGTGTATCTATGAATTTTTCTATCAAGCCATCTTCATATAATACTTTCACACTATATGCCGCATGATCTAGCCCTGTATCTTTGTCTGAAAACGTGTCATATAGTCTAACCTGTTCAAATCTTCCAATATCATGAAATATTCCAATAAGCATAGCAAGATTAATTTCTTCATCTGTTAATTTTAACTCTCTTGCTATATAGCCAGAATTTTCCATTACTCTTAGTATGTGTTCATACTTTAGTCTTATTCTTGGAATGTCTATATTATAATTTGAAGCATACTCCTTGTATACTTTTTTTGCATTTTCTATGTCTATCATTTTCTACCCCACTATATTGTTTATCTGTTCACCATATTTTTCATATAATGCTCTTTTTATTTTTAGATTTTCTGCTTTTTCTAATTTTGGATCATCTTGCATTATTTCTTTTACTGCTTCTTGAGTTTGCTCTAATACAAGGTTATCTGTTAGAAGATTTGCAAGTTTAAATTCAGGCATTCCAGATTGTCTTATTCCAAAGAAATCTCCTGGTCCTCTTAATTCTAAGTCTTTTTGAGCTATTTCAAAGCCATCATTACTTTTTCTCATTACATCTAGACGTTGTCTTGCAATAGCAGATTTGTTATTACTTTTTAAAATACAATATGAAGCTGCACTACCTCTTCCTACTCTTCCTCTAAGTTGATGAAGAGCTGCTAAGCCAAACCTATCTGCATTTTCAATAATCATTAGAGTTGCATTTGGAACACTTATTCCAACTTCAATTACTGTAGTTGAAATTAGTATGTTAATTTTGTTATCTTTAAAGTCGTGCATGATTTGATCTTTTTCTTTATTTTTCATTTTTCCATGTAAAATTGCAACATTATATTCACTAAATTCTTTTTTATATTCTTCATATAATTTTTCTACTGAATTAAGGTCTAAATCTTCATTTTCTTCGACTAAAGGACATACAACATATGTCTGTCTTCCTTCGTTTATTTGCTTTCTTAAAAAGCCATATAGTCGCTCATTATATGAATCATTTACTACATATGTCTCAACTGGTTTTCTTCCAGGTGGTAATTCATCTATTATAGATAAATCTAAATCTCCATATAATATAATCGCAAGTGTTCTAGGAATTGGAGTAGCAGTCATGACAATAGTGTCAACAACATTTCCTTTAGCAGAAAGTTTCATTCTTTGTTTTACACCAAATCTATGTTGTTCATCTGTAACAACTAGTCCTAAATTGTTAAATTCGATATTATCTTCTATTACTGAATGTGTACCAATTAAGATATTAATTTGTCCAGATTTAAGTCTTTCAATTATCTTTTCTTTTTGTTTTTTAGTTGTACTTGATGTAATTATTTCAGTTACTAGTCCTAGTTTAGAAAAATAATCACTTAACTCTATATAGTGTTGATTTGCAAGAATAGTTGTTGGAGCCATAAGACATGCTTGATATCCATTTTTTACTGCTAAATACATCGCAATTGCAGCTACCATTGTTTTACCAGATCCAACATCTCCTTGTACAAGTCTATTCATTACTACATTAGATGACATATCATTTTTTATTTGAGATACTACTTTCTTTTGAGCATTAGTTAGCTCAAATGGTATAAGTTTTAAAAATTCACTTTCATCTAAATCTGTATATGTATTAGTATTTGTATTTTGAATTGTTTTATTTTTCATATTAAGTAGTGCAAGTTGAAATAAAAACAACTCTTCAAATATTACTCTATTTCTAGATAGATTTATCATATTATAGTCTTTTGGGAAGTGGATGTTTCTGGCTGCATAATTTACTTCAGCTAAATTATATTTTCTTCTAAATTCCTCACTAAATATGTCTTCTAACATTACTCCACTATCCATTAATGTATTTACTAGTTTAAATAGATAATTTTGCGTAATTCCTGCAGTAAGACTATATATTGGATATAATCCTTGTATTTTAGATAGCTCTGATACATTATATATACTACAAGAATCTAGTTGTGCCCTAGAGCCTGTAACATTTGAAACTTTACCATAGAATAGATATGTTTGACCTTCTTTTATTCTATCTTTAATATATACTTGGTTAAACCATGTTAACATAGCTATTGCGCCACTATCGTCTGTTACTACAGTAGATAGTATTTTCTTTCCTTTTGCTCTTACGACAGTTACAGGTTTTACTAAAGTTCCAAAAAATAATACAGATTTATCTTTTTCAAACTCATCTATTGGTGTTATCTTAGTTCTATCTTCATATACTCTTGGATAATACTCAAGTAAATCTTTTACTGTGTATATATTTAATTTATTTAAAAGTTCATACATTTTTGGGCCAACACCTTTTAAATATTGAACGCTAGTATCTAACTTTATATTTTCCATTTTATCACCATACAAGAATTATATAATAAAACAAACGTTTATTCAAGAATAAATTAAAAAAAGTGAGTAGATAATACTACTCAACTTCTTTAACCCATAGTCCATGTTTATTGCAATATGCATAAATTTTACTTCCTTGTACGTATGGAAATCTTGCACTTGCTTCTTGTTCTGGATATAGTTCTACTTTTATTTTTTCTGTATCTGTTACAAGCTCTAGCCATTCAATGTAATGATCTTTTTCCATCACATGATTTACTGTAACAAATATTTCGTCTTCAACTTTTTCATAATTTGGAACATGCTTCTCTACTGCAGCATCTGTAGAATTAGGTATAACGTCTACCATTTCTTGTCCACAGCACATAACAGGTTCATCATTTGTTACCTCAACTACTCTTCCGCATATAAGACATTTTTTTAGTTTTAACTCTGCCATATTACTACCTCCATATATATACTTTGATTATACTAAATAATATTTATATTATCAACAAAATAAGTAAAAAAGATAGCACATATTATTGTGCTATCTCATTTTTTATTTGTTAAGAGCTTTTTTTGTTTCTCTTACTATTACTACTGTAGTTCCTAGAGCTATTGTTAAATACATCCATACATTCATATCTGAAGTGTCT
>CAMVON010000008.1 GCA_947169155.1 uncultured Clostridiaceae bacterium
TTGTAATTTGTCTCTCACTTACTTTACCAAATTTATAATTTTTGTTGCCACTTTTTCAATAAATTTCTCATCATGTTCTACAAAAATAATGGTAGGATTATAATTTAGAATAGCATCTTCTATTTGTTCTCTTGTCAATATATCAATATAGTTTAAAGGTTCATCCCATATATAAATATTAGCCTGTTCTGAAATACTTTTTGCAATTAGAACCTTCTTCTTTTGACCTTCACTCATATCTTGAATATTAGTATCAAAATCAAATTGTGATAATCCCATTTTTACTAACATTGCTTTAAAAATACTTTCATTTATTTTATTATCGTAAGCAAAAGTTCTCAAATTTCCTTTTAAATCTTCTGTACTCTGAGAAACATAAGATATTTTTAAATCATTTGCAACCATAAACTCTCCATTATACTGTAATTCTTCTCCTAAAATAAGTTTTAATATACTTGATTTACCAATGCCATTTTTTCCAATTAGTGCAACCCTATCGCCATTATTAACTTCAAAAGTAATAGGGTTAAATATCGTTTCTTTACTATATTTTATCTGCAAGTTATGTGCAAAAATTAATGGATTCTTATTACTTTTTAGAGGAATAATTTTTAATGTATCATTTACCTCTATATTTTTTAACAAATTAGTCTTTTCATTTATTGCTTTTTCTATTCTTTGTTCCATAACTTTTGATTTTTTCATCATTTTATCTGCTTTATGTCCTATATATCCTTTATCTATTGTAGTTTCTGAATTATATTTTTTATTTTTTGTTTTTTCAGCCTCATTTGACCATTTTGCACAATTTTTAGAAGCTATTTCAAGTCTATTTATATCTTTCTGCAATCTTTCATTTTGTATTTTTTCAAAATTATCTTGCCTATTTTTATTTTCTTTCCAAGATGAAAAATTACCTTGTTGTATTTCTATATTAGTATTATTTATAGAAATTATATGATTTACAACTTTATCTAAAAAATTTCTATCGTGAGATACTAATATAAATCCTTTTTTCTTTTCTAAATAATTTACTAAATTATTTCGTGTTTCAATATCCAAATGATTTGTAGGCTCATCTATAAGTAAAAAGTTATTACCTTTTAAAAATAAACTTATTAAAAGTATCTTTATTTGTTCGCCACCACTTAATAAGTTAAAACTTCTATATAATACTTCAGTATCTGTATTAAGTAAATTTAATTCTCTTATAATTTCCCAATCTTCAACATTCGGAGCAATCTCATTTACTATTTCTATTGCCATTCTTTCTTTGTTTTTTACTTCAAAAGGGAAGTAATCAAACTCAACATTTTTTGATATTGCACCTTGATATTCATATTTTCCTAATAATAACTTTAAAAATGTAGTTTTACCTTTACCGTTTCTTCCAATTAATCCTAATTTCCAATCAGTATCTATATTAAATGATACATTTTCAAATATATTTTTTAGGCTTCCATCATATCCAAAAGTTAAATTGTTTACACTTATTAAAGACATCTATTCCTCCTACAAATTATTATTTTGCGAACTACTAAATTGTAATTTATAATTTGCTTATTACTTTTTTCTGTCAACTTCTTTGTTTACACTATTGCTAATAATATAGAAATTGGAAATATAGCTACTGGATAAAATTCTTATTTTCAATTTTTCAATTTAAAAATTTTCTTTTGGCGCTTAGTTTCAAATTTCCAATAACCATGATTACGATTTCGATGTTTTTTTTGAATCTTGTTTTGATTGTTTTTCATGGCTTGTTCAGCATTTAATATAATAGCTTTTTTTTCGTTGGAAACAAATTTAAGAAAAACATCATATAGGTATAGCCATCCATCGTATGAGATCTCAGTAAGCGTTGACTCTAATTTGATTTTTAAAAACTTGCAAATGCGTTTTTGTTGCTCATAAGTAAACAATTTTTTTGTTTTATCTTTGAAAGTATTTCCAGACGCTAAAAATATATATGATAAAAAATTTCTATAGTCTGTCGCATCCTCAACATCTGCTGATGTTTTTCTTTGAAAGTGAGCAAAACATATTCGTGCATTTGGCACAGGATAAAAATCTGATGGTTTAAACTCATAAATCAATTCAGCGGAAAACCAAGGTTTGTATAAAAGAGACCTCAAACTTTCGTTATAAAAGGGCTGTCCAGAATACCTGAGAAAAGCCTCATACTGCATTATGAAATATATATCTTCAGGAGGATTATCGGCTTCAAATACCTTTTTCACAATATCAGCAGTTATGTTAAATGGAATATTTGCACATACTTTATATGGTTCTTTTACTGATATTTTATATTTTAAAAAATCCATCTCTATTATTTGAACTTTTTTAGATTCTTTATACTTTTCAGATAAAGTTTTCGCTAATTTCGCATCAAACTCTATTGCTATAACTTGCTTGCTTTTTTTTGCAAGTTCAATGGTAATAATTCCTTTTCCAGGACCTATCTCAATTATAATATCGTCGTTACAAATATTACTCTTTGATAACAAAGTCGCTACAAGTTGTTTACTATGTAAATAATTTTGCGAATGTTCTATTCCCATAAATACCTCCTTTACAAATTACTATTTTTCACACACTATTATATCATACATTTTATTTTTTATATATGGATTAGCCCATTTTTTATTGCCAAAAATGATATTTCAATTATAAAATCATTATATAGCCTTTTTACAGTTCGATCTCCTATAAATAATTCATTCTCTATTTTTTCAAATGTAGCTCCTGAAAATCTACTATTAACTATGTTAAAGGTATCTAAATCTGTATTTTTTATTAAATCCAACTCTTTTTTTATAAGTGATTGCCATTTTTTATATTCTTCAATTTTTTTATCAATATTTATATTCTTAATTGCTTGTGATTCAACAGTTCTATTAACTTTGTTTTTACTTCGTATAAATGAATTCACATCTACATTATTTGGAATATCTTTTTTTAATTCTAAGCATTCTACAATAGAATCAATTCTTGGATATTCACTTACTTTAGATTTTGCATAGTTAAGAATTTTCTTTACTCTCATACTTACTCCTCCTCGTTATATATGTCTGCTTGATTCTCCAATTCTTCAATATAATCATCTTGCTCATCAATGGTATCTTTTAAGTATTCTGAAAGTAATTTACATTCTATTAAGTTTTCAACAAGATCCTTAACTGTATCAATTTTTATAATGTTAATTTTATTTGCATACTGAAATATAAGTATTTTTTCTTCTTTATCTTTAATAATAACATACTCAACTTCATCTCCAAAAACTTTATCAATAAATTTTTCTTTTATAATTTCCATTTAAACATTCCTCCTAAAACAAAAAAATCACAACCTTTATAGTTGTGTTACATATCTAAATCCATCTCATCTTCTTCAGTATTAGTAGAATTAGGGGATGGTATATTATCATATAGGCTCTCAAAAAATTCAGGTGGATATTCTCGTTGTTCAAAATTACACTTTGTGCTTTTTTTACCTTTATTATTAGCTTTTTCTTGTCTCTTTTCTTTTTCATCAACAGCATCAGCAACCCACCTTAAAATAGTTGCATAATCGCTTTCATATTCAACACCTTTTGAGGCTTTATATAGAGAAAGAAATTCTATACATTTATTAGTTTTAGTTTCTCCATATTTGTTAGTTAATTCTTGATATTCAAAATCATATAAATAAATATTTGACAGAAATTTTTTCTTTGTTTCTGTGTGTATATTTATATTATTATAATTTATATTATTTACTTCTATCTTTTCATCACTAGTCTCGTGATTTTTTGGTGGATGGGGGTAGTGATTATTTGATAGATAGGGTGTAACATTAGGATATATTCTTCTTTGTAAAAATTCCTTATTATCATTGTATATATAGTCTAATACTAAATAATTATTTTTTGCCAAATTAGAAATCCACCTTGAAGCTGTTTTATGATCTACTTCAAGTCTATCTCCTAAGTATTTATTACTAGCATAACAATAGCCTTCTTTATTAGAAAGTGAAGTAATAATAGCATATAATAATTTTTCATTAGGCTTTAAAGTTTTACTATATAAAACATTTGCAGGAATAATTGAAAAATACCCTGTACTATGATATTCATTCTCGGTGTTCATATTTTCTATCACTTTCCTTTCCTGCTATTATACAAGCATATAATATTAAGCTAAGATTAGCTCCTAAAAATAGTCCTACTATAAATCCAATCCAAAACATAATTTATTACCTCCATATTCAAACCAAATTTCTTAATTTGGCATTTTTTAATATAAGTTCAAGTAATTTTACTTTTAAGATTTTTAATTGCTTAAAATCTAAATTTAAAGCCTCCATAATTTCATCATTTTCTAATTTCTCTATAAATTTTAATTTCACATATTTATAAATAATAGGTTTATATAGAGATAAAAAAACAAGCATCCTTTTAATGAATACTTGCCATCGTTTATATTCTAAAATGAGTGGATCATCTATAAGTTTTATTACTTGATCCTCTAATGTATTTCCATTGCCTTGCTTTGATTTTATCCAAGCAATAGAAGAAATATTTACTGTGTCTATAATTTCATTTTTCCTTTGTTCAATTAAATCATCTATATTTTCATAGTTATATAGATAAAATAGTATCTTATTTATTTTTTCTTCGTTCATTTTTTCTGTAACCAACCTCCTTAAAATAGCACAATGGTAAAAAACCCTGTGCAACTTTTAATAAAATTGCCTTAATTTTAAGCTATAATCAGTTTCTTTTGTAATAAAATTTTGCTATTTTAGGAGTATAAAATAGAATTAAAAATATCAAAAATTTTGAGTGTCTGAGAGTGGCTGAAAGTGTCTGAAATGAATTGCTTTTATCTGTTGGACTTTCTCAGACTTTTTCAACTTCAGTTAAGCAACTGTTTACAAACTGCTTGACAGAAAAAATCGAAGTTAGCTCTACAAGTGGCTTAAACAGCTAACCCAAGCGTTCACCTCGACCATAATAAAGCAGGTTTTTAGACCTGCTTTTATTGTTTTTTACCGAAAAACAAGCCTTTTATTATCATTTGACATTTTCAAACCTTCTCAAATATTCTCCAAATGAGTGACTAATGAGCGATTTTTTGTTGCGACTAACCAATGAATTCTTACCTCTTAGAAATGTCAGTATTTACAACAATCCTAGTTGTATTTCTAACAAAAAGTTGTGACTAAAATAATTAAAAAGTTATATATAATATTAACAAAAAATCAAACCTAGTTGTAGCCAGGTTTGAATGAAATATTATCTTCTATAAATTCATTAAACTTTTTAATTTCATCTACTTTATATTTTTCTTGTATTTGAGTGTATGTATTTAATGTTATTTTTACATCAGAATGTCCCATTAATTCCTTTGTAACTAAAACATCTACACCACTCTCTTTACATCTAGTAGCGTATGTGTGCCTTAAAATATGAGTGCTTATCCCATCATCACTTAAGCCTAAATTAGTTCTAAATATTCTTTTTAATACCGAGTTAACTCCATGATGTCTTATATACTTTTTATTTATTGTAAATAGTAACCCCTCTTTATTAGTATTAGATATTCTTATTTGTTCTAATATATACGGCTTAAGATAACTAGAAATTTTTAAATCTCTTTGACCACACATACTTTTGGTTTTGTTTTTCATTACTTGTTTTCCATTCTTATCTTCAGTTAGAGTCCTTCTAACATATAAGTAGTCATTTTCCAAGTCAAAATCACTATTTTTTAAAGCTAAAACTTCTCCTATTCTAAGGCCTAAATACATCTGTATAAGAAAAATATTTTTGTATGGTTCATCCGTAATACTAGAATTAATTAAATAATTAGTAAATAACTTTTGTTCTCTTAAAGTTAGCGATCTTACAATCTTAGTATCTTTCTTACTTTTAGGTAGAGTAACAAAGTCTAAAGGATTTGTCTGTATGATTCTTTTTTTAAAACAATCTTTAAAAGCCCAATTTAATAGTGTATATAATTTTTTTATATATGATTGACTATAATCTACAATAGTATATAAAAATTCTTGTATATCATTAACTTCAATTTCTTGAATTTTCATATTTGCAATCTTATCTTCTTTTATTCTATTAGAATGAGCTTTTAAAGTTCTATATTGTCTGTCTTGAATTATATTCAATTTATATTTTTGTTCTATTATAGAATCAATTACTTCAATGAGTTTAATGCCATTCCTCTGTGAATAAGTATTATTAGCTTTTTCATACATGATAGTATTTAATCTGCGAATAACTTCATTTTTATCCTTTGAATAAATATTTTTCCTAATTATTTTTCCATTTTCATCTCTACCATCTTTATATTGGCCTCTCCATAATTTCTTTGATTTATCGTAAGATATGGAACCTTCATTTTTCCCTCTTCTCCCCATTACTTTTCTATCCTCCTTTCTAACTTCCATAAATAGTATGCAATAGTTGTTATCGTTTTTGTTTTTCCAATATTTACTGATGGAAAATCTGGTCTTCTAAACAACTCGTTAGTCTTATCTTCTCCCATAAGTAAATCTTTAGCCACATCTTTAACAGTTAAATTTGCCCAAGGGTCATCTATTCTTTCAACTGCTTTATTTATAAGCTTTTCTTTAAGTTCATCATTCAATATTCCTTCCACTTTTCTTTCCATTTCTAGTCACTCCTTTCTATAAGTCAGGCATACGACTAACAACTATAAAAATGATTATATATAGTTTTGAATTAGTCGTACACAATTTTTTATTTTTTTTGCAGTAAATTATATATTTGTCAAGGTACATATTAACATAAATTTTATTTTATTATTCTTCACTTATTGTATACTTCTTAATAGTTCTTTGCACAATGAAATGTCATTTTCTTTGCTATATTTATCTTTTGAAATAATCAATTCAAAATTATTATATAGTTTTAGCATCTCTGACTCTTCCAAATACGGCATTCCATTATAACTTATAGCTAGAAGAAAATATTCTTTTAAGACTTTTGACAAATTTCCATATTTTATATTTTCATCTAGATATTTGAAAGAACATACAATAAAATCAACAAATAAAGTAAATATTTTACTACTTTGAAAAGTAATTCCCAAATCAGTTCTCTCAAATCCATAAATAACTATATCTAAAGTTTGCTTTAGTATTTCCAAATCGTCATTTAAGATTAATCTCATGGCGTAAATTTTTTGATTTAAAATATTTATCAACAAACTAGAATATTTAAAATTTCTAATTTTTGCTTTTTTAAAATAACTTGAATTAGAAAATTGTTTAAAAGCTAACATTTTTATCCTCTTTATTTCTACTTCTAGATACTGCATAGCAAATATTTTTTTATTGCTAGTAAGGTCACATATTGTGTTGAATTCCGAAATTATAGGACTATTTTTATAACATCTATTTGAGATTTTGTATAATGAGATGTTGTAAAATTCAGCTAATTTATTAATGGCCTCGTATGATATTTTTATATTACCACCTTTTGAAATTTCTTTTATTGGTACTTCAATACTTGATAAAGCAATTGAATAATCTTCAAGAGTGGTTTGATTATATAGTTCATCACCTATAAGCTCTTGAAGCCTATCATTATAATTAAAAAATAATAAACTAAATTCATTAACGTCAAAATCTCCAATTTTTTCAAGTTCATCTTCGTAAGCGTTTACAATTTCCTTAACTAGATTTAAAAATGTAATTTGTTCTATTGTCAGCACTTCCTTTTCATCTCTTTTTAAATTTAAATTATTTTCTTCTTTCATAAATAGATTTAAATTATTTAACATTTTAATTCCTCCTTATTATTAAAACATTTCTTTTTAAGAAACATTTTTTAAATCTTAACCTACTACTATTGTAGCTTCAATCTATTCGTAGTATAATATTTCTATATTTTTACTACGCATTGTTATGTAGCAACATAATTATAAGTAACAAAAACCTTGAAGTCAATGCATTTTCTTTAAATTTGTTGCAGTGTAGGAGTAGTAAAAAATATCGAAAAAATTGATTTTTTTTACTACGCAATTTAGGAGGAAAAGATGTATATAAATATAATAGATAACAAAACCTATACAAATGATTTAATTGTAAGTAAAGTGAAATATGGTACAACACTTATTGATTTTTTAAATGCAGATTTAACAGACTATATTATAAAAATAAAAAAAGTTACTGAAGAATTTGTTTCAAAAAATAAAATAAAACCTTATGAGGTTGATTATAAAAATAATAATATTACTGGTTATCCTAACTGTTTAGATGCATATAGTTACTTATGCAAATATGTTAAATTTATAAAAACAATAAAGAGTGGTTACAAATATGTTGATTTGCATATTAACGAACTAGAAGAAAATTTAAAGGAAATTAGAAAATATGATATAGATGAATTTAACAAGACAATTACCAATAATAGTCCTAATATGAACGAGGCGATTAAAAACGTAATTTCTAGCTATGGTAAATATCTGATAGAATATTTGCTAGCTTGTCAAGAATCATTGAAGAAAGCAGTTTATTACATACTTGATGTCAATAACACAAATCTAAATGATTTGCCATTAAACAAAAGACTAGCCTACTTCCAATGTAAAAATGATTTAAGTAACTTACATATTATATTAACATATATGACTGAGCAAGAATTACTGGATATGATATTTATGGATAATAATGTTAATCTGGCTACTAATAGTTTTATTTTTAAAGAAAAAGACAATTTTATTGGTCTCTCTGATAAACAACTACTTAATAGGATAAAAGACTCAAACGTATCTATTAATTACAATAAATATTTTAGAACTATAAAAGAGTTAGGAATTTTTGAAATTGAGCAAATGATTTTAAATAAAACACAAGTTAAGAAATGTGAATTTTGCAATAATTACTTTATGTCCAATGACGCAAAGAAGAAAACTTGTAGTACTAGTTGTAGTAAAAAAGTTAATTACCAAAAAACTAAGCAAGATGAATTACAAAACTTATATAATAGAACTTTGGAAAGTATGCAGAAGTCTTTTAAAAGAGCTATTGGAGATAATGATGAAAATCCATATACTGAAGATTATTTACCAGTTAAAGAATATTTTCGCAAAATATATAATGAAGTAAAAAATTCTAGTAAAAATTCTAAGAATATCAAAAAATTTAAAGAACTATGCAAATTAATAAAATTAAAGAAAGATAGATACTGGATAGATGTTGATTATTTAAAAAATCTATGGAAAAAGGAATAGTCTCAAGCTATTCCTCTTTTTGTATCATATCTAATCATTTTTACTAATTTATCTAAATTTATCCAAAAGATGATGTCCATATTTTCCTTTTTAGATATTTTTATTATTATGGTATAGAATTATATGAGCTACAAATTAAAATCTTCATACATTCTATTTATTTCATCTTGTGATATTCCTATATATCTAAGTGTAATAGAAGGAGAAGAATGATTAAATATCATTTGTAAAGTTGCTACATCTCCATATTTCTTGTAGTGATGATATCCAAATGTTTTTCTCATTGTGTGAGTTCCTATTTCTTCATTTATTCCTACAATTTTAGCACTATCATTTAAAAATCTATATACTTGTACTCGAGATAAAGGCTTATTTTCTCCTTTTCTACTTTTAAATACATACTCGTATTGATACATATTTTTAGTATATTCTTGTAACTCATTTTTCAGATCTAAATTAAATCTAAATGTTTTCTTTTTGTTAGTTTTCTTTTCATATATAGTAACATCATCTTTCATAATACCATTATCATATCTAATGTCACTAACTTTTAACTTAATAATATCACTTACTCTTAGACCAACATTTATCCCTATTTTAAATATAAGATAATTTCTCTTTCCTTTTCCTTGTTCTAAAAGTACTCTTTTCATTTGTTCTATTTGATTTATATCTCTTATTGGTTGCACTAAATTCATACTTTTTTACATCTCCTTAAACTTTTTCATTATAATACATTTAATGTAAAACGTACATACTTTTTGTTACATATACTAAAAAGATTTTTATAGTATAGTCCTCTAAGTATTGTAATATAAACAAAAGTATATAAAAAATGAACGTAACAAAATAAATATTGAGTTACGTTCACCTATTAAATTTCTATATAAATTATTTATCTATAGGTTTATTCTAATTTATTATTGTTAATTTTTAAATCATTGATAAAACCATAATATACTTTATGAATATATTCTTTTCAACTTTAGTTTAGTCTAGAGATGGTACGTTCACTTTTTGTGTTTCTAAATTATTTTGATATACCGGCAGCCATTCAACATAATAAGATTGGTCCACCTTCTTATTTGAAACTAGTTCTACTTTTTCTATTTCATTACTACTATAAAAGATTCTCTGTTGTTCATATGAATATTCCCAGAAATAATTGTTATTTAAAGTCTTTTCTAATATATAAGTGTAATAGTAATCTGATTCATCTCTATACATATAATAAGATACAGAATCCTCCGATTCTCTACATAATAGCTGTCCATTTTTATTATAATAGTACTTAGTTGTTCCATTGTAATCTGCCATAACAATTGGCTTTCCAAAATAAACTGAATAAATAGGATTAAAATAAAAATTTACTTGTGATATTGTATTATCAATATAATGAAAATATGACTGCTCGTATCTATCTGTATTAAAAGAACATTTATAATCATAATTTGGAAGCATTCCTAATATATTAAATATATTTTTGGAACTCAAATCTAATTTTTCATATATTCCAGTACTTACTTTATTTCCGTCATTATCAAGTTCAACATATTTTATATATTTTTTTGATTCAAATTCAAACTCTTCAAAAGTTATTTTTGACCTTATTTCTTCTACTTGTTTCCAGTAGTCATAATAACTCTTTGTAATTGTAGGATATTCGGAATTATCTGCATATTCATACGAAAAATAATAAATATTTTCTTCTGAAAGATGTTTATGAATTACTCTTACCTCTTTAATTTTTAATCCGTCATAATAGTCTATTTCTATATGACCAGTAACCCAATTACTCATTATTTTTATAACTCTTCCGCTATCATCATATTCATATGAGTATTCTACATCATAATTTCCCAAATTACCGATACTCATTTTAATCAAATCTCCCATATCATTATAATTTTCTGAAATTTTAGATTTTTTTAGAATACCAATATTATTTAATTTATATAATTCCACATAAGATCCGTCATCAGG
The DNA here is from genome assembly GCA_947169155.1 of uncultured Clostridiaceae bacterium. Classification (GTDB taxonomy): domain Bacteria; phylum Bacillota; class Clostridia; order TANB77; family CAG-465; genus CAG-465. The sequence continues at coordinate 11,238 of CAMVON010000008.1, forward strand.
CTTTACATTTGTAGATGAGTTTTGAGATGTTTTTTGAGATGAGTTAATATCTCTATAGTCATAGTCATCATGTAGGATATTATATAAAAATATACAAGCAATAGATAAAGCGATTATAAAAACTATTCCAAATTTCATTATGTTTTCAATTGTTTTATTTTTAATTATCGTATATTTATACTCTGAGTTACATTCTTTACAAATTAGCTTTTTATTATTCAACTTAATTATATTTCCACAATTACTACATTCACCTATATATTTAATAAATGTAAATTTCATCCACCAACAAAACAATAAGGATATTATTCCTACAGGAATTGTCAGTATAAAAAAGTTAGTATTATTATATCCTAAAAAAAATATATATGAAGTTACTAACATAGATATTATAATACTTATAGCTTTTAATATACTATTTTTTTCGTATAGGACTATAGAGTCTATAAATTTGTCATCTTTATTTTTTTCTTCTTTATTATCTATACTCTCTTTTTCTTTAGCATTTAAACTTTCTTCTACATTAGTTTTATTATCTTTTTTACTTGCAACCTGTCCACAACTATCACAGAACTTACTATCATCATCAATTTCTTTTCCACAATTTTTACAAAACATATATAACCTCCATTTTTTATCTTTAATATACAGACTATCTAATGTCTCTCTCTTTTTAACATATTTAATGTTATTGGAATAGCCACCTCCTTTAATTATTATGAATAAGACATATAAATTAGATTTAAACTATTTGTATAATTAATATGACAATATAGTCATTTTAAGTATACCATTTATGTCATTTTTTATCAATAATTTAATGATATAATTTTAGAGAGGAGTTTATAATGAATAAATCAAGGAAAATAGGTAATATAAAACCAAAAAATAACTTGCAAAAAATTAGAGAGTCTAATAAATATTCACAACTAAAAGTTGCTGAAGATAACAATACATATCAAGAATTAATTTCTAGAATCGAGTCAGGTTCAAGAAATGCAACATTAGATTTCATGATACAACTATCTAAATACTATAATTGTTCTATGGATTATATATGTGATTTAACTGATGACCCAACACCAATTTCTATTTTATCTTCAAAGAGTGATTTAACTGAAAAAGAAAAACACATATTAAGTCAATACAACTCTTTAAATAAAGAAGATAAATTAAGATTTGAAGCCATTATTGATGGTGTCATAATAGCATTAAAAAACATACAATAGTTTTTTACTAGAGTATGTTTTTATTTTTTATATAATACTTATATAATTAGAGATAAAAAGTTATTCTAAAGTCAACCTCATTAATCTCTTTTTATCATATCATAATTCTTATTTATTTTATATTCTCATTTAAACAATAAACTACAAATTTTAAATCTAATATTAAACTAAATCCTTCTAATATTAGAAATATTTCTTCTTCCGTTTTATTTTGAAAATTATTTTTTATACTTTCTAAACTAATAACCACTATACTATTCTTATAGTTTTTTATTTGTTTTATTAGTTCATCTAATTTGTAAGAACTGTAGTACTCTACATTCTTAGATATATAAAATACATTTTCTTTTTTGTAAAATAATATTGTTGATTTTTTTAAATTTAATTCTTTTCTTATAAACTCAAGGTCTTTTTTTTCATAATTTACTATTTCTAATTTATATACATTCTTTTTGGTTAAACTAACATCTTTTAACAAAAATTTCATAATTACCCTCCAATATTTTAATTAGTATTCAATAGCGTTTGAATATGATTGTGAGTCTATAATAACTTTAATCTCTCCAATTGTATAATTTGACTCTAAATCATTTTTGTTATATTCTCTTATTCCATTTTCAAGAAAAATATAAATTTTATAATTATAATCTTCATTAAGTATATCAATACTTGTCCTTATATTAAAGTAATTTATCTCAACATTATACTCATCTTTCATAAGTTCATGTATTTCTCTTATTGTTAATATATCTTCGCTATTTTTTTTTAATATATTTAAAATACATTGTGTATTATCGATCTTTTTTTTATTCATAAAATCACCTTTAATTACTTTATACTATTAAGATTCTAAAATTTATCCATAATTTCCATATTAAACATAAGTTGATTTTTATCTTTTTAGATATTAGTTATATATCTTAAATTACAAAAATGTCCCTAAATACAACCTCGTTTCAATCTTTGTATCTTTTATGTTTGAAAAACAAAAATTTTAAAAAATAACTCATATAGAGTACATCTATATGAGTTCAAGTAAATGAGACTACTTTTGTGACTTTATCTAATATTTATCTAGGAAACTTTAAGAGATTGATTGAACAACTTTCGATATTTAGTAATATAATTTATTAAATTATAATAGAAAGTTCTCTATATTTTATCCTAGATAATGTGGAATATAATTATTCATAAATTTTGAAAGTGAATAATTTATGAATAATATTATTAGAAAAAGAAAATATTAAGCAATAAACTGCTCTCATATAAATATATAGAATATGTGTAAATTCTTATCTTTTATATAATTTAGATAGTACTATAACTCTCTTTTTGGCATATAAAGAATAATTTCTATATTCTTTTTGATACGATAGGATAGAAGAGATAGTGTGATTATTAAGAGGAACATACTTAATACCTATCTTAGATAAATCACTTATGAGTTGAGCATCTTTTTTTAGATGTCTCCTTACAAAATTCTCAATACCATTAGATATTTCTATACTAGGTTGGTTATTTAACTTTCTTTTAGTATTTAATTCTTTTAAACAAGATACTACTTCTGGTATAGTAATATAACCATACTTTTTTAGATTTATGCTAGTAGATAGGATAGTATAAATATCTTCTAAGGTTTTACTATCTCTATTATTATATTTTTGCTTTAAATTACTATTTCTATATGTTAGTACAGAAATAGTGTCATCCATATTTCTTGTTAATAAAGAGTATGTTATATTTTTATAATATCGAAGAAGTTCTTTAGATAGTCTATCTATATCTTTAAAATCTTCTTTGTATAAATATGGAATTAAAAGAGATGTTGGCACTTGCCTATTTATAGAAGTATTAGTATTAACTCTATTTTGTCTTTTAAAGATGTTTAGTATATATAGAACTATAATTTTTTTATATTTACTTTTTATATTTCTAAGTATATCTTTTATGGATAGAGTAAGTATTATATTATCTTCTATAATTAGATAGTTATTAGTAGTATGTAGATAATTATAGTATAGTTCTTTAATTATAGTTGAAAATTGTACTTTATCTAAGAGTAGTTTGAAATTTACATATTGTTTTTGTTTAGTTAAGCTATTTATTAGTTCAATATTATGTATTATAGTTTTATCCACTATATATCTATCATACTCTACTACTAGATTAAGTATAATATCTTTAGAAAGAGTTATTTTTTTCAGTCTTTTTTTTGTAGTATTAAAATTAACTATATTATTACTCTCTCTAGCTATAGATATTATTTTTGTATCTATTTTATTAACATTATTAAATAATAAATAATCACTATATCTACAACTAAACCATTTTCTTATATCCTTATCTTGTTTTTTTATGATAGTATCTTTAAAATATTTACCAATTTTGTTTAAATATCTTGTATCTTTTACATACTCATCCTTAGACATAACTATATCTTGTAATTTAATAAGACTATTAGTAGAATAAGCTACCTCATAAGTTTGGTTATCTCTATGTTTTATATTATCCATATGAGATACTACTTCTAAGTTACTTAATCTATTGTCTAGTTTGTTTTTATTAATGTGATTTATCTCATATCCATTATCAAGTAACTCTCTAAGCTTAACATCATATCTACTATAGAACTCAACTATTAACCTTTGTAGAGTTGTAACTATTCCTTTTTTATTTCTAAGAGTTAAATACTTACTATCATTAAGTCTAACATTGTTTAATTCCATTATATCTAATAAATATCTAATTAAACTACTATTGTTGTCTATAACTCCTAATATTTCTCTATTACATATATCATATATAAATGAAGTGTTTTCATCATAATATAATATAAGTGTCATTCTATCTTTTAGCATTACATTATCTCCTTTACTTAAAATAAACAAAAAATATATTCAATTTCTAAAAAATATATATATTTACTACCAAAAAAACTAATAAAAAAATAGATTAGGATTAATTCTCATTAACCCTAATCATCATAAAAATCTTCCATATCATCATATTCTCTTTGTGAATATCTTTGAAATTTTAAAGTCCTTTTATTATATTTATTGTATATATTATTATAATATATATTATTTGGGTATAGATTCTTTACCACTTGTGGTATAAAATTTTGACCACTCTGGTCTGATTTTTGTACCACTTTATATTCATCTTCAAATATATCGAAAACATATATTTGAGAGCTTTTTCCTTTTAACTTTTCTTTATATCCTATTAGCTTTAATTCTTCTAGCAACTTAAATATATTTAAAGCTGTAGATTTACTAATATCTAAATCTTTCATCATTTCATAAATAGAATAATAAATATAAACATCTCCTATTTCATCTATTAAGTTGTTAGCTCTAGAAAGATTAACTCTATTTAGTATCAACATATAAGCTATAACACTAGTATGAGTCATTTTGCTTTTATAAGGTTCTTCTTTTAATATTTTTACTGGTACTTTAAAATATAGGAAATTTTTATTTATATTTTTATTTATATACCCCATATCTTTATTCCTCAGTTATAATTTTATCCATTTTAAGTTGCGACTTATGAGTGACTTAAAGAATTTTTTTAAATCTAAAAGTATATTAATATAAAGCTTTTCTTTTATTTTAGTACTTTTCCACTCCGACCATTTGTTTTAAGAGATTCGTAAGAATCTCTTTTTTTTGGCTTTTTTCCAGTTATAAATTAAATCATTTTTATTAAATAATAAATTATATAAAATGTTAACATAACATATTGTTTTTTTGTTTTACGAGTGATATAATACATGCACATCTTTTGTATTGAAAAAGTAGTTGATTATACTATTTTAAAGGAGGGCGATACAATGAAAAGAACGAACATTAGACACAACAATGCTGTATGCTTCATTCAACAAGAAGACATCAATGTGTTAGAGCGTATGAAAGACTTTCTTGGTGTTGACATTTCTAGTGAAGCATCAATCATCTCTAGAGAGTGTGATGAAAACGGCTTTTATCTGATAGAGAAACCAGAAAATGTTAGAGTTATTAGCTCTCTAGGTTTCATCCCAGATTATGATAAGTTTTCTAATTATTCTCTTGATGTATTAAAACAGTTAGCTAAGAAATCCCAAAAAGATTATATGAGATTTTGTGAATTACTCAACAGCATTTGCGATAGAAAACAACCAGTAGATCAAGAAATGGCACAGTTTGTAAAAGATTTGAATGTAATTGATATGTCTGCATTCTATATGATGGTGGATGAAGTATTTAATGCTACAGATACTAAAGATTTACATTATAGAGAAGAATCACTTTACTTTAAAGAGCAAATGTATCATTATATGGCAAGCATTAGACTTTTAGCAAGAATACTTGATGAAGAACAACAAAGCGAACAAAACAAAGCACAAGAAAATGAGTCTTTTGTTAAGAGACTGTTCTTGAAGGTGAAAAATGGTTGTAATGTTCATTAAGCACTTTAAAAACCGTGAGATAAATTTCCCACGGTTTTATTGTTTTCGATAATTTATCATATTATTGTGAAAATGTGTCTAATTATCTTTACTTATATTCACTTATTTCTTTTAAAAACTTTTTTCAACTTACTAGCTAAATTATCAATTTTTATATTATTATTTTCTTTATGGATTTCAAGTTGTTCTTCAAGCCACAGTTTACCATTCCAAATTTCATCACTTATTCTTTCTTTTTCTTCTATTGTTTCTAACAAATAGTTTATCGCTTCTATGTAATATTTAACAAATTCATTTTCCTTATTATTTTTTTGTATATCTTCTAAAAAAAATACTTTTTTAGAAATATCTAGTTTTCCTTTTATAATATTGTAGTTATAGTCTGTTATTTCTCTTATTTTGTTTTCATTTAATTGATATAAATTTTTTGCAGTTTCTTCTTTTGTCTTATCACTTAAAAGTCTTCCTGCGAAATTACATTCTATAGCTTCGTTAATATTACTTTTGTCTATAATTCCTTTAATATTATTTTTTTCTATTAAAATAGCTGTTCTTTTCATCGTTATTGCCTCAAGTATGCATCTGCCTATACCAATAACAGCATCATATTTATCTAATACATCTCTTACATTAGATGTACTTCCTATCAAATTAACATTTTTTATATTATTTTGATTAATATATTCAATAATTGTATTTTCTTCTGCTCCACAGCCAACAATATCTAGAGTGGCATCTTTTTTTAATTTTAAATACTCGTTAAATAAATCTATTCCTAGTTTAATAATTTCTATTTTTTCTTTTGAAAACCTAGATAATAAAACAAATTTATTTATTTCTTTTACTTTGTTATTGCTATAATACATTTTAAAACTTATACAATTTGGAAGAATATAATACTTAGATATATCAGTGTCAGGGAAGTACTTTTTATGAATTTCCTTTCCTCTCTTTGTTACAACAATAATTTTTGAAGCACATTCAAAATATGGTTTAAGTATTACTTTATATATTGGAAAAGCATTCATAAACCATTCATAATCTTCAGGAGAAAGTGTGTGTATAAATGCTACATAAGGAATATTTCTAGTTAAACATATGCTCCAAATGTAATTAACACATGGAAACTGATGAAAATGAACTTCGTTTATTTTATATTTGTCTACAATATCTAGAATTATTTTTTGGTTTTCAGTATCAATTCTATTAATAATTGAAAATTTGAAATCTATAGTTGTTATTCCATTATTTTTCAATGTTTCTGAGTATATTCCTTTTTGCGCAATGACAAAAACATTACAACCCTTTTCTTTTAAAGCGATTGCTTGATTTACTACTGCTGTTTCTACGCCTCCAATGTCTAATTTTTCCAAACAAATCAAGATGTTTTTTTTCATATACATCCCCCTTGTTAATAAAATTGTTTTTTATTTATTCATTAATAAATTCAACAGTATTCATGAAAGTTTCAACTTGTGAATCATCATATTCTGTGTTATATACGTCATATTGGAATAGGTGATAGTAATTTCCAACTTTTGTTCTATATACATAATGTATCATTGCTTTTTCTACATATTTATATGTTTCATATTCTACTCCGTTTATTGTTACTTTATCCACTTTTTCAACTACATCATCAAAAGGATATAGTGCATAAACTGAAGTTTGATTTGTATAGTATGTTATTGTACATGTATGTCCTAAATCTTTGAAACTACCAAGTAAATCGATGTCTTCTGGTGCTTTATATTTTACACGTGTTTTAACAACTTCTTTTGTAAATGCAACCTTTTCTTGCACTTCTGTTTTTTCTGTTTCAGTAGGATTGTTTTGTGGTGTTACATCTTCTTTTTTACCACCTATGCATATTGCTAAAACTACTATCCCTATTAATGCTACTGCAACTATGCACCCTATAATTACTTTTTTATTCATAATATTTCCTCCTTATTACTCGGCTTCTTCTAGAGTTTCTGTTATATTTATGAAGTATGCTATTTCACCTTTGTATGTGAATAGTATATCATATTGTCCTTCTGGATAGTCCATATTTACGTAGTTTTCACCAACATATTTATAATTTTCTTCATCTGGTGTTGTATAATCCATAACAAACCCTTTTTCTTCGGCAAGTGTTGTTAATTGTGAAGAAGTCATTTTTTCATATTCTTCTACAGATTTATGTGGTGTAACCAATATTTTAACATCACTTTCTGATCCTTTATATTTAGTATCAACATAGAAACCAATATATTCATTTAGATAGAATGATGAGTTAATACCTTCTTTTTTGTACCCTTGTTTAACAAAATTTTCAATGATTCCAGTTGTATCTTCCATGCCATAATAACTATGTCTATTACCTACTAAAATAATTCCATCTATAACAAAGTCTGTTTGTTTTGGTTTTCCATCTTCATCTACAATTTGTGTTAATACTCCATCTTTGTAGTCATATTCATATGCCTCTTTATTTGTATTAGTTTCCTTTGTAGTTTTTTCTGTTTGTGTGTTAGGTTCATTATTTGTAGGTGTATTATTTGTACCTTTATCTCTTAGTACAAAAAACCACACTAAGAATAATATTAAAAGAATGATTAATACTATTGCAATAATTAAGCCAACTTTTGACTTTTTGTTTTCGTTTTCCATTTTTTATTCCCTCCTATATGATTTTACATCTATTGTTATAATATCATAAGTATATATTATTTTGCAATAAAAAAGAGTTAACTATTTAGTTAACTCCTTTGTTTATATTATAATATATATTCTAAAAAGGCTAAAACTATTATGAATGTTTTTAATAGCATTAGCGCTCCCATTATTGAAAGTCCAACTATTCCTGTAACCTTACCAGCTGTTGCAAGTTTACTTCCAACTTCTGCTTTTCCCTTAATTCCTAAATTTATAGCAAGGATTCCTGTAGGAAGTGAAATATACCAGAACAATGCATAAATAATTGAAATAATTCCAAGTGTTAATGATAACACACCATATGGTGATTTTTTCTTATTTGTTGTTTCCATATTCTACCTCCTATATTCCCATTGCTGAATAAATCATAAAGAAAACTGATACATATACCATTACACAATGTACAATTCCTATTACAGAAATAATCATTGCAGCCTTTGGAAGTGTTTTTCCAGTTTCTTTTATCTTTTTCATAGAAGCTATTAATGCAACTACTCCTAGAGGTATTGATAAGTACCAGAAGTATCCTAGAATAACAGATGCTATAGCCATAATAAGTGCTACAACGCCATTTATCTTAGAAAATATACTTTTCTTTTGTTCGTTATTGTTAGATAATGTTTCTTCCATACTACTCAACCCCCTTTATTAAAACTGATGCAACTTGTTCAAGTGTATCTAGTTTATTAACTTTTACCATACCTTGTGATACAGTAAATAGATAATCTTTAATATATACTCCTCTAATTAAGTTTGTTCCACTATATGATTTTGGATCTGTTTCACTATGTTCTATAAATCCTTTTGGTACAAATCCATCTTCAAGGTTAATTCCATATACTAAGTATCCTTCTGTTCTATACTCTTTTGAATTTGTAGTATATGAAGATTCAAGTGAAGAAAGATCTCCGTTTGTTGATGTTATTTCAAGCTCTTTTTCATATGTATTAACAGGTATTGCAATTATTTCTTTCTCTTTTGAGAATAATAACGCTTTATGATTTGTTAATATTGCTGAACGAGTATATTTATCTCCAATTTGTGTATCTGAAATTTTAATTGGATTATTTATATTTGAAACATCAAAAAGTGCCATTTTCATACCAGTTATTACAGCATATTGTGAAGTTACTTTTCCTTCACTATTTCTATTTGTTTTAACCTCAGATTCATAACCTATACCTATTAAGTGAGTTTCATCATATGGATGTAAGTATGTACTATATCCACTTATTTGAAGTTCACCAAGTATTTCCGGATTTTTTGGATCAGATAAATCTATACAGAAAAGTGGGTCTGTATTTAGATATGTTACTAAGTATCCTCTATCTCCAATAAATCTTGAAGAATACATTTTTTCGCCTTTAGCTACTTTCTCTGTTTCTCCAATCTTTTTCATTTTATCATTAAATATAGCAACTCTTGAGCCTTTATCTGTATATAGAGCTACTCTTAAGTTTGAATTGTATTCGTCTAAAGAGAATTGATCTATAGTATATCCTTCTTCTTTAGCTTTTCCAACATATTTAATTTTTCCGTTATTTAACGCAAATTTATATATAGTTGTTTCATCGTCATCATAGAAATAATCATCTTCAGTATATAAATCTTTTGCTTCACCTATTATTCCTTTTGGTCCAAGTAATCTAATGAATGCAGGTAAAAATGATATTTTTTGATTGTAGTAATTGTCTGCTACTAAATACATATTATCTTGAGATACATATATATTATCTAGAGCTAGCAAATACATACTAACATCTACTTTTGCTTTTTCTTTATCTAAGTCTAAAGTAGAAATTGTAGTTTGAGCTGTTGTTAATTTATTATTGAAATAATATATGTCATTATAACTAATAAAACGTGTTACAGAATTTTCAACATAGCTATTATCTACTTTTCCATCATCATAATCTAGATGTCCTGTAGATATCACATATAATTTTCCATCTGTAAGTCTTGATGTATAATATCTACCATTTACGCAATATGCTTCTTTTTTAATTGGATTTTCTTTTGAAGTGATGTCATATACTTCAACTGTTGTCATAGGTCCTCTCATTGTTCCTATTACCATTAAGTCATTACCATATAACAAAATTTCTTCTGGAGAAGTTCCAGTATAACTTGTACTTGTTAATTCAAATACTACTTTTGTATTTTGTGGGTCTCTTGCATCAGTAATAATAACTTTGTTGTCTGATAAAGAATAAATATATTCTCCATCTGTTTTAATTACATCTGCTTCATCCACATTTTCCACTTGTATATTTGTTTTTGAAAAATCATTATTGCCGCTTGCTGTTTCTTTACTGCTTCCAGATTTAAACCAGCTAGAGCTACTAGTTGAATTAATTGCAGTATCAAAACTAATGTCAGAATCATAAAAGTCATATCTTCCTCCATAATATCCATAATCATAAAAAATATCTGTATCTATCCATGGAGCAGCTATTATGCAATATAACATTTTCTTCATAAGGCCAAAAAAATCATCTTCGTTGCCATATATTGATTCAAGCTTTTGTGCAGTTTTAATCTTTTTAGGTCCGTCATATCTAGCATTTATTACGCCTATAATACTTGCTGTTACAATAATTGCTACAATTATTATAATTGAAATCTTAGATTTTAATATTTTCATATAAAACAAACCTCCATAATAAAATTATATATTAAAGGAACAAAATATTTCAATAGAATTCTTTTATATATTTATATTGTTTTTTCTTATCTATTATTGTATAATTTCCTTATATGAACGGAGGATTAATTATGATATATGTAGTAACATGTGTAAGAAATGAAGAATATCACTTACCTAAGTTTTTAGACCATATTAGAGATTACGTTGATGGTTTTGTCGTATTAGATGATGGATCTACAGATAAGACCGTAGAATTATTTGAAAAGGAACCCAAATTAAAAAAGATTATTAAATCTCCAGTAAGAGATGGAATCGAATATGATGAGAGAGGAAATAGACAAAAAGTAGTTAGAGCAGCTTGGGAAGTTAGTGAAGATAAGGATAACACTTGGGTATTATGTCTAGACCCAGATGAAAGATTTGAACTTGCATTTTTAAAGATTATTAGAAAAATGTGTACTCCAGATAAAAAAGTTGCTTATGGTTTCCACTTTAGAGAATTACACAATGATATTAAACATTATAGATGTGATGGAATATGGGATAAAAAGACTAAATATATTTTGTTCCCACTTTCTGAAGAAATGGATTTTGATAGTGTTATGCCTAACCAATACCACACTGTATGGGGCTATAAAGAAATACTAGAAAAAAGTGTTATGACTAATTATAACCTTTACCACTTGAAAATGATTAAAAAAACTGAACGTGCTAAAAGAGTTAACTTATATAATACTATTGATCCAGAAAAGAAAATTCAAGCTTTTGGATACGACTATTTAAACGATGATGAAGGTATGAAATTAAAGAAAATATCTTTCTTTAAGAGATATGATTATACACTTCTACCAGAAGATTTAAAACAAGTTAAAGATGGTAAATAATACAAAGTGCTAGTTAATCTAGCACTTTTTCTTGATTTTTATTGTAAACTATGTTATACTATGCCTCGTGACAAATTTAAATGAAGGGAGATATAATTATATGAACGGATTTAATTTTGAAAGTGCCAAAAAGGCAATCGAGGAAAACATTCCTCAAGCAACAGAGATGCTTAAGGATAAGAGCAAAATCACTAACTTGCTAACTAAAGTTGAAGATGCAATAGCAAAGGTACCTGTAGTAGGTAAGGATTTATCTCAAGTACCAACAATGATTTCTATGGTTAAAAACTATATTACTGGAGAATACCAAGAAACATCTACAAAGACTATAGCTATTATAGTAGCAGCATTCATCTATATCGTTAAAAAAGATGATATTATTGATGATAACAAAGGTTTATTTGGTTATGCAGATGACCTAGTAGTTGTTGTAGTTGCATTAAAATGGATCAGAAAGGATTTAGACAAGTTTAGAACTTGGAAAGCTAACAAAGATAATAGTTAACAACATATAATAAAATATGCACCCAATATTTTGGGTGCACTTTTTTTATTTTTTAATTATTATCTTCTAAATGATTAGTAATATATGTTTTTCCATCTATAATATCAGAACCCACAACTATTTGAGTATTTTGTTCTTGGTTTGTTATTGTACCAGATATAGCATCAGTTATACCTTTAATTGTACCATCATAGTAGTTTAATGTATCAATAGTTACTATACCATAAGTTTGACCTATTATAGTAGGTTGTGTAGAATCAATTCCATCTGATGGAGTGCCAATTATTAGTGTACCTTCATTAGAAATTGCTTGTTGTTTTTCTCCTACTATTGTACCACCTGTAATAGTAACATTACCACCATTAATATTTTGTACTGTTGCTCTACCCAATGTTGTAAGATTTCGTTTTCCAGTTGCTGAAGATGTTAAGTAACCATCTGAAATAATTACGGAACCTCCGTCATTATATACTGCAGCTCTATTTTTTCCAGATATATTTACTCCATTTATAACCAATAGACCTCCAACATTATTATTTATTGTTCCATATAATGCAGTAGAGCTTAAATTTCCATTTGTTATTTCAAGAGTACCATTATTTTCTATCATAATTCCATCTTCACAGTTTATAAGATTATTACTTTGTAGATCAAATATTATATTTTGATCTGCATCTATTATTGCCTTGTCTCCAGCATCTCTTAAAAGTGTTATAGTTGTTTGCGTGCCATCTTTTGGAACTGCATTAACTGCTTCTTGTAATGTGTAATAATCTACACCGTTTACTTGTGCAGCGATTGCATGTGTCCAGTGAGCATATAACGTATTATTCTCTTCAGTTAATATAGTGTTTGAGTCTACAAGAGTTCCATTTACAGGATCTGTATACCATCCATCAAATGCATATCCTGATCTTCCAGGTTCTGGCAGTGTGCCTGCCGGCTCACCATACAAAGCAGAGATTTTATCTGGATTAATATATCCTCCATTTGTATCTAGATTTACAATTTGGGCAGTTGTTAAAGTATGATAATTATCCCCGCCAATATATTCTGTTGATTCATAGAAACTATAATCTTGCTCGATATCATTTATTTTCGAATCATTATTTGTACTTGCATTTATTCCTTTTATAATTCCATCATAGAATCCATAGTTATTATTACTACTTATTCCATAATATATTCCTTGAATTACTGGAGAGTTCATATTTGCTGTACCATCTTTTGTACCAACAGTCATATTACCAGCATTTACTATTCCATGGTAGCCAGATGAAACTATTGTTCCACCTGTTACTAATAATTCACTATTTACAGTATTTTGCACTGCAGCTCTCCTATTGTTTCCAGCTGCAGTTGAACTTGCAGAATAAATATATGCATTTCCTGTAATTTCAAGAGTACCATTATTAAATATTGCTTGCTTTCCTTTGTTGTTTGTCATTAATATTTGTCCGCCTGAAACAGTAAGATTTCCAGTATTGTTAACAGCGCCATCTGTAGTAGAATTAGATGTTAATATGCCATCTTGAATTAGTACTGTACCGGCATTGGTTAATATGCAACCAGATGTAATACTTATTGTATGTCCTTGAAGATCAAAAACAATATTTTGACCACTATTTACAGAGATATTTTCACTAGTATCTGCAATTAATGTAACAGTTGTTTGAGTATCATCTGTTGGTACTGCATTTACTGCAGCTTGTAATGTAGTATACACTTGGTCGTTTACTATTGCTATTCCTTGTACATATTGTGCATATAATGTAATGTTTCCAAGATCAACTACTTGTTCATTATTATTATATGCTGTTCCTGTACCGTCTGCTTTAGTATTCCATCCACGAAATATCATATCTGTCTTTGTAAATGTATTTGGATTTAAGTTGTAATTAACTCCGTAGAACATATATTGTGTTGGCATTGAACCTTGTCCACCATTAGCATCAAAAGTTACAGCATATTTTTGAACAGTTGTATATGAATTAGATATAGCTTTTATATCTTTCATATACGCTAAAATACTCTGTGCTGATAATACTAAAAAGACTAGACTCAATGTCGTTACAAGTATTGATACTAATAACAACTTCTTCTTTTTAGAAACAGTCATGTGAAAATACCTCCTTTCTTTGTATATTATTTTTGTTTTATTTTTGTATTTTTTCCTCTGGCTTAATTACAAAGAATGCACAAGCCAGTATAAATACTATTGTAGTAATTAAAATTACTTTTCCTGCTTTTGTTTGTGTTGCTTGGATAATATATCCAATTATTGGAATCGATAATATGTTCTTTCCAACATATTCTTCTTCTGGCACTATTTTACCATCTGCCACATTATTAGCATCGCCTTTTGTCATAAAACCTTCTTCTGTAATTTCTACAACTCTATGTGTTGCAAAAATAGCTTCTCTTTTAAAAGCTATAATGTCTCCTACCTGTACCTTTTCATATGGATATCTTGTGTTAACGAAAGATATGCTTCCAACTTTAATATTTGGTTCCATTGAACCAGACATTACAACATATGGCTTTATTCCAATAATATATGCTATTAGCACTGATATACCCACAATAATAAATAATGTCAAAATAATATTTATTATGGTTTTAAATATCTTCATAAATTATCCTTTAAAATTATTCACCAAAGTTAGCAAATACTGTTGCTGGAGCTGTTGTAGCTGGAATGTTGTTTGTTTGAATTGCATATGCTGTAACATCAATACTTCCATTTGTTAAAGTTGTAGTAGCAGCATCTGTTGGATTTACAAATCTTACTTTGTTAAATAGTGTTGCAGTATCTCCTGATTCTACTGGAGTTAATTCAGTAGCTGATGCATAAGCATATACATATGTAACTTTTCCAGTTTCTGCTGTTCTACTTACTTGAACCCATCCTGCATTTACTCCATCTTGATCATTTGAATTTACTAGTGTAAATAGTTCAGTATCAGCTGTTCCATCTACTGTTCCAGTAGGTATTGATACTTTTACAAATACGTAAGCATCTGATGAACCAGTATTTTCTACTGTTGGATCTTTTGGTAATTCATCTCCTGGCATAATTCCTTGTGCATTAGCTGCAACCCAGCTTGGCTCTGTTAATTCAATTTCGATATTACCTACTGTATAGGTATTTGATAATGTTTCAGTTTTATCTGTAAAATATGCAGATATTCCTCCAATTAATAATACTAAGCATAGTAATAATGCTACGGCAATTAGTTTTTTTCTGTTTGATTTTGAATTTGTTTTCATATTCTCTTACCTCTCTTCTAAATTTTCTTTTTTATTGTTTATAGCTATTGTGCTAAACAATCCAATTGTTGATAGTATGAATAATACTAAGTAGAAATCCAGTTTAATGTCTCCTGTTATTGGTGTTTTGTTACCATTTTGAGAATCTTTTTCATCTGGATCTATTATTACGTCCGGATTTTCTTTTCCTTCATATTCTCCATTGTATATCCATAAGATACTTGCTTTTTTAAGTGCATATTCATTTCCAAGCTCTGCAGGAAGTGAAATTGTTGCAATCAATTCTTTTGTTTCTCCAGAATTTAAGTTTGCGATTTCCCTTAAAGTGTAATCTTTAATGCTACCATTATATATTTGTGTTCCATCACTTGCTGTGATTTTTAGCATTACTTTTTCTAAAAGGTCTATATCTTGTCCATCATTATTTTTTGATTGAATATCTAGTGTGAATTTTGAAGGATATTGTATATTTTCTATTAATATCTCTTCTTGTATTTCATCACCAGGTACAAGATTTACTGATTCTAAAAAGAACGGATTAGAATTTTTAATATATTTTTCTGTCTCGTTCTGGTAAATAACTTTTGATTCAACAGGTTCAGTATCATCTGAAATAGAGTAATGTCTGTCTAGAGTTTCTTCTATTTCAATATTCCACTGGCCACCTGGATCAAAATTTCTAGCTTGTACTGCTTCAGCATGAACTTCTACAAGTAGCTCTTTACCTTGATATGTGTTTTCTATATTTGATGGAAGCTTAACTGTTTCAAAAATGTCTATTGTTTCATTTTCTCCTACTATGTTGTTGTAGTAGTAATAGTCTCCTCTCTTTTCTAAAGAAGAAGATATTCCACCAATAAATGTTTCTACATCTTCACTTTTGCCATCCATTTTGACATCTATCTTTGCACGTATGTAGCATGGTGTGCCATAGTTTACTACTTTTGGTACAAACGATACGCTATCTCCTGGCATTAACAGTAGTGCATTTTGCTCTATTGAATCATCTTGTGTAAAATCCTCGATTTCAATATGTACTGCTGTTGTGGATATGGAAGTTGTTTGTATTGTATTGATTGTATCTGCTATAGCAAGTGAACCAGATATAATCATACACATTGCAAAAACGAAACATAAAATATTTCTTTTTGCTCTTGGAATTTTGATACTATCACCTCCCTTTATCTAAAATAGACATACTTCTATTATTATATTATAATAAAATAAAAAATAATTAAATAATAAATAAAAATCTTAAGTTACTTTCTGTTTTTTTGTTTTGAGCTTTTTATATTTTTTTTATTTAATTGTTATATTTTTGTAACTATTAAAGTTAATATTTTTATATGTAACTCTATATTTAGTATAGTTTTATTTTTTAAAAAATAACACCTACCATAATTTTGGTAAGTGTTATATTTTACCTTCTATATTATTTTACTATATCTTCTATACTATTCTTGTACCATCTTGGTTATATGAATTAAGATTTCCACATGCATTTTGATATACTAATTTACCGTCTTTTATTAGTACAAATATGTGTACTAATAACTATTCCAAGTCCAATTGCTGCTATTAGTATTAGCGATATTAATAATAATCTCTTTTTCATATTGCCCTTATTTATGCTTGTATTATATAATAATTGCTTGCCGTTTTTAACAAAAAAAACAAGTGATTTTGCTCACTTGCTTTATTTTGTTTTTTTGACTTTTTCTTTTTGTTTTTTAGCATTAATTTCATCTGCTTTTTTCTTATTTGCTTTGTCTACATCGAATGTTAAAAGTTGTCCTAGAGTTATCCATATTATTTTTACATCTAGCCAAAAGCTCATATTGTCATAATACTCAACATCATATTCTAGCTTTCTTTTAATAGATATAGCTCGTCCACCATTAATCTGTGCAAGACCTGTTACGCCTGGTTTCATCATATATCTTTTTTCATCCATCATATCTGCAAATTGTTCAGATTCTCCTGGAATAAAAGGACGAGGCCCCACAAAGCTCATTTGTCCAAATAATATATTAAATAATTGTGGTAATTCATTTAATCTTGTTTTATCTATAAACTTGCTAACTTTTGTATAAGTGTTAGAAAAAGTGTGCCCATCTGGGTCTAATGCTTTTGTTCTAAACTTATACATTATATATGTTTTCTTGTTCTTTCCTTCTCTTTCTCTTAACAAATTATGCAAAGGTAATCCTAAGTCTATCCATGTGATAAGAGCTACTATACCCATAAGTGGCCATAGTAGTAATATTAGAAGTAAAGCAAACAGAAAATCTAATGTAGGCTTTACAATTTTTCTATACATATTTAATCCCTCAATAATACTTACTTGATTTCAAGAAAATTATAGTTGAAAACAGATAAAAATACAATATGTTTTATTAATTATTTATTATTAAGATATAAAAAGACTATAGTATTTTACTATAGTCTCTACATTTGTTTTACTCACCTTTTAATACTTTAATACCAATTACTAAACATACAATAAGTGTTACTACAAATGTTAAACCAATTATAATTGGATGCTTATCCATATCTACTATTAGTGCAACAATTCCAGTAATAAATGGACAAAGACTTGTAAACATAGTAACTCTACCTATGTATCTTAAGTCTTTTTTTACTGGTGGATTTTTGTGATATGTTCTCCAAACAAAAAATGTACTTCCTCTATAAGTAATAAGACCTCCAAGTATTATACCTACACCAAATATAAACATTAATATTGAAAATGGATTCATAACTATCACCTCACATATATTAATTTATGCATTAACTTTTTCTGATGTACTAATTATATCATTTTACTATTTGTTTTACAACTTTATTTGACATTTTGCCTTTAGGATGGTATATATATGGTGTCAATGCAAGTTGAGATTTCTAAAAATAATTTTTTAGTTAGGAGGAACGAAAGATGATTAGTGAAATTTACTGCAGTTTAGATCCTAAATGCAAAGATCCAGTCGGACCTGTAATGGAGGGTACATCTGTAAAGTTTAGCCTTAGGCTAGATAAGACAAGCGTCATTGACAATCCTAAACTTGTAATTTTCAGAATAGACAAGTGGGATGAAAGACAAGAAGTAGATTTAGGTCTTGCTAAGACTACGTTTAATAGCAACTACTACTCTTGCTCTTACACACCAACAACTCCTGACGTATACTATTATTACTTCACCATGAATATTAATGGTAAATACGTGGAGGTAAGACGTGGAAACTTATGCAAAGGTATGTTTGGAGGAAGCGAGAATGAATGCTTTCAGCTTACTACTTTTTGCAAGGAATTAAGTGTTCCAGATTTCATGAAAGGAGCAACTTTCTACCAGATTTTCCCAGATAGATTTAACAATTCTGGAAAACCTAAAGATGGTGTTCCTGATGATCGTAAGATGCATGCAAACTGGAGTGACAATCCAGACTATCTTCCAAATGAGCATGGGTTAATTCTTAACAACGACTACTTTGGTGGCGACCTTCAAGGTATAACGGATAAGTTAGACTACATTGCCTCTTTAGGGGTAACTATTATCTATCTTAACCCTATCTTTGAAGCTCATTCTAACCATCGATACAACACAGCAGACTATATGAAGATAGACCCTTTGCTTGGAAAAGAAGAAGATTTTGTGACTCTTTGTAATGAAGCTAAAAAACGTGGAATAAGGATTATTCTTGATGGTGTATTTAACCATACAGGATCTGACAGTCTTTACTTTAACAAAGAAAGACGTTATGCAACAGTTGGCGCATACAATAGTCCAGATAGTCCATATTACAAGTGGTACTGCTTCTTTAATTATCCTAATGCTTATGACTCTTGGTGGGGTTTTGATACTCTTCCAAAACTAGATAAACAGTCTGAAGAAATGATAGACTATATCTGTGAAGTCGTTAAGAAATGGATAAGACTTGGAGCATCTGGTTTTAGACTTGACGTGGTAGATGAGATTACCAACTATATGCTTTATCGTATTTCTCAATCTATTAAGAAAGAGACAGCATATGGAGAGCAAGCGTCTGTAATAGGTGAAGTATGGGAAGATGTTTCTACAAAGGAAGCATATGGAGAACGTAAGCACTACTTTACACATAACACTCTAGATAGTGCAATGAACTATGTGTATAAGGATGCACTCTTTGCTTTCTTTGAGAATAAGCACGCAGAAGGTCTACTTGAGACTATATTTAGAACCATTGAGAATTATCCAAAAGATAATCTTGATGCGATGATGAATATGATTTCAGGACATGATATTGAACGTGCTCTAACCCGTCTTGCTAAAGGAGGAGCAAATGGACATGATAGATACTGGCAGGCAGCAAACGATCACTTAAGTGATGAAGAATATGCTAGAGGAGTTCATCTTCTTAAGCAAATGTCTGTTTTACAGTACTTCCTTCCTGGTAATCCATGTTTGTACTATGGAGATGAAGCTGGAGTCTATGGCTTTAAAGACCCACATAACAGAAAGACATATCCTTGGGGACATGAGGATACTGACCTTATTGAGTTTTACAGAACGCTTGGTGCAATACGCAAAGCACATCCTTTTTTAAAAGATGCAAGGTTTGTTCCTGTAATGTTTCATGGTGGAATTTGTGTTTTTCTTCGTGAGGATGAAAAGACCGGACAGAAGCTCTACGTTGGTGTAAACTTATCTGATAGCACCTTTGATTTAGACTTTGTCGAGGGAGACAATGTACTTTATACAAGCGAACCTCAAAAGGTTAAAAAGCTTGTTCCAAAAGGTTCAATCATTATTGAGTGATTGTCTTTTTAGGGTGCCCTTAAGTTGGGGCACTCTTTTTTTTATTTGACACGTTACATAAATAATGTTATAATACCACAAGATAAGGAGGTAGATCATATGTATGCTATAGAAGAGTTTCTGAGCAATATCCAGTCGTATGATAGCACATACGGCAAAGAAGAATTCATGAAAGAGCTTAAGAAAGTTCCAAACTACCAGGAAGTTTTCAACGCATTAGTTGAAGGAGACCCAAAATGGCTTGCTCTTGCTGAGCAAACACGCGACGAATCAGGGTTGCACATTTTTTACCTTCTTTCATATATGGCGTTGAAGTCAACCGAAAAAGAGGAAACAGAGCTCTCACTACGAACTTTTTCTAACGGACAGGACCCCACAATAAAGGTTCTAGCTAAAAGGAAAGGTATCGCAGTACCTAACCACTAATCATGATTTACACTTATTGTAATTTATATTTTGAGAGGACGCACGTTGTCCTCTCTTCTTCTTTTTTATTGAATTATTATTTTTTATATGATAGAATTTTTGTGTAATCATTTTGGAGGTTTATTTATTTATGAATAAATATATGAAACTAGTTAATAACTTGGCTGAAGATAATTTAGTTACTAATGCTGGTGGTCCTTTTGGAGCATGTGTAGTAAAAAATGGTAGGGTAATTGGAAAAGCATCTAATCACGTTTTAGAATATAACGATCCTACGGCTCATGCCGAAATTCTTGCAATTAGAGAAGCATCAAAATATATAAATTCACATGATTTAGCAGGTTGTGAGCTTTATACTTCTTGTTATCCATGTCCAATGTGTCTTAGTGCAATAATTTGGGCAAATATAAAAGTGGTACACTATGGTAACACCAAAGAAGATGCAGATAGCATTGGTTTTAGAGATGATTTTATTTATGATTATATAGCTTCACTAGAAAATAACCCTCAAGGAAATGAAACATTAAAGCTTGAAAATATAGATAGAGAAACAACAATTGAAGCTTTTGAAAAGTTTAATTTAAAAGAAGATAAAATAATATATTAGAAATATACAGATACAGTACTAGTTTTAGTACTGTTTTTTTATACCTTTTTATATTAAGCTCTTGCCTTTTTGTTAATACCATGTTATAATTTTCAAGTCAAATTATGTATACTTCTATGATAATTTTAAATAAAATTTCAAATAAGGAGGTCATTTAATATGAACGAAAAGAAATGTTTAGGAAAAGAGTTTTCCCTTACAGAAGAGAGCAAACATTTAAAAAAATTTAGCTTAAAGTGTTTTAGCGAAGACTTAAGAATTAACACAGTTAACGAGCTTATGCCACCATATGTTGAATTCTTTATTGACCAAGACACTGAATATACAAAACTTGCTTACATTATACAAGCAATTAGACTTATGAAAAACTTTAAAATAGTAGCAATACCAGATGGAGGATTTATCTACAAAAACTTCGAATGGTATACTCCACTTTTAAGTTTTCATCTAACCACTCCTAATGACAAAGATGTAGTTCCTTTTTTTGATGCTATGTTTGATAGTTTGTGTAGTAGTGATACAACTAAACTTGATGATGTTGCAACAACCTTTTTAAAAATTTGCGATGTTTTTAAAGAGAAAGAAACAGGAATCATACTTAGGATGCAAAGAAATAATGAAAAGTTTACTTTCTATGCAGAGATTGAAAAAAACGAACCAAATTATAAACATCTAGCTTCAACACTAATAAAAGGTGGTCTTAGTCTAAATGAGAAAATAAGCACAAAATTTGCAGATGTTTATTGTATGTCTAGTTCTACTTTTTCTATTTTTTCATTTAGGCTTCAAGAAGTATTAGAAGCGCTTGAGAATAATCTAAATATTGTACTTCCAGATAGTGAATATGACAATATAACATTCTATCATTTGGTAAGAATGAAAAAACGTATATTTGGAGATAGCGATGAAGGTAAAAAGAAGCTTGAAGAATTTATAATAGATAATAATGATAAAAATCTTAAAGATTGGAACTTTTTCCAAGAACGAGTTCAAGAAATTGAAGAAAACTTTTCTAATAACGCTTAAAAAAAGAATGCATTAATTTGCATTCTTTTTTGTTATAAAAACTCTATGAAAAATAGTATTTTTTGAGCTTTTTTAAAGTTTTCTTTTCTCTTTACGTCTTTTTCATAAATATCTTTGTATGCTCTAATATTCATTTGAGCACTACTTATTTCGTATCTTGAAAGTTTACCACTATCTAATTCTTCTTGTAGTATTTGAGCTTTGTTTAGAAAGTATACTGGCTCTGTAGAGTCATAGTTATATACTCCCCAAGAGATAATAACTATTGCAGCAATTACTCCGTATGATGTATACAAAATCTAAAAAATCATATGTATTTCTTACATAAGGCATAACTTCTACTTTCTTGCCACTATCTGCAAGCTCAATTCTTTTTGCTAGTCTTTTTCGTATAAAACCTAGTATTAACAATACATATACCATAGCAATTACCTCCTTTAAAATTATTTTTTGGGTACTATAATTTAAATTCATAAGTATTCTAACATATTTAATATAAAATGTAAATTAAAAATAACAGGGATTATGCTTTAAATAACCCCTGTTTTAATTATTTTTCTATTATTATTTTTTCATCTACCATTTCTTGTTCTATTTCTTTTTTGTGTTTCATTGTGCTATACATTACAGCTATTGAACATATTATTACAAATAGATAGAAACTAATTCCTCTATGTATCATCATTGCAGTACCAACTAATCCTTCACTATATATTTTAGCATATAGTCCTAGGAATACTCCTTCACTAACACCTACAGATCCAGGTAGTGGTAATACACATACAGATATGTATAGTATAGATTGAATTGTTAATATACTTAGTAATGAATTTTGACTTAATCCAAATGAACGATATACCCAGTATGAAATACTGTAGTATGCTGCCATTTGAAGCATAGTGATAAGTATTGTTTTAATCATCATACGAGGATTAGATTTAATGTATTCTGCTCCTCCGTGATATTTATCTAGTCCATTTACTAATTTCTTTTCTTTTTCATCTATGTTTTTAACTTTAAATAATTTTAATACTTTTACACCCAATCCAATTAATGCTCTTGATGTCTTTTTAGAAAATATTCCAATTAAATATAGCGAGAACAATGTACAACTACATATTATTCCAAATACAAACATTATTCTCATTGGTACTGTTAGCGTTGCAACATTAAAGCAGAAACTAATGATAGCAAATGTTATAGTTACTATGTGATAACTACAAAGTAGTATTAATAGTGATAAAGTAGACTTTGCTCCACTAAGCTTATCTTTATGCATGAAATATATTTGCATTGGTTGACCACCGCTTGCTGCAGGTGTAATGGCACTAAAGAAAAATCCAATCAACACATATCTAAAACAATGTATAAAGCTAGACTTTTCTCCAAGCACGCCTAATGTTCTTTTTAAATTAAATGCTTCGCAGCCAAAGTATACAAACATTGCTGCAACTCCTACAAGTAGGTATTTTATATCTACACTTAATAGTGCGTTTTTTATATCTTCAATATTTTGGTTTTTAAGTAC
Organism: uncultured Clostridiaceae bacterium; assembly: GCA_947169155.1. Classification (GTDB taxonomy): domain Bacteria; phylum Bacillota; class Clostridia; order TANB77; family CAG-465; genus CAG-465. The sequence goes on from CAMVON010000008.1 coordinate 35,302, forward strand.
AATATAAAATGTAACTGCTATAAGAACAACAAAAAGTATCATATTCTTTAAATATTTTTTTGTTTCTTTCATAATTTTCCTTTCAAAGTTCCTATATTCTATTTTACTCTTTTTTTTAGTTTTTGACAATATGTTTTTGTATAATAAAAAGAAGAGCTATTTTTTTAGCTCTTCTTTGTTATCTTAGTTTTTTAATTATTTTTGTTATTTTCATTTATTCTTCATCAATATTATTCTCTTTAATTTTTTCATTGTCACTATTTGTATTCTTATTTTCTCTTTTTGTTGAATATTGGTTATTTCTTATATCTTCTAGCACAGAAATAATTTTAGTTAAAAAAAACATTATAATTCCAAAGAATATATTAACTTTTAATTCTGCAAAAGCTGCTTGAGTAAGTATTTCTTTTTCTTTTAGTAATGCATCATTTGCATTACCAAGACTAGCTAAAAAGACAACTATTATTATAAAGAAAAATGCTGAAGTTAAGGATAAATAAAATACACTTTTGTTATCTGTTTCCATTTTCTTCTCCTTTTATTTTTACATTATTTATTGTACACTGTTTGTACACTTTTGTCAACTCATTATGTAAAACATTGTTACTTTTTGTATTTATATTTTTGCTTTGAGTAAAAAAAAAGCAGTAAGATATTACTCTTACTGCTTAATGTGTTAGTCTTCAAAGTTTACTGTAGGAACCTTTTGAGAACCTTCATCCGCTTTGAAATAATCAAACTCAGTATAACCTTTGCTATTTGCTACAATAGATGTTGGGAAACGTTTAATCATAGAATTAAATGTTCTTACTGAATCATTGTATTTTGTACGAGCATTGGCAATTTCAGTTTCACAACTTGTTAATTGTGATTGTAATTGGATAAATTGTGTATCTGCTTTTAACTCAGGATAAGCTTCTGTAATAACTAAAAGTCTGCTTAATGCTGAACTTAAGTTACTGTTTGCTTCAGACATTTCATTAACATCTCCACTTTTAATGCTTCCTGCAAGTTTACTTCTTGCTTCTGCAATTTCTGTGAAAACTTTTTCTTCATGCTTAGCATAACCTTTTACAGTTGAAACTAAATTAGGAATTAAATCTGCACGTTTTTGAAGTGATACTTCAATTTGACTCTTTTGTAGATTTACCTCCTCATATTTGTTTACCAAACTATTCCCTGTAGATATAAAATATCCACCAATCATTAATGCAACAACTAAAACGATTGCAATTATACCGCCAAATAGGCCTAATCCTTTATTCATAATATCTAATCTCCTTTATTTTTAATTAATTTTTAGACATTCTAAAAATGTCTTGATGCTCCACCACCAGATGAATGACCTCCAAATCCAGATGAACCTCCAGACTTTCCTGAACCACTTGAACTTCCTAAAATAAATGGACTAATATATAATCCCGTTCCAAATCCATTAGTAATATCAAAGATTAAGATGAATATAAATATTGCTATCCATACCCATGTTGTCCAACTAATTTCTTCTTCAGGGACTGTTGACTCTTCTCCATTTATCATGGCACTAATTTCTTTAAAAGTCCCCTCTTGTAGTTCAATTAAGCCTTTATCAAATTCATTGTTCTTGAAGTGCTCAATTGCATACTTATCTATCATCCTTCCAGCTTTTGCGTCGTTGATATATGCTTCCATCGCAGTTCCAATTTCCATGCGAACATCTCTGTCTCCAGTTACTAGGAGAATGAGTACCCCCATATCATCTTTACCAATTCCATATTGGTTATACATATCATGAGCATAGTACTCTAATGTTTCTCCATCTAGAGACTTAACAGTTGTTATTACAACTTGTATACCATTATTGCTTTGCGCATAGTTTTTAGCTTTTTCTACAAGTTCTTTTTCCTGTGCTTCAGTTAAGACGTCTGCAAAGTCATTGACGTAAAACTCAGCTGATTGAGTAGGAATCTTTGCTTTTGCAAAAACGCAAGTTGGAATTAATACAAATCCAAGAACTAAAAGAATAACAAGATAATGCGTTATTTTAGATATATATCTTTTCATTATCTTTCTCCTTTTTTACAGATTTTTTACTCTCCAAGATCTACTTTAGGTGCAATGTTTGCTCCTTCTTGTGAATTGAAATAATCTACTTTTTCAAAACCATTGCTATTTGCAATAATAGATGCTGGGAATCTTTGAATCTTTGAATTGTATTTTCTTACTATATCATTATAGTCTCTTCTTGCTATTGCAATTCTATTTTCTGTTCCTGCAAGCTCATCCATAAGTGCAGTAAAGTTTTCGTTTGCTTTTAGTTCAGGATATGCTTCCTTAACTACTAAAAGTCTACTTAAAGCAGATGATAATTCATCATTTGCTGCAGAAATCTCATTAATATTTCCTGAGTTTATGCTTCCTGCAAGTTTACTTCTAGCTTCTGCAATTTCTGTGAAAACTTTTTCCTCATGAGTTGCATAACCTTTTACTGTTGCAACCAAATTTGGAATTAAATCCGCACGTCTTTGAAGCGCTACTTCAACATTTGCTTGTTGCTGATTGATATCTTCTTTCATTGAGATAAAACTATTTTTTGTACCAATTACGTACAATCCAATAAATACTGCCACAGCTAGTATTACACCAATAATTATTAATCCTTTACTTTTCATAATTTTCCTCCTTAATAATAATTATTTTAATTACTAGTGAGTTTAAAAATTTCAAGTATGAAAAAATGAAACTCACACTAATTTACTAGAAATGCCTTGATGCACCTCCTCCGGACGAATGTCCGCCAAATCCATGAAAACTACTTGAGCTAGAACTGAAGTTTGAAGAATTCATACGTTGTCTTCTGCGCCTTTCTTCTTCCTCTTCTTCCTCACGTCTTCGTCTTTCTTCCTCTTCTTGACGTCTACGTCTTTCTCTTTCGTCATCATCTTCTGCTTGATTTAATAGCTTTTTAAGTAATGCAAGCTTGACTGGACCAAATTCAGATTTATAATCTTCATCTAATCTGCTGTATATACCCATAGCTTCTTTAAGCCTAGATAAGTTTGAACTATTTCCTATTGAAATTGCTCCAACTATACCTAAAAGCGTTACAAGTAATGCACCATTTTTCTCTTTCCTGTCTTCTTCTTGCTTTATATCTAGACTTTTTTGATAAGTATCTTTTATTTTTTCAATATCATCTGATACAAATCTTTTCTCATTTGAAGTTAAGCCTTTATATGTAGCAAGGATTCCAGCAAGAGTAGGTATTAAACTAGAAGCTGGTTTTTTATTCACATATGGAATTAGCTCTTTGTTAAAAGTTTGTGCGTGAGACTTATCTATATCGTCATCTAGTGAAGGATATAACTCTCTTGCATCATTTAGTCTTTCTTCAATCTCATCATATCTTTCTTGCAAATCTTTTAATGATGATTCCATTTGTGAACATTCACGCTCTGCTTCTCTTTCTACAAGATCTGCTCTGTTTTTGGCATTTTGAATTTTGTTTTCACTTGCCTGCTTATACTCTCTTAAGCTCTTTAACTCATCTTCTTTTGCTTGATACTTTTTTATAGCCTTATTTATTAACCATAAGATTATACCTATAGGCGTACCAAATAGAAGAATCCAGCCAATGACTTTTAGCAGTCCTAAAAAGAAGTTGCCTATCTTTTCCATAGCTTCTTTTTGTCTTGCTTCACGCTCTGCTCTTTCAACCATTTGAGTCTTAATTGTTGAAGCTTCATCTATAACAGCTGATTGAACTTCTAGCAGTCCGCTATTAAACTTGTCTTCCTTAAAATGTGGAATTGCATGTTTATCTAATAGTCTTCCTGCTTTAGAATCTGTTATGTATGCCTCCATAGCAGTTCCTAGTTCAATTCTTGTATCTCTGTCTCCGGTTGAAAGAAGAATTAATACTCCCATATCATCTTTACCAATACCATATTGGTTATACATGTCATGAGCATAGTTTTCTATACTTTCACCTTCTAAGCTTTTTATAGTTGTTACTACAACTTGAATGCCTAGTTCTTCTGATGCAAGACTTACAGCTTTGTCTAACATTTGTTTTTCTTCTTCATCTGTTAAGACATCTGCAAAATCATTTACATAGAACTCCTGTGTTGGTTGTGGTATGCTTGATGCATACACCTTTGCTGGAAAAAGCAAAAACATTGCTAATAGTACAATGCATAGCTTGTAATACTTAAATTTTTTAAGTTTCATTCTTTCCATACCTCCATTTTAATTAAAATTAAACTTAATACATTGATGTACTAAATAGTGAAGTGGCATCTTCAACACTAATTAGTGTTAAACCCGTTGATTTAAAATTACGTGAAATATTATACCATAATTTACATAAAAAGCAAGTGCTTATATGCAAATAATTTGCAAAAAAAGAATCTTAGAAAAAAAATATCCTAGATTTTACTCTAGGATATTTAGGTTATATTTATGCATAGAACTTTGCATACTATTTAAGTTTTATTGCATCAGAGATCATAATGAATCTTAGGTCTCCTTTGCTTGAGCTATCTATATTTGAAAAATTATTATATTCTTTAGATAGTTCCATTAATTTATCTAATCTTACGCTTATTCCTCTTACATCATTATTTACTTTAGATGTTAGTACTTTTATTCCTTCGTTATTGAACATTGCAATTCCATCATATAATTGCTTTGCACCATCACTAATTTGTACAGATGCATCATTTAATTGTGTACTTGCTTGTGCTAACTGTTGTGTAGATTCATTTAAAGTAACAATTCCATCATTTATTTGAGAAGATGCAGTTGCAAGTTGTTCAGTTCCTTGTGCTAGTTGTTCAGATCCTTGTGCCAATGCATTAATTCCATCAAAAGCTGCATATACTTCATTAATAATGTTTTGTACTTTTTCTTCTAATTCTTCTACTGTAAGTTCTGAGCTTTCAACTTTACCTCTAATTTCAACAAGTTTTTCTCTAACAGAAGCTATTTGTTCTGGGTCTATATTTTGGTATAAAGTTTGAGCATTATTTTGTTCTAGTATTGCAATTACGTTATTGTTTGTTGCAATTTGCTCGTCAAAAAGAGCAACTGTTTCTTCGTCTGCTCCTTCTTTTAAAGCTTCAAGATTTGCATTTTCTGTATATAAATCTTGTATAGCTTGGTAATTTAACCCATTTATATATTCAATATTTTCTTGGCTTGGATTACTAATGTTATCTACCATAGCAATTACTGCATCTATATCTTCAAGTATAGTTTGTTGTAATGATTTAAGTGGTGTTACTAAAGTATTCATAGCTGTTTGTAGCCAATCTATAACAGTATATACAACGTCTTTAATACTTTCTGCTGCTGTATTTAATTGTTGCATCCCCTCATTTAATTGTTTTGCACCTTCATTTGCAGTTTGTACTCCATTATTAAACATTTCATAGTTTTCTTTAAGTGTAGTTGTTCCATCATTTAACATTCCAATTGCACTATTGAATGTGTTATAGTTCTCACTATATAGTGCTGTACCTTCACTTAAAGCATTTGCACCTTCTTCTATTTGGTCCATGGAAGATTGTAATGTATCTACACTTGAATAAAGTGAATCTAACTCGTCTAGTATATTGAAATCTTCTTTATCTATTATCTTAGGTGTTACAAATGTTATAATACTAGATTGTTCGTAATTTGTTACATCCATTTCTATTTCAATATTTTCTGGAATTTCAAAAGTATCTTTATCTAATCCAAGACTTGTTTGAAGTCCAGGTAGAGCCATACCAATTACTATAGTTTTAGAACCATCATCTACTGCTTTACCTGTTGTTACTTTTACATTTTGTACAGTTTCATTTTTAAAATATGTACCAGCAAATATAACAAAAGGAGTATACATTTCTACATATTGTCCGTCTATTTCTACATAGTGTTTTGCTTTATTTGTATATTCTATTTTAATGTTAAGTTTTCCACTTTTTCCACTTAACTCTTCTGGAGAAATTTCTTTTCCATCAAGAGTATAAGTCATCTTAACCTCTATTGGTAACTCTTTTTCAGATTTACCATTGTAGTATATGTCTTTACCTTTAGCATTCCAAACGATAACATTCCCATTTTGTGTATATGTGTTATCTTCACTTAAATTTTCAATATCTAGTAAATCACTTAAATCTTTTATTTCCTCTAAATATTCTGTATTTTTAATATGATCATTTACAACAGTTTGGTAACTTTTTCCAGTAGTGTCTAATTTTGAATAAACTGTTTCTTCCTTAGTTACAGCTAAAATATTTGAATTTGCAAGAATTATTTGACCAATTACTAATGTAGTTGCAGTGATTTTTTTTATTAAGTTTTTCATTTATTTCACCTTTAAACCTTTCTAGTTTTTTATATCTTTCATCTTCATTGTTGTCTTTAATACAAGTTTATCTAATACCATAAGGAATGCTGGCAGTACAGTGATTACTACAATCATGGATATTATTGCACCCCTTGCCATTAAAGTACATAATGAACCTATTAATTCTATCTTAGAATATATTGCTACACCTATTGTCGCAGCAAAGAAAGATAGTCCACTTACTATAATTGACTGTATAGATGAACTTAGTGCTTTATCTATTGAATCTTTTTTATTCATTCCGTTTAATCTGTTTTCCTTATACTTAGTAGTAATTAATATTGCATAGTCTATTGTTGCTCCAAGTTGTATTGTACCAATAACGATAGATGCAACAAATGGTAAAGTTGTATGAGTATAGTATGGTATTCCCATATTAATGAATATTGCAAATTCAATTACTATAGTAAGTATTATTGGTAATGAACCAGATTTTAATACAAATATCATTAGAACTAAAATAATTACTATTGATACTATATTTACACTTTTGAAGTCATGATCTGCTACTTCTACAAGGTCTTTCATTAGTGGGCCTTCTCCTGCAAGTATTGCGTTTTTATCTGTAGCTTTTACTATTTCATTTACTTTTTTAATTTGTTCATTTAACTCATCTGTTGCCATCTCATATTCTGAGTTGATTAATACTAATTGGTATTTATCTGATACTAGCATATCTTTTATTTTATCTGGCATCATCTCTAAAGGTATTGTCCCTTTGGTAATTTTAGAATAGCTTAATGTCCAAGCTATACCATCTATTTCATCTATTTTTTCTAGCATATCATTAAGTTTTGCATCTGATATGTCTTTGTCTATTAATAGCATTTCCATACTTGTCATATTAAATTTTTCTGCTAGCTCATTATTTGCCTGTACACTTTCAAGTGTTTCTGGTAATGATTTATCTAGGTTATAATATATACCTGTATTTTTATATCCGTAGTATGCAATAGGTAATATTAGTATAAATGCCATTAATGTTAGCTTATAGTTTTTAATGCTAAAGTTTTTAAGTTTTTCAAACTTAGGAAAAATATTTTTGTGTTTTGTTTTTTCTATTATTTTTTCAAAACATAGAATAAATGCGGGTAGTATTGTTACTACTCCAATTACTCCTAAAAGTACACCTTTTGCCATTACTATTCCTATATCTCTACCAAGTGTTAGGTTCATTGAGCATAGTGCTAAGAAGCCTGCTATTGTAGTTAAAGATGACCCTGCAACAGATGTAAATGTTTCTGCAATTGCATGAGACATTGCTTCATCTGAACTTTTTCCTGTTTCTTTTTGGTGTAGGAAACTATGGTATAGGAAAATGGAAAAATCCATGGTAACACCAAGTTGAAGTACTGCACTAATAGATTGTGTTATGTATGAAATTTGTCCTTGTAATACATTTGTACCCATATTATATACAACACACATTCCTATGTTTAACAACATAAAGATTGGTGCTGCAAATGAATCGAGAGAAAGTTGAAGTACAATAGTTACAAGTACTACAGCTATAATTACATATATTGCTACTTCAGATTTAGATAAGTCTTCTGTATCAATCATAGTTGCTGTCATACCAGATATTTTACAATCTTTTCCAACTATTTTTCTTAGCTCTCTTACTGTTTTGGTTGTTTCGTCATCTGAAATTTTATCTTTGTATGTAACTAGAATTGCAGTAGTATCTCCTTTATATACTGCCTCTTTAATATCATCTGGAATCATTTCTGTAGGGTAGGACTCTCCAAATACATCTGTTATTGCAAGGACCTTTTCTACATTTCCTACTCCTTCAATATCTTTTTCTAATTTTGCTAGTTGTTTTGGTTTCATACCATCTACTAGTACTACACTAAATCCGCCCATGTTAAAATCTTCAGATAGTATGTTTTCTCCTTGTATTGTTTCAATGTCTGAAGGTAGATAAACTAAAATATCATAATTAACTCTTGTTGCTAAAAAGCCCATAATTGCTGGAATTAAAAGCAAGAATGATAGAATTACGATAATCTTTTTATGCTTAGTTATAAACTCCCCAAATTTAAGCATATTTATTCTCCTTTCTTTTTTAGTATAATCTTTTAACTCAAAAGATTAATACTTTAAACATTTTTTGTCAAAAATATACAAAAAACTCATTTTAAAATTATGACTATTAGTCATTTTATTCAACTGTTAACAATTATAGTACAATTATGACCAATAGTCAATATTTTGTATTGAATTTTATAAAAAATATTGAAACACACGTATTTTTGTGTTATATTAAAATTATGTGAGGTGAGATTTTAGCATGACAAATGAGGATTTAAAGACAGATAAACAAAAAAGATTATTAGATTCTGGTTTTAAATTATTTACAGAAAATGGTATAGTTAACACGTCTATACAAAATATAGTAGACCAAGCTAAAATGGCTAAAGGTACTTTTTATTTATATTTTAAGGATAAATATGAATTACGAGATGTTCTTGTAGCTAGAAAATCTAAGAAACTATTTACTGATGCAATAAAATCTCTTAATAAAAACTATATTGAAAATTTTGAAGATCAAATAATTTATATAATAAACTATGTAATAGATGAACTAACTAAAAACCAACTATTACTTGCATTTATTTCTAAGAATTTATCTTGGGGAGTTTATCACGAAACATTAGTTAAGATTTATGATAAAAATGAACCAGATAAAGATGCTTTTAATGAACTTAGAGAAATGTTTCTTGATGGAATAAAAAAGAATAATATAAAAATTAAAAATCCAGATGTTACATTATTTATGATAATAGAACTAGTTAGTGCTACAGCATTTAATGCTATTACATATAAAAAGCCATTAAGCATTGAAGAATATAAACCATATCTATATTCTACAATACGCTTAATGCTAAGAAACGAAAATTAGACAAAAAAAAGAGACCCCAAACGCTCCGGGATCTCTTTGTGTGTATATTGCCTACCTATTTGGTAGGTTGCCTTCTTAGCAACAAATATCTTCCTGTGGATCATCCACACGATACTCTGCTTTCATTTCATCATCTAAGATGAACTGATAAAACTTTTTACCGTGTATACCCACTATACTTACGCGCAAGTCTTCAATAGGGACTTTTAATGCAGGAATGAACTCATATTCAAATTCCTCAATTAAATCTAGTGAGTCTTCCTCATCTAGTCTTTCCCTTAACTCTTCTTCAGAGTACTTGCATGCTGCATCAGTTGGAGAGATGTATAAACAACCGTCTTTTAAAACAGCTTCTGTGTTTACCGCACTCATCTCATCAAAGATGCTGTAAGTTGGAATTAAAATTTGTACGTTAACCTTCATATTACCTCCGTGAAGATTATTTGCCAAGTGTAGTTCGATTGGCATTAATATTAAATAAACTACAATATTATTATACCATTAATTTATGTTTATGTCAACTTTGCTATCTGTTTGATACGCTTATAGATTCTATTGCTACACTTCCACCTCTAACTATTTCTACTCTATTTGGAAATGTGTTTTTTAATAGTTCTATCATTTCATCTATTTTAGATTCTTTTTCTACCCATTCTACTATTACACTATTTTTGTTATAGTCTATCACTTTTAGTCCATATACTTGTGCAATTCTAAATATTTCAGATTTATCTTTTTCACTACATGAAGATACTTTTACATATAATATTTCTTTCATATATATTGGTACTGTAGTGTAGTCTACTACTTTAATTACTTCTACACTTCTATTTAATTGCTTTTTTATCTGTTCAAAAGTTTTATCATCTGAAATCATTGAAATTGTCATACGAGAAATTGTTGGGTCTTCGGTAGTACCTACAGTTAGGCTCTCAATGTTATATGACTTTGAAGAAAATAGTCCAGATATCCTAGCTAATACTCCTATTTCATTTTCTACAAATAGGCAAATCCATCTTTTTTTCATACTACTTAACCCCCTTTTCCATTACCATATCATCTAATGTGTTACCGGGTTTTACCATTGGCAAAACATTTAAATTATCTGGTATTATAAACTCAATTATTGTTGGTGTAGTCTTATTTTTCTTTGCCTCTTTAAAAGCTTCAACCACTTCTTCTTTTTTGAATACTCTAATACCCTTTGCGCCATAACTTTGAGCAAGTTTAACAAAATCTGGTGTATAAGTAGTTTGTTTATTTGTACAATTTGCACAGTCTCTTTTACATGATTTAGTATACTTTAAACAAGTTAGAGAATAACGTTTGTTATAGAACATCTCTTGCCATTGTCTAACATTTCCAAGATAGCCATTGTTAAAGATACAAATAGTTATTGGTAGCTCTTGAGATACTGCTGTAGCTAGCTCTTGTATATTCATTTGAATTCCGCCATCACCATTTATACTTACTACCTCCTTATGTGGACATCCAATTTTTGCACCTATTGCAGAAGGTAGTCCATATCCCATAGTACCTAGTCCGCCAGATGTTAATAGTCTTTTATTTTCATCTATTTCAATATATTGTGTAGTCCATAGTTGATTCTGTCCTACATCTGTTGTAATAATAGCGTTTTTGTAATTTCTATTTATTGCTTTAATAATGTATTCTGGTGTTAGTACATTATTCTTTTCGTTTTCCTCAGTTTTCATTGTTATTGGGAAGTCATCGCGCCATGCTGCTACTTCTTGTCTCCATTCATCTATATCTAAGTGTTTTGCCCTCTTTAGTAACGCCTCAATTGCATTATTTGCATCTCCTACTATAGGAATATTAACAGAAATATTTCTAGAAATTGATGCAGGATCTATATCTACATGAATGATAGTTGCTTTGTTTGCAAACTTTTCTATCTTTCCTGTTATTCTATCATTAAATCTAGTACCAATTGAAAATAGCACATCGCATTTAGAAATAGCAGTATTTGCTGCATAACTTCCATGTATTCCTAAATTTCCAACATATAGTTCATGATTTGTTGGTATTGCACCTTTACCCATTATAGTAGTAATAACTGGCATTCCCATTTTTTCTGCAAGCTCTGTCATTTTTTCATTTGCATGTGCTACATTTATTCCTCCACCAAGTAGAAATACAGGTCTTTTTGCTTTTTCTACAACTTCTAATGCTTTGTTTACTTGACCAATATGTACTGATGTATTAGGATTATATCCTCTAATATGTATCTCTTTTGGTATTTCATCTGAACCAAGTTCAAGTTGTATATCTTTTGGAATATCTACTACTACAACTCCTGGTTTACCACTTTTTGCAATATAGAATGCATTGTGTATTATTCTTCCTAAATCTTCTCTTTTTCTAACTGTTACAGCATACTTACATATGTTTCTAACAATTCCTACCGTATCTACCTCTTGAAAAGCATCGTTTCCAATTAAGCTTGTTGGTACTTGTCCAGTAAAACACACAAGTGGTACAGAGTCATAATTTGCTGTTGCAATACCTGTAACTAGGTTTGTTGCACCTGGTCCGCTTGTAACTAGACATACACCTACCTTTCCTGTGCTCCTGGCATATCCATCTGCCGCATGAACTAAAGCTTGTTCATGACGAGGTAGCACAACGTCTATATCCTTTTGTCCATATAACGCATCAAAAAGGTCAATTGCCGACCCTCCGGGGTAAGCAAATAGTGTTTTAACACCTTCTTCTTTTAATGCTTTTACAAATAATTCTGCTCCTGTTATCCACATTTTAAACACCTCCACTTTTTAGGTACAAAAAAAGCTATGCAGTTTTACCTACATAGCTTAAACTCTATTTTACTAATATCGTTTTGGACTACTGTAGGTATGGAATTTAGCACCCCATATCTACAGTGATATGCGATGCTTACCTAAGTAGTCCGACTAAAACAATACTAGATTTATTCATTTTGTTACCCTCTTTCTTTTTAACTTTTTGTATAAAAAAATAACTCATTTTTATTTGTGTTGTTTTTATGATACTATAAGTAAAATGAAATGTCAACAAAGATGTGTAAAAAATTATTTTTATTCTGTATATCCATAATACTCATCTAAATATGGTAGTTTATAGTCTAAATATTCTTCTATTTGTTCATAACCAAGTCCTGGAGCATCTGGCCATCTTTCTCTATCTTTTTCATATAGAGTTTCTGGTATTGTTGATTTAAAGCTTTCAAATAACCCCATAATATAATCTTTAGTTATTATATCTTTTCTTAACTCTGAATAACGCTCAACTATTTTATCTCTAAATAGTTTGTTAAATCTTTCCCATAGTATGCTTTTACTATTTTCAATTAGGAATTTATAATCGCATGTGCCGTTACCATACCAGTTTTGCCCAAAAGTTGAATCTAAATCATATAATGATGGATACCAAAGTTTTTGATCATATGTTACCATCATACAATTCTTACTTGAATTATCGTAACCATTTATAACATTGGCAAGTATAGCATAGTTTAATGCAGATTCAAAATCTATATGTTCATTAAAATGCTCGATAAACTCTTCGTCTGTTGAATCTTTTACAAATGTAATTAAATCATTAAAATTATTCTTTAGTTCTTCGCTATATTTCCCTACTTCAACTTCTAATTCATCCTCTTCCCAATCGTTTGATATTTCTTTAAAAAATGTCACTGGAGAATGACCATCTACTGCTACAACAACATTATTTTCATCTTCTTCATCTAGTCCCCACATCCATGCTTCTTTTGGAATATTCCATGTATATAATCCTAAGAACTCATTATTTAAGTATATTTCAATAGGGAAACCATCTATTAAACCATTGTTTGGTGAGTCTTTAAATCTTCCAGATGCATCTTGCAAAATTGCAGCAAGTCTTGCACTAACAATATTTCTTGCATGAGTTAATGAATCAATCCAGTTTGCTTTTAAACAATATTTAGAATGTTCTCCAAAACCAACATCTATTTTTTGCTTTTCATTATGTTTACTATCTTTAAAAAAAGTAATAGTATAATTTTTCTTTGGGTATTTTGCTGAAGATGCTCCTTGTATTTTTATTTGTGCAAATGTAGTAAATTTCTTATTTGCTCCATCTTCATATTTAACTTTAATATCTCTAACATCAGATTTATCTGTCATATTAGACATATCTCCAGTAAAGTATAACTTTGGTGCTTCTGTTACTATTTCTCTGTCTATAATATATGCATCTTTTGCTTTTAAAGTTCTAATACTTTCTTCTACTGCTGGAGTAATTATTACTAGCATTACATTAAATATTACTAAGAATATTATTAGTATGCTAATTATGCTAACTCTTCTTTTGTTCATAAACATCACCTACATGATATATACATTTATACATTTTAAGCATATCATTTGATATAGAATATAGCAATATATTCGACAATAGCTCAAGAATTATTCACATAATTGTTTCAAAACAAAGTCAAAAAACTGTCTTTATTTTGTAATAAAAAAGAACATATCTTTTTTGATATGCTCTTTAAAAATATATTTATTTTATATTATTTTTTAAACATATTCCAAATAGATTTTCCTATTTGGTTTCCAACTTTTCTTGTTACTGAGTTGAATGCAGATTTAGCTGTTTTTTCCATAGCTTTTTCTACTACAGATTTATTCTTTTTCTTTTCTTTTTCAGCTGCTGCTTTTGCTTTTTCTTCTTCTTTTTTAAGTTTTTCAGCAGCTTTTTTATCTTCCTCAGCTTGCTTTACAGCCATTTTTTCTTGCATTTGAGCTTGTATAATTTCATATGCAGATTCTCTATTTATCTTGTTATCGTATTTACCTTTAAATTCACTTCTGTTTAATACCATTAAACGAATAGATCCATCTATTGCACCCATTTGAGATTGAGGTGGTAAAACAGTTCCTTTTTGTACTATACTTGGTTCACCTTTTTCGTTTACAAATGATATAACAGCTTCTCCTGTACCAAGCCCTAGAATTGTTTGTTCAGTATTCATTTCTGGATTTGGTCTAAATGAGTCTGCAATTACTTTTACTGCACGTTGCTCTGCTGGAGAATATGCACGTAAAGTATGTTGAACAATATTTCCAAGTTGAGCTAGCACTTCATTTGGTATATCTGCTGGAGATTGAGATATAAAGAATAAACCTATACCTTTTGAACGTATTAGTTTTACTACTTGTATTACTTGTGTTAGCATATAGTTTGGCATGTTATTAAATAGTAAATGTGCTTCATCAAAAAAGAATACCATTTTAGGTTTTTCAAGGTCTCCAACTTCAGGCATATTTTGGTTAAGTGTTGTTAGTAACCAAAGCATAAAACATGCATATAGGTCAGGCTGTTTAAATAGTTCTACAGCATGTAAAATGTTAATATTACCATAACCTGTTTGTAAATCTGTATGTAAGAAGTCATTTATATCTATTGCTGGTTCTCCAAAGAAGTTATTACCTCCTTGTTCTTCTAGCATAAGAATACTTCTTTGTATACTTCCTACAGATTGAGGTGCTATATTACCATATCCTAGAATAAATTCATCTTTGTTTTCTCCTATATATTGTAGTAATAGTCTTAAATCATCTAAATCTATTAGTTCTAGATTTTTATCTCTTGCAATTTTAAAAGCAATAGCAAGAACTCCTTCTTGTGCATCAGATAATCCTAACATTCTTGAAAGAATTACTGAACCAACACTAGATACTGTTGTTCTTATTGGGTGTCCATCTGCACCATTTACATCCCAAAATATTGTAGGAAAACCTTTGTATTCAAAGTTATCAATTCCAATTGAGCTTAATCTTTGCTCTAGTTTTTCATTTGTTTGACCTGGCATACAACATCCAGCAAGATCTCCTTTAACATCTGCTAGAAATACAGGTACGCCCATACTTGAGAATGACTCTGCCATAACTTTTAGTGTTATTGTTTTACCAGAACCAGATGCACCTGTAATTAAGCCATGTCTATTTGCTTTGTCTGGTAGTATGCAAAGTTCTTCTCCTGTAGCTGTTTTGGAAATTAAAATTTTGTTATCTTTATACATAATCTCACCTATTCTCTTCTAATATATCTATAGCTTACCATGAATGTTAAAATTATACAATAATTACTTTAATTGTTATATTATATTTTAATAAAATTTAAGTAATAATATGTACTTTTTTTCGTTTTTATATATAATATTGTTATAGATGGGAGGATAAACTATGAAAGAAGAAAAGACATTATTTAAAATACCGGTAGAAAAGCATAATGAACGCGATATTCTAGACATACTAAAAAATCATCCAGAGATTAAGTTTGCTTCATTCATGTCAATAGATTTATATGGTAACGTTACAGATGAAAGAATTCCAATTAGGGAATTTGTAAAGGACCTAAAAGGATATTTAAATGGTAAAGCAATTCAGACAGATGGTTCTTCAGTTAACTTACCTTTAATTTCTAAGCTTAATGATGCAAGAATAGATATGCCTATGGATTTAGATGTTGCTTGGTATGTAGACTACAACGAGGATTTACTAGACCAGAGAACAGAAAAACCTATTGGTACACTAATAATCCCAGCATTTTTAAAACATAATCGTGATGTTGTTGACTCTAGAAGTCTTTTATACAATGCTATGGAGACTGCCAGGGTTGCAATACTAAATAAAATAAAAGACAACTCAATTAGATTATTTAATTTAGATTCAAGTAAGATTAAAGATTTGTATTTTACTACAGCAACAGAACTTGAATTTTGGACAAAAACTCCAACTAGTGAACCTAAAATTGAAGAACTTGCTGCTTCACAAAATATGAATGAACAATACTGGAATAGAATCGAAGGAACAGTAAGATCTGCTCTAGAAGAAACACTTCTTCAACTTGAAGATTATGAATTAGAACCAGAAATGGGACATAAAGAAGTTGGTGGCGTTAGACCAACCCGTTCTAAAGATGGTAAATATAATGAAATAATGGAGCAAATTGAAGTAGATTGGAAATACTCTACCCCAGTTGACTCAGCAGATAAACAAATTCTTGTAAAAAATATAGTTAAAAAAGTTTTTGAAGAGTTTGGTTTAGAAACTACATTTATGGCAAAACCAATTGAACATGTTGCAGGAAATGGTATGCATCTACACTTAGGAGCTGTTATGGTTCTAGATGATGGAACAAAAATTAACATTTTCCATCCAAGAGAAAACACTTTCTTAAGTGTTGTAGGATATGGTGCACTTATGGGAATACTTAAAAACTATGAGGTAATGAACCCATTTATTTCTTCTACAGATGACGCACTAAATAGATTACAACCTGGATTTGAAGCTCCAGTTGCAACTGTTACTTCTTTAGGGTATAGTGTGGAAAACGCAACAAGAAATAGAAGTGTTTTAATTGGACTTGTTAATAACTCAGAAAATCCTTATGAGACAAGATTTGAGCTTCGTTCTCCAAATCCAAACTCAAACCTATATCTTTGCATGGCTGTATCTTTAATGGCTATGATTGAAGGTATCGAATATGCAGTAGATTCAAACAAAAATGAAAATGAACTTCTAAAGGAAATAGATAAAGCATATGGTGAAGATGCTACATATCTAGAAAAAGATAGAGTATATAGAAGTGAAGAAGATATTTTTGAATTCTATACAGAAGAAGAAAGAGAAAAATATTTTGGTGTTCCACCTAAAACTGTATATGAAAATATTAAACAATTAGATACAGAAAAAGAGAAAATTAAAGTATTAAAAAGAGGTGAAGTTTTCAGAGATGAAATCATTGCTTCATACAAGCAATCTGTAATTAATAATTGGAAAACTCTTGTACTTAATACTAAAATTAGAACATACTATCATGAACTAGAAAAAATGGTTAAAATTGAAAGTACAGATGAGCTAGACAATGAAAGATGGAATGAAATTCACTCAATGAAAACAAATATATATAAAGATACTAAGATAGAAAAATCTCTTATGACTAAAGTTAAAGATGCTTTTGAAAAAGGAGATTTGGATGGTGCATCTAAACTAATTATTACTCTTGAAGATGATATGGAGTCTTTAAAAGAAAAATATAAAGAATATGAAAGAAATATCTTAGACTAAAGTAATACAATATTAGAGGATACTTAATCGTATCCTCTATATTTTTGCAATTAATTTGCGTTTTTTTGTCGTAAATTAGCCTCAAAGGGTTGAAATGACTATAAAATGTATGGTATAATTATTATGTAGTTTATTTTACGAAAGGATGGTGAAAGAAATGGTAGAAGATGCTCCGTATAAGTCGAGAATATATAATAAAACTTGTATAACTTGGAATGATTCCATTTCGAGTAACCTTACTCGTGTGGATTAGACTGCTATAAGTAAAGTAGAAAAAATACTTTATTTATTTTTTGTGCGCTCTATACAAGTTCCTTGTATAGTTTTTTTGCACCCATTTTTAGAAATAAATGATGATTATATGAAGTAATTTATATAGTTTTTATTATATATTCTCTTTTATTATTTAAAAGAAAAAATTAAATTGTAAAGGAGGAAAAAAGATGGAAAACCTAAAATTATTAGAATTAACAAATTTTACTTACACAGATGATATTAGACTAGTTGATCTTGCTTTAATGCTTTCAGACTTTGAAGATGATGAAATTAAAAAAGTTTGTGATGCTCTTGAAGACCAATACCTTGCACGTGTACTAGAAGAAGCAGATCAAAAAGTTCAAAAGAAAATAATGTATTCAATCGATTCAGATAGAGCTTTAAGAGTATTTAGCTTTATGTCTAAAGATGATATTGTAGACGTTCTAGATGTAATTAATACTGGACTTAGAAAAGAATTAATTAACAAAATGAAAACAGGAGACAAAAAATTAATTACAGATCTTCTAGGATATAAAGATGATAGTGCTGGTGGTATCATGACTACTGAATATATTGCACTATACAGAAGATTTACAGTATCTCAAGCAATAGAAAAAATAAAAGAAATTGCACCAAAAACAGAACATATTGAAACTATATATGTAATGAACAATAATAAAAAAATTGTTGGAACAGTAAGTCTTAGAGATTTACTTGTTGCAGATCACTCTGAAGCATTAGAAGATTTAATGAATCCAAACTTCATATATGTTGATCCAGATTTAGACCAAGAAGAAGTTGCAAAAATAGTTTCTAAATATGACTTAAATGCAATTCCAGTAATAAATAGTCAAAAAGTAATGCTTGGTATCATTACTGTAGATGATATCGTAGATGTTATCATTGAAGAACAAACTGAAGATATCTTAAAAATGGGTGGTGTAGATAAAGAAGAAACTCTAGACAGTACTATACTACAATCTGTTAGAAGACGTCTTCCATGGTTACTAGTAAACCTTGCTACAGCATTTCTTGCTTCATTTACTATCAAAGCATTTGAAGGAATAATTGCTCAAGTTGTTGCACTTTCTGCTACAATGACAATAATTGCTGGAATGGGTGGAAATGCTGGAAGCCAAACAGTTTCTATTATAATTAGAAGCTTAGCAATGGGTAAAGTTAAATTTAATGAAGTAAAAAAATTAATACTAAAAGAAGTTGCATTAGGATTAATTAATGGAGCTGTAGTTGGAATAATTACAGGAATAATAGTTTCAATAATGTATGGAAATATGTATCTAGGATTAATTATTTTCCTTGCAATGATTGGAAACTTAATAATATCTGGATTCTTTGGATTAATAATTCCAATTATTCTAGAAAAACTACATGTAGACCCTGCAATATCTTCATCTATATTCTTAACTACTGCAACAGATGTATTAGGCTTTTTCCTATTCTTAGGACTTGCAAGCTTATTTTTACCAAAATTAATATAACAAAATTGTTAAATAGACACTCTCTTTTAAGGGAGTGTTTTGTTTTTATATTGTATATTTTTTATTATTAATGATATAATTATAATTGTTATGGAGGTTGGTTTATATGCTAACAAATAATGAGATAGAACGTGAACTTCAAAATAATAACTTATGGTTTCATAGAAATAATTATTTTGATGCAAGAATTGATGATTTACCTGAAGATCCTGCAGGTAATAAAGAAAAAAATAAAAGATTCGTTGTAAACGCTACAGAAAATGATATTTTATTTATTCCAGTAAATACCCTTACAAATAGCTCAATAGAAGCACATAAAAAGACTAATATTTGTAGTGGAGATATTACAATGGTAGAAGTAAGACAAGAATACACTAAATTTATTCTTGTTTGCACTAAAGACACTGGAGATATATTTAAAATATATGTAGATGTATATATGGATAAGTCTCAACTAGACCATGTTATTGCATTTGTTGAAACATTTAAAAACCAAAATATACAACTTCTTTATGCACTAAAAAGAGATGAAGTTAGAGAAGCTATGAACAATATAAACAAAGGTAAAAATACAGATACTAAGACTAAAGTAACATCTACAACTACTACAACTGAATACAAGTCTAAAGCAGAAGAAACAATAAATAATGCTTTTGATAAAATAAACAATACTCAACAAGTTCAAAAAGCAATATTACCAATATTTGTAATTATATTCTTCTTTGTCTTCTTCATTCCAATATTTGGAACAATAGTATCTATATTTGGTGAAGTTGCTGACCATACTTTTCCAATATTTGCAATAATACCATTTGTGTTTTTATTCTTCTTTGCTTTTGTATTTTTTACAATAATAAAGAGTGCTATACAAAATAAAGATAATATAATGCAAGAAGGTCCTGGAAGAGTTACTTATGATTATAAAGAGAACAATACTGAAGAAAAGTCAAAACGTGGCCCTATGACTCAAGAAAAAATGGAAAACATTAGAGAAAAAATAGATGAAGAAATGGTAACATCTAGCGGTCCTATCAATTCACACGATAGTGACTTTGGTGGTATAAAAAAATATTAATGCATATTACTAATTTTGTAGTAATTACCTAAAAAGAGCACCATTTATATGGTGCTCCCTTTCTTTTTTATTTATTATTTAATTTAGTATATCCTTTTAAGAAATATTCCATAGAAGCTCTATACTGGTCTTGTGCATTTAAACATGTGTCTATTAGATAACCTTTTTCTTTTTTATATTCTTTTAGTCCTCTGTAATAAAAATATTTATCTGCATCTAATATTATAAATGGATCAATATTATTTTTTAAACATTCTTTGAACATTATAATTCTTCCTACTCTACCATTTCCATCTTGAAAAGGATGTATAGCTTCAAATTTAGCATGAAAGTCTATTATATCCTCTAGTATTATTTTTTTCTTTTTATTGTATGAAGATAATAGTTCTTTCATTTTTTGTGGTACTTCATTAGGTTTAGCAGTTTTTTGTTCTCCTATTTGATTTTCAAGCATTTTATATTCACCTACTTTAAACCACGTTTTTGTGCTATCACTTGTTCCAGACTTTAGTATTCTATGAAACTCCTTTATCATTGACTCTGTCAGCTTTTTATCCGCATTATCTATTAGATAATCTACTATTCTAAAGTGATTTACTGTTTCTATTATATCATCTACTTTAGTAGGATTGTCTGATGTAGAGACTATTGTATTAGTTTCATAAATATATCTTGTTTCTTCCTCTGTTAGAGTACTACCTTCAATATGATTTGTATTATATGCAAATTTTACTTGAGTATAGTGATATATATTGCCACTAAGTTTCATCTCTTTTTGTTCCCTAAGTATTTCTAATAGATTAACTTTAGATAAGTCTACTATATCTTCTTCCTCTTTTACTAGCTCATCTATTGATGTATCTAAAGCCTCTGCTATAGATTTAAGAGTTTTAATATTTGGTTCATTCATGCCAGATTCATATTTAGATATTGTTGCAGGTTCTACGCCAACTTTTTCTGCCAACTCTTTTTGAGTCATTTTTATTTCTGTTCTACGAATTTTTAAATTTGCACTTAATGACACTCTAATCACTTCCTTAATATATATTATACCACATTATTTCTTAAAAAGAAACATTTAACATAACTATTATATATTATATTTCCATTTTGGAAACATAAAAAAGAGCACTTTTAGTGCTCCGGTGTATAAGTTATTGTGTTTTATCTGTTTGCAATTTATATTGATACTATAGTATAAAATACAATTTAAAAGAAACAGTGAATTAAAAAAGCAATATAGTTTGAGGACCTATCGAGCTCATATAATTGTAACTGTCAACGAAGAGTTATTCAATTATTACTATATCACCCTCTGTTTCTATATGCTCATTATAGTACTACATAATTATATATGCAATAGTTTTTGTTATAGTACACAAAACTTTCACTGTTTCAACAAAAGGCGTACAAAAAAGCAGCCCAAGATAGGCTGCCTACATATATATTTTCCCCAATTGCATTCTATTTGTTTTCAGCATTTCTTTCTTTTTGTAGTTTCCACCAGTTGTATAGACCTATAATTCCCATTATGAAATAAATGCTCTTTTTAGTTAAGTAAACGGCATCAAAATTAATAATATACATTGTTACTGCAACTATATTTGATACTGTCCACCATATGTATTGCTCTCTGAATCTAAATAATTGTAACATAGATGCTACTACTCCAATTGCAACTATGTATGCATCAAGCCAAGGAACTGCTCCACCAAGTTTAGATAGTCCAAAGTAACAAACAACTCCTGTAACACCTACTGCTATAACAGATAAAACATCTTGCCACCAAGTAAGTTTTCTAGATAGTGTTTTTTCTGTGTCTACTTTATCTCTGTTTCTAGCCCATACTATCCAACCAAATATGTTTAGTGGTAAATATACAAGAAGTTCTAGAGCTAGAGTTCCATATATTCTATCATGAATTAAAAATAGTACATATACTATTGTATTTACTAGTCCAAACACATAGTTTGAAACACTTGCTTTAGCACAAAAGAATATACAGATTATTCCACATATTCCACTAATGAAATTAACAATTGCAAGCCAGTTTGGATCTGCTGAAGGTTTCAAGTTAAACACACTTTCCACAACTTTCCATCCTGCTATTGCAATCATGACAATTATCATTAGCCATTCATACCATTTTAAGCTTTTGAAAGATTTAACTAGATTATCCATTTTGCTCTTTCCTCCTCACTCATATTTCTACACATTGTACCGCTAATATTGTATTTTTTTCTATCTACATCTATAATTTCATATTTTGCTCCAGGATAAGCTTTTTGGTAATAATCATCATAATCCGGTTCACTTCCAAATACTGCATCTAGATGTCCTCCACAAGCTTTAAGTACTAAAGGAGTTTCTGCGTCCCAATCTTGAGAGCCATCTGGCTTTTTGCAAGATGTAACATCTAATGATACAAACTCTACACCTGGCATATCTTTTAATGCATTTGCCATATGCTCTTGTCTACTTTTTACTTGTAACCATTCTTCATGACGAGTTTTTAAAATCTCTAATTCTTGTGCTCCACCATGGAATAGTATTACATATAGTTTTTCACACATTGCTGCAGCATATTCTATACAATACATATGTCCTTTATGAAAAGGCATAAACTTTCCGCCATACATTCCTACTTTATATTTTTTCATATCTTTAACCTCTTTTTCACTTATTATTATGATATATAATTTAGTAAAAATATTCAATATAAATAATAAAAATAGTACTAGTAAAATTAATTACTAGTACCTGTTATTAATCTATGCAATATAGCTTCCATCACTAAATAACATTTTAATTGAGCAAAGTACCCAAATTACTGTTACAGCGATTTTAATTACAATATCATAATATCCCTTTGGAATAAAACATGAAGCAAAGAATGCAATTAAGCAAGCTACTATTGAGCTAACAATTACAAGCCTCAATGTATTTTTCCAATCTTTCATACCTAAAGATAAGACAATACCTACTGGTAGTCCAAGAGCCATTCCAATTTCAAGATGATAGTGTATATAATAATGTATATTACCAAACCAGTTGAAGTATAGAAATATGATACTTGCTATTATGAAAAACCATTTGCAGATTTTTCTAAAAGGAATGGAATTTGTATTTTCCACCTTATCATCATGCTTTTTAATTACATGGATTAATAACTTAACAATACCTACAAGTATTAAAATAGAAATGACAGATAATAATATCTCAGATACTATAAACCATCCACTATTTGTACCAGGTATGTTAATATTTGCTCCTTGAGCTAAAACCTCAGTATTATTCATATCAACTTTACCTCCTTTATAATAATTATTTTTAGGTTAATATTTTATACTTTACATAATTATTATACCAAATATTTAAGGAAATTGCAAATTCTAGACCTAACGTTATCACTTATATAATATAAGATATCTATTTATAATTCAACAAAAAATGGTGCAAGTATTTATCCTTGCACCTAATAACTCGTTTATACATTGTGGCTTATTGCCAATTGAATTATATAATTGCATTCACTTTCAGTCAATATAGTTATAACAATTTACACTTATTCGACAAAACTCGACAAATATTGTTAATAATATTATTTTTAATTGATAATTTTTATAAAATGCTATATCATGAAATTGTGAGGTGAAAAAATGAAAACTAAGAGTAAATTATATTTAGTTTTAACGTCTGTGTTACTATTTTTCTTAGCTAAAAACAGTATATTTGTCGCTTTAGGAAAAATAAATGATATATGGATTAGTTCTCCATATATTCCAGAGATATCTTTTGGCTCATTTTCTATTATGCCAATTTTATGTATTTTTGCATTTTTGATATTTATAAATGCAGTTAGCTTATACATATTCAAAATAAAAGATAAAACAGACATTAAGAATGTTATTATTTATAATATAGCCTTCCATCTTCCCGCTTCTTTATTAATAACTTTGCCTTATTTATTAATAAAGAGTGATTTTTATTACAATGGAGGACCTAGAAGAGAAATTGCTATTGTTGTTATTACATTTGGACTTATCATTGCTAAAAATGTTTTAGATTATAGATTAATAAATAGAATTCTTCACATCCAACAAGTGAAGCCACTAAATTATATGTTAGTAAATAATGTATTACCTTATATTCTTACCGTATTTGTAACACTATATATGTTTGGTGTAGATACTATTGTTCCATTTTATTATATTTTTAATATGTACACACTTTTTAAAATGTGTTATTTATTAATATTTATGTCTATAATATTATACTTAACTATACAATTAAAAGAAGACAAAAAAATATTAATACTAATACCTTTAATAATTGTTAATCTGATAATATCCAACTTTGAATTACTATATCTATGCTTAGCTATAGTACTACTATTCTTTTTTGCAAGTATTATTAAAGGTGAAAGTAACGTTGGGCTAATATTTCCTTCAGCTATAGCTACTGGATCATTCTTAGTTGGAAATAATTTGCTTAATAGCAATTATTATTATGGTTATGACCCTATTGGCATTCCTGTATTTTTATCTACATTTGTTGTACTAACATTTCTTCAAAGTATTGTTAGAAAAACTAGAAATAACTCTAAATATAAAATAGAATTATTAACAGCATTAATAATTAATGTTATTAGTATAATCTCACTATATGTATTTTTAATTATAGGAGTATGCTATATGGGATTTTTAGGAGGTCATTGGATATGGTGGTAAAAAGAATGCAATTATTTTTGATTTTAGTTTTACTTATAACTTTTGGGATAAATACTGTATGTGCAAATTCAATTGCCTATCCTCCAGTATACACTTTAGATTCTCTTACCATTATCATTTGTGTAGTTGTTATTGCTGTAGCAATAATTTGTGCTATATATACACTTAAAGTTATTAAAAAAAATAGTGATAAAAAAAATGAAGAAAAAAAATAATTTACACAACGATATATAAATAATAATAATAAAACCAAGAAAAAAGCTAAAAGTAAATAGATTGATATGATATAAAAATAAACGCAATAGATTTATTTCTATTGCGCTTTTTTATTCTATTTAATTTGCTAGTAATTTTTCATACATTTCATTTGAAAACTCATAATCAAGTTTTATTTCTCTTGTAATAATTCCATGACTATAAAGAGTTCTTGAAATTCTTTCTACTCCGTATGTACCTATTGGCCAATTATCTCCTGTTTCAAATTTTGGAATATATATTGTTCCACTTTCATTTCCAGATTTATCTATTTCTTTTACTTGATTAATTATTATATTATCTATTTCAATGCAGTTTTGATAAGGTATATTTAGTACATTTGATTTTTTAAATGTAACTCCTGTTGTTTCTGTTTCAAATAATAATATAAATAGTATCAAAGGTAGTAGATATTCTAATAAATCCCATCTCTTAATGCTTAGTGATAATGTTAAGCATATAGCAATTAAAATATAAAATACAAATCCAAATATTATTTCTATCCTACTAATGTAGTATGGAAATGTTACAGAACACAATAGTATTAAATATATAATTGTTAATAATGCTGAAATAGGTATTATTTTTATTAAATTTCTCCTATATAATTTTTCTTTAAAGGATTCAAAGATAAACATTATAATGCAAGCTAGTATAATACATTTAAATGCTTTATTACAATTCATCATAGTATCAAAGAAATATGATAATGTTGTTTTAATATTTGCTATTGGTGAACTAAAGTTTCCAACTGAATCTGCTCTTCCACCTGTTAATTCAAATATATGTTGTACAACCCACATAATTATTATAATTAATCTTGAATAGTTATTTTTAATAAATTTAAATATCTTCTTATCTTTACTATTTATATAATCAAATAATAAACTTAATGAGATGTATACTGCAAGTATTATGCTTTGGAACATATTTGAGAATATTGCTAAATAGCATAATAGTACGAGTATAGATATCTTAGTAGTTGAATTCTTTTTATTAAATGTGCCATCAGCTATAAAGTACATTACAAGTGAGCAGTTTAATAATGCTGGAATTATATAATTGTAATAGCATGTTGGATCTAAAGCATAAAACATATATAGATTATCTGACATACCATTTCTAAAAATAATAAAGTGTAATAACAAAAATAGCGTAGATATTCCAAATAATGTAAAATCATTGAATTTAAAGTATTTTTTAATTAGCTTGTAAAAACAATAAATATATATTGTAATAGCAATACTTACTACTAAGCCATTCATAATTGTTAGTGAGCTTATATAGTCATTAGTAAATGGCATAAAGATGTTTACACCTAAAGATGAAACAAGTGGCATTATGGTTTCAGGTAATACTTTAGATGGATTATATGCTTCTATTTTTGGTAATGCCTCACGTGTGCTACCTGTATATCCCCAATCATCTGTATCAAATAATACAATTGGATGATTTCTAATAAAAAAGCATGCTAAAACTAAAAATATTATTATAAAATAAATAATGGCTTTGTAATTATTTTTTGTTTTAGTAAAATTCATTGTGTTTCCCCCTTAATTAATAATCATCAATTTAGTGAAATTATATTATGCAAAACTAATCTTGTCAACTCAAATAAATAAAAGCTGTATATGATCTACAGCTTTTTAAACTTATATCTTTCAAACGTAAAGTTAATCTAAAAAGATATAAAAGTTTATTATTTGGCAAATTTGAGAGAATTAGAGGCATAAAAAGATGCAAGTTTAAGCTTGCATCTTATCTTTTTATAATTCTTTAAACGAACCCGGTAAAAGAAGTAACCAATAAGTAATTAAAAATGAAATAACGCATAGTGAAACATACATTAAAATAGGCGTTATATAATACTCATTTAATAGTTCTTTTTCTTTTTCTGAAAGTTCTTCAGATTTTTTTATTTTTTTCTTAATAAATACATATTCAATAATTGCACATGCTATAAAAACAGGTAAAACACAAGCTCTTAATATGACAAAAATATCTGAATATAACTTCTCTTGTGGACTTACATACATAGCTATAGTTCCAAAAGTATTTGATTGTGCTTCTTCTATTTTTTCAATAACTATTGCAAAAGTAGTTGTTAAAACTATAATTGTAATTATTGCTACTATATATAATATTTTTTTCTTTTTACTAATATTTTTAATTTTAACTTTAGCATTTTTATATGTATCTTTATCTTCTTGAGTTAATTCATTGAATTTTCTTTTTCTGTATATAACTACCAAAACTAGTATTGCTAATGCTATTATTCCAATAGCTATCATTTGTGTTTCCATATATGGACCTCCTATTATTTTTTCATTATATAAATAGTATATAATTAAAAAATAAAAATTTACAAGATGAAAAAGAAAAGAAGACTAATAATTAATTAGTCTTCAATAATTTATTTGATTTGAATAAATGATATTCAATTAATTTGTTAATTTGAAAAATTTAGCCACCATTTAGTAGAACTAATATTTTCATGAATAGAATTTAACTCTTTTACATTATTTAGTGCATTGTCTAGTCTATCTAGTGTTAACAACGTTGGACTCTTTTTACCATTAACAGATTTTAGTACTTCTGGTAAATATGTTTCAATTAGTGCTCTATAACTCATCTTTCCAATATGATTTGTATAGTCATAACCTTTTACTTGTGACTCAATAGAAATAATTTCATCTAACTCATTTTCACAAGTCTCAATTTCTTTGTTGTATTCTTGCATTAATGATTCATAGTTATTATTCTTGTTAATGTCTATAGAATTATTAAGTATAAACGTTAAAGTAAATAATATGAATACACCAAACACTGTTTCAATAAGAAACCATCCGAGAATCTTCCAAACGTTTCCTTAATACGTCTGTAATGATAAATAAAACTAAAAATGCAACTAGAATTACTATTAACATAGCAACTACCTCCTTAAAAATTATTTTTTGGTCTTGCATATTTTTGACGGATTAATTATACCACGATACTTTATTTTATGTCAACATCAATATATTTTAATTTAGTTATATTAGTAAATATTTCAAAAAACTATGCTTTTTCTTGATTATGTAAACAAAACGTGTTATAATTTAAATACATGATGTTACGCATTATAATGCCACGCAATTGAATGTGGTATGGTTATTTTTCTAAGTTTAGAAATAGGATGAGGTGATTATAATGGAGAAAATAACCGTTTTTATATCTGGCATATTGTTTGTTTTGTTTTTATTTGTTTTTACCACTATAGAATTTGTAGATAGTACATCTAAGATAACTGCAACACATAATTTTAATAATGGTAAAACATTTGAAACTCGCACAACTGGTGGCACAGTAAACAATATCTCTTTAGGAGATAGTGTATCAATGTCTTTGGGTAGAAGCATAAAAAGTGGTAGTAGTTTGTGTAATGTTTTCAATGCAAAACAAAGCAACAAAGAGTTTTCAGAAAATAGATTTGATCAATAGCCAGATAATAATGTGTAGCTGCAATGATTTCAAGTGAAGTTATTGAGCTGCTTTTTTTATGCCTAAAATACAATAAAAGGGACTAATCTATGCAGATTATTCTTTTTAAATATACATATTAAATTATTTGTTTGAATACTTTTTACTTCTATCTATCTTGATATTTTTTCCCAATTTCTTGTATTTTTCTTTTTTGTTTTTATAGAGTATTACTTTTTATAATTGACTATTTTTTTAAAAATATTGTAAAATTATATTGTGATTAATGGAGGTTAGGTATGCCAGTACATTTTGATTCTTTTATTTCTAAAAACAAAGAAGACTTTTCTAATAAATTATTTTCTGCAGTTCTCACTAAGTGTACTCAAAATGCTGAGGAAATATTTGCAGATAATGAAAAAGCTCATATTCATATGACTAATTACTTAAAAGATGTGAATACAAATGAAATATTATCTAAATTAGTATTTACTATAAAAGTAAACGAAGAAGATAATAATTTAGAAATTATAGATGTAGATATTACATTAATTAATAATGAAGCAGCTAATATTACTTTTCTAGAAAAATTAGAAAGTGAAAGTGACGGAAATGAATATTATAATGTTTTAGATGAACACGATTCACGTTTTCAAATAGAAACTGTAAATCGATATTTTAACACTAATGAGACTTTAATAGATAAAGAGTGCAAAGTTTACTTGTCTGCATTTCCTTTTTATTTAAAAATATACGATAATATGGAAGATTTAAATAAAGAATTTGGTTTTGAAAATCCAGTTGAAATTGCAGATACTGGTTTTAAAGTTCATGGTTATTCAGAGGAATTCATATCTCCTGGAGGACTTATCATTGGTAATCCAGAAGAGATATGTTCAATGATGATTGGAAAAATACTAAGTGTTAAAGACACAATACTAAATATAGCTGACTATCAAGTACCAATGACTATAATTACTATTAAAACATCTTGTGGCATTGTACCAGTAGCAACATCAAGAGAACGTTTTGATTTAAGTACTATTTCTGTTGGTAAGTACTTATGTATTGTAGCAGATGTAAAAGCAGATTTTGCAGAAAGTAAGTATCTTGTTGAAAAGGTGGATATTCCAGAGGAAGATGATAATCCACAAGAGCCTGAGGAACCAGCAAAAATACAAGACTCTATGTATTTAAAAAATAATCTTCAAAAGTTAGGTTTTGATGAAGCCTTTACATTGCTTACATGTTCTGCTAGTTATCCTCTTTACAAATGTTTAGAAATGATTGGTTATACATCTTATCTAATTGAAAATAACATTGAAGCTACTAAAGAAATGATATTAGATAGAATGAAAAAAATTGATGATAGAGTTGAAAAAGGTGATGACGATTATTTACCTAATTACCAAACTTTGGGTAGTAACTTGGCTGAACTAGGTTTTTCTGACTACTATATTTATTCTATTTTTGAATATCTTGATACGCAAGAAAAAGTAGATGAACTATCAGATTATACTAGCGAATTTATAGATAAAGGTGAAAAGCCTAATGACGAATTAATTAAAACAAAAATACGTCAAATAAATGCTGCTTCAAACAGAAAAGAATCATTAAAAGAAGACAGCAATAATGATAGTGAAGAAAATGAAATATATCCATCATTAGATAATTATTTAATGAGTCAATATATACCAATTGATACTGATGATCCTAATATTATGGATGGAGTTTATAGAATGATTCTTGCCGAGGCTGAAAAGAAAGTTAAAATTGGAGATAAACAGTATTATAGCTACCATCCTAAAAAAGTAAATCCAAGAAATATAAATCTTATTCTAGAAACAGACTGGGAAGGTAAAAATGTTAACCTAAAAGAACTATATTTTCATCATGATTCAATATATTATTGGTCAGTAAAAGTAATATCTAAACTTAATAGTTTCAGACACACATATTTAGTAAGTGATATGGATGGAAATGGAGCATCAATTGTACGTATTGTTAATGAAGCTGTTCTTGAAAAAGAGCCACAAGAAGGAGATATCCTTAGAATGAAAGTTTGTGCCTTCTTACTTCAAGGTGATTTTTACAAAGATGATGAAGATTATTCTAATTCTGCAGAACCAAACGTAAATGGTGAAAGAAATTTACTTGGAGAAGGTGCTTTAATGCCTATACAATTGCTAGTAAATAACCAAGCATCATATACAGAAGAAGAACGCAATAACATTGATCATTCTTTAGACAATGTAATATCGTTTAAAGGTACAATTAAAGATGTGAATTCGCTTAATTTATATATGTTTGAAACAGACTTACCTCAATATTTCTGCGCAACTATTCAAACACAATTTGGTGGCCTTCCAATATACTTTACAGCAGAACAATTTCCTAAACAATTAGGAAGAGTTACTACAGGTAATGTACTTGCTGGGCAAATATTAATATCTGGTGATGTTTGTATAGGTGAATATACAAAATATATAGAAGATAATAATTTGTCATTTTCCGATGGCAAGGATGCAACAGAATAATATAAAATAAAATGCATAGAAATTTAAGTTTTGCTATTTAAAATATATTTGTCAATTTTCTTTGGCATTCTTTATTTTTATGATACTATGTTTATATGGGGGTTTTATATATGAATGATATATTACTAGAAGGATTAATAGGTGAAAGTACAGAAAACCTATATAAAAAATATTCAGCTATTACAGAATATATTAATACTTACTCTACTAAAAAATTAATCAATTTTAATGATATAGTTAATCAACTAAAAGTTTTGTTAGAAAACGTAAACAATTTAGAAAAACAAGCATTAGAATTAAATTTAAAAGATAATATTATATTTATAGCTTTGTTAGATTACTTATCCTCTTTTAAATTTTGTCTTGAATTAGATATTGTATTAAATGAAAACTTAATGACAAAAGCTAATGGTGGAAAATATAGTATCTTTTCATATATTAAAGATACTAGAAAACTAAACAACTCTAGAGAAATATTGTACAACAAGGTTTGTAAATTAAACAACTTTTATACAGATAAACAAAAATAAAAACGCAATAGATTATTTCTATTGCGTCATTTTTATGCTTATAATACTATTGTAAAATCGTATATTATATATTCTTTCTTTTATAAATCTAATTTTGCTGTACTCTAAAACTATAATTTTCTCCTTGGCAATGTATTTGTTACAACATTTTTACTAACTTTTACTACTTTTTTCTCTTGTATATTTATTATATAATGGAAATCAATAGTAATTTCATGTTTATCAGATAACTTTGATGATTCTTCAATTATTGCATAATAAATATTCTCCTTTACTTTTTTAAAACTAATTATTCCTCCACCATATCCTTTAAATTCAAGATAACTATACTCTTCCCTAATTAAATTTATAGGATTGTTTTCTTTAATATAACTATCTAATATCTTTTGGGCTATTATTTCTTCGTTGTCTATATTTGAATCACTTGTTATTTCTTCTGGAGATACAGCGTTGCTTTCAAAATATTCTTTCATTTTTAATATTAAATTGTTTACATCTTCTTCATACTCTTCGTTAATTTCACAAGTTTTTCTACTTTTTACCAAACCTTTTTTCGATACTTTTTGCTCTTCAATTATATCTATAATTTCTTTATATTTTACTTTATCTATTTGCTTTTCTTCTATTATTTTTTCTAACTTTTCAATTTCATCATATTTTTTGGTCCTTACATCATCAGCAGCTATTGCATAAAATTCATAATTGGTATAGCTGCTCTTCAACTCTTCTAATTTATCTCTCATATCGTTATCTATGATTGTGAATACCTTTGAATACCCTAAGTCACTTAAAATATTTAAAATACTTGGGATTTTAGTTACACCACCAGCTCCCCATCCAAAAAAAGATGCATTTACCTTTTCATTTTTATTTTCAAGTATTTTTTTATAACACACAACATCTTCTTGGCCCTCACAAAGTATTACGTTATCTTTTAAAAAGAAAATTTCATTTGTATTTAAAGAAAATGTGTGGGGATTAACATCATCTTCTAAAATAGCTTTTATTTTACTTTTTGTAGTATCTTTCATCTCAAACACTTTAATTTGATTATCTTCTTTTTTGAACCTAAATAATTTAGCTTTGTCTGAAATAACATTCCAATTTATAAAATATGGTGAATGTGTACTTACTATTATTTGTTTGTCCTTTGAATACTCTATTAAAACCTCTAACAACTTTTTTTGAATATCTGGATGTAGAGAAGTTTCGGGTTCGTCAATTAAAATAACATTGTTTTCCTCAGCATCATATAGAGCATCTATTATATTGAATATATTAATATAGCCATCTCCTGCACCTTGACTACTATGTTTAATACCATTAAAAGAAAATTCTAAAAACATTTCCCCACCATTTATCGAATCAATTGTCCACTCTGGCACAGGATAAAGAACTTTTCCTAAGCATTCATCAAATACACTTCTTTTGTTATTAAAAATCTCTAATAATCTTCCACCAAAATTTTGATTAAAATAATTATCTTTTCTGTATTCATCATTACCAGTATTTCCGTTATAACTATCCCTAGATTGCTGATAATTGTTGCTAAACGTTGATGAAAAATTTCTTTTATTGTTTAAAACAAATGTATTCAATTTATTTTCTCCATTGTTTATTTTATACCCATTCCATTTTCTTTCAACATAAGCGCCACCATTATCTGTTGTATTAAGTGCTATTACATTCTTACCTTCGTCAACAGCCTCAATGAATATTTTTCCATCTGTCAGCTCGTTTCTAACAGTTTGTGGAACTATATCTCTATTCACTGATAACATATGAACTGCTTCTATCAGTGTAGACTTACCACTATTATTTGGTCCTACCAGTATATTTAATCCACTCCCATAGTTTTGTTTATCTGGTACTGCAAAATTAATTGTAGTTTCTTCTGAATATCCTCTTAAACCTGATATTGTTATTTTCTTTATAGACATTTTTATCCTCCTTAAATCATCAAAATATATTTTATAATCATCATTTTGTTAGCGTGTTATTATCATAATACTTATTAATTTCATTCAATAATAATATTATATTATTGTTATCTATCTCAATATCTAATTGATTTAAAACCATACATCTAAACAACAAATTAAACTTTGATTGTGCCAACATATTTTCTCTATTATAAAATGTAATCATTTTTTCATTTGTCATATGAGCTATATAGTTTCTATGGTTATATGTTTTCGTTTTAAATAACTTAATTAGCTTGTTATTATATTCATACTCAAATATACTCATAGAAATTGGCAATTTAAAAATATTGTTTAATAGTTGATTTAAACTTATTTCATTTATCGAATTAAATTTTCCATTAATCGAATTACATAATTCATCAAATGAATAATTTGAATTTGACAACTTATTTATTTTCCTTATATCTTTCTTCATTCTTCTTTTTAATTTTTGATTTTTTAAAAATATAAATTTAATATTGTTAATTAGTTTCATTTTGTATTCATTTTGAAATTTATAATATTCTGGGTAGTAAGAAGTGTAGAAACTTTCTAGACATTGAATATAATTAAAAGTATTTACTTCCACGAATTGATTATTTTCCTTTTGTTGAATCCCCATAAACATATGAAATAAATGTTTTTGATTATTATACATGTTTTTCCATATTTCAAAAGCTTTTTCATAATCAACTTTATCTGTTTCAACTATGCAATTAATGTATCTAGCGTATACTTCTTTTGATGTTTGTATTCCATCATTTGGCTGATAATAATATATTTTATTGCCATTATAATATAGTATAAATTTATAATAATCAGGAAAGAATCCAACCATAAAATAATATATATCTATTAGCATTTTTGCATTTGAAATATAATTTAAAAACTTCTCTTGCGTTGTTGAATTAAAGCTTAAAACATTTCCCCTTACAATTTTTCTTGTTCCTTCTTGTTCGATATACCAATTACTATTAACTAACATTTTATGGTCATCAATGTAAAAAGTATTTTTTCCAACAAGTGCTCTGTAATTACTATTATTGTTATCATATATTAAATCCATTTGATCGATTAGCAGATCATCTAAGAATTCTGTTTTAATCCCGTATAACATTTTATTCCATACTATTTCAAGCTCGTTATAATTATAATTTAATGCTAAAACATAGCAATCAAATAATGTAAAAGGTTTATTATTTTCGTCTTCCCCATATATGAATTGTTTTCTTTCTATGAGTTCATTTCTTTTTATTAATTTTAAATTTTTTATACTATCAATTTTTGTTTTTATACTAGTATTATTTGTATCTATAAAAAAATCCTCTGCAACATTAATTCTTTTATTTAAATAAATTAACTCTAATTTCTTACATCTTATTATACTCATATATTTCTCCTATTCATAATTTATATTAATTAGACTTTAATTTTTCAAATTTTGCAACATAATTTTATAAAAAGCTACCAATTTTATTTGGTAGCTTTTTATATTATTCTTTCTCCTATATTTTTTCAACTCAACCTCTGTACACTATATTTCGTTGTTTTTTAGATAATGATATCCTGTGCGTATTTTGTTTAAGTACAGTTTGTAACAAACATACAATAATTTTCTGTGAGTTTAGCATTATAAAAAACAAATAATATAAAACTTCGTGTTATGAAGTCTATTAAAAGATAAACTTCTCCTCTACATTCATCCATTGAAAGTCATTTTCAAAATTCTAAAATTATATTTTTCCTTTATTTATCTTATATTTTATACTCATTTATACAATAAAGCTGACATTTATTACTGGTTTTACTTAAATTACTCTTTTAGATTTCATTAAATATTCTCTTGTATAATATGCTTTAGATGATGCACATTCGATTAATGCATTTAATAGTTTCTCACATACATTGTACATTTCTCTTGATATAGTATTGTTTTCGAGATTCATAATGTATGAATGTAATGCATTCTCTAAATAAAAAATACTATTACTACTCTTTTCAAAATTATTTTTTATAACTTTCTCTTCTAAATTTTTAAAAGTAATTAATCCTTTCTTGAGTATTAATTTAGGAAAATGATATATTAGCGAACTTATTCCTTCAAATACAATAACGTTATTATTTGAATTTGCTGCAAATTCACAAATATATTGAATCCCATCTTTTATTGGTGGTATTTCAAAATCTATTGATTGCCAAGGTGTATTCAAATAAATATAATCTGATAATAATTTTGCTCTTTCATCGAATTTATAATTATCACCATTTGCTAATTCTTTTGAAATATCATTTATAATGGTTGATAGTTTATAAAAAAAAGACC
The DNA here is from genome assembly GCA_947169155.1 of uncultured Clostridiaceae bacterium. GTDB lineage: Bacteria > Bacillota > Clostridia > TANB77 > CAG-465 > CAG-465. The sequence continues at coordinate 71,327 of CAMVON010000008.1, forward strand.
AATATTTATCATATTCATTATTTTTTTGGGCTAATAATCTATATATTATAATTGTCCAACTCATAAAATGAGGTGCATTATTACAAGCATCACTGAATTTTTCCATATAATTATCTAATTTATTCAAGTCCATTTGATAAAAATAATTGCCAAAGAATTCAGAATAGTATTTTGATACAGAAAAATAGCCTTCATCAATCCTATGACCTGTTTTCTCATAAGCATTTTCTTCTGCTCGTATAATTCTATCTAATACTTTCAAAATTACACTTTCAAATTCCAAAGTATTCTCTTTAGGTATAATAAGCATTTCTTCTGTAACACTATATAAAGAATATCGTTCTTTATCATTAATCAATTTGGAAAAATCATCAATTTTTAGTAGTTTTTTCCTTGTCTTTGTTAACCATTTTAAATAATAATTATTATTTATATTTATAGAATGTACGCTTCTATTATTTAACTTTTCTTTTGATTCAAGAATATCAAAATGTTTTATTAAGTAACTGCACCATTTTGCTAAATCTTTATCTATGTTCCACAAGTATTTTCCAATTCCAATAGCTGTGTGCAATCTAATATCCATATCACATGATGTTAATGCATTAATGAGCAATTCTTTTCTTTCTTTGTCTTTTAATTCACAACAAATGCACGCAAATGCCTCTGAAGCAGTCCATAATCCAGTAATATCAACTCTTCCGTTAAAAGTAATATTCTTCAATTTTTTATCATAATCGATATATTCTTTAATTAAGAAATCTTTACACCATCTTTTTTTTATTGATTCTAATTCTTTATTAAAATTAGTATATATAATTGCAATACTTTCTATCAATCCCACTTTATAATAAGTTGATTTATCATTGTTATCCAATTTGTCGTAAATCTTTAATAGTTCTTGAATTTCACTAAGTAATTCATTGACATTATTATATGTAGAAAAATCAAATTCATTATTCTTTCCTTTACTTGCCCAGCTAATAATTTCATAAAACCTATTCATCAATTCTGCCTTTTTTTTAGTATCATCTGAAATTTTCAATAATTTTTCATCGGCTATTTCTCCACTCATACATATAATTTGATTATTTTTTTCATCTAATTCAAATTTAAATTTTCTTATATCTATTCTATTTACTCTAAAATTCCATTCAGGTATTTCTTTATTATTATCATTTAGCTCATCTATAATGTTCCACACATCATGTTTTAAATCTGTAAATTGTAATTTTGTAGCTAAACTTTCTAACGACTCTCTTCTCCATTTTCTTGTAGCGGCTTTTTTTCTTTCCTTTTCATAGATTTTTTTACACACATCATTATTCAATACAAACCAATTTATCTCTTTTTCTCCCATTTCATGAACACTTCTTGAAATATCCATATCATAAAAGTCATTATTTTGTAAAAGTAACAATGAACTTTTCCCTAAACTTTTATAGTACGGTATTGCTACTGATGCTAACACAGAAGTCGTAAATACCGAATTACTTTTTGATATAATATAGTCTATGCAATAATCTATATCTTTTTTGTCATCTTTAAATTGTTCAAAATGTATAATTAGTTCATTTTCTAATGCCATTAATGCTGATTGTATTAAATATGGTGTGTTACTCATACCTCTATATGCATTCCAAAAGTCAATTGTACCATATTGTTTAATTATTGTTCCATCATCTTTTTTTATAGAATAAACAATTTTATCCAACAAATTTTTTCTTTCTTCTTCACTATATTCTTTTAGTGAATTATTTATAAAGGATTCAGCACATATATTGCACAACTCTATTACAAGGTCTGTTGCCTTTTTAGGGCAAAATCTGAATAAACTTCTAAACGGTTCTCTTGCTCCACTTGCGGGAAAGTAATTACTTTTTGAAGAAGAAGTTAATCCATAAACTTTATTGTCATCTATATCATCATAAACATATAATGGAATATTTTTTGTTTTCTTTTTCTTTTCTTTTAACAGCCATTCATTTTTAGCAACTCTTATTAAAAGTTCTGGATTATTTTTTGCAATGAAACACGTATCTAAACTATTGTATATTTGTTCAGCTATATCATCTATATAATTATTTTTTTCTCTTTCTTCATCGTTAAAAATAGTGTTCTCTATAAATGTATTGAATTCATTTTGTATACTATTATACGTTCTAATTACTATTGAAATCAATTCTTTTATTTGCTCACTTTCTCTATAATTATATTTAATTTTTTCAATAATAAATAAAGATAATAATCCTGCTTCTCTAGATTCTATTGGTAAATCTTTATTAATTCTAATTATCATTAACCATTCTTTTAAAATTTTTATACAATGAATATACATGTCTTCCGACAATTTTTCTTTTATATTGTACAGAAACTTAATTATTATCTTCCATGAATTTCCATATGGTTCTAACGAAATTAATGCTGACTTTTTTACACTACTATCATCTAATTTCAAGTCAAATAAATCCATATTCGGCTTTTTAGCTGTTACGCGTATCATAAAACATAATCTTTTTAGCAGACTACAATTATCACTTAGTAATTCTTTTTCTAATATTCTTAAAAGATTGTCTACTTTATTGCTAAATATTATTGATGACATAGTTTCATCAAGCCATATATTACTTACATCTCTTGTAGAAAATAATTCTTTTATATATTTGTTTACAAATTCATCATCTTTTTCAGTAAGCCATAATCTATATGCTCTACACATAGATTGTTCACATCCAATACTACTTAAAAATTCGATTATACTATTTTTCTTTCTATATTGTTTTTCTATATATTTTTCTATTGCCCAATCTTCAAATACATCATGAGTTAAATATACAAGTCCATCTTTTATAGATACTAAATTATCTTTCTGCAACTTTGTTACAGCAGAAGCATCAAAGTCGTTAATATCTACAGAGAACGCCATTGTAGAAGTTCTTTTCAAAGCAATTTCAATAAATGCTTTCTCTCTTTTATAAGGCATTCCATCTGTTATTTCACTATTTTTTTTTATTATATTTTCCCATATTGTATTCTTGATTGTTTCTTTAGTATCATTCTGATTTAAAATATAACCATTATTAGTAATTCTGTACACAGATGATAAATAAAACGGATTTCTTACTAATTCCAATATTTCTTTGTTACAATTTAACGATTTTAAGTTTGGTACTTTTTTTATAAATTCTTCAATTTGTTCTTTTGAAAATTCATTTACCTCAATAACATCATACTTAATACCATATTCACAAACAAAATTAATAATTATTTGTTGTATGGCATAATCTCTAGTTGTTGCAACAATTTTCCATTCAGGATGTTTCGATATCAGTGATAAAAAATCTAAAAAAGCTCTGTTAGTTTCTAGTTCTAATATTTTTTCTAATGATTCAATAAATACTATTTTATCATCACATAATGTAATTACATCGAACAAGTCATTCAAATTACTAGTAATTCCAATACCATTTAAAGTATTTTTTATATTAGGATAATTAAATTCTTCTGTTCTTATTGCTAACGAGTATTTATTATTACAATATTTTTTCCAATATTCTTTAGCAATTCCAGATTTTCCTATTCCTCTTTCTCCCGTTATTAGTACTAATTGATTACTTTCTAATAAATTATTTACTTTATCTATTTCTTCATCTCTATTTATTGTAATCCCTGCTATATTACTGTTCATATTATCTATTACTAACTTAGTATGTTCTATTAATCTTTGTCTATCATTTTTTACTTCTTTATTTATAACAATATTAATGCCTAGTTCTTTCTTAATTTCAGGTAATAAAATAGTACCGGCATTTTTATTCTTATCTGCAACATAATAGTATAATTTATAGCCAAAATTATCTTCTTCTGCCATTTTTCTCAATGCTGACATATATGAAGTTTTTATATAAGAGTTAGGACTATCTACATCTAGTTCATTTATTTTAAATACCCTCAAAAATTGCCAAATTTCTTTATTTGTCAGATTTTCTTTTTCTTCTTTCAAACGACTTTGTATAATTTCAAATTTTTGTTTTTTTTCTTTGCTACTAAAATTACTCTTGTATATTTTATTAATAAATTCATCTTCATTTTCACACGAATTTGCCCATGCATTTATAGTCTTTATAGACTCTTTGTCTACTTTTGAGAGTCCAGAAACTATTATATTTATACAATCACTATTTATATCAAAAAGTTTATTATTATTAAAATCAAACCACGCTGCTTCAATAACCTCTTTAAAAACTTTATCGCTATTAGTAATAGAAATAGTGTGTTTAATTTGACAAAGCATTTTACTTCCATTATCCCCGAAAATAATACAATCATCTGTATCATATCCTTCGTATCTACCTTGTAGTTTGATTTTTTCAATTCTATCTGCTTTTAAATCTAAGATTTTCCATCCTAATAACATTGAAGCTACAAAATATGTTTGTACATCTACTTCGTAATTTACTCCTCCACCGCCTGTAGAAAAAGGATTGCTAATTTCTGCTCTATGTTTGTTTCTATCTTTGCTCAAAATTTTCCCTCCTGTCAAAATAATTTATTAAGCAACTTATATTATTTATATTATTAAATTTTAAATTGCTTTAATCTTTCTTTCAAATAATTTCTCAACTCACTATCTGTGCAATAGATATAACATCCTTTTTGACCTCTAGATAGTAATGTTCTATATGTGTTCTTTATTATTTCATCTGCTACTCTTTTAGCTTCTTCTGGATTTTCTTTTGCAAGTTTATTTATTCCTTTTAAAGATTGATCTGTACTTGCTCTTTTAGTGTAATCTGTAACTATTTTTCCATCTCTATATTTTAAGTCATCACCTATTATTACACCTACATAGTCAAACTCAAGTCCTTGAGATGTATGTATACATCCTATTTCATTTACAGAGTCTTCATCTATAGCCCATGTTTCACTATTACCTAAGTTCCAACTCATTGCAAAGTTATATTCTGGTATTGTTATATCATGAACATCACTTTTGTTTTTACCTTCTTTTATCCAGTTCCAACAATATCCTGCAAGTAGTCTTGCTTTATTACATTCTTTATTCTTTTCAAAGATTATATCTCTTACTTCATTTGGTGTATCACAAATTCTAATATCATAATCTAGGTCAAAGATATCGTTTGCAGTTTCTCGTATTTGTAATACATCATCTAACCAAGCTATATATCCATCTGAACCATTACATCTAAATTGAGATTGTAGTTCAAGTTTAACTTCTTCAGCATCAAATTCTTTAATAAATTTTTCTATTTCTTTTATACTACCATTATCTTTTAGTGTTACTCTTTGAGATTCATCTATAAAGAATACTGAGAATTTAGATGCATTAATTATTTCTTTAATTTGGTTTTCTCCTAAGTTTTGGAACATACCAGATTTTTTATTTAATCTATGTGCTTCATCTACTATTAAAGCATCAAATTGGTTAGTTGGTTCATCTACAAATGCACCTGAACCTTTGAATAAATTATTTATTCTAGTTTTCTTCATTTCACCACTAAGTTTTGCAGCATATATATTTCTTGGTGCAGAGTTTTTAGTTACATACTGGCATAGCATATTTTCATTTGTTAGATTTACAAGTAAGTTTACTGCTACTACAGATTTACCTGTACCTGGTCCGCCTTCAACAATTAGCACTCTTTTCTTTCCATCTTGGTAAGATTTTTTAGCCATACTAAATGCAGTTTCATACACTACTTTTTGATCATCTATCATTACAAATTCTCTATTACCTTTTAACATTCCAGATAATGCATCTTGTAACGCTTTAGATGGTCTTATTTTTCCATTTTCTATTAAGTATAGTGTTTCTTTATTATCTCCATACTTAATATGCTTTGTAATGAATTTTCTTAAATCTTCTACATCACCTTTTACAAATGCAGGTGCTTTATCTAAATATTCTTTATATACATCAGATAATATAGTTGGTGGTGTTACTCTTTGGTAATTGTGTAAGTATGCACAAGGATGTAGAGTAATACATTGTTGTTGAACATTTTCGTTATAATCTTCTATTGTTGTAGCATAAGACCATGCTTGGTATGATGGATGTGCTACTTCTCTTACTGCATGTCCTGTAAATGTTTCAACTATGGCATCTTTTCCACTTACTATTTTTGCTTCAGTCCATTGTTTTAGTTCTACTATTATAGCTGTATTTTTACCACTTTCATCTTTACCTGAAATGATAAAATCTACTCTTTTAGAAGTATTAGGTATTCTAAATTCTATAGCTATACCACATGCATCAGGTATTTTAGCATCATAAAGTACTTTTAACATATATTGCATAGAGTTTTCCCAAGCATTCTTTTCTGATTCACTTGTGTGATAACCCATTTTTTCATAAAACTTTTTATCTATTCTATCTCTAATTTTATCTTGTATTACATCTGATACAAATAACTCTTTTGTAGCCTCGTAAACTATCATATTTCGACCTCCCAAACTATCTTAATTTTTCTCTAAACCACTTTTCTTTTTCTATTTGTTTAATCGTTTCTCCATTTTTATCAATAAGCAAAACATTATTTATGTATTCCTTTAGTAAAGGGACAACTACTTCTTCCTCTTTTTCATATCTTTCTAAATTGTAAATATTATAAAATTGAAACATATCCCTATCTTTTGGTATTAAATTGTACTTTACCATAAATTCTAATAATTTAAATATATCTATTGCATAATATTTTTTCTTTATGGATAGTTTTACTAATATTCTATTACCACACAAAGGAACTTCTTTTATTCCTTTTTTAGTCTTAGAGCATGATTGATAATAACTTATAGGATATATTTCTCCTAATTTCCTTTTTGAATTGTAACATAACACTCTATATGCTGTACCTACATATCTACACTTAATAAATTCTTTTTCAATATTATTTATATTCTTTTTATTATCTAGTTCTACTAATTTACTTTTAACCTTTTGCCAAACTTTTTTGTCATAATACTTATACACTCTTATATATGGCATCTCACCTGGTGTCGTTGCTGCTAGCCAAGAATATAAATCGCGATATATATCTATCAGAAAAGAATAATCCTCCATTGCTCCCTCCAAATTCTATATACAATATACCATAATTCGACCATAAGCTCAATATTAGTTTTTTATAAAATCAAGAAAAAAGAAGAAGCTTTATTCGCTTCTTCTTAGTTTCTTGATAATAAATCTATCTGCTGGAGCAAAGTTATAGTTTGTTAATTCATTCTTGTTTATCCACTTAGCATCTTCATGTTCATTTAGTGTTATTTTTCCATTAATGATTTTACACTTTAATGCAATTAAGTTTATTGTCTTTTCTGGGTACTCAAATACCTTTTCTGCTAAATATTTTTCAACTTCAATTTCAATATTCATTTCTTCTTTAATTTCTCTAATAATTGCATGTTCTCTAGTTTCTCCTAATTCTATTTTTCCTCCAGGGAATTCCCACAATCCACCTTGAGACTTTTTGAGATTTCTTTGTGCTATTAATATTTTATTATCTTCATTACATATTACAGCCGCAACTACATTTATCATTTTAATCACCTACAATACGTTTTTATTTGCTTCTGAAATTAGTTTTCCAGGTATTGGATTATCTAATTTCCATATAAAGCTTACCGGTTTATTTCCTTCGTGACTCACATGCTTGCATTCACCTAAGTACATATACGCTCCAAGCTTTCCTGTTTTATTTTTATATTCTCTAACAAATAGAGATACCTTATCATCATTTCCTATATATCTTTTTATTTCTTTACTATCTTGAGATTGTTTATTTTGACTTTGCCAATGAAAAAGTTCATCACTAATTGCATAATCTTCATACAGTGTGTCTTCAGAAAACTCTTTATCGCTTTTATTTAAAGTAACAAAAAAACTATCTAGTTTCTTTTCTTTTAGATACCATACTCCACTTAACATTGGTGTATATTTATCTTCAGTATAATACTCTAATCCCGCTAGAATTTGAGATAGTGTGTATGAGCAATGAACTTCTAGTGGGCATTCAAAGTCGTAACTATTTTTTAAAGGTACACAGTCTAAATGTTCGTATAGATAGTTTAATACTGTTAGTATTTCTGCTTTAAAGTATCTATTTTCTACTATATTTTTTAAAGCTTCTTCTTCATTACTAAACCCATATTTACTTGGTACTCCTGTATAAAAAGTATAGTATAGCATATTTTTTAATATTATTTCTTCATGTGTTAAATTTGATTTGAAATTATTTAAATAATCTATTGAAAATTTTAATAGTTTTGGAGAATCCATAGATAATAAATATGGAATTCTGCTGGTAATAAAATCTTCCTTTTCAAATTCAAAATTAGGAATAACTTCTGCTAATGCACATAATCTTGAAAAAGTTCTTTTATTTTTATAAAAGTCTTCTATGTTTATACCGTTTTCAACTAAGAAGTTTTCAAGTGTAAGGCTCTTACCAGAGTCTTCTTCAAAATGTTTAATTTTTTCAATAAGTGTTCTGTTATTAGTGTTTAATTCTTTTAAGTTCCTTAGTACATATTCTTTTGCTTGCTTTTCTAGTTTAATATAACAACCTTTTGGTAATGATGTAAATCCATCTTTAACATATTTATCTACAGATTTCTTTGTTTTACCGATTAGAGCTCTAAATTTTTCTTCAAATTTATATTTATTATTTGATTGTCCAATAAAATCTAATACAGTTAAGCATTCTTTTCCTTCACATAGTCTTAAACCTCTTCCAAGTTGTTGTAGAAATATGGTTAAACTTTCTGTTGGTCTGAGAAATAATACTGTATTAATTTCTGGGATGTCAACACCTTCATTAAAAATATCTACAGAAAAAATAAATTTAATATCTCCTCTTTTTATTTTATCCGTAACACCATTTCTTGTTTCTCTATCTGTATCGCCAGACAACGCTATTGATGGAATTCCTGCATTATTAAACTCTTGTGCCATAAACTCAGCATGTTTAACACTAGCACAAAAACCTAATCCTTTAACATCATCTATATCTGCAACATACTTTTGAGTATTTTGAATTATTTCATTAGCTCTTCTTTTGGCTATTTGTTCATCTAAAACATAAACATTTTCAAGATCAGATACATTGTATCCTCCTCTGGTCCATTTTAATTTTGATAAATCTACTGAATCTGATACTCCAAAGTACTGAAACGGGCATAGCAACTTGTTATCTATTGCTTCTGGTAATCTCATTTCATATGCCATTGTTTTATCAAAATACTTCGTAATATCCGCTCCATCCATTCTTTCAGGTGTTGCTGTTAATCCTAATAATATCTTAGGCTTATAATACTCTAACAATTTTTGATATGTTTTAGCAGCTCCATGGTGAACTTCATCAATAATTATATAATCATAATAATCAGGAGTTGTCTTTTCAATCAGTTTGCTTGAATTTAGACTTTGTATGCTTACAAATAGATTATCTATATATTCGGCTTTGTTATTGCCAACTAACAATTCTCCAAAGTTAAAGTCTTTTAAGATATATCTAAAAGTATCTCTACTTTTCTTTAAAATTTCCTCTCTGTGTGCAACAAATAGTAGTCTTGCTCTTGGATTATTATCTTTAAATCTTTTATAATCAAATGCAGATACAACCGTTTTTCCAACACCTGTTGCAGCAACAACTAGATTTCTAAACCTTCCATATAAATCTCTTTCAGCTTGTAAATTATCTAATATTTCCTTTTGGTATGAATATGGCTTTATATCAAAATCAAAGTTAAAATCAACTTCTTTTTTCTTAGATTTATTTAATGCATTTCTCAAATTGTTTTTTGCTTCTTCTGAATTGTCATAAGTTTCAAATATTGGATCATTCCAATAACTTTCGAATGTAGCATTTATTTTCTTCATTACTTCTAAAGATTCTTTTTCTGAAAGCTTAACATTCCATTCAAGACCTGAAGTCATTGCTACATTAGACATATTTGATGATCCTACATATGCAGTACTAAAGCCATTATTTCTTTTGAACACATAAGCCTTTGCATGTAATCTTGTTCTTGTAGTATCATACGACACTTTAACTTCTGTATTACTTAATTTAGATAATTCTTCTACAGCTTTAAAATCTGTAGCTTCCATGTACGATGTAGTAATAATTCTAAGCTTTTTTCCACTTTCTGTAAATCTTTTTAAGTCATCAAGAATTTTTACTAATCCACTCCATTTTATAAATGAAACAAGCATAAATATTTCATCAGCAGAAAATATCTCTTTTCTTATCTCTTCATCTAAATTAGGTTCCTTTTTTGATCCAGTAAATAAAGATACTCTTGATATTGGTGTTTCAGGTCTGACTACTTCACCATTTAAATTAGGAAAGTTAACTTTAGAATATGCATATGTTAATACTTCTGCATTTTCATTTATCTTTAATTCCTCAAATTCATTATAATTTAGTTTATTTTTTAATAACTCAATAATGTCATTACATATTTCAATCTGCTTTACCAAATATTCATTTGCCTCTACATCGTCTCTTAAATACTTTAATGCATCTTTAGTAACTTGTCCAATATATTGTGTTAATATTATTTTAGCGCTTTCATCATCTAATTTTTCTTTGCCTATAAAAAAATCTTCTTCATTAAGTTCTTTAGATAATTTGTTGTTAATTATCTCTTCATATATTCCATCTTTCATATATCTTCTCCATCTTATAACTTATTATATTTTGTACTAACACCTCTGGCTTTTTCTACAGGATATTTCTTTTTAGTTTTTTCTAACTTTTTTAATATAACATCCTCTGGCTTAACTCCTAGTTTGTCTGCCATCATAATACAATATGTAAAAACATCTGCTAATTCTTCACATACTTCTTCTTTGTCGTAGTTATTATTCCATTGGAAACATTCAAGCAGTTCTCCAGATTCTATTGCTATAGATTTAGCTAAATTTTCTGGAGAGTGAAATTGATCCCAATCTCTTTCTTTATTAAATTCTCTTATTGTATTTATTAGTTCATCCATAACTAATCACCCTCTATATTTTTATATCATAATTTGTCTATTCTCTCAATTATAAAAAATAATATATTTAATTACGTTTTCTCTATTTGCTATTATCATTTACAATAATGCTAAAATTTGGCTGTATATAATTATTATTCAGTATTATATCTTTTAAATTAATAATTTCTCCATTTCTATGTTTTTGAAACATCCCTAATAAAGTAATAGTGTCAATAGCACAAATATCGTAGTGCATTAAATCTCCTATTACAGTTTTACTATAAAATTCTTTTTGTTGTCTTTCAACAACAGATGATTTTATATATGGATTAATTATAAGGAGTCCTTTATATCTATTTGGAATTATATCATCATCAATATTGTTCTTTTTTGCGTCATCTTCTATATGTCTTTGGATTTGTGAAACATTTTCTCTTTTTATAGCAGTATTAATTCCTTTTACTTCCACCAATATTTTCTTATCGTTTAACATAAATGATAAGTCCTCTTTTTTTTGGTCAAGATCTTGTATTGGTATATTTAGCATCTCTATCAAAACATCTTTTACTATTTCAACTAATGATTCTCCTGATTTATAAAGCAATTCTTTATACTTTTTTTCTTTTTCTAGTTTTTTCAACATATCATTTTTGGTTTTCTCTAACTCTTTAACTTTTACTTCAAGTTCTTCTAGCTTTTCTTCTATTTTAATTTCATTTAGTATTTTTATATCATTTATCCAATCTGGTTTTTTTTCATCAACTGGACTTCTTAATAGATTTATAAGTAATGTTTCTTTTTGTTTTACCGTTCTATCATCTCTTCCTTTAAAAGATATTTCATTATCATGCATAATTGTAATTTTCCCAAATTTTAAGATAAAGCAATTATTTGTGTTTTTTATATATGCTTTTCCATTACCATTTTTTGAAACCATTGACAAAGCATAATCATTAAATCTATCTGGTAAATATTCGTCATAACTATTTTCAATTATTGCTGCATCTTTTTTTTCAAATTTTATTTTAAAATATTTTTCGAGATATTTAATTCCCGAAAAATCGTCTAAAACTTCTGATGAATATACAATTATTACTGGTTTATCAAGTGCATAAATTTTTTCTAATAACATCTCAATGTTAGCATTTTTATATTTAAAAATTAGCAAATTAATAATATAAGCATCATATGATTCCAATGATAAGTTATCAATATTTGATTTGAATATAAAATTATAACTATGGCATCTTTCAACACTTGAATAAAAATTAGTATATACACCTCCATAATTTAAACACACTATATTTTCTTTTCTATCTGATTCCATAATTTCACCCCCCTTTTTAGACTGATGTGTAAAAAATTTAAAATAATAATATTTAACTATTTTTGTATATATTAGTCAGTAAAATTTTAAAGTCTTGACTAAAAGTAAAAAATATTACTGTTCAAATAATTATTTTATATAAGTTTTGAATTTATCTTACAAGAATATTGATTTAAATCTCCTTTACATCCATATTCACAATTATTATTTTTGCATTCTTTACAGTTATTGCATTTATATGTCCTATATTTTTTTATTTCTTTATCATTCCATGCCTCTATCATTTTTTTACTTTTTAAATCAATTCCATTAAATCTATTTTGAAGAAAAGAACAAGGATATAATAATCCATCTGGATTTATATAACACGAAAATTTTCCTGCTTCACAAGGTTCGATTGAATATTTTGATGCTCCTTTTAGATATCTGTATAATAATGGTGAAAAGCAAGTATCAAAACCAATTTTAAATTTTAGTCTTTGAGTATTTATCTCTTTAAAAAAATCTTCTATTTTTTCTTTTTCTATAAATAAACTCTCATCATCTTTCTTATACAATAAAAATACAACAGCATTTATTCCTTTTGGAAATTTATCATATTTAATCCTTTTAATTGCATCAGTAATAGTGTCATTATTAATCACATAATGAACATTTGTAATTATTCCTGCTTTCACCATCTTTTCTATTGCTTCAATAGAACTAATATTACTTTCTTCATTATTGTCATTTATTTTGCTATATAAGGATATTGCAACTGCTCCCGCATATTTTTTTATTAAATCAATTTCTTCTTCTGTTATATCTATACCAGTAGTTGTTAAGTTTGGTATAATATTTTGTTTTCGTGTATAACTTAATATTTCCTCAAAATGTTCATGTTTATTTGGATCTCCTTTACCCCCCAGTGCTATTTGAAAAGTTTTATTTTTACACTGTTTAATTATCATCTTATACAGTTCTAAGGACATATCATTTTTATCTTTACATTGATAACAATCAATACCAAAATCTCTACAATATTTTTTATATACATGACATTTTCCCATAATCCCTATGTCTATTAATTCCGGAAAAGATCTGCTTTGAGGTAATTTATTGGTTTCATTTCCATTTTTATCAATTATATTACTTCTAATTAAAAATCCATTTTTTTCATTAAATAATTCTTTAAATTTATATTTTTCGTCATTATATATTATCATAGTATTACCACACATTTTCACTAGCATCTAAATAAAAATCTTTATCTTCAATTTTGAAGCAATCTAAACATATAGCTGTTTCTACATAATCTTCTTCACTACTTATACTGCCACAATAAACATTATATCCCTTTTTACATAGTTCTTTATATTTTTGTGCTGTCTTTTTGCCAAATAATTTTTCTACAAGTTCATAATTTGTGTCTTCATAGCAATAATGGTAAAATCCATAATTTCCTTTTTCTATTATTTTTTTACATAGTTCTACTATTTCATTATAATTATATGTTTTTTTGTTTGCTCCTATTTTTTTTGCTAAATACTCTCCTGTTAATTCTTTTTTACTAATAATAATAAAACTAGTTGATGAGCTATTTGTCACAAAACCATCTCTAATAATCATAAACGTAACCTCCCATAAATTTACATATAATTTCCTTTACTTCATCATCTTGCATCAAAGCTAATATAGGTTGATCACAGCATAAATCATATTTTTTGTAGCAACTTTTCTTGTTTTCAAACATTTTTTTCATTTCTTCATTCATGTGATATTTTTCGGATAAGTATTCAGAAAAATCTTTATATTCCTTCTTGTAATATTTTATATATTCTTTATACAAGTTAACTTTACCTTTAAGCATAAAATCATACATTCTATCATAAATATTATATAAATAACTATTTTTTTTTACTTTTACCATTTTAAAAAAATCTTTTTTTTTCATTTTCTTTTTTTCTATAAAAAAAACTAAATCATCGTATTTTATTATATTAGCCATAGATCACCTCTAATATTTTTTCTATTATTTTGCTAAATTCTTTTGTATCTTCACTTGAATTCTCTTCTAATTTACTCATCAATTGTTCATATTGTTGTCGTGAAACTTTCTTTAAAAAAGAATTTTTTGTTTTATCTAATTTACATTTTTCTATCTCTTCTGATATATAGCTAAAGTCTGGTTGAAGATTAACTCTTTCATTAGCCAAAAGTTTAAAAATAATTTTAATAACATCGTCTGCTGTTATTTTGCAATTATTTAAATATTCTATTTCAAAATCAAATAATCCAATACCATTTTGAATTATGATATCTACCACATATCCATCAAATTCATTGTTTTTTCTAAACATATAGTTTGCCCCAATATTATCAATATCTAGTTCTAGTATTTTTTTGCACATATTTTTATTTCCACTTATCTTATAATTTAGATATATGTTTCTTATAGTTCCTTCCGCAATTGGTGATTTTTCAGCAATAATTTTTATTATAAATGATAAAATAGCTTTTTCGTTATAGTTCATCACAATATTTCTTGCTAAAAGGTAGTCTCTTAATTCATCAAATGTAAACATAATTATTTCTTCAACTTCTTCTTCAAGAGTATTTTCCTTTTTTATTATCGAATTACTTAAAATTACATGTTCATTAACCAGCTTATAGATATCTTCCTTTGGCACGTTTAAATCTTCTATTTTTATATAATTGTACTCTTTATTTTCTAACATTTGGCTGGTTATTTTTTCTAGCAATTTAAAAACATCTATATTTTTTTCTTTTTCATCGATATTGTTTATATAATTTTTCAATAAGGTATATTTATTAATATCATTAACTTCTTCATCAGTATCTTTATAACTTTCAAAAAAGATTCTTGTTAGAATTGGACTCTCCTCTATTATCATTTTTACTCTATTGTTATATTTACCTTTAAAATTATAATATTCTCTATATTTCTGCATCATTTGATTTTTAATATTTTCGTTTACTCTTATTTCGTCCATTTCTATTATTTTATATTTGTTAACCATTTTTTCTTCAATAGTTTTTCTATATTTCAATTCAAAAAATTCAGATCTTACTGTTATTATAAAATAAATGTTTTTTTTGTAATTATCATTTATAAAATCAGTAAGATTATCTATAAAATCCTCTTTATCACTTTCATTAATAGCCTCGATTATTATAAATATTTTTCTGTTAAAAATCGATAATATTTTTAAAAATATATCTATTCTTTTTTTATCATCTTTTGTAAATAATATTTTTGTATAAAAATACTTATAAAAAGCTTCTTCTACACCTTCTATTATGTCTTTAGCATTTATATAGATACAATAGTTTTTATATTTTTCGTTTATTAATTTTGCTAAATATGTCGCTAAATTTGTTTTTCCACTTCCTGCTTTTCCAACAATAAATAATATATTTGTATTCATTGAATCATTCTTTTCTTTTAAAAGTTTTATTTCTTTACTATAATAATATGAATTATGGTATAGGTAGTATATTTCATTTTGTTTTTCACATTCAATTCCTCTTTTTTCATCTAAGAATTTCAATAGTGAACAATAATCATTTATCTCTTGAGAAATATCTTTTTCATCTATATGGTATACATCATCTATTATTTTTTTTGTATTTTTTGTAAGTATTCCTTTTAAGTTATGTTCTATTCGTTTTTTCCATTTTTTCCCATTTATTGTATATCTGGCTTTTTCAGTTGTTTCTCCAATTTCCACATATATATTTTCTATATATTTCTTATTTCTCACATTATTATCATATACATCCTTGCTTTTTTTTCTAAGTATTTTTTTATATCGAATGTAGCTAATAATGATACTCAGCGCTACTAATAGTGCGCTAAATAATCCAATAGTACTATAAATATTTGAGATATCACCCAATACTTTAGAATAATCTATTTTTGGGGATATTTGTACTTCATTTTGAATATTATTATAGTTCATATTGCTATTCTCGTTATATATTTCTATTTTATCTTCGTAATTATCCATATTTCCTCCAATTATTGTTTAATAATATTATTAATTATTAGACTATTTTTTGTAAAAACTTGTCACTTGTATTGAATATTTTCCTACTCCTTCCTCATATCACTAATTAATGACACAAGTGGGAATATCTCTAAACGTCCTAGTAACATAGCAATGCAAAGTGTTGCTTTTGAAAGTACAGTAAACTCTTGAAAGTTTTGTATGTTAAAGCATAGTCCTACATTTGCAAATGTCGTGAATACTGCGTTTATTGTTGTTTCTATGTTGTAGCCGTTAAATGAGATAATTAGTATAAATAGTAGTATTAGTGCTACGTACAGAAATATGAATGTGTTTGTGTTTTCAATAGTTTCCTCTGAGACTTTCTTTCCTTCAAATTTAACTACTTGTACTGCATTTGGATGTACTTGTTTAATTAAGTTTCTTTTTATTGATTTTGCACAAATTATTAGTCTAGATATTTTTAATCCTCCACATGTACTTCCTGCACATGCACTAATTAGCATAAGTACAAGCATTACTACTCTACTTGTTGATGGATATACGTTTATATCTCCAATTGCATATCCAGTACTAGTCATTATTGAGGATACATGGAAGAAAGCTTCCTCAAATGCTTTATATGTATTACCAAATATATGTACTGTATTTAGTACTACTATTGCTACTGCAACTATGAACATACTTGCATATACTTTTAACTCTTCACTCTTTAGTGCCTCTTTAACTTTTCCAAGTGCTACAAGGAAGTATATGTTAAAGTTTACACCAAACAAGAACATGAATATTGCTATAACATATTTAGCCATAGTTGTATAACTTGCAATTGATGTGTTAAGTACTGAGAATCCTCCTGTACCTGCTGTGCCAAATGCTATGACTATGCTATCGAATGTTGGCATATGTGCAATTTTTAGTAATGCAATTTCTAGTACTGTTAAACCAATGTATATCCCATACAAAATTGCTAAACTCTTCTTCATACTTGGTACAAGCTTAGATACAGATGGTCCTGGCATTTCTGCTTTTAGTACATGCATTGACTTATTCTTAGTTGAAAGCGGAATAATAGCCATGACAAAAGCAAGTACTCCCATACCACCAATAAAATGTGTAAAGCCACGCCAAAAAAGTATTGCTTTATCTAAGTGTTCTACATCTTTAAATATAGTAGCACCTGTTGTTGTAAACCCTGATACTGTTTCAAATAATGCATCTATATATGGCGCATCATGATTTAGATAAATTGGTAATGCTCCAATTAAAGATATTATTATCCAAGATAGAGCTACAATTTTAAGTCCATCTCTTGCATATATTTGTGAATTTTTTTCATATTTAATTGCGTTTAATAATAATCCTACTATTAAACTTATTACTTGTGGTATAATAAAATTTAGTATATTTTCATGATAAATTAGTGCTGTAAAAATTGGAAAAGTGAAAAGTACTGCCATTCCAATTAATACTTTACCGATAAAGTTTAATGTTATTTTTGCTCTCATTTTCTTTTTCCTTTTCTTTTTATTGTTTTCTTGTTTTTGTTTTATTTAATCATATCATTAAGTTCTTTAACTTTATTGTTTCTACATATAACAAGAACTGTATCGTTAAGTTTTATTTCATCTTTTCCTTGAGGATAAATAATATTTTTTCCTCTTTGTATAGCACCAATTAATGTATCATCTTGTAACTTTAATTCTTCTAGTTTTTGGTTTATTCCTTTGAAATCTTCTTTTACTTTAAACTCGATCATTTCAAAGATGTTATCTCCAAAGTTGTATATAGATTCACAACTTGAACTTTTACCTTTTTCCATTGCACGTACATATTGTACAACTTGGTTTGCTGCAATCTTATGTGGAGATACAACTGCATCTATTTTGGCCATTTGTGTAATACCAGATAAATTTATGTGGTTTATCTTAGTAATTACTTTTGGTACCTTTTGTGCGGATGCAAACATCGAATAAACAATGTTTTCTTCATCTATTCCGGTTAGGGCAACAAATGCATCTGTTTCTTGTATTCCTTCTTCAAATAATGTTTGCTCATCTGATGGGTCTGCATTTATTACTAAAACATTATCTAAAGTTTCTGCAAGCTCTAGTGCAACTTCTTTGTTTGGTTCAATTATTTTTATTTTCATATCTGTATCTGCAAGTTGGTTTGCTAAGTACTTAGATATGTCTGAACCACCTACAATCATTACTTGTCTTGTTTTATCTTGTATTAAATTGCCATATCTTAAGAATGAGTTAATATCTTTTCTTGTTCCTGTTATATGGATTTTATCTTCTGCTTGAATGATAGTTTCTCCATTTGGAATAACTATCTTGTCTTCTCTTTCAATAGCACAAACAATTATATTTCCGTTCAATTTTTGAGATATTTCTTTTATTGATTGTCCTATATATTTTGAATCTTCTTTTAATTTAAGTGAAATAACGTATATTCTTCCTTTGAAAAATGATGTTGTTTCAATTGCACTTGGTATACTTAGTGTTTGTGCAATTTGGTTTGCAGTTAATTGTTTTGGACTAATGATCATAGATAAACCTAATGGTTCTTTGATCATATTTAGTGAGTCAATATACTCAGGTCTTCTAATTCTTGCTATAGTGTTTTTTACTCCAAGTTTTCTTGCAAGAAGTGCACACATTACATTTTCTGAGTCTTCTTTCATTGAAGCAATAAGTAAGTCTGAGTTTTGTACTCCTGCTTCTTCTAGTATTTTTACATCTAGTGCGTTTCCTTCAATGTTATTTACATCTTCATTATTTATTAATGCCTCTTTACCAGTGAAATTTATATCTATTACTGTTATTTCATTATTCTCTTTTGCAAGTTGTCTTGTTAAATAATCTCCAAATTTACCAATTCCTGCTATTACAATTTTCATTTTTCTTTTTCACCCTCTTTTTGCAAGACTATTTTAGCACAATTTGTTGATGTTGTAAAACGAATTTGAGCTTTTTTAGGTTCAATTTAAATATATCTTTCATATACTATTCACAAGGAGGTAAATAATGAATAACAATATACAAGCATATGCTAAAATTAAAGGTTCTTTTTCCTATCCAGATATACATGGAACTGTTACTTTTTCTCAGTTAAAAGATGGAGTAATTGTAACTGCAAAAGTATATAATCTCCCTTATACAAAATGTGAAAAAGAGATATATGGATTTCATATGCATGAAGGTATGAGTTGCACAGGAAACGATACTGACCCTTTTGCTGATGCTAAAATGCATTACAATAATGGTGAGTGTGTTAATCACCCATACCATACAGGAGATATGCCACCATTATTTGGTAATAACGGTTTTGCATATATGTCTTTTTTTACAAACAAATTTAGTATTGCAGAAATAATTGGTAAGACTATAATTATACATAGTGGTGTAGATGATTTTACCACTCAACCTAGTGGAAACTCTGGACAAAAAATTGCATGTGGAATTATACAAGTGTATAACTAACATTATTGAGTCAAACTATTTTTGTTTGGCTCTTTATTTTATTATTTTTCTTTTTATGCTACAATGTAATTAAAGTTTTAGGAGGTACCTATGGAACTTAAAAAGATGTATCCAAATGCAGGCGAGGATAATAGATATTATCTTGTACTAAGTCCACTAGAGTCAACAAATGCACTTATTATCTGTGGTAAAGAAAATATTAACATTAACAATATTAACTTATGTTATTATTTAGAATCTGAAGGAAAGAAACTCTTGAGTGATGAACATTCTCGACTTATGGTACTAGATATAACTGTATCTCCTTTTGGACTTAGTTACCAGCTATGTGCTACAGTACTATTACAAGATATTGATACACCATTTAATCCACCAAAAGAGTTTTTTGATAGAATCCGTATAATAACTATTGAGTTTCAAGATGAAGACGGACTTAAAGCATGGCTTGAAGATGAAAAGATTGAAAATTATGTTGTAATTGAAAAAGCAGAAAAATATATTGTAGTTGAAGTTGTAAATTTAACTGTTGAACAAGAATTTAGAATTGCAAATTATGCTGGGCTAATTACTAGCCACAACGGAAGAAAGCCAAAGTTAGATATTTATAGTCCTCATTAAGCCATATTTAGATTTTAAGAAAGTTTTCTCTTTTGATTGTTAAATTATTCATATAAAAAGTAAAGGAGCTGTAATTGGTTTTACAGCTCTTATTTTTTATTTCTTTTTATCTAAGAAATTTATTAACTCTTCTTCTGTTATTTCTGTTTTTTCTAATAAGTATTCTATAGCCTTGTCTACTTCTTCTATATGTTCATTTATAACTTTAGTAGCAAGGTCAAATCCTTCTTGAAGTATTTCGTTACATTCTTTATATATTCTTTCTGCAAGGAAAATATCATTATCTCCATCTATATATGCCAAACCACTATTTGACATACCATAGTATTTAATCATACACTTTGCAATATTTGTAGCTATTTTTAAATCTGAGCTTCCTCCACTTTCATATATTCCAAAGTGTATTTTTTCTGATGCTAAACCTGCTAAAGCTACTGCTATATCTACTATCATTTCTTCTCTACTACTTGTGTGCCTTTCTTTTGAAAAGTCCACTTTAACATAGCCCAATGTTCCCGTTCCTTCTGGATTTATTGTTATTACTTTTATTCCACTATATTTTTTTAAGTAGTATCTTATTGTTGCATGTCCTATTTCATGTGTAGCAGTTTTTCTTAAATCCTCAGGAGTAATTGTTTCTACATCTATCATATTTGATTTATTTAATACAGTAACAATCTCTTTTATAGTTGGAATATCCTTTTTAGTGATTTTAGTTATATCATCATTTTCTTCATAATTCTTAGCGTGTTTTAATAGTGTTTCTTGATATACTCTATCTGCGAATCTACCATTACCAATATTATTTACATTTGCAAAGTACTTCATTACTTTTAATGATTCTTTTTTTGCTTCACTATTTATTTTTAATTTACTTTTTTCTATTTTCTTACAGAATATTTGATTTAATTCTTCTGCAGTATAATCTTCGAAATTAAAAGTGTAACCAATTCTAGATGCTATACCAGGGTTTGCTTCAATAAAGTTTGCCATTTCTTTTTTATATCCTGCAAAGATTACTACAAAATCCCCTTTTCTATCTTCCATTGCTTTTATTAATGTAGCAATAGCTTCTGCTCCATAATCTCTTGAACTATCTGAGTATGTGATAGAATATGCTTCATCTATAAATAGCACTCCGCCCATAGCTTTATTTATAACTTCTGCAGTTTTTGGTGCTGTTTCACCAATATACCTTCCAATTAAATCTTTTCTTTCTACTTCTATTAATTTGTTTTCTTTAGTTATACCTAAGTCATATAATAGTTTAGCCATGATTCTTGCTATAGTTGTTTTACCTGTACCTGGATTACCAGTAAATAGCATATGCATATTACCATTTGCAACATCTAAGCCTTGAGCATCTGCTTTTATTTTGAACAACATATACTTTTCAAATTCTTTTATTTTTTCTTTTATCTTTTCTAGCCCTATTATATTACTTAAAGCTTCTTCTATTGTTTCTCTTTTATACAAATCTGGTGGTAATTCTAGTGAGTTATTTGAATTACAATACATTACTAAGTAATTTACTAATTCTCTATTAGAAAAAGGCATTAATGATTTGTTTAAACTTATATAGTCATTAAATTTCTTTTTGAACTTTTCGCTATTTGTTTGTATTTGTTCTACTAATTCTTTTCTAACCTTTTTAGTAAATAATTTGAACATATTATCAAAAGATATATCTTCAATATTAAATTTGTAGTTTTGATATACAAATTTTAATCTTGGATCTAAAGCTAGTAAATCTGCTATCTCGTTTTCTGTTCCTGTTAATATAATATAGGCGCTTAAACTTAAGTCTGTTATTAGCTTTATAGTATGATCAATAGATTTCTTTTCAAAGAAATTGTTTCCTATACTATTTTTATAGTCTACAAATTCTTTTATTCCATCTATTATATACATGCCTTTTTCATCTATACTTGTGTACACATATTGATCTACAGTCGCTCTTTTAATTCCGTTTTTATCTTTTATTATATTGCCTTTTGCATCTTTTTTCCATTCATTTAAAGTATACATATTCTCTGCTTTTATATCCAATAAATTTTTTCTGTATACTTTATCTGAAGACAGCTTTTTATTTTTAACTAATGTATCTTTTATCTTACGGATAAAGTTATAATTTAATTCTTTATCTTCACCTACTACTAAGCATCTTAAACTAAGTTGTTCTTTATTTAACAACATTCCTAATAATATTTCTAAGTTTTTCACGCTGTACTCTTCAAATTCATCTTTAGAAATTTCTTTTAATTTTTCTTCTTGTTCTCTTTGTAGTTCATTCTTTTTACTATATTCTTTCTCTATTTCCTCTTTATTTTCTTTATAGTATTTTCTTTGTTCATCAATTAAATCTTCTCTTCCTATCTTTTTAAGATATTTTATATATCCTGCAACAGCTATTGCGCAAGAATTTTTATCACAAATACATTCTATACATTTACCAAGAGAACTATCTTGAGGATTTCTATATATTATTTTTCTTGAAACATCATCTTTTTTTGGCAGTTCTTTTATATTTAGCATTTTACAATCTTCACAAGTAATTGAAGAATATATTTTTACCAAGTTATGCTCTGAAGTAACACTGTCTACATGTATATAATCCTTGTCTGCTAATTCTTTTGCAAATTTATATACATCTTCAGATATCATTCTGAGTCCATCTTTTGGTATCCATGCAAATTCATAATATTGTGGTTTTTCTAAATCTACTTTTGCTCTAAATATTTGTCTATCTTCTAGATAATAATCTAGTAACCCTAGTTTTTTAGCGTTCAATATAAATGCAGCGATAACTTTAGGACATTTTTCATAATTACAGTATTTACATACTAATCCTGTATCTCTGCTTGTAGCCCAAGTTAGTGTATTGTTTTTTGAACCTATTATATCTACTTCATCTATTTTTCCATCTTTTTGTAATGCTTCCTTTAACTCTTTTGTTGTATGATTCTTGTGTGTACAAAAAGACATTGTATTACTAGAAATTATAAATTTGCCATCTTTTTCATTTATTTTAATTTTAGCTTTTTTGACTAACTTCATTGCAACTTCTAATGCATCATCTGATACGTATCTTAGTTTGTTTTTGGATTCAAAGGATGATTCCATTTCATACTTTTCTTCTTTTCCTGTTTCCATATTTATGGTTTCTTTTAATTGTTTTTCTACTTCGTTTTCTTGGTATATTTGTGTAATATTTTGAGGAATTAATTCATTTAATAGTTTGTTATATGATTTTATTGATTCTTTTATTTCTTCTTCATTTTCTGGTTCTTGGTCGCTTAACTTCATTACTGTTCTTGCATTACTTGCAAATTCTTCTATTAGTTTATTTGGTAATTTATCTTTATCTAAGATACTTCCATCTATCTCTCTTGAATAGCGATCTATTATACATATGCTTTTTAATTTTACATTGATTCTTGAATAAATTATCCAACCTAGTTGTCTCCATACATCTTCTTTATAAAAAAATGGGACTGCATAATAATATTCATCTTGGTATTCTACTATTTTTGGAAAATATGCTTTTATATCTTTTTCTAATAAGAACTTTTTGGCATCACTTTCGACTAATTTAAAAAAATCTAATCCCAAAGTAATATCATCATTATTTTTCATATCACACCTCTAAACCTATACTACAACTATAACATATTTGTTTAAAAATATTCAATTAAAAAAATAAAAAGCTGTATTTTTAATTTACAGCTCTTGTTTTTATTTTACATTTTCATCTATCCAATATTCAATATCTTTGTTTAATGTATTGTGTTCATCTATTTGTATCTCTGGTACATCATAATCATGAAGAAGTTTTATTGTTTGTACTATTATATCTTCCTTATCTTTTCTTGTTATTATCTCTAGTCTATATTCTTGAGTGTCTTCTACTTTACCATCCCACCAGTAACTAGATAAAACTTTATCTATATGTGTACTTGCAGCATATTTTTCTTTAATTACTTCAGTAGATATTTTTGCTATTGTTCTTTTATCTTTGCTAAAAGTTGTTATTCTAATATATTCGTTCATAATCTTACCTCTTATTTATTTTCTTTTATTCTTTTTGCTTATTTATTCTCTTTTACTCATTGTTTTACACTTTATTTTTAAAATATCCATCTGCAAGATATAGTGCACCAAGTGGGTTATGTGCTAAAGCTCTATCTTTTACAGCTAGAACTGTAACTGGTGCTTCAGAGTACTTAAAAAATAATGTATCATGTCCTACACATAGTCCAAGTACAATGTTAAATTCTGTTTTTTCTTTATTTAAAAATTCTGCTTGTGCTATTGGATTACACATTGGAACATCGCAACCTTCTATCCCTATCTTTTCTCTATTTACACTACCTAATTTGCATATTACAGATTCAACTTCAAATCCGTGATTTTTTATTATTTGTATAAATATCCCTGCTTCTTTAGCAAGTCCTACACAAAACGCTAGTCCTAGCTTTTTGTATCCCATTTGTTTGCAAAAATCTACTATTTCTCTTACTCTTGTTTTTGCACCATAGTTATCCATTACAACTTCTGCACTAACATGAGCAATTTTGTAATTTTCTTCTTCATCATATTTTTCTAGTATTTTATCTAAGTCTTCCTTTTCATTTTTTGTTGGGCAATTTAGTGGAGCATTTTCTAAATCTCCTTTGTGACATGAATGTTTTTGGCAATATGCACATGTATATCTCATAGTATTTCCTCCTTTTAAGCAGTATATATTCTAAAGCTTTGGATTTTATCGTTTACTACTTTTGCAATTTTGTTTAAGTCTCTCTTTTTTAGCATGTTTATATATTTTGTTATTTTTTCTCTTTCTGAAATCTTTATGTTTTCATTTAAAATATCATTTACATCGTTTTGTATTTCCTCTATTGCTTTTTCTTCACTTTGCTCTTTTAGTATTCCACTCCATATTATTCCTATTGTCTCTTCATATGGCTCTTTATATTTAGTTGAATACTCTTTGCTTTCATCTGTTTCTTTTTGTATTAGCTTTACTTCTTGCATTATTTTGTTTAAATCTTTCTTTGCAATTGTAGCAGCTGATAATTTTACCATAGGGTCTTGAGCATATCCTATTGAGAAGTTTTCTATTTTTTGTGCTACTTCATCGTCTGAGTCTTGTTCTACCATTATTTCGTTTTCTATATACCTTTTCAAAGACACTATCGGGTCTAACATTCCAAATGATGGAGTTGGAACACATATACCCTTTATGTTATATGGGTTTAGTGTTAACTCATTATTTTCTGTTTCTTCTGTTTTCTTCATATTTACAACATCATATTTACAACATGGGCAAATCTTATCTTCTGGATTTAGTAGACTTCCACATTCTGGACAAAATTTCATAGTATTCCTTCTTTCATTTTTATTTTTTGTTTTTTCGTGTTTTTTCTATGTTTAAGTATATAATACTTTCTTATATTTTACAAGTTGACAAAATTATGGTATAATATGCGAGCTTGAAATATAGTTGATTTTAATTAAAAATTTTTGATTAGAGGTGATAAAATGAGTAAGTTAACTGTTGATTACATCTCAGATATGCATTTAAGTTTTTATTTGCAAGCTACATCTAATGGTTATGATGAAAAGCAAATGGAGTCTTTTATTGCTAAAAACATTGCACCTAAAGTTCAAGGTGAAGTTCTTGTTATTGCAGGAGATTTAACTGAGTTTACAAGGTCTGGCTTTAAGTTCTTAGAGCTTTGTTCTAAATACTACTCTAAAGTTTTCTTTGTTGCAGGAAACCACGAATACTATTTGTCTTCTATATTTTTTAGTGGGATGAAAAAAGACTATGGTGGTGAAAGCTTGGAAAAAATTTACGAGCTATGTGAACTATGCAATGCTACAGACAAAATTGTTATGCTTGATAGACTTAACGAGAATAATGGAATATATGAGTATAAAGGGTTTAAGATTGCAGGAGATACATTATGGTATATCCCTACAACTTTTCGTAGCTGGTGGTTTTACTACATCAGTTCTAATGACTCTAGATTTATTAAATCTATGCTAAGTAGGAAACAAAAGATTATTAATCTACACGAAACAAGTATGGATTGGTATGAATCTTTACCTGACGATATAGACTTAATGGTCACTCACGTTCCACCGATTAAATCTCGTATGAGTTCTTGCTACTATGTTGATGTAGATGAATTCAAAGCTCCAGTTTGGATATATGGTCATGACCATATTGAAAAAGATGAAACGATAGGAAACACTCATTTTGTTTCTAATCCATGGGGTTATGAGTCTAAAGATTTTGCAATAAAAACTTTGACGTTAAAGAAATAGAGACACTAGATTTTAGTGTCTCTGTTTTTATTATCTATTATTAATCTATATCTAATGTTTCAAGGAAGACTCTATCTTTGAATGCTCCTCTTCTTTCTACTTTTTCTAAGCGGATTTTTTCAAAATCTTCTTTAGATATTTTTCTTTCATCTAA
>CAMVON010000009.1 GCA_947169155.1 uncultured Clostridiaceae bacterium
TTCGAGCCCTACTTGAGGAGCCAAAATTGACTAGGATTTATTCCTAGTCTTTTTTTTGTTATAATCGTAATATAAAAATAATATTATTTTTTGTTTTAAGTCTAAGAGCTACTCTTAGGCTTTTTATTTTACTTAATAATTTTTTTGTTGCACTTGCAACAGATAATTTAACTTTAGTAGATTACAATAGTATTGTCTATGATAAAAGATGTCGTTAATTTTTTCTTTATATAATTTTAGTTAATTTATTGCTAAAAGCATAATATAATGGTACAATGACATGTGGTAAATTTTTAATTATTTACCATAAGACAATAGAGTAAGGAGAATGTATTATGAGCAAAAAGTATGAAATTGTAGACAGTGTTGAAACATTTGAGGAAGCCTTTAAAAGAGTAAAAAAGGCTCAAGAAAAATTCTCTACTTATACTCAAGAGCAAGTAGATAAGATTTTTAAAGCTGCAGCAATTGCTGCAAATGAAGCAAGAATTCCACTTGCAAAAATTGCTGTTGAAGAAACAGGAATGGGTGTAGTAGAAGATAAAGTAATTAAAAACCATTTTGCATCTGAGTACATATATAACAAGTACAAAAATGAAAAAACATGTGGTGTAGTAGAAGAAAGTGATAGTTATGGTTACAAGAAAGTTCTTGAACCAGTTGGAGTTATAGCTGCGGTTATACCTACAACAAATCCAACTTCTACAGTTATTTTTAAGACACTAGCTGCATTAAAAACAAGAAATGGAATAATAATTAGTCCACATCCAAGGGCTAAGAAAAGTACAATAGAAGCTGCTAAAGTTGTTTTAGAAGCAGCAATTGAAGCTGGAGCACCAGAAGATATTATCTCATGGATTGATGTTCCATCACTAGATTTAACTAACCTTTTAATGCAATCTGCAGATATAATTTTAGCTACAGGTGGTCCTGGAATGGTTAAAGCTGCATATAGTAGTGGAAAACCTGCACTTGGAGTTGGAGCTGGAAATGTTCCTGCTGTAATAGATGACAGTGCAGATATTATTCTTGCAGTCAACTCTATTATTCATTCAAAAACTTTTGATAACGGAATGATTTGTGCATCTGAACAATCTGTAATTGTTTTAGATTCAATTTATGATAAAGTAAAGAAAGAGTTTAAAGCTCGTGGTTGTTACTTCTTAAGTCCAGAAGAAACAGAAAAAGTTAGAAAAACAATAATTATTAATGGAGCGTTAAATGCAAAAATAGTAGGTCAAAAAGCATATACTATTGCAGAACTTGCAGGAGTAAAAGTACCAGAGACTACTAAAATACTTATTGGTGAGGTTGAAAGTGTGGATATTAGTGAAGAATTTGCACACGAAAAACTTTCTCCAGTACTTGCAATGTATCATGCTAAAAACTTTGAAGATGCAACAGATAAAGCATTAAGACTTGTTCTTGATGGTGGTATTGGTCATACATCTTCACTATATGTAGATACAATTACAGGAAAAGATAAAATTGAAGCATTTTATTCTAAAATGAAAACATGTAGGGTTGTTATTAATACTCCTTCATCTCAAGGTGGTATAGGGGATATATATAACTTTAAATTAAACCCATCTCTAACACTTGGATGTGGTACATGGGGTGGTAACTCAGTATCTGAAAACGTTACAATAAAACATTTGTTAAACGTTAAGACTGTAGCAGAAAGGAGAAATAATATGCTTTGGTTTAGAGCACCTGAAAAGGTATATATTAAAAGAGGCTGTCTTCCAGTAGCTCTTGAAGAATTAAAACATGTAATGAACAAAAAGAAAGTATTTATAGTAACTGATACTTTTCTTTATGAAAATGGATATACTAAAGTTGTAACAGACAAACTAGATGAACTTGGTATTGAACATACAACATTTTCTAATGTTGCACCAGATCCTTCACTTGGATGTGCTAAAGAAGGTGCAAAACTTATGACTGCATTCAAACCAGATTGCATTATAGCAATTGGTGGTGGATCTGCAATGGATGCTGCAAAAATTATGTGGGTATTATATGAACATCCTGAAGTAGATTTCTTAGATATGGCTATGAGATTTATGGATATTAGAAAAAGAGTTTATGATTTCCCTAAAATGGGTGAAAAAGCATACTTTATATGTGTTCCAACTTCTGCTGGTACAGGATCTGAAGTTACTCCATTTGCAGTTATTACAGATGAAGCAACAAATATTAAATATCCTCTAGCAGATTATGAATTATTACCAAAAATGGCAATAGTAGATGCAAACATGATGATGAATGCACCAAAAGGACTTACAAGTGCATCTGGAATAGATGCTTTAGTACACTCTATTGAAGCATATGTTTCAATGATGGCTACTGAATTTACTGATGGCTTAGCACTTGAGGCAATTAAAACTATATTTGAATATTTACCACGTGCTTATGAAAATGGTGCAAACGATCCAGAAGCAAGAGAAAAAATGGCACATGCAGCAACACTTGCTGGTATGGCATTTGCTAATGCATTTCTTGGTATTTGTCACTCAATGGGACACAAACTTGGAGCATTCCATCACTTACCACATGGTGTAACTGTATCTTTAGTATTAAACGAAGTAATGAAATTTAATGCTGAGGAAGTTCCAACTAAAATGGGTACATTCCCACAATATGATCATCCACAAACTCTAAGACGATATGCTCAAATTGCTGAATCTCTTGGAATTGATGGAAAGAATGATACAGAAAAACTTGAAAAATTACTTGCAAAAATTGATGAACTTAAAGATAAAATTGGAATTAAGCATACAATTAAAGATTATGGCATTTCAGAAGAAGATTTCTTAAAAACACTAGATGAGATGAGTGAGCAAGCTTTTGATGATCAATGTACAGGAGCAAATCCACGTTATCCATTAATTAGTGAAATTAAAGACATATATTTAAAAGTATATTATGGAGGTGAAAAATAATGTCATATAATTTAACAAACGTATTAGCTAAAAGATCAACAAAAGAAGTTTATAGAGATGGAGGAAATACAATTAAACTTTTTGTTGAAAATTACTCTAAGGCCAATATATTGAACGAGGCATTAATTCAAGCAAGAGTTGAGGAAGGTACAGATTTAAATATTCCTAAACTTAATGAGGTAACTAAAATAGATAATAGATGGGCTTTAGTTTCAGATTATGTTGAAGGAACAACTTTAAGCCAACTTATGGAAGATCATCCAGATAAAATAGATGAGTATTTAGATTTATTTGTATCTATTCAAGTGGAAATGTTATCTAAAAAAGTTCCACTACTAAATAGAATAAAAGAAAAATTTAAAAGTAGAATAGAAAAAGCTGAAGGTTTAACAGATAATACTAGATATGAATTACTTGAAAGATTAGATGGAATGAGAGACCATACTAAGCTATGTCATGGAGATTTCGTCCCAAGTAACATTATCATTAAAGATAATGGTGACTATTTCATAATTGACTGGTCACATGCAACTCAAGGAAATGGTAGTGCAGATGCTGCAACAACATATCTTAAACTTGTAAAAAGTGGAAAAGAAGAAATTGCTAATAAATATCTAGATTTATATTGTGAAAAAACAGATACACAAAAAATACTAGTTCAAAGATGGATTCCAATAGTTGCTGCTGTAGAACTTACAAGAGGCAATAAAGAAGATGAAGAATTCCTAAAAAAATGGGTAGATGTAGTAGACTATCAATAATAGTTTACTCAGATTTTACAAAAGATATAATTAATAATTATTTTTTATAGAAAGTTGAGGATTAAAATATGGAATTTACAAACGCATGGAGAGGATTTAAAAGAGGAAAATGGGATAAAACTATAAATGTTAGAGATTTTATCCAAAATAACTATACACCATATGAAGGAGATAGTTCTTTCTTAGCTGATGCTACAGAGAATACTAAAAAATTATGGTCTGAGGTTATGGATTTATACCAAAAAGAGAGAGAAAATGGTGGTGTGCTAGATTGTTCAACAGACGTTGCATCAACAATAACTAGTCATGGACCAGGATATATAGATAAAGAACTTGAAACAATTGTTGGTCTTCAAACAGATGCACCTTTAAAAAGAGCTATTATGCCAGAAGGTGGAATTAGAATAGTAGAAAAATCTTGTGAAGCTTATGGTTTTAAAGTTAGTGAAAAGATAGAAGATATTTACCACAATTACAGAAAAACACATAATGATGGTGTATTCCAAGTGTATACACCAGAAATTAGAGCTGCAAGAAAAAATAAACTTCTAACTGGTCTTCCAGATGGATATGGTAGAGGAAGAATAATTGGAGATTATAGAAGAATTGCACTTTATGGTGTAGACTATTTAATTGAAGAAAAACAAAAAGATTTTGCACATACAATTGGACCTTGGATGAGTGAAGAAGTAATTCGTTCAAGAGAAGAGACTTATGAGCAAATTAAAGCATTAAATGATTTAAAGAAAATGGCAGAGTCTTATGGTTATGATATATCTAAACCTGCTACAAATGCAAAAGAAGCTATTCAATGGACATACTTTGGATATCTTGCATCTGTAAAACAACAAAACGGAGCTGCTATGAGTTTAGGAAGAACTACAACTTTTTTTGATATCTATATTCAAAGAGATATTGATGAAGGAACTCTTACAGAACAAAAAGCTCAAGAACTAATGGATCATTTTGTAATGAAACTTAGAATGGTAAGATTTATTAGAACGCCAGAATATAACGAGCTATTCTCAGGAGATCCAGTTTGGGTTACTGAAAGTATAGCAGGTATGGGTGAAGATGGAAGAACTCTAGTTACTAAAAATTCATTTAGATTAATACATACATTAGAAACTATGGGAACTGCTCCGGAACCAAATATTACTGTTTTATGGGCACAAAAATTACCTGAAGGATTTAAGCATTATGCAACTAAAATGTCTATTAATACAAGTTCAATTCAATATGAAAATGATGACTTGATGAGAGAATATTTAGGGGATGATTATGCAATTGCTTGCTGTGTATCTCCAATGAAAATTGGTAAGCAAATGCAATTTTTTGGTGCTCGTGCAAATCTTGCAAAAACACTAACATATGCAATCAATGGTGGAGTAGATGAAATGACAAAACAACAAGTTACACCAAGATATTCACCTATTACTTCTGAATATCTAGATTATGATGAAGTATGGGAAAAATATATGCAAATGATGGATTATGTTGCAAAGATTTATATAGATGCATTAAATATAATACATTATATGCATGATAAGTATTCTTATGAATCTCTTGCTATGGCTCTTCATGATAAAGATATACTACGTACAATGGCATGTGGTATGGCTGGTCTTTCAATTGCTGCAGATTCTTTTTCAGCAATGAAATATGCAAAAGTTAAAGTAATAAGAGATGAAGATGGTGTTGCTGTAGACTATGTGGTTGAAGGAGATTATCCAAAATATGGTAATGATGATGATAGAGTAGATAACATTGCTGTCCAAATACAAAAAGAGTTTATGAATAGACTTAGAAAACAATTTACGTACAGAAATGCAAAACCTACTTCTTCAATTCTTACTATAACTTCAAATGTAGTGTATGGTAAAGCTACAGGAAATACACCAGATGGTAGAAGAGCTGGAACTCCATTTGGACCAGGAGCAAATCCACTTCATGGAAGAGATGTAAATGGTGCTGTTGCAGTACTAAATTCTCTTGCAAAACTAAATTTTGAAGATTCAGAGGATGGTATTTCTTATACATTTGCTATAGTACCATCTGCACTTGGAGATAATGAAGAAACAAGAATTAAAAACTTAACTGCTTTACTTGATGGATATTTTGTACAACTTGCACATCATGTAAATGTTAATGTTTTTGATAGATCTTTACTTGAAGACGCTATGGAGCATCCAGAAAAATATCCTCAACTAACAATTAGAGTTTCTGGATATGCTGTAAACTTTACTAAATTAACACGTGAACAACAATTAGATGTTATAAATAGAACAATACATGAAAAAATGTAGGAGTAAATTATGAGTGAATTAAAAGGACGAATACATTCTTTTGATTCCTTTGGAACAGTAGATGGCCCTGGTATAAGATTTATAGTCTTTATGCAGGGCTGTCCTTTAAAGTGCAAGTTTTGTCACAATAGAGATACTTGGGACTTTAACAAAGGAGAAGAATATACAGTAGAAGAAATAGTTAAAAGATTAAAAAGAGTAAAACCATATATAGAAGCTTCAAGCCTTGGTGGAGGAATAACTGTTAGTGGTGGGGAACCATTAGGGCAAGCAGAATTTGTATGCGAACTTTTTAAAGAATGTAAAAGACAGGGCTTTCATACTTGTTTAGATACTGCTGGATCTTATGAGATAAATGGTACAATTAAGGAACTATTAGAATATACAGACCTTGTATTATTAGATATTAAACATATAGATAGTAGAAAGTGTAAAGAATTAACTGGTATGGATAATACTAATAACAAAAACTTTGCAAGATATCTATCTCAAACTAACAAAAAGGTATGGATAAGACAAGTTTTAACACCAGGAATAACAGATGATGAAGAAACACTTAAAGCAACTCAAAAGTTTGTTTTAGAGCTTGGTGATATAGTAGAAAAAATAGAGATTTTACCTTATCATGATATGGGTAAATTCAAATGGATAGAAATAGATGGAAAATATCCACTTGAAGGGGTAAGATGTGCTACACAAGAAGATGTTAAAAAAGCTCAGACTATTTTACACTTATAATTTGAAATATAAACTAGGAGAAATCCTAGTTTTTTTATTGTATTAAATCAAATATTTTTGTATAATTTTTTTAGAGGTGGTTAAAATAATAAAGATTAGGGAATCAAATGAGGCAGAAGTTATACTTGAGTTTTTAAAAGGTGAAATTAATTCTAATAGATTTAGTGAAAACTTAAACAATGTATTAAAAGAGCTAAAACTAGATAAAAGTATAATAGTTTCTGCAGATTTAAATAATAAAGAAGAAAATTTGAAAAGACTTGAAATCATGCATAAATTTAGAGGCTATCCTGATGAAGATATGTTTTTCAATTTTCCAAAGATTAATAAATGGAGTCTTTATAAGCTAGAAAGTAGCGACTTGGATAATTGCTATTTTATAGATTATGATTATTGGAATGAATTATCATCTCAAACTTCCCTTCCTAAAGAGGCAGCAAAAACAATATTAAAAGGAATAGAAATATATGATGTATCTAATGAACAATATATTAGTGCTAAAAAATATTTAGAAAATGGAGGGAAATTTCCACCAATTATTGTAATAACTTGTAACGAAGAAAAGTATCTAATAATAGAAGGACATTTAAGAATGACAGCATATGCACTTGTAAGTACTTTTTCTGATGCTTATGTTTTTGTTGGAAAATGTAGTCAAACAGATATGTTTATTTTTGATAAAAGAATGGTTAGATAATTTTTTATACTTTTTTAAAACAAACTATTTACTTTTTATAATATTAGTGTTAATATAAGTGTATAGAAAATATTCCTCAATAGCTCAGCGGTAGAGCATTCGGCTGTTAACCGAAGGGTCGTAGGTTCGAGCCCTACTTGAGGAGCCACAATAGCTAGGTTCTCCCTAGCTTTTTTCTTGCTTTTAATTTTGTGTTATGTTAACGAAAAATAGTGAAATCTATGTGATAATGATAACTTTTATATAGTATTGGTGCTATAATTTATATGTAGTAAATAAATATTATATGAAAGGAGGAAAGCAGTGGAAACACTAAAAAACATAAGCGAAAATATATCTAAATATTTAGTAATAAAAAGTGAATACTTATTTTTAATAATTAATTCATTAGTTGTTATTGCTATAGTACAATTAATAAGATACGTTATTATAAAATTGTCATTTAAAAAAGATTTAAACTCAAAAGAAAAATATATGTATTTTAAAGGTGGAGCAGTATTATCTAGAATTATAATAATTATTCTTTTAACATTTATGTGGATAGATTATCTAAAGAACTTTATGACATTAATTACATTTGTATCTACTGCAATTACTCTATCAATTAAAGAAATAATTTTTAATTTCTTTGCTGGTATTTATATTAGAACTAGTAAAGTATTCTCTCTAGAGGATAGAATTGAGGTAGATGGAATAAAAGGTGATGTCGTAAATATAAATAGAACTGGTTTTGATATCTTAGAAGTTGGAGAGAGAGTAAATGGTGAGCAAAGTACAGGTAGAATTGTACATGTTCCTAATGCTATTGTTTTTACACATCCAGTAAAAAACTATGTAAAGGCATTCAAATATGTATGGGATGAACTAAAAATAACTGTGCCAATTGATGCGGATATAACAAAAACTAAGAAAGAGTTATATAAAATAATAAATAAAAATAGTGTTGTAAAACATATACCAGATAAAATGAAAGAGGAGGTTAGTGAGTCGTCTGCTGAATATAGAATCTACTTTAACAATTTAGATCCCATAATTTATGTTGAACTTGTGGATGGAAATGTAGATATGTATATGAGATTCTTAGTTCATCCTAAAAAACAAAGAAATATAGAAAATAGTATTTGGTTAGATATACTAAAAGCAAATAACGATGGAATAATACAATTATCTAAAAAATAGTAGATTTTTTTGAATATTTTTGGTATAATTTTGGCAGGTGAGGAAAATATGAGTAAACAAGGTAGAAAAGCAAATAAAATAAATATAAAAAGATTGATTCCAGCTATAATAGCATTAGTTCTAATTATAGTTGTTATAGTGATGATAGTTAAAGCAGTTACTAGAAAAAGTGATAATATATCACTAAATGGTGAATCTGCTGGATTAATAGAAAAAGCTGAAATGATAAATAAGCTTGAAGCAGAGTATGATGGAAATCCATACAATGTTCCAGAAACATTTACAACAACTGAAAGCACTTATGTAGGTGAAGAAAGTGAAGAATTATCTGCAGATGAGATTTCTAATGTTAAAAATACAATAATTAATAAATTTAAATCATATTCTCCAGAAGAATTAGGTATTAATTGTAGTATGGATAATGTTAGAATGATATTTAATACTGGAACAACTACTATAGCAGATACAAAATGTTTAGTATTTAATGTTTATTCAGTAGATGGTGAAACAATGCAATATGTTTCTAAATTTGCAATGTCTATTGATGGAAATACACTTTATAAATTTGATAATCAATTATTTGTTTATAGAATGATTGGACAATAATAAAGTATATAAAGGATAAAAAAATATAGGCTTATGGCCTATATTTTTTGTGTTTATTTTATTTCTTGTTGTCATCTCTAAAATATATAGTTTGTGACTTATATGCAAGAGATGCTTTATGCTTATTTAAAATGCTCATTATTTTAAAGTTTATTTCATCCATTAATGTTAAATAATCTGCATATGGAATAATATCTGTAAAACATGCAGTTCTAAGATTATATCCATCATCTGCTATTTTATCAAATTTAACATACATACCATCATTAATTATGTGCTCATGATTTTCTAAGTATATTAGTATATCATTTTGAACATCTGCTACTTTTTTTAGTGGAGTCTCAAATTCAAGAACTAAATTGAAATCTATTCTTCTTTTTTGTAATTTAGACCAGTTAGTAATTTCAGCATTTACTACTTTAGAGTTTGGAATAGAAACGACACAATTTTTTGCTTGTCTAATTCTTGTGCTTCTAAAAGTAATTTCTTCTATGCTTCCTTCTGTTGTGCCAATTGCAACCCAGTCACCGACTTCAAATGGTTTATCTATAACTATCATTATTGCTCCAATTATGTTTGAGGCTGTATCTTGAGCAGCAAGTGCAATTGCAACACCACCTATTCCAAGACCTGCGATAAGTCCAGAAATGTTATATCCTAGTTCGCTAATTAGTATTACAAGACCAATAATATATATGACACCTTTAAGTGTTTTACAAATCATAACCACTATTGAGTCATTTGCTTTGGTTAATTTTTTTCTAAGACTTTTTTCAAATTTAGAACCTGGAGAAACTTGATTAGCAATAGATAGTGTAAAGAATATAATTATACAAATTCTAAATATTTTATCTAACACAACTCTAAACTCTGCTGTAGGACCTAAGTATAATAATACTGCATATGTGCCAATTAATATAAACAATCCTTTAAGTGGCTTGTAAAAAGAACTATTTTTGACACTTTCTCTTCCATCAGTTTTAAAAATCTTAAGTATTAATCTAGAAAGTAATCCTCTAATTATTAGTATAGCTACTATAATACTAACTGCTATAGCTAATTTTCTTAGAGAAAATGAGTTTATATCAAAAAAAGTTGCAAAAATATTTTTAACTTTTTCCATAAAATCCTCCTGTATAACATATATATACAACAAAATTATATAATATACAAAAATAATTTTCAATAATTAATAAAATAATATTATATTTATTTATGTAATTGAAAAAGTGCTTTAAATAGTATATAATATAACAGACTGGAAAGGTGGCTAAAGTATGTTAAAATTATATAATACTTTAACAAAAGAAAAAGAAGTATTTGAGCCAATAGATAAAGAAAATAATATAGTAAGAATTTATTCTTGTGGTTTAACAGTATATAATTATGCACATATTGGAAATATGCGTACTTATATATTTATGGACTTACTTAGAAAAGTTTTAAAATATGATGGTTATAAATTAAAACATTGTATGAATATAACAGATGTTGGACATTTGACTTCTGATGCAGATGAAGGCGAAGACAAAATGGCTAAATCTGCTAGAGAACAACATAAAAGTGTTTATGAAATTGCTAAAATGTATACAGAAGCATATCAAGCAGATTTCAAAAAATTGAATATTGAAGATACTGAAGTACTTGCAAAAGCTACAGACCATATTAAAGAAATGGAAGAATATGTAAAAGAAATATTAGCTAATGGCTATGCATATGAAACATCAAAAGGTGCATATTTTGATACATCTAAGCTTCCAAAATATGGTAGATATTTAACAAATAATATAGCAGATGAGCTTAAAGATGGTGCAAGAATTGAAGTAGATCCAGAAAAGAAAAATCCAAAAGATTTTGCATTATGGATAAAGGCTCCTGCTGAACATATTATGAAATGGGATAGTTTTATGGGGCTATGCTATCCTGGATGGCATATTGAATGTAGTGCAATGTCTAGAAAATATCTAGGTGAACAGTTTGATATCCATACTGGTGGTGTTGATCATATTCCAATTCACCATGAAAATGAGATTGCACAATCTATTGGTGCAGATGGTTGTGTACCAGCAAAAACTTGGATGCATGTTGAGTTTTTACAAATTAATGGTGGAAAGATGTCTAAGAGCCTTCATAATGTTTATACAATTAGTGATTTAGAAAAAGAAGGAATTGAAGCATTAGCTTATAGATATTTTACATTTAGTGCACATTATAGGACAAAATTAAACTTTACTTGGGATTCTATTAAAGCAGCTCAAGTTGCTCTAAATAGATTAAGAGAAGCTACAAAACAACACAAAAATGGAACAACTGTTGCAGATAAAGCAAAGATTGAAGAATATACAAAACGTTTTGAAGATGCTATTAATGATGATATTAATATGCCACTTGTAATGGCGGTTGTATGGGATGTTGCAAGAGAAAAAGAAAAATCTAAAGATTATTATGATTTACTTATGAAATTTGACACTATTTTATCTTTAGATTTAGATAAAGTTGAAAAACAAGAAACTTATTCAGATGAAATTAATGCTATTTTAGAGGAAAGAAAAATTGCTAGACAAAATAAGGACTTTGCAAAATCTGATGAGCTTAGAGATAAATTAAAAGAATTAGGCTATGAAGTTAAAGACACAAGAGATGGCCAAATATTAAATAAAATATAAGGGGGATAAAATGCCAGTATTAGATTTTAATAATGAAGAAGAAGTTAAAGAGTATGAAGATTTTATACTAAATCATGAAGGTACTAGTTTTATGCAAGATTTAAATTGGGGTAAGGTTAAAAGTAACTGGAAACAAGAAGCAATTTATTTAAAGGAAGATGGAAAAATTGTAGCTGCAATGATGCTACTTATTCAACCTGTTCCATTAAATTCAACATTTATCTATGCTCCTCGTGGACCAGTTTGTGATGTTTATGATATAGATTTAGTAAACAGATTAATTAAAGAGGCAGAACCTATTGCTAAAAAATATAAATCATATGTATTAAAATTTGATCCTCAAGTAATCTATGATGAAAAACTAGATACAATGTATAAAAAAGCAGGATATAAAACAACTGGATACAAACCAGATGCAGATGATTTAATTCAACCAGGACACAATATGGTATTAAATATTGATGGAAAAACAGAAGAAGAATTAATGAAATCTTTTGCTGAAAAAACTAGATATAATATTAGATTATCTGGTAGAAAAGGTGTAACAGTAAGATATTCTAGAGATGTTGAAGATTTAAAGAAATTCTATGAAATATATGAAATTACAACAATTAGAGATAAAATAGGAAAAAGACCTTATGAATATTTTGAAAGAATGCTTGAAGCATACGATGAAACTAAACTTAGAATATATATAGCTGAGCATGAAGGTCAAGCTTTAGCTGCGGCTATTGCAACAAATATTGGTGGAGAATTATTTTATGTTTATGGTGCTTCATCTAATGAAAAAAGAAATCTAATGCCAAACTATGCTATGCAAATGGCAATGATTAGATGGGGAATTGAAACAGGATGTAAAACATATAACTTTGGTGGTGTATTAAACTTAGATCCAAACAATGGATTATATAAATTCAAAATTGGATTTTGTAGAGAAGAAGGGTTAGAGGAATATATTGGTGAGATAAACAAAGTATATAAACCATTTATTTACTTCTTATATAGAGTTGGTATGCCAATGAAGAGAAAACTTGGAAGAAAATTAAGAAAATTAAATACACATTAAAATTAAATTTTGACTCTTTGCATACAATGTATTATGAAAAAGTGCAAAGAGTTAATTTTTATAGCAATAGATGTATTAATAACATGGATAATTACAATAATAATAGAGATTGGTTTAGGTATTAAAAATGGTAATCTTATAGTATCATTGTTTGATGGAACTAATATTAATATTTATTCACATATCATTGCAGTTTCTTGTGCATTATTTATAGAAAATATTGCTAAAATGTGGATAGAAGAAAGAAGAAAAGATAATTTATGGACGTCATTATTTTTTAAAGTTATAACCGTAAATTTTATGCTTTTGTCTTGTATTAGAATATATAAGGTAATTAATGTTGAAACAATTATAGCTATTATTATTTTAGAATTATTATCTATTGCAATTGCTCAAATTATTGAGTATGTAATTCAAAAGAAAATAACTGTTACAAGTAAAACAGAGGAAGTATTTAAATATTTAAATATTTTAATTGCAATAATACTTGTAGTTAGTTTAATGATTGGAGGAATATAAAATGGCTAGACAAACATGGAGAGCGGGAAACTTTGTTTATCCACTTCCTGCTGTTATGATAACATCTAAAAATGGAGATGTAGAAAATGTATTTACAGCTGCTTGGACTGGTACTATTTGTTCAGACCCTGCAATGACTTATGTATCAATAAGAAAAGAGAGATATTCTCATGATATTATAAAAGAAAGCGGTGTGTTCTGTGTAAATTTAACAACAGAAGAATTAGCATATGCAACAGATTATGTTGGCGTAAAAAGTGGAAGAAATGAGAATAAATTTGAAAGCTTAGGACTTGAGACAGAACCTGCAACACAAATAGATTGTCCAATGTTAAAGAAAAGTCCTGTTGTTATTGAATGCAAAGTTGAAGAAATAAAAGAACTTGGTTCTCATGATATGTTTATAGCAAAAGTTTTAGCTGTAAATGTAGACGAAAAATATATGGATGAAAAAGGTAAATTTGATATGGAAAAATGCAAATTATTAGCTTATTCTCATGGACAATATTATAAACTAGGAGAAAGAATAGGTAAATTTGGATATTCTGTTCAAAAGAAAAAATAGTGCAAAATGGCTTGGTTTTTAACCAAGTCTTTTTTTGTAACATTTTCGAAATAATAAAGATACTATTTTTATACAAATTTCAAAGTATGTTAATACACAGATTTTATGCGAATTTTCACAAAAAAATAGCCTCTTGCATTTATTATTTTTTAAGGATAATATTTAAGTGTAAATAGAAAAGATGCACAAAGGAGGAATGTGTATGAGAAGAAGTAGTATGATAACGATCATACTTTTAGTTTTAATTATTATTGGTTTATCTGTAGCTTTAGTAGTTACAAATTTACCAAAGAAGGAACAACCGGTAGATAATCCTACAGAGGATGTGACACCTGCTGCTGAAGAAGAAAAACCAACAGAACTTCC
The DNA here is from genome assembly GCA_947169155.1 of uncultured Clostridiaceae bacterium. Taxonomy (GTDB): domain Bacteria; phylum Bacillota; class Clostridia; order TANB77; family CAG-465; genus CAG-465. The sequence continues at coordinate 14,415 of CAMVON010000009.1, forward strand.
AATTGATGGAGATGTTGCACAAAGAGCTTATAGTATTTTAGAAATAAGTGGATCTTTTTATAATTTAAAACTTGGTACAATGGATTCTAAAAAATTAACTCAAAGAGAAATGCAATCAATTGTCTTTATATTAAAGTATTCAGAATATAAAGAACCATATGTAGGAACAATGATTGATGGAAGAATATCTAAAACAAATATGGCAAAAGGAATGAAAGAAATATTTGGAGATGTAAGTTATACTCCGGTAACTTGTGGACCATATGGTAATGTAGAATATAATGCTGCTGATGGATATTACTATATTCACACTGGCTTTGGTGGAGGTGGACCTTTTGGAGGTAAAATCCACGGAATTTCAAAAGTAGAAGAATATTCAGATAGATATGAAATAACTGAAAAATATGTTTATATAGATGCTAAACCTGTATTTGCTGATGGACAAACATATTCAATTGGATATTATTATAACATCTATGATTGGGATATTAAGGAAAATTTTTTAGGTGGTTATAAAGATGATCAAATAGAAAAAGAAGTTCGTAATATTAAAGGTGAAATTTGCTTAACAATGAATGATTTCTACTCTGGAATAACAGATTACAAAGTTTATTGTGGCTCTCATGTAAATACAAATAATGCACATGAAAAAGTTTTAACAAAATACTTTGATCAAGCAACAGAAGTTAAACATACATTTATGAAAGCAGATGATGGAACATTCTATTATCTAAAAACAGATATGATTAAATAGTAAACAACATTTTAAAATTCAAATAAAAATACCCTGTAGTAAAGATACCAATTAGCTTGGTATCTTTATTATTTTTTTGCTCAAAATAATACTATGGAAGAAATTGAATGCTTGAAGTATTTATATATTAATTTATCTATGCAAAGAAAAACACTTAAAAATATACTATCTAAATATGAGTTAAAAGATGGTTTATATTTCCTAATGAAAGAAAATATAAAAGCATATTCTCGCTTTATGATATCTATAAAATATATGCTAAAGAATAGGGTAAACAAAGAAAAATTTTCAATTAAAAATAATGTTGTAGATACTATTAGCAGTATTCAAGAACAGGTATTTAAAAGTGAACACAAACAAGATATAAAAAAATACATTAAAGAGGCAGCTAAAATTAATATTTTAGATATAAAAAGAGCAAGAAAAGAATACAAAATAAAGAGCAAAACTATACAAAATTTATTAGATAGAATGGTAAAATTTGAACTATCTAATTTAGAAAACATAAAAAAAGTATAAAAACATCAAAAAAATGTAAATTAAAATGTAAAAAAATCGTTTAAAATGTTGCTTTTTCTAAATAATTATAGTATAATATAATCACTGTGAACTGAAGTGAGAGGGTGGCTAAAATCCTCTCACTTATGTTTAGAAACGGGAGGAATTAAATGAAAGTTGAAACAAGAGTAGAAGAAGCTATTGAACCAATAATTAAAGAACTTGGATACGAATTAGAATATGTAGAGTTTGTTAAAGAAGGTTCAGACAATGTTTTAAGAGTAATCATAGACAAGGTTGGAGATCGTCTATGGGTAGAAGACTGTGAAACAGTAAGTCATGCAGTTGAGGATACTGTGGATAAGTTAATTGATGTAGAATATACTTTAGAAGTTTCATCACCAGGACTTGAAAGACAACTTAAAACAATGAAACTATATAAAAAGTATACTGGTAAAGAGATTCATGTTAAATTATTTAAAAAAATGGATGATTTAAAAGAATTTGAGGGAATCTTAGAAAGTGTTAATGAAGATGAAGAAAAAGTTATTGTAAAAGTTGAAGATAAAGATGTAGAAATAAATATAAAAGACATTGCAACAGCATATACTACTTATGATTTTGACGCAGTACTTAAAGGAAATACAGATAATGTTAACTTAAACAAGTTAAATAAGTTTAATAAAAAAAGATAAAGGTGGGGGATAGAAAAATGAAGAGTGATAAAATAAGTTCAAAAGAATTATTTGGTGCTTTAGACCAAATCTATGAAGAAAAAGGAATAACAAGAGAATATCTAATGGATTCTTTAAGAGAAGCATTAAAAAATGCTTACAAAAGAGATTTTATTAATACATATTGCTTAGATGAAAGAGAAGAAAGCAAAAATACTAAAAACGAAGAGCTAATTGGAGAAGAAAAGAAAGAAACTAAAAATGGATATTTAATTCCACAAGATATAGATATAGATTTCTCAGAATCTTCAATTAAAGTATATTGTGTAAAAGAAGTTGTAGAGAAAGTATCAGAAAAAGAAAAAGGTGTAAAAATTTCTTTAGAAGATGCAAAAGCTATTTCTAAAAGAGCAAAAGTTGGAGATATGATTAAAGTTGAAGTAACTCCTAAAAACTTTGGTAGAATTGCTGCTTCAAATGCTAAAAACATAATTATACAAAAAATAAACGAAGCAGAAAAGAACTTAGTATATACACAATATGCAGATAAAGTTGGACAAATAATTGTTGGTACTGTTCAAAAAACAGAAAAATATGGAGTTATAGTAGATCTTGGAAGAGTTGAAGCTTTAATTCCTGTAACTGAACAAATTAAAACAGAAAAATTACAACAACATCAAAAAGTAAAAGCTCTAGTTATTAATGTTGAAAACGAAACTGGTGTATCTTCACCTAAAATTACATTATCTAGAAAAAGTGAAAACTTTGTAAGAAAATTATTTGAAAACGAAGTTCCAGAAATTATGGATGGAATTGTTGAAATAAAAGATATAGCAAGAGAAGCTGGAAGTAGAACAAAACTCTCTGTATGGTCTAATGATGAAAATGTTGACCCAGTAGGAAGTTTAGTTGGTAAAAAAGGTATGAGAATTCAACCAATTATAGATGAATTAAACGGAGAAAAAATTGACGTTGTACCTTACAGTGAAGATATAGCAAGTTATATTATTAATGCTATTTCTCCAGCACCAATACTTGCAATAGATATCAACGATGAAGAACAAATTGCAACAGTTGTTGTTCCAGATGATGCACTAGTATTTGCAATTGGTGCAGGCGGACAAAATGTAAGACTTGCTGCAAAACTTACTGGATGGAAAATAGACATTAAAACTGAAACTCAAATTAAAGAAACAGTAGTTGAATAATAGAAAATAGGTGATTGAATGCAACCTAAAAGATGCTGTATAGCATGCAGAAGTAGGAAAGATAAAAATGAACTATTTAGAATAGTATCAGAACAAGGAAAAGCAGTTCTAGATAGAAATCATAATATAAATAGCAGAGGAATATACTTATGCAAAGACAAAAAATGCATTAACTCTGCAATTAAATCTATTGAAAAGAATAGAATGAATTTAAAAATAAAAATAGAAAATGAAAGTATTTTAGAAGTATTAAGAGAATTGGGGGAAGAAATTTGGGAAAATTAAAAGTTTACGAATTAGCAAAAGAGATGAATTTAACAAATCAAGAAATGATTGAAAAACTAAAAAATATTGGAGTAGAAGTAAAATCTCATTTGTCTACTGTAGAAGATAGTGTTGTAGAAAAATTGAAAGGTGGAGCATCTAAAAAAGCGGATAAAGCTCCAAAAGAAGAAAAGAAACAAGAACAAATGCATATTATTAGAAGAAATGTTAGAGTTATTAATACTAGTGAAACAGGAAGTGAAGTAAATGAAATTACTTCAACTGCAGATGGAAATATTAAAAAGTCTTATCAAACTAATACAAGACCTGCAAAATCACAAGCAAGTCAACAAACAAGACCAATGAATAATAATAATAGTCAAAATAAAAATAGAACTAATAATAATCCATATGCAAATAGAAATAGATTTCAAAATAACAGAAACAATATTGTTATCACAAGAAATGGAAAACCTGTTGAAGCTCCTAAACCAGAGCCAGTAGTAGAAAAGAAACCTGAAGTTGTAGCTCCAGCAGTTGTTGAAGAAACTAAACCAGTAGTTGCTCCTGAAACTCAGAAAGCACCAGTGGTTCAAGAATCACAACCAAAAGAGGTTACAAAAGTAGAAAATAAATCTACTGAGGTAGTAAACACTAATAATAACACTAACAATAATAATCAAAATAGAAATTATAATAAAAATAATAACTACAACAATAACAATAGACAAAATAGAGACAATAGAGATAATAACGGATTTAGAAAGAATAATTATAATTCCCAAAATAACCCAAATTATAATAGAAATTCTAATGACAGAAATAATAACAATAATAACAGACAAGGTGGATTTAACAGAAATAATCAAAATGGAGATAGACCACAAAGAAATAACAACTTTAGAAATAATAGACAAAATTCAGATAATACTTCATATCAAGTTAATAAATTCATTAAACAAGCAGAAAGAGATGTAATTGAACAAAAAGAGACAAGAGATTACAGCTCAGAAAATATTAGCAGAGATAAAAAGAAATATAATGATAAGAACAATCAAAACTTAGAAAATAGAAGAGAAAAACTAGATAAAAACAAATTAAGAGAAGAACATTCTAGAGTTTCTACTGGTAAGCTTAGAAATATGGAAATTAGCCAAGATGGACTAATGGATCTATACGAAAGAGATAGTGACTTAAGAAAAGGATCTGGAAAGAAGAAAAAAGCTAAAGAAGAAAAAACACCAATGAAGATTGTTCCAATGACAGAAGTTAAACTTCCAGAAACAATGACTGTAAAAGAGTTTGCTGAAGCAATTAAAAAACAAGCTTCAGAAGTAATTAAAAAATTATTCTCTATGGGAATAATGGCAACAGTTAACCAAGATATTGATTTTGATACTGCATTCTTAATAGCTAGTGAATTTGGTATCACTGCTGAAAAACAAGTTGTAGTAACAGAAGAAGATATTCTATTTGATGATAGTGAAGACGCAGAAGAAGATTTAGTCCCAAGACCACCAATAGTTGTTGTTATGGGACACGTTGACCATGGTAAAACTTCACTACTAGATAGATTAAGACAAACTAATGTTGTTGAAGGTGAAGCTGGTGGTATTACACAACATATTGGTGCATACAAAGTTAAAGTTAAAGATAGAGAAGTATGCTTCTTAGATACACCAGGACACGAAGCTTTCACAGCAATGAGAGCAAGAGGTGCTCAAATAACAGATATTGCAATTATTATTGTTGCAGCAGATGATGGTATTAAACCACAAACTGTTGAAGCAATTGACCATGCTAAAGCTGCAGGAGTTAGTATCCTAGTTGCTATTAACAAAATAGATAAACCAGGTGCAAACGTAGAAAAAGTAAAACAAGAATTAATGAACTATGACCTAGTTCCAGAAGAATGGGGTGGAGATACAATCTGTGTTCCAATTTCTGCAAAAACTGGTGAAGGAATAGACAATCTTCTTGAAATGCTACTTTTAATTGCAGATATGAAAGATTTAAAAGCAAATCCACATAAACAAGCTAAAGGTACAGTAATTGAAGCTAGACTAGATAAAACTAGAGGTACTGTAGTATCAATGCTTGTACAAAGAGGACAATTAAATGTTGGAGATACTATAGTTGTTGGTGATATGGTATCTAAGATTAGAGCAATGAAGGATGATAAAGGTAGAAGCGTTAAAGCAGCTGGACCTTCAACTCCTGTTGAAATCTTAGGTTTATCTCATGTGCCAGAAACTGGAGAAGTTTTCTATGAAGTAGAAAATGAAAAAGTAGCTAAACACTTAATTGAAAAAAGAATTGCAAAACAAAGAATGGATCTTATCAAACAAGGTAGCAAGATTACTCTTGATGACCTATTTGGACAAATTAAACAAGGTAAGATTAAAGACTTAAATATTATAATTAAAGCAGACGTACAAGGTTCTGTTGAAGCTATGAGAGATTCATTAGAAAAATTATCTAATGATGAAGTAAGAGTAAGAGTTATCCATGCTTCTACTGGTGGTATTAAAGAATCAGATGTAACTCTAGCATCAGTTTCAAATGCTATTATCATAGGATTTAACGTAAGACCAGAAAGTGCTGCTGAACAACAAGCTAAAAAAGAGAAAGTAGATATGAGACTTTATAGTGTTATTTATGATGCTATTAATGATGTTGAAGTTGCTCTACAAGGTATGATGCCTAAAAAATATAAAGAAGTTAAATATGGTACTGCAGAAGTTAGAAAAATATTTAAAATTACAGGTGTTGGTATCGTTGCAGGATGCTATGTTAAATCTGGTAAGATTATCAGAGGAGCAATGGTAAGACTTGTAAGAGATAATATAGTTCTTCTAGAAATCAAAATCGACTCATTAAAGAGAGAAAAAGATGATGTTAAAGAAGTTGCAGAAAACTACGAATGTGGTATTAAACTAGAAAACTTCAGCGATATTAAGGAAGGCGACATATTTGAATGCTTCACTATGGAAGAAGTAAAATAGGAGTTGAGTTTTATGCAAAGACATGAAAGATTAGAACAAGATGTTAAAATTGCATTAAGCGATATTATAATGAATGAAGTAAAAGAACCATCAGTTACAGGGTTAATCTCTGTAACTGATGTTAAAATTACTCCAGATCAAAAATATGCTAAAGTGTATGTAAGCATCTATGGAAAAGGAAATAAAAATAAAGTGGTTGATGCTTTAACAAAAGCAAAAGGCTTTATTAAAAAAGAACTTGGAAGAAGAGTTAGAATGAGAAATATGCCTGAACTAGTATTCGAATTAGATAACTCTATGGAATATGGTGAGCATATGGACAGAGTAATAAAAGAAGTAATGGAGAAAGATAAAAAAGAAGACTAATATAGATTGGGGGTATTGTATGTTTGAACAAGCAAAGAAAATCATAGAAGAATCTAATACTATATATATTGTTGCACATGTTAATCCAGATGGAGACGCTATTGGTTCAACATTTGCTATTTATTTCGCGTTAAAGAAAATGGGAAAAGATGCGCATGTTGTCATGCCAGATCATTCAACTGTTTTTGATTTTTTACCGCGTATAGATGAACATGTTAAAACTATAGATGTTGAAAGCTATGATTTGCTTATTGCGCTTGATTCTTCAGACAATACAAGACTTGCTATACCAAGAGAAGATTATGATAAAGCTAAAAAAATCATTATGCTAGATCATCATCAAGTAACTAATCCTTATGGAGATTTTATTCATATAGATGATACTAGGTCTTCTGCAAGTGAAATTGCATATATCTTTTTAAAATACATTACAGATAACAATATAGACAAAGATATGGCTACTATGCTTTATACTGGAATAATGACAGATACAGGATGTTTCAATTATAATAATACTAGTGCTAGAACTATGAGAGTAGTTGCAGAATTATTGGATATTGGAGCAGAGAACTTTTTAGTAAATAAAAAGATAAACGACACTATTCAAGAGTCAAAATTAAGACTAGTAGCAAAAACTATAGATAACATTGAATCTTTTTATGATAATAAACTTAAATATTCATATGTATCATATGATGAGATTCATGCGTTAGGCATTTCAGATGAAGACGCTGAAGGTATGACTAATTATTTAAGAAGTATAGCCGGAACAGAATTTGCTGTATATGTTAGAGGCAAAAGTGATGGAAGTATAAAAGTTAGTATGCGTTCAGGCGGAAGAGTAGATGTATCAAAAGTTGCAATTGAGTTTGGCGGTGGTGGACATCCAAGAGCTGCTGGATATACAATGCAAGATCCATATGAAATTGGAAAAGAAAAACTAATTAAAGCCATAGGAGAGATGATATAATGATAATTGAACAAACTAAAAACGGAATATTAAATGTAGATAAACCACAATGTATCACTTCACATGATGTTGTAGATGCAATTAGAAAGATTTTTCCAAATCAAAAAGTTGGACATACTGGAACATTAGATCCACTAGCTACTGGTGTTTTACCAATATGTATAGGAGATGCTACAAAGCTTTCAGATAGACTTGTATGTGAGACTAAAGCATATAGTGTTAAAATGCTTTTAGGTGTAGAAACAGATACTTATGATATTACTGGAAGAATATTATTTGCAAGTGTTGTAGATAAAGATGAAATTTATATAAAAGAAAGAATTAAAAGATTTATTGGAAAACAAATGCAAATGCCACCTAAATATTCAGCTATTAAAGTAGAAGGTAAAAAATTATACCAATATGCAAGAGAAGATAAAGATGTTGAAATTAAACCTAGAGAAATTGAAATATATGATATTTCTGGGATAAAGGTAGATCTTGAATCTAAAGAAGTTGCTTTTAATGTTGAGTGTTCTAAAGGGACATATATTAGAAGCTTAGTTAATGATATTGGTAAGAAGATAGGCTGTGGAGCTACTATGACTGAGCTTAGACGTACAAGAACTGGGAACTTTAAAATAGAAGATAGTATTCCACTATATGACTTCTTAAGATTAGATTATCTTGAGATGTTAGATAGAATAATCTCAATAGAAGATTATTATGAAGATAGTAAGAAAATTACTTTAACAGATGAAGAACTTCACAAATTTTTAAATGGAGTTAAAATTGAAGTAGAATCTTCAGATCAAATTGTTAAAGTATATAATAAGGGAAAATATATAGGTCTTGGAACAGTTGAAGATAAAGTCCTAAAAAGATTTATAGTAGAAAATGATAATAAAGAGTAAAAAGAATAGAGGTAGTTAATACCTCTATTTTTTGTTTAATAAAAAATTAGTAATCTTTAATATTTTTATTGACTATATAATTATATTGTAGTATCATATGAATATATGAACAATTATTCATATATTCATGTAAAAATTTGTATATGAGGTGGTCAAATGGAACATAAAGATATTTATAATGATTTAGCAGAGCTATTTAAGCTAATTGGAGATCCAACAAGAATTAAAATATTATTTTGCATCTCTAAAAAAGAGATGTGTGTAATAGACATAGCAGAGTTAATTGGAATGACACATTCTGCTGTAAGTCATCAGCTAGCAAATTTAAAAGCAGCTAGACTTGTTAAAGCAGAAAAGAAAGGTAAGGAAGTGTATTATTCCTTAGATGACGATCATGTAGAAAAACTATTTACTCTAGCTATAGAACATATTGAGGAGGGAAGATAGTATGAGTATTCATGAACAAGAACATGAGCATGAACACATTCATTGTAAGTCATGTGAACATGAACATCATCATGAAGACGAAGAGTTAACGCTTACCAACAAAATATTACTTGTTTGTGGTGTAATACTTGCTATAGTTGCACATTTTATTCCTTTTAAAATACTATCAATTATACTTTTTGTAATTGCATATATAATGATAGGTTATGATATTATCCTTAAAGCTATTAAGCATTTATTTGGAAAGGATATGTTTGATGAAAATCTTATCATGACTATTGCAACCATTGGTGCTATGGCAATTGGCGAGTATACTGAAGCAGTAGCTGTACTTGTTTTATACAAGATAGGTGAGATACTTCAAGATAAGGCAGTAGACTCTTCTAAAGACAAAATTGAAAAAGTTTTAGACTTAAAGGAAAATGAGACAACACTTGTTACCGGAGAGATTGTAAAGACAGAAGATGTTAAAGTTGGTACACAAATACTAATTAAAACTGGAGATAGAGTTCCACTAGATTCTATTCTTGAATCAGAAAATGCAATACTAGATATGAGTGCGTTAAATGGTGAATCTATGCATGTAGAAAAAACTAAAGGACAAGAAGTTCTTTCTGGAAGTATTAATGCAGGTGGAGCAATAACAGTTAAGACAATTAGAGAAGAAAAAGATAGTACTGTATCTCAAATTGTTGAGCTTGTGGAAAACGCAGCTAAGAATAAATCTAAAACAGAAAAATATATTTCTAAATTCTGTAAGATTTATACACCGGTTGTAATACTACTTGCTATACTAATTGTAATATTATTCCCACTTGTACTTCATATGTCATGGTCTGATGCAATTTATAGGGCATTAAACTTTTTAGTAATATCATGTCCTTGTGCACTTGTTATTTCTATTCCACTTGGATTTTTTGTTGGAATGGGAGCTGCAAGTAAAAAAGGAATACTTGCTAAAGGTACAACATACTTAGACACCTTAACTAGAGTAAATGAAATTTATATGGATAAAACTGGTACACTTACAGATGGTAAGTTTAAAGTTAATTCATATAAGTCTAAAAGTGAACTAGATGATGAAAGAATACTTGAACTTGTTTCATATGCAGAATATAAGTCTTCACATATTATTGCTAAGTCTATCTTAGAGGCGTATAAAGGTACAATAGACGAAAGTAAAATAGTAAGTCATGAAGAATTAGCTGGATTTGGTATAGTTGCTAAAATAGACAATATGGACGTTTTAGTGGGTAATAGCAAATTGATGGAAAACAATAACATTAAGTACATCAAAAACACTAATTCTGGTACTGCAATTTACTTAAGTGTAAATGGTGAATATAAAGGGTATGTTACTTTAGAAGATAGTGTAAAACAAGGTGCTAAAGAGGCAATACAAAAACTGAAATCTAAAGGAATTAAAACATTTATGCTTACAGGTGACAGAGAGTATATTGCAAATGAAGTTGCTGGAAAACTTGGTGTAGATGAAGTATATTATGAACTTCTTCCACAAGATAAGGTAAGAATTATTGAAGAAGCAAAACAAAGAGGAGCAAGAGTTGCTTTTGTTGGAGATGGAATAAATGATAGTCCAGTTATTGCTACAAGTGATGTTGGTTTTGCAATGGGTAAAGGAACAGATATTGCAGTAGATACTGCAGATATTATTTTAATGACAGATGAACCAGAAAAAATAGTTGATGCAATAAATATTTCAAGACGTACTAAACATATAGTAAATGAAAACATAGCAATGATTATTACTGCTAAGATTTTATTCTTAATACTTAGTGTTTTAGGTAAAACTAATATGTGGATTGCTGTATTTGCAGATGTAGGCGTTGCACTTATTGCAATATTTAATTCTTTAAGAATTTTTAAAACAAAAAAATAACAATGAATTTCAAAAGAGAACTAGCTAGCTAGTTCTTTTTCTTTTTTATTTGCATTTATTTTATGTTCTTCTTTTGTTATCTTTTGAATAAAAAATGATATTTTTCAAACAATAATAACAAATGATTATTTTTGGAGGATAATATGAAAATTAGAAAATTTTTATTTGTTATATTGTTTATATTAACATTTATTATATGTATTCCTAAAACTACTAATGCGTATATGACTGGAATTGGTAGGTTTGAAAAACTATGGGTAGGTGTACCTGAATATGATGTAGAATATGGTCATGGTCCATGTCTATATTACTATACAATTGATGGAGATTATGCTCATTGTATTCAATTACCAGTAAGGCTTAAGAAAATGGATTATGCAAGTGGTCCATATGATGATCCACGTATTGGTTATGCACTAGCTGCAGACCATGGATATAAATGGAGCGAGGAAGCAGATTTCCAAATTAAGCAAGCAGTTATATGGGCAATACTTGGTCAAGTAAATATAGAAGGACTATATGCAGGAGACTGGGGAGCAGTTCAAGCTGCTAAAAATTTGTATTATGCAGCAATGAATTATACAGGAAATGTTGGAGCACCAGGTCTTTCTACAACCTCTTTAGACTTTAATCCTGTTGGAAATGAAATGGTGTCTCAACCTATTAATGCAAATCTTGCAGAAAATAATAGTTATTATGATATTTCTCTTGCAGGATTTCCTGCAGGTACGTATATAACAGATATGAATGGAAATAGAATGCAACAAAATGGAATAAACTGGAATAGTACTTTTCAAATTAGAATACCACTTGAAAGTATTATGACAGATATAACTAGTGTAGCATCAAATGTAACATCTCATGGCACAACATATAATGTTTCTGCTACATATTATTCAACTAGTATTGAATCTCAACAATTAATATCTTCTCATCCTTCATATATAGATAAATCTGCTGCTACTCCTATGGGGCTTGCTCGTTCAATTCGTGCACTTGGAACTTTAAATGTAGTAAAAAAAGATGAATGGGATAGGGGTGTAAAAGGCGCAACATTTAAAATATCTTTAGGTTCTAATGTTTTTAGTGCTAACACTAATGAAGAAGGTATTGCAACATTTAGTGATGTGCCAGCTGGTAACTATACTGTTGAAGAAACATATGCACCTGAAGGTTACTACAATGATAGAGAAAATATCACTGCTAGAGTAATAACTGCAACAACTACTACTGCTACAAAACAAGATAGAGATGAAAAAGCAAAGGTTACTTTTTATAAAAAGGATAGAGAAACAGATGTAGCTCAAGGAGATGCAAAGCTTTCTGGTGCACAATATAAAATATATGCTAGAGAAGATATATATGCTCAAAATGGTATAGATTTGCTTTATACTAATGGGCAAGAAGTTGCAACTTGTACAACAGGAGAAAATGGTGTATCTAATACAGTAATTATCCCTCTTGGAAAATATATGTATAAAGAGGTAGTTGCATCTGAAGGATACAATTTAAATGATGAAGAGGTAGAGTTTACCGTTTCCTATGATAACCAAGATGTTGAATTTGTTGAAAAGAATATTACTGTATATGAAACTGTTAAGAGAAATAATATTGAGATTATTAAAAAGCTTCAAAGAACAGATTCAACTCCACAATTAAATCTTGCAGGAGCAAAGTTTAGTGCAACACTAAAGAGTGATAGAAGTAAAGTATACTATTCTGAACTTACAGATGATAGTGGATATACTATAATTTCTAATTTGCCGTATGGTGTATATGAGATAGAGGAAGTTGTTGTTCCAGATACAGCATTAAAGATAGATCTTTTTGATGTTTTTGTTGAACTAGATAAAACAGAAGCACCATCTTATAGGTTTGTAAAAGAAAATATAGCAAAGAAGATGCAAATTACCATATTCAAGGAAGATATTGAAACTGGTATTGTTACACAAGGAGATGCACATCTAGAAAATTCTGAGTATACAATTTATAGAGATGAGGCATGTACAGATGCAGTTGAAACTGTTACAATTTCATTACAAAGTGACGGAAGATACACAGCTACTACGGGAAATTATCTTGTTGGTACATATTATATTAAGGAGACAAAACGTCCAGAAGGTTATTTGATAGATGAAAACGTATATACTGTTGCGCAAGTTCCATCTGAACAAACAGTAGAATATTCATATCATGATATGACGTCTCGTGAATTAGTAGAAAAAGGAAATGTATATATTGTTAAATATTTAGAAAACAATACCAACTTTGAACAAGGTTCAACTACTAAAAATCCAGCTGTAGGAGTAGAACTAACTTTAACTTTAGATTCAAAACCTCAAACTAAATATACTGCTGTAATAGATGAAAAAGGATATGCAGAATTTATAGATATACCATATGGTTGGTATACAATTACTGAAACTAAAAGTATTGAATATGTAGATATAATGGATCCACAACCACTATATATAGCAAAAGATAAACAAAAACTATATTACATAGTTCAAGATCCAAGAAATAAAAGAAATTTAAAGATAGTAAAAAGAGATGAAGAAACAGGTCAAGTTATTCCACTTTCTGGAAGTACTTTTAAAGTTTGGGATGTAGCTGAATCTAGATATATAAAGCAAACATACAATTATCCTACACCTGTAGAAATAGATGAATTTGTAACAACTACTGATGGTACTCTTGTATTGCCAGATGGAATAATTCCTGGTGCATATGAGTTGGAAGAAATAAATGCACCATATGGATATTCTAGAAAAGAAACTCGTGTTCCGTTTACAATAGAAGCAACATCTCCTGAAAGCCCAGAACAAGAAAAAACAATTACTGTAGATTTTACAAATGTTGCTCAAAAGGCAAGAGTAGTTGTATTTAAAAAAGGTGAGATGTTAAGCAATAAAGTCATGGAAGGAGATATTACAAGACCTGTGTATGAACTAAGAGGATTAGAGGGAGTTGAGTATAAAATTACAGCTATAGAAGATATTAAAACTCCTGATGGTACAGTAAGAATGAGGCAAGGTGAAAGTGTTAATATCGTTACTGGTCCTGATGGTATAGCAACTTCTGAACCTTTATATCTTGGACGTTATTCAATTAGAGAAACAAAAACAAAACAAGGATATCTTGCAAATCCAACAGAATTTCCTTTTGTATTAGAATATCGTGGCCAAGAAATATCTATATGGGATAAAGATTTAGATTTTACAGATGTAAGACAAAAAATGAATTTAAATCTATTTAAAAATATACAAGAACCAAAATATGTAGGAATGCTAAAAGATGCATATAAAGATGTAGTGCTTGGTGTATACACTAAAGAGGCGTTACTAGATAATATGGGAAGAGTAGTGATAGATAGTGATGTACTTGTAGATAAATTATATATTAATGAAGATGGAACTATTACACAAAACTATGATCTACCAATGGGTAATTATTACATAAAGGAAATTGCAACTAATGAAAACTATGTATTAAATGAAAATGAGTATGATTTTACATTTTTGCCAGAAGATAATGTTACTCCTGTTACAGAAATAAAGTTAGCAGAAGATGTAACTAATGAACTTAAAAATTTGAAAACATTAAGACTTATTAAATATGCAAATAGGAATATAGGACCTCTACTTAGAGTACGTGCATTCTTTACTAGAGAAAATTTAGATGACAAACATACGTTAAGTAATGCAAAATTTAAATTGTATTGGGATAATAATGGAGTAGCTGAACCTCTTGTTACAACTGATGGAGTAGATACATATGTTTCAGATGAAAATGGACTAATACTAGTAGATAGTCTACCATATGGTAAATACTATTACCAAGAAGTAGATGTTCCTAAAGGTTATGAACTAGATGATTCTTTATATGAGTTTGAAATAGACAAAAATGGAGAGGAAGAAGAAATTGAAGTATACAATAGTATTGTAGATATTAAGTTATTTACTAAAACAGATGCTTTCAATTCTGAAGTAATACCAGATTGTACTTTTGAAATAATAGATGAAGATGAAAATGTGATTTATACTAACACAACAGATGAAAATGGAGATTTTTATATGCCTATAGATCTGTTAGAAATTGGTAAGATTTATTATTATCATGAAATAGAAGCACCAGAAATTTATGAATTAAATGATGAACTTCATGAATTTATATTAAACCCAGATGAAACAGTAACTATAGGTGAAGTATCTAATATTCGAAAAACATCAACAGTTTTAATTAGTAAAACAGACTTTTTAAATGGAGATAAAATACCTAATTGTACTTTTGTTCTTGAATCTAAAGAAACAGATTACAAAGTAGAAGGTACTACAGATGAAAATGGTGAGTATTATTTTGAAAATGTTCCTTATGGTAAATATACATATACTGAAATAAGTGCACCAGAAGAATATAATATTGATACTACTCCTCATGATATTACTATTGATGGTCAAACTTATGAAATACGTGTTAGAGACGAGAAAATAGTTAATACTGGTGACATTAGATTTCCATTAGTATTATCTATTGGAATATTAAGTTTATTTGGTTTAGCATATATTATATATAAGTATAAAGATGTGTTTTTTAGCAAAAAGAAATAGATAACTATATTTGAGAATATCTTGAAAAAACAAGGTATTCTCTTTTTTTTATTTCTTGTGAAATATTGGTGAAATTTTATTGTAATATTAATGTGTAAATTTGATTATTTTGTTCTTTTTTAAATTTTTTTGGTTGAAAATAAAAATTTATAATGATAATATTTTATTATCAAGAAATAAATATATTTATTTTTTGGCAGGAAAATAAAAAAGAGAGGGAGAGGATATATGAAAACAAGTAAGTTGAAATTTGTAGTTGCTTTATTACTATTAGTTGTTGTTTCAGTTGTCAGCGCTAATGTTAAAGCACTATCAATGCCAAGTACTCAAATGAAAGTTAGCGTAATACTATCTTCTAGACTTTCTGATGTTGATATCGTTGATGGAGATGATCCTGAAGACGTAGTAACAATTAATCAAGAAGTTCTAGGTTTCAACACACCATTTTATGGTGTTGGTGGAATGAATCCAATGCAAACTTATTCATTAAGAAATTACACTGACTATTTAAAAGCTTATTCTATGGCACCTGGTTATATTGAACAAGGTACAGAATATGAGAATGCAGGAACTGCTTCTCAAAACATAGGATTAGCATTAGCTGCCGCAGATACATACTCTTATGAAGAGTTAAAAAATCTAGAAGCTATAGACAGCGCTAAAACATCTAGAGCTGCGGGTGTACAAGCATACGTTTGGGCTCAAAATGGTACAAATGTATATGATCAATTAGACGGTACAGGTAAAGCTGAATATGATAGAATATCTAATTTAGTTTATCTTGCAAGTCTTGCACCATCATATGCTGGAACTGGCCCAATAGAAATGCAATGGAATGAAGCAAATCAAAGATATGAAGTTACATTAACAGATGCTAATGGACTTGACATGTCAGGATTTGTAAGATTAAATCTATATTCTGGAAATTCAAGTTTACACTTTAGTAAAAATGGAAATTCAGTAACATTCTATTCTACTGAACAAATCGGTTCTATAGATAACCCAGTTCAAGTAAGAATTGAAAAATCTATCAACGGTGGTTGGTATGGAGCATCTACTGTAACAGCAGGTGAAAAAACATTAGTATATGCTAATGGTTCATATGTTGGAC
This sequence comes from uncultured Clostridiaceae bacterium, assembly GCA_947169155.1. Taxonomy (GTDB): domain Bacteria; phylum Bacillota; class Clostridia; order TANB77; family CAG-465; genus CAG-465. The sequence goes on from CAMVON010000009.1 coordinate 31,112, forward strand.
CTGAAGTATATTCTGTATCTTTATATACTAATGCATTAAAAGTAGCAGTTCAAAAGAACCTACAACCAGGAACAGAAAATCCTAATACTGGTGATGCTAAAGTAGAAGGTGCAAAATATGTTGTATATTCAGATGCTGGATGCACACAAGTTGTTCAAGAATTAATAACTGATGCTAATGGTTATGCTGAAACTAGACCACTTGAAGTTAAAACATACTATGTAAAAGAAGCTTCTGCATCTGAAGGATGTAAAGTTAATACTACAGTTATGACTGCAAATCCAAGTGCAGCAACAACTGCTTCAAATGGACAAAAAATAGTTACAGTTACTTCTGGTGAAGATGTAATCTATGGTGGATTCCAATTAGTAGTATCAGATAGTGAAGACCTAAGTGGTTCAACTACAAAATGGCCTTCAGTTGGTTCTAAATTACAATTAGTTCTAGACAGCGACTATGCTGCTGGAAGAGCTACTTTAAATGAAACAACAGAAGAATATGAAGGACAACAAGTATACACTACTATAGTAGATGAAAGAGGTTATGCTGAATTTACAGATATACCTTATGGTAGATATACATGCTATCAAGTAACAAGAAGAGATGATGGAGATAACAATGATGATCTAGACTTAATGGATCCAATGGGAATCTTCATTGCTTCTGAAGAAACATATAGCTATTCAAAAATAGTTAATACAGAAGTTGCACAAAGATATGTAAAAATATCTAAATTAGACTCTGAATCTGGAAACTTAGTAAAATCAGACTCTGCTATATTCCAAGTTCAAGATGATGAAGGAAACACAATTTCACAAAAAGTTATGTATCCAACAGTAAAAGTTCTTGATCAATTCGAAAATGCAGATGAAGGACAAGTTTACGGATGGGTTGAACTTCCAGAAAAGCTTCCATATGGAACATATAAAGTATTCGAACTTAAAGCTCCTTATGGATACTATAACTATTCATTAGCAAACAATCAACCAGCTGCTACATTTGTAGTAGATTCAAACACTGTTGAAAATACTGATACTAAAGTAACAGTTGAATCAACAGTAGCAAACTTACCTCAAAAAGCAAACTTAAAAGTTGTTGTAAGAGGAAATGTATTAAGTGGAACAAACAATACTACTTCTTCTGGAGTAAGTAATGTAAACAGACCAGCTTATACTTCACAACCAATATCTGGAGTTAAATATGTTTTAACTGCAGCTGAAGATATAGTAACTGGTGATGGTGTTGTTCACATGACTAAAGGTCAAACAAAAGAAGTTACAACTGACGCCAACGGCGAAATTAATGAAAAATTATATCTAGGTAAATATACAATTCAAATGACTGAAGCTCCTGTAGGATACGTTCTTAACGATGAAGTTAAAGAAGTAGTTGCAGATTACAAAGGTCAATTAATTGATGAATATGATCTAGAACCAGTAAATTACACATTAGTAAGACAAGAATATGATCTTGATGTTACTAAAACATTTACAGGATTAAACTTCTTCAGATCAACAGAAGAAGGAGATGTTGAATTTGTTGATACTAACGCATACAGAGATGTATTAATTGGTATATATGCAAACGAAGATATCAAAAATGTAAATGATGTTGTAATAATTAGAAAAGACACTCTAGTAGATGTTGTTACATTAGATGAAGATGGAAATGGAGTATTCTCTTCAGAATATCCAATGGGCAAATTCTATGCTAAAGAAATCAAAACTAATGAAAACTACAAACTAGATGAAACTAAATATGAAGTTGAATGTAAACCAGAAAACAATAAAGATGAAAGATTTGATGCTTCAATTGGAGAAATCGTTAACGAATCTCTAAAAGTTACAAAATTAACTGTAACAAAAATTGAAACATTATCTATGAAAGTAGATCCAGATATTCATCCAAGAAGACTTGAATCTTTAGTTCTAAGTGCTCTTGAAGGTCTAGGAATGGATGAAGAATCTCTAACAGATGTTACTGTTCTACCTGATGCTGAAGTAGGAATTTACTACTTAAAAGATGGTGGAAACGTTAACAACGAAGATGATTACTTACCATTACTTGAAAAAGTAGATGGAGAATATAAAGAAGTTGTTCGTACAACTGATGAAAATGGTCAAATCGTTGTTGAAGGTTTACCATATGGTACATATGCTATCGGAGAATTAGAAGCTCCAAGATACTATGAACTAAATGATAATTTATATCACTTCACTTTAACAACAGAAGAAAAAGAAGCTGAACTTGCTCTTGAAGACGACAGAATCTTAGTTGATGTTGGATTCGAAGTTGTAGATGAAGATGGTGAATACTTAGAAGATGTTACAGTACAATTAATTGATGCTGAAACTAACGAAGTAGCTTACGAAACTACAACAGATGAAGAAGGATATGCTTTATTTGAAGATGTTAGAGCAGGAAGATATATTAGAAAAGTTGCTGATCTAGAAGAATGCTATGTAGTACCAGCAGCTAAAGAAATGTATTTAGAAGAAGATGAAGAAGTTGCTGAAACAGTAGTTGTAAACTACATTTATGGTAATATCTTAATTATCAAAACTGATGATGAAACTGGAGAACCAGTTCCAGGATGTAAATTCCAAGTTAAGAACGAAGATGGAGAAGTAATTGAATTCGTAGATGAAAATGAAAACCCAATCGAAGTTGTATCTGGTGAAGATGGAATGTTCTTATTAACAGGATTAAGATATGGTAAATATACAGTAGAAGAAATTGAAGCTGCTGAAAATTACGAAAAATCTGATCTTGTAGTAGAAGTTGAAATCGCTGAAGACGGTAAAACTTACGAAGTTGAATTTACAAATGTAAATACAGGAGATATCGCTGTTGCTCTATATGGAGTAATCGCTCTAGTATCTGCTGCTGCAATTACAATGACTGTTAAAAAAATGAAAAGAAACTAATTCATTCTAAATAAAAAAATAAGAGGGTAAGAGAAATCTTACCTTCTTTTTTTATACAAAAAAATGAACAGGTTTTATCCTATTCATAATTTTGTGAAAGTTTTTTAGTCTCAAGTTTTGAAGCTTGACGATTATAATCTTTCACAGATTTGTGAGGACCACAACCAGATATTGGCATGTTGGCAAAAGGTGAACGAATCTTAATGTCTTTGCTTGATATTTTGATTGTAAATCCTTTCTTTTTGCGTCCCATAATGACACCTCCTATTTTTAAATAATTATTTAAAATTTCATGTTGTTTAAATACATTAATATTATACCATAAAGTAGACATAAAATCAAGAAATGTATATCGAAGCTCAAATTTCGATTTTAAAAGATTTTTATATTTAAATGATTAACTTTACAATAATTACTTTTAAAATTAAATAAAGCTAAATTTGAAAAAATAAAAAGCACTTTCGAGTGCTTTTTAAAATTTATATTTATCTATATTTTCAAAAACTTTACCAAGTGAGTCATGAATTACTAAATCTGCTCTTGAATCAAGCGGTGTACTACTTTTATTAATTAGTACTAAATATTTGCCTCTAAAGTATTGTACTAAGTATGAAGCAGGGTATACTGCAAGGGAAGTACCACCAATTATTAGCATATCAGCTTTAGCTATATCTCTTAATGCTTCATCATAAATGTCGTTATTAAGTGGCTCTTCATATAGAACAACATCGGGTTTAATTATTTGTCCACATTTTTCACATTTAGGTATTAATTCTTTTGAGTTAAAAATGTAGTTTGCATCATAGAATGTATTACATTTTGTACAGTAATTTCTTAATACACTACCATGTAATTCTAAGACTTTTTTAGAGCCTGCTTTTTGGTGTAGGCCATCAATATTTTGAGTAACTACACTTGTAAGCTTACCAATTGATTCAAGTTTTGCAAGTACTTTATGAGTTATATTTGGTTCATATTTTAAAGAGTTTAGTTTATCTTTATAGAATCTATAAAATTCTTTTGGATTATGAACAAAAAATGTGTGAGATAGTATTTCTTCAGGAGGATAGTCATATTTCATATTATATAGACCATCTTTACTTCTAAAGTCTGGAATTCCACTTTCAGTTGAGACGCCAGCACCACCAAAGAATACTATATTATTGCATTCTTTTATATATTCTATTAGTTTATTTATTTTTTCTTGGTTATTTTCCATATTATCACCAGTATTAGTATATCATAATTTGGGTTAAAAAAATAGCAGTCAATTAAGACTGCTGTTTTGTTATTTTTCAACGATGTTGATTTTTATTCCATAGGAATCTGCTAAACTGTTTAGGTAGTTTAATAGATTTGATTCGGCTTGTTTTTGATTTGTTTTATTATTTGTTTTCTCTTGTATATTATCTCTTGCAATTGACTCAAAAGCTGCTACTTGTTCAGGGCTATAAGAGCTTCCAAATATGCTTTTGTTTGCACTGGTAGTAAAATCTGTGATATCTATGAAAGATAATTCAATATCACGAGGATCATACGTTAAAGTAACAGTGCCATCTTCACCAATTTCAGACTTTATCTTATCTGTTTCTATAGTAAATGCTGTTTTGTAGTTTGCGTATACTTTTATATCTGAGTTGAATAACCATTCAGTCCATTTGTTGTTTTGTGGTGTTTTATCATGAGATAAAGTTATTTTTCCACTTGTTCTTAGAACAGTTAGTGCAACGTTATTATTAATTTCATTTACATAGTTTTTTGCATTCTCTATTTGTCTATCTAATAGTTCTTTTTGAAGATCTGCATCATTTTGGGCTTGTACTTCTCTTTGTAAATCATTTACTTCTTTGTTTTTATATTGGATATATTGGTATCCAAGAAATACTCCTGCTAAAAGCATAACAAATAATAAAACATGAAAAACCTTTTTAAAAAATTTCTTCATATTTCATTCCTCCTTTTTAATCTTTTTTCAAAATTTTAAAAAAACAAAAAATTTACAAGCACATATTAATTATAACATAGTTAACATAAAAAGTAAAGAACCATATTGATTTCTATTACTTTTTAGCGACTTTTATTGACATTATTTACCATAAATAATATAATAAATCGGGTAAAGGAGAAAGAAAAATGAAAAAAATTAAAGAACGTTTAGTAAATTTATGGAATTATTTTACTACTTACGAAAAAGTATGGTTTTTTAGTATTTTAATTTTGTCTGTAATATTTGCTTTTCTTTTCCCAGAAGAAGATGTTAATGGTGTAAATGGAAAGATTATTATGACATTATATCTTTTAGATATATTCTTTAATATTCTTTGTGAGCTACTAATATCTAAACAAAGTAAATGGAATTTTATTGTTTCATTATTTGTTGAAATAACTGAAATTGTTACTTTAATAGTACTTGCATCTAGATTTGCAACAATGGCTACAACTTTATTCTTCTGGATACCAATCGATATTATTTCATTTATTAACTGGCATAAACATCCAGATCAAAAAGAAGATGATTTAACAAAAGTTAGAAAACTTAGCGGATGGGCTGAAGTGTTAGTTATAGTTGGAATAGTAGTATGGACACTTGGAGTTGGATATTTCTTAACAACTTTAGATGTTGAAACAGATTTATTTGGTGGAAATGAGTTAATAGAGACTATAGTATGCTATTTAGATGCATGTGTTAGTGCAGTAGGAATAGCTAATGGTCTATTTATATTATTCCGTTTAAGAGAACAATGGGTAGCTTGGTATATTAGTGCAACGCTTGAAAGTATTATTAACATACTTTCTGGACAATGGGTATTACTTGTATTAAAACTTGGATACTTTACTAATACAACTTATGGATATATTAAATGGACAAAATATATTAAAGAACACAAAGAAGAAGCAAAAGCAGATAATAAATTATTCTAATATATGAAGTAAAAAAAGGACACCTCAATATGAGGTGTCTTCTTTTATAGTCACAAAAGAGTGGCTATATCCGTTTTTCCTTATGCCTTTTAATGGCGCCATCTATGAATACAAATGCAAGACAGCACATTTCGTAAATTACCCACATTAAAGCGAGATATCCTACGACTCCTTCAATCCCTATTTTATCTTTGTCCAGAAAAAAGTAAGCATACTTTGCCGAACCTCCTATGTTTACAAACCTTGCACCTAAGTCTGCATTAATATAAACATAGATTGGATATAGAGCAGGGAATAATGTCCAAAGTGGGACATAAGAGTACTTGAAATTACCTTTTACATCAAAAATAAAATAATCTAGGAATACCATTATTGGTGTTACAAAATGCACGAAAATATTGCTTAACTTAAATATTCTTTCTGTAGATACTGGCTCTGCTCCCATAGCAAATCCCAATGGTTGAAGAGATATGGAATAAACCATAAATGTTAAGAATATTATCATAACAGCTGCACCTTTAAGTTGGGCATATGCGTTTGTTTTTGTTGCATTTTTCTTAAATGGTAAAATTATACATATTGCAATGTAGAAAAGTAATACGACAATATTACTCAATGTGGTATAGTACATAAGTGTACTATAGATGTTTGTTGATGTAATAAAGCTAGCACTTAGTCCAATTAAGCAGCAAATAGTTGTTGCCACTTTGAATGCATAAGAAAGTTTTCCTTTGCTCATATTTTTATCACCTCGTTTACCCGAATAATTATACTACGATTTGACATTATTTGCAAGTGCTTTGGTTTACAATAACCAGAATTGCGCTTGACAATCTTCAATAATAATGATAAAAGATATACAAGTAGGGTGATATATATGAAAGCGGTCGTAACAGGAGCGTCTTCGGGAATAGGATATAGTATAGCTAGGTATTTAAGTAAGCTAGGTTATGATTTAATTGTTGTTGCAAGACGAAAAGACTGCTTAGAAAACTTAAAAGCCGAATGTAATACACATGTAGATATTATTGATATGGATTTAAGCATTATATCTAATATGTATGATTTATATGATAAAGTTAAAGACGAAGATATAGATATTTTAGTAAATAATGCAGGTGTTGGAATGTATGGAGAAGCATGGGATGCAAATCTATCAGAAGATGTTTCAATGCTACATTTAAATGTTATAGCAACTGATGTATTGACAAAGTTGTTTCTAAAAGATATGGTAAACAAAAATAGTGGAAGGATTCTTAATGTTTCTTCTGTTGTTGGATTTATGCCAGGACCATTAATGAGTTCATACTATGCTTCAAAAGCATATATTACAAGTATGTCTAGAGCAATAAATACTGAACTTAAAATGAAAAAAATAAATGTAAATGTATCAACACTATGTGCTGGTGCTGTAGATACAAATTTTAATAGTGATTTAGGAGTTGGTTATTTTACCAAGCCAAAATCTTCTGAGTATGTTGCTAAATATGCAATAGATAAGCTATTAAAGAATAAAGAAGTTATAATTCCAGGAAAGATGAATAAGTTTGTATATGGATTAAACAAAGTAATACCTATTGGTATTTCAAAGTATCCACTTTATGCATCTCAAAATGGAAAAAGATACTATTAGAAGCCTTTTGGCTTCTTTTTTATGCATATTTTAATATTTTTTAATACATAACATTATTATGGATAATTATATTGAATTTATTAAAGCAAGACTAAAAAAATTAGATGATATATATTATAGGAAAATGAATATTAATGGAAATAATATTTGGATTATATATAATGAATCTCTTGTGGATTCAAATCTAGTTTCAAATTTTGTTGTTAGAAGCCTTGTTGAACTTATTGAAAATACGGATTTTTCTGTTAAATCTTTAAAAGATAAAATTGATTTAAAGCTTGGAAAAAAAGACATTAATTTAGAAAATAGTATAGCAATAAATAAAATTAAAAAGTTAGATAAGTCTGATACTACAGTATTTTCATACATATTATCTGGTTTTGTAATGATTTATATAAATAGTGAAGTATATGTTGTTGAAGCTAGAGGAAATTTAAGCAGAAGTATCTCAGAGCCAGTAAATGAGAATAGTATACGAGGTGCTAAAGATTCTTTTGTAGAAAATATAGTAAAAAATATTGGACTTGTTAGAAACAGAATAAAAAGTGAAGATTTGTTTTATAATGAGAGATTAATTGGTACAAAAACAAAGACTAAAGTAGGTCTAATGTATATACAAAATGTTGTAAAACATGATCTTGTTGAATATGTTGAAAAAAAGTTAGAGGATATTATAATTGATGGAATACTTGATGTAAATTATATTGCAGAATATATCGAGGAAAATAATGAATCAGATTTTCCTATATCGATAGTTACTGAAAGACCAGATGTTACTTCATATTATTTACTTCAAGGACGTATTGTTATTTTGGTAGATAATAGCCCTTATGCACTAATTTTGCCCGCATTTTTTGAAGATTTTGTAAATAATATTGATGATTATTACCAAAGAAAAAGCAATGTTTTTATAACTAAACTTATTAGGTATATTTGTATGGTTTTAACTGTTATGACTCCGGCTTTTTATTTATCTCTTATAACTTTTGACCAAGAGAGTATTCCTACAGATCTTCTTATTTCATTTACTTCTCAAAGAGAAGGCGTGCCTTTTCCTGCTTTTGTTGAGGCAATTATTATGATATTTGCTTTTGAAGTTTTAAGAGAGAGTGATTTAAGGTCAAATAAGATAAGTGGAAATACTTTATCTATTGTTGGTGCATTAATACTTGGTGATGCAGCTGTTAGTGCAGGAATTGTTTCACCAATAATGATTATTGTAGTAGCACTTACAGTTATCTCAGGTCTAACATTTCAGGATATAAATATAATTAATGCATTAAGAAAATGGAGAATTTTGTTTTTGATATTTTCATCTTTATGTGGCCTTGTTGGAATTGCTGTTGCATCAACTTTTTTTATTACAAGTCTAGTATGTACAACAAGTTATACAAAGGCATTTACTTATCCACTTGCTCCACTTGATGAACTTCAAGCAAAATATAATATATTATCTAGAAAATTTATACCAAAAGATACAACTAGGGAAAAAATTCTTAGTAATAATCTAACAAAGGCGAGGGAAAAAAGATGAAAAGGTATATATTAACTTTTATTGTTATAGTATTATATTTTGGTGGATTAAATAGTGTTAGAGAATTAGGAGATTTAGCTATAGTTAAAGCTGTAAGTATAGATTTAAATGATGAAGGTAAGTACGAGATAAGTGCAATTATTATTGATACAAAAGAAAAAGAAAACAAGGATAAAGGATTACTTATTAGTTCTGTTGGTAATTCTGTTCATGAAGCGGCAAGAAATATGGTAGATGTTTCTTCAAAAAAATTATATATAGCTCATATGGAATCTTTAATTATTTCTGAAAAAATTGCACGTGAAGATTTAGAGAATACTTTAGATTTTTTTATTAGAGATAATGAAGGTAGTAATTCTTTTTTCTTATTTATTGCTAAAGATGCTAAAGCTAAAGAATGTTTAGAAAAGATAAACGAAGAAGAAATAGATTTGGTACCTTTCCTTAAATCTACGCAAAAATATAAAGGAAATGCAAATATTAAATCTTTAAATGATGTGGTAAAAATTCTTTTAGAAAAAGGAAGGAGTTTGTGCGTCAACACAATAAGTTTAGAGGATAATATTAAAATTAATAATATGGCGTACTTTAAAAACTATGAAATGATTGGTTATTTAAGTGAAAATGAAAGTATAACATATAATTTAGTAATAAATGAAGTAGATAATATTTTAGAAAGTGTTGGAGAAGAGAATAGCTTAGTTATAGTTGAAATTGTAGAACCTAAAACTAAAGTTAATGTGAAAGATTGTAATGTTAATATAGATGTTAAAGGTGTTGCTCATATTACTCAAACTGGGAAAAATATAACTTTAGATAATATTCAAGAAAAAGAAAATATTGAAATAATGATAAATAATAAAATTAGAGATGAAATTTATTCTTTGTTTGATAATAAAAGAAAAGAAGAAGTAGATATATTTGGCATTGGTAATCTTTTGTATAGAAAGAAAAATATACTATATAATAATGAAAATTATTTAAATAATATAAATCTTTTAGTTAATGTAGATATAGATATTGTAAATACAGGAGGTATAAAGAAAGCATGGTAGTTGAAAGTGAAAAAATTTATACTGTAAGTGTTGTAATGATTATTTCTTCTTGCCTGCTTGCAACTTTTTTTGGAATAGGCTCATATATGATGTATAACGAGTCCTTTCAAGATGCCTTTGTTGCTTCAGCTATTGGAGCAGTGATTTCATGTATATTTTTTTATTTCTTTTATTACATATTTGAACATAATACATATAATAGTATTTTTGAGCTAAATAGTAATATTTTTGGAAAAGTATTTGGGGCAATTATTAATTTAGTTATAATTCTTGCTTTAGTTATAATAACTTGTGCAATACTTTTTAATTTGTCTAGTTTTTTAAATTTAGAGTATTTACCAGATAGTAAAACTAATATGTTAGAGGCAATATTACTTTTAACATTGTCTTACGTTTGTTCAAAGAACATTTCTCAAATACTTAAAGTAAATCAAATATTTGTATTTATTTGTTTGTTAAATATTATATTAAATGTAGTAGGACTATTTCCAAAGTTTGAAATTAGAAATATTGAACCATTGTTTAATGCACCAAAAATTAGTATATTAAAATCTATTGGAATATATGTTATACTCTCTTTTGTATCATATTTTATGCTATTGATAGTTAATAAAAAAATGGTACAGGATAAAGATATATTAAAGAAAAGAATGATAATTTCTTTATTATTTTCAAATATTGTGCTTATAGGGATAATATTTTTAGCTATTATACTTTTAGGAAAAGAATATATAGCTTTATTTAGATTTCCAGAGTATGTAGGACTAAAACAGTTTGGACTTTTTAATATGGTAGAAAGAATTGAAAATATATTATCTTTGCAGTTGTATTATAATGCGTTTTCGCTTTTGATGTTTTTAATTTATTTTATTAAATCATATTTGCCTAATAATAAATTAGCTAAATTTTATCCTTTTATAATAACATTTTTTATATATTTTATTACAAATTTTTTATTTGAAGACACAATGTCTTTTATTATGCTTGTAGAGAAATATTATGCTTATGTAATTCTTATTGGTTTGATGACCCCAGTATTGTTAATTTTTATAAAAATGCATTTTTTTACAAAATTACCAAAATAAATTTGCAAATCTCTTGCATTTTTGTAACAGAAATGTTATAATTAAAAACGTGTTTTGTTTTATAATAATGAAACTTTTGAATGAATATTTGGGGGAGTGACGTAATTACTATGATGAAAAAAGACGTAGTTTTAAATGAAGAAAATTTTAAAGAGTATAGCGCATTAGTTGGTGTAATAAGAGACACTGTTGAACAAAAAGATATGGCAAGAATATGTCTTGCAAACAGAACACTAAGAGCTAAAGCTGGATACGACAAAGACTCAAATATTGAAGTAAATCCACTTATAAAGGATTTTTTAGATAAATTAGCATATGATGAACATAATAGAAAAGTCGAGGAAGCTAAAAAAAGCCCAAACAGTAAGGAATTATTAAGAGCACTATCTAATGAAGCTATGCAAATGGCCGGTTACACTGGAGACAGCAATGTTAACGCTTATGCGAAAAGCTTTGTAGATAGAACTTTATTTAATAAACAATTAAATAGATTATATAAAGCTAAAGAACGTAAAGATGCAACTGGCATTGAGACAGCATATCGCAGTATATTCAAAATGAGTTCATATAGCAGTGAACAACCATTTGGAATAGTAAATGAGTGTGCACAAAACTTTGTTGACATGAACGAAGCGGTATATGGACGTATTGGAATTAGAATTCCAAAACAACAAGAGTATACACAAGGGTATGCAATTTAATTTAAGGATGAGCAATCATCCTTATTTTTTTGCCCTTTTTTCCTTGAGAAATAGCAGTGTTTATGATAGAATATAGTCAAAATTAATACAATAGTATTCTTTTAAAATCGTGAGCGGAAAATGGAGATGATATATGTGTACATGCTTAAAGATAAAATAATAGATAATTGTGGAAATAAGACAATGTTTTTGTCTATTTTAAAGGCTAAAGGATATAATATACCTTTGGGCGTTGTAATCGATTTTGAAGAATTTAAAACTATGGTAAAAAATCAAGGATTAGATTTTGATACTATATCTAAATTACAAATACCAGATGCAATAATAGACCAAATATATAACGTATTACCAAATAGTAAAATGTTTGCAATTAGAAGTAGTGCAAATGTAGAAGATAGAAGAAATATAAGCTTTAGTGGTAAGTTTAATACATTCTTGAATGTTCAAAGAGATAAAGACGAGATTAAAGAAAAAATAAAAGAATGTTTTTTATCTTTATACACACCAGAAAACTTAGCATATTACAAAAAGAATAATGTTGCACTTGAAAAAGTGCAAATGAACGTAATTGTTCAAGAAATGATAGATAGTAATGTTTCAGGAATTCTATTTACTGTAAATCCAACAACAGGAAAAGATACTCAAATAGTAATTGAATTTTCAAGAGGTGCTGGAGATACAGTAACAGGAAGTGTTACACCAGAAAGAATAATATATGATTGGAAAGAACAAAAATATTTAGAAGAGCCAAAGATTAATCTTTTAGGTGATACTTCAATTAGAAGGATAATTAATATAGCTTTATCTTTACAACAAGAATTAGGTTTTCCAATAGATTTAGAATTTGGAGTATATGATTCAAAACTATATATTTTCCAACTTAGACCAATAACAAAAATAGAATATAAAGATATATATTACAATTTTAGTACTCCATCAAATTATTCATACTCACCACTTGTATTGTCTATGAATAATAAAGCATATGGAGCTGCTTTTGAAAAATTTATAAATATAGTTAATACTGTTTATAATGTGGATAAGTATAAACCTACAACTTTTACTAAGTTTTCAAGATTTTACTGGAACGTAGATCAAATTAAAAAGATTTATGAAAATATTCCTGGATATGTTGAAAGATATTTAGATGAAAAACTTAGGGTTCAAGTAGATTATTTAGATAATGGTATTCAAAATTTTGAAAATAGAGATAAAAGAATTAAGGTATTTTCAAAAGATGAAAGACTATTTAATAATCTAAAAAAAGAAGTTTCAAACATAGAAAAAGAATTACAAAAAGAAAAAGAAAATAGTGCAAATGCTATTACTACAATGGTAGAAAAATATGTAAGAATTAAAGAACTAATTGTATATATTGAATTAATTGAGCTGGCTTATCAAATGAATCTTAATTCAAAATATGGAACAGTTTTAAATAGAGCAGAAATTGATTCTTTAATACTAGGTGTTGAAGATAAACATTTAAATGAACCAAAATTATATATGTGGGATGTTTCAAGAAAGATAAAAAAAGATAAAGGGGCATATAAATTCTTTGAAGATAATTTAGATGCAGAAGTTTTTTATCTTTATAGAAAAGATAAAAATAATCCACAAATTAAAGAATTCTTAACAGATTTTATAGATAGATATGGACATTACTTCTTTAATACAAATGATATTATATTTCCTACGTATGAAGAAGAAATATTAAGAATAATAAAAATGTTTAGGGACATATTAGATTTAGATGATTCATATGATCCTTTACAAACATTTAAAGAAGAAAATAATAAATATGAAGAGACTTTAAAAACGCTTCAAGAAGAAGTTAAACCTGCTCAGTACAAGAATGCACTTAAGCAAATAGAATATGTTAGAAATATAGTTTCAATTAAGTATGAAGCAAATTATATTGCTTTATGTACTCTTGCAAGTCTTAGAAAAGAGCTACTAAATGTTGGAAGAAACTTTAAAGATAACTATTTTCTAGATGATGAAAATGATATATTATATTTAGAATATAATGACATAATGGATAATATAAATCCAGATAGTATTAAAAGCATTACAAGTATTAATAAAATATTCTTTAATTCATTTAGAAATTATAGCCCACAAGAAGATATTTTCCCTTGTGAGAAACAACAAATGCAATTAGATTATAGAAAAATAATACAAGGAGTTGGTGCAAGTTTTGGAAAAGTTAGAGCTAGAGCTTGTGTAGTAAACTCTGTAGAAGATGCAAAAAAGTTTAGGAAAGCAGATATTCTTGTAACTAAATATTTAGATGCTGATGTTTTAGGTAATATAAATGTATCACAAGCATCAGGCATTGTAACTGAATATGGTGGAGTACTTTGTCACTTCGCAATTAATGCAAGAGAAGCAAGAATTCCTTGTGCTGTTGATGTAAAAGATGCAACTACTACAATTAGAAATGGTGAAATAATTACACTAAATGGTGACACAGGTGAAGTTATTATATAGTGGAGGAGATTATGAAAAAGTATATTAAAATTTTATTTTTAACTCTTATTTTATTATCTATTTGTTTTGCAACTAATGTATATGCATCAGAATTAGAAATGAAACAGTTAGATATTGATGCGACTGTGAATTTAGATGGAAGTATGGAAGTTGTTGAAACGTGGAAAATACATGTAGATGAAACCAATACATTATTTAAAAATTGGTATGTTGATCCAACTAGATATAGTGGTATTAGAGACGTTGAAGTTAAAGATTTAGATACTGGTAAAAATTTTACTGAATCATTTGTTGAAAAATATCATGTAGATAAAGGTTACTTCTATGCTTTAGAAATAGATAATGGTGAAAAGTTTGAAATTGCTTGGGGAATTGGAATGGATAACTCTAGTGGAACAAAAAATTACCAAATAAGCTATGTTGTTGAGGATGCAGTAACTTTGCATGAGGATTGTGCAGAACTTTATTGGAAATTTGTAGGTGAAGATTTTGAAGTTCCAATAGATAAGATAAATGGAACAATAAAATTGCCTTCAGAATATAACAAAGGAGACATTAGAGTTTGGGGACATACTAAGACTTTAAGAGGAACAATTTATGCTACTAGTAGCAATACTGTAGAGTTCAATCTTGAAAATATTCCTTCTCGTGAATTTGTAGAAGTTAGAGTTGCTTTTCCAACTACAGATTTACTTATTTTACAAAGACCAGATAAATCTATAGATATAAATGATATAATAGCTGAAGAAACTGTGTGGGCAGAAGAAGCAAATATTAGACGAGAGAGACAAGCTACAACACAAAAATTTACATTAGGTGGAGTAGGATTAGTATCATTGATAGTTCTTGCTGTTCAATATTATTTCCCAATAAAAACCTTAAAAAGAGGAACTAAAAAATATGAACCACTAACTAAATATGATTATTTTAGAGAACTTCCAAGAGAAGATGCAACTCCTGCAGAGGCTGTTACATTATTAAATAAATCTACACAGTATCCTGTAATGGATTTTGGTAAGGTATTTAGTGCAACTTTGATGGATTTAAATTTAAAGAAATATCTTAAATTTGAAGTTGCAAAAGATCAAAAGGGTAAGGAAATAATATATCTTATTCCTGAAAAGACTATATCTACAGAAGCTTTAAAGAAAGATGAAAGAAGAATCTTTGAATTTGTTAAAGAGGCAACAGAAGATAAAGAAAAAATAACTGTAAAAGAGTTAGAAAAGTTTATTAGAAGAAACTCTTCTAAAATAAATAAGTTAATAACAGATGTAGTAGAAGATGAGAAAAAATTCTTAGAAAATGAACAATATATAGATAAAAAAGAAATATCTGTATATAATAAGTTGGTGCTTATAGCAATACTTCCTACATTTGCATTATTCTTCTTTGCACTTATGGCATTTATATTTGCTTTTGAAGATTCATTCCCAGGTGCTATAGGGCTTGGAGCATTTGGATTTTTTATACTTGCAGCAGGTTCTTGGATTTTATCTTCTAAAGCATGTCATACAGTAAATCAACATACACAAAAAGGTGTTGATGAAATAAATAAATGGGAAGCTTTTAAAAAGTTTATGAAAGATTTTTCAATGATGGATCAAAAAGAATTACCTGCTATTGTTGTTTGGGAGCATTTCTTAGTATATGCAACAGCATTTGGAATGGCAGATGAAGTAATTAAACAACTTAAAGTTAAATATCCTGAAATTAATAATAATGATTATTTTGATCATTATTCAACAATGTATCTAGTATCACATACAGATTTTTCAAAAGGATTTTCAGATTCAATTAGCTCGTCTATTTCCTCTGTTTCTTCATCAGGTTCTGGTGGAGGCGGCGGATTCTCCGGCGGAGGCGGCGGAGGAGGAGGCGGCGGTGGCGGCGGTGGAAGATAGTCGCTACTAAAACTAAATCTAAAAAATAGGACTTAAGAAATATTTCTTAGGTCCTTTTTTGTATCAATTTTTCAAGTATTTGAACTGCGTTAGATGCTGCTCCTTTTCTAATATTATCTGCAACGCACCAAAAATTTAAGCCATTTTCTACAGAGTAGTCTCTACGAATTCTTCCTATGTATACATTATCTGTACCGTTTGCTATTGTGTTTAATGGATAAATATTATTTTTTATATCATCAGTAACTATAATTCCTTCAAAGCTATTTAGGTAATGTTTTATATCTTCAATTTTGAATGGATATTCAGTTTCTACATTTATACTTTCTGAATGCGAATTTAAAATAGGAACTCTTGCACATGTTGCTGTAATTGCAAGCTTTGGATGCTTTAGTATTTTTCTTGTTTCATTAATCATTTTTAGTTCTTCTTTTGTATAACCATTTTCTTCAAAAGTATCGATTTGTGGTATTACATTAGATTTTATATGATATGGAAATTTTTCTACTTTATCTTGTAATAGGTCATCTATCCCGAGTTTTCCAGCACCTGATACAGCTTGGTATGTACTATATATAACTCTTTTTAATTTATATTTTTTGTCTATTGCCTTTAATGGTAGAACTGCTTGAATTGTTGAACAATTTGGGTTTGCTATTATTCCAAGATTATCTAGTGCGTCTTCAAAGTTTATTTCTGGTACAACTAAAGGAATAGATTTATCCATTCTAAACGCACTACTATTATCTATTACAGTTGCTCCGTGTTTTGCAAAAAGTGGTGCATATTCTTTTGCAATTTTACTTCCTGCTGAAAATAGTGCATAGTCATAAGAATCAAATGGTATATCTTTAGTAAGTTCTTGAACTTCATATTCTTTATTCATAAACTTTATTATTTTTCCTTTAGATTTCGCAGATGCAAATAATGTGTAGTTTGCGTGTATTTGTTTTTCTTCTAAAACTTCAAGAAATGTTTGGCCAACTAAGCCTGTAGCTCCTACTATAGCAATTTTTAACATAAAGTCACCTCAATGTAGTATATTCATACTATATTTTAATGTTAAAAAAGAAGAGACTATTTTGTCTCTTCAATTTTTCTTAAATATAAACTATCATCTAATTTTATTGTTTTATCATTTAAATATGATAGGGTAGATTCTTTTGGAAATTTAAAAGTATATTTTACTGCATATAGCATTTGTTTGTACTTTTTAAACTTTTTATTTACTTCATTTCTTCCATATTTTGAATCTCCAATAATTGGATGATTAATGTGTGCCATAAGTGCACGTATTTGATGTGTTTTTCCGGTATGTATTGTTACTTTTAAAGTAGTGTAGTTAAGTTTTTTGTATACAGTATCTACTTCAATATCTGTTACTATTTTGACAGAACCTTTAGTTTTAGTATCATATACTTTAGAAAATCCAGTTTTTTCGTCTTTAAATAAGAAGTTTTCTAAATGTTGTTTTTGTGGATTAATATCGCTACCTACAACATATGTGTAGTACTCTTTATATATATATCCAAGTTTAAAAGCATTTAAAAGTTCTTCATATGCTTTGTTATTTTTTCCAAAAACTAGAAGTCCTGCTGTGTTTCTGTCTAATCTATGACAAATTTGAACATTTTCTCCTTTTATTTTTTTTACATAATCTTCGTAAGTTGGTTCATTATTTCCATGTTCTTCATTAGATAGAAGTCCTTGAGGCTTATATACTACAAGTACGTTTTCATCCTCAAAAACTGTAGTAAGTTCTTTTGGAAAACCATATAATGTATTGTCTTCTATGTATATTTGTATAATGTCATTTTTTTGAATTTCAAGCTTTTCATTGTTAGTTTTTACATTATTAACTCTTATATCTTTATTTCTAAAAGCTTTGTGTAAAGCATTTGTTGAAAGATTAGGAAAAGAGTCTTTTATGTAATTAAAAATGTTGCTTGAATTTGTTACAATAATCTCTTTCATGACAAAAATTATAGCTCAATTTGTGAAAAAAAGCAATATAGTATAGAAAAAGTAGAAGTTTAAGGATATAATATAATTATGTATTTTTATTTATACAATCATAAAAGTATAAATTTGACATAGAAAACTAAAGAGGAGGAAATTTTTTTGGCTATAAAAAAGCAATCATTTATGAAGGGCGTATTTGTAATTATGCTCTCACAAATTTTAATAAAACTACTTGGTTTTGTATATAGAATAGTACAAACCAATATACCGCAATTTGCTGATGTTGGAAATAGTTACTATGGATCAGGATATCAAGTATATACATTTATACTTGCAATAGCTACTATGGGTATACCTAATACTATTTCAAAACTGGTATCAGAAAAAAGGACAATAGGAGATAAAAAAGGAGCTCATAGAATATTTAAAACAGCATTTGTTGTATTTGTAAGTATTGCAACAATGTTTGCATTAGGACTATTCTTTGGTTCAGGATTTATTGCTACACATTTACTAAATAATCCAGGAGTTAAATATACGCTTATGGCGTTGTCACCTGCAATAATATTTGTATCAATGTCTGCAGTGCTTCGTGGATATTTTATTGGAATGGAAAATGTTAGTGAGTATTCTAAAGCGCAAATTATTGAACAAATAATTAACTGTGTATTTTCAGTAATATTTGTATATATGTTAATAGGACATAGCCCTGAAGTTATGGCAGCTGGTTCAACACTTGCAACTACTGTTGCAACATCTTCTGCATTTTTCTATTTAGTTAGATACTATATGAAAAACAAGAAGGAAATATGGAATGAAATTAATAAATCTGAAAGATTCCCAGTAGAATCTAGAGGAAAGATAACAAAGAAACTATTATCTTATGCAATTCCAATTGCATTTGGTAGTGTGGTTTCTACACTTGCAGGACTAATAGATGTTATTACAGTTGTAAATGGGTTGCAACAAAAAGGATACGATATAATTACTGCTAATGCAAAATATGGAATTTTATCTGGTAAAGTAGATATACTACTTGCTATACCATTAAGTATAAATGTTGCATTTTCTGTAGCACTTGTACCATTTATTTCATCTGCTATAGCAAAACATAGAAAAGATGAAGCAATAGATAAGATAAATTATTCGTTGAAAATATCTTCACTTATTGCATTACCTTGTACATTTGGACTATTTGTACTTGCTCAACCAATATTTAATATGCTATTTCCTAATGCACCAGAAGGAGCACTACTTCTTCAAATAGAATGTTGGTTATTGTTCTTCTCTGTACTTAGCCAAACATTAACAGGTGCACTGCAAGGAATTGGAAAACTTATTGTTCCTGGACTTGCACTACTTGTAGGTACAATTATTAAATATATACTAAATGTTACATTAATTCCTATATATGGAGAAGTGGTTCCAGCTATAACAAGTATTATATTTAGTGCTGTTGCATTCTTAATTTGTGCATTTGTATTATTTAGATCTTTAAAAATGCATATGAATATAAAAGATATTGTAATAAAACCATTTATTGCTAGTGCTATTATGGGTGCTGTCGCATTTGGTGTATATAAACTTGGAATGACAATACACATTGGTAATGCTATATCTACTATCTTAGCTATTGGAATTGCTGTTGTTATATATGCAATTTTAGTAATTTTATTTAAAGTTTTAAATAGAGATGAAATAAAACAATTGCCTTATGGAAACAAAATATGTAAAATACTTAAAATATAACCAAAAAATCGCTTAAAAATAGCTAAAAAAAGCACGAAAAGTGTTGACATTACTAGTGTTTTGTAGTATATTTTAGGTGTAAGTAAGCAAGGAGGTAATATATTATGAATAAAGCTGAACTTATCGCAAAAATTGCAGAAGAAAGCAAACTAACTAAAAAAGCTGCTGAAACAGCATTAGACGCTTTCGTTACTAGTGTTGAAGGTGCACTTAAAAAAGGAGAAAAAGTTCAATTAGTTGGATTCGGAACTTTCGAAGTAAGACAAAGAGCTGCTAGAAAAGGAAGAAACCCACAAACTAAGGCTGAAATTAAAATACCAGCATCTAAAGCTCCAGTATTCAAAGCTGGTAAAGCTTTAAAAGAATTAGTAAACAAAAAATAATTCGAAATTAATTAAACCACGACTTGTATAATCGTGGTTTTTTCTTATATTTATACTTGCATGTAACCCATATGCACATAAAAAAGTCCCCAATTACTGGGGACTATATTTTTTACTATTCTTCAATTTGGCTTGTGCAGTGTGGGCATCTTGTAGCTTCAATATCTATTTCAGATTTGCAATAAGGACAAGTTTTAGTTGTAGCTGCAACTTCTTCTTTGTCTTTTCTGCTTGCTTTAGCTAATGCTTTAACAATTAAGAACATTACTAAAGAGATAATTAGGAAGCTAACTATTGCATTAATAACTGCTCCATATACAAATTCAACTCCGCCAACTGTTACAGATAATTCTGCAAGGTTGATTCCAGAAGTTAGTGCACCAATAAGTGGAGAGAACACATTGTCTACTATAGATGTTACGATTGCTGTGAAAGCAGCACCCATAACCATACCTATAGCTAGGTCCATAATGTTTCCTTTTAGTGCGAATTCTTTGAATTCAGCAAAAGTAGATTTAGCTTTACCTTTTGCTTTGTCTTTTAATTCTTTTTTATCCATATTTATCACCACTTATATAATACAATATATTTTTAGGAAAAACAAGAAAAATTGTAATTTTATTATTCTTCTTAATGTATTTTGTCTATTATTGTAATTATTTAGTTACATATGTAAACTGGTTCTTCCTTGCTTTTTTTAGGGTTTTATAGTAAAATATAATGGTATTTAAAGGAGAGAGAAATGTTAGGAACAAACGGAGTTACAGTAAGATTTGGAAAAAGAGTATTATATGAGGATGTAAATGTTAAATTTACACCTGGAAATTGTTATGGAATTATTGGTGCTAATGGTGCTGGTAAGTCTACATTTTTAAAAGTATTAACAGGAGATCTTGAGCCAAGTGAAGGAGAGGTTTATAGAACAAAGGATGAAAGACTTGGAATATTAAAGCAAGATCACTATATGTATGATGATGTTAAAGTAATTGATACAGTTATTCGTGGAAATGAAAGATTATATGAAATAATGCAAGAAAAAGATGCATTATATGCAAAACCAGACTTTAGCGATGAAGATGGTATTAGAGCTGGTGAATTAGAAGCAGAATTTGCAGAACTTAATGGTTGGATGGCAGATACTGATGCTGCTCAACTTTTAACAGGTCTTGGAATTGACACAGAATATCACGAATGCTTAATGAAAGAATTATCTGGACCAGAGAAAGTTAAAGTACTTCTTGCACAAGCATTATTTGGAAATCCAGATGTATTAATACTAGATGAACCTACAAACAACTTAGATATGGCAGCTATTAGCTGGCTTGAAGAGTTTTTAATTAATTTTGAAAATACTGTTATAGTTGTATCTCATGATAGATACTTCTTAAACAAAGTATGTACACATATTCTAGATATAGACTATGGAAAAATTAATATGTTTGTTGGTAACTATGATTTCTGGTATGAATCATCTCAACTTGCATTAAAACAAATGAAAGATGCTAACAAGAAGAAAGAAGAAAAGATTAAAGAATTAGAAGAATTCATTAGAAGATTTAGTGCTAACGCTTCTAAATCTAAACAAGCAACTTCTAGAAAGAAAACTCTAGAAAAGAT
>CAMVON010000010.1 GCA_947169155.1 uncultured Clostridiaceae bacterium
CTCGTACAACCTTTTATGGTTTGTATCTTGCATTGTTTATTTTTCAATGTGCTGTAATCTTTCTCATGGTTCGAGAACGACTTTATTATAGCACAAAGAGCAATATTTTGTCAACACATTTTTTTGAAAATTTTAAAATATTTTTTAGTGTGTTTTACGCTACATTTTCCACTCTATTTTAAACTATAATTTAATGTGTTTTTGTGCTCATTGGCTACAACGACATCTATATTACTACTTTTAAAAACATTTGTCAACACTTTTTTTAAAATTTTTAAAACTTTTTTAAATATCTACCAAAATAACATCTTCGCCTATCTTAATTATGTCCTTCCAGTCAATAGTTAAATTACTCTTAGATGCAGCATTTGTAAAGACTTTACCACTTTTGGCTACGACTATAGAATGAATTTCCCCTTTTTCAAAATCTGCCTGAACATCCACTGTAAAACCAAGTATCTTTCCATTATTAATGTTAATAACTTCCTTTTGTTTAAAGTCAATTCCACGAGACATATATAATCACCACTATAATATATGCAAAAAAGACTTCAAGTATTACTCGAAGTCTCTTCTTATATTATCTACTATCTCTGATACATTCATCGACCTTGAACCTTTAAAATAAATTGTATCATTTGGTCGCATTATATCTCGTAATTTTTCTTCTGCTTCTTTACTATTATTACACATATATATAATAGGTACGTATTTTGATGCAGACTCTACTAAATATTTAATATCGTTACCAAACGCAATTACAACATCATATGATAATTCTTTAAATACTTCTCCAAGATCAGTATGTATCTTTTTAGAATAATCTCCAAGCTCAAGTATATCTGCAAGAACAGCTATCTTTCTTCCTGGAGCAATCATTTCTACAGTTTTAAGTCCAGATTCAGTAGAAGAAGGACTAGCATTGTATGTGTCATCTATAAGATGCATACCGCTTGCCTCATATGCATTCATTCTCTTTTCATAGTTTGTATATTTAGAAATACCATTAATAATCTCTTTAGTTGTAAGATTATACAATTCTGCTATTCTAATAGCTATAATTGAATTAATAACATTATGATTTCCAATAGCATTAATCACAACATGTTCTTTCTTATTATATATATTAGTATCAAACTCTATACTTGTTGGATTATATTTTACATTTTCAGCATCACCATATCCATAATATATAATATGTATATTAGGATTTTCATATTTAGCAAGATAAGGATCATCTTTGTTTAGTAATAATGTTTTCTTATCTACTAGATTATTAGCAATCTTTATCTTTTCCTTATAAATATTATCTTGAGAACCAAACTTACCAATATGTGATGTTCCTATATTAGTTACAACAGCTACACTAGGTATAAGTAGTTTATTTAGTATATCCATTTCTCCATCAAAATCTACACCTGCTTCTAAAATAGCTAGTTCTTGTTTATCCATCATAAGAGTTATTAATGGCATACCAATATGGCTATTCATATTTTTCATAGTAGATAGAGTATTAAAATGTTCTTTTAAAACACTATTTACCATTTCTCTTGTACTTGTTTTTCCAACACTACCAGTAATAGCTACTACTTCCATTTCTCTGTGTTTTTCTCTATTATAAACTCCAATATCAATCAAAGCTTGTTTTGTATTAGCCACTTTAATAATTGCAGTATCTTTATCCACATTATCCACATCTACATAGTTCATATCTGATACAAAGAACCCTTTACAATGCTTTCTTGCACAATCCATTATAAATTTTTGCCCATCAACCTTCTCTCCAAGAATTGGGCAATAAAAAGATTCTTCTGTTACAGGTCTACTATCTATTTGAAAATTTGATACTGTATCATTTAAATTTCCTTGAATTAATTCACCTTTAGTTGCTTTAACAATTTCTTCTATAGTTAACATTTAATCACCAAGTATATTGTATCATATACTACATTATTTTCAAGAAGAAAAGTAACTATTTATACCATTAACTATTGCTTGAGCAATTTGAGATTCATTATTAATAATCCATTCTGCGTCATCTGGATTATCATGAAAAGCAACCTCTAGAAGTACAGCAGGCGCATTAGTTCTAATTATTTCATAAAGACTACTTGTATGAAGTACACCTCTACCTTTTGTAGGATCAGGGTATATTTGCATAATTTCATTATATATTAAATTTGCTAGTCTATCTCCTGGCGTATTTGGTCTATTTGCAAATATCTCCGGTCCTTGAGCATTAAATCCATCACCACTTGCATTGCTATGAAGTGCAACATGAATATCCGGATTAATCTCGTTACTTTCTCTAACAATTTGACTTAGTTTTTCATTTGGATTATTCCTATAAACAGTATATCCTTGATTCTTTAACATTTTTTCAACAAGGTCAGCTATTCTATTCATTCTATATTCTTCTGAGCCAAAATCTCCATAACCTATATTATATTCTTGCGCAGAAGGACTTAAATAAATAACTTTATCTTCCATAATAATACCTCCTGTTTAAGTATATAAAAAAGACTGGTAAATTATACCAGTCTTAGTTATTATTATTCATAAGTTCAACTAGAGCTTTCATTTCATCTTCAGAAAGAGTAATTCCTTTTCTCATTCTCTCGTGATTTTCATCCCAGTCTCTTATGTCATATTTAGGTGCTCTATCATTCCAGCTAACCATATTAAGTTCTTTTTTGTAGCCAGCGCCTGCATCACCTAAAACGCCAATATGCTTTGTAATTTCAAATTTAATTTCTGGCATAATAACCAACCTCCTATACTGTTAGGATTAGTATATCATTAAAACAAAAGTTTGTATAGTACAAATTTAAAAATTAAACAAAGTATCTACAATTTTTGACTTATTATTGTAATCTAGTGGTATTGCAGCAGCTGTATCATGACCGCCTCCACCATATTTTTCTGCAAGAATTCTTGCGTAATTATTTGACTTTAGACTACGAATAGAAATTTGGTCATTATCTAGAGCAATCATAGCTACTACATCAAAATCTATATCATTATTTTTCTTAAAGTAATCTGCAACATCGTTTCTATATTCATAAGTAATAAAAACAATAAGAGTTTTAATACCATCAATTATTTCTTTTCTTACAAATCTTTTACTAGATTCAATAGCCATTTTAATCTTTTCTTTTTTATTTTCAACTTCATTTATTAAAGTATCATTTAATTTAAAAGCATCTTTTTCTTCTTTTAAAAGTTCAACCATTGAAGCTACAAACCTTTCAATTCCAATGGCGTTGAATAATATAGCAAGATCATGAGCCACTATATCATCATAATTTTCCCACTCCCAGTTATCTTCTCTTCTAACTTTTTCTACAAACTCTGAAATAGCTATAGTATCATTTAAATATTCATTTTCTTTTAAGTATAGATAAAATAATTCTGTGCCACATGTTTTAACTCCATTTAACTCTACATGAACATTTACATTATTATACTTATTTAATCCAGAAGATAAAGCTGTTTCATGATGATCAAAAAGGTACAATTTATCTTTTAATTTTTCATCACTATATACTTTATCTGCTATATCCATTTTTAAAGATAAATCGGTAATATAAACAATATCATACTCATATAATCTTCCAGATTCATATTCATTTATAAATTTAACTTCTAAATCACTAACATTTCTAGCATAAATAATATCTATATCTACAAATGCAAGTCTAGCAAGAATAGCACTTCCCATTCCATCTATATCTGCACCATGAGTAAATAACAATCTCTTCATAAAATCACCTAAAATTAGTATATCATAAAGAGAACTATTTCTCCATTCTTTTTTTCATTTTGAATAATGCAGATTTTTCAATTCTAGAAATTTGTGCTTGAGAAACACCTAGTTCCTCTGCAAGTTCAACTTGAGTTTTTTCTTTAAAATATCTCTTTTCAATTATATATCTTTCTTTTTCACTTAATTTATCTAGTAGTTGACTAACTGTTAAATTAGTAATAAGTTCTTCACTTTCTTCCTTTTCATTTTTTAGTTGATCTAAAAGATATATCTCGTCGCCTCCATCATTATATACGGTATCATATATTGACATTGGTTGGACTGTACTATCTATTGCAAGAACAACTTGCTCTCTAGTTGAACCCGTTAACTTAACTATTTCATCAATAGTAGGTTCCTCGTTGTGCTCTGATATATATTTTTCTCTTATTCTAGATATTAAATATGATAAATCTCTAAGACTACGAGTTACCCTAAAAGCACTATTGTCTCTTAAATATCTTTTTATCTCTCCAAGTATCATTGGAACTGCGTATGTACTAAATTGAACATCTTGAGTAATATCAAAATTATCTATAGCTTTAATTAGTCCAACAACTCCAACTTGAAAGATGTCATCAACATTTTCCCCTCTATTATTAAACTTTTTAACTATACTTAATACAAGTCTTAGATTTGATTCAATAAATTTATCTTTAAGATTAACATCACCATTTTTTATTTTCTTAAGCATATCTAATTGCTCAACACCAGTTAACTTAGGAAGTTTTGTTGTATCAACTCCTTGTATATCTACTTTAACATTTGTACTATTCATATGTATCTCTCCTTTAATCTTTAATAGTTTTTTACATATGATTAGGACTTATTCTCATTCGACATTTCTAGTTAAAATATGATTCAAACTAAAAATTATCATAAATCCTCTAGTATATTTATATGTACAAGTGTTAATAATTAAAACAGAAAAAAAGAGCGAAATTTCGCTCCTTATTCTATAGTATATAATTGTTTAATTGTCCAAGTTGTTCCTTCTCTAGTATCATTTAAAACAATACCAGATTCTAACAATTTATTTCTAATATTATCAGCTAACTCAAAATCTTTATTTGTTTTTGCATCTTTTCTTTCTTGAATCAATTTTTCTATTATTTCGCGAGTTATATTCAACTCATTTAAGTATTTGTCCTTTATTTCTTCAATAAACAATTTTGGCTCTTGTCCAAACAAGCCAATTACTCCATAAACTTCTTTAAGAGACTTAATAATACTTGCAAGAGTATTTGCTGTTTGTACTCTATTTTCTTTATTTACATTTTTCATTATATAATTCATATATTTAAAAGTATCATATAAATATGAAATAACTATTGGAGTGTTAAAATCATCATCCATTGCCTCAATAAATTTTTCCTTTATATCATCTGCATTAAAATTTTCCAAATAATTATTAGATTCATTTTTATATCTATTACTAAACACTGTAGTTTTATATAATGTATCATAAAAATAATATAAATGCTTTTCTGCAAGTCTAAAGTCTGAATCTGAAATGTCTATATCTGCAGTATAATGTTTTTGTAAAAAAACATATTTTATGACTTCATAATTATATTTAGCTAAAGCATCTCTAATTGTTAAAGAATTACCTAAAGACTTACTCATTTTTTCACCATTAATCTTAATAAGTCCACAATGTGACCAAACCTTAGCAAACTCTTTTCCAAGATATGCTTCACTTTGTGCAATTTCATCTTCATGATGAGGGAATATTAAATCTTTTCCACCACCATGAATATCTATTTGCTCACCAAGCTCATGAAGTGCCATAGCAGAACATTCAATATGCCAACCAGGTCTACCTTTACCCCATGGAGAGTCCCAAGAAATTTCTCCTGGCTTAGCACTTTTCCATAAAGCAAAATCTAAAGGATCTCTTTTACCAGGTTCAACTTCCTTTCTAACTCCATTTAACAATTCATCTATTTTTATACCAGAAAGTTTACCATAGTCTTTAAACTTTCTAACAATATAATATACATCACCATATTCTGTAGAATATGCATAACCTTTTTCAATTAAAGACTTAACAAATTCTATAATATTTTGTATATTCTCACTTGCTTTAGGTTTGACATCTGCATCTTTAATATGCAAATTTGCCATATCTATTTCTGCTTCTTTAATTTGTTCTGCAGATAATTCTAATGCACCTATTCCTCTGTCTTGTGCACGTTTAATTATTTTATCATCAACATCGGTATAATTGCGTACATATTTAACTTCATATCCTCTAAAACGCAAATATTCTGCAATCATAGAATATACAATTGCTTGTCTTGCATGACCTATATGACTTAAATCATAAACTGTAATACCGCAGGCATACATTTTAACTTTTCCATATTCTAGTGGTTTAAATTCTTCTTTTTTTCTTGTTAACGAATTATATATTTTCATACTAATCTCTCCTTATCTTTCTATTTCTCTATAATCTGGCATACCAACAACAGTGGTATTATCCTTAATATCTGTTAATACTATACTTCCAGCGCCAATTTTAACATTGTTACCAACTTTAATATTTCCCATTACCTTACTGCCAGCGCCAATTAAAACATTATTTCCAATTATAGGATGTCTTCTTCCAATTTCATTACCTGTAGCACCTAGTGTTACTTGATGGTAAATAGTTACATAATCTCCAATAACAGTTTCTTCACCAATTACTACACCATTTCCATGGTCAATAAACAAATAACGTCCTAAAGTTGCTCCTGGATGTATTTCAATTCCTGTTTTCTTTTTGCCAATTTGAGAAACAAGTCTAGCTAAATAAAACAATCGCTTTCTATATAACCAATTAGCTATTTTATGATTTACTATTATTTTAAATCCTGGATATAATGTTACAATTTCAAAAATACTTTTTGCAGCAGGATCAATTTTTTGAATATACTTAGCCTGTAAATATAATTCTTTAAATATATTATTTTTATTATTTTCATTCTCTCTTATTCTTTTTAAACTTCTCGTTTGGTATGATTTATCTATATTTTCCATAATAATATCTCCTTAATACATATTATGCAAAAGTCCAAAAAAGGACTATGCAGTTGCCCACATAGTCCTATATATTCTAATATTATTATTCTATAGATTATATTTACTACTGTAGGCATGAAAACTAGCACTCATACCCACATCAAGGTATGAATGTTAAATCATACAACAACAATTAGTAAATATAACATTTTTCATAACAATACTTCCTTTCTTTAAATTATATTCAAATTATACTCGCATTTTCAAGATTTGTCAAATTTAAGCCCAAGGATTAGTACTTTCTGGTTGTCTAACATCTGTAAGTAATCCCATATAAGAATCAGACCAAATATAATAATTTCCATCTTTAGCAAGCCTTAAAGTAATAGGTCTTAAACTATCTGCCCCACCACTTCTAACAAATAATCTTTTAAATCCTTCATTTTCATCTGTATACTCATTAGCAGTAACTTCAACGCTATAAGGAGTATTTGGTGTATAATCATTTGCTGGAATAGCTCCACTCATATATGATTTACCAATATATTTATATTTATCGTTTTGTAGCATTCTATCTTTAATATTTTGTTTTGCAAGTTCACTTAAAGGTTGGAATTCTCCCATTAGAAATTGTAGCATATCATAAAATGTATTTGTATCATCTGGTGTAAAAGTAGTCATTGCATGAACATACAAAGCAACAACATTTGCAGGATTTGATCTATCAATACCCACCAATTCTTCTTTAGAAGAAAGAATATTATTAAAAGTAATAACCATAAAAATACCTCCTAATTATTTATATAAAAATTATAGCATTAATAAAGAAAAAAAGATACTAAAAAAGTATCTCTTAATCTACATATAAATCATTGCCTAAATCTAATATATCATATACTTTAAATAATTTTAAAATATTAGAATAGATATATTTCACCGATTCAATTTCTTTTTCTTCATTTCGTATAATTGGTAAAGTAGATTTTCTTAAATCTTCAATTTTAAAATCTTCAAGACAAATAACAAATCTTCTACCTTCTTTAAATACAATATATTTTTTACCACTAAGCTCATTATCTATTTTATTTATTCTTTCCATTAAAGACATAGATAAAACATATCTTGCTTGTATTTCATCATCGCTATAAACTTTATACTTTTTACTCAAATCTAGATTTTCAAGTTTAACTTCATCTCCAGAATAAGTAATATAATCTCTAATTGCACCATTTAATAGTAAATCTGAAATATTATTTGGAATCATATAAATATGTTCAGCAATTCTTTTATTAAGAGTTGCACTAATATAGCAACCATCAAAAATATATTTTTTAAACTTTTTAATTTTTTGTTTTACTATTTTATTACCATTATCATCATAAGAAGTTTCTTCAACTAATTTTTCTTTAATGTAATAAACTTCCATATCCGCAAAAGACATATTGTTTCCTTTGTAATTTACAAGAATTGTATTTCTTCCATTATATTTCAAATTATTAAGATCAAAAAGTTCCATCTCTTTTATATTATCTTCTTTAATTCTTTTATTTGGTTCATAAGATGCATTTTTATCATGAGAAATATATGTAACAATTTCCTTGATTAATTTTTCATTTTCTACTATCATTTCTCTTTTTAAAGCAATATATAACAAGTACGAAAGCACTATACCACATAATACAATAAAGACAAATGTTGGTAAAAAAGTTATACTAAAACCAAGAGATATCATTAAAATAAAATATAATACAATAAATGCAATAAAAGCACCAATAAATCCTAATATATATTTATTTCTTTGAATATTAAAATTGGAATAATGTTTATCTATAAGTTGTTTATTTTTAGCATAAAAAATATTAAATGTATTATCCATTTATATATTTACCTCAACTCTATCTTTTTCTTCATCTGTTGCTTCAAAGAAATCATATGGTTTATAACCAAACATTGGTGCAAATATATTATTAGGAATAAATGATATAAATGTATTAAAGCTTTCAACATGAGCATTATATGTACGACGTGCTGCACTAATTTGTTCTTCAATCTCATTTAATGTTTTTTGCAAATGAATAAAATTTGAACTTGCCTTTAAATCTGGATATTCTTCTTTTAAAATATTAATATCTTTAATAAATGATGAATATTGAGAAGCTGTCTCATTTAAATCCTTAGTATTTTTATCTTCATCTGCTTTTCTTCTTAATGCAATAATATTAGCTAAAGTTTCTGCTTCATAATCTTTATATCCTTTTACAGTATTTACAATATTTGGTATAAGATCATATCTTTTTTTAAGCATAACATCTAAGCTTGAATATGCTTTTAACATTTTATTCTTTTTAGATAAAGCAACATTATATAATACTATTAAATAGATAATAACTATTGCTAAAATACATAAAAATATATACATTATCCCACTTCCTTACAAAAAATAGGATACCACAATTTATGCTAAATTACAAGATTAATTACTATGCACTAAATTCTTTTCTCAAATCATTTATTACTTTTTTCTCAAGTCTAGAAATATATGACTGTGAAATACCTAGTTTATCTGCGACCTCTTTTTGTGTCAGCTCATCTTTTCCATCAAAACCATATCTTAACTTCATTATTACCTTTTCTCTATCATCTAAAGCTTCAATAGATTTAATTAATATTTTTTTATTTTCTTCATCTTCAACACTTTTAAAAATTGCGTCGTTGTCTGTACCCAAAATATCTGCCAAAGATAAATCATTACCTTCACTATCTACATTTATTGGTTCATCTATAGAAATTTCTGTTTTTACTCTATTATATTTTCTAAGGTACATCAATATCTCATTTTCAATACAACGAGATGCATATGTTGCAAGTTTAATATTTTTTTCTGAATTATAACTATTTACTCCTTTAATTAATCCAATTGTTCCTATAGATATTAAATCTTCTATATTTACACCAGAGTTTTCAAACTTTTTAGAAATATATACAACTAGTCTTAAATTTTTTTCTATTAATGTATTAATTGCTTCCCTATCGTTATTATTAAGTCTATCTATTAATTGACTTTCTTCATCAATATTTAAAGGAGCAGGTAGTTTATCTGGTCCTGCAATGTATCCCAAAAAACCACTTTTTACACCTAACCATTTTAATAATTTAAAATATAATAATTGAATTTCGTTCTTAATTTTAAACACCTCCACAAAAACTATCTAGATAAATATCATATCCAATTATTGCACTATATTTTTCTGGAGTATTGCCGCTTAAATTAAAACATAAAACTACTTTTGGTATTTTTATAATATTATTACCACTAATTATTTCAACATTACTTACTACATATCCTCTTTCTTTACTACTTCCATTAACAGTTAAAACATCTACATAAGTTAATGAGTATTTACAAATATTATTTAAAATTAAATCTTTTAAATTATCTTTAACAAATATAACATTAAAGCCATGTAAATCTTTAACTATATTTCCAGTATCAATAAATCCATTAATTTTTACTTCATCTATTTTAATAATTACACTTAAATTTTCATTTTTAATATCTTTTTTCCACACTTTCCACAAATTAGATAAACAAATATTAAGAAACAACGCACTAAAACAATAAACGCCAATTTTATTTAGAAAATTATCTAAATAAACATTAAATATTATGGTTATAACTATTATTAATCCTAAAAAAAGAATATAAATAATAAAATATACAATACTTGCTTTTAAAAATTGTATTTTAGTATTAAAAGATTTTCTAAAAAGAAAATAAAAAGAAAGTATAGAAAAAATAATTGAATAAAATACATTATTAAAAAACAAATTATTTAAAGTACTAAATAAAGTATCAATTAATGTACAAATTATTATTTTAGAAATTGAAAATTTAAGTTTTAAAAAATTATTTACTATTATAATTATTATTACATTTACTACTAAATTTTCTAAAAAAATATAGTCTAGGTAGATTGTCATTTAATCACCTAAAATAATTATATTGAACTTAATAATAAAAATATGTCAAAAAATATAAATACTAATTAATAATTTATCTACAAAAAGAAATAAAAAAAGCCAAGGAGGGAATCCTTGACTTTATTATTTATATAGATTTTTCTAGGGTTTCGTATTAGTCTTTATTTCTTCTTAAGAATGGTGGAATATCTAAGTCTACCATTTTATATTCATTGTTTGAAGAAATTGTTCTTGCAGAACTAATTGAACTGCTTGATGTATTTCCATATCCTGAACCACTACTCATTTGAGATGAGCTAGTTGGTTGAGATGGAGTTGAAAAACTAGATAGAGAACCTAAATCTGCAAAAGCAGATGAAGTAGTTGATGTTGGTTGTGATTGTGTAGATTGTACACCAGCATTTTTAAGTGCATCCCCAACAATACTATCTAAAGTGTAATCTCCAAAACTATTTTTAGTAAATCCAGTAGCAATTACTGTAATTACAATTTCGTTTTCTAATTTTTCATCTATTACAGCACCAAAAATAATATTAGCGTCTGCATCAACAGATTTTTGTACAAGATCTGCAGCTTCACTAATTTCTAGTAAGCAAAGATCTTTACCACCTGTTACATTTAATAGTACACCACCTGCTCCTTCGATTGAAGTTTCAAGTAATGGGCTATGAATTGCTTGACGAGCAGCTTCTTGCGCTCTATGTTCTCCAGATGCTCTACCAATACCAATATGTGCAACACCAGCATCTAACATGATAGTTTTAACATCTGCAAAGTCTAAGTTAACAAGTCCAGGTATTGTGATTAGGTCAGATATACCTTGAACACCTTGTCTTAATACGTCGTCTGACATTTTAAATGCATCCATTATTGAAGTTTGTTTTTCAACAACTTGTAATAGCTTTTCGTTAGGAATTACAATAAGTGTATCAACATTTTGTCTTAATTCTTCAATTCCAGACTCAGCTTGCATCATTCTTCTTTTTCCTTCAAATGGGAATGGTTTAGTAACAACACCAACAGTAAGTATTCCCATTTCTTTTGATACTTCTGCAACTATAGGAGCAGCACCTGTTCCAGTACCACCGCCCATACCAGCAGTTACAAATACCATATCTGCACCCTTAAGTGCTTCAGCTATTTCAGATTTAGATTCTTCAGCACTGCATTTTCCAACTTCTGGATTTGCTCCAGCACCAAGTCCTCTAGTTAATTTTTCACCTATTTGAATTTTCTTATTTGCTTTTGAAACATTAAGCTGTTGTCTATCAGTATTAACAGAAATAAATTCTACGCTCTTTAGTCCATTCTCTACCATTCTGTTAACACCATTGTTACCAGCTCCACCAACGCCAACAACCTTAATAGTCGCCATTCCGGCTTGATTTTCGTTTTCCATTTTTTATTCCCCCTTAAAATCTATTTGTTTTTACTTTTAAAGAAAATCTTATCTTTTAAATTTTCTAAACCTTCGAAAATCTTATCCTTAAAAGTTGGTTCAGTAACTATTTGAACATCACTATTTACATGTTTACTTAATCCTAAACCAGATATATACCTTACCATACCATACACTGTAGTATGTTGTGGTTTAATAACATTAATCAATTTTGGACTGCAGATTCTAACATTATTAATTTTTAATACTCTTTTTGCTAGTTCTTCAGCACCAACTATATTACTTATTCCTTGTCCAGTTAAAACAACTGAACCAATTCCAGTAATCATGCCCTTTTCTTGAAGCATTCTGCGAACTAATTGGTATACTTCTTTTATTCTTGCTTCGATTACTTGTACAATTTCACTACATTTTATAATGTCATTAGATGCATCAGCTTTTGATGTTAGCTTAATTTCATGATTATTTGTTATCATTGATACTAACGCCAAATTGTATTGTCTTTTTAATTTCTCCGCTTCGTCAGTACTAATATTAAAGGTCATAGAGATATCATTTGTTATATGATCTCCACCAACCGGAAGAGTTGTATAGAACTCTAATCTATCATTTTTATATACAGATATGTCAGTATGTCCTCCACCAATATCCATCATCAAAACACCAGCCTGTTTTTCTTCTGGCAACAAAATAATATTAGAAGTAGCTAGCGTCTCAAGTATTAATCCATCAATCTTTAAATCTGCGTATTTAAGTGCTTTCTGGATTCCATCAATGTAGTCTCCCCTTGCAATTACTACTTCCACTTCCATTTGAAACGTTTTACAAAACGCACCAATTGGCTCATCTTTGTATACTCTACCATTAACAATATATGCCATCGGTAAAATATCAATGATTTGCTCGTCACGTTCCAATCTAGTAGATATTTGAATTTTAGTATAAAGATTATATATGTCGTTAACTGTCATACCATCATTTGGTCTTTCGACCTCAGATTCCATAACAACCTTCTCTATTCGTACATTCATTCCTTTTATATTTACATAGGAAGAATTTACTGAAAGCTCCGAAATTTGTTCAGCTGAATTTACTGCGTCTTTTATTGACTGGCCCACTCTTTCATAATCTAAAATCTGTCCTCTTTTAATGCCTGAGTTGTTTGAGAGGCCATATCCAATGACTTCAATCTCGCTAAATTTATTGACTTGTCCAATTACGCAACTTACTTTGGAAACGCCAATATCTAGCCCTACGATGATATCACCTATAGCCACATCCTACACCTCCAAATTTGAGCTATCTATATAATACTATCTTTTGCTAAAAAAATCAAGGATTTTTAGTAATTTTTGTAATATTTATGCAATATTTTTTTAATCATTTTGAAACGCATGAAAAATCGCTAAATATAGCCATTTTGACCACTTTTAGCGACATGATTTATTACAAAAATATAAACAGAAAATATGAATAATGATGGATTTTTAGTAAGTATAAAAATCACAATAGAAATTATATAAATACACCATAAAAATATAGTTTGAATTACATAAATATTTTCACTTTTTAATAGTAAACTGATTATGTTATATCCATCTAATGGATATACTGGCATTAAGTTTAAAATACCTAAAAAAATATTAATCTCAAATACCATATCTACATTTTTAAATATAAGAGCAAGACAAAAATTTGAAATAGGTCCTGCAAAATATATCAATAATTCTTTACCTTTATTCAACCTCTTCTTATCTATCGTAACACATGCGCCAGCAAGAGATAGCTTCATCTTTAGAATTTTTTTATTAAAAAGCGTCGCAACAAGTATGTGAGCTAATTCATGAAATATAATGAATAAGTAACATACAAAATACGACGTCAAAAACACTTTAATTTTAACAGATACAAAAAAAGAAATCAATACTATAATTAATAAATTTTCAATTTCAAAAACAAAACTATTTTTTCTAATAATCATCTATCTTACTTTTACTAATAGTTCTGGATCAACAGATCTACCATTAATTCTAATTTCAAAATGAAGATGTGAACCAGTTGAAGCACCCGTAGAACCCATAAGTCCTATTACGTCCCCCTGATTTACACTATCTCCTTCACTTACATTTATTTGGTTTAAATGAGCATATTTAAATATAACTCCATTATTTTCAATCTCAATATTATTTCCATAGTATTTATCCATACTTTGAGTTTTTACAACTTTTCCACTTGTAGCACTAGATACAGGTGTATTTAAACTATTTGCAATATCTACTCCAGTGTGATAACCTACATTTTTAAATACTTCCTCACGTGCACCATATACAGATGTTACTGTGCCATTTACAGGGCAAGTAATACTAATGTTTTTACTTAATATTTCACTAACATCTAAATCCATTTGAGATATTTCACTACTTGTAATCACACTTTGAGCAAAAACAAAATCTTCTGGATTAATATCTACCCCTATGCTCTCATCATTAAATACAGTAACACTATTGTCTATTTTAATACTATTTCTACTACCAATTAACACTGGTTTTACAATGTGTATGTACTTATCCACAATATTCACATATAAACTATCTGGAATATATTTTTGATATTTATTATACAAGCTTTTTGAATACTCTTCTCCTTTTTCAATAATATATTCCTTACTATAGTTATTATTATATTCACTTTTTATCCAAGAAATAGCTTTACTAGCTTTAATACTATCTGGAAAATTAGGATAAACATATATAATTGCAAATATAATTAATAATAGTCCAATCCTAATGCAAAAAGAATTAATTATTCTTTCTCCTAATGATTTCTTTTCGTTATTTTCCTCTTTGTTATTTGCTTCACTTTTTCTTATATCTGATACCATACCCAAATTGACAATTTGAGCTTGATCTCTTTTTGCATAATGTCTTTTTACATCATCTACAAGTAAATCATTTATTTGGTTAATATCGTTCATTTAATATACCTCATTAAAGTATATTAATAACAAAAAATAATATGAAAAAATCTAGGATAAAAATCCTAGATTTATAACTTCTTATTTACTAATTCTTTTTAACAAGTTTTCCATCTTTTACACCAAACTTTACAAGTGTTTGATGAATATGTTCATCTTCTGTACAACTAATTATAACAGATTTATCTTTATCATTATAATTTGTTACCTTAAGAATCAATAATTTAGAATTTGGGCTTCCTGTTATTTCAAACCCTTTTATTCTATCAATATGTTCTTGGGTATATTTTTCACCTGTAACAAAAT
This sequence comes from uncultured Clostridiaceae bacterium, assembly GCA_947169155.1. Taxonomy (GTDB): domain Bacteria; phylum Bacillota; class Clostridia; order TANB77; family CAG-465; genus CAG-465. The sequence continues at coordinate 15,472 of CAMVON010000010.1, forward strand.
TTGTATAAGTACTTTCATCCATTACAATAGTAACATCTCCAAGAATTTCTCCAGCAATTATTTTGCTATATTCTTTAAATAGAATTTCAAATTGACCATCTTCTTGAGCAAACACCTTTTCATTAGCAGAATTTATAGCCATAGTTATACAGATAGCTAACAATGCTACTGCTAAAACAGTACTCAAAACTATAATTATAACTTTTTTCATACATTCTCCTTTTTTCTAAATATCTTTTTAATTCCAAGTGGAATTAAAAAAACAATATTAAATGCAACAAAATATAACACAAGCATTAAAGCAGGATTTAAAAATTGTAAATTTAAACTAGTAAGTTTTGTAGCAACATCTTCAAAAATAGGTATTCCACCTAAATTTAAAAACATCATAAAATCCCAATTAAATATAAAATCTAGTGGAATTACGACAAGTGAAAATACAAATTGTAAAATAAATCCATTAATTACTGTGCTATATTTCATTTCTACATAGTTAGTAACTATTAGTAATAGTCCAATAAATACCATTAAAAAATGCCAAATCATAGAATAGAATGCACCAAAAGAGAAAAATGGATAATATTTAAATGCATTTAAAACAACCATTGTAGCAATTCCGCCAACAACACTTCCTGTTGCAAGCCAGCATTCACTAATCTTTTGTATTTTTCCTTTTGCAAATCCAGCTAGCATTCCAGCAAGCATAACAATAGAACAAGTATCTAGTGGCAACAACCCAGTATTAAATGACCCAGTATATTTTATATCATAAATAGTCTCCCAAGTAGTCTTTCCAACATAAAGAACTACTAAAAATAAACTAATTCCTTTAATTATTTTTAAAACCTTTTCTCTAGAAGATTTTCTAAGCAAAAATAATAATAAAACCATTAATATAAATGATATAGCAAGATATAACCATTGAGCAGTTCCTCCAAAGTCTTGTCCACTATATCCTTCAATATTATATTTATAATCAAAAAAATTATATGAACCTCTAAACATAAAATCACCTAAAATTTTATTATTAAACTATAGTACCTTTTAAATACCATAGATGTTGACTATCTATTCTTATATCAACAACCTTACCAATTAGTGAATCATCTGCTTCAAATATAACTACTTTATTTTGTGAACTACGTCCTGTATACATATTATCGTTTGTTTTACTTTTACCTTCAACTAATACTTTATATGTTTTTCCTACCATTGCTTCATTAAGTTTTGGTAACATTTCTTCATAAAGAGCTTTTAATCTTTCAAGTCTATCAACTTTTTCTTCATATGGAGTATGATCTTCCATTTTTGCACCAATTGTGCCTTCTCTTGGAGAATAAATAAACATATAAATTTGGTCAAATCCAACATTTCTTACTACATCTAAAGTATCTAAAAATTGTTCCTCAGTTTCTCCAGGGAAACCTACTATTATATCTGTAGATAATGAGATATCTGGAATTGTTTTTAATTTGTTTGCAACTTCTAAAAATCTTTCTTTAGTGTATTTTCTATTCATTGCTTTTAGCACATCACTATTCCCAGATTGTAATGGAAGATGCACTTGTCTTGCTATTTTTTTAGAATTTCTAATAGTTTCAATAACATCATCATTAAAATCTTTTGGATGTGGAGAAATAAATCTAATTATCTCTATTCCATCAATTTTTTCAATATCTTGAAGAAGTTTGGCAAAACCATAACCTTCATTTTCTCCTGTAAAATCATTACCATATGAGTTTACATTTTGTCCAAGAAGCATTATTTCTTTATATCCATCTTGTGCAAGTCTAGAAATATCTGCAAGAATATCTTGTGGATTTCTACTTCTTTCTCTTCCTCTAACATAAGGAACTATACAATATGTACAGAAGTTATTACATCCATATATAATACTAACACTTGCTTTATATTTATCTGTATATTTAATTGGAACTTCTTCTTCTAAAGTATTACTTACATCTATATATTCTAATTTTCTTTGGCTATTTACTACAGCATTGTATAATTTTTCTGGGAAAATACTCATACAGCTTGTACCAAGAACAACATCTACAAATCTATAAGACTTTTTAATCTTTTCTAAAATATGTTCTTGTTGAGTCATACATCCTACTATACAGATATAAATGTTATCCTCAGTAAGTTTCTTTTTCTTCAGCATTCCAAGTCTTCCAAATAAAGTGTTTTCCGCATTTTCTCTAATACAACATGTATTAAATAAATAAACATTAGAATCTTCCTCTGTACCTGGAACAAATCCCATAGACTCTAATATTCCAGCATATTTTAATGAGTCATTCTCATTTAATTGACAGCCCATTGTATCTATATAATATTTTAATTTATGTTCTTCATTAAATTTAGTCATTTTGTCTTTAAAACTATTAACAAATCTCATCTTTTTTCTCCTTTAAACATAGTTATTATACATTATTTTAAGCTATATTTCAAGGAATAATATTAATACAATATACATAACTTAAAATTTGCTTAAAAGAGTTCAATATGTTAAAATACAGATGGAGGTAAAACTAATGAAAAAAAAGATAATTCCAATTATACTAATAATACTAATAATTGCAACTATAACTGCAACAGTAATAATAATTAAAAAACAAAAAGAAAAAGAAAACTATAACGAAAATGTAGAGATATATACTCAAGAAGAAGAAAACAAAGAATCTATAGAAAAAAAAGAACCAGAATATAAAGATGAAAACACAGTACCAATTAGCTTATACATAGAACAAGGAAATGAGCTAATTAAAATTAGTGAGTATTCTTGTGACTGGTCTCCAGAAAATGTATTAAACCTTTTCTATGCAATTCCATCAACAGAAGAATCTATCTCTGCTTATAACTTTGACACTATGTGGAAAGAAAAAATAGCACAATATCCAAACGGAGATAAATGCAGAATTGGTTACCAAGTTTCATTTAAATATGAAGATGGAAATACATATACATATAATTTAAAATGCCCAGATGATACGTACTTTACATTTCCTAAAGTTATGACATATCTTTATGACGATGTAAATCTAGTACCAGGTAAACCATACTATCATATAACACAGGATGTTATGTATGATTACACTATTGCTTCATCTATTAAATTAGTTGGAGATGTTGATTCAGATAAAATTGAAGGACCAATAACACTAACAGCATTTTGCTTTGATTCAGAAGATGATTTTGATGAAGAAGGAAACTATAGAGGAAATTCCAAATATACAATTACAATTACGCAAGAATAAAAAAAGACAAAAAAATAAAACCTAGTATTTTCTAGGTTTTTATTTTTATCCCATAATGTTAGAAGCTTTTTTTATTACTTCCTCAAGTTTTCCTTGTTTTTTAGCTTCTGCTAACGCACGTACATTATATTCAAATGCAGGTATGTATTCAACATCATAAGGTGTATAAGGATTTTCTTCAAATGTAATTCTATCCTTGTTTAGTTTAATGATTAATTCAGATTTTGAAAGAACATTTTGTGTCCATTCAACAGTAGCATTTTGCAAATACTCTTTATCTGTAAGAATCATTGAACCCCCAATCATATTTATCTTTTTAGGATCATAAATATTAAAGAATTTAACTAAATCTTTATAATCATAATTGAAATTAGATAAATATGCATCATTGTTTAACACTTCAATAACATTCTCAACACTTTTCATATTTGTTATAAAATATAAAAACTTATCTTCGTTGATATAATTATCTGATGAAAAAAATGATAGGTCATTTTCAGTGATATAATTTACTATTTGTCTTATCTTTGGATTACTTTGTATTTCTTTTGTGGTTTTAACTCCAATATTACGTAAGAACTCTGCTTTGTCCATAACTAAAACCCCCTATTCTAATTATTAATTATAATCTTAGCTGCAATCATTATATCAATAAAAATTATACCACATTTTAATTATTATGTCAATTAAAATGTGGTAATATAGTTACTATATATAAATATTTATTAAAACATTAATTAGTTATAAAATCTTCATCATCATTATCTTCATTTTCATCTAGAGAAAATGCTTTTTCTATAGCATCATTTTTATAATTATCTTTCATAAGCATATATGTAGAAAGTAACGCATTAATTCTATCTAAATATGTAACTTCAGGTTCAGAACCTAAAATATCCAAATGTGTAATGTTATCACTAAATTGAGGATAAGATATTCTAACAAGAGAACTTAAATAATCTACAGTTAACTCATTTTCAGAATAATCCATTTGTTTATAATCTAACATTGTACGATATAAATCTAAATACAGAGAATCTAGCATTTCAATTACTTCATTATATCTTTGTTGACTAAATAAATCCTTAATAAAATTCTTTTCCATATTATTTATCCTCCTTTTTTATTTCACTAATTGCCTTAGCTATTTTTAAATCCATATCCATATCTTTATTAAATTTATCAACATTTTCACGATATTTTTCTTCATTATCACAGCAACGATCTAAAGTATCAGTTAAAATAGCACTATCAGCAGATATTAATTCTTTACTCTTATCCGTTGAAGAAATAATTCTAGAATTACCAAATGCATCCATTTTTAAATATGGATTATTTGTATAATTTATATTTTCTAAATTGTATTTACCTTTAACAAAGAATACATATTCATCGGATAAATGGAATATTGTCATATTAGATTGATCTTTAATTGCGTTTGAAACATAGTTTTCAACAATTTCTCTATCATTACGTACATTTTCTTCATTCATAATACTATCTATCTTGTAAGATTGTGTTTCATGTTTTCTAGCCTCAAATTCCATAAACTTTTCATTTTTTACCAATCCACTATTCCACTTAATTAAATCTTCATAATCATTATTAAGAGAAGTTATAACTCTACAGCTTTTATCTCCTTTGTTTGTTTGTATAATATCTTCAACTATATCTGTTCTATAGAATAACTTTCCAGCTTCATACGGATCTACACCCTTATTCTTACATTCATCAGATATTTCTTTTTCACTAATCCACAAATCTCTCATAGAAAGAGACTTCGCATCATATAGTTTTTCAGATAAACTCCACATAGTTTTAGATTTCAAAATTGATTGAGTAAATTTTTGAGACATTCTTTGCTCTGGAAAAACAGATTTAATAACTTTTACTGCCTTATCATATTCTGCTTTATAATTTGATTGATCAGGTTGTTTTTTCTCAAGTAATTCAATGTATGCCAATGCTTTCTTATTATTAAAAGCATTAGCCTCAGATGATTTCATTAACTCATCCATAGTATCTAATCTATCAGTATAGGTTTTAAAACTAATTGGTCCTTCGTCAAAATACAATTTATCTTTAATATCATAAACTTCTTTTTGCAAAGCATGGCCAATACGATTAGAAATATCCGCTAAAAATATTTTAGAAAATTCAAAATTAAATTTACCTTTTTTATCTGGATTTAAAGCCTTTCTAAACCCATGCATAATAATATCATTCGATTTAGATTGTTCTAATACTTGATTTGCTTTATCCAAATATGTAAGAGTACCATCTTCATTTTTTTCAAAATTATATACTTGATATTTATAATCTTCTGATTTTTTTAACTGATAATATCTATCAGTAGACATCAAATCTTCAATCTCTCTTCTAGATTTTTTTATATCATCAAGTACTGATTCGTTATGCTTTTTAATTTGATTTGATTTAAAATCGGAATTTTCAACAACAAGCATAAGTTCAGCTAGTAAGTGTTTACTAACAACATCGGTTTTACTTGTATCAACATCATTAACTTTTAGTAAATTATTATATTTATCAATTAATTTAGTAATAGTATTTTGTTGATTTATCACCTTTTTAGATAAAGGTAATTCTTTTTGAACAGCCATTTTCATCACCTAATCACATAATAACATAATTCTATAAATTTATCAAATAAAAAAATACACTTAAAAGGTCAATCTAAAATTAACATTTTAAGTGTATATATTTAAACTAGCATCTTTCCATGTATGATGCAGTTCTTGTATCAATTCTAATTCTATCTCCGATTTCTACGAAAATAGGTACTTGGAATGTAGCTCCTGTTTCAACAGTTGCTGGTTTAGTTGTTCCAGTTGCAGTTGAACCTTTAATACCTGGTTCAGTGTATGTAACTTCTAATTCAACAAATGTTGGAGGTTCTACTCCAAAAATACTTCCTTTATATGATAGTACTTTTACTAACATATTATCTTTTAGGTATGGTAATGTATCTGAAATTTGTTCTTCTGTTAGTTCAGTTTGTTCATAAGTTGTAGTATCCATGAAAACATATTTGTCTCCATCTTTATATAGATATTGCATTTCAGCTACATCTACTTGAGCATCCTCAAGTTTTTCTGTTGGGTTGAATGTTCTATCTAGGTTTTTTCCAGTTATTACATTCTTAAGTGTTGTTCTAACAAATGCAGAACCTTTACCTGGTTTAACGTGCATAAAGTCTACAACTCTATATACGTTTCCTTCAAATTCAAATGTTGCACCTTTTCTGATTTCTCCTGCTAACATAAATTACCTCCCTTATATTACTTTGTAACTTTTTCTACTAATGCTTTAAATCCATCCATGTCAGTTGCAGCCATTTCAGCTAACATTTTTCTGTTAATTGTAACGTTTGCAGCTTTTAAGTTGCTCATTAATTTAGAATATGTAGTTCCACACATTCTTGCACCAGCATTAATTCTTGCAATCCATAGTTGTCTGAAATCTCTTTTCTTTCTCTTTCTTCCAACATATGCATAATTTCCAGATTTCATAACAGCTTGGTTAGCCATTCTAAATCTATATGATTTTGCTCCAAAATATCCTTTTGCTCTTTTAAGAACTTTTTTGTGTCTAGCTCTTGTTGTAACAGCTCCTTTAACTCTTGCCATTTCTATTATCTCCTTTCGTCACTCTCAAAAATTATTGATATGGTAATAACTTCTTAACTGCTTTAGCTTGTGCTTTATCTACATATGCAGATTGTCTTAAAGCCATTTTTCTTTTAGAAGTTTTTCCTGTTAATTTATGTGCTCTATTAGCAACATTTCTTTTAACTTTACCAGTACCTGTAACTGATAGTCTTTTTTTAGATGAACTGTGTGTTTTCATTTTTGGCATAATAAATCTCTCCTCCCTTAAAACACTATTTAATTATTTTTGTTTTGGTACTAAAAACATAATAAGATTTTTACCTTCCATTTTAGGATCTTTATCTACTTGAGCATCAAGTATCATATCTCTAAATTGAAGCATAATTTCTTTTCCTTGTTCTATAAAATTAAGCTCTCTACCTCTAAATCTCATTGTTACTTTAACTTTGTTTCCTGCATCAATGAATTTATTAGCATTTTTAGCTTTTACTTCTAAGTCATGTTTATCTATATTTGGTGATATTCTGACTTCTTTAACTTCAACCACTTTTTGTTTTTTCTTAGATTCTTTAGCTTTCTTATTCATTTCAAATTTGTACTTGCTATAATCTAAGATTTTACAAACTGGGTTTTCAGGATTAGGTGATACTAACACTAAATCTAATCCTTCTTCTTCTGCAAGTTCAATAGCTTTAGCAATTGGAAGTTCACCAATTTTTTGACCATTTGAACCTACTACTTGAACTTTAGAAAATTCAATTTCTTCATTAATTAAAAAATCTTGTTTTATATGAAACACCTCCACAAAAATTATATAAAAAAAAGATTGCTGTAAAGCAACCTTCTCAACTCAAAGTATAACATATACGCAATAATTGCTATTGCTAAAAATTTATATGTTTTTAATTGATACCTTAACAAGACAAAACTCGTAAGGTGAGAAGATTCTTCTACTTTACGAGTTAAATTATATCACAATTTATATAATTGTCAATAGTTATGTTTACAATTTTTATTATATTCGCTTAAAAATTACACATTAGCAAGTTCTAATTTATTATCTTCTGCTAAATGCTCATATTTATATTCAAAGTTTTCTTTATAAGAATTAATATCTTCTTTATAATTAATAGATAAATTAGTCATAAAATCATGTTTTGTAACATAGTCATCTTTTGCTACTATATTTAAACTTTGAACTGCTATGTTAATACAATGATTAATTATCTTATCCATATCTGCAAGTAGCTCGATAAATGCAATTCCATTTTCAACAGTACAATTTCCTTCTTTTAATCTTTCAATATGTTCAGATTTATAATCTTCTTTATATTTGTCTGCAATTTCTCTTAGAGCCTCTATTTGAGCAACTATTGATACTTTTCTATCTTTTAATACTTCTTGAGTTAAAACTAAAACATCTTCAACAATATTATACATTATCTTAATTTCTTTATCTGCAATATTAGAAAATTTAAGTTCTTTGTCATTCATTAGTTCAATACTTTTTGCAATTTTAAAAGAATAATCTCCTATTTTTTCATAGTCTCCTTCAATTTTTAGCAATGCAGATACTGTTTTATTTTCTGAATCTGTAAGCTCTAGATTACCAATTTCTACAAGATAATTAGCAACCTTAATATCCATCTCATCTATAGCATTTTCCCTTTGCGTAATATGTTCAAGCTTCTCATAATCAAACTTATCTATTAGTTTAATAGCACGATTTAAGTTTCTTTCAGATAACTCACCCATTTTACAAATAACATTAATACTATTTGTAAGAGCGATACTTGGAATATTTGTTATTCTTTGATCAAGTAAGCTTAAAACTTTAACATAATCATTTAAATCTGCATCTTCATCATTTACATTTTCTTTATCTCTAATTGTAATTAAAGTTAATTTTTCAAGAAGACCAGTAAATGGTAACAACACTAAAGTAGAAACTATATTAAATATTAAGTGAAAGTTTGCTATTCCACCCATATCTATTGCCTCGTTCCAAAAACTAAATCCTACAATATATTGATATCCATAAATTCCTACCATAAACAAAATAGTACCAATTAAGTTAAAATACAAATGCACCATTGCAGTCCTTTTTGCATTTTTTGTTGCTCCAATACTTGAAACAAGAGATGTAACACATGTTCCTATATTTTGCCCTAAAATAACTGGAATAGTATTTGCAAATGTTGTAAATCCAGTAGTAGATAAAGCTTGTAATATACCAACAGTTGCAGCGCTACTATGAACAATAACTGTTATAATTACTCCAGCAAATACACCAAGTATAGGATTAGATAAAGTAGTAAGAATTGTAGTAAGTATTGGTAAATCTGAAAAGTTAGAAGCCTCTTCAATCATCATCATAAGACCAGTAAACAGTAAACCAATACCAATCATCAATAGTCCCATATCACGTAACTTTTTCTTCTTTTTTAACTCTAAAAATATAAAACCAACTAGTAGCAAAATAGGAGCTATAGTTGTGGGACTTAAAATAGATAAAATACTTCCATCTAAACTTGCAAGTCTAAGTATTTGTGCAGTTACTGTAGTACCAATATTTGCGCCCATAATTATTGGTATAGAATTTTTTAATTTTAAAATTCCAGCATTAACAAACCCAACAACCATAACAGTAGTGGCTGTTGAGCTTTGTAATGCTACAGTAATTAAAATACCTGTTAGTACTCCTTTAAAAACATTGTCTGTTGCACGTTGCAAAATATTTTCAAACTTTTCACCAGCGATTTTCTTTAAGTTAGAACTAAGTAAGTTCATACCATAAAGCATTAAAATACAACCGCCTATCATTTTCATTACTGTAATTGCTATATCCATAATGTCACCTCAAAAAAGTAAAAATTATTTATTTGAATTATCTATAAAAAATTTAATTAACTCCTTAGTTGATTCATCTATATATCCATAGATTGTCATTAATCCTTCTATATATTGAGAAGAAAGAGTTTTATCTTCTAAATATTTAGCAATAGCTTGTCTTACTTTTCTTTTTGCAATTTCTATTTCATTTGCTTTAGAAAAATCACAATAGAATTGTGCATTATCTATTGGTGGTAATTTATTAAATAATTCACAATATTTAGTGTTAGATTCATTAAATATTTCATCATTATCTATATCATAGATTACATACACATTTTCAAAACTACCTATAGACTCATTATCCTCATTAATAGGCACTAATTTAAAAATTGAAACAATATAGTTTTTATAAATAAAAAATATACGCTCCTCACTATTTACACCTTCAACATTTTGCACATTACTATTATTTATTAATCTTTGTACTAATTCTTCCATAAAATCACCCTTTCCATAAAAATAGCACAACTTAAAATGTTGCGCTATCTTAATTTCAAAATACTATATATCTAGATTTGTTACATATTTTGCATTTTGCTCAATGAACTCTCTTCTAGGCTCAACATTCTCACCCATAAGAACTGAGAATATTTGATCTGCTTTAATAGCATCTTCCAAAGTTACTTGTACAAGAATTCTTGTTTCAGGATTCATTGTAGTTTCCCAAAGTTGTTCAGAATCCATTTCACCAAGACCTTTATATCTTTGAATAGATAAACTATTTCTATCAATACCACTTTTCTCTAATTCTTCAAGTTTTGGATTTAAATCTTCCTCTTTGTATAGATAAATATCATCCATTCCTTTTTTAAATATTTTAAATAGTGGTGGTTGTGCAATATAAATATTTCCATTATCTACTAGTGGTCTCATATGTCTAAAGAAAAATGTTAATAGAAGTGTTCTAATGTGAGCACCATCAACATCGGCATCGGCCATTAGTATAATTTTATGATATCTTAATTTTTCTAAATTAAAATCATTTCCAATTCCTGCACCAAGTGCAACAATTACTGGAGATAATTTTTCATTATTATATATTTTATCTGCTCTAGCTTTTTCTACGTTAAGCATTTTACCCCAAAGAGGAAGTATAGCTTGGAATCTTCTATCTCTTCCACCTTTAGCAGAACCACCCGCAGAATCACCCTCGACGATATATATTTCGCATTTTTCAGCATCTTTACTTGAACAATCTGCAAGTTTACCTGGAAGTGTAGAAGACTCAAGTGGAGTTTTTCTACGAGCTAGGTCTCTAGCTTTTCTAGCAGCTTCTCTTGCTCTTTGTGCACTTAGAGTTTTCTCAACAATTGTTTTAGCAACTGCAGGAGTTTCTTCTAAGTATTGTCCCATTTTATTAACCATGATGTTGTTAACAACACCAGTTACTTCACTATTTCCAAGTTTTGTTTTAGTTTGTCCTTCAAATTGAGGCTCTAAAACTCTAACACTTACAATTGCAGATAAACCTTCACGGATATCTTCACCTGCAAGATTAGAATCTTTTTCTTTTAATAGATTAAATCTTCTTGCATAATCATTAAAGGCTTTAGTTAGTCCACGTTTAAATCCATCAACGTGTGTACCACCTTCACCTGTAGGAATGTTATTTACAAAAGATAAAATGTTTTCTGTATAAGAAGTTGTATATTGAAGAGCAACTTCTACTTGAACATCATTATCTTCTCCTTCAAAATATATTACATTAGAACCAATTGTATCTTTACCTTTGTTCATAAAATCTACGAAAGATTTTATACCACCTTCATAGTGGAATACCATAGGTTCTGATCCTTCTTCTCTCTTATCCCATAAAGTGATTTTTAATCCTTTATTTAAGAAAGCCATTTCTCTTAATCTTTGTACTAATATATCTGTTTCAAATACTGTAGTTTCAAATATTTGAGCATCTGGTTTAAATACAACTTTAGATCCAGTCTTTTTACCTTCAGCAATTTTATGTGTTGCTTCTATAGTTTTACCTCTAGAAAATGATGCTGCATAAATTCCATCACCATCACAAACTTCAGCATATAAACTTTCAGAAAGTGCATTAACAACTGATGCACCAACACCATGAAGACCACCAGATACTTTGTATCCACCACCGCCAAATTTTCCTCCAGCATGTAGAACAGTAAATACTACTTCAAGAGTAGAAATTCCCATTTTAGGGTGTTTACCAACAGGGATACCTCTTCCATTATCTTTAACGCTAATTATATTATCTGGCAATATTTCAACATTTATCTCTGTACAGAAACCAGCTAATGCTTCATCTACTGCGTTATCTACTATTTCATATACTAGATGATGTAGTCCCCTAGATGATATACTACCGATATACATACCAGGTCTTTTTCTAACAGCTTCTAAGCCTTCTAGTACTTGTATTTGATTTTCATCATATTTTGCCATCTTTCTACCTCTTTTCATTTAAATCTTTTTGTACCTCTTATTTATATCATAAGTTGCAATTAATTTTCAAGTGTTCCTTTTGAAACTTTGAAAATTTTTATATTAGAAATATCATTAACAAACGTATCTTCAGTAGTAGTTATTATACTTTGATAATTTTCAATATATTTAAGCATAAAATTTATACGTTTACTATCTAATTCACTCATTATATCATCTAAAAGTAAAATTGGAGTTTGTCCTAATTGTTCCTTTAACAATTCAAAATTTGCAAGTTTTAGAGTTAAAAGTGATGTTCTTTTTTGACCTTGTGAACCATAAATACTAACATCTCTACAATTAATATCTACCTCTAAATCATCTCTTTGTATACCTTTAACTGAAGAAAATCTAAGTTTATCTATATATAAATGATCATCTAAATACTTTTTTATTTCATTTTCATCCATACCTAAAAAATCTGTCATATATTTTAAACTAATTTGCTCTTCTCCATCTGTTATTTTAAGTTGAATTTCTTTTGCATACTTCTCTAGTAACTCTACAACTCTTAATCTATACTCTACAATATACTTGATGTACTTAGACATTTTTTCATGAAGTACTTCAATATACCCATCATCTACTACTTCTTTTTTTAGCATTGTATTTTTTAATTTTAAGCATTTCATATATTCTTGTAAATAAATAATATATGATTTACTCATTTGACAACATATCATATCCATAAAATTTCTACGTTTTGCAGGAGAACCATTAACTATATCTAAACTCTCAGGTGAAAAAATAACTACTGGAATTTCTCCAACATAATCTGCAATTTTCTTTATCTTAACATCATCGTTTTTAATTTGTTTCCTATTCATTTTATCTACATAGAAATTAGTGGTATGAATATTATCATTTTTATTATAACTTACATCTATCTTACAATATTCACATGGATAATTATAATTAATTAACTCTGTATCTTTAGATGCTCTATAACTTTTACCAAAAGCACAAATATATAATGCCTCAATAATATTAGTTTTTCCATGAGCATTAAAACCTAAAAATAAATTAATTCCATTAATAAACTCAACTTCTTGACTTTTGTAATTTCTAAAATTTTCTAAATTCATCTTTTCAATATACATATCTTTACCCCTCAAAGATAAAAAGCATGAATACAGAAATATCCATGCTTTTCTCTATTAATCTTGTTTTATTTTTATTGGTAAAACAACATATGTAAATTCATTAGAAACTACTGGTTTAAATAAAACTGGAGAAATATTTGTAGTAAATTCTATGCATATTTCTGTATCTTCAATAACTTTTAATGCATCAATTACATATCTAGGATTAAATCCTATCTCTAGTTCTTTTCCTTCAACTAAAGCTGTAATGTCTTCTTTTGCATCACCATTTTCACTTACACAGCTAAGAGTGATACCATCAAGAGATAATTTCATCTTAACTGGAGATTTTTTATCTTTTTCTTTATTTTCTTTAGCAAATAATGCAACTCTTTCAAATGAGTCTAATAATTTTTTAGTTTTAACTCTAACTTTTGTTTCACTATGTTCTGGAATAATACTCTTGTAATTTAAAAATTCACCTTCAATTAATCTTGAAATAATAATACTATTACCTATTTCAAATAAAGCTTGGTTTCTGTTTACACCAATTCTTACTGATTCACCTTCAGTATCACTTAATATTTTTAATAATTCAGATAATACTCTACCAGGAATAATTGCTTTGAAATCATTTATATCTCTATCACTTAAGTGCTTTCTTAAAGATAATCTAAATCCATCAATAGTAACAATAGTTAATACTCTATCTTCTACCTTAACTAAAGCACCATTATATACTGGTCTATTTTCATCTGTACTTACACTAAATAGAGTACGTCTAATCATATCTTTAAAAATACTTTGTTCTAATTGAATGCTGTTTTCAATATCAAAAACCGGAAGTTTTGGATAATCGTTAGGATTCATAACAGCAAGTTTGAATACTCCATTTACAGATTTTAATACAAATAAATTTTCGTCTACTGAAATTTCAATTGTTTCATCTTCAATTTTTCTAACGATTTCATTTAGCATTTTTAAATCTACAACTGTTTTTCCTTCTCTTATAACCTCACAAGGAAAAGTATGTTCGCTACCTATTTCTAAATCATTAGTTATTAATTTTAACTTATTTTGATATGCTTCAAATAATACTCCTTCAAGGATAGGCATTGTAGTTTTAGAACTAGATGTCTTTGATACAATATTTAAAGCATTTATTAATTCTTTTAAATCACATTTAATATTCATTTATTTTACCCCTTCTCTTAAAATAGACTAACAACTTACAGTCCTTTTCTTTTGTTTCTTCATTATATATAATTTACAATTAAAAATCAATAGAAAAATTAACTTTCTCTTTCTAAAGCTTTTTTAATATCATCAATTAAATCTTTAGTATCAGCATTATTATTATATTCATCACTAATTTTAGAATATGCGTGTAAAACAGTTGAATGATCTCTTCCACCAAAATCGTTGCCTATTGCACTAAATGACATATCTGCAACTTCTCTACATAGATACATTGCAATTTGTCTAGGCTTAGCAATACTATTTGAACGTTTATCACTTGTAAGATCAGATACCTTAATATTAAAAAACTGTGCAACAACTTGCATAACTAAAGTACTACTTAATACATTACTACTCTTTACTAATATTGATTCAATAATATTATCTACTACATCATCTGTTAATTGATTATTAGTAAATCTTGTATATGCCATTAATTTATTAAATACACCTTCAAGTTCTCTAACATTAGATTTAACTTTTGTAGCAACCTTAACTAAAATATCATCTGCAACAATGTATCTTTCTTCTTCTGCTCTTTTCTTTAATATTGCAAGTCTTGTTTCATAATCTGGTGTTTGTATATCTACACTAACTCCCATTGAAAATCTAGTTTTAAGTCTATCAGTTAATCCATTAATTTCTTTAGGAGGTCTTTCAGATGTAAGAACAATTTGTTTTCCACTATCACATAAAGCATTAAATGTATGGAAAAATTCTTCTTGACACTTCTCTTTACCAGCAATTATTTGAACATCATCTATTAATAATAAATCTAAATCTCTAAACTTCTTTTTAAATTGTTCATTCATTTCGTTATTTTTAGGATTTAACATTACTTTAATTAATTCACTAACAAATAACTCACCTGTACAATATAAAACCTTTTTAGAAGGATCCTCGTCAATTACAGCGTTACCTATTGCTTCCATTAAATGTGTTTTTCCAAGTCCTACTCCACCATAAATAAATAATGGATTAGTAAGTCCAAGATTTTCATATACACTATAAGCAGTAGCTTGAGCAAACCTATTATTATTACCTATAATAAAATTATCAAAAGTAAATCTTTTATTTAATCCTGCATTTTCACGAATTTTTTCCTTATCTAAAATTGGATTTAACATTTCACCATTAGATTCAACATCACCATATTGACCACGAATAACTTCTTCATCTAAATTAATTTTATCATTTTCAGGTACAGTTGTTTTAGCTTCAAATATTATTTCATAATCTATACTTGTTAACATCTTTAATGCTGTTTTAATTAAATCTTCATATTTAACCTTACATACATCTACATGATAACTAGATTTAGCAAGTAATGAAATTGTTTTACTATCAATTTGTCTTGGAACAATTTCACTAATAAAAGTATTAAAAGCAATAGGAGAAATTTCTTCCTTTAATAAATCTAATACTTTTTCCCATAATTCCATTATATTGTCTTCCATCTTCCCCTCCTTTTCTTTAACATTATTAAATTTATCTTCCGTTCAATCTTCTTTACTCATTATATAAAAATAATTTTAAAAAATCAATAATAAAAAAATTATAAAAACTATTTTATCCACATTTTCCACGATAAAAAAATTTTATATTACAAAGGAACATATAATAACATCATTTAAATAAGAAATCAATAAAAAATAAAAACAAAGAAAAAAAACATTTAAAATAATAAATATATATATTTTATAAAATAATATACATTATTTATCCACACTATCCACTACTATATTTGTTAATAATGTGAATAAATAAAATACAAAAAATAAAAGAACAAAAAAAAAATTTAAAAATTTAAAAAATTATTTAAAAACATTTTTTATTATTTAGATAACTTTCAAAATAATCTCTTCCCGAAAAATGTAAACCAATTTTTTCTCACGCGCGCGCACGCGACATATAAAATATATATATTCATTATTATATATAGTAGTAGTAGTAGGGGGTGTGGATAATGTGGATAACTTTTAAAAATCCGCCATTATCAAGGGTTTGAAGGTCGTCTTCGATGTGGATAACTTTGTGGATAACTCGCAAGTTATCCACAATGGGTGTGGATAACTTTTCGACAATTTTCAATTTTCACAATTCTATCACATAGTTATCCACAACTTATCCACAATTTTATGTGGATAACTTTTAAACTTGCAGATTTTAACCATTTAGCAACACTTTTGTAATACTTGTGAAATATAAATAATTTTAGCAAGTAATTGCAAGGGTTTGAAGATTTTTGAAATTCAAGCTTGGATACATAAAGTGATATCTTATGTCGATTTCGCAAAATTATATTATTTAGACAATCTTTTAAATAATAAAATTTACGTAAAGGTAAAACTATATTAACCTACAGTATCAACGGGGTGTGGATAACACTTGTAAATTACATATATTATCCACAGTTGTAGATCACAAATAAATTTTTTTAAAAGTTATCCACAATCATTCTTGTAAAATTGTGGATAACTATATTTTTTGCAATAATCTTATACTATTTTAAGATACATAAAATGGCATTTTAACCCTATTTTTTGCTACATTTTTATGTAGTATTAAATTAGTGATAAATACGTAAAAATAAACATTTGTTAAAATATATTTGTAAACTACAACATCTTTTTTTATTTTCAATTTTTTTTACTTGCATGCAAAAATTCTAGATTACATAAAAACTGTGGATAACTTTAAAATTATGTATAAAATAATGCAATTATTTGTTCAAATTTAAGCAACTAAAAGTTATCCACATAGTATTTCAAATTTCATCTAAATAATAAAAAATTTTTTTCTAAAAAAACGATTAACATAAAAATTGTGGATAACTTTTTTGATATTTAAAATAATTTTGCGCAATCTTTGATTAATTTTTTGTAGTTTTTTGCAAAAATAGGGGGTTGACAAAACAAACATCATGGTGTATAATTTAGCCACTTATAATTTGCTTAAAAGCTAACCCGTTGTTAGCATTTTATTTTTGAGTTGAAAATAATATTTATATACATATTTTTAGGAGGTGTTTTAACGTGAAAAGAACATATCAACCAAAAAAAAGACAAACACAAAAAGTACATGGATTCAGAAAAAGAATGTCTACTTCTAATGGTAGAAAAGTATTAAAATTAAGAAGAGCTAAAGGTAGAAAAGTACTTTGTGCTTAATATGAATTACTGGTGGATATGAGTATCATATCCACTTTTATATTATTTAAAGGTGAAAAATTATGAAGAATACACTAAGAATTAAAAAAGATAAAGTATTTAAATATATCTTTAAAAAAGGTGTTTATTCTAAAGGAAACTACGTAATTGTACATAGTTGTAAAACTAAATTTTCTGAGGAAGATAAAGGTGGAGTTAATTTTTTTGCTGTTTGTGTTTCTAAAAAGAATGGTAACAGTGTAATTAGAAATAGGTTAAAAAGATATGCAAGAGCTGTATATACTGAACAAGAAACTAAACTTAAATCTGGATACAATTATGTTGTTATGTATAAAAAAGATACAATAGGCAAAGAAGTTAATTTTAATCTAATTAAAGAAGACATAATTAATTGTCTAAAGGAGTTAGATCTTTATGAAGAAAATAATTAAAAAAATATGGTTATTTCCTAGAAAAACACTTATATTTATTATACGTATTTATCAAAGACATATTTCTCCACACATGGGGAAGCATTGTAAATTTTATCCGACTTGCTCAGAATACACTGTACAAGCGGTTGACAAATATGGTATAATCAAAGGTAGTTTATTAGGTATAATAAGAATACTTAAATGTAATCCATTTTCAAAAGGTGGAGTGGATTTACTAAAGTAATGAATGGGGGATATTGATGATTAACTTTATTTCAAGTGTTTTAGGTAGTGTCATTAGAGTAATTTACAATCTAGTAGGACAAAACTACTTAATCTCACTACTTATATTTACTGTACTAACAAAGTTATTACTTTTCCCATTAATGCTAAAACAGCTAAAATCAACAGAAGGCATTCAAAGAATTGCGCCTGAGGACAAAAAACTAAGAGAAAAATATAAAGATGACCCTGTAAAATTAAACCAAGAAATAACAAAACTTTATGCAGACAATAAGATAAGTCCTATGGCTGGTTGCTTATTACCAATTATTCAAATACCAATAATAATTGCAATGTTCTATGTTGTTAAACAACCTTTAACATACATAGCTCAAATGGATCAAGCTACAATGAATACTTACACAGCACAATACTTAAATGTAGAAGAGAATCAAGTTACAGATAAAATTGCAAAACAATATGAGATAAACATTGCAAAAGAGTATAATTTAATGGATTTGAGTATAACTAGTAAAATAAGTCTTGGAGATACTCCAAAAGATGCATTTTCTAAAGATGAGACAAAAAGAGTAAGTAAATGGACATTAGTAATTCCAGTACTTTCATTATTATTCTCATACTTAAGCAACTTCATTTCATCATGGTTAAACAAGAAAAATAAAACATCTACATTAACTGAAGATCAAGCTGAGATGCAAAAATCTATGAACGTAATGATGCCAATACTTTCAGCATACATTTCATTTGCATGGCCACTAGCACTTGGTGTTTACTGGTTATTTGGAAGTATTTTAGGTATTGGACAACAATTCTTAATAGATAAATTAATGGCTAAAGAGAGACAAAAAAATGGCAACAATGAAGATAAAAAATTATTCCTAGGAAAGGGTGAAAATAATGACTAAAAAAGTTACTGAACAAGTTGGAAAAACTATAGAAGAAGCAATCAGAAAAGGTTTAGAAGAATTAAAAGTATCTAGAGACGATGTTAAAATTGAAGTATTAGAAGAACCTTCAAATGGCGGTGTACTAGGTATTTTATCTGCTAAACTTGCAAAAGTTAGACTTACTGTAGATAAAAAAGTAAGTGAAGAACAAGCAAACAAAACTAAAGAGAAAGTTGAAGAAATACTTTCAAACATTTTTAAAATTACTGGTGAAGATATTTCATATGAATTCTATCAAGAAGGAAATCAACTAAACCTAGTAATTACAGGAGAAAATGTAGCACATTTAATTGGCTACAAAGGAAAAACTATAGAAGCTTTTCAATCATTAATTAATTCAATGCTTCAAAGAGAAGATGAAGAATATGCTAAAGTATTTGTAGAAATTAATGATTATAAGAAGAAAAAAGAAGAAAAATTAAGAAGATTAGCTAACAAAATGGCTGCTAATTGCGTTAAATTTAGAAGACCAATTAAGCTTGAACCAATGTCAGCTTACGAAAGATTAATTATACACAGAGAACTTGCTGATAGAAAAGACGTAGAAACTGAATCTATTGGTGAAGAGCCTAGAAGAAGAGTAGTTATCAAAAGAAAATACAATTATAGATAATAGTTATTTCTTTAATAGGAGGTATGATTATGGAAGATGAAAAACAAGAATTCCAAGATGAGTTACAATCTCATAATGATCCAATTGAAAACTGGCCAATCCAAAAGCTAAAAAAAGAAGCTGAAGGAGATATGGGTAAAGGTCAAACAATTGAAAGAGACGATATTGGAATCGAATAAAAATGTATATTATCACCAATTCTATTTAGGTGAAAGTTAAATAGAACTCAGTGATACAGAAGATACTATAAGCTAGTATTTTACTGTATCCTGAGTTCTTTTATATGTAAAAAGGAGGAAATTATGTCTACAACTATTGCAGCTATTGCCACAGCACTTTCTAACAGTGGTATTAGTATAATAAGAATAAGTGGGAAAGATAGTCTTGATATAGCAAATAAGTTATTTAGAGGAACATCTAAATTAGAGCCAAATCATATAATTTATGGAAAATTAGTTTATAATGATGAGTTTATAGACAATGTATTAGTATCATATTTTAAAGCTCCTCATTCATATACTGGAGAAGATGTAGTAGAAATAAACTGTCATGGTGGGAACCAAATAACTAAGCAAATACTTGAAATAGTATTAGAATCTGGAGCTCGTTTGGCTGAACCAGGTGAATTTTCTAAACGTGCATTTTTAAATGGTAAAATGGATTTATCTCAAGCTGAAGCAGTTATTAACTTAATTAATGCTAAAACTAAGACAGAAACTAGAATTGCAGCAAATAACCTTGAGGGAAATCTATCTAAAAAAATAAAAGAATTAAGAGAAGAATTAGTTGAACTAATGGCTCAAATTGAAGTATCAGTAGATTATCCTGAATATGACTATGATGAAGTTGAACCAACTAGTATTACTTCTTTACTAGATAGAAAAATAGCAGAAATTCAACATATAATAGATACATATGAACATGGAAAATATATAAAAAATGGTGTAAATGTTGCTATTCTAGGAAAACCAAATGTAGGTAAATCATCACTTTTAAATAATCTAGCAGATTATGATAAAGCAATAGTTACAAATATTCCTGGTACTACAAGAGACATAGTAGAGGAAACAATTTCTCTTGGAAATATAATTTTAAATATATCAGATACTGCAGGAATAAGGGATACAGAAGATATAATAGAAAAAATTGGAGTAGAAAAAAGCTTAAAAATATTAGAAGAAATGGATTTAGTATTATATTTAATTAATGCAGAAGAAGGAGTTACAAAAGAAGATTTTGAAATTCTTTCAAAAATCCAAAATAAAGGACTTAAATATATTCCGGTTATAAACAAGATAGATCTAACACAAAAAACAGATTTAAATGGCATTTTGAACGAATTAAAAGAACATGATATTAAAGAACCAGTTTGTATATCTGTACAAGAGAACTCTGGAATAGAAAATCTAAAAAATGAAATAATAAATCTTTTTGATACTTCAGATTTAGATTATTCACATGAATTAGTAATAACAAATGAAAGACATAAAGACCTTTTAAAGAAATCTGTAGGATATCTAAATGACGCAAAAACTGAAATAAATAATGGTCAACCTATAGATATAGTTTCAATATATGTTAAAAAGTGTACAAAAACACTAGGAGAAATAATTGGAGCAGATGTAACAGAAGATATTATAGCTAAAATTTTTGAAAAATTCTGCTTAGGAAAGTAAGGAGGAAAAAATGAGCGAATATTGTTTAGGAGAATATGATGTTGTTGTAATTGGTGCAGGACACGCTGGATGTGAAGCAGCTCTAGCAGCAGCTAGAATGGGTAAAAAGACAGCAGCATTTGTAATTAACTTAGATACACTTGCTAATATGCCTTGTAATCCAAGTATTGGTGGTACATCTAAAGGACACCTTGTTAGAGAAATAGATGCTTTAGGTGGAGAAATGGCAAAAAATGCGGATAAAACATTTCTACAATCTAAAATGTTAAATACTTCTAAAGGTCCTGCTGTTCATTCTTTAAGGGTACAATCAGATAGAAGAATGTATCATATAGAAATGAAAAAGACTATGGAAGAACAAGAAAACTTAGATGTATACCAAGCTGAAATAGTAAAAATACTAGTAGAAGATGGAAAAGTAGTAGGTGTAAAAACTAAAGTTGGTGCAACATTTAAAACTAAAGCTATTGTTGTAGCCACTGGTACATATTTAAAAGGAAAAGTAATCATTGGAGAAGTTTCATACGAATCTGGTCCAGATGGTGTTTTCCCTGCAAACGACTTATCTCAAAGCTTATTGGATATAGGCGTAGAACTTAGAAGATTTAAAACTGGTACACCTGCAAGAATTAATGCTAAAACAATAGATTTTAGTAAAATGGAAGAACAATTAGGGGATAAAGTAATTACTCCATTTTCTTTTGAAAATGAAGAAAATGAAGAAATACAAAACAAAAAACAAGTATCATGTTATTTAACATATACTACAGCAAAAACTCATGAAATTATTAGAGCAAATCTTCACAGATCTCCTATTTATACAGACAATCTAGATATGAAACTAAAATCTACTGGACCTAGATATTGTCCATCTATTGAGGATAAAGTAGTAAGATTTGCAGATAAAGAAAGACATCAACTATTTATTGAGCCACTTGGAGAAAAAACTTCTGAAATGTACATTCAAGGTATGTCTTCTTCTCTTCCAGAAGAAGTACAAATTCAAATGTATAGAACTGTTCCAGGGCTTGAAAATGCTAAAATGATGAGACCTGCTTATGCTATAGAATATGATTGTATAGATTCTACAAATTTAAAATTATCTTTAGAATATAAAGGAATTGAAGGATTATTCTTTGCAGGACAAGTTAATGGGTCTTCTGGTTATGAAGAAGCAGCTGCACAAGGTTTAATGGCAGGAATCAATGCAGTTTTAAAAATAGATAATAAAGAACCTTTAATACTAGATAGATCTGAAGCATATATTGGCGTTTTAGTAGATGATTTAGTTACTAAAGGAACTAATGAACCATATAGAATGATGACTTCTCGTGCAGAATACAGACTTGCTTTAAGACAAGATAATGCAGACTTAAGACTTACAGAAAAAGGATATAAAGTTGGACTTGTTACTGAAGAAAGATATAACAAATTCTTAGAGAAAAAAGAACAAATAAGAAAAGAAGTAGAAAGAATTAGACAAACTGCTGTAAGACCAAGTGATGAATTAAATGAAATACTTAAAGCTCATGAATCTTCACCGCTTACTACTGGATGTAAACTTGCAGATTTAATTAAAAGAAGTGAATTAAATTATGAAATACTTGCTCCTATAGATAAAAGAAGAAAAGAATTACCAAAGAGTGTAGTAGAAGAAGCTGAAATTCAAATTAAATATGAAGGATATATTAAATTACAACAAGAGCAAATAGATGAATTTAAGCAGTTAGAAAATAAGAAATTAAGCCCAGATATAGATTATAATGACATTAAAGGTTTATGTTTAGAAGCAAGACAAAAACTTAACAAACAAAAACCTCTATCTGTAGGACAAGCATCTAGAATTTCTGGTGTATCTCCAGCAGATATATCTGTTTTACTTATTTACTTAAGTCAAAACAAATAATTAAGTTTTCACGTGAAAAGTTATCCACACTTTCCACAAAGGTGCACTTAATAAGTGTACCTTTTATTTTTTGTATACACCATAAATACTATACTTTACAGTATTTCAATTATATGGTAAAATATCATTGTTAAATGAAAAGGAGAATGTTTTCACATGAAAAGTTTAACAGACGAAGAATTCATTAAAACACTTATTGATGAGTGTAAAAAACAAAATATTGAATTAGATGAAAATAAAGCAAAAGCTTTAAAAATATATAAAGAACTATTAGTTGAATGGAATGAAAAAATGAATTTAACAGCTATTACAGAGGATTATGAAGTAATTGTAAAACACTTTGTGGATTGTTTAGAATGTACTCATCTAATTACAGACGAAAAGAAAATAATAGATGTTGGAACTGGTGCAGGTTTTCCTGGTATGGTTTTAGCAATATATTATCCACAAATAGATTTTACTCTTTTAGATGGGTTAAATAAAAGACTAATTTTCTTAGAAGAAGTTGTAAATAAATTAGGGCTAAAAAATGTTAAAATAGTTCATGCAAGAGCAGAAGAAGCCGCAAGAAATGAAGAATATTTTGAATCTTTTGATGCAGTAGTATCAAGAGCTGTAGCAAATCTACCTGTACTTTTAGAATATACATCACCATATGTAAAAGTAAATGGAAAATGTATAGTTATGAAAGGAGACAATGCAAAAGAAGAATTAGATCTTGCAAAGAATGCAATGAATATTTTAAAACTAAAAAACATAGATAATAAAGAATATAAATATTCATACACAATTAATGATGAAGAATATAATAGAACAATATTATACATAGAAAAGATAGGGAATACACCAAATAAATATCCTAGAAATTACGGACAAATAAAGAAAAAAGCATTATAGTTTTCACATGAAAAGTTATTATAATAGATAATATAAAATAAAGAATTAAAAAAATAAAAGAGGAGTTTAACTCCTCTTTTTTATTACATAATTTGATTTATACAAATAAATAATATTAAATAGAATAATATATTTGAAACAGCAGTATATGTAGTTATTTTTCTTAATGAACATCCTTTAATTATTTTACTATATTTAAAATATTGTAATCCTGCTCCAATTAAAGCGAATATAACAAATAAGAATGAATTAATTTGTAAGCCATTAAAATGTAAAATTAGTAAATAAGTATAAATTAGTAAATGAGATAATACATTCATTAATATAACATCAGATGTATATTTCTTTATTCTAAACAACACTTTAATTACTAATTCTAATATAACAGGAACTACAAATAATAAAACTAATAATATTAGTAATCTAAATGATAATACCAGACCAAATGGAATGTCAGAAACATTAGTGTTTGAAAGTATTTTTCCAGTATTTCCATCGATTGTAATTTCTTGATCTGATCCTTTTCTATGAAGTAAATTACTTGTTATTGTTTGATCTCCTTTAATTATTTGCAAATAATAATCGCTAGGAACATCTCCTAAATCATCTTTAATGTAAAATTCATGACCATATCTTTGTAATTTATATGAGCTTTCAGATTTGTCTTGTTTTAGAAAAATTAAATCATAATCATAGTTATCCACGTTTTCAACTTTTATTTTAATAGAAACCACATCTAGTCCAGCAAACACGCTATTTATAGATAAAAAAACAATAACAAATAAACTAAATAAAACAATCATTTTATTAGAATTTTTAAGCATTATATCACCTCAAAAATATTATATATTCTTTACGAAAAATAATCAATAAGAAAAAATATTTTCACGTGAAAAGTTATCCACATTTTCCACAAGTTTTCACGTGAAAACTAAAAATAAAATCAAATTTAATAATATCTCTTTTATTTTTCAAATAATTGTATTATAATAACCTTGAGGTGACATTATGGCAAGGGTAATATCAATAGCTAATCAAAAAGGTGGAGTAGGAAAAACAACAACCGCAGTTAATTTGAGTGCTTGTATGGCACAAAAAGGTAAAAAAGTATTATTAATAGATATAGATCCACAAGGAAATGCAACAAGTGGATTAGGAATTGAAGCTCATAAAGATAAATCTGTATATAATGTACTAGTAGATGACATGAATATATCAGGAACAATAGAACCAACAATGGTAAAAAAATTAGATGTATGTCCTGCAAATATAAATTTAGCAGGTGCTGAAGTTGAGCTTGTTTCAATGGTTTCAAGGGAAACAAGACTTAAAGATGCAGTAGAAAAAATAAGAGATGAGTATGATTATATTTTTATAGATTGTCCACCATCTCTAGGATTAATTACATTAAATGCATTTACTGCTTCAGATAGTGTACTAGTACCAATTCAATGCGAATACTATGCATTAGAAGGATTAGGACAACTTATACAAACAATAAAATTAGTTCAAAAACGTTTAAATCCAGATTTAATCATTGAAGGTGTTATACTTACTATGTTTGATGCAAGAACAAATCTTTCAACACAAGTTGCAAGAGAGGTAGAAAAATATTTTGGAAATAAAGTATTCCAAACAATTATTCCAAGAAACATAAGATTAAGTGAAGCACCAAGCCATGGATTACCAATCACATTATATGATGCAGACTCTAAAGGTAGTGAAACATATAAAAAATTAGCAAGAGAACTAATTAAGCTAATAGAGAAGGAGGATTAATATGGCTAAGGGATTAGGAAGAGGATTAGAAGCTTTCTTTAGTGATGATAGCGAAGATACAATTGAAAAAGTAACTAAAAAAAGTGCAAAGAAAAAGGATGATGAAGTATTAGATAATGTTGTAGAACTTAATATAACAGAAGTTGAGCCTATGTTAAATCAACCAAGAAAAATTTTCGATAAAGATAAATTACAAGAATTAACTGACTCAATCAAAGAGCATGGAGTAATACAACCAATACTTGTAGTTAAAAATAAAAATGGATATTCAATAGTTGCAGGTGAAAGAAGATGGAGAGCTGCAAAATCTGCAGGTTTAGAAAAAATACCAGCAATTGTTAAAGATTATACAGATGAAAAGAAAAAACAAGTTGCTTTAATAGAAAATATTCAAAGAGAAGATTTAAATGTAGTAGAAGTTGCCCAAGCAATAAAAGAATTAATGGATATTGAAGGATATAATAGCACTGATGTATCTAAAATAACTGGAAAAAGTGTATCTACAATATCTAATATAACAAGACTTTTAAAATTACCAGAAGAAATACAACAAATGGTGCTAGATGGTAAATTAGTAGAAGGTCACGCAAGAGCTTTACTTGCTATAGATGATGAAGAAAAACAACTTGAAATAGCACACAAAATAGTAGAAAAGAAACTTACAGTTAGAGATGTTGAAAGACTAGTATATGTAAACGAAGCAATTAAAACTAAAAAGAAAACTAAAAAGAGAACAAATAATGTATACTATACTAAACTTGAAAACAAATTAAAAGAAAAACTAGGATACAAAGTAAAACTTGATCCAACTAAATCTCATCAAAGAATGATAATTGAATATAATGATGATGAAGGACTAGAAAGTCTACTTTCATTACTAGATATAGAACTATAATTAAGAGAGGATTAAAGGAGACTTTAATCCTTTTATTATATAGCTAAAACACTAGAAAATAGCTGAATACAAATTAATTAGATAAATATCTAAATAATATTTAGGAGGTATATATGGGTAAGAAAAAATGGATAATATTTATAGTTGCAATACTAGTTATATTTGAAATAGTAAATGCTATATTTTTAATAACACCATTATCAAGAATTGTAAAAGGATATATAACATTTGGAAATGAAAAATGTAATACAGATAGTAAAATACACCAAACTTATAATATGGAAAACATGCTAGATGTTATGGTAGATTACAAATGTGCTATTTGTGGAAAAGAATTTCAAACAAGTGGTGGAAGATATGTTATATGCACAACATGTTCTACATTAACACATAGATGCTCAATTTGTGGTTTGAAAAAATAATAAAATAGAAGAAAATTAAAAATTCTTGTTGACAAATGCAAATTTCGTGGTATAATAATACATGTATCACGAATGGAAGAGTGTCCGAGTGGTTTAAGGAGCCAGTCTTGAAAACTGGTGATGTCGAAAGGCACCGTGGGTTCGAATCCTACCTCTTCCGCCAATACATGGATAGAGCATCTTAATGCTCTATTTATTTTTAAAATATATAGTTTACATAACATAAAGAAAGGAATGAAAGTAGTACATTACGACCAACATGGAAGAGAAACAGTTAGTTATTAGAAGTAAAGATATATTCTCAAAAATAAGAGTATTACTAATAACATTATTTAAAAAACAAGAAAGCCTAAAAAATACACAAAAAAGAGATGTTAAGATCTTAAAAAAACAATATGAAGATGGAAAAATAACTCTTGGAGACTTAACAGAGCAAGAATTAAAAGAATATAATGAACTAATTGAATCAGAAATGCAAGAAAAAGCCCAAAAAGAGCTATATATATATAATCTTTTAATGACAGCAAAATAATAAAAGGGAAGTGCATCTAAAGAACATGCACTTCTTTTTTTTGTATAAAAAAATATAAATATAATAAAAATCGTTTGACTTATTTTTAGTTTATGGTATAATGTTGAAGTAGCAATAAAATAGTTTGGAGAGTTACCCAAGTGGTGAAGGGGACAGTTTGCTAAACTGTTAGGTCGTGTATGCGGCGCGAGGGTTCGAGCCCCTCACTCTCCGCCAAAAATGAATGCTGAAAAATGGCATTCTTTTTTTATGCAAAAAATCAAGAAAAATAACAATTATATATTGACAGCGTTTACATAAAGTATTATAATATCCAACTAGATGAGTATTATTACTCTTCGAATTATTATTTCGGAGGGTAAACCTCCGAAAAGAAGGAGGATTTTATATGAACAAGAACCAAAAAGCATTAATCGCTGCAGGAGTAGGAGGTCTTCTACTAATCGTTGTTTTATTATTTTCAATTCATCATGTACCAGTTGGTATGATTGGTATAGAAACTAACATGAGTAGAGTAACAGGAAAGGTTTATGATTCGGGTTGGTATTTTACTATGCCATTTGCGACAAAAATTCATAAGTTATCAATAAGAAATCAAAAACTAGAATTACCTGAAACTCAAGGTGAATTATCTGGTCAAGAATTAGTTTATATGAAAATAGCTATGACTTATTCTTTAGATAAAGAAAAAGCATCAGATGTCTACGTTAACTATGGATCAGATTATATTGACACACTTATGCCTCAGACTGAGACTTTTGATATTATCAAAGGAACTGTCGCTAAGTACTCAATAGATGAGTTTGCTCAAAAAAGAGATGAAATCTTTGCTGAAGCAAAAAATAACTTAAATAATAAGATGAAAGAAAGAGGTATTACAATCAACACTTTAGCATTAGCAGATTATCGTTTCACAGATGAAATGGAAGCAGCTATTGCTCAAAAGAACAAGGCAACTCAAGATAGGAAGACACAAGAAGAAGAAAACCAAAAGAATCTACAAAAAGCAGAAGCAGATGCTAAGGTTAAAAAGACCACCGCAGAAGGTGAAGCAGAAGCAATTCGTATAAAAGCTGACGCAGAAGCTTATTCAAACCAAAAAATAAATGAATCCTTAACAGATAACATTGTTAAAATGAAAGCTATAGAAGCATTCAAAGAAAAATGGGATGGAAAATATCCAAGTGTTGTTACTGGAGATTCAGATATGTTCTTCAATTTAGGAGATTATTTGAATAAGTAAATGAAGAGTAAAAAATGAGAAGGTACTAAAAATAGTACCTTCTTTTGTTTTATCATTAAAATAGTTATTATTTGTAATTTAAATTACTTGTAGAATATAATTAATATTATTTTACATCATGAACTATATCTGTTAGAGGAGTTTCAAGCACTTCTGGATGTGCAAGTATTCTATTTAAAGATCTAAAAGATTGAGCATAATAATATCCATCACAGATTCTTTCATCTCCAACAAATCCAATAGATACAACTCTTTCTGCTTTAATTTCATCATCTTCATAAATATAAGATTTCTTTTTCTTACCTATAGCAAAGAACATACTAGTTGTTCCAAAGTTATATAGGTGATGGTAAATAGAATCAATACCTAAAGATCCAACATTAGTTACATAGCAACTTGTATGGAATGGACTAACTTTAATTAACCATTTAGGAAGGTATCCTCTTAAATCTGCCCATTTAATACATCCTACTAAGAATTTAATAATTGGTGTTGGAACAGAGCTTAAAAGTCTAGCAGTTTTATCTGTACCATTGTTTTTCTCTTCAGTTGCTTTATTTGCGGTAATTTCTCTTTCAATTTGGTCTCTAATTTCATAAATAGTTTCAGTGCCTTTGAAATAGAACTTAACTGTAGTCTCTTCAGCTTCATCACTCATACCTTTTTTAATAGTTAAAGATATACATATGTGATTTCTAGCATAAGTTCTACCACCACAAACAAATCTATTAAGTTGAGGACGAGTTGCAATTATTCTAGTAATAGCAGCAACAATGACCTCCATAGTTGAAAATTTAATTCCTTCAGCTTTCTTTTTATCTATATACTCATTTATTCCATCAAGTTTTATATCTTGCTTAAAATAAACATGAGCATCGCTACGTTCCTTCATCAAACTTGGCATAAGTTTAAATTCTGGTGCAATAGTTTTTAACTTTCTTCCATCTTTTCTTCTTCCAAACATTAAAAAACCTCTTTTCTTCTTTGGAAAAATTTTATCATAAAAAGAAAATAAAGTAAAGAAGAGATAAATTAATCGCAAAAAAGACTATAGATAATTTCTATAGCCTTTTTCTAATGTACTGTGAATTTGCACATTTTACATCACCTGAGTTTTTTGCATGGTAACAATGGGTTTATTCATTGTTAGTATTTTTACAGGTCCTTTCTCTTCATCACGAGTTCTTGAAAATGACTCCTGTTCTTCTAGTTGTCTAGCTTCATATGAAGTAATCGTTTCCAAAAATTCATAACCAAGTGCTTGAGCAACATTAGCTGGAATGGCAATCATAAGTGTTGTGTCTACAACATAGCCATCTAAATAAATCCAAGCATGTGCTCCTTCTGGAGATTTGTTTGTTCCTGCAAGTGGAGCAAATTTACCATAGATTACGTCTGCTTCATCCCAAGCTCTAGCAACATATCTAGATGCAAGTCCACAATGACCAACGTTTAATCCTTGTTCATAAACTTGTTCCATAGTCATCACCCCATTTTCTAAATTTTGGCTCAAATCAATGCCATAAATAAAGTTTTTGAGATCACGGCCCCATGCAAATCTTGTTAAGTCATGTTTCATTTCGTTCGAAATTTCGAATCGTAATTTTTCAGATGGTATCATTTGATCGTCCTCCTTCCCATCTTTGAAAACACTACAGTAACACTAATATTATACCACAAAATAAGTATTATGTAAAGTAAATATTTGAAAATAGTAATTATGTAAGTGTATATGCAATTATTTGTAAAGTACATACTTTATATTTGAATTTTAAGATTAAAAACACATCTAATAGATAAATTAGTTTAAAAGTAGATAAAAATTTATTTAAAGGCAAATATGAAAACATGAAAAGGAAATAAAAACAAAAAGAGAAAATAAAATTGAACATTATATAAAAGTATGCTATTATTTTCTCATATAAAGGTGGAAAATAACTATGGATAGAACAAAAACAAGAAAAATTATGGTAGGTAATGTACAAATAGGTGGACAAAATAAAGTAGTAATACAATCTATGTGCAATACTAAAACTAAGGATGTTGAAGCAACAGTAAAACAAATACTTGAGCTAGAAAAGCTAGGATGTGAGATAATACGTGTTGCATGTCTAGATATGGAAGATGCAAAAGCAATTAAAGATATAAAAGAAAAAATACATATTCCAATTGTTGCAGATATTCATTTTGATTACAAAATAGCGCTTCAAGCAATTGAATCTGGAGTAGATAAAGTACGTATTAATCCAGGAAATATTGGAAGCAAAGAAAAAGTAAAAGCAGTAGTAGATAAGTGTAAAGAAAAGCATATACCAATTAGAATTGGAGTAAATGGTGGGTCATTAGAAAAAGATTTACTTGAACAATATGGAAAACCAACAGCTGAAGCTATGGTTGAAAGTGCAAGAAGGCATATTCAAATATTAGAAGATTTAGACTTTAAAGATTATCTAGTATCATTAAAAGCATCTAGTCTTGATCTTTGCATTGAGGCATATGAGCTTGCATCTAAAGAATTTGATTGTCCTCTTCATCTTGGTATAACCGAAGCAGGAACAAAATTTAGTGGTACAGTAAAATCTTCAATTGGGCTAGGAGTAATGCTAAGAGAAGGTATAGGAGATACAGTAAGGGTATCACTTTCAGATGATCCAAAAGAAGAAATTCCTGTAGCAAAAGAAATACTTAAGGATTGTGGATTATATAAGAAAACACCAACTCTAATTGCTTGTCCAACTTGTGGTAGAACACAAATAGATTTAATACCAATTGCAAAAGAAGTAGAAGACTTTTTACAAACCATAGAATCAGATATAACAGTTGCAGTAATGGGATGTGCTGTAAATGGACCTGGAGAAGCAAGAGAGGCAGATATTGGTATTGCTGGGGGAATAAAAGAAGGATTACTATTTAAAAAGGGTGAAATAATTAGAAAAGTTCCACAAGACAAAATTGTAGAAGTTCTAAAAGAAGAAATATTGAATATGATAAAATAAAATTAGCAAAAAAATAGATATACGCATTTTTCTATTTATATTTCACGTAAAGTAGTGTATAATAGTAATGTAATGTTAAGGAGGATTTTAACATGGAAGATAATATGATCAAATTAGTAAACGAAGATGGAGAAGAATACACACTAGAAATACTAGATGTTGTAAACAAAGATGGAATAGACTACGTTGTAGCACTACCAGAAGATAGCGAAGATGAAGTAGTTATTCTAGAAGTTACACCAATAGATGGTGATGAAGAAAATTGTGAATATTCAGAAGTTACAGATGATGAACTTGGAGATGAAATCTTCAATGAATTCATTAAAAGACAAGATGCACAAGAAGAGTAATTTATCATTGACAACAATTTTAGAATAATATATAATACTTTCTGTAAAGGGAGTAGTTTCTTTATTGTTATGTGGCGTCATGACGGTAATAATACCCGCTGCATAATGTACTAAGATTAGTATATAACGAGACTTTACGCAACAAGCGTGGAGTCTTTTTTTGTGACTCAAGGGGGAGTTAAAATGTTAAATTTTTTAATTTTAGTAGTAGGACTTATACTACTTGTAAAATGCGCGGATGTATTTGTTGAAAGTAGTAGTAAAATAGCTAGAGTACTAGGAATACCTGCACTTGTTATTGGATTAACAATAGTTGCATTTGGTACATCAGCTCCAGAGGCTGCAGTAAGTTTAACAGCAGCACTAAGAGGAAGTAATGAAATATCTGTAGGTAACGTTGTTGGTTCAAATATTTGTAATTCACTTTTAATACTTGGACTTTGTGGTATTTTTGCTACACTTCAAACAAAAGAAGAAGTAAGAAAAAGAGATTTTCCATATTATCTACTTTCTGCAGTAGTACTACTAATAATAACTGGAGATTATTTCATAAAACATGAAGCAATAGGATGGATTACAAGGGCTAATGGGCTTGTTCTTCTTTGTTTCTTAGCTGTATATGTATATTCCCTTATTGCAGGAGTTAAAAGAGAAAAGAAAGAACAAGAGAAAAATGGAAAAGATGAAAATAAAGTAAAAGAAAAGATAAAATGGTTAGATATAGTATTACTTTTAGTAGGAATAGTTGGAATTGTTGGTGGAGGACAACTTGTTGTAAATGGTGCATCAGGACTTGCTAGAGCACTAGGAGTTGGAGAAAATGTAATAGCACTAACAATCATTGCTATTGGTACTTCATTACCAGAACTTGTAACAAGTGTTATTGCTACAAGAAAAGGAGAAACAGACTTAGCAATTGGAAATGTAATAGGTTCAAACATATTCAATATTCTATTCATATTAGGATTAACCGCATCAGTAAAACCAATAGCACTAGATTTTGCAGCATTTATGGATATTTTATTTATGGCTATAACATCAACTTTAGTATTTATTATGCTTCAAAAGAATAGAAGAATAGGAAGAATAAAAGGTATCTGTATGCTTGCAATGTATGTATTATACATGTCATATATACTTGTTAGATAACAAATATAAAAAAGACAAAATAAAAAACATAATAGGAGATATACGAAAATGTATATCTCTATTTATTTGTGAAAAGTAAGTGAATAGAATGAATTCACTTGAAATGTTATGTAAATTATGTTATACTTTACGAGTAAATTAGCAAAAAGGAGATAATAATGAGAACAAGAACTAAAATAATAATAGCTATTGTAATCATTCTAGCAATTGTTGCAGGCTTTGCACTTGCAGGATGGTTATATGTAAAACATTTATATAATAAAATGGAATTCAAGCCATTAGACGAAACAGACTTAGGAATAAATATTATAGAAAAAGATATAAAAGAAGCTCAAATTGAAAATTGTACTAAATTTGTAATATTTGGTAGCGATTCAAGAGATGAAAACAATCAATATTATGGAAGATCAGATACAATAATAATTGTAAACATAAACAATGATACAAAAGAAATGAAATTTATTAGTATCCCAAGAGATACATATGTAGATGTTCCAGGATACGGAATGACAAAAATAAACCATGCATTTGCTTATGGACAAGAACAATTAAGCATCAAGACAATTAACTCAAACTTTGGACTAGACTTAAACCAATATATAACAATAGACTTTAATGGATTAATTGCAGCAATAGATAGAATTGGTGGCGTAGAAGTAAATTTGGATGCAGATGAACTATCATTTATAAACTTAAGAATGGATGCTGCTAATAAAATTGAAGGTGGACCAGGAAAACATATTTTAAATGGAAAGCAAGCTTTAGTACATTCAAGAAACAGATATGTAGGTAATGACTTTGCAAGAGCTCAAAGACAAAGAACAATAATTATATCTGCATTAAATAAAGTAATGAAACAAAATGAAACAGAAATATTATCAATAGTAGATGATATTCTACCATATGTAACAACAAATATGGATATAAATAAATATAAAAATATGTTCTTAGAAGTAGCTAAAAATAGAACAGATTATTTAAAAGATATAAAATCTGTTCAAATACCATCACTAGATTACGGTGAAGGAATGATGATCGATGGTATATATTATTTTGGTTATAATAAAGATTTAGCATTAAAAGATTTTAAAAAGTACTATTATAACATTGAAGAAAAACAACCTGAGGAAACACAAACTGAAAATAGTACAACACAAGAATAAAAAAGAAGTAATTAATAAAACTAAACAAGGTGGGATGAAAGTCCCACTCTTTTTTTTATCTATATGTGAAACAAAATAGACACTTTTTTAGGTAAAATACCATAAAACGTTTCACATAGAAATGAAATGTGAAACAAAATGAGCACTTTTTAAGGCAAAACACCATAAAACGTTTCACA
>CAMVON010000011.1 GCA_947169155.1 uncultured Clostridiaceae bacterium
CTTCTTCTACATGTAATACTTTAACTTGTGTATCTTTCTTTACATAGTAGTATGTGATATATATTGTATCTTCTATCATTGTTCCAGATACTTCACCATCTACTGAATCATAGTTATATTTATTTTCGTTTGCTGCATTTATTTCTTCTAGTCTATTTGTAGTTGAATACTCATCATCTATTCTTCCATCAATTATTTTTTCTGGAAGTAATTTTGTTGTTGTTCCTTTTTCTAAGTAATTTACAACTACTTTTGTTGGCTTTTTAACAAATCCAGCATTTACATTTGATTGAGTTAATTCTGGTAAATCTAATGAGTTAAGTTTAGTTATTTCATCTGTTGTTGCAGATGTAACATTGAATTTACTATTTGTAACAGGATTTGATCCAACTTCCTTTTCAGTTAAAGTATATGTATCATCTGGTATAGTTACTTTAACTAAATAATTACCTCTTGGAAGATCTTCAAATTTATAATATCCATCATCATTTGTCATTATACTTGGAATTACAACGCCTTCAACATCTGTTACTTGATCTCCATTTTCATCTGTTAAGGAAACATTAATGTTTTTAAACAAAGGTTCATTAGCATCTTTAAGACCATTTGCATTTAAGTCTTTCCAAGCAATACCTTCAATGCTTCTATATATAACTTGTGCTGTAACATTTGATGTTACCATTTCTTCAGTTTCTCTATATACTTGAGCAGTAGCGTTATTTTCATATTTATCTAAACCTTTATTTCCATTAGTTTTTAAATAAACATCTACTCTTAAATTTTCTTGTTCAACCATTTCACCAATTATAGCAAAAGCAGTAACTTGTCTTGCTACATTTTCAGTGTTTAAAACTGTCCAATCATCTGCTAAATCCGAATCTTTACTTGTTACGCCATTTCTAACACTTTCATCTGTAGTATATGAAATTCTTAAATTAGAGTTTGGAATTACATTTCCATTAGCATCATATTGTGTAGCAACAATTCTATCTAATGTATAATTTCCATTATAACTAGTTCCTCTACCATCTCCATTATATGGAAGTATATCCAATAATTGGAAATCTGGAATTGTACCATCTGTATTATTTTTATATGCAAGTGTAAAATGTATATCTCCATTTCTTTCTATAACTGGAGTTTCAACTGTTTTATATAATCTATGTGAAGATAAGTTTATTATTTGAATTGTAGTTGTTGATGTTCTTTTTTCTATAGGTGTAGTACCAAGTAAGTTTGGATCTGCAAAAACAACAGCCTTAGTTGTATATTGCATTCCATTTGGTGCCTCATCATAAATCTTAGCATCATATGTTAATGGTAAGATATCTTCGCCAACAGTACAATCATTAATGTACCAAGTTAGTTCAGTAACACCGCCACCTAAATCATTTATTTCTGGTTCACCATAGTTACAACTATTTGGTACATATGTCAAACCACTTGGTAATGTTGATTTAACTGAAACTGTAACACCAGTTATTGAAGAAACTTCAGGAGTACTTATTACTGGCGAAATTTTATATGTAACAACATTCTCATTTTTACCAATATCATAGTTAACTTTTATTGATTCATCTGCTTTATTAATTGGATCAATTTCAATAGTTTGATCTGCACCTATTATTAAAAGTGTATTTCCCCATTGCCATCCACCATTATGTGTTCCAGATTTCATAGTTCCATCTTCATTATATTCTGTTTTAATATAATTTTGATTTTTCCATTGCCAAGTTTGTCTAGGATATGAAGAATAATCCCCTTTTATGTTATATATACTTCTATCTAATTGTTCAACCCATAATCTTGTGTTTTGAACAAAACCATATGTTTTACCAATTTCTGCATTTTCGCGAACTTTAAGAGGAAACTTAGTAGTATTGTTGTCTCCAGTATTAACTGCTAGATATCCGCCTTCAATACTCTCATAATAAACACCTACACATATTTTATCTGCAGGAATATCCTCTATGCTATCATATACATTCATATTTTCTATATTTGCTGCATTCATTTCGGCTTGTGAAGTCCAGTTTGTTCCATCAGGTTTAGTAACATAATATACATTAAATGTCATATTACCACCATAAGCACTAACCTTATATCTACTTCCATCATCCATATATATAGGTTCAAAAGCAGAACCATCAAATTTAACAAATTTTTCTGCAGTATAAACGTCATCATCGTTTGTTATGCTCATAGCAAATTTAGTACAAACATAAAATTTTTGACCTAAGAAAGCATACCCATCACCATCACTAACTTGTTTTGTGAATGAACTTTCGTTCCATTTATTGAAGAATAAATTATGACTATAACTTCCTGGTCTATATAAAACGTGTTGAACTCTATTTGAATCGTCAGTAGTTATCATTTGAGTAGTTGTCTCAACACCAGAAGCAGAAGTAGCTTTATAGTTTGTATCTGTTAATGTTAAGTAATAGTTTCTATCTTCCATTGTTGTAGCTTCTTTGTTTGGAATAAATACTTGGAAATATCCTATACTAAAGAAACCAATATTACTTGTATATTTAATTGAAACGTGTGGTTTTCCTGAATAGCCATATGCATCGTTTGGAAATACACCATCAAAATCATAATTATTAAATGTAACATGAAGTGTTCTTCCATCTTGAACCATACTCATATTTCCAGAATTATATACACTATCAATTCTTAAACTAGTTTTTTTTCCATATGGTAAACTAGTTTCATAGGTATGATAAGAATTACCAAAATTCATTCTTCTTCCTGATATAACACCATTTGTGGTGTTTTGTGAAATATGATAATTCCATAAAATAGGAGTAACTTCATCTGTTATATCTTCTAAATCAGTGCTTTCAAATTCACTTCTTTCAAGTAACATATCCACATCCATTGTTATATTTCCTTGTGGATACTCTATACCTTTCAATCCTTTTGATTGTTGTGAATTATATAATTGTAATGCTAATGAATAACCATAAACTCTACCTAAAGTATCACCTTCACCATAATTTAAAGTCACTTTTTTGGCTAAATTACCATTTCTAACCAACATAACATTATAATTTGGTGCTGCACTAACTGTTATACTATTTGGTATTGTAGTAACATAATCACTTTCAGCATTTCCATTTAACCATGTTTTTATTGTTGGTTGAAAAGTTGTTCCATTAGGAGCACCCATTATAGATAACACTAAAACCAAAGTTTGTTTACCAGGAACTGTTAAAGCTGCAGAGTCTAGTTCATACGCACCTGTTAGTGTTAATCCATCAGAAGAAATTTGAGGATTTTTTATCCACGCCATAGAATCTACATCCCATTTAGCTGTTTGTTTATTTAAGCTATTTGGTAACTTTGCCTCAAAATATATAGTTCCTCCATTGTAACCCTCACTACCATCTGTAACAGTCATAGTATTTTCAATAGTCCAAGTAACTTGGTCAAATGATCTTACAATATCATTTTCTTCACTTGAATCATTACCAGGCTCATCATTTTCGTCCCATGGGCCTGTACCAGTCTTGGTTTGAATAATCTGTGCAGAACTGATTTTTGCGCCATCATCTGGCAATTGTTCTGTAGCCTTTACTTGTACATTTAAGCTAATTACCACTATTAAAAGCAGCAAACAAAATATAACTTTAAGCTTCTTCATATATACTCCTCCATTATCTATATTCTTACATATTAATTCTACAATAAACTTGAACTTTATTTAATATTAAAATTAATATTAATAGCAATTAAAAACATTTTTCATATTATTTTAATATTATTGTTATTCTTTTGAAACAAGCAACAAAAAAGACAAGGTTTTACCCTTGCCTTTATATTATATATTATTTTACTTTACTAATAGCCAGTCCATCCCCTACCATAATAAGTTCAGAATCAAGTCTTGGATCTTCTTTCATAATTTCAAGATATTCCCTAAGTCTATTAGTTGCTGTTCTATGTTTATGTTCGTTATAATCAGATAAAGTTCTTCCTCTATAAAGCATATTATCTGCAATTATTATAGTTCCACTATAAGATAGTCTTATTGCTTCTTCTAAATATACTAAATATTGTCCTTTTGCAGCATCTATAAATATAATATCATACTTTTCATCTGTAGGAATTTGTTTCATATATTCTCCTGCATCAGTAAGTACTACTTCAATCTTATCTTCAAGTCCCATTTTAGCAATATTTTCCATTGCTTTATTATAC
Source organism: uncultured Clostridiaceae bacterium (assembly GCA_947169155.1). Lineage (GTDB taxonomy): Bacteria > Bacillota > Clostridia > TANB77 > CAG-465 > CAG-465. Next base: position 4,207 of record CAMVON010000011.1, read on the forward strand.
ATACTTTCTTTTATCTCCATAGTTTTAACTTTTGCATTTTTACCATAAAGATATTTTGAAAAATGTATAGCAGAATATCCAACTGCAGTACCAACTTCAAGTATTTTATTAGGTTTTGTCTCTTTAAGTATATTTTCTATATACTCAAGTGAATCATCCTCAATAATTGGTACATGATTATCTAATGCTTCTTGCTTTATTTCTCTTAAGATTTTATCTTTACCCAAAATAATTACTCCATTCTAATTTTTTCTAATATATCATCTTTAGAATCTCCATTATATAGTATTCCATATAATACTTCTAAAGATTTAATATGGAAGTGTTTTTCTTCCATAAGTTCAGTAATTGTACCTAATGTATAGATTCCTTCAACAGTTTTAACAGCCATAGTATTGAAAGCTTCTTCCATGCTTAATCCTTTTCCAATATATTGTCCAAATGTAAAGTTTCTAGATTTTGGACTCATACAAGTAAGTAACATATCTCCAAGCCCTGCATATGTAAATATAGTCTCTCTTTTACCGCCAAGTGCAACAATTGCATCTCCTAAATCTCTTACAAGAACTGCTAAACAACTAGATTTATATGATTCTAGCATATCCATACCATCTAGCATTCCCATAAATATAGCAAAAACATTTTTCATAGATGATGCAACTTCAATACCTATAATATCATCACAAGTAACAACAACTAGTCCACCATTTTCGAACGCTTCTTTAACTATTTTAGTTGCCTCAGGATTAGGTCCTGCAATATTAAATCCAGTTTTTGAACCATTAGCAATTTCAATTGCAAATGAAGGACCAGCAAGCATACAAATATTTTCATTTTTTGTTGCTTGATAAACTATATCTGACATAAATAGATTTGTTCTTGGTTCAATTCCTTTTGATACAACAACAAGGATTTGATCTTTTCTTGCATGAAAAGAAACTTCTTCGCTAACTTGTCTAACAGCGCCAGCTGGCACTGCTAGAACAACTATTTTAGCATCTTCCATACAATGAGCTAAATCTCTTGTAATTTCTATATCTTCATCTATTTTTACACCTGGAAGAACTCCTGGATTTTCTCTTTGAGTCATAACAACGTCTGCTTCGTCTCTAAACTTAGCCCACATTGAGACTGTATTTTCTTTATTTTTATTAAAAACTTTTGATAGTGCAATCGCATATGCTCCTACACCAAGTATGGCTATCTTCATAAATTATTATCTCCTTTATATTTAAATTATTTTCCTTGATAATAATTCTTTCTGTTTATTATTAATTCGTTTTTATTAATTGTTATTTTTCTTTAACGTCAATTTTGATGTGAACATCTCTTAATTGTTCTTCTGTTACAAAGTTTGGTGCTTGCATTAGAAGATCTCTTGCTTTACTGTTTTTAGGGAAAGCAATAACTTCTCTAATGTTTGTTTCTCCTAGAAGTAACATTATCATTCTATCAATTCCAGGAGCTGCTCCAGCATGAGGAGGTGCACCATATTTAAATGCATTATATAATGCTCCAAATTTATTTTGTACTGTTTCTTCTGAGTATCCAGCAATTTCAAATGCTTTAGTCATGATTTCTGTATCATGGTTTCTTACAGCACCTGATGCAAGTTCATATCCATTTCCAACCATATCGAATTGGTAAGCTAAGATATCAAATGGATTACTGTTATTTAATGCTTCAAGACCACCTTGTGGCATTGAGAATGGGTTGTGACCAAAATCAATTTTACCATCATCAGTTTCTTCATAGAATGGGAAGTCTACAATAAAACAGAATTTATATAGATTTTCATCTATAAGTCCTAGTCTTCTTCCTAGTTCATTTCTAATAGCACCAGCATCTTTACATGCTTTTAAATATCTATCTGCTACAAAGAAAATACCATAATTTTCTTTTGAAGCTGTTTTTTCTAATAATTCTTTTTGTAGTTCTTCGTTTAAGTATTTAGCAACTGGTCCTACTAGTGTTCCATCTTCATTAATTTTAATCCATGCTAAACCTTTCATTCCAACTTCAGCTTTTGCATAATCTACCATTTCATCAAAGAATCTTCTTGTTACAGATGATGAATCAATAGCAATAGCTTTAACTGTCTTATCTTTAAATGCCATAAAGTCTGATTTATCAAAAATATCAGAAACATCAACAAGCTCTAATGGGTTTCTTAAATCTGGTTTATCTGTACCATATTTATCCATAGATACTCTGTATGGTATTTTTTCAAATGAATCTTCTGTTATTTGTCCATGTCCATAAGTTTTGAAAACATGTGTTGTAACTTCTTTTAATACTGCAAGTACATCTTCTTGAGATGCAAATGACATTTCAAAGTCTAATTGATAGAACTCACCAGGAGATCTATCTGCTCTTGGATCTTCATCTCTAAAACATGGAGCTATTTGATAATATTTATCAAAACCTGAAATCATAAGTAATTGTTTAAATTGTTGTGGTGCTTGTGGTAAAGCATAAAATTCACCTGGATGTAATCTTGATGGGATTAAATAGTCTCTTGCACCTTCTGGTGAAGATGAAGTAAGTATTGGAGTTTGAACTTCAACAAATCCCATTTCATCCATTTTATCTCTTAAACATTTTAAAACTTTACTTCTGAAAACTATTTTTTGATGTATTTCTTCATTTCTTAAATCTAAGAATCTATATTGAAGTCTTAAATCTTCTTTAACTTCATGAGATTTTTCTACTTCAAATGGCATTGGAAGTAATACATTATTTTGAATAGTTATTGCTTTAATATCTATCTCAACAAGACCAGTATCTAGTTTATCATTAATATTTTCTTCTGGTCTTTTAACAACTGTTCCTTCAACAGTAATTGATGCTTCAACATTTATTTTTTTAATTTGTTCTAATAATTCTGGATTTTCAGTTGTAAGTTGTGTAATACCATAATGGTCTCTTAAATCTATAAATACACAACCACCTAAATCTCTAATTGTTTTTACAAATCCAGATAATTTTACTTCTTTTCCAACATCTTCTAATCTTAACTCGTTACATGTATGCGTTCTATATTCACTCATTTTCTATTCTCTCCTTAATATTAATATAAACAATTTCCTGGTGTTCTTGGGAATGGTATTACATCTCTAATATTAGACATACCTGTCATATACATTACAAGTCTTTCAAATCCTAGTCCAAATCCAGAATGTATTACACTACCATATCTTCTTGTATCTAGATACCAAGAATAATCTTCTTCTTTTAATCCTAATTCTTTCATTCTCTCAAGAAGCTTATCTAAGTTTTCTTCTCTTTGAGAACCACCTATAATTTCTCCAATTCCTGGAACTAACATATCTACAGCTCTAACAGTTTTTCCATCTTCATTAAGTTTCATGTAGAATGCTTTAATCTCCTTTGGATAATCTGTAACAAATACAGGTTTTTTAAATATTTTCTCTGTTAAATATCTTTCATGTTCAGTTTGTAAATCTGTACCCCATTCAACTTTATATTCAAATTCATCATTGTGTTTCATAAGTAGATCTACAGCTTCAGTATATGTAATTCTAGTAAATTCAGAATTGTATATATGATTTAATCTTTCAATTAATTCTTTATCAAAAAAGTTATTGAAAAATTGTACTTCTTCAGGACAATTATCTAAAACTTTTTTAATTACATATTTAATCATTTGCTCTGCAAGTTCCATATCTCCTTCTAGGTCACAAAATGCCATTTCAGGTTCAATCATCCAAAACTCTGCAGCGTGTCTTGCTGTATGAGAATCTTCTGCTCTAAAAGTAGGTCCAAATGTATAAACATTTGAAAATGCCATAGCCATAGCTTCTGCACTTAATTGACCAGATACAGTAAGTGAAGTTTTCTTACCAAAGAAATCTTCAGTCTCTGGTGTACCTTTTGTATCTTCTAGAGTTGTTACTCTAAACATTTCTCCTGCACCTTCACAATCTGAAGATGTAATAATTGGAGTATGAACATATACAAATTCATTTTTTGCAAAGAATTCATGTATAGCTTGAGCTATAACACTTCTTACTCTAAATACAGCTAAGAATGTATTTGTTCTTGGTCTTAAGTGAGCAATATCTCTTAAGAATTCCATTGAATGTCTTTTATTCTGTAGTGGATAGTCTGGAGATGATACACCAGATACCTCTACAGTATTGGCAACAATTTCAAAAGGTTGTTTTGCACCTTCTGTAACTTTTACTACTCCATTTACGATAATACTTGCACCTATATTTAAATTTACAATTTCATTATAATTTGCAAGTCCTTCTTCTAGAACTATTTGAGTAGATTTGAAATAACTACCATCATTTAGTTCTATAAAAGCAATTTTTTTTGAATCTCTTAAATTTCTTATCCAACCAGCTACAATAACATTTTCTCCATTCATATTATTGTAATTTTTATTTATATTGGATAATTTTACTCTCTCTTTTAAATTTATCATAAAACTACCACCTTTTTTGTCCACATCATGGACACATTTAACGGTGAAATTATATCATAAAATAATAACTTATGCAATTGAAAAAGCTAGAAAATAAATGATTTCTATAAAAAATTTATACATAAAAAGGAAGTGGTTTTCCACTTCCCTTATTTTTCATATTTAATTATATATTTCCAATATAATTATGCTTGTTTTGAAGCTTTGAATTTTCTAACAGTTACAAATGCAATTCCTACAATACTTACAAGAGCTACAATAGATATTGCAACTACTGGTATATCTCCTGTATTTACGAAATCTATAACAATTTCATCTCCTGTTACGTATACTTCATGTGGAGTTGTATCTATATCATATTCTTCTGGAGCTTCAAGCTCTGTATAAATGTATTGTCCTTGTGGAACATTTTTAAATACATATATACCATTTTCATCTGTTACACCAGTTTCATAATATAGACCTTCTTCTACACTCTTAAGTTCAAATTTACAGTTTGGAACAAGATTTCCTTTATCATCTGTTTTTACAAACTTAACATTTGTTGTAGGTCTATAGTTTTCAACCTCATGTAAATTTGATACAAATGTTTTCATTTCTTCGTCATAATGACCAGTAAACTCATGTGGTTCTGTATTTAGTTTATATAATCTTCCATCTTCTTTATATACATCAGGAGCATCTGTCTCTGTGTAATAGAATTTAGCATCTGGATTATCTTTGTATGGTACAAATGCATCACTTGGAATCCATGCTAAACCATCTTCACCTGTAATAGCAGTAACTAATACTTTCCCATTTTCATCTGTAACTTCAAATCTACAATTTGGTACATTTTTTCCAGTAAAGATATCTGTTTTATGTAAGAAAGTTGTCTTAGTTGTATCATCAAAAACAGGTCTATATAAAGCACTTTCTAAATCTGAACTACTAATAGTAAATTCAAGAGCCTCATTTTGAGTAGTATATCCTTTAGGTGCTTTTGTTTCTTTTAAGAAATATTGTCCTTTAGGAATTTCTTGCAATTTAAGAACACCAGAATTATTTGTTACAAATTTTGCAACACTCTTTTCTCCAGTTTCTAAATTAACTTCTTGAAGTTTTCTAGTACCATCTTTATCTAGCCATAATTCATATTCAGCACCAGAAACAAATTGATATCCTTTAGCTTGAATATATTCTGTTAATTGTTCATCAGTCATATTTTTGATGTCTTCAATTATTTCTTGAGTTTTTTCTTCTAAGCCATCGCTTTCAACTTTAGAGCCAATTAATACTAACTTATCATCAACTGTTGTAGATAGCTTAATTAGTTTTGCATATCCATATTCAACATTATTAACAACTTGTGGTCCTGGAGTTGTTACAAGTGGTGTAACACCATCGCCATTGTATTCTAATTCAAAGTCTACTTGCTCAGTACTTAAAGCATATGGATAAGATACATATAATTCTTTTACATAGTATTGACCTTCTGGAAGCTCAACTGTTTCAAGTGTAGAGTTATCATCTGCTACTAGTAAATCTACTAATGTATCTGCAGCAATTGCTAATTGTCCATTATATGTTTCAATTGGTTCTTTTGTATAAACACCAAATACTGCATGTTTTGATTCATCGCCATTTGAATATTTAAATTGTTCAAATAGTTTTTCGAAAGTGAAGTTTAATTTTTGTCTTACATCACTTAGATTTAATGTTGCTGTTGCAGATTCAACAAGTTGATTTTCATTTTCTGCAAGAACATATTTTGGTGTTGTATCTAGAAGATATCCATCAGGAACTTCATATTCAACAACTTTATATTTTCCTGGGAATAAATCCATTCTAGATTGTGCAATACCTTCACTATTTGTAGTTATATCATCTACAAGTGTTCCATTTTTTGTTCTAAGAACACCATCTGGAGTATATATATCTTCATCTGCATAAATCTTATATGATACTCCTTCAAGACCAACTTCAGAATATACAGCAACTGATTTATCTAAATTAACTTCTCCACCATCAGTTTTTGTATAACTAACTTCTTGTGTTTGAGCACCAGTAATCTTTTCAGCAGTTTTATATATTCTAATATTTACATATAGTGGTTGGTCACTCATATCTGTACCGATTTCTAAATCACCTGTATAAACTTGTCCAGGATATATATCATCTATTGCTAATCCTGTAGCAACTTTATTTACAGATACTGCTTTACCACCTTTTCTTACATTTCCTAAATCTGCTGTATTTTCAGGAAGTCTTAATTCTTTTTGTAAGAAATATCCTTTTGGAGCATTTATTTCATAGATTATATATTGACCAGGTTGTAATTTTTCTGGTGTATATAAGAATCCATCGGCATTAGTTTTAAATTTATTTATACGATTTCCAACGCCTGCTCTCATTTGTACAAATTCTTGTTTTTTAACATCATATAATTGGAATTCAGCTTCAGATAATTCTACAATTTCATTTGTTGTAGCATCCTTTTTAGTTATTTTTAACCAAACAGGAACAGGTTCATCTGCCTCAATTCTATACTCTTGTTTGCATTGTGTTGGTATTTCAACAGCTTCAGGTTGAGTATAGAAGCTTGTATTTTCACCATTATCTGCTTCTTTATCCTCAGTTATTGTATATTTTCCATAAGGGATAGTATTTGGGTAATATGTTGGTTTACTATCATGTACAGCTGTAGATGTATGAGTGTCATCATTTGTTTCAATGAATTCACCATAACCTTTATCATCTAGTTTAACTGTATAGTAAATATTTGGATTTGAATCTAGAGTAAGTCTTAATATTGCACCAGCTGAAGGTACTTTATCTGAATCATTTTGTGCATCAACATTACTTCTATCTTCATCAAATTTTAATACATGTACTCTACCTCTAACAACTGTATCATTAGATGTATCAACATGTGTTGTTAATCTTTCAGTTTGAGCAGCTGGATCTTGAATGAAATAATATTCATTTGGATCAGTTAAATATCCTTCTGCATAAGAATATTCATAAATTACTCCATCTACTTCTTCTGTAGATTTAACTTTTTCTTTAACCATATAGTTTCCAACTAGTAGTTCATCTGATGTAGCTGTCCAATAACCATCATCTAAATGATCTACAGTTATATCATATACATATTCTGTATAGTCATCTGTCATTGGGTCATATCTCCATATTTCATAGACTGCACCCTCTAAGTTTGCATCCCCTTGCATATAAGTTTTAGGATCATCTTCTGTTCTATCTGTATCAACTTTATGTATTTTGATTACCATTACTTTTGGTATATCTACAAGATTTCCTTCTAAATCTAACCATTTAGTTTGTGGATTTTGATTTAGTATTGTAGTTTCAAATGTTCCATCTTTTGGTTTATATGGAACAGTTTTTACTTTTTTATCTTCTCCAACTTTAAATGTAAATTTATCACATTTTAAAGTTATAGGAGAAACTTTAGTTTCTTCAACTTCATATGTACCATAAGGTAAATCTTCTATAATACAATATCCAGTATCTCTAGTTGTTTCTGCAGTACATTTTCTAGAGAATTCATGATCTGTTCCCTTAGAAGATATTAATGTTGCAGTAAACTCACATTGATCTAGTGGAAATTGTGATGTATTTGAAGTTTCACCAACATGTTTTATAATTTCAAGATGATTTCTTACAGGTTCATTTTTTACTCTTTGAGTTAATGTAACAACATCTGGACCTTGTTCAGCGTTATTATAATACTCACTATAAACTTTATTTCTGTAAGTAACATCTTCTCCTGGAATTACAGCATCTGGATCAATTCCTTCAGGGAATGTTGTCTCTTTTAGATAATATTGACCAGTTCTCATTTTTTGAGAAATAGCATATCCATTATCATCAGTTGGTCCAATTTGAACCACATTACCATTTTTGTCTATATATTGTCTTGTACATGCTTCATCTAAGTATACTGTAAATATAGCACCAGATATTTTAGCATCTGTAGCTTCTCCATCTCTTAATAGAATTTCTTTATAAACTTCTATTTTCATTTCCTTTGGAGCATCTTCTATATTCATAGGAATTGTTTCGTTATTGTTTTGGATAAACACTTCTCTATCTGCAACTGTATATGCAGATGCAGGTGTAACGCACTCACTTAAAATATATTTACCATAAGGAATATGAGTAAATTGACATACGCCATCTGCTCCAGATGTATTTGAATAATATACTTGATTTGCATCTTTCTTTAAAGTTAATTTAAATTGTGCACCTTCAAGATTAATAATTGGATCATAATCTGTTTGTCCAAGTGTTTTTACTATTCTTAAATTTCCATATATTGGAGTTTCAGGAGTTTCACATGTTCCATTATTTGCAGCAGAAGCATATTGTCCGCCATAAGTAATAGCAACAGGAACTCTATCTGTATTAATTAAGAAACCTTCAGAAGGTTCAGTTTCAACATAGTAATAGTTACCTATAGGTAAATCTGTTACATAATCTGTTGTGCCATCTGCTTTAGTTACAATATTATCTCTAACTACTTGGTTTGCATTATATATTACTGTATCGCCTTCTTTAATTTGTTCAGCAGCATATAATGTAAATTTTGCTCCCTCAATTTTAGCATCACCAAGTGTTGCTCCTCTATGATCACCATCAAATTTTGTAATAGTAACAGCTCCTCTTGGGAAAGAGTTGTATCTTGTAAATGTAGATGTTTGTCCTGCACTTACTCCAACATTTACTGTTCTATTAGCTTCTTCATTTTTCATATTAGCAGGTGCTTGAGTTTCTGTAATTGTATAAGTACCAATTGTGATATTATTTAATACAGCTCTACCATCACCACCAGTTGTTATATCCCAAGTGCCACCTGGTCCAGTAACATGGAATGTTGCTCCACTTCTTACTCTTCCGTGATTGTCTTGTTTTACAACTGCTAAATTACCAACTGGAGTAATTGATCCGCCAGCTTCTTCTCTATTATATACAGATGAAGCTCCTCCACCAACTACAACAGTTTGTCCATTACTACTTGTATTGTTAGGACCATCATATACGTCAACCTCTTCCCAGTTTTGTCCTGACATTTCCGCATAGATATGTGGATATACTGTGCCAGATAATGAATTATTGTCTACAACAAGTCTCCAATTATCTCCATCTCTTTGTAATCCACCCATATCACAAGAAACACCTGAGCCACCTCTAATATAAATCCAGTTAGAAACCCAGTTGCTTCCTTCTAAGTGAAAATCCAATGAATGATTATTCATTAAATTCCATACATCAGTACCATTAGCGGCATTTAAAGCATTTTCATATACTGCAATAGCTCTGTTTACATAGCCATTACCTCTATCTAGGCCATAGATATCAAAATCTCCATTTAATGCCCAGATTACAGTTTGTTTAATTTGACGAGCGTTTTCATCGCCCAAGTCATTTACTTCACCTGTAGCTATAACATAAGCCATAGCTCTACCAACTCTAGCATCTCCACCTGTTGCTTGTGAATATTTTCCTAGTCCGTTATATGTATGATTTCCATTGAAAACAACATGTGGCTCAATACAATATACTGTTTCGTTTGTTTCTTTAAAATAGAATCTCCAGTATAAGTTTGGTGTGCCTGGATGCCAAGGTAAAGTAATAATATTTGTACTACTTGTTTGAGTACCACCAGTTGTATAAGCATATACTTTAGGACCAAGTACAAGCACAACTGCAAGTAATACAAAAGCTAAAAGAAATTTTACCTTTTTCATATATATCCCCTTTCTTGCTATGAAAATTATATATTAAAATACAATTCATAATAATTATATAATATATTTATACATTTGAAATTCAAAAAGGCAAAATTACATCATTTTTTTCACTTTTTGCAATACTAATGTAACAAAAAAAAAGAAGTGGTCTCCCACTTCTTAATTTTCATTATTTAGAATTATTTTCTTAATCCTAGTTTTGCAATAATATCTCTGTATCTTTCGATATCTCTAGATTCAAGATATTTTAAAAGTCTTTTTCTTTTTCCAACCATGATTAATAGTCCACGTCTTGAGTGTTCGTCATGTTTGTGAACTTTAAGGTGTTCTGTAAGTTCATTGATTCTTTCTGTAAGTAGTGCAATTTGTACTTCAGCAGAACCAGTGTCTTTTTCTCCTCTTGCATAAGTTGTTAAGATTTCACTTTTTCTTTCTTTAGTCATTGACTTTTCCTCCTTCTTAACATGCCTATTGCCAAGATGTACTGAGGTATAAAACGTATCATCTGAGCTATAGGTGATTTATAATAAATTACTATAAAGTAATCTATTTACTAATTACATGCATTTAAGTATGGCCATGGGTTAACTGATACACCATTAAGTTTAACCTCAAAGTGTAAGTGGTTACCTGTAGCCCAACCAGTCATACCGATTCCACCTAATGTGTCACCAGCATTAACTACTTGACCAGCTGATACGTAAATAGCACTTTGGTGAGCGTAAATTGTAACTAATCCATTTCCATGGTTAATTTTTACACAGTTACCATAACCTGATGAGTCCCAACCGGCAAATACTACTGTACCACCCATATATGCATATATTGGAGTACCTGAAGATCCGGCCAAGTCGATACCATTATGTCCATAATATCCCCAATAGTCACAGTTAACTGTATGAGATACTGTTGGCCAACATTTTGTACCATCAGCAACAGCAGCTACAGCTCCTGTATATACAGAAGCGGCATATTGGTTAGAAACATAAACTGGTTCTTCATAAACAGGTTCAACTGGTTTGTTTCTATCAATTACGCTAGCTAAGATATCGTCAGCTCTATCTGTAGAAGTTATACCTTCAAGCTCTGAAACTTTTTCTACAGTAATTTTAGCATCAACGTTATCTATTTCAGCTTTAAGTTTTTCAATATAATCTTCAGCTTGTTCTTCAGCTGTAAATTTCATTTCCTCACCATCTACCACTAAATCATAGATAGTATATTCTGTTTTAATTTCAGCTCTAAGATTTGTATAAACGTTTTGTTCTTCTAAAACTGAATCCTTGATGTAACTTTGTTCAAATGTAGGCTCACTTTCTAGATATACTTTAACATTTTCGTCTATACTTTGTTTTTCAGCAACTAAGTCATTATATACTTCATCAAATTGTTGTTCGTCTGTAAAGTATCCTACAAACTCACCATTAATATATGTCTTAACTGCTGGTTTATATGTATTAAGTACAGTTAAATATACTGCAGTGAATATCATAGCAATAGACATTGCTGTAAATAATACGAATTTTAGTGTACTGAGCACACCTTTCTTTCCCATAATTAAAATTTGCACCTTCCTTTTATATAGGTTACATACACATTATATTATAACATTTTTAACCTATTTTGTCAAATTGCACTTATTTTTTTATTGTTCCAGAAGCATGTATATTCTAGCACAGTCGATTTTGTTTGTCAAGTATTTCTATTTTTTGTAATATTGGTAACAATTTCTTAACCTTTATATAATAAAGTATATTAAATTATACTTTATTTATTATAATATGTTGCTAAAATCTTGTTATTTAGATAAAATTATAGTATAATAGTATTAGATGAGTGAATAATTTCGCCAGCACAAAGGAGGGATTTTTTATGTTACCTATGTGGGCAATATGGCTAATTGCCAGTGGTGTTTTCTTCTTAGGAGAAATTTTTACCATTTCATTCTTATTATTCTGGCCAGGCGTTGGAGCATTCCTTGCTTTCCTAACAAGTTTAATTGCGCCAGAAAATTTAGTAGCACAAATTATGGTATTTGTAATATCTACTGTTTTAATGATTCTATTTACTAAACCATTAGTTAATAAATTATTCAAAAACAAAGACAATACAAATATGAATAACAGTGCTGTACTTGGCAAAAAAGGTATTGTTGTTAAAGCAATAAACAACGCAAACCCTGTTGGACAAGTAAAAGTAAACGGCGAACTATGGTCTGCAATAAAATCTGAAAAAGATAAACCTATCAATGAAGGTGAAAGCGTTATCATCGAAAAGATTGATGGAGTTAAACTTTTAGTTAGAAAACCATAAGGAGGTAATTATATATGGCTTTTGTTTTTATTATTATTCTTATTTTAGTTTTCGTAATAGTAGTTGCTGCTGCATCTATTAAAGTCGTAAAACAATCTGAAGTAAAAATTATCGAAAGATTCGGTAAATATAGCTTCACTGCTGAAGCAGGTCTTAACATTATCCTACCATTTGTAGATAAAGTAAGAGCTGTAGTTAGCTTAAAACAACAAACAATGGACGTTACTCCACAAAGTGTTATCACTAAAGATAACGTTACAATCACTATCGATACAGTTGTGTTCTATCAAATAATGGACCCAGTTAAAGCTGTATACGAAATTGAAAGTTTACAAAAAGGTATAGCATATATCGCTATTACAACAATTCGTGATATCGTTGGTAAAATGGATCTTGATGCTACATTCTCTTCTAGAGATGCAATCAATAACCAATTAAGAGATGTTCTTGATGAAGCAACAGATAAATGGGGATGTAAAGTTGATCGTGTTGAAATCAAAGATATCAAACCACCTGCAGACATTAGAGACGCAATGGAAAAACAAATGAACGCAGAAAGAAATAAAAGAGCAATAATCCTTGAAGCTGAAGGTAAACGTCAAGCAGACATTACTCTAGCTGAAGGTACAAAACAATCTACAATTCTTAACGCAGAAGCTGAAAGAGAATCTTCAATTAGAAGAGCACAAGGTATTAGAGAATCTAAAATACTTGAAGCTGAAGGTAACGCTGAAGCTATTAAGAAAGTTGCAGAAGCTAAAGCTGAAGAAATCAAAATGGTATACGGAGCTATAATGGCTGCTAAACCAGATGATAAACTAGTAGCAATCAAATCTCTAGAAGCTTTAAAAGATGTTTCAAATGGTACTGCAAACAAAATATTTATTCCGTTTGATGCAACTAAAGCTATGAGTGCTCTAGGAGCTTTAAGTGACGTAGCAGATAAAAAATCTAAATAGTAGATTATAAACAAAAATAAAAGAGTGATAATTTAATTTATCACTCTTCTTTTTTATATCTATTAATAATATGTTACTATTGAACCATCGTCTCTATACTCTACTCTAAATCCTAGTTTTTCAAGAATCTTACCTTGAGTTTTTCTTGTAGATTTTAATGCATATATATAATCTATTACATTTTCCTTATAAGTTGAATCTAATTCATTAATATCTACAAGTCCATTAGCAGCAAGTATAATTACAAATTGAGTTTGGCTATCGCAATACTTAGCTATTGTATCTGTTAGATTATTTGCATCTAATTTCTTTGCCTCGTAAGCAAACATTGCAAGTTTCCATCTTTTCATTAATTTTAAATTTAGTATCCAATCATATGAATCCCAACTATAAAGATCATTTACAGCACTATCTAAATTATCAGAAAAATCATAATTTTTTGATTCCTCAAAATATGAATAAACACTCCATTTTTCAGTTGCATCTAAGCTATTATACTTATCTACTAATTCACCCTGCCATAAAGCCAAAGTATCATCAAATTTAGAAAAACCACTAGTTGCATAATATACATTCTTTATATTTGAAGAAGCATAATTTTTATCTTCTTTTATTATTATTTTTTCAAACATTTCATCTTCTATAGATGTATAATCTTTTATTGTATTTTTATACATTGATGATGAAAGCATTGTATAATCTTGTACAGCTATTGCATTATATAAACTATTTAGTTTTGTAACAGGAATAGCAAAATTTAAATTTTGTGCATTGTCATATCCTGCATATGTTATTCCAATTAATTTGCCTCTATTATCTAGTAGAGCTCCTCCACTACTTCCATGAGATATTGGAACTGTAGTTCTAATATTTTCTACATCATCTAGATTACTTATTGTTCCTTGTGATACAGTATTTTTTTCCCCTACTGGACTTCCAATTGCATAAACTTTTTGTCCTATTTTACATGTATCTGAGTTACCAATTTTAATTGGCTCTAATTGTCCATCTATACTTAATATTGCAATGTCTGCTGCTTCATTAAATATTTCAACTGTCTTAGCATTAAACTCTTCATCCCAGTCTGTTACAAGTTTAATTTCATATGCACCCTCAATTACATGATAGTTTGTAACAATATAATCTGGCCTATATGCACAAAATCCACTACCAGTTGCAAGTTCATTACCATATTTATCATAAACTTCAACCATTACAACAGAGTCTTTTAAATATTCTAAATCTACTCTAAAGAATTTAAAGTATACTCCAACAGATGCAATTATTAATACTAAAAGAGTACATGCAGCAATTGTAATAATACTTGGTCGCCTTTTCTTTTTCTTAGTTTCGTCTTTTATTTCTTCAACTTGTGGTTTAACTTCTTCTTTTGGAATTTCATCATCTTGTAGTATATCTAGTCTTTTACTTACCTCAACTCTTTCAACATTAGTATTAATTCTAAAGTATAAATAACTAATTTCATTTCCATCAAGAGAAATATTATAGTTATCATAAGACTCGTTTTTAATGTTATCTCTAAGTTTAATTATCCATTTTGAAAAACCAAGTACAAAAGATATTGTTTCAAAGTATTTTTTATTCATAAGACTAGATTTACTTGATCTTCTTTCAAGTAATAATCTAGAAAATATAGATGAATAAAAAACAATTAATTCCTCAAAGTCTTCATATTTTTTATCTACTATGTCTGAATACTTAATATCTGATATATTTTCTATACAATTATAATATTCATAAATCAAAGTAAATATTTTATCTCTTTGACCAGATATAAAATATTCTTTTAGTTTTCCAACTTTTGTCTCATCATTATTTAAAAATGTAATTTTTCTACTATACTCAGGAAAAATCTTAAGTAATTCTTCTACATTGTTTGCAAATTCTGGACTTACATCTATTAAGTCTCCCTTCACATTATATAAATGCATAGGCTTTCCACAATATTTGCAATAAACATTAGTATTATCATTTTCAGATAAACAATGCATACATTTAATTTTTCCTTGATGAGTAATTATATTTATATTTTCCATATTAATACAACCTCACATTTATATGATATAACATAAAAAAACAATATTCAATAGAAAATAAAAAGAGTGATAAAATTAATTATCACTCTTATTCTCAGTGTATAAAACACCTTCTTTTACTATCTTTACAATTCTACTAGTTCCAAGTCTTGATGCACCTAGCTCAATAAATTTTTGAGCATCTGCTATAGAGCTAATTCCACCTGCTGCTTTTATTTTCTTTGTAGATATCATATGTTCTTCCATAAGTTTAACGTCTTCAAATGTTGCACCACCTTTAGAAAAACCAGTAGATGTTTTAATATAATCTGCTTGAGACTCAGATACAATTTCACACATTTTAACTTTTTCTTCATTTGTTAATAGACAAGTTTCAATTATTACTTTTAATATTCTTCCATCACATGCCTCTTTAACTTTATCTATCTCATTTAAAATGTCATCATATCTTTTATCTTTTAACCAGCCAATATTAATTACCATATCTATTTCATCTGCACCATTTATAACAGCATCTTTTGTTTCAAACCATTTAACATTAGTTGTATTATACCCATTTGGAAAACCTATTACAGTACAAATAGCAATATTTGCTCCTTGCTCTATCATATATTCTTTAGCTTGTCTTACAAAACTAGGTGGAATACATACTGACGCAGTATTATATTTTATTGCATCATCACAAAGTGCTTTAATTTGCTCCCAAGTACTTTCCTGTTTTAGTAGAGTATGATCTACCATAGATAAGATTTTTTCAATGTTCATAACATTACCTCCTATAAATTATTATTTTTCTAATATTATGTAAATTACACTGTATTAAGATTATACCACAAAAGAGAAAAAAAGCAAGATAATAATTTACCTTGCCTTTTTATCTATATTTATTATTCCCACTCTATTGTTGCAGGAGGTTTAGAAGTAATATCATAAACTATTCTATTTACATGAGATACTTCATTTACTATTCTTTGAGATATTATTTCTAATATGTCATAAGGTATTTTTGCAAATTTTGCAGTCATAAAATCATCTGTTTGAACCGCACGTAAAGCTATTAAGTAATCATAAGTTCTCTCGTCTCCCATAACTCCAACAGATTTAGTATCTGTAAGTACTGCAAAATATTGAGATAATTCTTTATTTAATCCTGCCTTTTGTGCTTCTTCTCTAAAAATATAATCTGCATCTTTAAGTATTTCTAATTTTTCTTCAGTAATATCGCCAATAATTCTTATTGCTAAGCCTGGGCCAGGAAATGGTTGGCGAGAAACTAAATATTCTGGAAGTCCAAGTTCACGTCCTACTTGTCTTACTTCATCTTTAAATAAATCTCTTAAAGGTTCAACTATCTCTTTAAAATCTACATAATCTGGAAGCCCACCAACATTATGATGAGATTTAATTACTGAACTTTTTCCAAGACCGCTTTCAATAACATCTGGATAAATAGTACCTTGAACTAGATAATCTACTTTTCCAATTTTCTTTCCTTCTTCCTCAAAAACACGAATAAATTCTTCACCTATAATTTTACGTTTTTGTTCTGGATTTGTAATGCCAGCAAGTTTTCCTAAAAATCTATCTTTAGCATCTACTTTAATAAAATTAACATCAAATTGTTTTGTAAAAATTTCTTCTACTTCTTCACTCTCTTTTTTTCTAAGTAAGCCATGATCTACAAATATACATGTTAAATTATTTCCAATAGCTTTAGACATAAGAACTGCTGCAACAGATGAATCCACTCCACCAGATAAAGCACATACAGCTTTTCCATTTCCTACCTTTTCTTTAATAGCCTCAATAGTACGAGTAACAAAAGTATCCATCTTCCATTCACCTTTGCATCCACAAATATTTATTACAAAATTTTCTATTATCTTATCTCCATCATTTGTGTGATTTACTTCTGGATGAAATTGAACCGCATAAAAGTTTTTATCCACATTTTCCATAGCAGCAATTTTACATGTATCTGTTGAAGCTATAGACTTAAAGCCTTCAGGAAGAACATCTACATAATCTGTATGACTCATTAGGCATATATTTTTTTCACTTAATTTATTAAAAAGTTTAGAACTTATATCTAAAGTAGCTTCCATTTGTCCATATTCTCTTTTTAAAGCCTTTTTAACATTTCCGCCTAAAGTATGACTCATAAATTGCATACCATAGCAAATTCCTAAAATTGGAATTCCTAGTGAAAATACATCTTTTACACATTTTGGCGCATTTTCTTCATATATACTTGCTGGCCCACCTGTAAATATAATTCCTTTTGGATTAAGTTCACGAATTTTTTCAATAGAAATAGTACAAGGATGCACTTCACAATATACATGTTTTTCTCTAACTCTTCTAGCTATTAATTGATTATATTGTCCACCAAAATCTATAATTAATATTAGTTCTTTTTCCATTTTTTCCTCCTACTCTACATCTTTAGTAATAACATCATGAGCTCCACCCTCACGTATACTTACAGATGATACAAGAGTAAGTCTTGCTTTATCATGAAGTTCAGGAATTGTTATTGAGCCACAATTACACATTGTAGATTTAATTTTTTCAAGAGTTATAGCAAGATTATCTTTTAGTTTACCTGCATATGGAATATATGAATCTACACCTTCTTCAAATGTCATAGTTGTCTTTTTGCCACCCATATCATATCTTTGCCAGTTACGAGCTCTATTAGAGCCTTCGCCCCAATACTCTTTATAAAAGCTACCATTCTTTTTAACTACTCTTGTAGGAGACTCATCAAAACGAGCAAAATATCTTCCCATCATAACAAAATCTGCACCAAGAGCTAGTGCTAGTGTTATATGATAATCATGAACTATACCTCCATCTGAGCATACTGGAATATATATACCTGTTTCCTTAAAATATCTATCTCTTTCTGTAACTACATCTATTAAAGCACTAGCTTGTCCTCTACCAATACCTTTTGTCTCACGTGTGATACAAATTGATCCTCCGCCAACACCAACTTTAATAAAATCAGCGCCAGCTTCTGCTAAATATCTAAAACCTTCGCTATCTACTACATTACCTGCTCCAATTTTTACACTATCTCCATAGTACTTTCTTACATACTCTATTGTCTTCTTTTGCCATACTGAATAACCATCTGAAGAATCTATACATAGTACATCTACTCCAGCCTCAACAAGTGCTGGAATACGTTCCTCATAATCTCTTGTATTAATTCCAGCCCCCACTATATATCTTTTATTATCATCTAAAAGTGAGTTTACATTAGTTTTACTATCTTCATAATCTTTCCTAAATACTAAATATTTTAGATTTTCATTTTTATCTAATATTGGAAGACAACTAATTTTTTCTTCCCATATTTTATCATTTGCTTCACTTAGAGTAATTCCTTCTTTAGCATAAACTAAATCTTCTTTTTTAGTCATAAACTTTTCTATTTTTTCATCTAAACTATCTCTAGTTAGTCTATAGTCTTTATCTGTTACAAGTCCCAAGAACTTACCATTAGGTTCTCCATTTTCTGTAATCATTACTGTTGAATGTCCAGTTTCTTTAACAAGATCAACTACCTCTCCTAATGTAGTATCTGGTTTTACATTTGAATCGCTAATAACAAAACCAGCTTTATTCTTTTTAACAGCCTCAACCATTTTTGCCTGCGACAAAATAGATTGAGAGCCAAAGATAAACGCGATTCCTCCTTCTCTTGCAAGCGCAATCCCCATGTCTTGTCCTGACACAGATTGCATAATTGCAGAAACCATCGGAATATTTGCACATATCTTTGGCTCTTCTCCTTTTTTAAACTTTACTATTGGTGTTTTAAGTGATACATTTTCTGGGATGCATTTTTCAGTTGTTAGATTTGGTAACAAAAGAAATTCGCTAAAAGTCCTAGAAATGTCTGTTAGAATTTTACTCATTTCTATCCTCCTTCTATAAATAATTGTGATTATTATATATTGAATGAGAAAATAATACAAGTAAAAATCTAAAATTTTTGCAAATTATTTGCAAAATTAAAAAGGAAGAAATTTTACTTTCTTCCCTTTGCTATCTTTTCTAGCTTTGTTTCTTTTTCTAAAGCTTTTTTTATCATATCTGCTCTTTTTTTATCTTGCTTTTTATCTTTTTTTAGCTCGTTTTCATAAGCAAGCTCAATTGCAGTTTTAGTTTGTTTTTTACTTTTATCTGTTCCTGTAAAAGTAGTAAATCTATTATATTGTGTATGGCAAATTGCAAGAGCAAGTGCATCTGCTGTATCATCTAGTTTTGGCATATTTTCCATTTTAAGATGTTTTTTTATCATATCCATAACTTGAGACTTAGTAGCTCTTCCATAGCCTGCTACAGCTTGTTTTGCTTGAATAGGAGTATATTCATAAATATCTATCCCACGTTTAGATATACTATTAATAATTACTCCCCTTGCTTCTGCAACCTTTATACCAGTAGTAATATTTGTATTAAAATACAAATCTTCAATAGATGAAGCTTCAATTTGAGGATATCTATCTAATATACTTTCTAAATCTTCTTCTATCTTATTTAATCTTTTTGGAAAATAGCTATTTTCTTGAGTAGTTATACAACCATATTCTATAACTTTATACTTATTATTTTTATATTCTATTATGCCATATCCTATTCTTCCAAAACCAGGATCTATTCCAAGTATTACCATATAAGCCTCCTTTATTTGTTTGTTTTATACACCTCAAGTATAAGAGACGCATCATTTGCATCTATTAGATTATTATCATCCATATCTCCAATTAATATATCTTCTGCTGTACTACTTTGAGCTTTATATAATTCAAGAGCAACAGATGCATCATTCGCATCAACTACTCCATTTTTATCTAAATCTCCTTTTAATACACTAATAGTTGTATCTATAATATTTCCATAAGATGTTAAATCTGAACCTTGTAAAGAATATTTTTTAGCTAGAATAGTGTTATTTAAAGAAACACTTACATATACTTTTTTATTATATCCAGCATCTGCATTTTCAAAAAATGCTAGAACAGAATAATCTCTTCCAATTACTAGTGAATCTCCATCTAATAAGCCTTCAAAATTAATATTAGTTATTGTAGCATCTGTTTGTCCATCTTTATACTTATCCTCTACTTGTGCGCTAATAGCTCGAATAGTAATTGGATTTACAGTAACATTTATAGTTTTAGTACCTGTAACATACATTGAACTTTCTGGAAGTGTTATTCTAATTTTAGTACTTCCTGCACATTCAGATGAACTAACATATACATTATTTTGGTCATCTACATTTACCTTAGCTATATCTCTATTATCTGATGAAATAACAAACATATCTTTATCTAATTTTAGTGTAGCAAGTAACTTTTGAGGATCTGAATAATTCATAACTATATCATTTATATCTGAAAAATCATAGGCTTTTTTTAGTGTACAATTATCATATTCTAAAGTATAATATTTTACTTGTGCACCATTATTATCTGTAGAATAATTAACACTCAAATTATATCCTTCTATATCTGGATATGAATACTTATCTTCTTGACAAACAAATAGTTCATCATAATCTTCAAAAACAATATTCTCATTATATCTTTCTAAATATGTATTTTTTATACTATTAATCTTATTATCAAACTCAATTTTTTTAGCTGCTATAATTTCTTGTGGATTAGCATTAAAATCTATTTGTTCTGTCTTATTTACATTACTTACAAAGAAAACATTAATATCTTCACCCAAAGTTGTAATAGTATATGAGCTTGAAGAAATTACATTTTCCAAAGCATCATATACAAAAGCATACACTTCATATGAAGTATTAGGTAAAAGTCCTCTAAATTCTTGTTCAAATTGCATATTTGAAGTACCACCTATAGGACTTGCCTCTTGTGTAATACTACTAACTTGTTCTCCATTTTCTTTTTCAACATGCCATACTACTTTTCCCATTCCACTTTGTGTATCTTTAGCAGAAATTTTAAGTTTTGCAGTATTTTTTGTAATGTTTACAATTGAAATATTTGATGTTATTTCAGGACTAGTAGTATCAATAAATCCAACATCAATACTTTGACTAGTAATTTTTCCACTACTATCTTTTATCCAAATATAATTTGTACCATTATAATCTGTTTCTAAAGATGCAATTAATGTATTAGAGTTTCCAGCAGCAATCCACTCAGAATTAGTTGGCGTAACGTTAGATTTAGTAATTGCATAATTTGTTATTTTTTGTGAACTAACTGCCTTAATATTTACTATATTAGTTTTTTTCCATGTTGTATTAATTGCATTAGCACTAACTATTACCGGATTTAAAAATTTAGCTGTATTAAAGTTTACCATACCATATCCGTAATAATTATCTTTTCCATCAGAACCTAAGTCTTCAATATTAGTATTAAATATTTCTATTACTTGATCATAGCTACATCCAGGATTTTCAGATTTAATTAAAGCTGCAGCCGCTGCAAGCAAAGGACTTGAATATGATGTACCTGAACCTATTGCATAACTATCTACACCGCTATAATCTGGTACCTCAATATCCTCACCTGGCATAGCATAATCTATTCCAGAACCATAGTTTGAAAAACTAGATTTTGTCTTAGTCTCACCTATTGAAGAAACACCTAAAGCATGTGAACTAGCAGCAGGATATTCTATTGGAGATATGCCATTATTTCCTGCTGCACAGCATACAACAACTCCGGCCTCTTTAACCTTTCTTAAAAAGCTATCAAAATCCCTTTTTGATTGAGGTGACATTTGTTCAACTTTTGAACCAAGGCTAATATTTATTACATCAACATTTCTATATATTGCATCAATTCCTTTATATACAGTAGAAAGAAGTCCGTTTCCACTGCTATCCATTATTTTTAATGGTACTATTTTTACAGTATTAGGTGTACATTCTGCCACAAGTCCTGCAACATTTGTACCATGGCCATTGTCATCTACTACATTTGTAGTATAAGGTTCAGATAATAAATTTTTTGAATATGTAAAATCTATTCTATCTGCTGTATTTTGTCCTTTAAAAACTTCATGAGAAGAATATATTCCTGTATCTAGAACTGCAACATATACATTTTGACTATTACCTTTTAAATTTAAGTAATTTGTATATGTATCCATTCCTGTTGCTTTTCTACCCCATGCAACATTTACAGCAGAACTAACACCATTTATTTGTGTAGCAATATCTTCATCACTAATTGATACTTTCTCATCTTTTGCAACACTTAATACATTATCATTAGAAGATAAATATTCAAATCCATATTTTGTATTTTGTGCACTATCATATCTAACATAATAAAGCTCATCTGTTAAAGCAATTGTCTCTACTATTGAACTATCTTCATTAAATATTTCTGGCTTTTCTGTTTCAACTATCAAAACATTTGTAGAATATGGATTAGAAATTTCAACCATTCCATCTTTATATTCTATATCACCAGTTAAATTTTCATTTAAAAACTTTTTGAAACTACTTGATGCAACTATTGTTTCAACTTCATCTTCTTTAACACCTAAAAACTCGTTCAAAGGAATAGTTTCATCATCTACTACAGCAGTCTTTTCTTTTAAATTAAATGTAACATCAAAATAATCTTCATTTATTTTATTAACAGTCTCAGCCTTTATACAAATAGGTGTATCTTGTCCATCAAAAAACACATCTATTTCCATATTTGCTTTATTATTAATATCTATTTTTTCTTTTTTACTAAATATAACAAGTGATACACATACTACTACCAAAATGAATAGTAACATCACTATTTTTTTTAAACTTACTTTTCTCATATAACCATACCTTTTTATTCCATTTTATTATTTCATAAAAACCAATATTTTTCAACCATATTTAAGACATAAAATAGAAAATAAAAAAAGATGACTTTATATCGTCATCTTTAATTAACTATTTCTACATAAACATATGATATAGTCTAACCATTTCAGCATTAGTTAACAAATCATATCCCATAGCATCTATTGCTACGCCATGCTCATTATATACTTTTTTAGTTCCACCATTAACATACTTACCTACATCTTGAAGTAGCTCTTTAACAAGATTAAATGATATCTTTTGAGAAGCTCTAGTAATACCAGTAAGTCTTAAATTTGCTTTAATAAAATGTGCCATATATTTAGGATAAATAATACCTGTATAATTTGGATTATTTTTTGATGAAACTCTAAGTCCATATGGGGTATACAATTCTTTAAATACTGTATCTAATATTCTATTTGGTATTTGTCCAGATACACAAGGAAAAGACAAACTTAATGCATAAATCATTTCAACACAAGCATAGTGTTCACTATCTCTTAAATCTTTTTTCATTATTCCTTTTTCTGGAATCCAAAATTCATTTTCTATAAGCTTTGTAAAATAGTCTTCTTGGATTTCCATTTGCTTATCTGTGTCTCCTATCCAAGTTAAAATATTTAGATATACTTTAATAGCATTAAGCATTAAAGTGCATATTTCAATTGTTTTAAAATATGTAACTCTATTTTCTGGTTCAACAAAGTTATATAGAATTTCTTTTATTGAATCCATATAAAGCTCTATTCTTCCTTCTTTTTGCAAAATTCTATTAACAGATTCTATATACCATAGTTTTAAAACATTTAGTTTATATCTAAGGTTTTCATCTAACTTTATTTTAGACATTTCTTTAGCTATTTTATATACAGTTAAAACAACATGTTTTGCCTCTTTAATTTTCTTATAATACAAATATTGCCCTTCTATTGAACGAACAATATCTGTTAGTTCATCTATATCTTCTTCAAGTTGTTTTTGAGATATAGTGTTTATTCTATTTATATAATCTTCACCAAATTCTGTTTTATATGGTAATGAAGAAACAAGTAAAGAACTATTATGAGTATTTAAAATAGATTTAGATAAATCCATAAGTTCAACAAAATTCTCACTTACTCCAAATGTTATATCTTTATTTCTAGCTTGTATATTTTCAAATATATCTTCAACATTTAAATTTGAAATATCTACATCTTTATATGAAAAATATACATAAATTTTTCTTTCACTAAAGCCCTTAATTTCTGTACTCAAATTTCCACAAATAGCTAAATCCTCAAAATATACTTGTTTCTTATAATCTGAAGTTATATTTTCATGTTTTACATCTTGTAGAACTTTTTCCTCAGCAGTCCATTTCATATCTTTAGATTTAATAGAAAGATTTTCTTGATTAGAAATACTTAATGCAATAACTGTTCCATCTTCTGTTTCTCTTTGGTTAAATTTTAGCATAGAACTATTTTTCATATTTGCATAATCTCTACATGTAATTAAAGGAACAACTTTAAAAATTGCATTTTCTCTTGCATTATTTTTAATTGTATATTCAATGCAAAGCATACCTGCTTCTTTTTCAAAAGCAAATCTTTTTGAAAACTTTATATCTGAAAAGCTATACTCAAAAAGATTTTCTTCTAAATCTGCACTGTCTATATACTCTTGAGTATTTAAGTCTTTACTCTTTGTTTCAATTTCAATAATCTTATATGTATTATCTTTAAGCTCAAAAGTCTCGACTAGATTTTCTAGCAAGACTTTTGAATCTTTAATATACATTCCATGATATGGTTTTGTGGACTTAAGAGTACCACTCATACAAAAGCAAACTTTAGCGTTATCTGATAGAGAATACTCTATATTTTTTGCTCTATCATAATTATTTATTTCTCTTTTGTATTTAAACATTAATAATTACTCCTTTGTAATCTCATCCTTAATTTTATTTATAGTTGCTTGAGTTTTTTCTGTTGTTTTTTTCATTTTTTCAGGACTAATTTTTTTATTATCTTTAACTTTAGAATTCTTTATTTTTTCAGCTTTTTTCTTAGCTCTTTTTCTTTTAAACTCTTGAATTTTAGATTTAATAAGTTTTCTATTTGAAAGTATTTGCTCTCTCTTCATATGTTTTTTCTTAAGAGAAACTATATTTAAATCTCCTGTAGCTTTTGTTAAAGATAGAGTCATTATTATTTCTGCAAGTCTATCTGCATCATGTATTAATGCATTTTTTGCAGTAACAACAAAGTCTTCTTGTATTACACAAATAGCTCTGTTTTGAATATTTTCTATATCTACTTTAACCGCTGTTGAATCTTCTTGGTTAAAGTCTTTAATCATTTCAGGTGTAATTTCACCATTATTAACAATAGCATAATCTAATACATGTTTTCCAAGATATCTTTCAATCTCGTTAATATATCTTGCAAGTGTATAACCTTCAGTTTGTCCAGGTTGATTCATAATGTTTGCAACATATACTTTTTTAGCTTTAGATTTTACTATAGCTTTATTTACATCTTCAAATAATAAATTTGAGCAAATTGATGTATAAAGTGAACCAGGTCCAAGAACAATAATATTTGCTTTATTTATTGCATCTATTACTTCAGGAACAACTTTAAGACTACCATCCTTTAAGAAAATTTGCTTAATTGCTGTTCTTGTTTCTCTTACTCTTTCAGAAATATTTTCTTTACCTACAACAACTTCACCATTTTCAAGTCCTGCACATAAAATTAAGTCATCTGTAGTAACAGGATAGATATCTCCTTGTACTTGGAATATATCTGATAGCTTGTCTATAGCCTTTGGAAAACTTCCTGTAATATTAGTTAATGCATTAATAATTAAGTTTCCAAGTGTTGATCCTTTTGTTTCGTCATAATTATATGTAAGTAATCTAGAGAAATCTGATTCAGATGTAGAAAGTGCACTAACACATTTTCTAATATCTCCAGGTGTTACTCTTTCTTCTTTACTCATAGCAGATGTTAGTGTATAGTCATCTGGTGATACATTAACTACTGCAGTGATATTTGATGTATATTCCTTTAATCCTTTAAGTAAGTTTGGTAGTCCTGAACCGCCACCAATTACAACTACTCTTGGCCCTTTTTTTAATTTTGGGTCACCATATAATAGTTGTCTTATTCTAACATTTTTATTTCTTCTAGAAATATTTTTTAAATTAAGTAATAATATATTTCTTTGTGCTAGAATAAAAGAGAAAAAGATACCAAATATAGCTACTGAAATTAAAAATACATATGCAATAAGCATAGTACGTGTTAAAGTTCCAGTATTTCCCAATTGTATACCGCAATATATAAGTAGTAAAGCAGAAACAATAAGCGCTAAAATATATCTCTTAACCCTTGCTCCTGGTTTTAACCATTCAATTAAATCTCTCATTCTATTTTCCTCCTAGTGTTACAACTTCTTCTTGTAACATTACTCCGAATTTATCATAAACTGTCTTTTTAATATATTCTATTAAATCTAATACATCTTTTGCTGTAGCATTTCCACTATTAACAATAAATCCCGCATGTTTTGTTGAAACTTCAGCTCCACCAATTTTATATCCTTTAAGACCTGCTTCATCTATTAGTTTAGCAGCAATATAGTCTGGTCCTCTTTTAAAAGTTGAACCACTACTTGGATACTCAATTGGTTGTTTTTCACGACGAGAAGCATTATTCTCTTCCATTTTAGCTTCAATTTCATCTATATTTCCCTCTTGAAGTCTTACTGTAGCAAATACCACAATATATTCAGGATGTTCAACAAACATTGAATGTCTATATGAAAACTCACATTCTTCATTTGTTATAATATGTCTTTGAAAAGTATTTGTATCTAAGTATTCAACACTTTCAACAACATTAACCATTTCAGAGCCATATGCTCCTGCATTCATTCTAACTGCTCCGCCTATTGTTCCAGGAATTCCAGCTGCAAATTCCATTCCAGATAGTCCATTTTCTTTTGCAAAATATGCAAGTTTAATTAATTGAAAACCACCAGAAACTTTAATTCGATTATTTTCTAACATCTCTATTTCTGAAAAAGCAGCTCCAACTTTTAGTACTATTCCGTCAAATCCATCATCTGTAAATAGCAGATTTGAACCATTTCCTATAACACAATAATTAATGTTATTTTCTCTTGCATATTTGATAACATCTACTATCTTAGATACTGAATCTACTTCAATAAAAACTTTAGCCTCTCCACCAACTTTCATTGTTGTATGTTTAGATAATGGCTCATTATATTTTATTGAACAATTTGAATTTATATTTGCATCTTTTATTACATAATCCATATTATTATCACCCCTATATTATAGCTTCTACAAAAGCTTTTGCATCAAATTTTTCAATGTCATCTATTTGTTCACCAACACCAATATATTTTACTGGTATTTTTAGTTCATCTACTATACTAAATACAACTCCACCTTTTGCAGTTGAATCTAGCTTAGTTAAGAATATTCCACTAACATTTGTTTTTTCTGTGAAAAGTTTTGCTTGAATTGCACCATTTTGTCCTGTTGTAGCATCAAGAACCATAATTGTTTCTTTATGAATATCCTCACTTATATTTTTATCTATTATTTTCTTCATTTTTTCAAGCTCATCCATTAAGTTTTTCTTGTTATGCAAACGTCCTGCAGTATCACATATTAGTACATCATATGCACCTGACTCACTAAATTTCTTAGTAGCATCAAAAATAACTGATGCAGGATCTTGCATCTCTTTTCCTGTAACTATATCTACATTATTACGCTGTGCCCATACTTCAAGTTGTTCTATAGCTCCAGCTCTAAATGTATCTGCTGCAGCAAGTAAAACTCTCTTTCCTGCTTTAGTATATAATTTTGTAAGTTTACCAATTGAAGTAGTCTTTCCTACACCATTTACTCCAACTACAAGTATAACTTGTTTTTGGTTAAGTGCAATACTATCTACTTTGTCTATTTCTTCTGCCATTAAAATATCTGTCATTTCTTTTCTAAGTAATGTCTTTATAGCTTTTTCATCTTTTTCTAATTGTTTTTTCAAATCTCTACGAAGATTATCACAAATTTTTGTACTTGTTTCAAATCCTACATCAGATAAAATTAAAGTTTCTTCAATTTCATCTATTACTTCTTCTATATCTTTTTTATTTGAAAATATATTACTCATCTTTATATCTAAAGATTCTTTTGTCTTCTTTAAATTTTCTTTAAGTTTGTTAAAAAACATTTTGCCCTCCTATGTATATTTCCTCACAATAATTATACCATATAACGATAATATTTCAACAAAAGAATAAAAAAAGAGTCGTTAAAATTTAACGGCTCTTTGCGAAAAATCGCTTTGATTTATTCAGTAGTTGCAGGTTTAGAATGAGATGACGCTTTTTTGCGTCTAAATGGATTTCTAAATCCTTCAGCTGCTGCTGGTAAAACACCTAGACCTAAGATGAATAGAATTATACATCCAACTCCTTGTAATGCTGTGTCTCTCATGTACTCAGTATTCAAGTTAAAGTTCCAATTGGTTAAACCATAATGTTGTTTCTTTAGATTTTGTTGGAAATATAAAATTTCTTTTACAACCTTGTCGTCAGTGTCAATCTCTGTCTTAGTTTTTGGCATTACATCATGTTCACTATCATTGATATTTGTAGATATTACAAGTTTATTAGTATCTTTAAAATACGTATATACGATATACTTCTGATTTCTATATACATTTTTTACGACACTATTTACCATTTTGTCCACATAAGTATCATTAACAGTAAAAGATGTTAGTTGATAGTCTAATACAATAGCTATCTTTTCTTTTTTTGAATCTTCCTCAATTGCGTTACGTGCGTAAGTCTTGTCTGGCTCTTTCATTGATCCAGATAAATCCTGAACATAGTCAGCTCCTTTCATAACTGGTAATTTTGGAACAACGATTGTGTTAAAGATATTCCATACCATCACCCCTGAAATGATTATTAGTGCTATTCCCACTATTAATCTTGAAATAAATTTGAAACCTTTACTCATTAGTTTCTTTCCTCCTTTTTAATTTTTTTTCTTTTTTTACAGACTCTGCTTTTAAACGCTTTTTAAATTCAAAAATATCATCCCTCCTTTTCCTATGTACCATACTTGATGTTACATTTAAAAAACATAACTGCAGAATTATTATATCACTGTTTATATATTATGTCAAGTATTTTCTTTTTAAGAACTATTATTTTACCAAATTAGCAAAAATAACAAAATAGCATAAAATACATTATGAGGTGAAAAAATGAATATTTTAGTACAAAAATATGGTGGTAGTTCACTAAAAAACAAAGAATGCCTAGAAACAGTTTGTAATAATATAGCTAAAACAAAAGAAAACATAGATAATCTTGTAGTTATAGTATCTGCTCAAGGTAACACAACAAATGAGCTTATATCTAAAGCAGAAGAATATACTAATCTAAATAGTAATAAAGTATCTAAAAAAGACTTAGACTTTTTGCTTTCAACTGGTGAAATGCAAACAGCAGCTCTTCTTAGTTTAATGTTAAATAGTAAAGGATATGAAAGCGTTTGTTTAAATGGTAGTCAAGCTGGAATAATAACTTCATCAGACTATTCTAATGCAAAAATACTAAATATAATTCCAGACAATATCATATCCAATTTAAATGAAGGAAAAATTGTAATTGTAACTGGTTTTCAAGGAGTTGATAGACTTGGAAATATAACAACTCTAGGACGAGGTGGCTCAGACTTAAGTGCAGTTGCACTATCTTGTAACTTAAAAGCTCAAAAATGTGAAATATACTCAGATATAGATGGAATATTTACTTGTGACCCAAAAGTAATACCAAATGCCAAACTAATACATTCTTTATCGTATAATGAAATGATTGAAGCCGCATCTAATGGTGCAAAAGTTTTACATAGTAGAAGCGTAAATATGGCAAAAAAATATAAATTAAAAGTTATTTCTAAAAACACTTTTTCTAATTCTTCTGGATCTATTGTTGAAGAAACTAGTGAAAGTTTAAATGTAAAAATGATAACACAAAAAAAGAACCTAAGCAAAATATGCTTAATAGGTTCTATGTTAAATACTAACATTGATGTAATAACTACTATTTATGATACTGCAAAACAAATGGATATACATATTTATATGATAGCTTTAAATGAATTATCTATTAATATTTTAGTTGAAAATGAAATTGCAGATGCATTCATTCAAGAACTACATAATAGACTAATAAAAGAGGAATAATAATTATTCCTCTTTATTAACAGTATTATCTTCAGCCTTAACTATTGTTTCGTCAGGCTTTTTTTCTTTTTTCTTAATTTTTAGTGCTTTAATAATTTTTGGCTTTTCTTCTTCATTTTGCTCTGAATCAAAATTAATATCAAATTTATAATCGATATAAACTTTAGCAAGAGCAATAATTGGTGTGGAAATTAACATACCAATTGCACCAAATAGTCTTTCAAAAACTAAAAGACCACATATTACTACTACTGGATGTAGCTTAACAGATCTTCCAATAATATTTGGTTGTAATATATTTGCATCTATTGCTTGTATAATCATAGATGATACAAGAGTAATAAGTGCAAGTACAGGTCCACCAACAGTAAATGCATAAAGTGTTGTAATACAATATGAAAGTGCAGCACCAATATATGGTATGAAATTCAATAATGTAATAATAATACCAAATATAACTGCATATTTAAGTTTCAACACTGCGCATAAAATTGTTGTCATTATACCTACAATAACACTATCTATTAATAAACCTCTAATGTATGAATTTAATATATCATCCATTTCAGTTAGCATTTTGTATGTCTTTGAATTTTTCTTATTCTTAGACATCAAAACAATAATATTATTCTTAGTTTTATCCATATCCTTAACCATAAAGAATGAGATAATTATTGCAGTAAGTGAACTAATTACAAATGATATTACCTTTTGAGCTGTATCTATAGAATAATTTACCAATTCATTAGAAAATCTAGATAATAAATCTAGTTGTCCTAAAGATGTAGGTAATCTATATGTACTACTTGAAAATCTATACTCAATTATATCATTAATTTTTGTCGTTATTGTTCTATATAACGATGGTACTTCCTTAACAAATTGAACTACCTCTGTAGCCAAAACTGGTATTATATATGCAAGTGCTAGACCTACAATACCTAATATTATAACTAAAGAGATTATAGCAGCAAAGCCTTTACCAATTCCCCATTTATGTAGTTTATTTGCAAGTGGTCTTGAAATCCAACAAATAATTACACCAACATAAAAAGGAGTAAGTGCTACTAATATTTCGCCAATTTTTTCTAAAAGACCAAAAGTTTTTAATGCATAGCATATCACAATAAATGTCGCAATATACATAAGTTTGTTTAAAAATTTAAAGTCAAACTTTTTTTCTTCCATTTTTCCTCCTACTAGAATTCGTATTCTACTACTTTTCCAGTTTCCATTGTTTGTTTTACATCAATTGCTCTTTGATTTGAACTTCCTCTAAACTTAAGTCCTTCTTCTTTTTTGTCTAGTTCAAATTTTCCATCAATTAATATGTCTGAAGCTTTTAAAAGCTCCATAAAATTATTTTCTGCATTTGCTTTTTCAACTAGTTCTTCATATTTAAATCCTGTATATGTTATTACGTTTAATTTATCATTTTTTATTTTATTTAAAAGCTTAACAAGTTTTTCTGCCTGCATAAATGGTTCTCCACCACTTAAAGTTACACCTTTAAGAAGAGGATCTGAGTCTATCATAGAAGCAATTTTTTCTATTGACTCATCTCTACCACCGTTAAAATCATGAGTTTGAGGATTATGGCATCCTCTACATCCATGTGGGCAGCCTTGTGTAAAAACTACAAATCTAATTCCAGGGCCATCAACTATTGATTCTTCAACAAGGCCTGCAATTCTTATTTTATCATCATCATTATTATAATAATACATCATGTTTTACTCTATCTTGTTCTTCTGCTCTCTTTCCATCATTGAATCTGTCTAATGTTCCAACTAAATAACCAGTTATTCTTCTGATTCTTTCAAATGGAACATCATTTTTGTACTTGTAGCTAAGATTTACATAGTCTCCATCTACGTTAAGATTTAATACTGCTATTTCTTGTTCAGGATTCTTATCTTGAACATACTTGACATATTCGTCAATTTCTTCTTGTGTTAAATTTCCACCTTGTGTGTTTATTACCATATAGCATACCTCCTCTAAATACTAATATGATTATATCAATAAATTAATAATAAATCAACTATTTTATTATTATGTAAAACGCGTCAAAATAGTTATGTTTACCAAATTATTCTTTTTCTTTAATATTATTTGATTTTTCATAAAAAATATGTTATAATAACTCCGAAAAATAATAGAAAGGGTAGATTAACTATATCTACGGTGGTGATTAATATGAATAATGTATCTACAAAAACTTCTTTAGATTTAAACGAATTATTTACTAAACTATTATTCTTAATACAATCTGGATTTTACGAATATGGCTATTGCTCATTCTACATTGCATCGTCTGGTGGAAACTCAATAGAAATATTTGCTAACGATAAAACTTTATTTAAAGGAAATGACGCAGCTTGTAAAAAAGTATTTAAAGAACTATTAAAAAGATTAAAGAAACAAGATTATAGAATAACAGGAGATAAAGAATATTTGACTATTAGAAGAAATATATAAAAGGACTACTTATTATTAAAGTAGTCCTCTTTATTTATCTAATTTTAATTACAACAAGTATATTTTGCTGGTCTTCTTATTCTTTCTGTTATTGTTTTAGCATCACTAAACTCTGCTCTTCCACAATGTGGACAAATATCCTTAATTATTCCTGTGTATCCACAAATTGGATCTCTATCTACTGGATGGTTTACTGAACCATAACCTACACCAGATTCTTTCATACAACGAATAACTTGTTCAAAAGCTTCTAAGTTTTGAGTAGGATCTCCATCTAGTTCAACATAACTAATATGTCCACCATTTGTTAAATTATGATATGGTGCTTCAATTTTAATTTTATTAAATGCACTTATTTTATAATATACAGGCACATGGAAAGAATTAGTATAATATTCTCTATCTGTAACTCCTTCTATTACACCATAACGTTTTTTATCTATTTTAACAAATCTTCCAGAAAGTCCCTCTGCAGGAGTAGCAATAAGGGTAAAGTTCATATGAGTTTTCTTTGTTTCCTCATCTACTCTTTCTCTCATATGAGAAATAATTTTAAGTCCTAATTCTCTTGCTTCTTCAGTTTCTCCATGATGAGAACCAATTAATGCTTTAAGACACTCAGCAAGTCCAATAAATCCCATAGTAAGAGAACCATGCTTTAAAACTTCTCCAACTTTATCTGTATTTTTTAATTTATCTGAATCAAGCCACACATGCTGTCCCATTAAGAATGGATAATTATATACTTTTTTATTTGCTTGAATTTTAAATCTAGCTTTTAATTGATCTATTACTAAATCCATTTTTTCATCTAACATCTCAAAGAATTTTTCTACATCTCCATGAGCTTCAATTCCAAGTCTTGGAAGGTTAATAGATGTAAAGCTTAGATTTCCTCTTCCACATACAACTTCTTTTTTAGGGTCATATGCATTTGCCATAACTCTTGTTCTACAACCCATATATGCAACTTCTGTATTATAATCTCCTTCTCTATAATATTGTAGATTAAATGGAGCATCTATAAATGAGAAGTTAGGGAAAAGTCTTTTTGCAGATACTCTACAACTTAATTTAAATAAGTCATAGTTTGGATCCCCTGGATTATAATTAATTCCTTCTTTAACTCTAAATATTTGAATTGGGAATATTGGTGTTTCACCGTTTCCAAGACCCGCTTCAGTTGTTAAAAGAAGTTGTTTCATAACAAGTCTTCCCTCAGGAGTTGTATCTAGTCCATAGTTAATACTACTAAATGGTACTTGAGCACCAGCACGAGAATGCATAGTATTTAAATTATGAACAAATGATTCCATTGCTTGGTAAGTAGCTTTTTCTACTTCTTTATCTGTATATTTAACAGTAAATTTTTGTATTTTATCTATAGTTTTATCATCTAGATATTCACTTAAATATTTTCTTTCAATATCTAAATATCCATTAGAATCTTGATAAGTTGCAACTTTATCTTTATCATATTTAATAGATTTTACAACAAGTTCACCAATTCCTTGTGGATCATCTAAATCTGTTAATAATTCTAATGCTTTAACTAAATTTTTAAGATATTCTTTTTTATATGTTACTCTTACACCTTTTGCCATTGCATATTCAAAATTAGGTATACTTTGTCCACCATGTTGATCATTTTGATTAGATTGTATTGCAATAGCCGCAAGAGCTGCATAGCTTCCTATACTTTGAGGTTCACGCAAAAAACCCTCCCCAGTACTAAAGCCATCTTTAAAAAGCTTAATTAAATCTATTTGACAACAAGTAGTAGTAAGTGTTAAGAAATCTAAATCATGAATATGAATATCTCCATTTTTATGTGCTGCAGAATGTTCTGGCTTTAAAATGCATAAATGATAGAAGTTTTTAGCTCCTTCTGAACCATATTTAAGCATTGTTCCCATTGCAGTATCTGCATTTACATTAGCATTTTCTCTTTTTGTGTCATTGTTAATTGCATCGTCATATGTAAGACCTCTAAATGTTTCAATTATTTCAAGGCCTCTTTCTCTTTCTTTTTCACGTTCTTCATCAAAAGCAATATACGAAGCAAGTGTCTTTTTATGTCCTTGCTCTTTTAATACTTTTTCGACAGTAGTTTGTATTTGACGAGATGTAATTTCTCTTGAATCATGATCTTTATATAATTCCTCTAATACTATATTTGCTAATTCTTCAGCACGTTTATAATCTCTTCCACCTATTTCATTTGCTGCTTTGTATATAGATTTTGCTATTCTTTCTACATTAAAATTTACTTTTCTTCCATCTTTTTTTATTACTTTTGTTATCATATATATTCCACCTCTTATTGTCAGTTCATTTGTGATTATATCATTTAGTTTTTATGATTTCAATACAAAAAAACGACTAATTTTCCTCTACTTTTCCATAATTGTTAACTACTACATTTGTAATTGCTTCTACATAGCTATTTGTATTAGTTTTAATATTTTTTGCATCATTTGGACAATTTATAAAACCAAGTTCTAGAAGATAACTTTCCGCTGCAATATTTGAATTATGATAAGGATTATCTCCTGCCTCTTTATTTCTTCCATCAACATATGCTTTAGTCATTATTCCACCAGTCTCTCTAACTGCAAAATAATATGGTGTGTCTGTAGATATTGTTGCATAAGGCTCATATCCTATCTCTTTTGCATAATCTATAGCTTCTTTAACTTCTGCTTCTGTATAAGTTCTAACATATACACCATCTAATACTTTATTTATATTATTTTGTGAATAATTAACTTTTACTGTATTTTTTACACTATCTGCAAATTCTTTTGCCATAGTTAAATTCATATGGTTTGCAGTATAAATTTCAACTCCACCAACACTATTATCTTTTTCTGTATAGTTTAAATGAACAGATAAAAATAATTTAGCATGTGTTTTATATGGAGCAACTGCTCTTCCATCTTCACCATATGCACCTATATACTTACTATCATCAACACGAGTCATATATACCTTATATCCTAGTTCTTCTAATCTTTTTTGAAGTGATAATGATATTTTTAATGTATAATCCTTTTCTTGTATATCTTGGTAAACAGCACCAGTATCTCTTGCACCATGTCCTGCATCAATTACAATATCATAAACATCATCTGGTAAGGCTTTAATTTCTGTAACAGCTATTGCCATATATTCTTTTTCATTAAATGCAGAAAAAGTTATAATATCTTTATAATTTTTTCCACCAGTAGTAGTTGTATAGTATTCCTGATCTGAATATGAAGTAGTATTATTTAACGAATAATATTTTACTATTTCTTGTGATTGTTCACCTTCTACAACATCTTTACTTGCTTTAACAGCAAGATAATACTCGCCAAGTGGTATATCATCTAAATCTATTCCTTCATTAATGTTTTTACCTAAAGTATAGTATATTTTATTATCTTTAAAAGAAAATACAAGTGGATATTCTACACTAGCACCATCAAGTGTAATCATTGCCAATGTATAGTTATAGCTTGAATCTGCATTTTCAATGACACCTCCAAGATTTAAATGTTTACCATAAATTGTGTATTTTGTAAGTGTTGCATAGCTTTCTTCAAATTTAGAAAATAGCTCACTCTTTGCCCTTAGTTCTTTTTCTTCTTTAGACATTAAAGTATCTGTATCTAGTAATACATGATAAAGTCCCATAAGTAGTACCATAATTACCATTATAGCAAGTACTTGAACAAATCTTGTATATACACTTTTACCAAAAAATTTCATATATATTATCACCTACTCTTTTTCTAGTATTTTAATTGCAACTTTAATTCCATCAACAGCTGCAGTCATTATTCCTCCAGCATACCCTGCGCCCTCTCCACAAGGATATATACCATATACATTAGACATTAATGTATTTTTATCTCTTGTTATTTGCACAGGTGAAGATGTACGAGTTTCAACAGCTGTTAAAACTGCATCTTTATCTGCAAATCCATGCATTTTTTTGTCTAACTCAATAATTGATTCTTTTAATGTTTCATTAACAAATCCAGGAAATAACTCATTTAAATTTGAAGGCATAACACCTGGTTTGTATGTTGGCTCAACTTTACCAAAAGAATTAGTTGCAATATTATTTAGATAATCTCCTACCTTTTGAGCTGGAGCATAATAGTTAAGTCCTCCCATTAAAAAGGCTTTTTTCTCTAATGCCTCTTGAAAATACATTCCAGCAAGAGGGCTTGTACCTCCACAATCTTCTGGTTTAACTTCAACTAAAAGTGCACTATTAGCATTTTTACCATCACGTGCAAATCTACTCATTCCATTTGTTACAACTGTATCTTCATCTGAAGATGATGCCATTACTTGTCCACCTGGACACATGCAAAATGTATAACAAGCTCTTCCATTTTTTGCATGATATACAAGTTTATATTCTGCAGGAGGAAGTTCAAAGTCACATTCATCTCCATATTGAGCAAAATTAATATCTTTTTGTAAATGTTCTATTCTTGCACCTATTGCAAAATTCTTAGGTACAATTTGTATATTTTTATCTAATATCATTTTAAAAGTATCTCTTGCACTATGTCCTATTGCAAGAACAACCGTATCAGTTTTTATTTCCTCTTCACCACATTTAATTCCAACAAGTTTTCCTTTTGAAATAATAAGGTCTGTTACTTGTGTTTCAAACCTAAACTGACCACCTTTTGAAACAATGTACTCACGCATATTTTTTACAATCTTTACTAAATTATCTGTTCCAATATGTGGTTTTGCAACATATAATATCTCACGAGGAGCACCAAATCTAACAAATTCCTCTAGTACTTTTCTTGAAAAAATTGATGTATTTCCAGTGTTTAATTTACCATCTGAAAATGTTCCTGCACCACCTTCGCCAAATTGAATATTAGTTGAAGTGTTAAGATTTCCTGTTTTAATAAAGTTATCCACAATTTCTACACGTTTATCTACATCAGCACCACGTTCAAAAACTATTGGACAAAATCCATTATCTACTAAAGTTAATGCACAAAATAGTCCTGCAGGTCCTGAACCTACTACAGCAATTTTTGACTTAGATGAACGCATTACATTAATTTGAGGATATGTTTCATCTTCTACTAAAGTTGCACCTTTAATTATACGTGATACTTTTAAATCTACATCTACTGCATAATTATAATATATATCCTTTTTATTTCTTGCATCTATTGAACGTTTAAAAATATATGCACTCTTTATTTCATGTGGTTTTATATTGTATTTTTTTAGAGCTAAATCTATTATTTCTCTATCTTCTAAATTTGCTCTTATTTTGATATTAGATAATCTTATCATATAACTATTCTCCTAAATACATTGAATATTTTCTGCTAGCAGCTTTTTTAAAGCCAACAGACTCATAATAACTATGAACTCCAGTCTCAGATTCAAGACATGTTAAATTAATAGTTTTATATCCATTTTCTTTAGCATAATCTATCACATAGTTCATTATTATTTTACCTAAATTTTGTCTTCTATAAGCTTTTTTCACAGCTACATTGAATAATTCTAAAGCTGGTTGAAAAGAAAAAGTAAATAAATCCAATTTATACATTGTAATTGATGCTACTATTTCATCTTTTTCTTTTAATACAACTATTTCATATGATGGATTATTTTCATCATATTTAGAATATTCACTTAAGTCATTACTACCATCAAAAGCATCATCTATTAACTCCTTATATGATACTAAATCTGTTTTCTTTAATTTTTCTATTATCATAAAAATCTCCTTTTTATGACAATATTATACTATAAGTTGAGAGTAAAATAAAGAAAAAAGAGTACACAATTAAATGTGTACTCTAAATTTATTAATTCTTAGTCTTTA
>CAMVON010000012.1 GCA_947169155.1 uncultured Clostridiaceae bacterium
TTCGAGCCCTACTTGAGGAGCCAAAATTGACTAGGATTTATTCCTAGTCTTTTTTATGTCATTTGAAAAATATTAAAAAGTATGGTATAATAGGTTTTATCGTATTAGTTTTAATCAAGTGGGTAATATCTGCTTGAGTGTCCCTAAGGAGGGAAAAATGAAGTTAAGTTACAAGCAAAAAACTTTTCTAATCGGTGTAGGGATGATTATTCTCTCTTTGATTTATATCTTTGGAGGTGTATACTTTGCAGCTGAAGATGACAAGATGGTTCTGATATGTTCAGGAATTTTCATGTTGTGCTTCTCGGTTTGGTTTTTGTTTGATCAACTACTATAACTTTGTACTTTAACGACTTTTGTCGTGGAGGGTAGCCTTGAGCTGCCCTTTTTAATTTACTTATTAATTACTTTGTGATATTATATTTATATATTTGGAGGGTAGTATGGAAAATAAAAATGATTTTTTAAATAAGCTCACTTCTAGTGTAAAAAATAAGGATGAATCACTTAAACATTTCAATGATTTAGTTCAAAGTAAAGTAGATAAAGAAAATGATGGTAAAAAAGAAAATAGTTAAATTTTAGGAGTATCATTTTGATACTCTTTTTTATTTTTTGCTTTGTTGACATAATAATAGAACTATGGTATAATATTAATAGGGTATTGTGTGTATAATGCCTATCAAAAATTTGGTAGGTGTTGAGGTTCACCTATCATCTTAATTAAAAATTTATTACCTCAAGAAAGGGAAAGGTGAATCATATGGATTCAAGAAAAAATGTTATTAAAAATGGAGCTTCAAACGTTGCTTTGAAAGCAAGAAAGGGTTACACAAAGTTTATGTACAAGGATAGTACAGCTCGTGATGAGTATCTTGGTGCAATCGATGAAAAAATTGCTGTTAATAATTCAGCATTGGAAGAATCTAGAGCTTTAAGAGAAGCTAAGAAAGAGGAAAGACTTAGATTAAAAGCAGAAAGATTAGCAAAAAAAGAGAAAGAACGTGATGAATTCGCTTTTGGATTCAAGAAAAGAGATTTTGAAGAAGACACTGAGTCTGAATCAAAACCAAGACGTTCATTCTTTGATCGTTTTAAGATCC
Source organism: uncultured Clostridiaceae bacterium (assembly GCA_947169155.1). Lineage (GTDB taxonomy): Bacteria > Bacillota > Clostridia > TANB77 > CAG-465 > CAG-465. The sequence goes on from CAMVON010000012.1 coordinate 1,104, forward strand.
TTGAAGAAGATGAGGAAAGCAATGAATTAGAACTAATTCTTGTTGATCAATTCAGAGACAAAGATCATAAACCATTTGCTAAAGAGCTTAAAGGAAGAGATCTTCTTAAAAGAGATTTTGATAGTACACCATTGTACATTGAAACTCATGGAGACTTCTTAAAAGTTACTTCTGCTGAAACGATAGAAAGCAATCACGCTGGTGTTGTTACAGTTGTACTTTCTACTTATCGTGAAGATTTCCTTGTAGATTTTCCAATGGATTTCTAAAATAACATTTTAAGAGTGTGGGTATTAATTTACCTACACTTTTTTTATGCATTGCATATAATACAATAGGTGATAATATGGATTTAATCTTTTTTGTTATATCTTTTGTTGGACTTATTTTTAATTGTGTATTGTTTTACTACACTTTTTATATAGAAAATTCTCTCAATTGTGTGAATTATGTGTATAATATTAGATTAAATTGACTTTAAAATTATTATTTAGTAAAATATAGTTTGAGGTGGATTTTAATGTACGCATTTTTTAGAGGAACTGTTGATGATATTCAAGCAGATAAAGCTGTTATTGATGTTAATGGTATAGGTTATGAAATAAATATGCCTGAATCTGAGTTAATTACTTTAGATATTGGTGATATTGTTAAAATATATACATATCTTGCTGTAAGAGAAGATGATATGAGACTATTTGGATTTAAAACTAAAGGTAATCTTGAATTTTTTAAAAAGCTCATTACAGTAAGTGGAGTTGGGCCAAAAGTTGCACTTGGAATTATTTCTAATGTAGATACTGAAACATTAGGTATTGCAATTGCTACTGAAAATGTTGAAGCATTAAGAAGTGTTCCTGGTATTGGACCTAAAATGGCACAAAAAATTATTTTTGAACTTAAAGATAAAGTGCTAAAAGAAGCTCCGGAAAAGGCTAAGATGAAGGTTAAAGAAACAAACAATAAAAATATAGAAGAAGCTACTACTGCTCTTGAAGTACTTGGTTATACTTCTAAACAAATTAAGGAAGCAATGTCTAATATGAATCTTGAAAATGACACTGTTGAGACAATAATTAGAAAAGTACTAAAAGAAGTACAAAACTACTAGACATAAGGTAGACAATTTTTGTTGTTTATGATACTATAAAAATGGAAGAGTGTATAGATATATGAAAGGAAAAAATATATAATGATCGAATTTATTAATTTAGTTAAAAAATATGATCATGGCGTAACTGCCATAGATAATGTAAATTTGAAGATAGACAAAGGAGAATTTGCTTTTCTAGTTGGACCTTCAGGTTCTGGTAAATCTACTTTTTTAAGATTATTAATTAAAGAAGAAGAGCCAACTTCTGGAAAAATAATAGTTGATGGAAAAGATATTACTAGACTTAAAAAGAAAGATATTCCTTTTCTTAGAAGAAAGATAGGATTTGTATTCCAAGATTTTAGACTTCTTTACGATAGAACAGTTGAAGAGAATATTGTTCTTGCTTTAAGAGTAATTGAAGCTCCAGAAAAAGAAATTAAGGCACAACTTAAATCTGTGCTTCAAATGGTTGGACTAGTTGGTAAGGAAAAATTCTTCCCTAACCAATTATCTGGTGGGGAGCAGCAAAGAGTTGCACTTGCACGTGCACTTGCTACAAAACCACCAATAATAATAGCAGATGAGCCTACTGGTAACTTAGACCCTATCACTGCAGAAGAAATATTTAAGACTTTACTTGAAATTAATTCAAGAGGTACAACAATTCTTGTTGTAACACATGCTAAAGATATTGTTGACAGTTTGAATAAAAGAGTTATTGCTCTTGACCATGGTAAAGTTATTAAAGATGAAGCGAGAGGGGTGTATTAATAGATGACAACAAACACTTATTTAATTAAAGAGGGTTATACAAATCTAAATAAACACGGCTCAAAAACAATTTCTACTATGCTTATCATTTGTGCAACAATGCTAATTTTGGGTATATTTGTTATTATATTCCAAAATGTTAATTATAACGTAAAAACATTAAGACTTGAACAAGGTCTACAAGCTTTTATTGAAGATAAAACAACAGATGATGAAATTGAATATATGAAAGACCAGCTACATCTTATTGATGGAGTTTCCGAAATTATTTATATGAGTAAGGCTGAAGCTTTTGAAGATGCTAAAGATCAATTTAAAGATCAAGATTATTTCTTAGATGGTCTTGAAAACCTAGATATTTTCCCTGCATCATTTATTGTTAAATTTGAAAATATAGAAGATGTAGATAATATTAGAGCACAAGTAGAAAAAATTGATGGTATTTACAAAGTTAAATATAATGCAAGTACTATTGAAGCAGTTATTTCTATTTCTAAAGTAGCAAACTATTTCTTACTTGGAGTAGGATCTGTTCTTTTAGTAGTAAGTATATTTATTATTTCAAATACAATTAAACTTGCTGTTTATTCTAATAAAAGAGAAATTATGATTATGCGTTATATTGGTGCAAAAAACAGTTTCATAGTTAAACCATTTATTGTTGAAGGTGCAATTATGGGTGTTGTATCTGCATTAATATCATTTATCTTAATTTCTATAGTTTATGTGTACGTATATGTTGCATTAAACTCAAGCTATGCATTAGGAGTATTTAAATTTATACCTTATTCAACAATATGGTATCAAATTCTTGGATTATATGTATTACTAGGATTATTCATTGGAATATTTGGTAGTGCAATATCTCTTAAAAAATATCTTAAAGCATAGGAGGGATTGTTATGAGAAAGATAAAAAGATTTTTAAGCATAATTATTTGTTTAGTATTTTTATCTACTCTTAACCTATCTGTACTTGCTGCAGATAATATATCTAAATATGAAGAAGAATTAGACGCAGTACGAAAACAACAAAAAGAAAATGCAGAAAACTTAACTGGTGTTGAAAAAGAAATTGCTTTATATTCATATGATGTTGCTGAAATTGATAGTCAAGTGTTAACTTACACTAAGAACTTAGCAAGTCTTCAACAACAAATAAAAGAAACTCAAGATACACTAGATGATTTAGATGAGAGTTTGGTAAATGCAAATGAAAACTATAGTGTTTTAAATAGTACATATGCAAATAGATTAAGACAAATATATGAAGATGGAATTCCTAGTATATTTGAACTTATTATTACATCTAATGGATTTACAGACTTAATGTTAAAACTAAATTTGTATAGTATGATTTTGGAGCATGATAAAACTTTAATGAATACTTATGCAGATAAGCAAAACTATATAAATTATATAAAAGAAGATATTGAAATTGAAAAGAAAAGACTTGAAGCATTAAAGCAAGGTTTAGAAACAGTTAAAAGTGAACTTGAAACAAAAAGACAAGAAAAAGTAGATAAAATTAACGAGTTAAATACTAAAGCAAGTGAGCTTCAAGAAACAAATAAATTATTAACTGAGAAAAGACATCAAGCAATGTCTGATCTAGATAATGAAATGGCAAAAATAATTAAAGATGTTGCAAATCAAATTAAAAATGGTACAGCATCTACATTTACTGGAACAGAATTTGCATATCCAGTTCCTGGATATACAATAATTACAACAAGTTTTGGTGAAGTATATAATTTAGTTGATCCTGCTGGTTCTGCACATACTGGTGTAGATATAGCCGGCGGAGATATCAATGGTACACCGATATATGCAATACAAGATGGTGTAATTATAACTTCTGGTTATAGTAACTATGGATATGGTAACTATGTAATTATAAACCATGGTGAATGTGTAGATAATAATTCATCATATATATCTTTATATGGTCACTGTAGTGCTTTAGTTGCTAAAGAAGGCGAAAAAGTTAAAAAAGGTGATTTAATTGGATATGTTGGAACAACAGGAAATTCAACTGGTCCTCACTTGCATTTAGAAGTTAGAGAGAACGGAGAAAGAATTGATCCTTTATCATTATATCCAAGCATGTCATTTACAGTATTATAAAGTAAGGAGGGAGATATAGTTGAAAAAGAATAATGTATTTAAGCGAGCGTTTGCAATTATTTGTGCAACATCTATTTGCTTGAATATGAATTGTGTTTTAGCTGATGCAATAACTGATGCTCAAGATAAAGTAAATAACATTAATAACCAAATTAAAGAAAACCAAAATCAACAATCTTCAGTTCAAAGTGAAGCACAATCATATATTTCTCAAATTGCTTCTCTTGATACACAGATTTCAGAGTACGAAACTAAACTTTCTACACTTAAAACTAGTCAAGAAGATATTAATACGAAAATAGAAGGATTTCAAACAGAACTGCAAAATAGTGCACAACTATTTAATAGTGCAGAAGATGTATATCTTACTCGTGTTAGAGCCATTTATGAAAATGGAATTCCAAGTGTTTTTGAAATACTTGTTTCTTCAAATGGTATAACAGATTTCTTCTCTAAACTTGGAGTTTATACAAGTATTCTAGAATATGATCAAAATATTATAGATAATATGAAAAGCCAAAAAGAGTATGTAGATTACTTAAAAGCTGAAATAGATGATGCTAAATTATCTCTTGAGGCAATAAGTTATGATGTTGAAAAATCTACTGAAGCACTTGAAAATGTTAGAGCTCAAAAGCAAGCAAAAGTATCTGAACTTCAAGCATCAGCTTCTAAATTAAAACAAGTAGAAAATGAACTTAATGAAGAAAAAGCTGCTGCAAATAGTGCTCTTGCTGCTGCAATTGAAGCTGCTCGTCCAAAAAACACTGGTGGAAATAAAACATATAATTCAACAACATTTATTTGGCCAACAACTAGTTCATATATTACTGCTGGTTTTGGTACATATTATGTTTGGGGATTTGCTCAACAACATAATGGTGTAGACATTGGAGTTGGAGTAGGAACTCCTGTTTATGCTGCTGCAACTGGTACAGTAATTATAGCTACTGTAGTTACCTCAAATCCATATGGTTATGGTGGATCATCTAAAACATCTTGGTCTGCTGCAAATGGTTATGGATATGGTAACTATATTGCAATTGAACATCCTGATGGAAAAGTAACAATTTATGGACATTTATCTTCTGTTGCTGTTGGTGTTGGACAAACTGTTGTTCAAGGACAAGTAATAGGATATAGTGGAAGTACTGGAAACTCAAGTGGACCACATTTACATTTTGAAGTTAGACTTGGTAGTACACCAGTTAATCCTATGTCGTATTTTAATTAAAATTATGTTACATTTATATTAAAGTATAGACATATATAAAATTATATGATAAATTAATTGCAAAGATATTTCTACTATGCTTTTTGCGTAGTATGAATTTTAATCGTAGGGGGTTAATTATATGGCACAATTCGTAAACAAATTTTTAAAGGTTATTGGCATTGGCGGAGGAAACGAAGCTGAAGAAGTATACGAAGATGATTATGAAAACTATGGTGAAGATGGATACACAGAAGAAGTAGAAGAAGCTTCTTATGAGCAACCTGCACAAACTCAATCTACTAGAAGAGGTGTTAGTGCTCAAGTATCTGATGCTGGTGCAGCAAGAGTAATTTCTGTTAATAATGGTATGACTTCATCTAGAATGGTTATAACTCAACCAACATGCTACAATGATGTTGAAGAAGTTGGTACATATTTAAAGAGCAAAAAATCTGTAATTATTAATCTTGAAAATGTTGGAAAAGAAGATGCTAGACGTGTTCTAGATTTCTTAAGTGGTGCAACATTCATGATTGAAGGAAATATTCAAAAAGTTTCTAGTCTAATTTATCTTATGACTCCAAGAACTGTTGAAATTCAAAATGATTTAGAAAATGCTCAAGCTAACAGACAACAACCAGACCAAAAACAATCATTTTCTTGGCTAAAATAGTTATGACATAATAAACAGGTCTTCTGACCTGTTTTTATATTAGTAGGGGGTTGATTATTATGCTAACACCAATAGATATAGATAATAAAGTATTTAAAAAAGCAAAAATAGGCGGATATGATATTAAAGACGTCGAAGATTTTCTTGTTTTAGTTATGGGTGACTACGAAAAACTATATAAAGAAAATAATGAAATGAGAGGACAAGTTGAAGCACTTCAACAAGCTGTAGATAACTATAGCCAACTTGAAGCTGGAATAGATAAGACTGTTGAAAATGCTCAAACTGAAGCAGATAGTATAAAACTTGAGGCTCAAAAAGAGGCTGAAACTATTAAATCTAGTGCTGAAGTTGAAGCATCTCAAAAACTTGAAGATCTACAAAGACAAATCATTAAAGCTGAAGTAGATATTGAAACTAAGAAAAACCAAATGAGAATATATAAAATTAAAGTTCAATCTATGCTTGAAGCTCAATTAAAAATACTTAATGATGATGTAGAAGAGTAATATTGTAATTTTAGAGAGGTTTATGCCTCTCTTTTTTATTTGACATAATACTCTAAAAATGCTATAATAATTACATCGTTTATATTTTTACATTTATATTTAATTAAATATGGAGTTGAGCCAAAGCTCAAAATAATTTTTTAAGGGAGGTATGCTTATGCAAAAATCTGAAACAAAAAGATGCTGCGAATATGAAGTAACATTAAAGAGAGGATTACGGATTTATTAAAAGTAAGCGTAAAGTTAAATTTTATTGCGGATATTGTGGTATGAAAAATTATGGAATTTTGAAAATTAAGGAGGTCTATCCACAACTTATGTGTGAGCATTGTGGAAATTTAAATATAATATTATAATTTAAGATGGGCTAATGCTCATCTTTTTTATATTTATTGACAATTATTATGTCAAATGATATAATTATTATATAATAAATAAGAGAGGAGAACAAATGATTATGAGTTCGAAAAAAGTTAATACAGATGAGTATGATACATTTGAATGTGTAAATGCACAGAATTTAAGATTTAGAAATTGTTTTATAAACAGATATATAAGAAAAACACCTCGATTGAAATATAATTGTGGAAGATGTGGAAAGACAAATAGATGTAGATTTAAACATGAGGATGTTTTACAACATAATACTTTTCATAAGTGTAAAAAATGTGGAGCAGATAATTTAATTCCTATCACTGTACACTATTATTATTAATTTGCTATTAATTTAGCAAATTTTTTTATGTTAATTTTCATATTAATTTTAACTTGTGTTGAAATAATAACTAAAATGTGTTAAAATATTAATGTTAAATTTGAGAGATGGGAGTGTAAATATGTTTGATAAATTAGAAGCATTATATCAAAAATATGAAGAATTAACAAAACTTATAGCAGACCCTGAAGTTATAGCTGATCAAGAATCATGGAGAAAATACATGAAAGAACAAGCTAGTATGAAGGATGTTGTAGATAAATATAGTGAATACAAACAAGTAAAAAAAGCTATGGATGAGGCTGAAGAAATGCTTAATGATCCTGACCTTAAAGATATTGCAAACGAAGAGTATTATGCAGCAAAAGAAAAACTACCAGAACTTGAAGAAGAATTAAAAATACTACTTCTTCCTAAAGATGAAAATGATGATAGTAACGTTATTATCGAAATCAGAGGCGGAGCTGGTGGAGAAGAAGCAGCTTTATTTGCATATAACCTTTATAGAATGTATACTATGTATGCCGAACTAAAAAGATGGCAAGTTGAGGTAATTGATTCAAATGAAACAGAAATAGGTGGTATTAAAGAAATATCATTTATGATTAAAGGAAAAGGCGCATATAGTAGACTTAAATTTGAATCTGGAGTTCACAGAGTACAACGTGTACCTGAAACTGAAGCAAGTGGTAGAATTCATACTTCAACTGCAACAGTAGCTGTTTTACCAGAAGTTGAAGATGTTGAAATTGAAATTAATCCAAATGATTTAAGGATTGATACTTACAGAGCAAGTGGTGCAGGTGGACAACACGTAAATAAGACATCATCAGCTATTAGAATTACTCATATTCCTACAGGAATAGTTGTTGCTTGCCAACAAGAAAGATCACAATTACAAAATAAAGAAACTGCTATGAAAATGTTACGTTCTAAATTATATGAAAAACAACTTGAAGAAAGAGATAGTGCTATTACTAATACTAGAAGACTACAAGTTGGTAGTGGAGCAAGAAGTGAGAAAATTAGAACTTATAACTATCCACAAAGTAGAGTAACAGATCATAGAATTAACTATACAATATATTCATTAGAATCATTTTTAAATGGAGATATTGATGAAATGGTTGAAGCATTAATTGCTGCTGATAGAGCTGATAGATTAAAAGAAGGAGAAGCTCAATAATATGATTTTTTTAGTACCTAAAATTTAATTTTAGGTACTTTTTCATATTTTTTTGAAAAAATCAATAGGAAAATTAAAAATTTTAAAAAAGTTTTAAAACTTGTTGACACCAATATATTAACGTGATATAATGATACAAATGTTATTTCTAATCGAAATTTCTATGTAAACTAAAGAGCAAAGGACGGTTGAAATAGTTGAGAAAAATCATTAAAAATAGTTAAATAAAAAAGTATAGTAAAAAATCAAATTAGTTGAAAATTTTTAAAATTATGTAAACTAGTTTGACTTTTTGTTGTCTTTTTTAGAGTGCAATTGGGGGTATAAAAATGAGTCAAGTTCATGAAGTGAAAAACGGAAAAGCTACTAGAATGAGCTTTTCAGGTATCAAAGAAGTTGTAGATTTACCAGACTTAATTGATATCCAAAAACAATCTTATGAATGGTTTTTAAAATCAGGATTAAAAGATGTTTTAAATGACGCTTCTCCTATAACTGACTTTTCAGGCAATCTTATGCTTGAATTTGTTGATTATAGACTAGAAGATGAAACAAAGTACACAATTGAAGAAGCTAAAGCTAGAAACACTAGTTATTCTTCAAGATTACAAGTACAAGTGCGTCTATTTAACAAAGAAACTGGTGAAATTAAAGAACAAGAAATATTCTTATGCGATTTACCAGTTATGACTGAAAGTGGTACTTTCTTAATTAATGGTGCAGAGAGAGTTATAATCTCTCAACTTGTAAGAAGCCCAGGTGTATATTTTGATGCACAAAGAGACAAAACAGGTAAGTTCTTATATTCAGGAACTATTATGCCTATACGTGGTACATGGATTGAATTAGAATCTGATTCTCAAGATGTATATTCTGCTAGAGTAGATAGAACTAGAAAAGTTCCAATTACTACTTTAATTAGAGCACTAGGTGTTCAATCTGATCAACAAATTATGGATTTATTTGAAGATGACTTAATCAATGAAAATCTATATAAAGATCCAGCTAAAACACAAGATGAAGCTTTACTTGAAATATACAAAAAAATCAGACCTAATGAACCATTACATGCAGAAACTGCTAAATCATTATTATTTGGTCTATTATTTGAACCTAGAAGATATGATTTATCTAGAGTTGGTAGATACAAATATAATAAGAAACTTTCTATTGCAGAAAGAACAATTGGTGAAGTAGCTGCTGAAAATGTTATCACAGAAGATGGAGAAATTTTAGTATCTGCTGGTGAAACAATTTCAGAAGAAGTTGCTTACAAAATTAAACATGCTGGAATTAATGTTGTATACATTGATAGAGAAGGCAAAAAAATTAAAATAATTGGTAATAACACTGTAGATATTTCTACATACTTAGGTATGGAAATAGATAAAGATGTTATTAAAGAAGAAGTTTATCTACCAGCTTTAAAAGAATTACTTGAAAAAGTTGGAGATGTAGATGAAAAAGAACTTAAAAAACAAATTAGACTTAATAGAGAAAAATTAGTTATCAAATGTGCAACAATTGATGATATAATGTCTTCTATTAACTACTTTATGAACTTAAGATTTGGTCTTGGTTCAACAGATGATATTGACCACTTAGGTAACAGACGTGTTAGATGTGTTGGTGAATTATTACAAAACCAATTCAGAATTGGTCTTGCAAGACTTGAAAGAGTTGTTCGTGAAAGAATGGCTACTCAAGATCTAGATGTTGCTACACCACAAACATTAATTAACATTAAACCTGTAGTTGGTGCTTTAAGAGAATTCTTTGGAAGTTCTCAATTATCTCAATTCATGGATCAAATCAATCCACTTGCAGAATTAACACATAAAAGAAGAATTTCTGCATTAGGACCTGGTGGTCTATCAAGAGAAAGAGCTGGATTTGAAGTTCGTGACGTTCACCATACACACTATGGTAGACTATGCCCTATCGAATCTCCAGAAGGTCCAAACATCGGTCTTATTTCTTCGTTATCTACATATGCAAAAATTAATAGATATGGTTTTGTTGAAACTCCATATAGATTAGTAGATAAGAAAACTGGTGTTGTAACAAATGATATTAAATATATGACAGCAGACGAAGAGGATAAATATATCGTAGCTCAAGCAAACGAACCTCTAGATGCTGAAAATAGATTTATAAATAAAAGAATTAAAGTAAGATTCAGAGATTTAATTGAAGAAGTAGAAGCAGACAAGGTAGATTTAATGGATGTTTCTCCAAAACAATTAGTTTCTGTAGCTACAGCAATGATTCCATTCCTAGAGAGTGATGATGCCCACAGAGCACTTATGGGTGCTAACATGCAACGTCAAGCTGTACCTCTAATTCAAACAGATAGCCCAATTTGTGGTACTGGTATTGAATATAAAGCAGCAGTTGACTCAGGAATTGTTATTGTTGCTAAAAATGATGGTGTTGTATCTTATGTTGATGCAGACAAAATCATTATTGATACAAAAACAGGAAAAGATGAATATACATTAATCAAATTCCAAAGATCTAACGCAGGTACTTGTATAATGCAAAAACCTATCGTTAGAAAAGGTGAAAAAGTTAAAAAAGGCGAAGTTATTGCTGATGGTCCTTCAACTCAAAATGGTGAGTTAGCCCTTGGTAAAAACCTACTTATTGGTTTCATGACTTGGGAAGGATACAACTACGAGGATGCCATCTTAATTTCTGAAGATCTTGTTAAAGATGATGTTCTAACTTCTATTCATATTGAAGATTATGATTGTGAAGCTAGAGATACAAAACTTGGACCAGAAGAAATTACAAGAGATATTCCTCAAGTTTCTGAATCAGCTCTTAAAAACTTAGATGAAAATGGTATTATTAGAATCGGTGCTGAAGTTGTTCCAGGAGACATCCTAGTTGGTAAAGTTACACCTAAAGGTGAAACTGAACTTACAGCTGAAGAAAAACTTTTAAGAGCAATATTTGGAGAAAAAGCAAGAGAAGTAAGAGATACATCTTTAAGAGTTCCACATGGTGAAGCTGGTACAATTGTTGATGTTAAAATATTTACTAGAGACAATTGTGATGAGCTTGCTGCTGGAGTTAATAAAGTTGTAAGAATATACATAGCTCAAAAGAGAAAAATCTCTGTCGGAGATAAAATGGCTGGACGTCATGGTAACAAAGGTTGTATTTCTCGTATATTACCAAGAGAAGATATGCCATTCTTACCAGATGGTACTCCATTACAAGTATTATTAAATCCACTTGGTATCCCATCTCGTATGAATGTTGGGCAAGTGCTAGAAGTTCATTTAGGATACATTGCTAAACTATATGGATGGAAAATAGCTACACCAGTATTTGATGGTGCAAAAGACAGCGAAATTAGAGCATTATTTGAATCTAAAGGATTAGATCCAGATGGTAAATTTGTTGTACGTGATGGTAGAACAGGTGAACCTTTTGATAGAAAAGTTACAGTTGGATACATGTACATGCTTAAACTATATCACATGGTTGAAGATAAGATACATGCTCGTTCAATTGGACCATACTCTTTAGTTACACAACAACCTCTTGGTGGTAAAGCACAATTTGGTGGACAAAGATTTGGTGAAATGGAAGTTTGGGCACTTGAAGCTTATGGTGCATCTTATATCCTACAAGAAATATTAACAGTTAAATCTGATGATATTGTTGGACGTTTAAAAACATATGAAGCAATTGTTAAAGGTGAAAGTATTCCAAAACCAGGAATTCCAGAATCATTTAGAGTATTAACTAAAGAACTTCAAAGTTTAGCATTAGACTTAAAACTATATAAACAAGATGAACAATTAGAACTTAAAGAATCTATAGAAGATGACAATGATGCTATTGTTCCTACTGAAGATATGGTTGCTAACCTATCTCAAGAAGAAGATGGAATGTCAATTGAAGAGGATGGAGAACTAACAGATGAACAATTTGGTCACATGAGCGAAGAAATGGACTCATATGATCTTTCAGATGAAGAATAATAAAGGTGTAAGGGGGATTTAAAAAATGCAAGATATGGATAATTTTGATAGAATAAGTATCGGTCTTGCTTCTCCAGACAAAATAAGAGAATGGTCTAAAGGAGAAGTTAAAAAACCAGAAACTATCAATTATAGAACACTTAAACCAGAAAGAGACGGACTATTTTGTGAAAAGATTTTTGGACCTACAAAGGACTGGGAATGTTACTGTGGTAAGTACAAAAAAGTAAGATATAAAGGTATCATCTGTGATAGATGTGGTGTTGAAGTAACTAAGAAAAAAGTTAGACGTGAGAGAATGGGTCATATTGAACTTGCATGTCCTGTATCACACATTTGGTTCTTCAAAGGTATACCTGGAAGAATGAGTACTCTTCTAGATATATCTCCAAAAGCTTTAGAAAAAGTTTTATACTATGCATCTTACATAGTTTTAGATCCAAAAGATACAGCATTTAGTACATGTGATATCTTAAGTGAAAAAGAATATAGAGAAGCACTAGAAAAATACGGATATGACTCAATTAGAGTTGGTATGGGTGCTGAAGCTATAAAAGAACTACTTGCTAAAGTAGATCTTAAAAAATTAGAAAAAGAATTAAGAAAAGAACTAGAAAAAGCAACTGGTGCTAAAAGACAAAAACTAATTAAAAGATTAGATACAGTTGAAGCATTTGTAACTTCTGGAAACAGACCAGAATGGATGATTCTTGAAGCTCTACCAGTTATTCCACCAGATTTAAGACCTATGGTTCAACTTGATGGTGGTAGATTTGCTACTTCAGATCTTAATGACTTATATAGAAGAGTAATAAACAGAAATAATAGATTAAAGAAACTACTAGAACTTGAAGCTCCAGACATTATCGTAAGAAATGAAAAGAGAATGCTTCAAGAAGCAGTAGATGCTTTAATAGATAACGGCAGACGTGGTAGACCTATCACTGGTGCCGGTGGAAGAGCTTTAAAATCTCTTTCAGATATGCTTAAAGGTAAACAAGGTAGATTTAGACAAAACTTACTAGGTAAGAGAGTTGACTACTCTGGACGTTCAGTTATCGTTGTTGGTCCAGAACTTAAAATCTACCAATGTGGTCTTCCTAGAGAAATGGCTCTTGAACTTTTCAAACCATTTGTTATGAAAGACTTAGTTGCAAGAGGAATTGCAGCAAACATTAAAAATGCTAAAAACTTAGTTGAAAAAACTAGTGTTGAAGTATGGGATGTATTAGAGGATGTTATTAAAGATAGACCTGTAATGCTAAACCGTGCTCCTACACTTCACAGACTTGGTATTCAAGCATTTGAACCAGTTCTAGTTGAAGGTAGAGCAATTAAACTTCACCCATTAGTATGTACAGCATTCAATGCTGACTTCGATGGTGACCAAATGGCTGTTCACGTTCCATTATCACCAGAAGCTGTTGCTGAAGCAAAATTATTAATGCTTGCTTCAAATAACCTACTAAAACTTCAAGATGGTAAACCAGTTGCAGTACCTTCTCAAGATATGATTCTTGGAAGTTACTACTTAACAGTTGACGTTGAAGGTGAAAAAGGTGAAGGTAAAGTATTTTCAAGTGAAGATGAAGTATTAATGGCATATGACCAAGGCGTACTTGAAATTCACTCTGCAATTAAAGTTAGAGTTACAAGAAAAGTTGATGGAGTAGATATGACTGGAATTATTGATGCTACACCAGGTAGATTAATATTTAACAGCTATATCCCTCAAGATCTTGGATTTGTAGATAGATCTATACCAGGAAATGAATTAAAACTTGAAATTGATTTCCCAGTTAGAAAGAAAGAATTAGGAAAAATAGTAGATAAATGTATATCTAAACATGGTATTTCAGATACTGCTGTTGTCCTTGATGAAATTAAGGCTAACGGATATAAATATTCAACAAGAGCTGCTGTAACAGTTTCTGTTGCAGATATGGAAGTTCCAGAAGCTAAAGCAGGAATCCTTGCTGATGCTGAACAAAAAGTTGAAGGAATTCGTAAGAACTTTAAACGTGGTCTTATAACTGATGAAGAAAGATACAATGAAACTATCAAAGTTTGGTCTAAAGCTACTGATGATATTCAAGCAGCAGTTATGAGTAACCCAAATAAATTAAACCCAATTCAAATGATGGCACATACTGGTGCCAGAGGTAACCCAACACAAATTAGACAATTAACTGGTATCCGTGGACTTATGGCAGATACAGAAGGTAAAACAGTTGAAATACCTATCAAATCTTGCTTTAAAGATGGTCTAGATGTACTTGAATTCTTCATTTCATCTCACGGTGCTAGAAAAGGTCTAGCAGATACAGCCTTAAGAACAGCTGACTCTGGTTACCTAACTAGAAGACTTGTAGACGTTAACCAAGAAGTTATCGTTATGGAAGACGATTGTGGAACTCACGATGGATTAATGGTTGAAACTATTAGAGAATCTGGAGAACCAATCGAAACTCTTGAAGAAAGAATTGAAGGAAGATATCTTGCTCAAGATATTACAGATAAAAACGGAGATATTATTGTTCCAAATGGAACTTATGTAACAGATAAAGTTGCTAAAATCATCGTTGATACTGGAATTGAACAAGTTAAAATTAGATCAGCACTTACTTGTGAATCTATCAGAGGTGTATGTGCTAAATGTTATGGTAAAAACCTTGCAACAGGAGATCCAATCTCTGTTGGTGAAGCAATTGGTATTATTGCTGCACAATCTATCGGTGAACCTGGTACTCAATTAACAATGAGAACATTCCACCAAGGTGGTGTTGCTGGTACAGATATCACACAAGGTCTACCTAGAGTTGAAGAGCTTTTCGAAGCTAGAAAACCTAAGGGTGTTGCTATGGTATCTGAAATTGCTGGTACAGTTTCTATCGGTGAAAAAGGTAATAACAAAGAAGTTACAGTTACTACTGACGAAAAGACTGCTGAAAAATATCTAATTCCTTATGGAGCTAGACTTGCAGTTACTGATGGTCAAGTAATTGAAGCAGGTGACAGACTTACTGAAGGTTCTCTTGATCCACATGATATCATCAGAATTAAAGGTGAAGTTGCTGTTGAAAACTACTTAATTGAAGAAGTTCAAAAAGTTTATAGAACTCAAGGTGTTAACATTGATGATAAACATATTGAAATTGTTACTCGTCAAATGTTAAGAAAGAGATTTGTAGAAGATGCTGGAGATACTGATCTTATCACTTCATCTACAATTGATATGACTGAGTTTAATAAAGCAAATAGAGCTGCTAAAGAAGCTGGTAAGAAACCTGCTAAAGGTAAAAAGGTATTACTTGGTATTACTAAGGTTGCCTTACTTACAGATTCTTTCTTATCTGCTGCATCATTCCAAGAAACAGCAAGAGTATTAACAGATGCTGCTGTTCGTGGTAAAGTAGATAAATTACAAGGTCTAAAAGAAAATGTTATTATTGGACGTTTAATTCCTGCTGGTACTGGTATTATCAATGCTGATGATATTGAATTTGTAACAGAAGAAGATTTAAATAAAGTTGAAGAACCTATCGTTGATCCTGAAATGATCAAGAATATCACAAAAGATGATATGACAGAAGATATGGTATTTTCTTCTAATTCAAACATAGTTGAATAATAGTATATTAGAGTGGAGTAAAATCCACTCTTTTTTATGTCTTTTTAACCTTGAAAAATGAAGCTCTTTATATTAAAATTATTATATGATAAGGAGTAGAATATGAAGAAAAATCCATTAAAAAGTGCCATAGTTAGAATTTTTAACTTTCTTTTTGTAATTGCTTTTTTTGCAGTATTTATTTATATTGCAACTTTTACAGATATTCCAAATAAAGTTGGAAATGTGATTAGAAAAGAAATTGAAGAATTTAAAGAACCATATGAGGCATATAATGAAGAATTTACAATTAACGAACTTGGAATTAAAAATAATATGTATTACTTTAATACATTAACTAAAGAGCAAAAATATATCTATGAAGCTATTGCTAATGGTGTTAAAAATTATGATGATGAGTTTGTTGTAAGATACTATATTGATGGCGAAAAAGATGATTTTGCTCGTGAAGTTAGTTATGCTATTGAAGCATTTACTAATGACCATCCTGAAGTATTCTATTTAAAAGCTCAATATTCTTCATATGTATATCCTGGATTTGAAGGTAATATAGGTTATATTAAATTAAATTATACAGAAGAAAATACTTACCAAATAAAAGAAAAGATTTCTTTAATGGCTGGTAAAGTAGATTTTTATGCTAGAGGATTAGAAGATAAAACAGATATTGAAAAAGAGATAATAATTCATGATAGAATTTCAAATGATGTAAAATATTATAAAGAAGAAGATATACCTAGAAAATATCATACTGCAGAAGGAACTTTATTAGAAGGGATTGGTGTATGTGATAGTTTTTCTAAAGCATATCAACTAGTTTTAAATAAAGTTGGCATTGATAGTATTATTGTGCTTGGAAATTTAAATGATAGTCCTCATGCTTGGAATATGGTTAAACTGGGGGATAATTGGTATCATGTAGATATTACATCATCACATTCAATTTATGATGAATCAGGTATAATTAATCATGCTTATTGTAATTTAACTACTGAAGCTGAAAAGGCATTTGTTACGTTTGATAATGAAGCTATTATTCCTTTAGCTAATTCTAATGAATACAATTATTATTATTATAATAATTTAGTTATTGAAGAAGATGCAGATATTGATGCAAGGATTAATGAAATATATAATCATTTTAGTGGGTTAAATTATATAGAGTTTTATTTAGTGGGAGATGTTTCTTCAAAAATTACGAAAGTTTTGACTGCTTTACGTGATATAGATGAATCATATTTAGATGGTTCAAAACTTTATTATTATAATATAAAAAATGCTATAATTATACATAAAAATTAGTTGAATATATTTTTTTAATATAATATAATAATTATGTATATAAATATTAAGGAGATTGATAAAATGGGTGATTTTTTTCTAGATCTTAGAGATGATATATTAGATTTTATAGATAATCATAGAAAAGGTTTAATCATTGGAAGTTTTTTGGTTATTCTTCTTTTGATTGCTTTAATGGTTATGTTGATAATGTTTAGTCCTGTTAAAATTACAATTGCTAATGCTGATACAGAATTAGGTGAAGTTGTTGGTACTAAAGCTTCAACATTATACTTCTATGCAACATCTAAAAAGAATGGCGAAGTTATAGATACAAAAGATTTTAAATGGGAAGTAAGTGGTGGTAACGTTGAAGTTAGTGAAGATGGTGTTGCTACTTGGAATTTACCTACAGATGAAGGCACTTATTCTATTACTGCTAGTAATGATGATGCAGTTGGAACTAAGTATATTACTGTTTTAGGAAGTGAATTATCTTCATTATATAAAAATAGCGATTATAAGATATTACTTCAAGATGCTGATGGTGATGGTTTAACTGATTTATATGAATCTTCATATAGTAAGACATCAACTAATGAAAAAGATACTGATGGTGATGGACTATTTGATGGTGATGAAATCATAATGAATTTAGATCCAAAAGTAAAAGATTCAAAAGGTGATGGTCTAGATGATGGCGAAAGACAACTTGAATATACTTTTAAAACTGCTGATGTAACTTTAAGTATGACTGGAAAAGGTAATTTTACTCGTACATCAGTAGATAAATATACTACTGAAACATTAGAAAATGTTTCATCAGTATTGGATGGTATATATTCTTTTTACACTGAAGCTAAACTTGACGATGCTAAAGTTACTATAAAATATTCTAAAGAAAAAATTGCTGCTAAGTCTTTAGTAGAAAACACACTTGCTGTATATAAATTAGATGATCAAACAAATACGTTTACTAAAGTTGCTTCTGAGCTAGATACAAACGCTTCTACTTTAGTATTTACAACAGAAGAGTTTGGAAAGTATTTTATTGCAGATTCTTCTAAATTAACTTCTAATTTAGCAACAGAATTAGTATTTATAATAGATAACTCTGGTTCAATGTATTCTAAAGATGAATATGCTAATAGTGAAGAAAACGATCCTGAATTTAAAAGAGTAGATGTTGTAAATGAACTAGTAGATAAATTACAAGGAAACTATAAATTTGGTGCTGGTAAATTTACATATGATTATACAGAACTATCTAAACTAACATCAGATAAAGATACTATTAAAAACAGAGTATCAACTATTAAAACTGTTTCTGAATCTTTCTCTGGAACATACTTAGGAAGAGGTATAGAGGGTGGTCTTAATATATTCACTTCTGGTGAAGAAAAAAACAGAAGATATATGATATTATTATCTGATGGTGTTGATAGCCAAGGTGAAGATTATGATGATAAGTTGATTGAAAGTGTAATTAAAACTGCAATTGAAAAAAGAGTAAAAATCTATACAATAGGTTTAGGAAGTAGTATTGATGAAAAAGCTTTATCTGATATTGCTAGTCAAACAAAAGGAAAATACTACTTTGCACCTACAGCAGACGATTTAGAGGAAACATTTAATTTAATAGCTGCTGAGTTATGCTATAACTTATATGACACTAATAATGATAATGTTACAGATTCTGTTATTATTGCAGATTCTGGATTTGGAGTAAAAAGAGATGGATTCTCATTTTCTAACTTTTCTAATACACAAGTAGAACATGGCTATGGTTATGGAATGGTATTATTTGCTAAATTATTCTATGAAAACAATGTGCCTGAAAAGTTAGGCTCTAAGAAAATTACTACTACATCTGGTGAAGTTGTTTCTGCACCAGAAGCTGAACCTGCTTCTATTAATTCAGATGAAGCAACACTAAGAACATACAAACCACAATCTTTAAGTGTTTTATGTGATTTACCAGATAATTTTTGGTCACCAACTATTTCTAGTGGTGCATTATTGATAAATGCTACTGCAAAACAAGAATTAACAACTTTAGGCTTTGAAACTTATGGAGTACCATATAAAGCAGACCATGCTGGATTCAATAGATATGAGTCAATTAGATTTAACGTTGATCAATATGTAAAAATTTATGGCGAAGATGAAGATGAACCAGACTATCCAATAGAAGATGGTGATGTTCAATTACTAAAAACTCTTGCAAGACTAGATATTACTAAGTATAGAGATGACAAATTCTATTTCTATGATAACAATGATACTGCTTTTGAAAGATTAACTACTACACTTAAAAAAGGTAGTCCGGTAATGATTAGAATTAATGATGATTATACAGTTCTTGGTATTAAACTTCTAGCTGATTCTAATAATATGAATAAATTTAAAATTGAAGTATACGATCCAAACTATGCTGGAGTAAAAAAATATATTGAAGTTGAAAGATATAAATATTCTGAAATTGCTGAAATTTCTAAAGTTGTAACTGATAAATTTGAATATAAATTTAAATATCAAGGAACAGATGTTGGCATTTGCTTAAGCTTCCCTAACATCCAAGAAAATGAATAATTATAAAGATATGTTTTAATCGTATAAATTATTGACTCTCTAAGGTAAAACTTAGAGAGTTATTTTTTGAAAATTTTTATGTAACATTTCTGTAAAATATTGACTTTAATGCCTATTTTTAGTATAATATTTAACGTACTAATGGAATTAGTATTATTAATGTAAAGAAAGGGGTGAATTTAAGTGCCTACATTTAACCAATTAGTTAGAAAAGGAAGACATGATAAAACAACTAAATCTAAATCACCAGCTCTTCAAAGAGGATATAACTCAAGAAAGAAAGTTGCTACAAATCAATCTTCTCCACAAAAGAGAGGTGTTTGTACAGTTGTTAAAACTCAAACTCCTAAAAAACCAAACTCTGCTTTAAGAAAAGTAGCCAGAGTTAGACTAACAAATACAATGGAAGTAACAGCATATATTCCAGGAATTGGTCATAACCTACAAGAACACAGTGTTGTTCTAATTAGAGGTGGAAGAGTAAAAGACCTACCAGGTGTACGTTACCACATTGTTAGAGGTGTACTAGATACAGCAGGTGTTGCTGATAGAGTACAAGCTAAATCAAAATACGGTGCAAAAAAAGCAAAGAAAAAATAATGATTTTAAGTTAGGCGCTTAAGTTTAATATATTAAACCTAGCACTTACAGAAATTAAAAATTTTTGAGTACCTATGAATTTTTATGAAATTCAATATCGAAATAAGGAGGGAAGAACAGTGGCAAGAAAAGGACATATTGCTAAAAGAGAAGTAATGCCAGATCCACAATATAATTCAGTTGTAGTTTCAAAACTTATCAACAAAGTTATGTGGGATGGTAAAAAAGTTACAGCTCAAAAAATCGTTTATGGTGCATTTGATATAGTTGCTGAAAAAACTGGTAAAGAAGCTTTAGAAGCATTCCAAGCTGCTTTAGATAACGTTACACCTGCTCTAGAAGTTAAAGCTAGAAGAGTTGGTGGTGCTACATACCAAGTACCAATGGAAATTAGAGCTGATAGAAAACAAACTCTTGCAATCAGATGGTTAGTTGAATATGCTAGAAAAAGAAATGAACATAGCATGGAAGAAAAACTAGCAGGAGAAATTATGGATGCTATAAATAGCCAAGGTGCTGCTTTCAAAAAGAAAGAAGACACTCACAAAATGGCAGAAGCAAACAAAGCTTTCGCACACTACAGATGGTAGTATAAAAAATCAATTTATTATAATTAATGAAGGGAGGCTATTATTTTATGGCTGGAAGAGAATATCCTCTTGAGAGGACTAGAAATATCGGTATCATGGCTCACATCGATGCTGGTAAAACAACTACTACAGAGAGAATCCTGTTCTATACAGGTAAAACTCATAAAATAGGTGAAGTTCACGAAGGAGAAGCAACAATGGACTGGATGGCTCAAGAACAAGAAAGAGGTATCACAATCACATCTGCTGCTACTACATGTTTCTGGAAAAACAATAGAATAAACATCATTGATACTCCAGGACACGTTGACTTTACAATCGAAGTACAAAGATCACTTAGAGTACTTGATGGAGCAGTTACAGTTTTAGCTGCAAAAGGTGGTGTACAACCACAAACTGAAACAGTTTGGAGACAAGCTGATAAATACATGGTACCAAGAATGGTATATGTAAATAAAATGGACGTAACAGGAGCTGATTTCTTCCTATGCGTTGATCAATTAAGAAACAGATTAAAAGCTAATGCAATTCCAATCGCTCTACCTATTGGTAAAGAAGATACATTCAAAGGAATTGTTAACTTAATTAACATGAAAGCTTATATTCACTATGATGAATTAGGTCAAGACGTTAGAGAAGAAGAAATTCCTGCTGATA
>CAMVON010000013.1 GCA_947169155.1 uncultured Clostridiaceae bacterium
TATTTTATTTTCTGCGACTTCATCTAGTTTATGTTCCATATCCGCAGTAAATTTAACATCTACTATATCTTTAAAATTATCTTCAAGTATTTTATTTACTACCATTCCAAGATCTGTAGGAACTAAATATTTACCTTCTTTTTCAATATATAATCTATCTTCAATAGTAGAAATTGTTGGAGCATAAGTACTAGGTCTTCCGACTCCATTTTCTTCCATAGCCTTAACAAGACTTGCTTCTGTATATCTTGCTGGAGGTTCAGTAGTCTTTTTATCTGCTTTAAGTTCCTTTTGTTTTAATATATCTCCAACATTAATTTCAGGTAAAACGTTTTCTTCATCACTTTCTTCATCATCTTGAGCATCTTGTCTTTTTCTCTTTTCATCTTTGCCTTCAATATATAATTTCATGAAACCATCAAACTTAATTGTACTTCCATTAATATAGAAAACATAGTCTTCAACTTCTACTCTAATTCTTGTTGTATCATACACTGCTACACTCATTTGAGATGCCAAAAATCTATTAAGTATTAATGTATATAGTTTTAAATCATCACCATTTAATTCAACTTCATCTAAATGTGTAGGACGAATTGCTTCGTGGGCATCTTGAGCAGTTTCACTTGTTTTAAACTCTCTATCTAAATAGTAGTTTTTTCCAAAAGTATCAGTTATATACTTTTTAGCCATCTTTTTAGCATCTTCAGAAAGTCTTGTAGAGTCTGTTCTCATATATGTAATAAATCCATGCTCATATAATCTTTGAGCAACCATCATAGTCTTCTTAACTCCAAAGCCTAACTTTCTAGAAGCTTCTTGTTGAAGTGAAGATGTAGTAAATGGAGCAGGAGGATTTTTTCTTCTCTCACTCTTTTTAACATCTGCAACTTCATATTCTTTATTATCTATTTTCTTTATTATACTATTTACTACTTTTTCATCTTTAAGTTCTATTTTACCATTTTTATCTCCATAGAACTTTGCTGTAACTACATCTGTACCTTTAGCAAGTTTTGCGTACATTACAAAATAATCTTCTGGTACAAATGCTTGTATTTCACGTTCCTTATCTATAATTATCTTAAGTGCAACAGATTGAACCCTACCTGCACTTGTTCCTTTTTTTACTTTTTTCCATAATAACGGAGAAAGTTTATATCCAACAATTCTATCTAGAATTCTTCTTGCTTGTTGAGCATCAACAAGAGATTGATTAACAACTCTTGGAGACTCTACAGCTTTTTTCACTGCATTTTTTGTTATCTCATTAAATTCAATTCTACATTTATTATCATCTTTTATTTTTAAAAGATTTTTTAAGTGCCATGCTATTGCCTCTCCTTCACGATCAGGGTCGGTTGCAAGATAAACAATTTCTTTATCTTTTGCTTGTTCTTTAATGTCTTTAATTAATTTAGCCTTATCTGGCATTGTCTTATATTCTGGTTTAAAATCATTATCTACATCTACTGCAAGTTTGTTTGCAGGAAGGTCTACTATATGACCTTGAGATGCAATTACCTCATAATCTCCACCTAAATACTTTTTAATTGTTTTAGCTTTTGATGGTGATTCTACTATAACTAACTTTCCCATTTTATCCTAACCTTTCGTATCGATTTTAGATTATATCACAAAGAACAAAATCATTTCAATGATTATATATAATATTTAGCAAATTTGACAAACATCTTGTTGAAAGCTTTGCTTCTTCTATTGTATTTCCAGTAGCTCCAACCTCTATTAAAAAAGAGTTTGCCATTAAATCCTGGTTGTATACACTATTTCTAATTATCATTGGCCTAAATAGTCCAGGATATATTTTGTTTGCAAGCATCTGTATTTCAAATGCAAGTTTTAAGTTTCTTTCATAATATGGATTTGGTTCATCCTCATAACCTATTCCCATAACTAGCATCACGCATGCAACATTATACCCCATGATGTCAAGTTTAGGTGCAAAAGATAAATCCTCAATTGCATCTCTATGCACATCTATTGCAACTTTAACATTTGGATTTTCATTAATAATACTTGCAAGTGTAATACGAGAATTTGTATATGCACTATTATATTCTCCATAGTCATGTGGATTTAAAGAACAAACCGTATTAATATTTTTAATATTAAGGTTTCTTGAAAGATTTGATGCAATATTTAACATATTATATTTACCATCTAGCGTTCTTGCAGGAGCACTATATTCTGGAACATTTGCATAAGACTCAGATGTATGTGTAGTATACATTGTAACCTCATCATCTTGTTCAAAGAATATATCATCCATTGCAAGTATCTTTTCAAAATCTATATTTCTATTACTAGAATAATTAATAACCTCAACTCCACAAACATTTAGCTTTTGGTAACTATTTGTTTCACTTATTACATCGCAATAATAATTATCCTGACTGTTAAATACTAATACATCACTATCATATTTATTTGCTACAATATCCATTGCAATTTCTTCTTGAGTAGACGAATAATCTATAGTTTCTGTTTTTGCTTTTTCTTCAAGTTCACTATATTTATAACTAGTTTCATTTAAAAGCAAATTATTGTTAAAAAAAGCTTCTTTAATTATATTATTATCCACATTATCTACAATGTTTGTAGCAAAAATTATGGTATTATACTTTAATGTAATAATGGTACAAATAATAAAAGATATTAACACATTACTGAAATCTTTTGAATCTTTTCTTTCTATTTTTCTTTTGTGTTTATTAAATATAGCAAATGTAAATCTCATTTATTTCTCCTATTTAATTGTATTACATTTGTTATAATATAATGCAAAAAAATATCCAGGACAATTCCTGGATATTATAATTTCATTATTCTAATAAATCATTAATCTCTTGACTATATTTATCTAATAAGCCAACAGTTTTTTCTTTAAGATCAATAACTTCTCTTTTCATATCTAAAAGTTTTTCTTTTTCCATTTCAATTAAATGTTCAATTCTATCTTTTTCTTGAATTGCTTCACTCCTAGAATCTTCAATTATTTTCTTAGCTTGATCTTCTGCAGTTATTAATGCACTAGCAACTTTCTCTTGCTTAGAAATATAGTCTGTTTCATATTTTTCTAATTTTCTTTTTACCAATGATAGTTCATTAGCTATTCTATTATTATCTGAACGTTCAGCTTGTAATTTGCTTTCGTATTCAGCTTTCATCGCTTTAACATACTCTTCTACTTGTTTTTTATCATAGCCAAACATCTCTGTTGCAAACTTCTTCTCATTTTCCATATTACTACCCCCAAAGCTACAATTTATGAATTCATTATACCAAAAAATTTTTATCTTTTCAATATTTTTTTACAAATTCAAATCATAAATATGTAAATTTTACTAATAATATTTATGGTGATTATCAATGAATTCAAATTTAAACATTACAAATAGTGAATATGACCAAATGATATCAAAAAATACTAAAAAAAGTCCTATAGCAAAAAATATCTTTTTTGCATTTCTAATAGGAGGACTAATCTGTGTTTTAGGTCAGTTAATATTTAATTTTTCTCTAAAATATGTAGATAAAGAAACAGCTTCTACAATTACTAGTATATCATTAATATTTTTAAGTGCATTTTTAACAGCAATAAATCTTTATTCAAGACTAGGTAAAATTGCAGGTGCAGGTTCAACCATACCAATAACTGGTTTTGCAAATAGTATAGTATCTCCTGCAATAGAATTTAAAAGTGAAGGTTTTATTCTAGGCCTTGGAAGTAATATGTTTAAAGTTGCAGGACCAGTGTTAGTATATGGAATAACAAGTTCTATCATACTTGGAATTATATACTATTTTTTAAAATTTATTCTTTAGGAGGTACTTATGAAAATAGGAAAACAAACTTTTAAATTAGAAAGTATGCCATACATTTCATATACATCTAGTATAGTTGGTCCAAAAGAAGTACAAGGACCTTTATCTAGTTTTTTTGATACTCATATAAACGATGTATGGGATAAAGAAAAAACTTTTGAAAAATGTGAAAGCAAAATGCTAAAAACTTGTATAAGTAATCTAGAGAAAAAAGCAAATATAAAAGACGATGATATAGATATTATTTTTTCTGGTGATTTATTAAATCAATGTATATCATCAGATTTTGCAATAAGAAACTTTAATGTACCTTTTCTTGGACTATTTGGAGCTTGTTCAACATTTTGTGAAGGATTACTTTTAAGTTCAGTAATGATTGAATCAAACTTAGCAAATACTGTTATTTGTAGTGCTTCATCACATTTTTGTAGTGCTGAAAGACAGTTTAGAATGCCACTAGAGCATGGTAATCAACGAAGTACAACCGCTCAAGCAACAGTAACAGGAGCTGGAGCTGCTTTAATAACAAAAGAAAAAATAAGCAGTTCAAACGCAAGAATTACATATGTAACTCCAGGAAAAATACAAGACCTTGGTGTAAAAGATATGGCAAATATGGGTGCAGCAATGGCACCTGCAGCATTTAATACTATTGCACAACATTTAACAGATACAAAAAGAGACATAGATTATTATGATGCAATAATAACTGGAGACTTAGGAGAACACGGAAGTAAAATGTTACACGACCTATTTAAGCTAGAAAACATAGATATATCTAAAAAACATATAGATTGTGGATGTATTATTTATGATTTAAAAAAGCAAGATGTAAATTGTGGCGGAAG
This sequence comes from uncultured Clostridiaceae bacterium, assembly GCA_947169155.1. Taxonomy (GTDB): domain Bacteria; phylum Bacillota; class Clostridia; order TANB77; family CAG-465; genus CAG-465. The sequence continues at coordinate 4,695 of CAMVON010000013.1, forward strand.
TGGATGTGGCTGTATTGCAAGTGTTTTTTCTGGTTACTTTTTTAATGAGTTAACTGCAAAAAATATAAATAAAATATTGCTTGTTGCAACCGGTGCTCTTATGAGTCCAATATCTTCAGGTCAAGGAGAATCAATACCTTCAATTGCACATGCAATAGCAATAGAAAACGAGGTGTAATATGGAATATTTACAATGCTTTATAACAGGTGGAATAATATGTACAATAGGTCAAATATTAATAGATAAAACAAAAATAACACCAGCAAGAATACTTACATTATTTGTTGTACTTGGAGTAATACTAGGTTTTCTTGGAATTTACGAACCAATATATAACTTTGGAAAATGTGGTGCAACAGTACCAATTTCTGGCTTTGGATATTCATTATACAAAGGTACAATAAAAGCTATTGAAGAACGTGGTTTTATTGGTATATTTACAGGAGGAGTTACAGCAACTTCAGGTGGAATTGCAGCAGCAATTTGTTTTGGCTTTATTAGTGCATTAGTTTCAAAACCTACTATTAAATAAAAAGAAAAAATAAGAATAATAAAATAAATATAGCAAATAATAATATTGTATAAGGAGGAATTTATGGAAAATTTAAATCAAATTGAAATTCAAAACATTAGGCACATATGTGGCCACGCAACAAATTTTTGTGCAAAAATTAATTATTACAAAACACTTACTTCCGATACAAACATTACTACTGTATTAGAAGATATATGTGAGGAATGCTCAAACGTAAAAACTGAGCTTTCAAATATGTTATGAGGTGAATAAAATGACAGAAAAAATTGCAATAAACGATACTTTATCTACACTTAATAGTATCATTAATATGATTAACTATAGTATACAACAATCAAATAACAAAAATTTAAGAGATGAACTAATTAATTCTAGAAACACACTAGAAGATTATCAATGGCAACTATATTTAATTGCAAAAGAAAAAGAATACTATGTTCCAGCAGCTCCAGCAGGTGCAGCAGATATTGAACAAGTAAAAAATAGTTTATAAAAAAAGAACTACCGCTTGGTAGTTCTCTATTTTTTTATTTCATTCTATCTTGTGGAGAATGTTCATCATATTCTTTAGATTCTTCAATAATTTTTGCTTTTTCAATTTCTTGTTTAGCAATTTTTTCAGCAAGTTCTTTTTCTCTTTGTTGTTCTTTAATCTTTTCATCACTTAGATTTCTAGCATCAAGTAATGGATTTAATTGATATTTTATAAAGTAATCTAAATACATATCTGTTGCTTCTTTTTTTGTTTTCTTAACTTTTTTTCTTAAGCTACTTGTAGTAGAAACAACATAGAATTCTCCATTTTCATATACTAATTGTTCTTCGCCATCAGTAAATATTACATAGTTAGTACTATCAGGTATTTCAACATCATTAATTTTTTCCATAAAATCTATTGTAACTTTACCTTCTTCAATCCATTCTTGCATAAGTTTTTGTTCTTCTTTAGAATCAATTGTTTTTAATACTTCTTTTTTGAACTCTTCTTCTAAACTCTCTTTTTCATTCATATTTTATTCCTCCTCAAAAGTAGCTATAGCACTCTTTACTATTTCATCTAATCTTTGTGTTTTTTTAGTTAAATATAAATATCCAATCAATGCTTCAAATCCTGTTGCTTTTTTATAATCCACAACATCTACATGTTTTGAAACTGTAGGAATATTTGTATTTCTTCCTCTTTTATATATAGCAATTTCTTCATCTGTAAGCATATCCATAAGTTTGTCTATTGTTTGAGCTTGTCCTTTACCACTTACATATTTAATTGACATTACATGTAATTGTCCAGCTTTAGCAGTAGAAACACTTGCAAGATATGATCTAACATATACATTATATACAGCATCTCCAATAAAAGCTAAAGTTTGTTCAGAAATAGTCTGCATATCTATATTGTTTATATATTCTTCCATTATTTCTCCCTTTTTCCTATACATAATATTATACATTAAAACATGTAGTTTTGCAATAGAATAAACATCATTTGACTTTAATATATTTATATAATATAATAACCACTAAGAGGTGTTATGATGAGAAAAGAAATTACAAAAGAACCACAAAGCAAAGCAGTTCTAATAGCAACAATTATATTAGGGCTATTTACATTATTTTGCATTTATTTAGTAATATCATTAAAAAGCACAAAATTAATATTAAGTATAATTGGCTTAATTGCACTAATATTACTTATGAATATAGCATCAAGACTAAGAGTAACAAAAGAAAAAGCAAAAATGTGGTCTATAGTTGCAATCGTAGCTACAATTATTGCTATTCCACTAATGCTTAATCGTATAATATTTTCATTAGCATTATCTATACCAGCATTTATTATTTCTAAAAACATAGTAAAGAAAAATAGCAAACCTACAAGTGTAAAAATAGCATACTTTGGATCATTAATTGTATTCTTACTTGGTATAGCATTATCTGTTGTAAGTGTTATAATGAACATTGTAAATAACGGATTATAATATAAATAATAAAAAACACCAGAGAATTAGCTTTCTCTGGTTTCTTTTTGGCATATAGCTCCATTTATTGTAAGTATCATAGATGAAATAGATACAGCACTTTCAAGTGCAATTCTACACACTTTAGTAGGATCTATTATTCCTTTTTCAACAACATTAACAAAAGAATTATTACTTGCATCATATCCTATACCTTTATCTGCCTCTTTAACTTTTTGAACGACGAAATCGCCATTTTGGCCAGCATTTTGTGCAATATAATATAATGGCTTATCTAGAGCATTTAAAACAATATTTGCCCCGTTTTTTTCTTCCTGATCCATATTTAAAATATACTCTTTAAGTCCATTTTGTATATATAAATATTCTATGCCGCCACCTTCAACTATTCCTTCTTCAATAGCAGCACGAGTTGCACATAATGCATCCTCTATTCTTAGCTTTTTTTCATTAAGTTCTGTTTGGGTTCTAGCACCAACCTCAATTACAGCAATACCTCCTAAAAGTCTAGCAAGTCTTTTCCTTAAATTCTCTACTTCGTATTGAGTTGTAGTATTCAATAATTCGTTTTTTATTTCATCTATTTTATTTTCTAAAACATCATCTTTTGAGTCTCCTCTAAGAATTATTGTACTATCTTTATAAATCTTAACATTTTTTGCACTACCCAAATTTTCTATTGTTATATCCTTTATATCCATTGGTGAATCCACATCATAAAATGTTGCACCTGTAACAATTGCAATATCTTCAAGTATTTCTTTTCTATTCTTTCCAAAACTTGGTGCTTTAACACCAATAGAGTTAAAGCTACCTCTCATTTTATTTACAATAAGAGTAGCAAGAGCTTCCCCTTCTATTTCATCTGCTATAATAACTAGTGATTTTCCTTGCTCACTAACAATTTCAATAAGAGGCATAATATCTGATACACTACTTATTTTTCTATTAGTTACAAATATATATGGTTTTTCTAAATTTTCAAAAGAGCTATTTTCACCAATCATATATGGAGAAATATATCCACTATCTATTTTAAATCCTTCAACTATATTAAGTCTAGTTTTATCACTTTTAGATTCTTCTGTAGTAATAATACCCTCTTTTCCAACCATATTAATAGCATTATAAATTAATTCTCCTGTGTCTTGACTTCCAGAGGAAATAGTTGCTATTTCTCGTATTTGATCATTTGTCTGAACAACTTTAGAATATTCTTTTAGTAACTCTATACATTTGTTTAATGCTTTATTCATTCCATCTCTAAGCTTAGTTTCACTTGCACCTGCCTCAATTTGTCTTATACCATTTTTTACCATCTCATAAGATAATACTGTAGCAGTAGTAGTTCCATCTCCCGCAATATCATTAGTTTTTAAAGCTGCTTCTTTTATTATTGAAGCTCCAAGATTTTCTAATGGATCTTCAAATTCAATCTCTTTTGCAATACTTACTCCATCATTAATTATTACTGCATCACTAAATTCATTTTTTATAGCAACATTTTTACCTTTTGGCCCAAGAGTTGGAATAACTATACTTGCAAGTTTTTCAATTCCAGCAAACATTTTAATTTTAGTATCTTTCCCATAAACTATATCTTTCATTTTTCACCTCAAACAACAGCCAAAACATCTTTTTCATTTAACACATAATACTCTAAGTTATTATATATAATTTTTTTAGCATCACTTCTAGAGAAAATAATTTTATCTCCTACAGATATATCTAGCACATTACTTCCAATACTAATTACATTTCCAAACAAATTATTATTTTCACTTTTAATAATTATATTACTAGCAAAACTTTCATCTTCAGTTTCTTCAACAATTATATTTTTATCTATACATTTAATCATACGAATTCCTCCTATTACTATATATGCAAAAGTTAAAATAATAATACTAATTTTTAATCATATAATCATTGTATTTTGTACCTCTATATGATATTATCTAGTAAGAAATTTAGGAGGGAATAATTTATGCGTGAAATTAAAATTAAAGGAATTTACAAACATTTCAAAGGAGACCATTACCTAGTAGAAGATATTGCAACTCATTCAGAAGATAAAAGTCAATATGTGGTATACAGACAACTATATGGTGAAGGAAAATTATATATTAGACCACTAGACATGTTTTTAAGTGAAGTTGATCATGTTAAATATCCAAATGTTAAACAAAAATATAGATTTGAACTACAAGAAATAGAAAGTGTAGTAAAAAAATAAAAAACAAAAGGAAGCAGATATTCTCTGCTTCCTTTTTTATTACACTTCATATATATACCCTATTATCAATTAATAATTAAATGTAGACGGATCAATATTAATCAGTGCATCATTTTTTCTAGTAACATTTATATCTGAGAAAAGATATTTTTGCTCGATATCTACTTGTTTCATTCTACCAAGCTCTAATACACCAAGAAAAGCTGTAACAACTTCAACATTATCACAAGATTCATTAAAGACTTTATTAAATACCATGTTTTTATTATCATTTAAATAATTAACTATTTGTCTAACTTTATCTTGTACAGTATATTTTTCATAAACAGCTATTTTTTCAATCTCTCTAGCTTGTCTATTAATTTTGTTTTGGTTACGCATTAATATACTAGAATATATATCATATAGCTCTTTTGGAACAATCTTATCTCCAGTATATTCTGCTTTTTTATTATAATTAATTTTTTCAAAAGTTTTAACAAAAGAGCCAAAATTTTCTTGATACATCTTATATATTTGTTCTGATGCCTCTTTATATATCTTATATTGATTTATTCTTCTTAGTATTTCTTCTTCAGATATTTCTTCTTCATCTTCTTGTGGCTCAAGTTGAGGCAATAGCTTTCTTGCTTTAATATCTAAAAGAGTTGCTGCCATAACAACAAACTCAGATGCGACTTCAATGTTACTCTCGTTCATTTCTTGCAAATAAGCTACATACTCATCTGTCAAGTCGCTCAAAGATATTTCAAATATATCTTTTTTATTTTTAGATATTAAATATAGCAATAAATCTAATGGGCCTTCGAAGTTTTCAATACTGAATTTGAAATCTTCCATTTTTTCTACATTACTCATTACTATCTTTCCTTTTCAATTTCTACTGCAATATCTAGTGCAAGTTTAATCATTTGGTTAAGTCCTGTTTCTCTTTCTTGAGAAGACATTCCTTCACCTTTTAATGGCTTATCTGAACATGTAAAAATACCAAGTGCATTCTTACCTGTATGCTTAGCATTCATATATAATCCAAAGGTTTCCATTTCTACACCAAGTGTATTTGTTCTTGCACGTGCTTTAAGGTCTTCATCACTCATATAAAATGAATCTGAAGAATATATAGTTCCAACTTTAACATTATCCATTCCAGAACTTAATCTTAAAGCAATATCCAATACTTTTTCACTTGCTGTTGGCTCATAATCCCAGCCATTAGCGTTTGCATAATTTGAATCTGTTATTGCATCACGAGCAATAATTATATCTCCAACATTTACGCTTTTTGCTGTCTCATCTGCATCTTCATTATCCATAGAACCAGCACTTCCAACACGAATAATTGTATCTACATCGTAACCGTCAAATAGCTCCATAGAATAAATTCCAATAGATGGAATTCCCATTCCGCTTCCTTGAACAGACACTTTTACTCCGTTATATTCACCAGTATAGCCATTCATTCCACGAACATGATTATATTGTACTACATTTTCTAAAAAGTTTTCTGCAATGTACTTAGCTCTTAAAGGATCACCTGGCATAAGTACCACTTTTGCAATATCTCCAAGTTTTGCCTCATTATGAGGAGTTGGTGTATTAATCATATATATCCCTCCTAAGCTGCAGGTGTAGTAAGTATAATAAAGAAACTACCAAGTAATACAACTGCTATTACTCCAACTACAACTGCTAATACATGTTTCCATATATCTTTCTTTTCAATTTTTTTATTAAATAATTTATATAAGAATATTCCAACAATGATTACAGATATGATAGCTGAAATTATTCTAGCAGGCCAATATATTGGACTTGGTTTACTATATGATACTCCCTTATCTTCTAAAACTGCATATACAGGACTACTAATTAGTGCCATAGCAGTAGTAGCCAAAGCAATTTTAATTTTATTTAAATTGTTTTTCATAATATCCCTCTTTCTTAATATATGCAAATTATATACTATTTAGATATTTTATGCAAGATTCTCTTTTTTAGCCTCATCAATAAGATATTTAGCAAGTTCATTATACCCATCTGTATTCCATAATGAAAACCTAGTTGAATCATCATAATTTGCTAAAGTCTTATCCTGACCGTCTGGAATGAATATAAAATCCCAACTCCAGCCATATGTTCCAGATTTTTCTAATGCTATAGTTCCAGGTGTTACAGACACAAATACTTTTGTTTCACCATTTACTTTAGCATATGCAAAAGCTTCTTTAAAGTATGCTCGTCTATTTTCTACACCTTCCATAAGTTTTAGTATTCCATCTTCTGCAATTGTATCATCTGCATAATGTGCGTAAGGTCCTGGAAATCCTCCTAAAGCTTCAACAAAGAATCCAGTATCATTTTTTAACACATTACAGTTAAGTTTATCTCGAGCTTCTTCTGCAGAAAATTTAGCAATTGATTCAACATCATCTGCTTGAATTTCTCGTATATCTAACTTAACATTATCTATTTCAATTCCATATGGTTCAAGTTTTTCTTTAGCACTTTGGACTTTAGCCCAGTTACCAGTTACATATGTTATTTTCATAGTTGCCTCCTAATCTAACTCAATATTATCTGTTAATTTAAAACCTCTTCTATATAAATATGCTTTTTGTTTTAAAGGCTCCATATTTTTTAGCTTCCCATTCATTAATTTATCTACAAGTTTTTTTTCATAATTTGGATTTAAATTATTAGCTATTTTTTCACTAGCCAAATCTTTATCTATACCTTTTTGTATTAGTTTCATTTTAATTTCATATTTGGAATACTTAGGAATAGACTCAGATTGTCTAAGATATGCTTCAACATAATGTTCATCATTAATATATCCAATACCTTTCAAATAATCACATACCTCATCTATTATATCTTCTTCAACATTAAGTTTTTTTAGTTTATCTTTTACTTCTTTTTCTGTACGAAGAGCTAGTACTAAATATTTTACCGCTCTTTCTTTTGCTTCTTCAAAATTCATATATTAACTCCTTAAAAAAAGACGCATTTTACTGCGTCTTCATTTTATCATAAATACTATTCTTCATCAAGTTCAAAATCATCGCCAGAATCTTCTGAATCAGTATCACCAGTTAAGCTATTTTCAAATGCCATATTATAATTTTCTCTAACTTTTCCTTCAATTTCTTTCATAATTTCTGGATTTTCTTCTAAGAATAATTTAGCATTTTCTCTACCTTGTCCAATTTTTTGTCCATTGTATGCAAACCATGCACCAGATTTATCTACTATATTCATATCTGTAGCTAGATCTAGAACGCATCCAGAATTAGAGATACCTTTACCATAAACAATATCAAAAACAGCCTCTCTAAATGGTGGTGCAACTTTATTTTTAACAACTTTAACTTTAGTTCTAGTTCCTGTTACTTCACCATTAACTTTTATAGCTTCTTGTTTTCTTACATCAAGTCTTACAGATGCATAGAATTTAAGAGCTCTACCACCAGGAGTTGTTTCTGGATTTCCAAACATAATACCAACTTTTTCTCTTAATTGGTTAATGAAAATTGCTACTGTATTAGATTTATTTAATACACCTGTTAATTTTCTTAAAGCTTGAGACATAAGTCTAGCTTGAAGACCAACATGTGAGTCACCCATTTCTCCATCAATTTCAGCTTTTGGAACAAGTGCTGCAACAGAGTCGATAGTTATGATATCTACTGCTCCACTTCTTACTAATTGTTCTGCTATTTCTAGTGCTTGTTCACCAGTATCTGGTTGAGCAACAATTAAGTTATCTACGTCAACTCCAAGATTTCTAGCATATACTGGATCTAAAGCATGTTCTGCATCAATGAATGCTGCAATTCCACCAAGTTTTTGTGCTTCTGCTATTGCGTGTAATGCTACAGTTGTTTTACCTGATGATTCAGGTCCAAATATTTCTACTATTCTTCCTCTAGGGAATCCTCCAATACCAAGTGCTACGTCTAAGCTTAATGCTCCAGATGGAATTGTATCTATAGATACATCTCCAACTTCTCCTAATTTCATAACTGCACCTTTACCAAAGTTTTTTTCTATTTGAGCCATTGCTATATCTAGTGCTTTTTTTCTTTCTTCAGATATCATAAATCTTCCTCCTTATAACATTTAGAACGTTTGTTCGTTTATTATTATACTATTAAATTTTTGGTTTGTCAACACTTATTTTTAAAAATTTTTAAAAAACGTACAACCGTTCATTTTACTGAGTTTCAAGTACTTTTTAGGTACACCCTTATTATATTTCGTATTTACATTTTTGTAAATAGTTTTAATAAAAAAAGAACAAGATTTTCATCTTGTTCTATAAAATAATCTACATTACTGATTGATCCTCTTCTGTATTTAATAAATTATAAATATCATCATTCATCATATTAATTTCAGGTAGTGGTTTTCCAAAATAGAATCCTTGTACAAGTCTAACACCAACAAGTTTTAATGTATCAAGAATTTTTTTGCTTTCAACACCTACTGCAACTAAATTAATATCTTTAGAAATTGTATAAGTTATTAAACTATTAATAAATTTTTGTTTTTCAAAGTCTTTATTAATATCCTTAATAAATGATATATCTGGAATAATATAATCTATATCTAAGTAACAAATATCTTCTATAGTTAGATTATCTAGTTTAAAGTTATCAAAAGCTACTTTTCCACCTTTTAAATGGATGCCTTGAATTGTTTCTTGTATTGATGTTAAGTCTTTATTATCATAATTTTTAAACTCAATTACAACTTTATTTCTAGCCATCATATCATAAATTCTTGGTTTGTTAACATAGTTAACATAACTATCGTAATCAATATTGACAAATATAACATTTGAATCTCTATTTACAATTCCCTCAAATTGTTCAACAGCATTAGTAAATAATACTTGTTGTAGTTTATCATAATCATTATAATCTTTAGCTGCTTCAAGTAATGTTTGAAGTCTTACTTTTTTAGCAGAACTAATTTGAGATAGTACTTCATATCCAAATACAGATTGAGTTTTTAAATCTACAATTGGTTGATATTTAACCTTAATCGCTTTCTTAGTAATAATTTCATCAATAAGCTCTCTAATATCTTTACTTGTAAGTTTATCTTCTTCTTTTATTTCTTCATCAGTATTAGGGCCTTCTGTTTTACCTACAACACTATTTTCTTTAATTTCAATTTTCTTTCTAGTACTTTGTTCAAAATAAGTACTAGCAAACTCATAAAACTTTTCTTTTATAGCTTTAAAGTTATCATAAGCCTCAATACTCTTTGCTCTAGCATCTGCATCTTTAACATTAATTAATAAATAGAATAATTCTCTATCATTATTTAACCCATTAGCTAAAAATTCTAGATTTTGTTGTGTAACATCTTCAGGATTTAGATACATATCATGAAATTTAATTAAAGTTAAAATAATATTTTTTTCTTCTTCACTAAAATACAATCTATTAAGTATAGCTTGTGCCATTTCAACAGATTTTTCGCTATGTCCTTCAAAACTTTCAGTTCCATCTTCAGCAACTTTTTTAACATATGGTTTACCTATATCATGTAAGAACATAGTCCATTTAATAACTTTCTTTTGCCAATCAGCAATAGAAATTTCAGTAACATTAGCATTTTCAATGCTTGCAACAATATGATGGAAAACACTATATTTATGGTATTTACTATTTTGTTGACAGTTAAATAAATTTTCACCATACTCGTTATATTCAAAAAGCTCTGGAAAATGTCTAGCAAATACATCTTGTTGTGTAATCTTTGGCAAGAAGTATGAAACATTATCATCTAGTAACACATTAGTATATATTTCAGTAACTGTTCTCATATTTCCAGCATACATATTTAAATTATTTATAACGTTTTTTAATCTACCTTTTTCTCTGGCATCGACTAAAGACGCAGATGTGTCTTCAAAGTCCATGTCAAAAACACCTTCATAAACCTCGTATTTAATCATTTTTTTCCTCACTATTTCCTTATAAAAATATATTACTATAAATATTTATATTTTGCAAGTACTTTAAATCTATTTTAAATTGATATACATATACTTTTTTCACAAGATTTTATCAATTTAGTTGACATTTTTACAAAAAAATTGTATAATGTCTAAGTATCGTATAGTTAGTCAAACTATAACCCCGGAAATTTGACTTTCTAAGATTATATTTTAGGAGGAAAATTAAAATGAATAATACTACACATAGCGTAAAAGCTAACGAAATCGAAAAGAAATGGTATATTCTAGACGCAGCTGATAGACCACTTGGTAGAGTAGCTACAGAAGCAGCTAGACTTTTAAAAGGTAAACACAAACCTACTTATTCTACACACATTGATTGTGGAGATAATGTTATAGTTATAAACTCAGATAAAGCAGTTTTAACTGGTAACAAATTAGAAAACAAAAAATACAGAAGACACTCATCTTATATGACTGGTCTTAAAGAAGTATCATACAAAGACTTAATGGCAACTAACTCAGACAAAGCTGTTATGTTAGCAGTTAAAGGTATGCTACCACACAACACTTTAGGAAGAGAAATGCTTAAAAAATTAAGAGTATGTAAAGGTGCTGAGCACAACCACGAAGCTCAAAAACCAGAAATGTGGAATTTTTAGGAGGAATTAAAAAATGGCAAAGAAAGAATATATTTATGCAACAGGAAAAAGAAAATCTTCAATCGCAAGAGTAAACATTATTCCTGGAACTGGTAAAATAACAATTAACAAAAAAGATTTAAATGAAATCTATACATTAGATACTTTAAAAGCTATAGTTTTAAAACCTTTTACAGTTGCTAACATGATGGAAAAATATGATGTTGAAGCAACAGTTCACGGTGGTGGATTCGTAGGTCAAGCTGGTGCTGTTTCTCATGGTATCGCTAAAGCTTTAGCTACTACAGACCCAGAAGTTAGATTAACTCTAAAAAGAGCTGGACTATTAACTAGAGACTCAAGAGTTAAAGAAAGAAGAAAATACGGTCTTAAAAAAGCAAGAAAAGCTCCACAATTCTCAAAGAGATAGGAAGCAATTCATACAGATTATTCATACACAGAGTTTTATACTCTGTGTTTTTTTATGCAAAAAAAGACTAGCTACTCTGCTAGTCTCCATTTACTTATTCCATCGCTCGATTCAAACACTAAAATGTTTCCTTCTTCATCTGTTGTTTTAAACTTATACACATTATCCTCAAAATATGGAACATCTTCCACTTCATTTACAAATACATCATTTGGTACTTCAATTTCTGCCTCTTTAAATGTATGCCCTAAGTCATCACTATATAGCAAAATGCTGTTTTGCTCTCCATATGATATTATTCCTTGATTATTTATATAAATAATACCATTTACTTCACCAATTTTATAGCCATTGTTTACAACTAATTCATCTAAAACAACTATCCATACAATATCATCATCTGATTCAAACACTCTTAAAACACTTTTTTGCCCAAGTGCACTATCTTCATATCTAATTGCAATATACTTATCTCCAATTTTAGTTTTAAATACTAAATGGTGCATACTTTCATCATATAAATCTTCCATATCAATATGAGCCGGGTAATTTGCTTTATAATCTCTTATACTATTCTCAATTCTAATATATACAAGTCTAATACATAATACAATAGAAAAAATTATTACAAATGCAATAACAAAATATTTAATTTTAGAATCATCTTTCATATAACCACCTACAGAATAATTATATCACATTACCAAATAAGATAGCCAGTAATAATTACTGGCTAGAATTAAATTTTACATTATCTTAAAAATGGTGGAATATCTAATTTACTTAGTGTTGAATTAAATCCACTACTAAATCCATTAGAAAATCCTGTATTTTGATTTGTTGATTGTTCATTATTTGTTGTATTTCCATATACACTAGTTGAAAACGCACTAGATGTATCTCCAATACTAAAGTCTATATTTGAACCAAATTTATCAAAACGAGTTGCAATAACTGTTATTATAATTTCATCATGTAGATTTTCATCAATAGAAGCACCAAAGATAATATTTGCATCTTCATCTACTTCTTGGTGAATCATTTCAACAGCATTATTAATTTCAAGTATTCCTACATCATTTCCACCAATAACATTAACAAGTACACCACCTGCACCTTTAATGCTTGTCTCAAGTAATGGACTAGAAATAGCTTTTTTAGCTGCTTCTTCAGCTTTGTTTTCTCCTGTTGCTCTACTTACGCCTAAGTGTGCTACACCAGAGTCAGTCATAATTGTTCTAATATCTGCAAAGTCTAAGTTAACAAGACCAACTTTTGTAACAAGATCTGCTATACTTTGAACTCCAAGTCTTAATACATCATCTGACATTTTGAATGCATCTAGCACTTGATTATTCTTATCTATACTATCTAATAATTTATCATTTGAAGTAATAATAATAGAATCTACGCAAGCTTTTAGCTCTTCAATACCTTTTTCAGCTTGTTGCATACGTCTTCTTCCCTCAAATGAGAATGGTTTAGATACAACTGCTATTGTTAATATTCCCATATCTTTTGCAACCTCTGCAACAATAGGAGCAGCACCTGTTCCAGTTCCTCCACCCATTCCAGCAGTGATGAATACTATATCTGCTCCACGAAGAGCTTCACTAATTTCAAACTTAGTTTCTTCAGCACTCATTTTACCAATTTGTGGATCAGCACCAGAACCTAAACCTCTAGTTAAATTCTTACCTATTTGTATTTTAGTTTGAGCTTTTGATTGATTAATTGCTTTTAAATCTGTATTTATTGCTACAAATTCTACATTTTCTACGCCTTCTTTAATCATGCTATTAACAGCATTATTTCCAGCGCCTCCAATACCTATAACCTTAATTTTTACTATGTTATTTTTTGCGTCTAATTCTTCCATCTTTTCACTCCTCTTATAAATACGAACCGTATTTAAGTACATTATAATATCATAATCGTTTGAAATCAACAAAAATGAGAATATTTTTTGAAAATAATTGTAAAAAAATAAAAATAGCAGAAAACTTTTCTGCTACTTTAATATAAACTTATAAATATAATCTGCTACTCCACTTTCTTCATTAGACAAAGTAACATAGTCTGCTTTATCCTTCACTTCTTTACTACCATTTGCCATAGCAACCTTAGTACCACATGCTTCAAACATATCTAAATCATTAATATAATCTCCAAAACAAATTGATTGTCCTTTAGTTAAATTAAATAATTCCAAGAATTTTTTGATTCCAACACCTTTATTTACAGTCTTATAATTAATATCTGCATAATAACGTTTTTCATCTCTTTTTCCTTCTATATATGATCTAGAAACATTTAAAACTTTAAGTTCTGGATGAGATTCAACAATTTTTATTAGCTTGTCCATAGAATCAAAATCTTTAGTTTCTCCTACTACTTGAAGTATTGTTTCCTCTTTTACCATTTCAATATTTTGTAATATCTTATCCCTTACATCTAAGCTTCTGTCCACTCTTTTTGAACCATATCTAAATGTAGGTGTATTAAGTATATATTCTATATCATTATCTTCTAATTCTTTTATAAACTTATATAAAACATTTGATGGAATAGGTTCTTCAAATAGAGATTCTTCTTTTTCATAATCATAAATCTGTGCTCCATTATTTAGTATTACATATTGACTAGCATTTGCATCCTTAGATTTTTTAACAGCATAATATGTTCCACGTCCAGAGCATAAAACAACTTTAATACCACATTCAACCGCTTCTTTTATAGCTTGAGCATTTTTACTTGTTACTTGTTTATTATTATCTGTTAATGTTCTATCAATATCCACAAACATTACTTTAATTTCATTTTCCATATTATTCCCAAACACCACCATTTACAAATCTAGTTAAAGCCATAATGAAAGCTTGTTCTGTTAAATCATATCTAGAAATGACACCTTTTGTAAGCAATGAAACACCACCAGCTTTTGATCTAAGTTCATCTTCATTAAATAAGTTATCCATTACAGTACCAAGATCTGTTTCTATTATTTCATCTACAAGTTCATCTGGTACAGGAAAACCCGCACTAGAGCCTACACTTTGTTTTCCAGTTTTATCTTCAACCACTGCCATATTAATAATTTGCCAAGCGCCTAATTGATTAGTAATGCCAGACTCTATAGCAATAAAAAAATCTACATCTGTATCTCTTACAATATTCTTTAAATTTTCAACTCTATTTTTTGCTCCTTGCAATAATTCATCATTAACAGGTTCTTCGCTAACATCTGAATTTGCAGGTACACCTATTACTTCTACATTATTATAAAATTTAGAAAATGCTCTTTTTGCACCTTCTATTTTTGTTGGATTCTTAGTTGCAATTAAAACTTTCATATTATTCACCACAAGTATTGTATCATACATCTTTTTTAAGTGTCAACAATTTAATTGCGTTAGTTTAACCACATTAGCTCCAAAAAGTCAAAAAAGACAAATGATCTATCTATTTCATTTGTCTTATAGCACTCTTATTTTTATCTAATAACTAAAATTTTTTGACCTATTTGAATATCATTTGGGTCATCTAGCTTGTTAGTTTGAATTATATTATTCATACTAGTTTTATATTTTTTTGCAATTTTCCAAATACTATCATGTGGTTTAACCACATAAATATTAATGCTAGAAATATTTTTTAAATCTATAGGTACATCCTTAATTTTATTAATTGAATTTAAGCTCAATACATTTTCTGCTTCAATTTTAATTTTAATAATTACTTTAATATCTATGTCTTGACCATTTTGTATAACATTTAATGATACATCTTCAATAGTAGCATTAACATATTTTCCAAGATATTTATCTTCTAAAGGAATATTCTTTTCTACCATTATATCTAAAACTTTATTATCTATATTTTGAGTTTCTTTATCTTGAACAAGTAAATTTAATTTTGCAACGCCACTTATATTAATATTCTTATCATCTAATATTATTGCAACATTATTGGTATCTAAATAGTATTCTACTATTTTCTGATTATTTTGAAGAACATCACTTAATGTATCTGATATACTAATTTCTTTTTGCATTTGGTTTGTTTGGGTAACCACATTTACATCATTTATATCATACTTTAAATCTCTAGTTCTACTATAAAAATCATCAACATACTCAATAGAACAATTCTCATACATTTGAATATTTGCTTCTATTTTATAATCTACATTTAATGTTTTTTGCTCAATATCTGGATTGATTTTAACATTGAAATCTCTAATTAAATAGCAAATATCATATTGAGATTTATCTGTAATATTATCTATTTCTACCATTGTTGAAAATGGTACTTTAATATTTTCCACACACGCAATATTTTTTGAACCAAGATATAATAGTTTTACACATAAATCCCCTTTAAGCATTAGCTTATTATAACTAACTTTAATTTCAGTATTACAAATAGAAGGATATGCTTTAAGTATTTCATACATTGGACTTGCATCTTTAGAAATCATGACGTCTTCACTTGAAGTAATTATACACTTCTTCTTGCACATTATATTTGAAAACTGATTTTCCACTTTATTTGACTCTATATCCATATCTTTAGAAAAATCTTTAATAATTTCAACATTAGATAAAGACTTTATTTCTATGTTAAAATCCACTTCATTTTTTATAGCAATTTTTCTTTCATTAGGCAGTGAATAAATAATATTTTTAAGCTTTGCATTAACTATAATATCTTCTTTATTTTCTAAATTATTACTTTCTAAATCTATAGTATAAGGATAAGAAATAGTAAGTCCTCTAATTGGCATATTATTATCGTTTGCGTGATATACAACATTATAATTAATTTTTCCAACAACTTTTGCCCTATTTTTATTTATCTCAACATCATTAATATATGGTATAGAATTAATGGTAATAATTTTTAAAGCATCCGGCATATTATCTGGTACTATAATATCCTGTTCAATCCACCTTTCATTTTTTTCATTAATTCTAACTTTATTTAAATTCAATTTAATAATATTAGTATCTATATCCATTTTTTCCTCCTACTTAGTACATATATATTTAGAAAAAAATAAAATATTACAAGTAACGAAAAATAATAAGTAACATATTATATAGTAGTTAAACAAATACTGTTTAACATGATAAATTCTTTCTAAAAGCATACATTATATACTCTCCATAAAAAAAGATAGCACATATTATTGTGCTATCTCATTTTTTTACTTGTTAAGAGCTTTTTTTGTTTCTCTTACTATTACTATTGTAGTTCCTAGAGCTATTGTTAAATACATCCATACATTCATATCTGAAGTGTCT
>CAMVON010000014.1 GCA_947169155.1 uncultured Clostridiaceae bacterium
TCCTAAAGATGTGGATGATACGCTATTTACAATGTCTGAAATAATATCTAAAAGTATCAATAATGCAATGTAATTATTGCAAATTTATAGCTATTAGTATAAAATATTCTTGAATTTAGGAGGATATTAATATGATAAAAAATAGATTGAAAATTATTTTAACTTTGTTTATGATATTTACTATAGCTTTAAATGTAGTTAATGCATCTTCACTTGTTGATACACAAAGATTTAATGATGTGTATAAAGTGAGCCAAGACTCATCTGAGTTTAAAGTGCCTTTTGTGAGAATATCACAAGGCAGAATTGAGGTAGATAAAGAACTATCTCAAGATGGAATATTTGTTTCTCAAGCTGGAATTGAAATTACAAAACCAGTTGATGGTATGCAAGTATATTATTCTACTGACACTGTAAGATTAAATGCAGATAGTGAGTATTCAGCTATTATATCTGGTGGAAATGTTATTATTTCTGGAGTAGTAGAAAAAACTACAATGATTTACTGTCTTGGAGAAGTTACTTTAGATGAAAATGCAAATGTAAAAGGAAATTTACTTGTTTATGCACCAGTACTTAATATAAACTCTAAAGTTGATGGTAATGTTGTTGGTGTTGCAAATAAATTTAACTTAAATAACGAAGTTGCAGGCCAAGTTAGAGTAAGAGCAGAAGAAGTTAGCATTGCAGAAAATTCTAAAGTTGGTGGTGAGTTTAATATTACAACTTCTAATCCAAATCTAAATGTAGAAGGTGCAACAATAGATGTAATTAATACTCAAAATAATGGTGGAGCAAAAAATTTCTTTATAACTTTACTTAATACTTCAATAATGGATATAGTTACATATCTTATAATTTTAATATTTATGAAAAAGGAAAAAATATCTGCTTTATCTAAAAAACTTGATGGAGGTAAGAGAGTATTAGTTAATGGACTTTTATCTATGGTCGGAATTGCAATATCAATATTTGTTGGAATAGTTTTATTATTAGTTTTACCAAAAGTTGGTGTTGCATCAGCTGTATTTGGTATTGCTGCTTTAATAATATTTGTACTATTAAAAAATATCATTGTTGTAACATTTATAACTGAGATGGCAATAGATAAATATGAAGAAAGACAAAATAAACCTAATAGAATTGTTACAGCAATTCTTAGTTTTATAATTCTTAATTTACTTGCAAAAATTCCGGTTGTTGGATCTATAGTAGGAATATTTGTATTTATTTTAGCTACAGGAATTGTTATTACTTTATGTACTAAAAATAATAAAGAAGATAAAAAAGCTGAAGTTGTTGATGTTAACTAGGTAGTAATAAAATATTAAATTAAACATAGATTGTACAAGGAGGTATATATCTATGTTTAATTTTTTTATGCCTAGAAGAAGTAGGTTGTGTAGAAATTTAATTTATACACTACTTCCTTTTGATAGAATACAAAGCATGATATTGGATACTAATAATTATGTATTGATAGATGTTAGGACAAAAAGTGAATATGATTTTATGCATATTGTTAATGCTATAAATATTCCTGTAGCAAAGCTTAGAATGTGTGAAAATGAATATAAAAATAAGAAAGGTATAATAGTGTATTGTTCTAGTGGACAAAGAAGTAAAGAAGCAATTATGATTCTAAATAGTATGGGATATACTAATATATATATTTGGCAGTATGGTGCTATAACAAATTTTCCATATAAGGATATGATAGTTATTTAAAAGAAAAATTATGTAATAAAAATATTTCAAAGCTATTTTTAATTGTGAATAAGAATTGTGAAATCTGTTTAGGGTAATTTAAATGAAATGTTTTTGTTCTTGAATGACATTATTTGTTTTTGTATAATGAAATCACGTTTTGGAGGAAATGTATATGAAAACTGGAAAAATATTAATGCTTTATCCTAGCATTATGGAAATAGAACAAAAATGTGAAGTAAATTCTTTTTGGAAAAATGAATGGAAAAGAGTGAAAGAAGACATAAGCGATTTTAAATCTTTTGTTGAATATATTTTCACAACAAATTAACTACATAATATAGAATTTATTGTAAACTATTACGTGCTTAAATTTAGTTTAAATAATTTTAAAAGTACACAAATGGTGCTTGCGTAACTTTAATGAAACATAAATAAAATATTATTGTTATTGCAATTTGAATTTCCTTTTAATATAATGGAAATGAATATAATTGAATGGGAAATTATATATGTACAAAAGAGGTGTATGAAAAATGTTTGAATTTTGGAAAAATGAATGGAAATTGTTTCTAGAAGATATTGACGCTGTAAAAAATGCTTTTTCAAGAATTTTCGGAAGAAAACAAGACTATTTAATGCTTAAATCTGGAAAACCTGAAGAAGGAGAATCACTTTCAAGCGAAGATTCATCAGTGCCTGCTTCATCAGTTACATTAGAAAATGTTTCATCTGAAGTTACTCTAGATTCAATGGAAGGTACAAGTGAGGGTGGAGTTTTTGCACAACCTGCTAACGCTGTATTTGCAGAAATGGCACCAGCAGTTGATACTCAAGTTAGTCAACCATCTTATCAATTAGATGGAATTGATCACAAAGTTACTGCATATTTTGGGGAAAATATTGATGAATTAAGAGTTAATATGAGTGGAGATAAAACTCAACATGAAGTATTAAGAGAATATGCTCAATATTTCAAACCATATTCTGAAGCACAAGATATGTGTAATAGTGCATTTAGAAAATATTATGACAGACATGCTTTAAAAATAGCTACAGAAGAACTTCCAGTTCAACAAGCTAGAATTATCCAAAACAACGTTGATTTATTTATTAAAGGCCAAGAAGTTTTTGGAGAAAATGGTCAATTTATCGATTCAAGAGTAGATACAATATTTGATAGAATGGGAATAGACCAAGTTAACAAAGTAGTTGGTATTTTACATGATAATACAGATGAAGGAGTTAATGTACAAGGTGAAAGACTATTTGCTGAAGTTGTTACATACATGGTAGACAATGGAATCAAAGTTGAAAAAGGTGCTGATGTACTTGAACCAATTAAATCTGTTCTTGAAGAAAAATTAGATGATGTTCATAACAATCTTAAAAACCATGAAGATTGGAATGAAGAATATCAATCTCTACTTTCTCAAGAAAGAAAATACTTATATGCTTTAAACAGAATTGAACAATATGAAACTGAACAAAGAATATCTGAATTTGAAGAAAAATTAAATGATATTGAATCAGTTTAATTTGTAAAAATCAAAGTATAAAAATAAGAATAAGGATTCGCTTGAATCCTTATTTTTTTGACTCAAAATAAGTGCTCAAAACCAGTTGAAAATTATATCTTCTTATGATATAATGGTGGAGTAACTAACGAAACAAAAACAAAAAGAAAATAACAAAGGAGAGAAGAATATGAAATGTATTTTATTATGTGCAGGTTATGCAACAAGATTATTCCCATTAACTGAGAATTTCCCAAAAGCATTACTTGAGGTTGGTGGAAAACCAATAATTAATTATGTTATTGATGAGGTAAATACTTTAAATGAAGTAGATGAAATTTATTTAGTTACAAATAATAAATATACTCCTCATTTCCAAGAATGGGCAGATAAGTTAAATAATGTTAAACCAATAACAGTTTACAATGATAAGACAACAACTAATGAAAATAGATTAGGTGCAATAGGAGATATTGAATTTACTATTGAACAAGCTAAAATTGATGACGATGTTTTAATTATTGCAACAGATAATCTATTTACATTTAAACTTAGAGATTTTGTAGATTTCCAAAAACAATTTGGAACATCTGCTATCTGTGTTAAAACAGAAGAATATGAAAACCTAAAAAGATTAGGTGTTGTTGAAACAGATGAAAGTATGAAAATTGTTGGCTTTGAGGAAAAACCAGAACAACCAAAAGGAAAATATGCTGCAACAGCTGTATATTTATATCCAAGAAGTGTTGTTCCTGTTTTCAAACAATATATTGATGAAGGAAATAAACCTGATGCTCCAGGTAACTTCGTTGCTTATCTTTACAAGAGATTACCAGTTTATGGTTATGCTTTTGAAGGAGAATGGTTCGACGTAGGAACTCATGAAGCATTAGCTCAAGTAAACGAATTATATTCAAATAAATAATAAAAAAGAGTGGTATTAGTATGAGTAAAATTTCACGTAGTATAGTGGTAGCAATATTTGTAGCATTAATTGTATTTTTAGGTATAACAGACATTGTATACATTAATAAAGATGGAGTTGATACTCAAACTATAAGTAATTGGTTCAAATTATTATATGTAGTTTTAGTAATTGTGCTTGTTTCGTTATATACATATGTTAGAGAAAAAATATCTAGACTAAAATTACAAAAATCAATTGCAGTAGTTTATAAGTATATATACATTACACTTGTAATGTTAGCATCAACTTTTTTTAAAGTGTATGGTGTTATGAATACATATCCAACAGGCACTTTGATATTATATTTTATATTAATTTACCTTACAGGAATTTTCACCCAAAAGATTATTTTTAATGTTTCAAAGAGTGAAGTACTTTCTGTACTAAGTATGTTTGTAGTATTCACACTACCTAGTGCTGTAGGAGATAAAACAATAGATTTAAATTCTAAATTTATTACTCTTACAATGGTGACATCAATATACGTATTACAAATATTACTTGACGAATTAAAACAATTAAATTTAAAAAATAGAAAATATATAGTACAAGCTATTATACTTGGTGTATGTATAGGAATTAGTACTATAGTTGGAGTTAACTATTTGGTTTGGCTTGGAGTTGCTATAGTTTCACTATTTATAACTTCAAACTTAGATTCAACAAGTTTAAATCTATCTAATAGACAAAACAGGACTATAAAGAAAAGAAAAAATAATTATTTCATATATAAAATTGAAAGAATTAAGATTTCTAAGTTATTTATATCTCTTGCAATTATAGCTATTATTTCAACTGGAATTTATTATGTTGGAAGAAGTGCTGTAAGAGGACTTGCAAATCATGGAAATGGTGTATGCCAAAATATTGTTAATGATTTAACAGTTGGAATACATTCTCAGACTGGTGGTTCTGTTAAAGAGCTTGGAGCACAAGCATCAGAATTTTCTAGTATGTCTACAAGATTTTATATGTTTTGCTATGTATATATAATATTTATGGAAGTTTTATCAGTAATTCTTCATAGAAAATATGATACAAAATCTACTGTAGTTAAACTATTATTTATATTATTATTTGCACTAGTTACAATATTTAAGATTAATGTAGTTTATTTCCAACCAGTAATGACATTACTACTTGTTATTACATGTATAGTTAATACAACTAATATTTATTATAATAGAGAAGAAAGAATTAAAATGATAGAAGCATAAGAAAGAAGGTGTGAGAAGGTGCCATATTATTCAAGTGATTTGATAGAGGAGGTAATATCTCAAAATGACATAGTAGATACAGTATCTGAATATGTCACTCTAAAAAAGAGCGGTAGGAATTATATGGGACTATGTCCTTTCCATAAGGAGAAGTCACCTTCTTTTTGCGTTTCTATGGACAAACAAATTTTTAAATGTTTTGGATGCTCAGAAGGAGGAAATGTAATTTCATTTTTAATGAAAATTGAAAATTTAGATTTCTGGGATGCAGTTGAAGTACTTGCTGAGCGTGCAAACATTGATATGTCTAGATACGTTGTTAATAATTATCATAATAAAATGGATACAGCTAAAAGCGATTTAAAAGATAGACTAATATTATTAAATAAAGAAGTTGGTCTGTTTTATCATAATAATTTAGTCGAACTATTAAAAGAAGAAAAAAATGATGTAAAGGATTATATTCTACAAAGAAAGTTTGATTCAAAAACGATTAATAAGTTTGGTATTGGATATGCAACAGGAAAAATTCCTTTATATGATTATTTACTAGAAAAAGGTTTTACTAAAGAAGAGATGCTTGCTTCTGGTATAATACTTGAAAATAGTTCTCAAAGAATGTATGATAGATATTATCAAAGAGTAATTTTTCCTATTTTTGATATAAGAGATAGAATAATAGGATTTGGAGGAAGAGCTCTTCCTAAAAATTTGCAAGATAAAAGAATACCTAAGTATGTTAACTCACCAGAAAATGATATTTATCATAAAGGTAGAACTTTATACTTGATGAATTTTGCAAAAAGAGAAAAGTTAGACAATATTATTATTGTTGAAGGATATATGGATGCAATAGCACTTCAAAAATTTGGCTTTTTAAATGCGGTTGCTTCTCTTGGTACAGCATTAACAGAAAATCAAGCGCGCTTAATAAAAAAATATACGGATAATGTTATTATTGGTTATGACCAAGATGAAGCAGGACAAGAAGCAATAATGCGTGGACTAGATATTTTAGCTAATCATGGATTAAATGTTAAAGTATTAAAACTAGATAGACCAGATGCTAAAGATCCAGATGAATACTTAAATAAATATGGTCCAGAAAGATTAAAAAAATGTATAGATAATGCTATTTCTCTTGTAGAGTTTAAAGTTGAAAAATTAGAAAAGAATTATGATCCTGAAAATTTTGATTCTAAAGTTAGATTTTTAACTGGAATTTCTAGTATTTTATCTAAAATAGATAACAATATAGAAAGAGACTTATATATAGATAAAATTTCAAAAAAATATGGTATGAGTCCAGGTCCAATACTACAAGAAGTAGAAAAAGGCATGAAAAATAAAAAGGCTAGTGAAGTTCAAATAGATATGAATTCACTAAATAAAAAAATGCAGCTAATTACTAGTGTTAGAAAAAGACAAGAACAGTACATAATAGCTCTTTTATTGTCTAAGAAAAAGAAAATTGTAGATGCTGTATTTGAAAACGTTAAATCTCAAGATATTGATGATGAAAACGTTAGAAAAATTTATGATTTCATCTCGTCATTAAGAGACGAGTATGATATAAACAAAATAGATATCTTATCTAAAATACAAGACGAAGATATGATAAAGGAAATAACCGATATAATGTATATCGACATTTCAGGGTATGAAGAAAGTTTACTTCAAGATGTATTAAAGAATAAGAAAAAAGAAAAACTATTTGCTAGAAGGGATGAGATTATTGAAAGACTCAACCAAGATATTTCAAAAGATGAAGGAGAAATATTAAAGGTTGAATTAAATCAGATAGTAATTGAGCTTTCTAGACTAAAGTAAAAAGGAGATTGTGTTGATGAAAAAAGAAGAAAAAAAGGCTACTGAAGAATTAGAAAAAAAATCTAAAAAAACTACAGCCAAGAAAACTGAAGAAAAAGCTGTAAAATCATCTAAAACTAAAAAGACTGAAGAAAAGAAAGAAGAAAAATTTGCTAAAAAAACAACTAAAAAAGAAGAAGCTAAAGTAGAAGAGAAAAAGACTACTAAAAAAGCCACTAAAAAAGAAGAACCTAAGGTTGAAGAAAAGAAAACTACTAAAAAAACTGCTAAAAAAGAAGTTGAACCAGAAACTGAACAAGTTAAAATTGAAGAAGTAGTTAAAGTAGAAAAAACTAAAGGTAATTCTCAAAAAGATAAAGTAAAAAAATTCATCGAAGATGCTGTTAAAGCTAAAAAAGTAATGATGAAAGATGTCATTGAATTTATTAGTAAAGAAGATATTGACTCTGAATATGTTACTAAAATTTATGATGAATTAGACAAACAAAAAGTTAAATTAGTTTTAGATGATGAAGATGAAGAAAAAGATTTAATTCTAGATGGAAAGATTAAAGAAGAAATTGAAGGAAGCCTAGACAAAAAAGATGATGATAGTTCTGCTGTTGCAGAATTAGATATTGAACCAGATCTTGAAGACATGGATGAAGCGGAAAAAGATTTGCTTTTCCAAGATATGCAAGATATGTCTTTTGTAGATAACTTAAATGTTGATGACCCTGTAAAAATGTTCTTGAAAGAAATTGGTAAAATTAGACTATTAACATTTGAAGAAGAAAATATGCTTGCTGAAAGAATGGTTAATGGGGATAAACTTGCTAAACAACAATTAATTGAATC
Source organism: uncultured Clostridiaceae bacterium (assembly GCA_947169155.1). GTDB lineage: Bacteria > Bacillota > Clostridia > TANB77 > CAG-465 > CAG-465. The sequence continues at coordinate 8,076 of CAMVON010000014.1, forward strand.
TAACTTACGTCTTGTTGTAAGTATTGCTAAAAAGTATATTGGTAGAGGAATGAACTTCTTAGATTTAATTCAAGAAGGAAACCTTGGATTAATTAAAGCAGTAGATAAATTTGACCAAACAAAAGGATATAAATTCTCAACTTATGCTACATGGTGGATTAGACAAGCAATAACAAGAGCTATTGCAGATCAAGCAAGAACAATAAGAATACCTGTACATATGGTTGAAACAATTAATAAATTAATAAAAACTTCAAGACACTTATTACAAACTTTAGGAAGAGAACCTACACCAGAAGAAATTGCAGCAGAACTTGAAATGCCTGTTGAAAAAGTAAGAGATATATTAAAAGTTTCTCAAGAACCTATATCTCTTGAAACACCAGTTGGTGAAGAGGATGAATCAAATCTTGGAAACTTTATTCCAGATGATGATGCACCATCTCCATCTGAACAAGCTGCTGATACATTACTAAGAGAACATATTGAAGAAGTAATGCAAACATTAACACCTAGAGAAGCTAAAGTTTTAAAATTAAGATTTGGCCTTGAAGATGGAAGAATGAGAACTCTTGAAGAAGTTGGTAAAGAATTTGATGTTACTCGTGAGAGAATAAGACAAATTGAAGCCAAAGCTTTAAGAAAATTAAGACATCCATCAAGAAGTAAAAAACTTAAAGATTTTATGAGTAGTGATATATAAAATGAGGGGGATATAAAATAGTGTTTATAGCAATTGTTGTAATTACATTTTTAATATTTTTTGCAATTGGATTTATTTCATATGCTTTTAATTCAATTGGATTATATAAAATATCTAAAAGGGAAGATGAGCCAATGAGTATTCTAGCTTGGATTCCATATCTGAATAAATATATATTAGGAAGAGTAGCGTTTAAGTCTACAGCACATGCTATAATAATGACTTTACTTGTTATTGCTGAATTTATTAGTTCTTCTTGTGTACTATTTGTAAAAGATAGTGTACAAGTAATATATGGACTTTCAGTAGTATCACTTATACTATCTTTACTTACATGTATTTATACTTTTATTGCACACTATAATATATTCAGAAAGTATAGTAAGAGTGTAGTTCTAATGACAATATTAGATGTATTATCTTTAGGATTACTTGGACCTATATTTATATTTGCTATTAGAGATAATGAATCTAAAGTTGATGCATATTAAAATAGTATTTGAAGCACTAGTTTTCTAGTGCTTTTTATTTTTTTATAAAAAAAGTTTGACCTTCCTTGACAAATAAAAAAAGAAGGTGTATAATATGTTTAGTCAAAGAAAGTCAAAGTTAAAAAGGAGATGGTATATAGATGAATCTATCAGATTTAATTGAACAATATATTATGAACGAAATAGGAGATTTAAACGAGATTGAACTAAAGAGAAATGATATTGCACATGAATTTAATTGTGTACCTTCTCAAGTAAACTATGTTATTTCTACAAGATTTATTCCAGAACTTGGATTTTATGTAGAAAGTAAAAGAGGTGGAAACGGATATATTAGAATAATGAGAACAAACTTAAGTGAATCGGCATATATTAAAGACTTGATTAGAAAAATTGGAGATAAAATGTCACAAAGAGTCGTAGCTGTTTACTTAAGAGAGTTACTTAGATATAATTTCATAGATGAGAAGCAAGCAAATATTATTAATGCTGCATTATCTGATAAGAGCTTAGCTCAAGTAGATCAATTAAAACGTGATAGTGTGAGAGCAGATAGCTTTAAAAACATTTTAATTAATTTGATTTAAAGGGGGAATAATTATGAAATGTTCAAACTGTGGAAAAAATAATGCAAATGTTAGTTTTAACCAAAATATTAATGGAGAAGTAACAAATCTTCACCTTTGTGAAGAATGTGCTCACAAATTAGGCATATTTAATTCTTTTGATGATATTTTTTCACCAATGATTTTGGACTTAGATTTCATGTTACCAGAAGAAATTAAATGTAAAAATTGTGGATATACTTTATCTAAGTATAAATCTACTGGTCTTTTTGGTTGTGATAACTGTTACTCAACATTTAAAAATGAAGTAGATAGGATATTAAAAACAATTCAAGGAAGTAATCGTCATGTAGGAAGATTAAATGCTTCAAAAATTCAAGATAAGACAGAAGATGTAAAAACAAAAAAACAACTTAAAGCAGATAAGGCAGAAAACAAACTTGATGAACTAAAAGAAAGATTGCAAAAAGAGATTAAGGCTGAAGAATTTGAGAAAGCAGCTATTACTCGTGATGAAATTAAAAAATTAGAAAAAGGGGGCAATAAATAATGGAAGATTATAGTGATGTTGTCCTAACAACAAGAATAAGACTTGCAAGAAACGTTAAAGGATATAAATTTCCATATAATATGATAGATAAAGAAAGAAAAGCATTATTAAATGAAGTTAAAGACAAACTTAAAGATAAATGTACAATTTTGGAACTAGATAATATAGATGATGTTACAAAGAAATCTTTAGTAGAAAAACATGAAATATCTAAGGAATTACTTCAAAATAGTTCTACTGCAATAATAACAGATGATTCAAAACATGTGGTTACTATGGTAAATGAAGAAGATCACTTTAGAATTCAAGCATTTGCTAATGGTTTTGATATAGATAAGGCATATGAAAATATTCTTCAAGCAGATAAATTAATTGGAGACAATATAGAGTATGCTACATCTAAAGAATATGGATATATTACTGCTTGTCCAACCTGCATTGGTACAGGTATGAGAGTGTCTGTAATGCTTCATCTCCCAGGATTAGAAAAGATAGGACTAATAAATAAAATATTTAATGAAATTAGTAATTTAGGAATTTCTATTCGTGGAATATATGGAGAAAATACCAAAGGTGAAGGTTCAATATATCAAATATCTAATCAAAAAACATTAGGTATTACAGAAGAACAAATAATTGAACAAGTAAAACAAGTAACACATTATATTGTTAAACAAGAAAGAAAAGCAAGAGAATTACTAAAATCTAGAGAAGATGTTAAAGATGAAATAATGCGTAGTCTAGGTATTTTAAAATATGCTACTCAATTATTTAAAAAGGAAAGTATGCAGTTATTATCTAATATTAGACTTGGTATTAACATAGGATGTATTGAGGATATAACACTAGAAAAAATAGATGAAATAATTAATAATATTGGAATTAATACTTTAAGGAAAAATCTTAAAGAAAACTTTGCTAAAGAGGAAGAAAATATTAGACGTGCAGAGTATGTAAAGAAAAATATTTAATTATTGAAAGGAGGAGATAAATATGTATGAATTTACAGAAAGTGCTAAAAAGGTAATTGAAATTGCTAAAAACTTTTCTGCAGAACACAATTATTCATATGTTGGAACAGAACAAATATTGTATGGATTAATTGCAGAAGATGAGGGATTAGCAGCAAATATATTAAAGAAACAAGATTTAACAGCAGAATATATAGAAGATGAAATATTAAAAATAGATGGAGTAATGAATACTATTGTAGATGAAGACGAAATAGATTTTACTCCTCGTGCTAAAAGAATAATTGCTAACTCACAAAAAGAGGCTATACGAATGGGTCAAAATTATGTAGGATCAGAGCATATTCTTTTATCTTTAATGAGAGAGATAGATAGTGTTGCAGTAAGAATATTAATAGATGCAGATGTAGATCCACAAGAAATATTTACAGAACTATTAAGGATACTTAGTGAAGATTCACCAATATCTAAAAATCACTATGATCCATCAAATCTAGATTCAAAAGGTAGTAGCTCAACTCCAACACTTAATCAATTTGGTAAAGATTTAACTGAACTTGCAAAACAAAATAAATTAGACCCTGTAATAGGTAGAGAAAATGAAACTGAAAGAGTAATAGAAATACTAAGTAGAAGAACTAAAAACAATCCAGTTCTTATTGGTGAACCAGGTGTAGGTAAGACAGCTGTTGTTGAAGGCCTTGCGCAAATGATAGTTGAAGGAAATGTCCCAGAAATATTAAAAGGAAGAAGAGTTGTATCTTTAGATATGGCATCTATGATTGCTGGTTCAAAATATAGAGGTGAGTTTGAAGAAAGATTAAAGAAAGCTTTAAATGAAATAAAAAACTCTAAGAATGTAATATTATTTATAGATGAAATACATACAATAGTTGGTGCGGGTAGTGCAGAAGGTGCAATGGATGCTGCAAATATTTTAAAACCATTACTATCTCGTGGAGAAATACAAGTAATTGGTGCTACTACATTAAATGAGTATAGAAAATATATAGAAAAGGATAGTGCACTTGAGAGAAGATTTCAAAGTGTAATAGTAGAAGAACCAAGTGTTGAAGATACAATAAAAATACTTAAAGGATTAAAAGATAAGTATGAGGCTCATCATAAAGTAAAAATTACTGATGAAGCAATTGAAGAAGCAACTGTTCTATCTGAGAGATATATAACAGATAGATTTTTACCAGATAAAGCAATTGACTTAATAGATGAAGCTTGTTCAAAAGCAAAAATTAAGAGCTTAACAAAACCAGATAGCTTTAAAAAACTAGAGAAAAAATTAGAAGATATTGCTAAAGAAAAAGAAGAAGCTATTGTGTCACAAAACTTTGAAAAAGCAGCAAAAATTCGTGATGAAGAAAAAGAATTAAAAGAAAAGATAAAACAAGAAGATGAAAAATGGAAAAAACAAGAAAAAGAATCTAAAGTTTCAATTGGAAGAGAAGATATATGTGCTGTTGTATCTAGCTGGACAAAAATTCCTGCTACAAAATTAACACAAACAGAAACAGAAAAACTAAAAAATCTAGATAAAGATTTAAAAGCAAGAGTTATAGGTCAAGAGGAAGCAATAGATGTTTTAGCTAAAGCTATTAAAAGAGCAAGAGTAGGACTAAAAGATAAAAATAGACCAATAGGTTCATTTATGTTTTTAGGACCTACTGGTGTAGGTAAAACAGAACTAACTAAGGCACTAGCTCGTAATATGTTTGGTAGTGAAAATAATATGATAAGACTAGATATGTCTGAGTATATGGAACCACATAGCGTATCTAAACTTATAGGTTCACCTCCAGGATATGTAGGATATGATGATGGTGGACAATTAACTGAACAAGTTAGACGTAAACCATATTCTATAGTTCTTTTTGATGAAATAGAAAAAGCACATCCAGATGTATTTAATATGTTATTACAAATACTAGATGATGGTAGACTTACAGATTCAAATGGTAGAACTGTAAACTTTAAAAATACTATTATAATAATGACTTCTAATGCTGGAGCTAGAAATATAACAGAAAATAAAACTATAGGATTTGCAAGTAAAGAAGACAAACAAGCAAATTATGAAAAAACAAAATCTGAAGTTATGTCTGAGCTAAAAAGAACATTTAGACCAGAATTTTTAAATAGATTAGATGAAATAATAGTATTTAGAAAACTAGATCATGATTCAGTTAAGAAAATTGCAAAAATTATGATAGATGAATCTGTAGATAAACTAAAAGAAAGAAATATCGAAATTAAAGTAGACGATAGTGTTGTAGAGTACATTGCAAAGGTTGGTTTTGATGATGTTTATGGAGCAAGACCACTAAAAAGAGCTGTTCAATCTAAAATAGAAGATGAATTTGCAGAACAAATCCTTGATGGAAAAATTAAAGAAGGAGATAAAGTTACTTTAAAAGCTGAGGAAGATAAAGTAATTATAGCTACTAAATAGTTGAATTTCTTTATTATTTATGATATATTTTAAGTATATTTAAGGAGGAATTGTTATGGGATTTAAGGAAAAAGTAGAAGAAATAGGTAAAAAAGTTGGAGATACAGCAACTAATGCATATAACACTGTTGCAGATAAATCTGGAAAACTTATTGAAGAAACAAAAATGAAAGTATCTATTTCAGACAAAGAAGCAGATATAGAAGAAATCTATGAAGAAATGGGTAAAGCTATTTATGATTCATTTAAAGCTGGTGAAGATGTTGGTAAAGACTATGCTAAAGAATGTAAAAAAATAGATAAACTAAATGATGAAATAGCTGAACTTAACAAAAAAATACTTTTTAACAAAGGTCATAGAAAATGTGAAAAATGTGGAGAAGTAATTTCTACAGAATCTAAATTCTGTACAGAATGTGGAACTAAACAAAAACCTGTTAAAATTAAAGAAGAAAAGAAAGTTGTTAAGAAAGAAGAAGTAGAAGTTGAAAAAGTTTGCCCAGAATGTGGTGAGGTTTCAACTCCTGAAACAAAATTCTGTGCTAAATGTGGACACAAATTCTAAAATTTATAAATATTAAAGCTAGTTATGTATTTAACTAGCTTTTTTTGTTGAAAAAATATCATATTGTATTTTTAGTGCTAATATGTATTTGGTGATAATATGAATAAGATTAAAATGATTCTTTTTGTAGTAGCTATTACATTTGGCTTAGGAATCATATTTTCATTTACTATGATAAGTAATGCAAAAAATATTGATATATTGACTAAAAATACGATTTTTGATATTATAAATAATGTAGATGATATAATAATAACATGTATATCTACAGATGGAGAAAAGAATCTAAGTGATCAAAACAAACTTGATGCTACCTTATTATATATAATAAAGCATAAGGACGACTTTGATATTAAAGAAAGTAATCTTTCAAATTTAGATTTAGGACAAGAGAAAATATCTATAGGTAAAATTAATCAAAAAGAGTTTGAAAATGAATTAAAAAACATTTTTACTAGTTTTAGGCATGATATTTCTAAATATAAGTATTATGATGATGGACTAATTAATCTTGTTTTTGAACCTTGCAATTATTTTACATATGATTCTAAAAAAATACTTTATTCAATTAAAAAAGATAATTGCTATGAAGTTGTTTATAGATATACTAGGTCTCTTAACGATGTAGAAAATAATATTAATGTTAAATATGTATTTAATGATAGAATGAAAATAAAAGATGTTATTATTTTATCCTCTGATATTAGATAATGGAGATATAATAATATGAAAAAGATTGAAGCTAAAAAAGAAAAAAGTATTAAAAGCAAAAAAGGAAACAAAGGTATAATTATAGGAGCTACTGTTATATGTGTATCTTTATGTGCTGTAGCTGGATACTTTATAGGAAATGCTATAAGAACTAACAAGATTAATAAACAAGCTTTAAACTATATTAATGCGGATGAAAAAGTTAGTACTATATATTGTAGTGGAAAAAACATAAAGCTTTCACAAGAAGCGTATTCTTTGATAAAAGATTCTGGCCTAGATCTTGTTATTTCAAATAATAAATTTGTAGAAAAAATAGCAAGTGAAAATGTTGAGCAAAAATTTGATGTAGTTCTTAATACAACTACTAATGCAAACTATGCTGAAGCTTATGATATTTCTATAGGAAATAATGGAGTTAAAGAATTAAAGATAAAACTTGATTCAGACAAACAATATTTTAGTGAATTTGTAGGTGAAGAATTTATTACTAATAAAGTAGTAGTAGAAGATGGACTTGCTAGTATTCAAATGAAAGACGATAATACAGTATATACACTTGCTTATATTGTACCTGAAGATATAGTTCTTGAAGATGTTAAAGTTAATAAAGGTGCATCAAAAGATATTGAAATGGGAATTGAGAAAAAAGATTATACTTTTGGCAGTGTAGAACTAAAGGCTAATACTGAAACTGGAATTGAAATTGAAGGCTTTAAAATCAAAGGCGTAGAAGTTGGTGAGTATGTACTTACTGCAGTTATGCCAAATGGAAATAAAGAGGCAAAAGTTATGGTTGAACCATCAGTTGAAAAAATTGATTTAGATAAATTATCTATTGAGCTATTTAGAAATGATAATACAACTATTAATGCTACATTTACACCAGATAATGCGGTAAATAAGGCTTTAGAGTGGAAATCTACTAATGAAGGAATAGCTAAAGTTGATGAAAATGGTACAGTTACTGGTGTTGCAGAAGGTACTTGCGAGATAATTTGTACTACAAAGGATGAACCTAAAGTTTCAGCAACAGCTCAAGTAGAAGTTAAAGCCAGACCTTATGTTTCACAAGTTTGGAGTGGACCACAAGTAACAGGTATTACATATGTAAATGGAATAATGCTAGTAAATAAAACTCATCCAATACCAGCAGATTATGCTCCTGGATTAGATCCTACAGCTTATCAAGCATTTTTAAATTTAAGTGCTGATGCTGCAGCTGCAGGATATGATATACAATTGTTGTCTGGATATAGATCATATAGCTTACAATCACAATTATATACAAACTATTGTAATACATATGGACAAGCAGCTGCTGATACATTTTCTGCTAGACCTGGTACATCAGAACATCAAACAGGACTTGCAATGGATGTGGGCTGGATAGATGATGCTTATGGTGATACACCATCAGGTCAGTGGCTTGCAGCTAATTGTTACAAGTATGGGTTTATATTAAGATACATGAAAGGAAAAGAATCAATAACAGGTTATAAATATGAACCATGGCATATTAGATATGTTGGCCCTGTTGCAGAAGATATTTATAGAAGTGGTTTATGCTTAGAAGAATATTTAGGAGTATTGAACTAGAACCTTAAAAAGCGCTAAAAATGGCGCTTTTTTTATGCCTTGAAATATTTTTGAAAAAAAGTTTTATTTTTTTGAAAAAAACTGTTGACAAACGTTTCCAAAAGTAGTATGATTAATATCGTCGCAAGGAGATAATGACATACATAATTCTACAAATTAAAATATATAAAATATTTTAAAATTGTTACAGAAATATGTTGACAAAAGTTCTTCTCCTATGCTATAATATAATTGCTTTAAGAAATTAAAGCAACAGCACATTGAAAAATAAACAATGCAAGATACAAACCATAAAAGGTTGTACGAG
>CAMVON010000015.1 GCA_947169155.1 uncultured Clostridiaceae bacterium
TTCTTGTGTTTTCTCTCGTGCTCTTATTGCTGCATCTTTGGCTTTATCATCATTTATAACATTTTGATTTTTGGATGGTAGCATATCTTTAATGTTTTTAGTATCATTTTCACTTGATGTTCCATTTTTATATTTTTCTGCCATTTCTTGCTTATATTGTTCTTGTCTTCTACCAGCATCTGTTAATCCTTTATTTGCCATATAAAAGCCTATTCCTATTACAATTGCAACAATAATAAATACTATTATACAAGTTTTTATATTTATTTTTTTATTCATACTCAACACCATCTTTCTTTTATAATACAAAAATTATTTAGACTTTTTATTTTCTTTCATAGCTCTTTTATCTAGCTCATCTAATTGATGTTGTACATCTTTAATTTTCTGTCTCATTTCTTTTTGTTTAGATTTAATAAACTCTATTTTCTTTTTGGCTAAACTCTTTAACCAAAGATGGATTAAATTGACTACGATATATGTTCCACCAAATGCTCCAAATCCATAAAGCATAAAATTTCCATCATATAAAGGTCCTGTAATACATGCAACAATAATACCAATAAGTAGTGATAGTTCCATTCCAATATCACTTCTTTCACTTTCAGCTAATTTTTTAAGATTATCCTTTTGCAAAGATAGTTTTGCATATTTATCTTTTAAATCACATTCTTGATTAACTAATTTATCTTCTTCAGTTTCCTCATATTCTTCTTCATAGTCTTCTCCATAGATTTCCTCATATTCATCTTTTTCAATAATATTATCTATGTTCCTTTGATAATCTGCAAGTGGATTATGGTATTCTGGTTTGCCATGTAATTGTTCATCTTTTAATCTATTAGCTTCTTTTAAAGCTTCTGTTTGTTCCCATATCATCTTGTCTCTCGAATATTGTCTTTCACGTTCATTTGAGCTTAAGCCATCATATTTTGGATCTAAGTAACTTGGTTTAACTGACATAAACACCATCTCCTTTGTATATTATTATACTTTAATTATAGCACTTTTTTACAATTTTTGCAACCAAGATGGTTATATGGTGATTATATAAAAATATAACCACCTTGGTTATAATGTTAGTATAAAAATTGTAAGGAGGTTCTATTATGTTTAGAATACAAAAAATTGATAAAGCAACAAAACAAGGTGCTAATATTCCAAGGACAATAAGATTTCCAGAAGATTTATTTAATAAATATAATGAAATATCAGCTAAGACAGGTGTATCTTTTAATTCACTTGTTTTAGAGGCAATGAAATATGCTTTAAATGATTTAAAAATTGAGGATAATGAAGGAAGTAAGAAGAAAAAATAAATGACAGAACTTTAATTAGTTCCGCCATCAGTTTTTGAAAAAATCTTATTTAATAATTCTAATGTCTCCACTTGCTTTATGGGTTTCTTTAAGCAACCATCAAAACCCATATTCAAGAAATACTCAATAGGTTCTTGGGCTATAGTATGAATTATTACAGGTGTATTGAATCCATCTAATGCTTTCAATTTCTTTAATAATTCTGGTCCTGAACCTCCTGACCTATATATGTTGTTAGTTATTACAACATCAAATTTCTCTCCACTTGCTAATCTATTATACATATTAGGTTCTGTTTCTTCATTAAATACTTCTAGCCCCAGGCTTTCAAGAACTTCTTTTGTGATATGAAATCCAGGTTTGAAATAATCTCCTACCAAGACTTTTTTACCTTTAAATACATCTAATTGCTCAAGTGATTTATCTGGTATTGGTGTTTCTATAAATTTATCTACTATATCTTTACCTGTTACTTTATCTAAGTCAAATCCCATTTTTAAAGCTAGTGCTTGTACTAATTCTGCTCCTGTATAATTATTTGCAAGTGCATTTAATTTTTCCATATCTCTTGCCATATTTTTACCTCCTTTGTGAGCTAATATATCACATTTTTAGACATAAAACTACAATATTTGTAAAATTTTGTTAGGAGATGGCTAACATACTTTTTATAATAAATTGGATAAACTAGGTGTGAGGTGATAGTTCACAATGGAAGTGCCAAGTTATAAAACTAATATTTATGACATTATTAGAATGAATATAAAAAAGTATAGGAAAGAGAAAGGACTTACTTCAGCTCAACTTGCTGAAATGGTAGATGTATCACATGATTTTATTAGACAGATAGAGAGTACAAAAGTCGCATATAATTTTTCTGTTGATACTTTCTATAAAATTTCTGTTGCTCTTGGTGTTAAATTAGATGATTTAATACAAGAGTAGATTATTAGAACTAATTATATATTAGTTCTTTTTTTTGAACTCTATTGCATCCATTTCTTTTAGTTGCTCTAAACAAATACAAAAGCCAAATGTTAATAACTGCTTTTTAGTCTCATAGTCTATTTCACAAGCTATTTCATCATATTTGTCAAAGATTTCTAGCACCTTTTTATCATTTATTGTTTTTAGTTCTTCTAATAGTGCATTCATTTTATCACTTTTATAATTGATATCCTTATTTCTGGCATAGATATATTCTCCTATAGTTTGAAATGCTAGTTCTATCATAGGAAAATTTTTACCTTTTACAGTATCTATTAAATTGGTATGAAATACTCGATCAAAATTTTGAATATATTTTGTTAGTTCCATCTCCATCTGTATTACCTCTTTTCTTTCTAATTCTTTTATTTTATATAAAATCCACTTAGTAGCTGTTACACTTGGCCTATTAAAAAATCTTTGCCATACTTGATTATAACTTGA